>CAWELM010000014.1:0-372120 GCA_963809815.1 uncultured Actinomycetota bacterium
AAGGGCGCGCAACTGCCGAAGCTTTCACCAGTGGCGACGAGAAGAGCGGTATGGAGCGGCCGACGTGGTGGCGGGCCGCCTGCATTGATGTAGCTGTGCACGAGTTTCGCTGGCGCTCATGGCGATGTGGGAGCGGGGGGTGTCGCCGGCCGGATCGGACGGGCTGACATTTGGCCCACCGATTGTCGAGAAGCGGTGGCGGCGGCTGTCCGGCGCGGATAGATCCTGCTGTCCCGCGTCCGACGCGTGACATTCTCAGGTGGCCGGCGCGGCGGAATCGGCTCGGATCCCGTGGCCGGCGTCGTTGCCGCCGCGCATGACCGCTTAGGCGAACCGCTTGAGGAAGTCGAGCGCCGTCTGGGCGACCTCGCGCCAGCCGTGGTCGATCGTGAGGGAGTGGCCTCGGTTCGGGATTTTCACGATCTCCGTCACGGCGCGGTTGCGCCTCTGCCGCTTGTAGGCAGCGTTCGCGATCGCCCACGGCACCGTGTGGTCCTTCTCGCCGTCAATGATCAGCAGGGGACCGCGGTCGGGGTTCTTCGTGTTCACCTTCGCCTGCGTCCATGGATTGAGGTTCGCGTTGCCCATCTGCACGAGCGCGATCCCGGAGCAGGCGACGTGGAACGCGTCGTGAAGCTCCTTGGCCTCCTTCTCGTCCAGCGCGTTCGCCCAGCCGTACCGACGATCCGCTATCCATCTCAGCCCGAGCGGACTAGTCGCCGCTACGGTGCGGGAATCGTGGACATGTCGTGAGGACGTCCGCCCGCCGTCATAAGGACCTGGTCTACAGGCGCTGCGGATTCCTCCATGCGGCTGGCCCATCAGCGCTGGTTTCTTGTCCAAGGCATTGATGACGTCGGTGGTGTGCTCGGCGACCTGCTTCAAGGTCTTCTTGGCGAAGACTTCCGGGTTCGCCCTGGCTTCGTCGACCGTGTCCGGATCGTCTGGGTCCGTGCGGTGCTGGGGTGGACTGATGCCGGGACGTCAGGAATCCGCTGTGCTGGCTCCGGGCACCGCCACAGCTCCGGGGCCGAAGGGGTGCCCGACGCAGGGCCGCCCTGCTACAGACCAGGGAACCCGGCCAGGGGCTTCACGGGTTCGATGCGCCGCCCGGAGCGCGACCGTGGTTCCAGTACCAACCTGCAGGCGAAACCGCCCGGCTCCCGGTCCACAGCGTGGGGCCGGCGGGTCGCCGTTAACAGAAGGAGGGCTCATGCCCACGATCACCGTCGGCCGGGAAAACAGCTCAGACATCGAGATCTACTACGAGGATCATGGCACTGGCCAGCCGGTCGTGCTGATCCACGGCTACCCGCTCAGCGGCCGCGCCTGGGACAGGCAGGTCCCGGCCCTGCTCGAGGCCGGCCACCGGGTCATCACCTACGACCGCCGCGGGTTCGGCAAGTCCAGCCAGCCTGCCACCGGCTATGACTACGACACCTTCGCCGCCGACCTGAACATGCTGCTGGAGCACCTCGACCTGCGCGAGGCCGTCCTGGTCGGGCACTCGATGGGCACCGGCGAGGTCACCCGCTACCTGACCAGCTACGGGTCGGCCCGGGCGGTCAAGGGCGTGCTGGTCGCTCCGATCCCGCCGTTCCTGCTGCAGACGCCCGACAACCCCGACGGGGTGCCGCAGAGCCTGTTCGACGGGTTCGCCCGAGCCGCCGCGGCCGACACGCCGGCGTGGATGAAGGGCTTCCTGGACAACTTCTACAACATCGACACCCTGCGCGGCACCCTGGTCAGCGACCAGGCCTACCAGGCCAGCTGGAACATCGCCGTGACGGCTTCGGCCACCGCCGCGGTGGCCTGCATCCCGACCTGGACGACCGACTTCCGCGACGACCTGCCCAAGATCGACGTGCCCATGCTGGTGCTCCAAGGCGACGCCGACCAGGTCCTGCCGATCGACAAGACCGGCAAGCGGCTGCCCGACCTGCTCAACGACGTGAAGCTCGTCGTGATCGACGGCGGCCCGCACGCCATCCCATGGACCCATGCCGGCCAGGTCAACACGGCCTTGCTGGACTTCATTCGCAGCTGACAACCCCAAGGGAGTCACCATGTCGAACCACTTCAGCGCCGACAACCTCAAATTCCCCGGCGACGATCGCCGCCTGGACCTCACCGACGTGTTCGTCTTCCAGGCGGCCGCCAGCCCGGAACATCACCACACACTGCTTCACCGTCACCACCCCGGCACCACCGTGCTGATCATGGACTCGAACCCGACCAGTGCCCCGCCGCCGATCCCGGCCCCGGTGACCGGCCCGGAGTTTTACCCCGGTGCGGTCTACCGGATCAACATCGATACCGACGGCGACAACCATGCAGATGTCGCGTTCACGTTCGTGTTCTCCGAGTACGAGAACGGCAGGCAAATCGGGACCGCCAGATACGCCACCGGCGAGCAGGCCCGCCAGCCCGAGCCGGTCGGCGAGGTGCTGAGCAGCGACATCCCGGTCAGCTTCGACGGTTCCGCCCAGCCCGTCCAGGCGGGCCGGATCAGGCTGTTCGCGGGGCTGCGCAGCGACCCGTTCTTCGCCGACGTCGAAGGCGCCCTGCACGGCTTCGAGTGGACCGGGCACGACGATTTCGCCGACAACAACGTCGACTCGATCGTGCTGGAGGTACCCGACGACATGCTCGGCGGCCCGGTCATCGGCGTGTGGGCCTCGATCAGCCGGCGCAGCAACGGCGTGCTCGAGCAGCTGGACCGCGGCGGGAACCCGACCATCAACCCGTTCATCAACCCCGACGGCGAGAAGAACCTGTTCAACTCCCGGCAGCCCGCCGACGACGTGGCCAACTACCTGGGGCCGTGGTCGGCGATCCTGGAAAACGCCGGCGGCTACACGCCCGAGGACGCCAGAGCCGCCGCCCTGGAGGTCCTGCCCGACATCCTGCACTACGACCGCACCCAGCCCGCCACCTACCCCAACGGCCGCATACCCACCGACGACGTCTACAGCATGCGCTTCGCCTGGCTGACCAACGGCAAGGTCCCCCCGTCCGGCCTCAAGCCGCACGACGACCTGCTGGACCAATTCCCCTACCTCGGCCCACCCAACCCGAGCCATAGCTAGATCGACGGGTTCGTGCCTCGGTCCGCCCTGGGTCGCCGTCCCCGATAACTCCGCCGTCACTCCCGCTCGGCGGCGCGCTCTTGAGCAGCCGGGCGGGGTCGGCGGTCCGACAGGCGCTAGACGACGTAGCCCATGACATGTGCCTCGCCTTTGGCTAGGTCGACCGTGCCCCGGGCCCAGATCTGAAGTGGGTTTACCCACGCATAGTCGGGCTCGGAAGTCGTCATGGTCACGTTTTCGCGCAGGTCGCCAACAGGTGGTCCCTCCGTGAAGTGGGCGACGCCATCGGCATAGAGCGCGATCTTCTTGCCATCATCGGTCGTGATCTCGGCATGGATGTGGAGTTGAACGCGACCATCGGGACGGACGTGGATGTAGTCGGCTAGCTCAACCGTTCCTCGTAGCCTCTGACCGACTATCCGCCCGCGGAAGGTGAGGTCGTACCGGGCCCCTTGCGGTGGGATGTCTGCGATGCCGGACAGCAGAGCGTCCAGCGCGGGCACGCCGTACGAGGTCGCCCCGGTCGACTGGATGGTGTACTCGTAGATCAACTCGCCGGGCAGCTGTTCGGTCATGACCGAATGCTCCTTCTTCTCAGGGCCCGGTCGAGCTCGTGGCGGGAGCTGATGTCGAGCTTGGCGAACACCTTCCGCAGGTGCCACTCCACGGTGCGGCCGCCGATGAACAGCTGTGCGCCGATCTCCTGGTTGGTACGTCCCTCGCGGGCCAGCTGGGCGATCTCCTCCTCTTGCGGGGTCAGGTCGGTGCGGGTATTTGCGCTGCGCTTGCGCGCCTTCTCGCCGGTCGCCTGGAGTTCTCGCCGGGCGCGTTCGGCGAAGGCCTCGGCGCCCATGGCCGCGAGCGCGTCGAACGCGGGCCGCAGCTGGTTGCGGGCATCGATCCGCCGGTTCTCCCGGCGCAGCCATTCGCCGTAGACCAGGCGGGCGCGGGCCAGGTGGGTCGCCATCCGGGTTCTGCCCAGCAGCTCGATCGCCTGACGGTACTCCGCTTCGGCGGCGCGTCCCCCGGATACCAGCGCCCGGGACCGCGCCGCCGCGCCGCGAGCCCAGTTGCTGGCGCTCGCCACGGCTAGCTGCGACAGCTGATCAGCCGCCGCGCAGGCACGTTCCTGCTGATCGCTTCGTGCCGCGGCTTCTACCAACTCATATAGGGCCCAGGGCGAGATGACGATCTCGTCGACGGCGCTGGCCCCGTGCGCCGCCTCGGCGGCGGCCCCGTAGGTGCCGAGGCCGTTGTAAAGCATCGCCTGCGCGTAGTCCGTGTAGGTCAGTGCCGCGCCCTCGCCCCGGTCCGAGGCGCCACGGGCCATCTCCTCGGCCAGATCGGCGGCGGTCGGCGCGTCGCCGCGCCACGCGGCGAGCAGCAGTGGGACGTAGGGCAAGGTGGCCTCTCTGGTCCCTGGGTCGACGCGCTCACGCTCCATCAGCAAGGCCGCCGCCTTCGACAGCTCGCCGGCCTGGATGTGGAACTCGGCGAGATAGTCCAGCGCGAACGGAAGCCAGCTGAGGGTGCCGCTGGCTCGCGCCAGCCGGACCTGGCCGGCCGCGAGCTCGAACCACGCCTCGTCGTCCCAGAGGTCCATGGCGACCATGTTGTACGCGACGGACAGCCAGTCCAGCTCGTACGGCTGCGCCCGGTAGTGGCGCAGTGCCTCCTTGAGCGTTGGGGCGGCAGCCAGGTACCCATCGGCCAGGCGTACGGCCAGGCCGTGGATGAGCAGCTGCGAGTGCGGCAGCGGCTCCGACCCGGAAGGCCCGGGCGTTGCGGATCTCGCGGCGCGCGCGACCTGCCTCGCGTCCTGCCCGTGGGCGAGTCGGCCGGCGTAGATCGCGGCTACCAGGGCTTCGAGATAGGTCTGCCGGGCCAGCTCGGCGTCCAGGCTCTGTAGCCGCTGTGCTGCCCGCAGCATGAGCGGCGGCGCGTCGCCGCCCCGTCTCAGCGCGAACGCGACCTGCGCCCGCATCCGCTGCACGCGCGCCTCGCCGAGTTCGCCGAGCGGTCCGAGCTCAGCCGTTACCAACAGGGTCTGGGCGGCCTCGAAATCCCCGGCTGCGTACTTCGCCTCGGCCGCCGCCAGAGCCCGTGAGGCGCGCTCGCCCGGGTCCGGAGTGAGCGCCACGGCTCGCTCCCAGAAGGCCGCGGCGGCGGCTACCCCGCCTCGGCGCACGGCACGGCTGGCCGAGTTGATGAGCTCCTCGGCCACCGCCTCGTCCGGCCCGGCAGCCGCGTGGGCGCGATGCCATGCCCGGCGGTCGGGGTCGGCCTGCGGATCGGTCACTGCTGCCAGCGCCGCGTGTGCGGCTCGCCGGTCATCGGCCGCGGCGGCCCGGTAGGCGGCAGAACGCACCAGAGGATGCCGGAAGCGCACGTTCACACCGAACCCCAGCAGGTCGGCCGCGGCGGCCAGGTTCACGGTTCCGATGTCCAGGCCGAGTACCCCAGCCGCCCGGAGGATCAGCGCCGGGTCCCCGACCGGATCGGCCGCCGCGAGCAGGACCAGCCGCTGGACCTCGTCCGGCAGCTCACCCAGGCGCGCTGCGTACTGATCTTCGATGCGGCTGGGCAGATCTCCCGCGTCCGGAAGAGCGAAACCGCCGGCCAGGTCGGCCGCGCTCCGGCCTCCGTAGAGCTCGAGCAGGGCCAGCGGATGGCCGTGTGCCTCCGCGAGAATCCGGCCGCGGACACTCTCGTCGAGCGGACCTGAGGTGACCGTCGCCAGCAGCGCCCGAGCCGACTGTTCATCCAGTCCGCCCAGCCGGAGTTCGGGCAGACCCGCCAGGTGATTCGGCGAGGGATGTCCCGCGGCCGGCGTCCGGACCGCGAACACCAGCGCTATCGACTCCGCCAGCAGGCGGCGCCCGACGAATCCGAGGACTTGGGCCGAGGCCTGGTCGAGCCACTGCGCGTCGTCCACGACGCACAGCATCGGCTGCTCCTCGGAAGCCTCCGCCATGAGGCTGAGCGCCGCGAGGGCGACCAGGAACCGGTCGGGACTATCTCCGGAGGCAAGCCCGAACGCGACGCTGAGTCCGCGACGCTGAGGCTCGGCCAGCGACCCGAGCCGGCCGAGCATCGGCGCGCACAGCTGGTGCAGCCCGGCGAAGGGAAGCTCCATCTCCGACTCGACGCAGGCCACGCGGGTCACCCTGAAATCAGACGCCTCGGCGATCAGCTGTCGCAGCAGTTCCGTCTTGCCGATCCCCGGCTCTCCCCGCACGACCAAGACGGCGCTCTGACCGCTTCGCACGTTCGCGATGAGCCGTCCCAGGATCTCCAGCTCGCCGGTCCTGCCGAACAACCGGGGCGGAGGATGCACTGTCACGCCCACCATCCGGAGTGAGGGCTAGCGGAGACGCTTCGGCTGAACGCTACCCGCCACCTCAGACGGGCCGCCACGGGCCAGATCAGCAGTCGGGACACCGGCACCGCCTCGGGACTCGTACTGCTGGTTCTGATGGGCCTGCTTTAACAACGGGTGATGTGAGCCAAGGATCAGCGGGGTATCGGCGCTTTCGGCCGGTTGCTTTTCCGGGGCGAGCGGCGACGCTGACGTGGCGTAGAGCACGTGGACTCTGGCAGCTCCGCTGCCGCGCTGGGCCACGGCGGTGCGGCGGGGTTTGCCTTTCCGTCAGTGACCCACAGCCGTAAATCGTCGTACTTGAACAGCTGGATGTCAGCGACGGGCTGATTTTTCCGTCAGTGACCCACAGCCGTAAATCGTCGTACTTGAACAGCTGGATGTCAGCGACGGGCATGGGGTGGTGATGCACCCCGGCGGTAAGGCTGGCCTGCGGCCGCGGGCCACGGATTGCCTTCGGGATCGTTGACGGAGAAGAACGACCCGCACCTGGTGCGCTCGGGGACGGGACCGGGTTGCCGCGCCTCCTGGGGGAACGACTGTCCCTCCGAGGCCCACCACCCGCTCCACCTCTTCATTGCGCAGCACTGACCGTCCCGGTGTGCCGGGAGCGCAGCTCCCCCTTTTGATTTGCAGCCGGAGGCTGCCAGCGCTCGGAGCTAACTCGGGCGCCAGCGCGATTGGATGTTCAAGGACGTTCAAGGACGTTCAAGGACGTTATAAGGGCCTCATCGTGGGTGGCTGTACGCGAATCTCGGCTCAGCCGCGGTGGTGTGCCCGGTGCGCAAGTCTCAGGGAGCTGACGGATGTCGGTGGCTACCGAAGAAATTGGCGAAGTCGCTCGAGGATTTGCTGCGGTTGTTCCTGGTAGATCCAGTGGCCGCAGTCCTCGATGACGATGCCGGTCATGTCGGTGGCGTAGCGGCGGATCTGGTTGGGCACGAGGTCGCCGAGGCTGCCCTGCGCGCCGACCGCGAGCACCGGCATGGGCAGCCTGGTCTTGATGTATTCGGCGTTGTCCTTCAAGTCCTTTGGGAAGGCTCGGAACCATTCGAAGCCGGCGCGCAGGTGCGCCGGGTCGCACAGATCGCTTGCGTACTCTCGCACCTGCGCTGGGCCGATAGCGTCCTTGTGAACCGCGAGTGTGTCGATGAACCGGGCCACCCAGATGTCCTCGTGGCCCGTGATGATGTCTTCGGGTAGACCATTGATGTTGCTGAAGAACCCGAAGTTCCAGAAGCCGGGGCCTGCCGAGGTCAGCGACGGGAACTGGTACAGGCCTTCGTCGGGCAGCGGTGATTCGGACAGCACCAGCCTGGTCACCTCACTGGGGTGCGCTGCGGCGTAGGCGTACGCGACCATCGTGCCGATGTCATGGCCGATCAGCCGTATGCCGTCGGCAAGGCCGAGCTGGGTCAGTAGCCCGTGGATGTCGGCGGCCATGGTCTTCTTGTCGTATCCGTCGGCGGGGGCATCACTGGCCCCGGCACCGCGCAGATCCGGCGCGATCACCGTGTACTGCTTGGCGAACTCCGGCAGCAGCTCACGCCACTCGTACCAGGTCTGCGGGTATCCGTGCAGCAACACCAGCGTCGGCCCGTTTCCGCCCCGCACGTAGTTGATCACGACGTCGCCGACGCGGGCTTTCTGTTCGGTGTACCCGACCGGCACCCGGGCCGCCGATGGCCCGGTCGGGCCCGCGGGGTTGGGATTGATCACTGCAGCTTCGACGATGGCAACGTCCTGCTCCGTCGTTCCGCCGCTGACTCCGACGCCGGCGATGACTTGGCCGTCGCTGGTGAGCGGCATGCCGCCGCCCATCGCGGAGTATCTACCGCCGGAGACGCTGAGGAGGGGGTAGAGGGCCGCGCCTGGTTGCACGAGGGGGACGAGGTCAGCGGTGCGCATGCCGACGAGGGCGGACGTGTAGGCCTTTCGCTCAGAGAGCTCGAGGGAGAACGCGGGCGCTCCGGTCATGCGATGGGTGAGAACGATGTTGCCGTGGATGTCGATGACGGTGACCGCGACGGGTACGTCTTGTTTGAACGACTCGGCCTCGACGCGGGCAGCGATGTTCTTGGCGGTGGTGAGCAAGTCCATGGTCGTGTACTTCCTTCCGGAAAGTGAGATGGGCCGTTGGGATGTCAGCGCTCGTCCGCGCGGCCCAGCTGTCCCAGGTAGAACCCGAGTCGATCTTGCAAGTCTCCGGGCTTCTGGAGTCCTTGCTCCAGGAGGGCTTTGATGCTTTCCTGCGCCGCTGGTCGCTTGACGGAGGCCATGCAGGCGTCCCAGCCCGCTCTGATTTCGACGTCGGGTGGCAGGCTGGCTTCGTTCACGAGGCGTTTGGTGTTGGCGATCGCCCACTTGTCGAAGGAGGCGATGCGGGTTGCGAGTGCGTCGACGAAACTGTCCAGCTCGGCATCCGGGAGCGCCCGGTTCACGTAGCCGAGGAGCTCGGCATCGGCGCCGCTGATGTCGTCTGCGCTCAGGAGCACTTCGAGGGCACGTCCCCGTCCCATGACCCGCGGCAATCGCGCCATGGGCCCTCCACCAGCGACGAGGCCCACGCCCACTTCCCATTGCGACAAGCGCGCGTTCTCTCGGCTCGCGAAGCTCATGTCGCAGGCGAGCGCGAGCTCACTGCCGTTTCCGGTCGCCCGACCCCGGATCAGCGCGATCGAAACGAAGGGGGCGCGCGTCAGGCGCACCAGGACGTCGGGCCATGCCTCGAGGCCGGTCGGACCTTGCGGGATGCCGGTCAGATCCTCGAACTTGGCGAGGAAGTCGGAGTGATTAAGAAAGAAGCCGTCGACGGCACTTTCGAAGACCACCACCTTCACTCGGTCGTCGTTCTCGAGCGCCGTCACGATCTCTCGGATCTGCAGAACAAATTCCGGACCCATGAGGTTCAGCGGCGGGTTGTCGAGTACGACACGGCAGTGTGAAGGTGTCACTCGATTGAGCCTCACTTGCGCGGCCTTCGTTGCGGAGGACATGACGCTCCTGTTCCTGGCGCAGAAGATGACGGTGTGACTTGGACATTGCCCCAGGGCGCCTGTGCTCGCGCCTGGGTAACCCCGGGTCAGATCCCCTGGTCGCTAGATCTGATCCCGAGCTTGGTGAACACCTTCTTCGGTGCCATTCGCCTGTCCCGCGTCCGGAAGAGCGATCCCGCCGGCGAGGTCATGCAGCTTATCGGCGGCGCGCGAAGGCCTGTCCGCTCCGCTGTAGCCACGGCACGCCGTCCTGCGGGTGGCAGCGGCTGAGAGCTTCGCCTCGGTCAACCGCCCTGCGCGGCCGAGCGATATGTACACCCGGTCGAGCCGCATCGGATGACGCGCGGTGGGTAATCGTGGCCGAGCACCTTCAGGAGCTCCGTTCTGCCGTCCGTTTCGAGCGCCCGGCGAGTCTCCTCAGGCAGACCCACCGGGTCGGCCGACCTCGCTGGCTTCGCTTATCTCGATCATCACCCGCGCAACCTGGTCATCGCGGCTGACCTCCCACAGCCAGCCGCTGCCGTCACCCCTCGGGCGCGCGTGCCGACCGAGGTTTGTCCTGATCTCCCAATGGTGGAGCTGCTGATCGTCCATCACACCTGTGGGCCTAGTGGCCCGCGATCTGGCCGCCGTCGATGTGCAGGATCTCGCCGGTGATGTACGGCGATGACTCCAGGAACAGGATGCCGTCGACGACGTCGCTGACCTGGCCGACGCGCCCGAGCGGAGGAAGCCGGTCGCCGAGTCCGTCGTAGGTGTCCGCTGGGTGCACCGGCGTCTGGATGATGCCGGGCGAGACGGCGTTGACCCGGACGCCCCGGGAGGCGTACTCGACGGCCAATGACCGGGTAGCCGCGGCCAGGCCGCCTTTGGTCAGCGCGGCCAGGACCGAGGGCGCGCTGGAGTTCGCGACCTCGGCGAGGGTGGCCGACACGTTGACGACGTGGCCGCCGTACCGCGTCACCATCTCGGCGATGACCCGCTGGGTCAGCCAGAAGAACCCGGTGAGGTTCACCCCGACAACCAGGGCGTAGTCCTCGGCGGTGTAGCCGGTGAACGGCTTGGAAACGAACACGCCGGCGTTATTGACCAGGGTGTCGATGCGGCCGAACCGCTCCAGTGCTCCCTCGATGATCCGGTCGGCGGTGGCGGGCTTCGCGATGTCGCCCTCGACGGTGAGCACGTCCGGGTCCTCGGACGGCTTGATCGTGAGGGCGTTGGCCACCACCGCCCAGCCTCGCCCGCGGTACCCGGCCACCAGGCCGGCGCCGATGCCCTGCGAGCCTCCGGTGATGATGGCGACTCTCCGGTCGTTCCCAGTCATCGGATGATCGTCGCCGGGTCGCTCGGGTGGCGGCTGAGCGGCGTGGTCTCGACGGTCATCCACGGGTCCAGGGGCAGCGACTTCAAGATCGCCTGCATCTCGGCGGGGTTCCCGGCGTTCCACAGGCCCAGCGCGCGCGACGGGCCGGGCAACCTCCACAGCCGCAGCAGGTGCCCCTGCCCGGCCAGCTCCTTCGTCCGCTGCGCCTCGCGCGCCTCGGTGTCGTCCACGGCGTAGCCCGGCGTGCCCTCCGGGACGTTGATGGTGAAAGTGGTCAGGAACTCCGTACCGGCGTTACTGGGCGCTAGCGCCGGGTCGTTCGGGTGCGGCGCGAGCGGCGTGACCTCGTCGGTGCGCCACACCCGCAGCGGCATGGAGGCCAGGACCTCCTCAAGCTGGCCGCCGTCCGCGGCGGCGAACAGCCCGAGCGAGCGCCATTCACCCGGTTGCAGCGGTGGGCGCCACAGGCGCAGGAGATGCCCCGCCGCTGCCAGTTCGCGCGAGTGGGCGGCCTCGCGGGCGCGGATGTCGTCCACGGCCTGGTCCGGCGTCCCGTCCGGGACGTGGGTGGTCATGTTGACGAGGTACTCCATGGCCGGCTCCTCCTGGCGCTGTGGAAGTGGAACCACTGTCCGTTCGGTGAATAGCGTTTCAATCTTTCTCGAACGGACAGGGGCGTTACGGTCCGCATGTGGTCGGCTTGCTGGTACGGGTGGTGCATCGAGTGGTCGCCGGCCTGCCAGTTCTCGCGGAGGCCGAGGGCGGCCAGGTCCCAGTCCGGGCGGATCTCGCGGATCACCGCACGAAGGTCGCGGCGAAGGTCCTCGAACGACGGTCTGCCCCAAAACCAATAGCCGTTGTAGACGCTGAAGATGACCAGTCCCGGCTTGAGCACGAGCGTGTACGGGATCATCGGGTCGTAGTAGGAGTCGGTGTACTCCTGGATGTCGAGGTCCTTCTGGATCTTGTGGCCAGCGTCGGACAGGAAGGTCCACTGTGCGCCGACCGAGTCGCGGAACTCGTTGGTTTTGAGGGTGTTGTCGGTGGAGATGGTGACGATCTGGGTGTAGGCGACGCGGATCTTCGAGTAGTTGGCGGCCAGCTCGAGGTGCTGCTGGTGGTCCTTCGGGCAGAACCCGCCGCGCGAGAGGACCAGGATCATCGGGTCGATCCCCTGCAGCTCGCGGAGCCGACGCCGGGTCTTGGTGTGGTCGGTCAGCTCGTAGTCGGGGAAGATCCCGCCGGGCACGATATCGGCACGCATGCTGTGCTCCTTAGTGAAGGCCGCCTCCGCCAGGCCGGTCAGGCAGTCGTATGCCGCCAGCGCGGATGTCGCGCGGCCCGGCAGGCGGGTGGTGAGGCCCTGCGCCGAACCGGCCGCGGCCGAGGCGATCCCGGTGCCGAAAATGATCGCGCAGCCCGAGCCGGGCGGGGTTCATCTGTATCACCCGGAAATCCGGGCCGATGACGAAGTCGGCATCGAGGCGCCATCCCAGTGACTGGTAGAGGTCCTTGGCCCGGTCCACATCAGAGACGCGCACTGCCACAACCTCGAGTTTCATGTCCACGGCCGTGGCTCCAATCCTCTGGTTCCCGCTCGCTTCCACGGTCGCGTTCGGGCCGCCCGGTCGCACCCGTGAACACCCTGGCCGGTTGCCCTGGTCCCGGCCCGAATGCCGGGCTCCGTTCGCGGATCCGACAGACCGGTTCGTCACCCACCGCGGCGGCCATGACGCTCGACGGGTATTCCGGGCTCTTCGACGACGACATCAACGGGGCGGCCGCGCGGTTGGACGAGCAGCTGAGGCGCGCAGAGCCGCCTGTCGAGTCTGTCGAGTCTGTCGAGAGGTGTACCCGTTGTATACCCGATGATCACGAACAGGCCGCCGACGGCGGCATAGGCCCAGAAAACGGGAGCCGCCTGAGGGAGTCGAACCCTCGACCTACGCATTACGAGTGCGTCGCTCTGGCCGACTGAGCTAAGGCGGCAGGGGCGCCCGCGGGCGCGCCGAGTGATTCTACTGGTCGGTGCGTTGCGCCGCGGGACTCGCCTCATAGGCCTTCCGGGACGCGCACACCGACGCGAGCGCACACGGAGTGCGACGACCGTCCGCGGTCATCCGGACCACGACCGATTCCGACGGCACGTTGTGGCCGACGACCGTGCCCAGGCCATCCGGGGTGTCGACCTCTTCGCCGATGGCCGGCGCCTCCGCGGCGAAGTCCTGGTACAGCGGGTGCTCGTACTTCAGGCAGCACATCAACCGGCCGCACGCGCCTGAGATGCGCAGCGGGTTCAGCGGCAGATCCTGATCTTTGACCATGCGCACCGAGACGGGCTCGAAGTCCACGAGGAACGTGGAGCAGCACAGCTCACGGCCGCAGGAGCCAACACCGCCGGTCAGGCGGGCTTCGTCGCGGGCCGAGAGCTGCCGCAGCTCGACCCGACCGTGCAGCGTCGCGGAAAGATCGCGGACGAGGGCTCGGAAGTCGACCCGGTGCGGCGCGGTGAAGTAGATGGTGGTGTGGTTGCGATCGTTTATGTAGTCGATCCCGCTGACCTTCATCGGCAGGTCGTGTTCGCGGATCAGTCGTCGAGCGGCGACGCGCGCCGACGCCCGCTTCTTGCGACTCACCGCAGCCCGCTCGAGGTCCGACGCGGTCGCCGCACCGAGAAGAACGGGCAGCCGGCCGACTTCTTCGCTGATGAATTGCGGAGACCACATGACCTCGGCCACTTCGGGCCCGTCGTTCGTCGGATACAGAACCTGATCGCCAACCTGCAGCGACAACCCGCCCGGGTCGGCATAGTAGAGCCGGCCGTGGCGCTGGAACGTGACCGCGCAGACCATGCTCATGCCTGCAGCGTATGCCGGGACGCAGGGTAGCCGGACCGGGGCCGCTCTCAGGGCAGGCGAAGCGCGACCGTCATCGCCTCCACCGCGATGCGCGGTTTGACGTTCAGCTCCAGTGCCTCGCGGCAGGCGAGGACGGCCTGAAGGCGTTGCAGCGTCCCGGTCGGCGGTATCGCTTTCGCCACACTCCGCACATCCTTGTCGACGTCGGGGTGGGCGCGTTGCACGGGCGATCCGGACTGTTCGAGCAGCACGTCCCGATAGAACGCCGCCAGATCGATCAGGGCGCGGTCCAACGCGTCACGCTGAGTACGGGTGGCCCGTGACCGCTGGCGCCGCTCGAGGTCACGAACGGCGCCCACCGCGCCCCGGGCCACTGCCGTCGCACCTTTCCCCGTGCCACCGGCGCCGAGAGCAACCTGCAGTGCCTCGATCTCACCGGCGTCCCGATCAGCCGACAACGCCGCTGCCTCAGCCTCAGCCGCGCCGACCAGGTGGTCAGCAGCCTCCAGACATGCCCCGAGCGACGTGAGCGAAGCCGGGATGGCCAATACCGCGGCGCGCCGAGTGCGCGCGTCCGGATCCCGCGCGAGCCGCTTCGCCCGCCCGACGTGACCCTGTGCGGCTTGGGCCGCCCACAATGCGTCGGCCGGGTCTACTCCGGCAGCGCGCACGACGCCCGCGACGGCATCGGTCGACGGCGTGCGCAAGGTGATGTGCCGGCATCGGGATTGGATGGTCACCGTGACGTCGTCCGGGTGCGTCGACGGAGCACACAGCAGGAACACCGTCCGTGCTGGAGGTTCTTCGAGGACCTTCAGCAGCGCGTCGGAGGCCGCCTCGGTCAGTCGATCGGCGTCTTCGATCACGACGACCTGCCAGCGACCGAGCGCCGGACGGCGCGCCGCTGTCGCGACGACTGCACGCATCTCAGCCACCGAGATGGACAGTCCGTCGGGGACGACCGATCGCACATCCGGATGGCTCCGGCTCAGCACCGTGTGGCACGCCGAACATTCACCGCAGCCGAGATTGTCCGGCCGCTCACATTGCAGGGCCGCCGCCAGCGCCCGCGCCGCCACCGACCGGCCGGATCCAGGTGGCCCCGTGAACAGCCAGGCATGCGTCATTGCGCCAGTCGGCACGTCCTCGCCTGAGGCGATCGCTCGTGCGGCAGCGGCGGCTTTCCGCAGGACGGCAACCGCCTCGTCTTGGCCGACGAGGGCGTCCCAGACCGTCACGCTGGATCCTCGCTCCTGCCTGTGCGCCGCTTCGGGATTCGACTGCTCTGTCTCAGACTCATGAGCTGGGCTGATTCGGCACCGGGCGGCTCGCTCGGCTCGGTATGATGCTCCGTCGCGAATCGAGCGACCGCGGCCGGCGGCTGGCGAGCAACTCGTCGACCGTGGTGAGGATGTCGGACGCGAGCTCGCTCGCCGGCCGGGTCGCATCAAGTAGCAGATAGCGTCCGGGGGCGGCTTCCGCTAGTCCGCGAAACGCTGTCCGCACCCGTTCGTGGAACTCCAGCGACTCGCGTTCCAACTTGTCGGCGTAGCGGCGCCCGTCCGTCGACGCGGCGCGCCCTCGGGCACGCTCGAGTCCCACGGCGGCGGGAATGTCGAGCAGGACGGTCAAGTCCGGTGTGAGCCCGCACGTGGCCCAGCCCGACAGGCGGCGCACCTCGTCGAACGTCAGTTCCCGGCCCGCGCCCTGATAGGCCATCGACGAGTCGACGTAACGATCCGTCAGTACGACGTCCCCCCGATCCAATGCCGGCTGGATGACCGTGGCGACGTGATTTGCCCGGTCTGCGGCGAACAGCAATGCCTCGGCCCGAGGCACGAGCGCCTCGTCGTCATGCAACAACAAGTCGCGGATCCGGCGGCCAACTTTGGTAGCGCCTGGTTCCTGCGTCTCCACAACGTCGATGCCTGCGTCACGCAACGCCGCGGCGAGGAGTCCGATCTGGGTCGACTTGCCCGACCCCTCGCCACCTTCGAACGCGATGAACACGCCACCTCCCGCCATCCGCCGACGCTTGGCCGAGTCTCCGCGCAGGGCTGTCTTCAGGTCGGTCCAGATCGGCACCGCCAGTCCGTCGTCCATCTTCCGGTAGGCCAGGACGCCAGCAGCGATGGCCAGCAGCCCTCCGGCAACCAGGACGAACCGAGTGCCGTCGACAGTCACGCTCGTACCCGCGACCGTAAACGTGTGGCGGCCTACAGCAGCAACTACGAACGGCACCGCGGCCAGACCAATGATCAGCACCACCCGGATCAGCGACTGCAGCAACGCGAAGATCCGGCCGCGTATCTCATCGGCGACATCGGTGCCCATCAGGGTCATGCCGCATAGATATGCGATGCCCGCTCCGAATCCCACGAACAGGACGAAGATCACCGCGAGCGCTACCTGCGGCATGATTGCGGCGAGAACGAGGCAGATTCCCCCGAACACGATGGACAGTCCGAACAGCCGGCGTCGCGGGAGCTCGCGCGCGATGCGTGGGCCGAACGCCATGCCCGCGCCGAGTCCGACGAAGACCGAGCCGAACAGCACACCATATGCAGCGTTGCCGCCGCCCAAGCTCGAGGCGAAGATCTTGCCGGCTCCAACCACCACGCCACCCGCGGCGAAGGCGCCGATGAGTCCGATGATGAGTCCGCCGACAAGCCGAGAATGGCGGACGAAGCTCGCGCCCTCACGCAGCAGGGCCAGCAGGCTCGGCTGGTCATCAACGGGGCGGCGGGTCCGGCGCCCGCTGATCTCGGGGATGAACAGGACGATCAACGCGCCGACCAGGAACGTCGCTGCGTTGAAGTAGAGGGCCAGGTTCGTCGGGTTGGTCTCGAAAAACGCAAGGTGCCGAGCGAGCACGTTGGTGATCAGCGACAGGACCGAGAACAGCGCCGCCCCGAGCACAGGCGTGAGCCCGTAGGTCGTGATCAAGCTGAGCTGGTTGGCCGCCTCGACCTGGTCGCGGCGGACAAGGTTCGGCACCGACGCGTCCTTCGCCGGCGTCCAGAACAGACTGATGCACTCGATCAGGAAGCTCGCGATGTACAGCCAGGCGAGCGTCTCGCTTTGCGACACGAACAGATGCGCGAGTGGAATCGTGAGGAACAGCCCGAACCGGAGCACGTCGGAGACGACCATGGTGATCCGTCGGTCGAACCGGTCAGCGAACGCACCGGCCAGCGGGCCCAGCAGTATCGCGGGCAGCAGGCGGACGACCAGGACGCCGCCGAGGGCGTAGTTCTGTGCCCGATAGCCGGTGGCCAGCGACGTGGCGAGCGCGGTCGTCGCAAGTAGTCCCAGCCAGTCGCCCAAGCTTGATAACGCCGTGGAGTACCACAGTCGCCGGTACGGGCGAACTCGCAGCACGCTGCGCATGGCGGCGATCGACGACCTGGACGGACGCTCGGCCGGCGCCGATGCGGCGAGGGATTGGTTACCGGCCTCGTCCACGGCTGGGGTTGGCCGCTCCGTACCGCCTGAGGCTGACACGCTCTCGGGCAGGCCAGAATTCGATCCGGCGACCCGATCGGGCTGGCCGGACTCCATCCTGGCCGGCTCGACGCTAATTCGGCCTCCCCTGCGCCGCCTGCGTGCTTCTTAGCTCAGCCTATCGACGCCAAGCGGTAACGGCCTCCGCTTATCGCGACGTGGCGGCCAACAGATCCCGCAACGCCGCAGTCAGCCGCTCTCGGGCGGATGCCGGCAGCTGCTCGAGCAGCTCGCTTTCCGATACCAGGAGCGCTTGCAGGGCAGCGTCCACCCGACGCCTCCCCTCCGCGGTCAGCCGCACCCGGACCAGTCGCCCGTCCACCTCGTCCGGGCGGCGGACCACCAAGCTGCGGGCGACCAGGCGATCGAGTCGACTGGTCATCGTTCCGGACGTCACGTGCGTTGCTGTGCACAGTTCGCCGGCGGTCAACTCGAACGGCTCCCCGCTGCGACGCAAGGCCGCCAGCACATCGAACTCGTGCCCTTGTAGCCCGTGCTCGACGAATGCGGCCGCGCGGCGATCCGCCAGCACATCCGCGAGGCGGGAGACGCGGGACAGGATATGCATCGGTTCGACATCGAGGTCCGGGCGTTCCCGGCGCCACGCGTCGACGATTTCGTCCACCTCGTCGCCCACCCATCCATCATAGGCATTATCTTGATTTCAAGATTTAAGTCCGCGCGACGACGCCCCGAGGACCGATACACCATGTGGGATCCCGAGCAGTACGCCCGTTTCGCCGGGGAGCGCGGTCGACCATTCGTCGAGTTGCTCAACCGCGTCGACCTCCAATCGCCCCGTCGGGTGGTCGATCTCGGGTGCGGTCTCGGAAACCTCACCGCGATGCTGGCGGATCGCTGGCCGGACGCGACCGTCGTGGGCATCGATTCCTCACCGGAGATGATCTCCGCCGCGTCGTCGATCGACGGGGTCACGTTTCGCCTCGATGACATCACGGCATTCCGGCCCGATCCCGACACCGACCTGCTGATCAGCAACGCTGCACTTCAGTGGGTGCCCGGCCACGCCGAGCTGCTTCGCTCATGGGCGGCCGCGCTGCCGCCCGGCGCCTGGATGGCCTGGCAGGTGCCGGGCAATCTCGATTCACCGTCACACGCCATACTGCGCGACTTGAGCTCCACGGCCCGGTGGTCGCCGTTGGTCGGCTCCACGGTCTTGCCACCGGATGCCGTGCGGTCACCAGCCGCATACGCGTCATTGCTGATCGAGGCCGGCTTCGTCCCCGACGTCTGGGAGACCACGTACATCCATGTGCTGGCCGGTGCCGATCCGGTCCTCGAATGGGTTCGCGGCACCGCCCTGCGACCCGTGCTCGCGGCTCTGTCACCGGCCGACGCCGCTGACTTCGAGGCCGAGTATGCGCCGCGGCTGCGGGAAACGTATCCCGCCGGCCCTAGTGGGACGCTCTTCCCGTTTCGGCGGATCTTCTGCGTCGGCCGAAAGGCGTGATGTGACTCGTTAGGCCTTGCCAGCTGGCGCCTTCGCCGGAGCGGCGCGCTTTGCCGGGGCCTTCTTCCGCGGGGCCGCCTTCTTCGCCGGGGCCTTACGGACTGCTTTCGCCGCCGGACCGCGGGCGCGCCGGTCGGCGATGAGCTCCACGGCCCGTTCGTGGTCGATCGCGTCGACGGAATCGCCGCGCCGCAGCGACGCGTTGGTCTCGCCGTCGGTGACGTACGGGCCGAAGCGGCCGTCCCTCACGACAATCGGCTTACCAGAGACGGGATCGTCGCCTAGCTCCTTCAATGGCGTCGCGGCCGCCCGCCGGTTCCGTGCTTTCGGTTGCGCGAACAGCACCGCCGCCTCGTCGAGCGTGATGGTGAACAACTGCTCCTCGGAGTCCAGCGACCGTGAGTCGCTGCCTTTGCGTACGTACGGCCCGTAGCGGCCGCTCTGGGCGCTGACTTCCTCACCGTCGAGCACGCCCAGCACCCGCGGCAGCGTCAGCAGCCGCTGCGCGTCGGCCAGAGTCACCGTCTCCAGCGACATCGAGGAGAACAGCGAAGCCGTCCGTTCACCGTCGGTGACGTAGGGCCCGTAGCGGCCGCTCTTCGCCGTGATCTCCGCCCCGGCGTCGTCAAGCCCCAGCATCCGATCGCTGGACGGCGCCGACAGCAGCTCGTCCACCTTTTCTGGGGTGAGCTCGTCCGGCGGCAGATCGTCGGGAATCGAGACGCGTTCCTCGCCACGTTGCAGGTATGGGCCATACCGGCCGACGCGCACGACCGCGTCACCGTCGCCGATCGGGATGGAATTGACACCACGAGCGTCGATCTCTTCCAGCCGCTCGGCGATGAGCCGCTTCAGGCCGCCCTGCGCTGAGATCCGCCGCGGGTCAGACACCGCTCCGTTGGCACCGAAGTAGAACCGTCGCAGCCAGTCGACCCGCGAGGTCGTGCCGTTGGCGATCGCGTCCAAGTCGTTCTCTACGCTGGCCGTGAATCCGTAGTCCACCAGCCGACCGAAGTACGACTCCAGAAGTCCGATCACCGCGAATGCCGTCCAGGACGGCACAAGAGCGGAGCCCTTCTTCCAGACGTAACCACGATCCTGAATCGTCTGCAGGATGGACGAGTAGGTCGACGGGCGGCCGATGCCGAGCTCCTCGAGCGCCTTGACGAGCGAAGCCTCGGTGTAGCGCGCCGGTGGTGAGGTCGTATGACCGGCGGCCTGGAACTCGCGCGCGGTGATCGCTTGGCGGCGCTCCAGGTGCGGGATTCGCTTCTCGGCGTCGTCCTTCTCGGCCGATTCGTCGACGTCTTCCACATAGGCCCGCAGGAACCCGGGGAAGGTGATCGTGCGTCCGGACGTCGCGAACTCCGCCCGTTCGTCGGTCACGGACGTCCCGGCCAACCGGACCGAGACCGTCGTTCCGACCGCATCCGCCATTTGCGAGGCAAGCGTGCGCTGCCAGATCAACTCGTAGAGCCGGAACTCCTCGCTGGACAGGTGTCCGGCGAGCTGCCCGGGCGTACGGAACGTGTCTCCCGAGGGACGGATCGCCTCGTGGGCCTCCTGAGCATTCTTGACTCGGCGGGTGTAGGTGCGCGGCTCGGCTGGAACGTACGCGTCGCCGTACAACTCTCGGGCCTGGGCTCGGGCTGCGGCGAGCGCAGTGTCGGACAGCGTGGTGGAGTCCGTGCGCATGTAGGTGATGAAGCCGTTCTCGTACAGCCGCTGCGCGACTCGCATCGTGACCGCCGACGACCACCGCAGCTTGCGGCCCGCTTCCTGCTGCAGGGTCGACGTCATGAACGGGGGGTACGGCCGACGCCGATACGGCTTCTCCTCGACCCGCAGGACCTCGAACGGCTGGCCGTCGAGGCGGGCCGCCAGGCCCCGGGCCCCGGGTTCGTCCAAGTGAACGACGTCGGCCGCTGCTTTCCCGGTCGCCGGGTCGAAGTCGCGACTCGTTGCTACTCGGACGTCGTCGACCGAGACGAGGCTTGCCATGAACGTCTCGGGGTCGCCATCCTTGCGCCGCTCGGGCGCGAACGTGCCAGTGACGTCCCAGTAGTCGGCCGAGTGAAACGCCATCCGGGCCCGCTCCCGCTCGACGACGATTCGGGTGGCGACGGATTGCACCCGACCGGCCGACAGCCGGGGCAGCACCTTCTTCCACAGAACCGGGCTTACCTCGTAGCCGTAGAGGCGGTCCAGAATTCGGCGGGTTTCCTGCGCGTCGACCAGCCGATCGTCGATGTCTCGTGGAGACGACACAGCCGAGGCGATGGCCTGCGGGGTGATCTCATGGAACACCATCCGACGCACCGGGACCCGCGGCGAGAGCGTCTGGACCAGGTGCCAGGCGATCGCCTCGCCCTCGCGGTCTTCGTCCGTCGCGAGATACAGCTCGTCGGCGTCCTTCACGAGCGCCTTCAGCTTGCTGACCTGCTGCTTGCGGTCGGGGCTCACGACGTACAGCGGTTCGAAGTCGTGCTCGGTGTCCACGCCGAGCCGCGCCCACGGCTCGCCTTTGTATTTGGCCGGGACGTCAGCGGCGTTGCGGGGCAGGTCGCGGATATGGCCGATCGAGGCCTCGACGGTGTATCCCGATCCGAGATAGCCACTGATCGTCTTGGCCTTCGCCGGCGACTCGACGATCACCAGCTTGTTGCCGGTGCTCGCCTTCGCGGCCCTGCGTGCCACTCTCGCTCCTCGTTGCTCAGCCCACTTCGCCTGCCGCGCGCTGTGCACAGCCAGCGCGGACGGTACCTCACGAGTGTGTCGGAGCGCCGCGCGATAGGCCGTGAGCCAGGTCGTTCAGGCCGATTCGGAGCCCCGGACGTCGATCAGCAGGTAGGCCAGCAGCGCCACCGCGAGGATCGCGGCCAGCCACTTGGACGTGGGGAAGTTCACCTGGTAGTGGACTTTGTCCAAAGCCATGTTACCCACCGTGACGAGCACAACCCAGCCGACGGTGATCGTAGAGAGTTCGCCGAAGCGCAGGCTGACGCCATAGATCCAGAACATGACGAGGTACATCGCGCATCCGGCGAGCATCAGCCAGCCCGAGTGGGTGTCGGCCCAGGACTTGGCCACCACGCCGGACACGAGATCGATGCCGGCTAGGAGTACCACCATGACCGGAACGATCGCTGCGGTAGGTAACCGACCGACAACTGCTCCGGCGGCCGCGATCAGGACGATGCCGAAGGCTCCCGCTAGCCGTCGTCGATGCGGCCGGCGACCCTCGGACGTGGCGTCAATCACATCCACGCGGAGGAGTCGGCCGCCGACGTGATACCTAGTTTGCCGGGTTGCCAGTCAGCTGGGCCAGTTTTCGCCAGCGTCGCGGGGCGCATTTCCGACGAGTTCCGCCAACCGCCGCATTCGCCGGGCCGACGAGATGCGCCATCCCGGTCCACCACCGCGCTTCGTCACGGACACCGCCGCGAGACCCAGCCGGGACAGCTGCGCGCCGGCGGCTCGATGGGTGGCATCGTCGGGTTCGTCGGTGCCGAGCAGGTAGCCGGCTTCGTCGGCTCGGCCACCGGCGACGCACCACAGCCGCAGGCCGCCTGGGGCAAGGAGCAGTCCCGGAGGCAGACCCTCGTTCGCTCCGCGGGTCCAGCGGGCGGCGTGCGGGAAGAGTTCGGGAGCGAAGGCGGTGCGGACCCCCAAGCCGCCCTCCGCCGGAACGACGGGTTGGGCGGCCTCACCGACGCCGAGACCCCCGAATGCGTCGGCAAGCGTGACCGCCCGCCACTCCGCGTCAACAACGACCGACAGGCGCGCGAGGGCGCCGCTGCGCACCCAGTGCCCACCCGCGAGCAGTACGCCGTCGAGATCGCCGAGCGTCGGCTCGGCCACCGCGGCCCCGAACAGGGAGAACTGCATAGCCGAAGCCTCGCAGATCAGGATCACTCCGTGGATGGGCACCTACGCGGGGTCGGCTCCCTCAATCGTCGGCAGTGGCGCGCCGTCTCGAGGCGCTCCGGCCGGTCAGCTCCGGCGGCCGGCCTCTTCGGCCGCGCGAGCCGAACCGTCGGTCTCAAGCGTCCCGGCTTCCGGTGGCTTGGACACCGGCACCTCGTCTTGGGCCGGGATGTCACCCATCGAGATCTTGCGGCGTTTGGACACCGTGATAGCGGCGACGATTATCGCGAATGCGACGACCGCGATCACCGCGCGGAGCGGCGCCGACGCACTGTCGCCAAGGCTCAACTGGACCACGGCGGGCGCGACCAGCACCGACACGAGGTTCATCACCTTGATCAACGGGTTGATCGCGGGACCGGCCGTGTCCTTGAACGGGTCGCCGACGGTATCGCCGATAACAGTGGCCTCGTGCGCCTGGCTCCCCTTGCCGCCGTAGGAACCGTCCTCGACCATCTTCTTCGCGTTGTCCCACGCGCCGCCGGAGTTGGCGAGAAACACGGCCATCAGCACGCCTGCGGCGATCGCACCGGCGAGGTATCCGGCAAGCGGCGCGATGCCGAACGTGAAGCCGATCATCACCGGTGCGAGGATCGCCAACAGGCCGAGCGGCGCCAGTTCACGCAGCGAATCGCGGGTGCAGATATCGACGACTCGGCTGTAGTCAGGCCGCTCGGTGAAGTTCATGATGCCGGGCTTGGCGCGGAACTGCTCGCGCACCTCGAAAACTACGCGACCGGCCGCCCGGCCGACCGCGCTCACGGCCAGACCACTAAAGAGGAATACGACCGACGCGCCAAGGATGATGCCGACCAGGTTGTTCGGCTGGGTGAGATTCGTGATGAATGCGAAGTTATCGCTCGCCGGCTGCGTTCCGGTCTTGGCGATCGCGATTCCGACCGCGTCCGTGAAGGAACCGAACAGCGCGGTCGCGGCGAGCACCGCAGTGGCAATAGCGATGCCCTTGGTGATGGCCTTCGTGGTGTTGCCGACCGCGTCCAGATCGGTGAGCACCTGCGCACCGGCCTTGTCGATGTCGCCGCTCATCTCGGCGATGCCCTGCGCGTTGTCGCTGACCGGACCGAACGTGTCCATCGAGACGATGACACCCGCCGTGGTGAGCAGGCCACAACCGGCCAGCGCTACCGCGAACAGCGCCACGGCGATGGATCCGCTACCGAGTAGGAACGCACCGAATACCGCCAGCGCGATGAGGATGGCGGTGTAGACAGCGGACTCCAGGCCGAGCGCGACGCCGGCCAAGATGACGGTTGCCGGGCCGGTGACCGAGGTGCTGGCCACGTCCTTGACCGGACGGCGAACGGTGTCAGTGAAATAGCCGGTGAGTTGCTGGATCAGAACGGCCAGCACGATGCCGATCAGCACCGCCAGGAACGCGATCACCTTCGGATTGCCGGTCGCCCCAATTGTCACGTCACGAAAGCCGCTGAAGTGCGAGGGCAGATACGTGAAGGCGACGACCGCGACGAGTGCCAGCGATACCGCCGCCGAGAAGAAGAAGCCGCGGTTGATCGCCACCAGGCCATTGCGGTCAGACGCGCGCAGGTTCGTCGTCAAGATGCCCACCATGGAGCTGATCACGCCGATTGCACCGATGATCAGCGGCAGCAGTAGGCCCTTGGCTCCGAAGGCCGTCTGGCCGAGAATCAGCGCGGCGACCAAGGTCACTGCGTATGACTCGAACAAGTCGGCCGCCATGCCGGCGCAGTCACCTACATTGTCGCCGACGTTGTCGGCAATCGTCGCCGCGTTACGCGGATCGTCCTCGGGTATTCCGGCCTCGACCTTGCCGACGAGGTCAGCGCCGACATCGGCCGCCTTGGTGAAGATGCCGCCGCCGACACGCATGAACATCGCCAGCAGCGCGCCGCCGAAGCCGAAGCCTTCGAGAACCGTCGGAGCGTTCTGGTTATAGACAAGCAGGACGAAGGACGCACCCAGCAGGCCCAGGCCGACGGTGAGCATTCCGCAGATGCCGCCGGTGCGAAACGCGATGTGGAATCCGCGGGCGGCGCCCTTGCTCCGGGCCGCGGCGGCGACCCGGACGTTGGCTCGGGTGGCCATCGTCATGCCGATGTAACCCACGGTCGCCGAGAAGATTGCACCGACCAGGAAGAAGACCGCGCGCCCGATGCGAACGCTCCAGCCGCCCTCGTTGACCGGGAGGGCGATCAGCACCACGAAGACAATTACGGAGAACACGGCCAACGTGCGGAACTGCCGGCTCAAGTACGCCGCGGCGCCCTCCTGGACAGCCTTGGCGATATCACGCATTTTGGCCGTGCCTTGGTCGGCCTTCAGCACCTCACGGACCAACCCGTAGCAGAAAACCAACGCCGCTATCGCGACCACGCCGATGATGACGACGAAAACCTTTTCATTCCCAGAAATGGCCGGCGCAGCTATGAGATTGGAATGTGCCAGCGCCAATGCAGGCTCCTTCGTCAACTTGCCCAGGGGCTCTTTCGCAGGTTGTCACGCAGGGGCCCAAGCAAATGAGCGACTCGACGAGGAGGTTCCGTGCGCGCTGGTGCGGAGTCTAGCCGCACCACCGCTTCGGTGGGGTCGCTAGGTGAGCAGACGTTATTCGCGCAACGTTCGCCATACGGTCACCCCAAATCTGAGATAGGCTCTCAGGTTTGATCTGCCGCGGCGAGCTCAGTCTGTGGACCGGCGGCACATCGGGCGAAGCAAGGCGCCTCGCCGAGACCGCAAATGGTCCAGACGGATGGCGGATTGGGCGACCGGGACTCCGGCGCCTGCGTGGCCGCGGCGGGTCGTTGTCCTTGATCCCCGGCCCATCGACCGCCGCGGCCGAGATGTCAGAGCGGAGATCGCCGGCTGCCACTGCGCGCGATCGTGGACCGTGCCACTCGGGCGATCGCGGAAGGTGCCAGGGTGAGCGATCACAGACGATGCCAGCGCAGGCGGCAGCATTGCGCCATTGGCGGAGATGCCCATGGGTTCGCGGTGCGCCTTGGCGCTGGAGTCAGGTTGTCGACGGTTAGGTTGTCGACGCGTCCGCCTCTGGCCCGGGCTCGCTTGTCCTAGTCGCTGCCGTGACGGCCGCTTCGATCGACGGATAGATCTCGAAAACCTCATCCAGCCCGGTAATGCGGAACAGCTTCAACACCCGCTCCCCGCTTCCGATGATAGGAAGCTGCCCTCCGGCTTCCTCCGCTCGATTGCGCGCGGCGACTAACGTGCCCAGCCCGGTCGAATCGAGGAACGTCACCGAAGTCAAGTCGACAATTACGGTCCGTCGTCCGGCATCGAAAAGCTGGGTGAGTTGCTCGGCCAGCTCGGCAGCCGAGAAGACATCAACTTCACCCGCGACGTCAACGACGGAGAGCTCATCGATAGCGCGCGTCGTCACCGAGAAATCCACCTGGCATCCCTTCCGATGACGCCGACGAGGATCGCTGAGTCCGTAGCGACCTTTGGTTACGGACCGACGTGGGACCCTACTCGCACGGTCGGCGTACCGGACACATCGGGCCTGGGCCGCCGCCGCTCGTGGAGCCTCACGCCTGCTGGCGGACCCAACGCATAGCTTAGTCGCCTCGTGCTGGGGGCGCCCTGACGGCCGGTCTGGGGCGGATCATCGTGCGAGGTCGAGTCGGTGTCGAACCTGAGCTAGCAGGGAGCCTCGCGGCACGAGCAGAAGCGGTCGCCCGCACACCACCGACAACGGGCAGCCGGGCGGAGACCGCCGCGCGCACCGAGACCGTTCCCGTCAAGCCGTCTGGCTGTAGCGATGCCGAGCATGCGAGCAGCAGCCCGCCGTTCGCTTTGACAATTGCTTCGGCTGCCCTGCAGATCCCGGCAACATCGCCGACGTAACCGATTCGGCTGGCGCCGGCAAGAGCGGCGAGGTCAGCGGCAGTCTCGGCCTCGTGCCGCGTCAGCGCCGCCGCAGCTCGAATCGCCACGACCAGACCAAGTAGGAGCACGAGCGTCGCGCACGCGAGTACCCAGATCGTTGCCGAACCTCGGTCCCGCAGGTCGACGTGCGACAAACCGCGCCTATGCCGAGAGCGCTCGCAACAGTCGTCGGGCCGCCGGGTGGGATTCGACCCAGATCGTTCTTTTCCGCCGGCCGTCGGCGGCCGCCCAGTCGTGACTCCCACCCGCCCGGCAAAACGACGGCGACGCGTCGCCGCGGTCACGCCAGTCATGACGAGGGGACAGCCATGAGCGGCCACTGAGACTCGTCGTCGGCGTCCGGCTCGGTAGCAGCGATCGCCGTAGCGTCGACCGTGAGTGCCGGCCACGCGCCCAGCGGACGGACAACTAGGGAAACCCGAGCGGTTGTCCGATCGGCCGACTGGGAGACAGATACGGATGCACCAGGAGCGACCTGGCTGACCAGGCGGTGCGCGGCGGCGGTGTCGCCGCGAGCAGCGGCCCGAGCCGCTTCCCTCGCGGCGTCCTCCGCTCGGACGCGTTGACCAACGACCGTCACCGTGGCCAGACCCGCGGCAAGCACAATGATCAGCACGGGAAGCGCCATCGCTAGTTCCGCCGTCACCATCCCACGGTCGCCACGCAAGCGGTTGGCGATCACAA
Organism: uncultured Actinomycetota bacterium; assembly: GCA_963809815.1. Taxonomy (GTDB): domain Bacteria; phylum Actinomycetota; class Actinomycetes; order Mycobacteriales; family Jatrophihabitantaceae; genus CAVVJA01. Next base: position 27,139 of record CAWELM010000014.1, read on the forward strand.
CGTGTGCAGCGCGGATTGAATGATCGCGGTCAGGGCTGACTGCACGACGCCGCTTTGCACCACCTTGTACAAGACGGCCGCGAATGCCACCGCGGCAATCGTGCCGACCGCGTATTCCGCCGTCGTCATGCCGGCGTCGTCGCGCACGAGCTGCCGCAACTTCCTGATCATGTCAGCCACCTCCCGGCAGCAGTTACCGGTCCGACCTTCGGACCTGTGCTGCCTCGATGCCTCGAAGCCAACCGCTCACATGGCTTCGGCGCTGGGCGTGCGGTACGACTGTGGACAAGTCACGGGCTGTGGATGCTCGACTTGACAATGCGCGGCGTCACAATGCGCGCGGCGTCCAGCCGCCATCGACCTGAACATGGCTCCGAGCACCGCCGCCACGCCCGGGAAGCCGGCCGCCTCGACTAACGCGCAGGCGTTCGCACACTCGGCAGTGTCGTCTTAGCCAGCGATGTGCCCCTCAGGGACAGCTAATAAAAGCGCGTGACAGCGCGGGCCGCGCGGACGATGGCTCGCGCACAGGCGCGACGAACCAGCGCTACGCGGCACGCGGTCTCGGCGTGCTCGCTCCGGCCGGCGAACGTCATGTCGCTAGTTGTCCCGCTTGCAATGTTCTCTGCCTGGATGCGCGTATCCAGGCGGACAGATCGCCGAGGAGGAGACGAATGGGAGCGCCATTTCGCGACGACCCCGAGGCCGCCACGACAATCACGCCGCGATCCGGGTCCCCACGAAGTCGCGCCACAGAGATTCCGTGGGGTCTAGTGAGGCGGGAGCCGCCGCCTGGGCCGCGCAGGCGGGTAACACACCTCGCTAGCGGGACAGGAAGCCCACATTCACCAGAAATCGTGGATCGCTTCGCGCTGTCGGCGAGCGGGAACCGATGCGCGCTATGACAAATCGGTGAACGCTCCACCCGCGAGCCCAATGACTATGGGGACAACCCCGACGCACACGAAGGCGGGAAGGAAGCACAGGCCGAGTGGCGCCATCGTCCAGATCGCCGTGCGATGTGCCCGGGCCTGCGCGGCGGCCCGAGTTTCCGCCCGTAGCTCGCGAGCAAGTTGTTCGAGGCTCCCGGCCAGCCGGATCCCGCTCTGCGCACTTCGGCATGCGGTCCGGGCCACGCCCCCGAGAACCGGATCGGCGAGGAGCGCCTCCCACGCCTCGGGTGGGTCGGCACCAAGCCGCATAAGCCCAGCGACCTGCGCCAGTTCCGCCGACGTTCGAGAGTCGGCGGTCACTGCCACGGCAGCGAGCGCCGCATCAACGGGCTGACCCGCCCGCAGTGCCGCAGCCAGGAGGTCGGCGGTCAACGCAAGCCCACTTATCCGCCGACCGTCAGGGCGGGAGCGCGATCGTCGGGCTAGATGCGCGGCACCAGCGGCCACGAGGGGCGCGACGATCACGCTGGCGACGCTGCCGGTGACAGGGCCCAAGATGGCGAGCGCGGCCACAACACCGGCAGCGCCCGATATCAAGCCCAGGCGTCCGGGCGAGAGCCCGGCTCGGACGGGCGTTCGGCGGACTAGCCAATGCGAGCTCCAGCCGGTTAGGCGGCCGGACGCTGGCGTGATCACCGAGGAGTGATCGCGTACACGTCGTCCGCTGAGCCAGATCCCGGCGGCGAGCAGACCGAGGGCGACCGGGGTCACGGCGGACGCTCCGCGCCGCTTATCAAGCGCTCCGTCCAGAGCACCCCGACGGCCGTGAGCACTGTGCCCGCGGCGAGCGCGCCGTGTCCGACTGACGTATGGAACAGCACCTCAAGAGGAGCGGCTCCTAGTCCAACGCCCATGGCGACGCCGAGAACTGGGAGCACGGCCAGCAGCGCAGCCGAAGCGCGGGCACCAGATACCGCTGCAGCCAAGTCACGGGCGATCCCCATCCGATCTGCGACATCGTTACGAGCCCGATCGAGAACCGCAGCGACGGGGGCGCCGGTGCGAACCGCGACCTCCAATGCAGCCGCCACGGGGCGAAGCTCGGTGCCCATAGCGCCCGAGACCAACGCGGCCGCCGGGTCGCCCGCCTCTTCGACTGCGTACGCAGCGGCACGAAAGGCCGCATCGAACCGTCCGGCGACGTCCGCAGCGGCAAGCAAGGCGTGGTCCGTCCGGCTACCTGCAGCGAGCTCGGCGCAGATGAGCCCCAGCGCGGCATTGAGCGCCTTGTCGTCGGCCGCGCGTTTCCGGCGGAGCGCCCTCCATCGCAGAAGCCGCCACGCCAAGGCAGGAAGCATCGCGGCGGCAACCCCGACCCCAACGCCAAACTGCACTCCAGCTACGGCTCCGCTCATTGCGACAACCGCGACCCCCCCAGCAGGACCGGGAAGGATGCGGCCTGATCGCCGGCGCCGGCGCCGAGGCGGCGGCGGCCAAGCCGAGTCGGCAACCTCACCGAGCCGGCCAGCCTGGACAAGCCCGGTGAGCCGGCGCCGGTCGACCGACGACAGCGGCCAGCACAGGATTGCCATCCCCACGGCCGCCGCGAGAAGGCTGATTGTCACCGGATCAGCTCCGGAACACCGACGCCGCGGTCTCGCAATCGGCGGCTCAGGTCGGCCGCCCCCGGTAGCTGGCCCCTAGAGGCGGACCACGCCGCCGTCACCGTCAAGTCCGTGCCGCCCGCTTGCGCGACAGCGATCTCCTCGATTCGTCGCGATCCCCCGTCTCTGCGCAGATGGACAATGACATCGATCGCCCCCAAGACCTGACTGATCACGGCGGCCCGACTGAGCCCAGCCAGTGCGCCAAGGGCCACCAGACGAGCTGGCACGTCGCTGGCTGTGTTCGCATGTACGGTCGCGGCGCCGCCCTCGTGACCGGTATTCAGTGCGACGAGCAGCTCGGCCATCTCGGCGCCGCGGAACTCGCCGACAATCAGCCGATCAGGGCGCATCCGGAGCGCTTGCCGGACCAGCTCCCGCAGACCAATCGCGCCCTGGCCCTCCACATTCGGCGCCCGCGTGACCAGCCGGAGGATGTGCGGATGGTCGATCTCGAGCTCGGCGGCGTCTTCGATGACTACCAGCCGCTCGTCCGGCGTGGCCGTCGCCAGCATGGCGCCGAGCAGCGTCGTCTTCCCGCTGCCTGTCCCACCGCTCACCAGCACCGCCAGGCGGGCGGCTACGACCGCCGCCAGCAATTCGGCCAGCTCGGGCGGCGCCAGCTGGGCGAGCGTGAACCGGCGGCGCTGCAGAACCCGCAGCGAAATCGTCGGATGCGCGGTGATCGGCGGCAGGACAGCATGCAGCCTGGTGCCGTCCGGCAAGGTCGCATCGACGAAGGGACTGGCGTCATCCAGCCGGCGCCCGGCGCCCGCCGCCAGCCGTTGCGCCAGTCGGCGTACTGCGGCGTCGTCCGGAAATGTCACTGCGACGCGCTCTATGCCGAACCCCCGATCCAGCCACACCTCGGACGGACCGTTCACCATGACATCGGTGATGCCGGGCAACTCCAGCAGATGTTCCAGCGGCCCGGCGCCGGCGAGCTCGGCCGCAACCTCACGCCGCAGCTCGGCCAGTACCACGTCGTCAGCGAGGACTGCCGCCTCATCCCGCACGATCGAGGCGAGCGCCGGATCATCGCTGCTACCTGCGGTGCTAACAAGCCGATGGCGGATCCGATCGACGAGCACGCCGGACACTTCCGATGAACGGTGGGCTGGGGCGGTCGATGCCATTTCGGACACTGTCAGTCACCCGGCCCATGCGTCTAGAACGCCGACAGCCACCCGACGCAGCGGCACTGGCCAGGTCACCGGATCTGGGGACAGCCGGCGTAGGTCGCCCGGGATCCGGCCGATGAGTGGTACGCCGACCAGGCCCGCTACCTCATGCGGTGCGGCACCGCCGCGCACGATCAGCGCGATTCGCATGCCGGTGCCTAGCCCCGCCGCCACGGATCGCGCCCCAGCTATCGACGCTACGTCGCACCCGGCAATGAGCACGACGAGATCGCAGCGGGTGAGTGCCGCCGAGCGGACCGGAGCGGCCCACCGTGGCAGGTCGACCACTACCGGACCGACGCGCCGGGCAACAGGCAATAGCTGAGCAACGGAATCGGCCGAGGGGGTCACGTCCGCCGCCACGAAAGCGACCGACGACCAGGTCGGCAGGCCCTCGGCCAGCGCCGCGGCCTCCAGCCGACCGCCCGCTAGTCGTAGGCCCGACCATCGCGGACCGGGCACGCCCTCCACCCCGAGCAGTACGTCGATCCCACCCGACGTCGGGTCAAGCTCGACGAGAACGGCCCGGCTGACCGACTTGGCACGCGCCGCCAGCCGAGCGAGGCCAGCCGCAAATGTGCTTGCACCGACGCCGCCGCTCCCGCCGACGACGCCGATCACCGGCGCGACTGGTTCATCCACAACCCGGAGTCAAGCGGGTCGGGGTGGATACGGCCCGGCAACGAGCGCGCCTGTGGATAACTACCTGGCCTGTGGACGTCCGACTTGACAGGGCGCGCAATGGTGATGGCTCCCCGTATCGTCTCCGAGGTGGGTAGGCCAGCGGCATTCTTCGACCTAGACAAGACGATCATCGCCAAGTCGAGCACGCTCGCGTTCGGGCGACCGTTCTACCAGAGCGGCTTGCTGAATCGCCGGGCCGTACTACGCAGCGCGTACGCCCAGTTCGTGTTTGCGCTCGCTGGAGCGGATGAGGACCAGATGGACCGGATGCGCGACTACATCACCGCGATGTGCACCGGATGGGACGTCGCTCAGATTCGAGAGATCGTCAACGAGACGCTGCACGACATCATCGATCCGATCGTCTACGACGAGGCGGTCGAACGCATCCAGCAGCACAAGTCGGCTGGTCAGGACGTCGTCATTGTTTCCTCATCCGGAGAGGAAGTCGTCGGCCCGATCGGTGCGATGGTCGGTGCGGATTACGTCCTCGCCACACGCATGGTCGTAAGCGATGACGGCAAATACACAGGCGAGATCGAACGGTACGTCTACGGGCCGGAGAAGGCAGAGGCAGTCCGGGAGCTCGCGGCCGAACGTGGATATGACCTCGCCGCGTCCTACGCGTACTCGGATTCGATCACGGATCTACCTCTGCTGGAGGAGGTGGGCCATCCCACGGCGGTCAACCCGGACCGGGCGTTACGAAAGATCGCCGTGGAGCGCGGCTGGCCGATTCTGACATTTGCGAACGGAGTGCCGCTTCGGGAACGAATCTCCGGACTCCGGCCGCCACACGCCACTGCCACCCTGAGCGTCGCCAGCGCCAGCGTCGCCGCAGTAGGCGCGGCCTGGTACGCATTGCATCGCCGTCGAACGCGGGAACGTGCCACCACATCCCAGATCAGTCGGTGAGCCTGTTTCTCGTGGCAAATACGGCGAATTGAGGTTGTGGGCCACCAGTGGCCGGTCGCGGTGCCCAGAGAAATCTCGCTATGGCAAGACCCAGTAGCCGGCTCTTTTCCGCCGAACCCGCCAAATAGCGCTTCCAGCGCCATGGCAAAGGAATTACATAGCCTCGGGGTCTTGTGCACCTCAGCTCCACGGGGTGAAATGACTGCATCGGACGAGGCTCGTCGATGGCGGTCCAGCCCCCAGCGGGTCTCACCCGGCACGGTCACGACGGGAACCCACGCGGCGACCCCACCACGCAACAGGTGCGTCGGCGCGGCCGCTGAGGGCTCGCGCCCGACAGGCGACAGGTGCACGCTTGGTACCCCGGACGACCGTCAGGCGGCGTCGCGAGTAAGCGGCGCCGCCGTCCATGTCCGGACTCAGAGCTCGCGCCAATAGGGTCGCCGGAGCCGATCGGGGTTCGCCGCGAAATCGCGTGGCGATCGGGGGTCCTGCGGAAACCGCTCGGCAATCCAGTGATCTTGCGCAGGCGATAACGAGACCGTCGGCGCCTGAGCCCGCCGCCGGGCAGCAGTTGTCTATTGGCGCAGGCTTTAAGCCGTTACGCCCCGAGCGATGGCCTCACAGATCGCGGTCGTCTCGCGGGCACCGACCACGATCGCGTCGGCGCAATGGCCGATCCAAAGAGACAGACCGTCCCGACTACCGTCTTGGTACGCCGTCAGCGTGGACTCGAACTCGGGCCGAAGCTCCCAGTGCCCTACCTCGAAGGTCACCAGTGACTTCGGATCCAAGCCAAGGTCGATGAGCGTTAGCCGCTCGGCCGCTCGCGCCACAATGCCGGAGACCGGCGGGAAGGCGTCAAGCGCCAAGATCTCGCCCTGCGCCACGGCCGCCACGACCAACGCCGGAGCCGACGTCTCGGAAAGGACACCAGCCAGCGTGTCAAGGCGTTCGGCCACGCCGGGAACCTCTGATGGCCGGCCCAGCAATTCAGGGTCGGATATCAGATCGACCGCCGCGACGGCATGGAGTCGGGCCAGCGCCTGCCGGGGCGCGCGACTCCAGGTGCCGGCCAAGGCTCCGATTTCGCCCTGAGCCCGCAGCGCGGCCTGTACAAGCGGATCCGCCGCGGCCACTCCGGATCGAACGTCGGCGAGTTCGGCTTGGCTACCCGCCAAAGCGGCCGATGCCCAGGCACCCCGCAGCGCCGACTCCGCCGACACCTCAGCCGAACGCCGCAGGAGCACCCGGTGGTTGAGCATCGCATCGACTGCGGCGCGGGCTCCCGCGACTCCATCGACGACGCCCGGCAGGCCGAGTAATGACTCCAGCGGATCCGTCACGGCGTGGAGCGTATCGGCAGGACGGCCTGCCGATAGCCGGACCGACTACGGTGCGAAAGGAAGCCTCATCGCGCCGACTCGACAGGAGGTACCCGTGTCCGAAGCCCTGTCCAACCTGTTGCACGAAGAACGCCGGTTCGAGCCGACGCCCGAGTTCGCCGCGGCCGCAAACGTCAAGGCCGAGGCATATGTCGCCGCCGACGATCGACTGGGATTCTGGGAAGAGCAGGCCAGTCGGCTGCTATGGACGACGCGATGGTCGGACGTAATGGAGTGGAACGCACCGTTCGCCCGCTGGTTCGCCGAAGGCACCATCAACGCCTCGGTCAACTGCGTCGACCGGCACGTGGCCGAGGGTCGCGGTGATCGCATCGCCTTTCACTTCGAGGGTGAACCTGGCGATACGCGCACCATCACTTACGCCGAGCTACTAGCAGAGGTGTGTAAGGCTGCGAACGCGCTGACTGCTTTGGGCATCCAAAAGGGCGACCGCGTTGCGATTTACCTGCCAATGATCCCCGAGGCGGTGATCAGCATGCTGGCGTGCGCGCGAATCGGCGCACCGCATTCAGTCATCTTCGGAGGGTTTTCGGCGCAAGCCATTTACGACCGGGTCGTCGACGCGGACGCCAAGCTTGTGATTACTGCGGACGGCGGCTACCGCCGCGGTAGCGCGAGCGCACTGAAGCCGGCCGTCGATGAGGCCCTCGGGAAGGGTCAGACGAACGTCTCGCACGTGCTGGTCGTCCGTCGGACGGGTGGCGAAGTCCCATGGAACGACGGGCGCGACATCTGGTGGCACGAATTCGTCGACGCGCAGCCGAAGGAACACGTCGCCGAGGCATTCGACGCGGAGCATCCGCTCTTCATCCTCTACACATCAGGGACTACCGGGAAGCCGAAAGGCATCCTGCACACGACCGGCGGGTACCTGACGCAGGTCGCGTTCACCCACTACGCAGTCTTCGACCTCAAGGCTCCGACCGACGTGTTCTGGTGCACGGCCGACATCGGATGGGTAACCGGGCACAGCTACATCGTGTATGGCCCGCTGGCCAACGGGGCGACCCAAGTGATGTACGAGGGAACGCCGGACACGCCGCACCGCGGCCGTTGGTGGGAAATCATCGAGAAGTATCGGATAACCCTGCTCTACACCGCTCCCACCGCAATTCGTACGTTCATGAAGTGGGGCGAGGACATCCCGGCTGGGTTCGACCTGTCCTCCCTCCGCCTGCTCGGCTCGGTCGGAGAACCGATCAATCCCGAGGCCTGGATCTGGTACCGCCGGGTCATCGGCGGCGATCGCGTCCCCGTCGTCGACACGTGGTGGCAGACCGAAACCGGCGCCATCATGATCAGTCCGCTCCCAGGTGTCACCGCTGCCAAGCCCGGTTCGGCGACGCGGCCTCTGCCCGGCGTCAGCGCCGACGTCGTGGATTACGACGGCCAGCCGGTCCCCAACGGCGGTGGCGGGTTCCTGGTCCTGACCGAGCCGTGGCCGGCGATGTTGCGCGGCATTTGGGGCGACGATGAGCGTTATCGGGAGACCTATTGGTCTCGGTTCGCCAAACAGGGGTACTACTTCGCGGGCGATGGCGCGAAGAAGGACGACGACGGCGACTTGTGGCTGCTCGGGCGGGTGGACGACGTGATGAACGTGTCCGGCCACCGCATCTCGACGACGGAGGTGGAGTCGGCCCTCGTCTCCCACGAGAAGGTCGCGGAGGCAGCCGTCGTCGGCGCCACCGACCCAACCACCGGGCAAGCCGTTGTCGCGTTCGTGATCTTGCGTGGGCAGCCGCAGGACATCGACGGTGACGCCATCGCCAAGGAGTTGCGCGATCACGTAGCCAAGGAGATCGGGCCGATCGCGAAGCCACGGCAGATTCTTGTCGTCCCCGAACTGCCCAAGACCCGTTCCGGCAAGATCATGCGGCGCCTGTTGCGGGATGTAGCCGAACACCGGCAGCTTGGCGACGTCACCACGCTCACCGACTCCGCGGTCATGGACCTCATCAGCGAGAAGCTTCCGACCGCAGCCTCGAGCGAGGACTAACCGGTACCCCGACTGCCCTGCGGAGCCAGGGGCTCCAGACTCACGAGCAACGGGAGGAAGTGATGGCCGCCGGGTGTCGATTTCGGAGAATGCTGTACGTCGGGACAGTGGGGCGCGCGGAGCGCACCTTCCGGGGGCATGCGTGCTGCCGGACGCCAGACGATGGGAGCTGGGATGAGCAAGTTCTTGTACCTGTATCGCGGGCCGGCGACGCCGATGGAGGAGTTCACACCGGAACAGTCGGCCGAGCAGATGCGGCTGTGGAATGAGTGGATGGGGCAGGTGGGATCGGCGATGGTCGACGCCGGAGCTCCGTTCGGGACCCGAGCGAGTGTGTCCGACGACGGGACGAGCGCCGACCCGACCGACCTCAACGGCTACACGATCGTCGAGGCCGGGAGCCTCGACGAGGCCCGCGATCTGATCAAGGCCCATCCCTTCCTCGCTGAGGGCAAGGGCCGCTTCACGATCGACATCTTCGAACTGGCACCCATGCCGATGTGAGCGAGGGCGATCGCCCGCTACTGCCGGCCCGGAAACGTTGGCGTCCGCCATTGCGGCCCTCGGACCGGGCCGGCTCTTGGCGTCCCGAGCCGTGCGCAATCCAAAATGACTGGTTGGGCGGCGCGGCGCCTGATTGCGGCCGGAGGGCACCACGGTTCTTAGGCGGAACGGTCCCAGGCTGATGTCCCGGATGTTTCGATGGCGAGTCCGGCCAGATATCGGTCGACAGCCACCTTGGGACCGACACCTGGCAAAAACGTCCTGGTTCGGGTTGGCCACCGTGATCTGCAACGTTGGCTTGCTGACAGCCTGTCCCGAATCCGCCGGTCCCGTTGATGTCATCGACGGCCGCGACCAATGCCTCCGTCTGGGTGGACAGGTGCCGCAGTCCCGATGTCGCCGTGTTGTCAGTACCGAATCCGGCCATCAATGCTCCGCCGGCGGCCGTGAATCCAGCGCCCAATAGCAACGGCACACGCTGATGACGACGACGATCCTCTTGCCCATGATCGACCCCTCGATCGACTCGTCCGTCGTTCGATCAAGCAGCCGGGCGCGGTCGTGTATACGACGGCGATGATCACGATCGCGATCAGGTCGTCGACGGGGTCCCGCAAGTCACCGGCGACCAACTCTCGCTTGAGCTCGAGGCCGGCAACAAAGAACGGATTGCGAGCAAGCCGTCGCCCGCCCAAGAATGCGGCGGCAGGTTGAGGTGCGCAAAGTGCGGCGGGAGCTGGTAAGTCGTTATTCGTGCGTATGCGTCGCGTAGGCGGGTACTTGCCCATGACCACCATGGCGACTACAAAATGCCAACCAATAACCGGACGCCGCCGACTGTTTCGGTCCGCAGCGCTTGCGCAACCTCTGCTGCTTCCGGCCAGCTCGAGCGGGTAAGAAGTCTGCGGATCGGACGACGGATCTCGGCCACGGCGGCAGACATTCCGAGGTTGCGTTATGGTTCGCCGACCAAGCTTTCCAGCAAGCTGACATAACTCTCGCCGGGCCAGGGCTGAGTGCATCTGGCCCGGCTGACTGGAATGATCCGGCTATGAGGTTGCCAGCGAAGGGAGCATCGTGACGACGTCAGCACCGCGGGCCGACTCCGCACAGCCGCGGACGTCCGCAACGGCAACTGAGCCGAATCAGCCCGTCAGCTCAGGGAATGTTGGATCCGGCGAACCGACCATCGGCGCGCTCGTGCAGCAGGCCTCCACCCACTTGTCCGCGATGGTGCATGGCGAGATCGAACTCGCCAAGGCGGAGCTCTCAGCCTCCTTCAAGAACGCCGGCACTGGTGCAGGTTTCTATATCGGTGCGGCGGTCGCGCTCTTCTTTGCGACCATGTTCCTCTTGATCGCGGCGGCCGAGGGCTTGGTGGCGCTCGGGGTGCCACGAGCGGCTGCCTACCTCATCGTGTTCGGGTTTCTCGTCTTGGTAGTGGGAATCCTGGTGCTGCTGGGCACGCGGCAGGTCAAGAAGGTCAAGGCACCGGAGCGCACCATTTCGGAGACCAAGGAGACCGCCGCGTTCCTTCGGAACCCAACCCAATACACATCGTGACGAGATGACTACTTCGGACGTTCCCGGGTGAGAGCCGACACACCGCCCGATGACGCCATCGTGCTCATCGACGGGCCGTGGACGCACCGTCACGTGAGTGCGAACGGAATCGCGCTCCACGTCGCCGAGATGGGCAGCGGACCGCTAGTGCTTTTGCTGCACGGCTTCCCGCAGTTCTGGTGGACTTGGCGCCAGCAGATCGTCGACCTGGCTGACTCCGGGTACCGGGCCGTTGCTGTCGACCTGCGGGGATACGGCGCGAGCGACAAACCGCCGCGTGGCTACGACACACCAACGCTTGCGGCCGACGTCGCGGCGTTGGTCACGGCCCTGGGCGAACGGGACGCCATGGTCGTCGGCAACGACGTCGGCGGGCTGCTCGCGTGGACGATGGCGGCCATGCACCCACGAGTTGTCCGTCGGCTCGCTGTCCTCGGTGCGGCCCATCCGTTGCGTTTTCGGCAGGCCATCTTCTCGGATCCGCGCGGACAAGGCCGGGCGTCCGCCTACGCGCTGCGCGGCTTCCAGATTCCCCGTCGGCCGGAATCGCGACTCACCAAGGACGGGACCTACGTCCGGCAACTCTTCGATACCTGGTCCGGTCCGCGGTGGCGAGCTACGCCGGCCTATGAAGGCGACGTCGAGCGATACGCCGAAGCGCTGCAGATCCATCCAGTCGCGCACTTGGCCCTCGAGCAATTTCGCTGGCTCGTGCGATCGCTACCCCGTCCGGATGGGCGGCGGTTCGCTCGCCGCATGCAGGTCCCGATTGCCGCGCCGGTCCTGCACCTGCACGGTGATTTCGATCGATGCATTCTCCCGCGCACCGCTCAAGGCTCAGGTCGCTACGTGACGGGCGAATACGAATGGCATGTCCTGGAGGGTGTCGGTCACTTCCCGCAGAACGAGGTTCCCGAGATAGTCAGCGGGGAGTTGATCCGCTGGGCCAAGCTCGGCTGAGGACAGCGACGGCCACGCCGGCGGCAACCGCCGACCCCAGCGCGAAGCCCGCTACCGCGAGGTTCTGTCGCCGGATCCGGGCCGGGATCTGGGCATACGGTGTCGTCGTGAATGACACCAGCTCGTATCTCGACATGTATCGCCCGGGAAATCGTCGTTCGAGAGCGTGTTCCGCCCAAGTGCGCGCCTGGAATATCGGAGAGTTCACTCGGTCCCGCATTTCCACGAAATTGTCGAGCGCCAAATCGGCGATGACGTCCGTGTTCTCCTTGCGTCGTTCCTGGTAGGTGGTCAGGGCCCGATCCCAGTCCTCGTGCGCCTCGGAAAGGCATCGGTCGATCTCAATACAGTCCTCGAACGCACAGTTCGCACCTTGCCCGAAGAACGGGACGATGGCGTGCGCGGCGTCTCCGACCAGGGCGATGATCGAGGCAGCGCGACGCACCACCCACGGCCAACACCGAATCGTGACAAGCGAGCCCATCGGATTCAGCGCATAGTCCTCGACGAGGGTCGGCATTATGCCGACGACATCGGGATACTCGCGTTCGAAATAGTTCTCGAGCCGATCTGGAGGAGCCAGCTCCGCAAAGCTGCCCTCTCCGAACTTTGGCCAGAACAGGGTGCAGGTGAACGATCGATCGAGATTGGGTAGCGCAATCATCATCGAACCGCCCCGCGGCCAGATGTGCAGCGCATCTGGATCCAATGCGAACTCGCCCTTCCGCGCCGGGATAGTGAGTTCCTTGTACCCGTGCTCGAGGAAGTCCTGTCGGAGATCGAATTCCGGCGCACCCGCCAAGGCGGATCGGGTCGCGCTGTATGCGCCGTCGGCGCCCAGCACCACCTCGGCATCGGCGGACACGGTTCCCGCGTCTGTGTCGAACGTCAGGCGTCCGGTGTCGGCGTCCGCCGATTGGAGGCGATGCCCGAAACAGAGCCGGACCCCGGCCGTGCCCTCAGCGGTATCAAGAAGCGACTCGTTGAGCTTCGCCCGGCTGATCGAATTGATCGCACGCGTGCCGTCCGCACTGTAGCGCCGGAAGCTGGACTCGTTCGTGATCGAATGGATCATCCGGCCATGCATGGGCAGTGCTTGCGCAAGGGCATGCTCGCGCAGACCGACCTCCTCCAGCGCGGCCAGACCACGAGCTGAGATGGCTAAATTGATCGACCGCCCGCGTTCCCCGCCAGCCAGTCGCGGGTCAGGTCGTCGCTCGTAAACATCTACGGGCACACCCCGACGGCCGAGGAGCGTCGCGAGCAGGCAGCCGGCCAAGCCGGCTCCGACAATTGCGACTCGGCGTTCAGCTGCCATGAGCGTCCAGGACATTCGCCAACGAGATCGCTGCTCGCAGGCAGTCGGTATAAGTCGAGTACATCGGCACCGGTGCCAGCCTGATCACATCTGGGTGCCGGGCGTCGGCGATTACGCCGTGCTCCGAGCGCAGCCACCCGGTGACGTCGTCGGCGGATAGCCCTCCAATCAGTACCGATAATTGCGCTCCACGCCGGTCGGGATCACGCGGGGTGATAACCCGCATCGGCCGGTCCACGCACACCTCGTCCAACATCGATTCGAGATATTGCGTCAGCCGTACGCTCTTCGCCCGAAGTGCGGTCATGCCGACAGCGTCGAACATTTCCAGCGAGACGAGTACGGGGGCCATCGCCAGGATCGGTGGGTTGGAAAGTTGCCAGGAATCAGCCGTCGCTACCTCATCGAGCACTGGGTTCATGCGGAAGCGCGTCACCGGGTTTGTGCTCCACCAGCCGCTGAGCTTCGGCAGCGTGCGATCAGACAGATGGCGTTCGTGGACGAATGCACCCGCAGCGGCGCCGGGTCCGCTGTTCAGATACTTGTACGTGCACCACGCTGCCCAGTCGACTCCCCACTCATGCAGTGCCAGCGGGACGTTTCCGGCGGCATGCGCGAGGTCCCAACCCACGACCGCGCCGGCCGCATGCCCCGCGCGGGTGATCGCGTGGATGTCCAGCAGCTCACCGCTGTAGTAGTTCACTCCGCCGAGCAAGATCATCGCAACGCGTTGCCCCTCGCGGTCGAGGTAATCCACGATGTCCTCGCTTCGCAGCGCGTACTCGCCCGTCCGCGGCCGGAGTCGAATGACGGCCTTATCCGGATCGTGGCCATGCCAGGTGGCTTGACTGCGAACAGCATAACTATCCGATGGGAATGCGCTGTCCTCAATGAGGATTCCGTATCGATCCGCCGTCGGCCGGTAGAAGCTCGTCATGAGCAGGTGGAGGTTCACCGTCAGCGAGTTCATCATCACGGTTTCCGCGGGCAACGCTCCGATCAGCCGAGCTGCGGGATCCCGCAGTAGCTCGTGATAAGAGACCCATGGCCGCGCTGCCTCATGGTGGCCCTCGACGCCGAGTCGTGCCCAATCGTCGAGCTCCTCTTCTAATCGGCGACGGGTAGCCACGGGTTGTAGACCAAGCGAGTTTCCGGCGAAGTATGCGCAGTCCGGAAGAGCGCCGCCCGGCCACGGCGGCACGTGGAATTGGTTTCGTCGGCTCGGCACTTCGTCCTGAGCATCAAGGTCCGCCGCGCGCTGCGCCTCCGAATCGAGAATGATCACGATTGCACCACCGACGCACCGAGAAATACTTCGGCGTTGTCCCGCAATATCTGATGCCGCTCCGGCTCGTCCAGGAAGAGGGACTCTCGCACGACCTTGCCGGCCGGACGCTCACCTAACGGGTACGGGTAGTCACTGCCGACGACCACCCGGTCGACACCCACGGTATCGACGAGGAGTCGAAGCGCCCGCTCGTCGAAGACCACGGAGTCAACGTAGAACCGCCCGATGTAACGCGATGGCGGCTCGGCCGATGTGCCGATGACGTCGTTGCGAGCCCGCCAGGCATTGTCCATCCGACCAAGCCAAAACGCGAACGATCCGCCGCCGTGAGCGAAACAGATACGCAGCGACTCGTCGACCTGGTCGAATACGCCACCGAGGATCATGGCCAGAATCGACAGGTGGGTCTCGGCGGGCATCCCGGTAAGCCACCGCGCCATCCATCGATTCAGTCGGGGCGACTCTGGCATATCCCACGGGTGGACGAACACTGGAACGCCCAGGCCCGCGCAGTGCTGAAGGAAGGTGACAATACCGGCGTCATCGAGATCCCGGTCGCCGACATGGTTGCCGATCTCGACGCCGCGATGACCGCTAGCAAGGCAGCGTTCGACCTCCGCACACGCTGCGTCTGTGTCCTGCAGCGGAACCTGGCAGAACGGCCACAACCGATCCGGTTGAGGTGCACAGATCTCGAGCGCCAGATCATTGAAGATGCGAGCGATGCGGGTCGCCTCATCCCCGGCGTGCGCGTAGGAAAAAAAGGCCGGGGTCGGAGACACCGCTTGGATCGCAACGCCGTCCTTGTCCATATCGCGTAGCCGAACATCGGCATTCCAGCAGGTGGCCTGGATCCGGCGAAATTCCCTCGTGCCAAGCATGATGACCGCATCGGACTCAGACTCGACTCTCAGCCATAACGTCAGCTCCGGGATTCCCGGCAGCTCTGGCCACCCGCACGGAACGTAATGCGTGTGCAGGTCTATCAATCCGTCCATGCGGGCGGTCTCAGCCCTTCCCCGGGTGCACGGTGCCGCAGTTCGGACAGGTACGTGCTTGCACGTCGTCATAGAACGCGGCGAATACCGGCGGGAGATCAACGACGATGTCGCGGACCTGCAGCTCGACCTCGTGTACGAGCGCGGAGCAATTCCCGCAGTACCACTGGAACTTCTCCGGGGTCCCCTCTTCACGGATCCGTTCGATGACCAACCCGATCGATCCGGCTTCCGGACGCTGGGGCGAATGCGGTGTGTTTCGGGGCAGCAACCAGGTGTCGCCCTCGCGGATGTGCACGGTTTGCGGGCCATCGTCCGTCATCAGATTGACGTGCATGTTCCCTCTGAGCTGGTAAAACCACTCCTCGTACGGGTCGACGTGGAAGTCCGTGCGCGCATTGGGGCCACCCACTACCATCACGATGAAGTCCTCGCCGACGGCCATGGTCTTGTTGTTCACCGGTGGCTTGAGCAGCTGTTCGTTGCCGCTGATCCACTGCGTGACGTTGATCGCGGACGGGATGGTGGTCACGACGGCTCCTTCTCCGGTAGCTGGGCGACGCCTTGCATCTCGATAAGCAGGTGTGGGTGCGGAAGCTGGTGGACGGCCACGGTTGTCCGGGCCGGGCCGGATTCATCGAAGTACTCGGCGTAGACGGTGTTGTAACCGCCGAAATCGTTCATTGACACGAGGAATGTAGTCACCGACACCAGGTCCGTGAGCTCCGCGCCGACCGCACGAAGAATGTCCTGGATGTTCTCGATCACGGCCCGGGTCTGCGCCCGGATATCCAAGGTGGCCGTGCCCAGGGGATCGACGTCGGCGCCAGCGATCGTATTGTCTGGGCGGCGCGCGCTTGTGCCGCTGACGTAGGCGAATCCTCCGGCAAGCCGGACGTGGGGAAAGCGGCCGCGCGGCGTGGCCTTGTCCGGCAACGTTCGAGCGCGCGTCACAGCTGAACGCAGACGTTGGTGGGCTCGGTGTAGAACTCGAGCGAGTAATCCCCACCCTCGCGCCCGATTCCGGATAGTCCCACGCCGCCGAACGGCGAACGCAGATCCCGCAGGAACCAGGTGTTGACCCAGGAGATGCCGACGCGCATCTGCTGCGCAACCCGGTGGCCGCGCGACAGGTCGGTGGTCCATACCGAGGATGCGAGGCCGTAGTCCGTGTCGTTGGCCAGGGCAACAGCTTCGTCCTCGGTGTCGAAGGGCACGAGCGCGGCCGCCGGCCCGAAGATCTCCTCGCGGAGCGGTCGATCGGCGTTTGTCAGCCCGGTCCACAGCGTTGGCTCGATCCACCAACCGCGGTCGAGCTCGGCGCCCATCGCTGGAATCCCGCCGCCCACCAGGATCTTGGCGCCGATTTCCTCAGCCAGCCCATAAAAGAACAGAACTTTCTCGCGATGTTCGGCTGAGATCAACGGACCTGTGGTGGTCGCCGGATCTGAAGGACGGCCGAGGCGGAGGTCGCGGGCGCGCTGAGCCAACCCGTCGGCGATCTCGTCGAAGATTGGTCGCTGCACATAAAGCCGCTCCGTGCACAGACACACCTGGCCGGTGTTGGCGAAAACCGACCGAGTGAGACCGTCGAGCGTCAGGTCCAGGTCGGCGTCGGCGAAGACGATGGCCGCGTTCTTCCCACCGAGCTCGAACGAGACGGGTTTCACTCGCGGCGCCACGGCCGCCATGATCCGAGAGCCGGTCGCCGAGGATCCGGTGAACGTCACCCCGTCGATGCCGGGATGGGACACGAGGAATTCGCCAGCGGAGTTAGGCCCGAACCCGTGGACAACGTTGTAGACGCCCGGCGGCACCCCTGCCTCGGCACAGACCTCCGCCAACAACGTCGCGGTGGATGGCGTCTCCTCGCTCGGCTTGACGACAACCGTGTTGCCGCACGCCAGGGCCGGCGCCACCTTCCAGGTGAGCAGCAGGAGCGGGAGATTCCACGGCACGACCACCGCAACGACGCCAAGCGGCTTGCGGACCGCGTAGTTCAGGGCACGTCGGCCGTCCGGCAGCTCGGTCAGGAAGGACGGCAGGCCCGCTGCCGCGACGGTGTCGGCGAACACCCGGAAGTTGGCGACGGCCCGGGCGACGTCGAGCTCACGGGCCTGCTGCTGCGGTTTGCCGGTATCGGTTGATTCGGCGACGACGAACTCTTCGAACCGGTCCTCGATCCGCTCCGCAATCCGCCGCAGCAAAGCGGCCCGCTGCGCCACCGACGTTCGGGCCCAGGGCCCGTCCAGTGCCTGGCGGGCGGCGCTCACCGCGCGGTCGACGAGCCCCCGGTCGGCCTCGTCCACGGTGGCGCTGGGACGGCCGTCGACGGGATCGATCTTCGTCCACGACGACCCGTCGATCGGCGCGGCGAACTCACCGGCCACGAAGTTTCGTATCGCGCGCACATCTCCGCCTCTCCGTGGGCGGCGCACGTGCGGCTGTCGAACGCACTCGTGCTCGCCGCCGATCAGGCGAGCATATGCCGGTCTACTCGGTCAGGCGCCGATCACGGGTTCCTGATGATCTTGGACTTGTGGTCAAATGGGCCAGACAGGTCCAAGATCATCGACGGGACACTAGCGGCTCCGACACATCCGGACGGGGTGGCGAAATGGCAGTACCGATTCCGCGACCGGGGCACGTGGTGTCGGTCGTCCGTCAGGGCTTCCAGGCGATCGAATGGACGATCATGCTCGTGCCGCGCATTGTCGCGCTCGTTGACGAGATCGAGATAATCGCGGCCCGGGTAAGCACGGTCCTGAACCAGATCGAACTGACCGAGCGACGGATCGGCTCAGTGGTCGCCAGCATCGAGCAGACGCAAGAGCGCGTGGTTGCAGTAGTGAGCCGGGTCAGCCAGACGGTGACAGGGATTGACGTGATCGTTGCCGAAGCAGCGATCCTCACCAGGCGCGCCGGACCGTTGCTCGACGCTTACCAGCAGCCGCTCGAGAAGCTCGAGCCGATCGTGGCGCGGCTCTCGGAAACCACAAGCTTGGCCGAGGTAGACGCGATGGTCGAACTGATCGATACGTTGCCGGACGTTGCCCACAAGCTCGACCGTGACATCCTCCCGGTTCTCGACACGCTCGGCACGGTTGCCCCCGATCTCCGCGACCTGCTGGACGCCTCCAGGCAGCTGAACGTGATGCTCAGTGCCATTCCGGGCCTCGGGCGGATCAGGAAGCAGCTCGAGGAGCAGCAGGAGCGGGAGAATGAATACCGGGCCGGCGAGGAGCCGCCGAGCGCACCGGATCGGGCCGGCTGACAACACCCATCAACGCCGCCGCGAATGGCCGGCGTGGCGAGAAATTTGGCCCATCCGCGGCGATACCAGCAAAAACGGGGCTAGCGTCAACACATGGCGGTCTTCGCCGATCGGGACGACGCGGGCCACGCGCTCATCGCCCCCCTGTGTCAGCTGCTCGCCAACGCCGACCTCGCCGCCGAGCGTCCGGTCTTGCTTCCACTCCCGCGCGGGGGCGTCCCGGTCGCGGCGCGCATCGCGGACGAGCTGCAGCTGCCGATGTATGCGCTGCCGGTCCGCAAGGTTGGCGTTCCGAGCCACGCCGAGCTCGCGATGGGGGCACTGGCCGGCCTCGGTGACACCACCGAGGTCATGCGGCACCATGCCGTCATCGAGGCGTGCCGCGTGCCGCCCGCAGCCGTCGAGTCCGCCATCGCCAGCGAGTCCGACGCCTTACGCCTGCTGCTCTACCGGTACTACGGGGACGGGCCGGCACCGGACCTCAGTGGCCGGTTCGCGATCATCGTCGACGACGGGCTCGCCACCGGCGCCACGATGACGGCGGCCGTGCGCCTGACCAAGCGAGTAGGCGCCCGACGCGTCGCCGTTGCCGTTCCGGTCGGATCGGCCAGCGCCAGGCGGCGACTCGCCGAAGAAGCAGACGATGTCCTATGCCTCCGTGAGCCGGTGCCGTTCAGCGCGGTGAGCGTGGGATACCGGCGGTTCGGGCCGCCGTCCGACCAATCCGTACTCGACGCACTGCGCCGGCATGCCGAGCCGGCCTGAGCGGTTAGCCGATTCGGGTGCGAACGTCGAGCAGTTCCGGGAAGAAGGTGAGGTCGAGCGCCGCGCGGAGGAAGCCAACCCCTGACGAGCCGCCCGTACCCCGCTTGTAGCCGATCAAGCGCTCGACCGTCTTCATGTGCCGGAATCGCCAGAGCTGGAAGCTCTCCTCGACATCGACGAGCTCCTCGCAGAGTTCGTATGCCGCCCATTGAGTGGCCGGCTCAGCGTAGATTGTCTCTATCACAGAGACTAATTCCTCGCTGTGCTGGTGCGGGAGCGACCAATCCCGATCGATGCTCGACGCCGGAACCGGGTATCCATGCCGGGCGAGATAGCGCAGGAATTCGTCATAGAGACTGGGCGCCTCCAGCACGGCTCGGAGCTCGGCTTGGCCGGCCGGGTCGTGATCGAACACGGCGAGCATCTCGGCGTTCTTGTTACCCAGCAGGAATTCGACGAGCCGATACTGCAGTGACTGAAAGCCAGAGGCGTGGCCGAGCACTCCCCGGAACTCGGCATACTCGCTTGGCGTGAGTGTCGCCAACACCGCCCATTGCTCGAACAGCTGCCGCTGGATCTGTTTGACCCGGGCCAACGCCTTGAGCACCGGTCCGGTTTCGTCGGCAGCCAGATGCGATAAGGCCCAGTGGAGCTCGTGGACCACTAGTTTCAGCCAGAGCTCGGACGTCTGGTGCTGGATGATGAACAACAGCTCGTCATGATGCTCAGGCCGGCTCAACGGTCGCTGCGCGGACAGCAGCACGTCCAGCTGGAGGTACTCGGAGTAGGTCAGCTCACCACGCAGATCCGTTCGGACTCCTGGCTCGATGCGCCGACGATTGGGGGACTCGTCCACGGCGGCCACCCTACGGAGTACAGGCACTGGTAGAGACCGGCGCCGTGCCGGTTCGGCCAGCGGCGGCGTCGGCTGCTACTTCCGCGTTCGTCAGCACGAAGCCGGTATCGGGGGAATCTCGCGCGGTGGCGAAAACGATGCCCAGTACCCGGCCCTTGGTGTCGATCAGTGGGCCGCCGGAGTTGCCGCTGCGAACCAGAGAACGGATCGCGTAAACCTCGCGCTGCACGGTCTGGGAGCCGTAGATGTCCTGGCCGATGATGCTGTTGCGGCTGCGGATGCGTGCCGTCTCGGCGTCGAAGCCGCGGTCCTCCGGATAGCCGAGGACCACTGCGTCCGCGTTGGTAACCGCCGGCTTGGGCGCGAACGGGAGCGGCGGCGCCGAAAGACCCGGTACGAAAAGCACGGCCACGTCTCGACGCGGGTCGAATAGCACGACGTGCGCGGTCAGCGGATGCGTACCTGCCTCGAGCTGGACGGACTCCGTGCCCGCGACGACGTGCGCGTTGGTGAGCACATGCTCGGGCGCGTACACGAAACCGGTGCCCTCGATGCCGCGATCGCACGACGGCGCGTCGCCCCGGATCTTGTAGACGGACCCCCGCGCGCCGGCGACCGCCGGGCTATTCGCCAAGGCGGTGTTGGGCGGCGGGACATCGACGATGCGGGTTGAATGGAGGTCGCCAAGTACTGGTGGGAATCCACTGCGATCGACGAATTCCCGAAGCGACGAGTAGACGTTGCGTACGGAATTCGGCATCACGCCGTCGATCTCGCGCACGATCGTCGACTGGTCGACCGCCCGAACCAGACTCGGGTACGGCGAGGACGCAAGCGGGACGGCCACCATCCACGCCACGAGCAGGACGGACAGCACGCCTAGCAGGGCGCCGATCCCGGCGTCGATCGATCTCATCGGACGCCACGTGATCCGCGACCGCAGCCACCAGCCAAGGCGGCCCAGCGCGACTTGGAGCAAGATCGCGCACAGCAGCACGCAAGCGACCGCGACTCCTACTTGCGCCCGGCCGCTGGCCAGATGCGAGCTCACGGGTTGGGCGATCTGGGCGCCGATCAGCGCGCCGCCGAAGAAACCGACCAGAGAGAACGCGCCTACGACCGCGCCGTTGCGAAATCCCGAAACTGCGTACAGTACCGCCACGGCAACGATGATCCAGTCGACGATCGTCATGGCGGCATCAGTTCGGCAGCACGACGAGCGTGCCGGTCTGGCCCAGCGCTTGGTGGATTGTGCAGACGAATTCGTATCGTCCGGGCGAGGGAGTGGTGAACGTGCTCGAGACGGTCTGGCCGTGCGCTACGAGGGGAACTCGATCGCTGGGGAAGCCGACGACCTGTAGATCGTGCGGAGCTCCCGTTCCCTTGTGTTCCAACGTGACGGTCACCGTCCCTGGGTGAACGGTGACGGTCGACGGCTCGAACCGGTATCGGTCATCAACGACGATGGTGACGCTCTGCTTACCGTTGACGACCGATGCTGTCTCCGATCCGGTATTGGGCCGGCGCTGGATCGCGTTCTTGGTGTTCGAACAGGACATCAGCGTCATGACGACGCCGACGAGGGCAGCGGCGGCCACGACATGATCTCGGCCCGACCTCGAGGTCACGGTTCGACGGTACCCAGCGTTTCTGAAGGCGTCGGGATTGGGCGCAGCGCCCCGCGATCCCAGTCGCGTGCCCAGCCGCCCAGCTGTAACAACCCGTCTATCAGTGCCGCGGTGAACCCCCAAACGAACAGTCCACCGGCTGCGAAGGCCGGCCCGACGAACCCGGACGGGTGCACCACCTGGAACCGATTCGCCGGTTCTGCGAGCTCCGCAACCGGGACAATCGCCACCCCGGCAACCTCGGCGGCGTCGACCACCCGAACCGGATGCGGCCGCGCCCACCAGGCCAGCACCGGATGGACGATGAAACCCGACGGAGGTAAGAACAGCGAAGGCAGGGTGGTCGCGACCACGACCGTGGCCGGATCCAAGCCCACCTCCTCATTCGCTTCACGCAAGGCGGTAGCTCCGGGGTCGACATCGCCGGGATCGACGGCGCCGCCTGGAAATGCCACCTGGCCGGCATGCGTACGCAAGCTGAGGGCCCGCTCGATGAGCAGCAAACCTGGACCGGCCCCCGTATCGGACATTGCCATGAGCACCGCCGATTCCCGGCTGCCTCCGGCCGGGGAGGGGAATCGGGCGAAGTCCCATCGATCCACCGCTCGAGCCGCGCGGACAAGCGGCCTGAGCCACTCGGGCCAGGACTCGTCGGACCGACCAGGCATCACAGGGTCTCGGCAACCTGCGCAGACGTCTTCACCAGCGCCGCAGCGATCGTGGGATCGGTCGGGCCCTCGCCGTAGGAGGGGCACCACCGGGCGAGGGAGCACGCGCCGCAGGCCGGTTTGCGGGCATGGCAGACGCGGCGCCCGTGCCAGATGACCCGGTGGGACAGAATCGTCCACTCTTTTCGCGGAATGAGCAGGCCGACGGCGGTTTCGACCTTCACCGGATCCGTCTCGCGTGTCCATTGCCAGCGGCGGCTTAGCCGGCCGAAGTGCGTGTCGACCGTGATGCCGGGGATGCCGAAGGCGTTCCCGAGTACCACGTTGGCGGTTTTTCGGCCGAATCCGGGCAGACTGACGAGGTCGGCCATCCGGTTGGGCACCTGACCGTCGAATCGCTCGACTAAGGCCTGACCCAACTTGATCAGCGACGTCGTCTTGTTTCGGAAGAACCCGGTTGACCGGATGAGCTCTTCCAGCTCGGCCCGGTCGGCTCCCGCGTAGGCGGCCGCGTCGGGATAGCGCCGGAACACCTTCGGCGTGACCTCGTTGACTCGTTTGTCCGTGCACTGGGCGGACAGAATCGTCGCCACCGATAGCTCGAGTGGCGTGGTGAAGTTCAGCTCGATGTGCGCGTCCGGATAGAGCTGCGCGAGCTCGCGGTTCATGCGTCGGGCGCGTCGAGTGAGGGCAAGGTGGCTCTCGGGCTGGGCAATCATCGCGGGGCCCAGCCTACGTATCCGCTGCACGACTTTGCCGGGTGCACCGTTTCGTGTCAGCTGCTGGACTCCAAACGTGACTAGGCTGGGAAATCATGGCTGGACTGCTCGTGCTGCTGTTCCCCATTGTGCTGCTGGGATTCATGTTGTTTATGCAGCGAGTCGAGGAGCCGTTGAACAAGATCGCCGTGGAACGTCAGATCGAGCAATTTCTCGATGACGCAAACTCCGACGAGCTCGACACACTGGTGCGGGAAGGCACCGACTCCGCGTTGCGCCGGTTCCGCCATCGCCTGAGCCTCCGCCGGCTCCGGCCGAACGGTCGACGTTAGCTGACGCGGGCGATCTAGCCCGTGGGGACCGCTTGGGTCGTAGAATCCGCTCGACTTGTGATCACGCTCCAGCGCGCACAGGCGCCCACGGGCGAGAGGAGCTGACGTGGACGAGGTGCTCCGCAAGGCAGGCTTGTTCCAGGGCGTAGATCCGGAAGACGCCGAGGCGCTGGCCGAGCAGTTCGAGATCTTCGAGGCACCCCGGGGCACGATCCTGTTCCACGAAGGCGAGCCAGGCGACAGCCTGTACATCGTGCTCGGGGGGAAGGTCAAGTTAGGCCGACGGTCGTCCGACGGCCGGGAGAATCTGGTCGCGATCATGGGGCCGGCCGATCAGTTCGGCGAGCTGTCGATCTTCGACCCGGGTCCGCGCACCGCGACCGCCACTGTGGTCACGGACGCCCGGTTGGCCCGGTTGCCGAAACCGGCGTTGCAGAAGTGGGTGCAAGAACGACCGCAGATCGCCATGCAGCTGCTGCGGGTCGTCGCTCGCCGACTGCGCCGGACGAACACCATGCTCGCGGACCTGATCTTCGTCGACGTGCCGGGGCGAGTGGCCAAACAGCTGCTCCAGCTGGCGCAACGGTTCGGCTCGGTTGATGGCGGCCAGTTGCGAGTCACCCACGACCTCACCCAGGAGGAGCTGGCGCAACTGGTCGGGGCGTCTCGCGAGACAGTGAACAAGGCCTTGGCCGACTTCGCTCAGCGTGGCTGGCTGCGACTCGAGGGCAAGAGTGTCGTCATTCTGGACCGCGAACGGTTGAGCCGCCGAGCTCGCTGATCATTCCGGACGTCGGCCGCTCCCCACCGGAGCGACCACGCAAGTAGGCAAGTTGCGCCCGCACCGATAGCTCGGCGGCGGGCCACAGCGCCCGATCAACGTCGGCGTACACACGGGCGACGATCGCGTCCGCAGTCGCGTCGGGGCCAAGGGCTGCGAGGGCTGTGCTGACTTGAGCAAGTCGCTTCTTCCGGTGCGCCAGATACGCCGTGGCCACCTCACCGGCTGAGGAAAGCTCTCGTCCGTGCCCCGGCAGGACGGTTGCGGCCCCGAGTTCCTGCAGTCGAGCGAGCGACGCGAGGTAGTCGGCGAGGTTGCCGTCGGGATAGGCGACGACCGTCGTCCCCTCTCCCAGGATGGTGTCACCGGTGAGCACCATCGCAGCTGTCCCGTCTCGGGGATCGAGCAGAAACGACAGCGAGTCGGCCGTATGCCCCGGCGTGGCCCACACGCGGAGCTCCAGGCCGGCTGCGGATACCACCGCACCTTCGGCCAGACCTTCGTCCCCGAGGTTGTGGCGTGGGTCGAGCGCCCGCACCGGTGCGCCGGTGAGCTCGTGCAGCGCGCTCGCGCCCGCGCTGTGATCCACGTGCCCGTGGGTGAGGAGGATCGCGTCGACTCGAGACGCGCTCGCCGCGACCGTCGCGAGATGGGTTGGGTCGTCCGGGCCCGGATCAACGACGATTGCGCCTTCGGATCGGGGCGCGCGCAGCACCCAGGTGTTGGTTCCGGACAACGTCATCGGTCCGGGATTGGCGGCGAGCACCACAGCAGCCCAGGGCGTCACCGACCGGAGCTGCTCATACTGCAGTTCGCTGGTCACCGGGTCCGCCGGGGCAACGGCACCATGGTGCCATCCGCGAGGACGATGCACATCCCATCGGCATCCCGACGAAGGACCGGGGCCACCGGCGTCAGGTCTTGCGCATCCGCAGCCGCCAACACCGCGCTGACCGTAGGGTAAGCGGAGACAGATTGCAGGACAGCAAGCGTCGGCGGCATGAGTATCCGCTCGCCTCGCTCGCCCTCGGCTAAAGCGGCTCGCGCCGGGAACCACCCTGCGGTCGACGACTCGCTCGTGAGATCGGCCGGCGTGGCCCCGTCCGGCAGGGCGGCCACGAAGAACCTGGTGTCGTAACGCCGCACCTCGCCGACCGGGGTAATCCACCGGGCCCATGGATGCAAGAGATCGGGCGCCACCGACAGTCCCCGGTCTCGAAGGAGATCACCGAACTGAATACGTCCGGCCTCCACATCCGCCGCGAGGGTTCCCACGTCGAGAACGCCCGACGGCGGATCGGTCAGCAGCACGCCGGCCTCCTCGAATGTCTCGCGAACGGCGGCTCCGACGAGCGCTCGCGCCACAAGCGCGTCGCACCCGAGACGCAGAGCGAGACCGTCTGGTGACCGACCCGACCAAGGCAACTCGGAATCCGCGGCATCGACCCGGCCGCCCGGGAAGACGGTGGTGCCTGCCGCGAAGACCATCTGGTCGACCCGAGTGAGCAGCCACACGTCAACGCCCGCGGTGCCGTCGCGCATAAGCACAACGGTCGCGGCATCCCGAATCGGAACCGGATCGGTCACCGAATCTCCACCACGAGCTCGACCTCGACGGGAGCGTCCATCGGTAGCGCCGCCACACCAACCGCTGACCGAGCGTGTGCGCCCAGATCACCGAATACCTCGAGCAACAGCTCGCTGGCGCCGTTGATGACAGCGGGCTGGTCGGTGAAATCCGGCGTCGAAGCCACGAAGCCGACGACCTTCACGACACGCGCAACGGCTGGCAAGCCGACCAGAGCATGCACGGCCGCCAGCGCGTTCAGTGCGCAAATCCGCGCCTGATGGGCGGCAACTTCCGGCATGACGTCGGAGCCAACCTTGCCCCGCACCGTCAGTTTTCCGTCGACGAGCGGAAGTTGCCCGGCCGTGTAGACGAAGGATCCGCTCCGTACCGCTGGCTGATACGACGCCGCCGGGGGCGCCACCGGTGGCAACTCAAGGCCGAGCTCGGCGAGCCGATCGAGCGGCGAGTCCGAGGGCAGAACCATGACAGCACCCTAGGGCGTATCCCGCAGTCCTCGCTCGTCGCGAGCGGCGGAGACCCCTGGGCGGCAACGGCGGGCTGGCGCGGCGAGCGTCGGACGACCTCCTACGCTGAACGGATGGCGACCGTTGCGCGCGCGGCCGCGCCACCCACCGTCGCCGGCATTCCAGCTGCTGCTCGATTACACGTGGTCACGGGCAAGGGGGGCACTGGCAAGACCACCGTGGCGGCAGCGCTCGCCATGGCGCTGTCCGTGGGCGGGCGGCGCACGTTAGTGGTGGAGGTGGAGGGCCGGCAAGGGCTTGCCCAGCTCTTCGATGTGCCCGCTCTTTCCTACAAGGAGTCTCGGCTGGCGACGACGGAGGGCGGCGGCGAGGTGCTGGGCCTCTCAGTGGACGCGGAACAGGCGCTGCTGGAGTACCTGGACATGTTCTACAGCTTGAAGCGGTCGGCGCGGGCGCTCCGGCGAATGGGAGCGATCGATTTCGTCACGACTCTGGCGCCGGGCCTTCGCGACATCCTGATCACCGGCAAGCTCAAGGAGGCGGTGGTCCGAACCCGAGATGGGCGGCCGCAATACGACGCGGTCGTGCTCGATGCGCCGCCGACCGGGCGGATCCGGCTATTCCTGGACTCAACCAAGGAGGTCGTCAAACTCACCAAGTTCGGACCAATCCATCGGCAGAGCACCGGCGTGATCAAGCTGTTGCACAGCTCGCAGACGGCCGTGCACATCGTGACACTGCTCGAGGAGATGCCCGTCCAGGAGACCATCGATGCAGCCCATGACCTCGCCGCCGCCGACTATCGGTTGGGTGCGGTCGTGGTGAATCGGATGCGTCCGGCGCTGGTTCAACGCGAGCAGGTGGCAGGAGACGGCGGGGTCGATGTGGCGTCACTGAAAGCCGGCCTCAAGATGGCGGGCGTAGCCACTGCCTTGGCCGACCCGCTCGCTCGTGAGATGAGCGAATATGCCGCTTGGCAGCGCGAGCAGGCGGACATTGCGGATCGGCTGGACTCGATCACGGCGCCGCGGATCACGCTGCCCGACCTGGCCCCACCGGTCGACCTCGGCGAGCTCACGGAACTCGCCGGCTACTTCCTCGCGGGTGACGTCCAGTGACATCTCGCGCACCCGCGCCGGCGCGGATCCTAAATATGGACTCGCTCATCCTGGACCGCTCCACACGCATCGTCGTCACCTGTGGCAGCGGAGGGGTCGGCAAGACGACGACGGCGGCGGCGATGGCACTGCGGGCCGCCGAGGCCGGGCGCCGGACCGTAGTGCTCACCATCGACCCCGCTCGTCGGCTCGCCCAGGCGATGGGACTCACCGAACTCGACAACACGCCGCGGCCGGTCAAGGACATCGACGAGAGCTCCGGGGGCGCGCTGCACGCCATGATGCTCGACATGAAGCGGACATTCGATGACGTCGTGTCCGCGCACTCCACGCCGGAAAGGGCCGAGGAGATCTTCGCCAACCCGTTCTACCAGGCGCTGTCGTCATCCTTCGCCGGAACCCAGGAATACATGGCGATGGAGAAGCTCTCTCAATTGGCCGAATCCGACGAGTGGGATCTCATCGTCGTCGACACCCCGCCATCCCGCTCGGCGTTGGATTTTCTCGACGCCCCTGAGCGACTTGGCCGATTCCTCGACGGGCGCATGATTAGGCTGCTCACGGCGCCGGCTCGTGCCGGCGGCCGCGCTTACCTCAAGGTCGTTACCGTCGGTTTCTCGGTATTTTCCAAGATCCTCTCCAAGATCCTCGGCGGGGAGCTGCTCTCCGACGTATCGGCGTTCGTGGCCGCGCTCGAGACGATGTTCGGCGGCTTCCGGCAACGGGCCGAGCACACCTACGAGCTGCTCAAGGCGCCGGGCACCGCATTCGTGGTCGTGGCCGTACCGGAGCCGGATGCCTTGCGGGAAGCGTCATTTTTCGTTGCTCGGCTCCGAGACGATCACATGCCGCTGGCCGGGCTGGTGGTGAATCGAGTACATCACACCGTCGATGACGTCGCCGGTATCGCGGCATTTACGGCGTCGCGGGCTGAAGCGGCGGCGGATTCCCTCGCCGAGAAGCGGCAGCGGCAACGCGGCGGAACGGCGGGTGACTCGGCGCGGGCGGCTGCGGCCGCGCTGGCCGAGACCGCTCTGCGGGTTCACGTCGAGCAGGCGACAGCGGCCGACCACGATGTCCGGATGACGAGGCGGTTCGTGGCGGCACACCCGGATGTCGCGGTGGCGTCGGTCCCCGCCCTGCCGACCGACGTCCACGACCTCTACGGGCTGCGCGAGATCGGTAGATTGCTCGCGTCATGAAACACCCAAACCGGACCACTGACGTCCCTACCGTATTCTGAGTCCCCGTGGCCAGCTCCCCCGCTCGTCCCAACCGCGCGCTCACGATCGCGAAGTTGATCGGCATCGTTGCCGCTATGGGCCTGCTGGCCGCCGGGGTGCTGCTTCCGTACGTCGGCGGCCTGGGACTGGCGGCCAATCACGAGGCCAGCAAGTTCCTCGATCAGCCCTGCAATCTGGTCGAGACCCCGCCGCCGCAGAAGACGATCCTGTACGCGAGCGACGATCACACAGTGATCGCCGAGCTGTTCCAAGAGGACCGGCAACCGGTCCCGCTCAGCCAGGTGCCGACCTACCTCCAGCAGGCGCTTATCGCCACCGAGGACCGCCGCTTCTACTCACACCACGGCGTCGACATGCGAGGCCTGCTTCGTTCGGCGTTCTCGACCGGGAGCGGCAACACGCAAGGCGGCTCCACGCTCACCATGCAATACGTCAAGCAGGTTCGGTACTACCAGGCCAAGACGGACGCGGAGAAACAGGCGGCGATCGATCAGAACCTCAACCGCAAGATCGAAGACGCCAAGTGCGCGATGGACATCGAGAAGCGCGAATCCAAGGCGCAGATCCTGCAGAACTATTTGAACATCGCGTTCTTCGGCGAGAACTCGTACAGCATTCAGACCGCTGCGCAGACGTTCTTCGGCAAGGACGTCAACGAGCTGACGCTGCCTGAGGCGGCCCTGCTCGTCGGCGCGGTGCGCGCACCAGCGCAATACGACGCGTTCGATAACCCGGCTGCCGCGCGCCAGCGGCGCAACGAGGTCATCCAGAACATGGCCGACGTCGGCGACATCACCCCCGCACAGGCCGCGGTGTACAAGGCGACGCCGGTGAAGCTCGCCACGGAAACGGCGCCACCGGTCCGTCGGGGTTGCTTCAATGCGAACCCCGAGATCAAGAATGTGGGCTTCTTCTGCCAGTACGTGACGAACTGGCTGACGTCAACGGGCGGCCTGTCCGACACGGAGCTGAACACCGGCGGCCTGCGGATTGTGACGACCCTCGACCAGAAACTGCAGAGCGCTGCGCAAACGGGCTTGTGGACCGCCATGTCACCCAGCTCGCCGGCCACCGCGATCTCGCCGCAAGTGGACCCGAGTTCCGGCAACGTCGTCGCCATGGTCACCAACAAGATCTACGGGCCCACCCCCGACGGCAAACACTCGTCCGCGAACTTGTTCACGGACGCGAGCGCGAACGCGGCCTCGACCTACAAATACTTCAGCCTGATCGCGGCGTTGAAGGCCGGTGTCGATCCGGACTCGTTCACGCTGCAGACCGCGAATCCCTACCTCGCGACCGGATGCGGCGCCTCCACCGCGATCCAGAACGACAACGACAGCATCCCCAGCGTCGACAATCTGCGCGACGCCACCGTCCGGTCGAGCAACACCTACTTCATCGCCCTCGAGGAGAAGCTGTTCCAGGGCTGTGACCTCTCGCCGATAGTGGGCACGGCACAGAGCCTCGGGATTACAACGCTGAACCAGCAGGTGGGTAACGACCCGAGCCAGACGCTCGCTCGTCGCATCATCACCCAGCGCCAGTTCGGCTTCACTATCGGAACCTACGCGACGAGCCCCTTGCAGCTGGCTGGCGCATACGCGGCAATCGGTAACGACGGCGTGTTCTGCCCGCCCGCGCCGGTGCTGTCGATCAAGGATGAGACCGGCGGGACCTTGCCCGTCCCGCGCAAGCCATGCTCGGCGCAGATGACGCCTCAAGTGGCCCGTCAGGCTGCGAATGTCCTGCTCGGTGACTCGACCGGCGCCGGCACTGCGGCGAGCGCATACCAGGCCTACAACGGGACCGGCGGCAGTCCAGTCGCCGGCAAGACCGGTACTCAGAACGCGGCATCGCCGACCACGGACAACGCCGCGATCTGGTACGTGGGCGTGACGCCTGGTCTCGCGGGCGCTATGGCGGTATATAACCCACAGAGCCCGAGCGGCTCGCTCAAGGGCGTGCCGGGCGCCGCAGATGGCCAGGCGCAGGGTGTCAATGCGGCAGCGTTGTGGTTGGACGCTGTCCAATCGAGGCTGCTCGAGTCACGATGGGAGTGGCCGGGCGTCAACGATGTCCCTAATTCCATTCCGGTCACCCAAGTGACGAACATGCCGCTCGACCAGGCCACTGCCGCCCTGACCGCGCAGGGCTTCAAGGTCGCCAACTTCGGGCAGACCTATCCAGGTGTGCGGTGTGGTTCCGCGGCGCCGTACGACACTGTCGCGTACTACTCACCGAAGGTGGCCGTACCGGGCACCACGATCACGGTCTGCATGAGCAACGGCCAGCAGCCGTACGCGCCGCCCCCTCCGCCTCCGCCGCCGTCGCCCCGCCCGAGGGCCAGCCAGCCGACTCAGCAGCCGCAACCACCTGCGCCAGCACCGCAGCCTCAGCCACGCCCGAGGCGCACCCGGCCCCCACTCCCGGGATAGTCAGCTCGACGGGCGGCGGCGTTAGCTGGACAACTGTCGGCGCACCTCGTTGCTGACCCGACGGCCGTCTGCCCGACCAGCTACCCGCGGTTGCACCAGCTTCATGACGGCACCGAGCTGCCTGGGTTCAGTCGCGCCGGCCTCGATCACAGCACCTCGCACGAGCTCGGCCAGTTCCGCATCGTCGAGCTGCTTGGGGAGATAGTCCTCGAGCAGCGCGCCTTCGGCCCGCTCCCGGTCGGCGAGCTCCGCCCGCCCGGCCTGGTCAAAAGCTTCCGCTGCCTCCCGCCGCTTCCTCGTCTCCCTCGTGATGACGCGCTGTACTTCGTCGTCGGACAGCTCGCGAGCCTGAGCGCCGGCGACTTCCTCTGTGGTGATCGCCGCCAAGGTCATACGCAGCGTCGCGGTGCGAAGCTGATCACGCGCCTTCATGGCCCGGTTGAGATCGGACTGCAAACGCGCCTTCAGCTCCGGCATGGCCTCACGGTAGCGAGGCTCACAGTCAGCCGGGCGCCTCGAGCCGGGCGCGCCCGTCCGCCCGTAGGCTCGTAGCCATGTCTCGTACGCTCCGCACCGCCGCTGGTGTCGCTGGTCTTGGGGCGGCGACGCTCGCGTACGGCGTGCTTGTCGAGCGCAACGCCTTCACGGTTCGCCAGTTCGACGTACCCGTGCTCGCAACCGGGTTCCGCCCCGCTGCGCATTTTGCATATCTCCGATCTGCACATCACCCCGAATCAGCGCCGTAAGCACCAATTCGTCCGCGATTTGGCCGAGTTACGCCCCGATCTCGTCGTCAACACGGGCGACACGATCTCGCACGCGAGGGCGATTCCGGCCATCATGCGTTCGCTGGACCCGCTGTTCGCATTCCCGGGAGTGTTCGTCCCCGGCAACAACGACTACTACGTTCCGCGACTGAAGAACCCGTTTCGATACTTCGTCCGCCGTCACGAACGCATTCGCGGCCCGCGCCTGCCCTGGGCCGAGCTCGCAGCCGCGATGGAAGCATCTGGCTGGGTTGACCTCACCCACGTTCGGGCTGTTGTGAAAGCGGGCGACGTCGAGGTCGCACTCGCCGGAACGGACGACTCGCACCTCAAACGGGCCCGCTATTCGCTGATCGCCGGGCCGGCCGAACCGGCCGCGGCCGTTCGGATCGGAGTGACCCACTCCCCCGAGCCGGCACTGCTCCGATCGTTCGCACGAGACGGCTACGAGCTGGTACTCGCCGGACATACGCACGGCGGGCAGGTCCGGGTCCCGTTCGGCCCAGCGATCGTCACTAACTGCGGCATTGATGTGCGTCGTGCGCGCTGGCTGCACAAATGGGACGATCAGACGTGGTTCCACGTGAGCGCCGGCCTCGGTACCGGGCCCTATTCGCCCCTCCGGATCGCCTGCCGGCCAGAGGCGACGTTGCTGACCCTCGTCGCCCGCTGACCCTCGTCGCCCGCTGACCGCTGCCGTCGTTTACGTGCGTCGGACTGCGCTCGGCTATGCTGTCTCGGTTGCTCTGGGCACCTGATTCAGGGCAGCGGGGTGTAGCGCAGCTTGGTAGCGCGCTTCGTTCGGGACGAAGAGGCCGTGGGTTCAAATCCCGCCACCCCGACCACCGCCACCCCGACCAGCGAGGCGAACAGGGAAGGCTCGCTTCCTTGTTGTGCCGAGCGAGGAAGGGGTCGGAGGCGCGCAGCGCCGAATACCCCGACCACCGTCCTGACCTGTTCGATGTTTGAATCCATCTAGACACGTAACGGGTCGAAGATCGCAGTGGCGAGCAGCCAACCCTTTCGGCCCATAGGCAAGATCTTCTGCACTGCAGCCGAGCAGCCGCAAGCGTGACGTCGACGGGGCTGCCGCCAATGATCATTCAGGCGGCAATGCGATCATTAAGGCGAGGAATCCCTCGCGAGTCTGGCTGGAATGGCCTTGCCCGCTCGTGTCTTCGACAAGCAGGACGTCTCCAGGGTGTCCGGTCCGTGTCTGACCTGACGCGGTGACGTCGCACTCGCCGGCGAGGACCACGACGAGTTGACGGCTCGCCTCGGGCTGTTGTGCGTGCCCACCGCCTGCTGGCGCCTGAACGAAGACGGCTGCGCTGGCAGCGAGTGGTATCGACACGCTCAGCTCGTCGAGTGCCGGATGCTCGGGCGTCAGCGGAACGGCCCAATCCTCGATGCGCGCGGCGCCATCCGATTCTGAGTAGAGGCGAATGAATTGCGGCATCACGAGACCATCGCACGCCCGCTTGTGGTCAACAAGGTCAGCTGTCGGTTCGCCCGATGGGACCCTGGGCCCTTGAGCTCTGTCGCGCATCACGTGGCGGGAAAACGGTCGCGAATCCCGGCCCGGGAGGAAGCTGCCTATTCGCACGCGATAAGCATCTCAACCTGCACTTTCGCGTTCATGTGGTCATGAACCGGGTACTCACCGTCAAAACTCGGTGGCGGCTGTCGTTAGCGCAGCGACTTGAACGCCGCCCGGATCTCCTCACTGAACAGTTCCGGCACTTCCCAGGCGGCGAAGTGGCCGCCCTTGGCAGCCTCGTGGAAGTAGGTGAGGGCGGGGTAGCCCTTATCGACCCAGCTGCGGGGAGCCCGGAAGATCTCGTCGGGGAAGGCGGTGTAGCCAACCGGGATCGAGACCTGTGGTGAAGCCTGGCCGCCGCAAGCGCTTGGGCTCGTCCGGCCTCCCAGTATGAGCGCGCGGCGGACGCCCCGGACGGCAACCGCAGAACCTGGTCAGGCTCGACGGCAGCCCGGACCTCGCTCAACGGGCCGATCGCATCCAACGTGGGATAGTGCGGCGCGACGTGACACCGCTCGCGATTGCGATCGGCCCGTAGGTGCGAGCCGCGCTCGGCGCCTAGCCGCTTCGCACTGACATGCCGCGCTCGTGCAGGTACGGCGGGACTCGACGCATCACTGGCCAACCCGGCCGTCGATGCACTCCCGCAACAGATCCGCGTGGCCGCAGTGTCGGGCGTACTCCTCGATCCGGTGCACCAGCAGCTCCCGCACGGCGATGGCATCCTTCCCCAGACGCACGCTCAGATCCGGATACTCGGCCAGTACCGTGTCCGTGGCCGCCTGCTCCCGGGCCAGGTCGGCGTACGTGGCGTCGACCACTGCCGGTTCGGCGACCGCGCCGTCGAAGTCGGCGTCGCGTGGGCCGTACAGCTTCGGTGGGGGGTCGCCGGGCAGTATCCAGCCGCGCCAGTCCCGCTCTACCTCGGCGAGGTGCCGGAGCAGGCCGAGCAGCGACATCGTCGACGGTGGCACCGACCGGCGGGCCAGTTGTTCTGCGTCGAGACCGTCGCATTTCATCAGCAGGGTCAGCCGGTAGTTCGTCAGATAGTCCCGCAGCGTCGCCAGCTCGCCATCCGGGCTGACTCGGCCGCTGCCGCGGGGATCCTCATCCGGGTCTAACCACATGTCTGGGTAGACGGTTGCCTGACTCCACCGTTGCGGCTGGTCGGTCACGCTGGCCATGTTGGTCCACGAGTACCTGGCTGGCCAGCGGATTCCGCCACTCGAAGTGCGCGCGCACATGCCACGAGGCGCGCGTTCAGCGGAACGCGACTATCTGCCGTCGACTGGTCGCGGGGACCTTGCAGCGCGTTAGCGTGGTGCGTGGGCAATCGCGAAGACCTTGCCAGGTTGCTAGTCGCGATCGCGGCGGGCGATCACTCGCTCGTTACGGCATCGCTTGACGCGGCCCCGGCGTTGGCCACCGCCCGCTTGGGCCGCCGTGACGAGTTCTTCATTGCGGAGTGTCACGCGCAGGTCTACGAAGGCGATACCGCGCTGCACGCGGCGGCGTTCGCCTACGACGTCGGCCTCGCCCGTGATCTGGTTGCGCGAGGCGCTGACGTCCGCGCCCGTAACCGGCGCGGCGGCGAACCGTTGCATGCGGCGGTCACCGGCGAACCCGGCGCCACGAACTGGGATCCGACCGGCCAGCGGACGGTCATCACCTATCTGATTGACGCGGGCGCTGACCCGAACGCACGAGCCCGAGGCGGGGTTACGCCGCTGCATCGAGCAGTGCGGAACCGTTGTTCGGCTGCGGTCGACGCGCTCTTGCGCGCCGGCGCAGACCCCCGCGCGACGAACGACCACGGTTCGACACCGTTCGATCTCGCCCGATGGACCACAGGGCGCGGGGGTGTCGGGTCCGAGGCCGCCAAACTCGAGCAGCAGACGATCCTCGAGCTTCTCGAGCAGGCCATGGCCTGACGTCAGCGTGCGCCGACTCTCGCACGCAGACGCAGCAACTCGGGGCATCGGCCGACTGAGCCGTTCGAGCAGCATGTCGCCCCAGTGAGCCCGGCCAACTACTGGCTTGGGATTGATCGCGGCAGTCCGAACCATGGGAGCACGCTGTTGTCGAAGCGGGTCATGGCGCAGATCCGGTCGCCGGCGAGGGTGAGCACGTACAGGCCCGTGCCGTGGCTGATACCGGAAGGAGTCCGCAGGTAAGCGCCGAACGCCGGCTGACCGTTGGCTCGCGTCGGCACGAGGTGGAACCGGCGGCCCGCGCCGAAGATGCTGGCGCAGAACCGGGCCACGGCGTCTCGGCCCTCGTATTCGAACGGCATCGGCGGCATCGAGGTGAACACGTCCTCAGTGAGCAGGGCTACCAGCGCGTCGAGATCGGCGGACTCCCAGGCGAGGACGAACCTCGCCACGATCGCATCCTCGGCGGATGAGTCGGCGGCGGGCGCCCGTTCGTGGTCGGCGTTCGGCGGCCGGTGGCGCTGCAGGCTGGCACGGGCCCGTTTGAGGGCGCTGGTCACCGACTCGACGGTCGAGTCGAGCATGTCGGCCACCTCGTCAGCATGGAATCCGAGGACGTCACGCAAGACGAGCACCGCGAGTTGGCGAGGCGGCAGAACCTGAAGTGCGGTCACGAAGGCCAGGGAGATTGCTTCGGTCTGCTGGTAGCGAGCCTCTGGGCCGGGCGGTCCGCCGAGGCCGCCCTCGAGGAGGGCGTCGGGATACGGCTCGAGCCACACGACTTCGCCGAGCCGGGTGGGCTCGGGCGGTTCAACCTTCGGAATGTTCCACTCCCGGGCCGGACGTCGGCGGGCCGCGCGACGCGCGTTGAGGCACCGGTTGGTGGCGATCCGGTACAGCCAGGTGCGCAGCGAGGCCCGCTCTTCGATGAACCCGCCGAGGCCTTGCCAGGCGGCCAGCAGCGTGTCCTGCAGGGCGTCCTCGGCATCCTGGACGGATCCGAGCATCCGGTAGCAGTGCACTTGAAGCTCCCGCCGATGCGGCTCGGTCAGGTCTCGAAACGCGTCGCCGTCTCCAGCCCGCGCTCTACTGAGCAGATCGGACCCCGCCGCTGTCACCGTCGCATCACGTTCCTCCCGGCCCCATCGGACGATTCAACCTGTATCTACACCGCGCGGGGGACGAACTGGGCGGCTCGCGGACGCCCAATTTCCCGACGCTGCGGTGTATCCACCAGCGACTGCTGCTGTCTGAGCGCGACCGATGAGTTTCGGCGCGACGTCGGATCGCACGGCCACTACTGAAACGACTTCGGAGGTTGCTGATGGAATCGTCCGCACCGGTCGCGCGCCCGACGCCGGCCCTTCTCGATCCGCGCCGCTGGTGGGCGCTCGCGCTCCTCTGCGGCGCGTTCTTCATGGTGATCCTCGACGGCACGATCACGATCGTGGCGCTGCCCTCGATCGGTGCTGACCTCAGCTTCTCGGAGCAGGGCCTGCAATGGGTGCTGAGCGCATACGCACTCACCTTCGGCGGCCTGCTCTTGCTCGGCGGACGTGCGGCCGACCTGCTCGGTCGCCGGCGCGTGTTCATTGCCGGTGTACTGCTCTTCACCGTCGCGTCGCTTGGGTGTGGGCTCGCCTGGTCGCCCGAGGCCCTTCTTTCCGCTCGTATCGTCCAGGGCGTGGGCGCGGCGATCATGACTCCGACCGCCCTGTCGATCATTTCGACGACGTTCTCCGAAGGCTCCGAGCGCAACAAGGCGCTCGGGCTCTGGGGCGCGCTCGGCGGCATCGGCGCCACCGCCGCGTGGCTCATCGGCGGCCCGCTTGTCGACGGCCCCGGCTGGCGATGGATCTTCTTTATCAACGTGCCGGTCGGCTTAGCCGGGCTCGTGCTGTCGCCGCTGTTGCTGCGCGAGAGCCGGGCCGCGCTGACACGGCGGAGCTACGACCCCGCAGGGGCGCTCACGATTACCGGTGCGTTCGTTCTGCTCGTCTACGCGGTCGTCGAGGCGCCGACGGTCGGCTGGGCCGAGATACGAACGATTGTCCCGCTCGTCGGATCGGCTGTGCTCATTGCCGCCTTCGCGCTGATCGAGTCGCGGCACCACGCGCCGCTCGTGCCGCTCGGCCTCCTTCGCTCACGAACGCTCGCCGGCGCGAATGCCGTAACGGTATTTATCGGCACCGTCGGGGTCGGCGTGCCATTCGTCCTCACGCTCTACGCGCAGCAGGTGCTCGGCTACTCGGCCCTCAAGTTCGGCATCAGCTCGGTGGTGCTCGCGATTGCGGCAACGGTTGGCGCGATCGCCGGTCAGGCCGTGGTCCTCAAGGCCGGCTTCCGCTCGGTCGCGGCGAGCGGCATGGCGTTGATGGCCGCCGGGTCGCTTGTGCTCACCCGAGTCTCCGTGCCCGGCAGCTACTTTCCGGTCATCTTTTTCGGGCTGCTTCTGTGCGGTGTCGGGATCGGCCTTGCCTTCGTAACGTCGACGGTCGCGGCGCTGGCGGGTGTCGCCGACCACGAGTCAGGGCTCGCATCCGGCCTCAGCAACACCGCCTTGCAGATCGGCTCGGCCCTCGGGGTCGCCATCGTCGCGACGGTTGCCGTCTCCCGCTCGCACGACTACCAGGCGACCAACGCACACGCGAACCCGGCCGTCGCGCTAACGGAGGGCTTCCAGTCCGCGTTCGTGGCCTGTGCCGTGCTGGCCGCGATCGGCATGGCGCTGGCGCTCCTGCTCCTCGGCCGGCCGCGGAAGGCAGCGCGCGAGTTGCCGGAGCCAGTCCTAGCGGTCAGCGCTTCGGACTGAGCCGGCGAAAACCAACGCCGAGGACGGCGCGGTGGCACTTGCACAACAGCGACAAAAGGAGAAAATGACATGGGCAAGATCGTGGTGAGCGAAAACGTAACGCTTGACGGAGTCGTCCAGGACCCGGCCGGTGACGAAGGCTTCAAGGTCGGGGGGTGGATCGGCGCGATCAAGGACCGTCCGCAGCTCAACAAGCTTGCGCTCGACGAAGCCCTGGGCGCTGCGGCACTGCTGCTGGGCCGGCGGAGCTACGAGTGGTTCGCGGCCCGATGGCCATCCCGTAGTGGCGAGTTGGCGGACAGATTGAACAGCCTGCCCAAGTACGTGGTGTCCTCGACGCTCGACCGTGCGTCCTGGAACAACTCGTCAGTCATCGGGACCGATGTGCTCAGCAATGTCTCGAAGCTGAAGCAGCAGCTGGCCGGGGACATCGTCATCCCCGCCAGCTTTCAACTGGTACACACGCTGATCGAGCACGACTTGGTCGACGAGCTCCGGCTGAAGATCTTCCCGGTCGTGCTCGGGGCCGGCGAACGCCTCTTCGGCCCGACCAGTGCCAAGAAGCCCATGCGCCTTCTCAACACCCAGATCGTCGAGGACGACGTCCTCTTCCTTACCTACCAGGCCGTCCGGGACGCCTAGCCGGCGTCAGTGACACAGGAGCGGCCGAATGGGCCGCTCCTGCCTCACGTGGGCAAATCCGTGCCGGCCTGCTCCGCCACCAGGTATGCGGCATACCAGTCGGGCCAATTCTCGTCGGCCTGCCCGGTGCGCTGCTCGTGCTCGGCATGGGCGTCCTTCGCCCGCCGAAGGGCGCTCGCCAGGTCGGCCCTGGATGCGAACGTCGTTTCAGCGGCGTCGATCCGGCCGGGCAGCCGGGTCGTGATCTCTTGCAGGAGCCAGCTGTTGCCGTCCGGATCGCGGAACGTCGCGAAACTGCTGTAGGTGGCAGCGCCAGGCGCGCGGCCGCTGACGCGATCACTGCCGTCCGGTTCGAATTGAGCGCCCGGGGTCCCGGCGTGGAACACCTCGCTGACATCGGCGCCACCGGCGACGAGCTGGTCTCTCGCGGCCTCGATGTCCGAGACGACCAAGTAGGTGCCCTGGGCCGAGCCGGGTGCCGCGGACGTTATCTTCGTGCCGAATTGGACCGAGCCCCCTGAGCCGGGCGGCGTGAACTGGACGACGCGGAAGCCGTTATCGAATGGAAAGTCGGCGTCCAGCCGCCACCCGAGGTTCCCGTAGAACTGCTTCGCGCGGTCGACATCCGAAACGGAAATGACGACTACTTCGAGCTTTAGATCAGCCTTCTGAGTGCTCTGGTCGCTGCTACGGCCTTCGGTGGTGTTCATGACTGCCTCCTCCGTGGGGTCGTTTCAGAGAAAGACCCTGGCAGCCGCCGCCACTAGCTGGCAACCGGGAAGCTCGTGGTGGGCCGCTAGCCTTTGTGTACGGCAGTTACCCGTTGTTCATGCGCAGCGAGAAAAGGCTAGCTGTGATCGGGAGGAGACAATCTGACATGAGCATTGTCGTCGTAGTCACGGCCTATCCAATTCTCGAACACCGCGCCGAGGTGATCGAGGCTTTCGAGGAAGCAATCGTCCGAGTTCACGACGAACCGGGGGTCGAGCTCTACGCGCTGCACGAGGGATCCGACCGACTGGTCATGATCGAGAAGTACGAGTCGGCGGAGGCGCGATCGGAGCACTCCCGGGGTGCGGCCCTTGCCGACCTTCGATCGGCATTGGACGGAAAGCTGACCACCGGTCTTGACGTGCAGGTTCTCGAACCGCATCCGGCCGGAAACGCGCAGAAGGGCGCACTGTGACCGGTCAGTTGTCCTAGTGTCCCGCTAGCGACGGATCGCTGCCGGAGCTGCATCAATGGCCCAGCGGGTGTCCTCGTCCACTAGATCGGCGTTAATGTCCGCTGCGGCCAAGGCACCGGCCGCGGCGGCCGCGCCCACCTGGGCCGCGATATCAGTGACATTGCCGGCAACCCATACGCCGGACACCTGGGTCCGGCCCGTCGCATCGGCCGGAATGTGTTCACCGAGTCCAGACGGGTGTTCAGCCACCAATAGTCCGAGTGGTGCCAGGAAATCGGCTCGCGCGATCATTCGCGGCACCACAGATAGCACGTTTCGGCTGACCACCGTGCCGTCAGCGAGCCGGACACCGGCCAGGTGGTCGTTGTCCACCTGGAGTGAGAGCACCTCGCCCGTGATCACGCGGATCTGGCGAGCCCTCAGCTGTTCCGCCTCGTCCTCACTCAGCGGCGGCACGATGTGCTGGAACAGGATGACGTCGGCACTGAGTTGGCGGAACAGCAGCGCTTGATGCACCGCGCGCGGACTGGTGGCAAGCACACCGATGGCCTGGTCGCGGACCTCCCAGCCGTGGCAGTACGGGCAGTGTAGGACGTCCCGCCCCCATCGGGCCCGGAGACCGGGCAGATCCGGGAGTTCGTCCACTAGCCCACTGGCTACGAGCACCCGTCGAGCACCGAAGCTGTGCCCGTCCGCTAACGAGACCGCGAACGCGTTCTCCTCGCGGGATACGGAATGTACCTCCCCAACCACCACCTGACCGCCGTAGCCTCGGACTTCGGCCCGGCCGCGCTCCAGCAGTTCGACGGGCGACATTCCGTCTCGGCCGAGAAGACCGTGTACACCCTCGGCCGGTGCATTGCGGGGCGCCTTCGAATCGATCACTACGACTGACCGACGGGACCGCGCGAGCATCAGCGCACCGTTCAATCCGGCCGCACCGCCACCAATCACCACGACGTCCAAGCTGTTGTCTCCTGGTACGTCTGCCACCGTGACCACCTCCAGAAGCACAATGCTAGCCGCAGACCGCGTTAGCAATGTCCTTTGCTGATACGGCAAACTACCGATCATGGCCATAGATCTCGAGGAGGCGCTCACAGCGGTCGGACACCGGCTGCGGGCCCTGCGCCGCGAGCGTGAACTGACGCTCGTTGACATATCGGCGGTCGCCGGCATCTCGGTAAGCACCCTCTCCCGGCTGGAGTCCGGCGCGCGCCGACCGACGCTCGAGTTGCTGCTTCCGCTGGCCCGCGCCTACCGGGTCACGCTCGACGAGCTCGTCGATGCCCCACCTACCGGAGACCCTCGTATCCATCTGCGCCCGATCCGCCGGAATGGCATGACCATGCTGGCGTTGACTCGCCGGGCAGGCGGCATCCAGGCCTACAAGATCGTGATCTCGGGCGTCAGCCGGCGGAAACGGCCCGATCCGCAGACACACGAGGGCTACGAATGGCTGTACGTCCTCAACGGACGGCTGCGCCTCGTTCTCGGTGAGCAAGATTTGGTGCTCGCACCTGGCGAGGCGGCCGAATTCGACACCCGCGTTCCGCACTGGTTCGGCGCTCCTGGCCCGGAGCCCGTCGAATTCCTCAGTCTCTTCGGCCGGCAGGGAGAACGGGCACACCTTCGCGCGCAGAGCCTCAAGCGGCGAAACTGACACATCTCCACTGTGCAGCAGGGAGGTTGTCGCGTGAGCACGTCGGCTGCGGATTCCGGCGGGTCGAGGAACTGCTCAAGGATGCGCTGATCCACTACCCCACTCGCACGGAGGATCCGCCCTACCTCGTTGTTACATTCGTCCGCCTGCAGGTGCTCGCCCTGATCGCGGGAGCAGGGACCGGCGGGATCCGACTCGACGGTGACGCACCTGACCCGATGTTCGCCATCGTCATCCCATGACGAGCCGAGGCTGCCACCGCTCACCAACTTCTGGCGGGTGAGCAGGGCCGACGAACGCTACTGCGTCTGACCCGATATGTTGACCAGCCAATTCACGCCGAATTTGTCGGCGCACATGCCAAATGTGTCGCCCCAGATGGCCTTCTCCAAGGGCATCGTTGTCGTGCCACCACTAGACAGCTTTTCGAAATAGCCACGCAGCAGACTCTCGTCATCCCCACTCAACGACATGCTGAAGTTGGTGCCGGGCTTGAATTCCATCCGACTTGGCGTGTCAGACGCCATGAACAAGATGCCGTTGTCACCCTCGAGCTGAGAATGCATCACCAGATTCTCTTCAGCTGGATCTTGTGACGCGTTAAGGTCCTTGAACGTCTGGACATCCAATGTGCCACCAAAGACCGACTGATAAAACTCCATAGCCTCTCGCGCATTAGACTTGAAGCTGAGATAAGGATTTAGTGCGACCGCCATGATCCTCCTTTAGTTGTGGCGCGAATTACTTTCGCCGCCTGACCTGATTATCGATCAGGCCGCGCGGTCGCAGCAAGCGCATTGAGCTGAACTCTCGGTTGCGACAGCGGGATATGCGGTCACCCTGCGTAGACGGCTGACTCGCTTGGGCGCTCAGTGAGTTCCTAGGTCGGCACCTCTTGCCGATGCAGGCCATTTCGACCATCGTCCTCAGTCATAGACGCTGCGCTCAACCACTCGTAGCGTTCGAGACATACGTCGGGAGCAACCGGCTTCGACGCAAGCGCGAAGGGGGTTTGACGTGTTCGTCCAAGTGATTACCGGAAAGGTGACGGATGCCGCGGCCGTCCGGGCCCGGTTCGACCGGTGGCTCGAGGAACTGGCGCCCGGCGCCAAGGGTTGGCTGGGCTCGACCGCGGGAGTGACCGACGACGGGCGGGTCGTGGTACTCGCCCGGTTCGAATCCGAGGAAGCCGCGCGGCGCAACAGCGATCGTCCAGAGCAAGGCCAGTGGTGGGCGGAAACCGCAAAGCTACTCGATGGCGAAGCTACGTTTAGGGACAGCACGAAGGTCACGCCGGACCTGCGAGGCGACCCTGATCAAGCTGAATTCGTTCAGGTCATGCAAGGTCAGCAAGGCCCAGATCCCGATCGGGCCCAGGAATT
Organism: uncultured Actinomycetota bacterium; assembly: GCA_963809815.1. Taxonomy (GTDB): domain Bacteria; phylum Actinomycetota; class Actinomycetes; order Mycobacteriales; family Jatrophihabitantaceae; genus CAVVJA01. The sequence continues at coordinate 70,313 of CAWELM010000014.1, forward strand.
GATGAACGAAAACGCTGACGAATGGGCTGAGTTCCGCCCCGACGTCCTTGCCAGTCTCGGTGTCGCCCACGCCGACGACACGTGGACGATGGCCCTCTACTTCACGTCGGAGGCGGCGGCGCGCGAAGGTGAGCGCAAGGAGCCGCCGCCGAAGTTGCAGGCCCAGATGGAGGAAATGCAGAAGCTCAGCGTCGGCGAGCCGGACTATTTCGACCTGCGCGATCCGTGGATGTCGTCTCCGAAGTGACACCAAGCTGACGGGCAGAGCTGATAGAGGGCGCTGCAGGTAGGCGCTGCAGATAGGCGCTGCCCAAGCCGATGATCTTGGACTTAATGCCGCCGAGCGACGCTAAGTCCAAGATCGTCCTTGTCGGTGATCGAACTCTCCGCAGCCATCAACTGGGCAGGATGTTGATCACTCTCGCCAAGACAACGACGAGCACCGCGACTGAGATGATCGATTGCAAAGCCATGAGCGCCTTCGCGCGAACCGTGAGTGGCATTGTGTCCGTCGGGCTGAATGCGACCAGATTGGTGAATGCGACGTACAGGTGGTCGGGGAATCGGGGTAGCCACCCGGGGGCGGCGAGACCACTGGTCACGGTCTGGGGGAACTGGAAGTCGGGGTAGGGCTTCGGATCAGCGGCGCGACCGGCTGGACCACCGCCGTCGATCTGCCAGTAGAGCAGGCCAAACGTGACGATGTTCGTCATGAGCACCAGCGCCCCGGCAATGAGCAATCGGTTCGCGGTCAATTCAACACCGTTGATCTTCCCACTGCCGAGAACGAGCCCGACCAGCCGGAATGCCGCGGCCGCGTTGGCGACGACAAGCAGGCTGAACAGGCAGAGGACAATTGGACGCGCGGTCCGCGGAACCGGGCCTGGCTTCGCGGCGATGATCAGCATTCCCAGGAATGCGGCGGTTTCCACAATCGGGACGAGCAACGGCGGACCGACTCGGTCGCGAGACGGTACGAGCACCTGGGGCAGGATGACGACAACAATGGCCACCAGCGGCCACTTGTAGCTTTCGGGCTTGCGCTGCGTACCTCGGTCAGTCATCGGCGATCGAGCAGCCGGCTCACACTCCTTCGACCGCCTCCAGCCGTCCGGACTGGATCGCGTCGATGAACGCGCGGTAGTCCTTTTCGTTCTGGTCGGCATATCGCTCGGAGAAGGACACGATCGACTGGTCGAAGTCGTCGTTGGCGCCGAGATACGCCGAGATCGCGATCGGGTCGCCCGATCGAGCGTGGGCCCGCGCGAGCGTCCAGCCGCACATGTCGGCGTATACCCGCATGCCGACTGGAATCATCGCCTCGACCTCCGCCGAGCCCTTCATATCCCGCAGTTGGCGCCAGTAAAAGTGTCGATTGGGATCCAGGCCCACTGTCCAACCGAGGAAGATATCGCTAGCAGCTTGCATCCGTCGTTGTCCCTGGACGACGCGTTCGCCATGATTGGCATACGCGCTCTTGGGCAGTTCGTCCTCCAAGACCGAGTTGGTGGCCTCCTTGATCTGCAGAAACAGCGGATCCCCCTCCGTCCGGCCCCGGAGCAGAACGATGAAGGCGCGGGTGCCGACGCTGCCGACGCCCACAACCTTTCGGGCCGAATCGACGTACTCGAATCGCTCGAGCAACTCACGGATGTCCTCGCGCAGCGTCTCGCGGTACGACCGAAGCTCGCCGTGGATCAGCTCTCCCAGGTCTTCGGTAATGCCGTAAGTAGCAGCCAGGTCCCGGGCGGGCACCACGACCGGCGGCTGGCTGACGATCCGGTACTGGCCGTCCACTCGCTCACACAGCTTGGACAGTGCCTGCAAACTGTCGCGGGTACGCGCCTTCGCGATATTCGCCTCCGCCGTTTTCAAAGCCCGCTTCTCGGATTTATTGCTGCCGATCCCTGAACTGCGAATCCCGCCGAGCAACTGGTCTTCGTCCAACCGGGCATACCAGGTATCCATCAAGCCCATATCAGCAAACCCGGCCATAGCCTGGCGGTAGGCGGTCACCGCGGCGTGGGTGACCAGACGCGCATCCGCCTTGTTGAATCCATTGTTGCGGGCAGCGATCGTGAAGCTGGCCGTCATGCGCTTTACGTCATACTCGAAGGGGCCAGGCAGCGTCTCGTCGAAATCGTTGACATCAAACAACAAAAGCCGCTCCGGCGAGCCGAATACCCCGAAGTTCGACAGATGCGCGTCACCGCACAGCTGCACGTTCAATCCGGCAGTGGGCGTGTCCTTCAGGTCGGCCGCCATGATCTTCGCCGCACCTCGGTAGAAGGTGAAGGGCGAGACCATCATCCGACCATGCCGAACGGGCACCAGGTCCGCGTCCCGGGTGGCATCCTGCTCCTCGAGCAGAGCCACTGGGTCCGGACGATCCGCGGCGGGCACCCAGTCGTCCTGACTGTCTACGGGCGTCCCTTTCCGCGCGTCCTTACCCTTGGCGCGTCGCTCGTCGAAGCTCGGGTGGTAGACCTTCTTCCCGCCCTTGCTCGCGACTTTGTTCGAGCCGCCCTTGCCCGCGCCCTTGCCATTGCTCTTGCTCGCCATCTTGTTCTTGCTTGCTGCTTTCGTCGCAGGCATGCCAACCCCCCAAGGGTCATTTCAATCGATCGCACAACGGGTGACGCCCATCATCCCTCCAAGATGACGTTGCTGTCTCATCCCTCCGGGGTGACGTTCATGTGGCGTCACGCAACTAAGTCTCCGTTGGGCCTGATCTGGGATCATTGCTCGGAGGACATTCGCGGCAAGGGAGAGCCCCGTGGCGGGAACGGCACGCAAGATAACGGTTGTCGGTGATCCGGTGCTGGCGACGCCGTGCCAGCCGGTCACCGAATTCGACGCCGGCCTAGCCGCTCTCATCGATGACATGTTCGCCTCCATGTATGCCGCGGACGGAGTGGGTCTGGCCGCGCCGCAGATCGGCGTCAGCCTCAACGTCTTCGTTTACGACTGCCTAGATGCAGAAGACAGGCGGCATGTCGGGCATATCGTGAATCCGGAGGTCGTGTCGACTTCCGGGCCGATCGACGACGGCGAGGAAGGCTGCCTATCGGTGCCGGGACCCTTCCACGAGCTGGCGCGGCCCTGGGTCGCAACCCTGCGCGGGGTCAATGAAACCGGCACACCGATCGAGGTCACCGGGACGGGGTACTTCGCTCGCTGCCTCCTCCATGAGGCAGAGCACCTGCGCGGAATTCTGTTCATCGACCACCTGCCGCGCAACCGCCGGCGCCGAGTGCTGCGGGAAATGGAGCCCTTCGCGTGGAACGCCTCGGTTCCGTCCCCTTGAGGATCAGGGACGTAAATGGTCACTAGGCGGGCAATTCCGTCCCAGATCTCCGTGTCGCCAGGGTGCGCCGGATAGTCGCGATGACATATCCGGGGCGCACTGGCGGCGCTCAGGCGAGGAGCAGCTCCGCGATCTGGACGGCGTTCAGCGCTGCACCCTTGCGCAGATTGTCATTACTCACGAACAGGGCCAAGCCGCGGTCACCGTCGACGCCGGGATCCTGCCGGATCCGGCCTACGTAGCTCGGATCCTGCCCAGCGGCCTCGAGCGGAGTGGGTACGTCCGACAAGGCAACGCCAGGGGCTGACTCCAGCAATTCCAGCGCCCGAGCCACGGGTATCGCGGCCGCGAACTCCAGGTTCAGGGACAGCGAGTGTCCGGTGAAAACGGGCACCCGGACGCAGGTTCCGGACACCCGCAGCTGCGGGATGTCGAGAATCTTGCGTGACTCGTTGCGCAGCTTCTGTTCCTCGTCGGTCTCACCCGAGCCGTCGTCGACGAGCGAGCCGGCCATCGGCAGCACGTTGAACGCGATGGGCCGGACGTATTTCTCCGGGGCCGGAAATGTCACGGCCGAGCCGTCGTGCGTGAGCAGCGCGGCGCGATCCACCACCTGACGCACTTGCTTGTCCAGCTCGTCCACGCCCGACAATCCGCTGCCAGACACAGCCTGATAGGTGGATGCCACCATCCGCACCAGGCCCGCGGCCCGATGTAGCGGGGCGACCACCGGCATGGCGGCCATCGTCGTGCAATTGGGATTCGCGATGATTCCCTTGCGGGCCGCCCGCGCCGCCGACGCGTTCACCTCCACGACCACGAGTGGCACATCCGGGTCCATCCGCCACGCGGATGAGTTGTCGATCACCGTGACAGCTGCGGCCGCAAACCGCGGCGCCTGCACCCGAGACGTCGAGGCACCCGCGGAGAACAGTGCGATATCCAATCCGGCGGGGTCAGCCGACGCTGCGTCCTCGACCACGATGTCCGCGCCGTCCCAGGGCAACGTCGAGCCGGCTGATCGCGAGGAGGCAAAGTATCGGATCTCGTCCACGGGGAACGCCCGCTCCGCCAGCATCCGGCGCATTACCCCGCCGACCTGACCGGTCGCGCCGACCACGCCGACCCTCATCGGCTCCTCCGGCGCAGCGACGACCCGAGACGAGGTGAACGTCTCATCGCCCGCTCCCGCCGTGGACGACCGCCGGTTCGTCGGTAGAGCCCAACTCGAACGCGTCGTGCACGGCGCGAACCGCGGAGTCGAGGTCGACGTCCCGGCAGACCGCGGAAATGCGGATCTCCGAGGTGGAGATCATCTCGACGTTGACGCCGGCGTCGGCGAGCGCGCTGAAGAAGGTTGCGGCCACTCCAGGATGGGTACGCATCCCCGCCCCGACGAGCGACAACTTCCCGATGTGATCGTCGTAGAGCAACTCCTCGAAGCCGACGACGGACTGCACCCGCCGCAGCGCGTTCAGAGCAGTGGCGCCATCGGACGTCGGAATCGTGAACGAGACATCGGCCCGGCCCGTCCCGCGAGTCGAAACGTTCTGGACGATCATGTCGATATTGGTCTCAGCCGTCGCGAGCTCACGGAGCAATGCGGCCGCCTGCCCCGGCTTGTCCGGGACGCCGACGACGGTCACCTTTGCCTCGCTGCGGTCGTGGGCGACGCCGGTGATAATCGCTTGCTCCACTGCTTGCTCCTCGATCGATCCGGTGACGAGCGTGCCCGGTTTGGTCGAGAACGACGAGCGGACGTGCATCGGCACGCCATAGCTGCGCCCGTACTCGACTGACCGCAGGTGCAGGATCTTTGCCCCGCACGCGGCCAATTCGAGCATTTCCTCGTAGGTGACTCGGCCCAGTCGCCGCGCGTTGGGCACAATGCGCGGGTCGGCTGTGTACACGCCGTCGACATCCGTGTAGATCTCGCACACATTCGCCGAAAGCGCGGCGGCGAGCGCCACCGCCGTGGTATCGGATCCGCCGCGGCCGAGCGTCGTGATGTCCATGGTCTCCTTCGAGAAACCCTGGAATCCCGCGACGATTGCCACGTTCCCGTCGGCCAGCGATTCCTCGACCCGTCCGGGCGTGATGTTGACGATGCGCGCCTTGCCGTGGACGGACGTGGTGAGCACGCCGGCCTGCGAGCCCGTGAATGACTGCGCGGTGTAGCCCAACGAATTGATCGCCATCGCGAGTAGCGCCATCGAGATGCGTTCCCCCGCGGTGAGCAGCATGTCGAACTCCCGGCCGCCGGGGACCGGAACGATCTGCTCGGCCAATTCGATCAGCTCGTCGGTCGTGTCGCCCATTGCCGAGACGACAACCACGACGTCGTGGCCCTCCCGCCGGGTGGCCACAATTCGCTCAGCGACACGCTTGATGCGTTTGGCATCGGCAACGGATGAGCCGCCGTACTTCTGCACGACGAGCCCCACAACCGCCCCTTCCCAACGCCCTTACTACTCACAGGGCAGGATACCGGCCGCCGCGATCTCGCCTTCCCGATGCGCGCAGACGGCCGCCCGGCTGGGGTCTGCCCTTTTCAATCGCACCTCGTCGTATCACGGGCTACGGGGTTGCCTCCACTGCAGATAACACCCCGGTACGACCGGGCCGCATATCCACCCCCGGCAGGGCCGGGCAGCCGACCTCGTCGGGGGAGACCATGAACAGAGAATCTGAACACCAGACCGCCAGCCGGACTGTGGTTGTCGACACGTTGGAGTGCCCGCAGTGCCACGCTCCGGCGGCAGCTGAGTGGTCGGCCCAGCTCGACTGCGGCGGCCGGACGATTACGCACGTGAAGGTGCGGTGCCTCGACCAGCACTGGTTCTTGCTGCCGGCGGACCGCCTACAGGTCCGCGCCTCTACGTTCTCGTAGCCGCGGGCACGGTTCCGGTCAACTCGGTCGAGTTCGGTCAAGCTCGGCTCGACCGGCACCGTTTGAAGTCGAGTGGGCGAGTCAGTCGGTGTCGGCCGTATCGGTGACCTCGAGCCCATCCGACAACGGGGGTATCTCGGGCGGTGCGCTGGGGTGGCCATGAACGGCGGCCGCGAACGCCGACTCCAGCAGGTCAAGCCCTTCGGTCAGGAGCGCATCGCCGATGACGAGCGGCGGCAGGAAGCGCAGGACGTTGCCATAGGTCCCCGCCGTGAGCGTGATCAGGCCTTCCCGGTGACAAGCCGACGACACGGCGGACGTCAGCTCCGGATTCGGCTCGAGGGAACCGCCGCCGGTTACCAGCTCCACGGCGAGCATGGCACCGCGCCCGCGGACATCGCCGATGACGTCGTACTTGGCGGCGAGCGCCTCCAGCCGGGGTCGCATCACGGACTCGATCCGCCGCGCCGCCGCGCACAGGTCATCCACGCGCATCGTCTCGATCGCCGCCAGCGCCGCAGCGCAGGCGACCGGGTTGCCACCGTAAGTGCCGCCGAGCCCGCCACTATGCACCGCGTCCATGATCTCGACGCGGCCCGTGACGCCCGCGAGCGGCAAGCCGCCGGCGATGCCCTTCGCGGTAGTGATCAGGTCCGGCACGACATCCTCGTGCGAGCAGGCGAACCAATCGCCGGTGCGGCAGAACCCGGTCTGGATCTCGTCGGCAATGAGCACGATGCCGTGTTCAGCGCACCATGCCGCGAGCTGAGGCAGGAACCCGGTCGGCGGCACGACGAACCCGCCTTCACCCTGGATCGGCTCGATGATGACCGCGGCAATGTTGGACTCGCCGACCTGGGAGTGCGCGTGGTCGGCGAAGACGCCGAAGGCCTCGGCGGTACACCGCGCCGACCCGCCAGGCCAGCGGAACGGATACGCCATGGGGGCCCGATAGACCTCACCGGCGAACGGGCCGAATCGGTGCTTGTACGGCATGTTCTTGGCGGTCAGCGCCATCGTCAGGTTGGTGCGGCCGTGATACGCGTGATCGAAGGCGACCACAGCCGGCCGACCCGTGTAGTGGCGGGCGATCTTGACCGCGTTCTCCACCGCCTCGGCGCCGGAATTGAACAACGCCGAGCGCTTCTCGTGCGTACCGGGCGTCAGCTCATTGAGGGTCTCGGCGACTCTCACGTACTCCTCGTAGGGCGTGACCATGAAGCAGGTGTGGGTGAAGTCCGCGACCTGATCCTGCACGGCCGACACCACTCGGGGGGCGGCGTTGCCGACCGATACGACGGCAATGCCGGATCCGAAGTCGATCAGCTGGTTGCCGTCGACGTCGAGAACGATGCCGCCGCTCGCCTGCTTCACGTAGATCGGGAGCACAGTGCCGATCCCGGCCGATACCGCAGTCACTTTGCGGGCCTGCAGCGCGAGCGAACGGGGGCCGGGAATGGCGGTCCGGATGATGCGTTCCTGGCTGACCATCACAAGCCTCCGATCTCGATGACGGCGATGACGTCGCCCTCAGTGATGACGTCCCCGACCGAAACGGCCACCTCGCCGACCGTGCCCGTGACCTCGGCCAGCACTGGGATTTCCATCTTCATCGATTCCAGGATGACGAGGGTGTCCGTCGGTGTCACTGAGTCGCCCACCGACACCATCACCTGGGCGACGTTGCCGACAAGCTCTGCGGCAACGGTGTGCGGCATCGGACTCCTTCGTCAGTCCTCGGTGCAGGCCCACCGATGGTATTCGCGCGACCCGGGGAGCATGCAGTAACCTGTCCAGGTCATGATGCGCGCGCTGCTTCTTCGCGGCCGCGACGAGGCCCGGTAGTCACTCCGGTCGGCCCCTCGTCGCGGGCCGTTTCGCTGCGCCGGCCGTTCAATCCGTTGAACCCTCCCAGGAGCAGCTCATCATGAATGCACAACAGCCTTCGGGAATGCCGTGCTACCGGTATCGGCCGTTCCCAGCCGTCCATCTGCCCGATCGTCAGTGGCCGAGTCGCACCATCACCGCCGCCCCGCGGTGGCTGTCCACCGATCTGCGCGACGGCAATCAAGCCCTGATCGACCCAATGAACAGCACTCGGAAGCGGGCCATGTTCGACCTCGTCGTCCGCCTGGGCTACAAAGAGATCGAGGTTGGTTTCCCGGCGGCGAGTCAAACCGATTTCGACTTCGTCCGCGAACTCATCGAGACCGACCGGGTACCCGACGATGTGCGCATCTCGGTGCTGACTCAAGCTCGCGAGGAGCTCATCGAGCGGACGGTGCAGTCGCTGGTCGGCGCCAAGCGGGCCAGCGTCCATCTCTACAACGCGGCCGCTCCGATGTTCCGGCGCGTTGTGTTCGGCTGGCCCGGCGACGGGCGGGCCGAATGTCAGTCCGTCGCCATCCAGGGCACGCAGGCGGTAGTCAAGTTCGCCGAAACGTATCTGCCGGAGACGGACTTCGGCTACGAGTACTCGCCAGAAATCTTCATGGACACGGAGGCCGACTTCGCGCTTTCCATCTGCAGCGCCGTGATGGACGTGTGGCAGCCCGGACCGGACCGGGAGATCATCATCAACCTGCCGTGCACCGTCGAGCGCAGCACGCCAAACGTCTACGCCGACCAGATCGAATGGATGAGCCGGAACCTGCCCCGGCGCGAGTACGTCGCATTGTCCGTGCATACGCACAACGACCGCGGCACAGCTGTCGCCGACGCGGAACTGGCGATGCTGGCCGGGGCGGACCGGGTCGAAGGATGCCTGTTCGGAAACGGCGAGCGGTCGGGCAACGTCGACTTGGTGACACTGGGTCTGAACCTCTACAGCCAGGGCATCGACCCGCAGATCGACTTCAGCGACATCGACGAGATCCGTCGGACCGTGGAGTACTGCAACCGCATCGGCGTGCACGAACGGCACCCCTACGTCGGGGACCTGGTCTACACATCGTTCTCCGGATCGCACCAGGACGCGATCAAGAAGGGGTTCGACGCGCTGGAGAGCGCCGCCGTCGAGGCCGGCCAGCCCGTCCGCGAGATGCCGTGGCAGATGCCGTACTTGCCGATCGACCCGAAGGACGTCGGCCGGTCGTACGAGGCAGTCATTCGGGTCAATTCGCAGTCCGGCAAGGGCGGCGTTGCCTACCTGATGAAGATGGAGAACAAGCTCGACCTGCCGCGCCGACTCCAGATCGAGTTCAGCCAGGTGATCCAACGGCACACCGAGGGCGCGGGCGGCGAGGTCGACGCCGCGCAGATGTGGCAGATCTTCACCGAGGAGTACCTGGCCCCGGGCGGATTCGAGCTGATCAAGTTCTCCTCGACGAGCAACGAGGGCATCGAGCGGATCACCAGCACCGTCAAGGCATTTGGCACGGTGTACGAGCTGACAGGAGTAGGCAACGGTCCGATCGCGGCGTTCTGCGCGGCGATGTCCGACATCGACGTAGGTCTTGGTGGCACGCCCATCCGCGTCCTCGACTACGCGGAGCACGCACTCACGGCCGGCCGGGACGCGGAAGCCGCGGCCTACCTCGAGATCGAGGTGGGCGACAAGGTGCAGTGGGGCGTCGGCATCAGCGAATCGATCGTGCAGGCGTCGCTGCGCGGTGTCGTGAGCGCGCTGAACCGGTACGTACGCGAGCGCGGGTAACGATCAGCGGATGCGCTGACTGGGTGGCGGGGCGAAGGGCCAGATCGGCCCGGTGATGTCCTGCCACTCGGGCAGGCTCATCCCGGCCGATTCCGTCGGCCACGCCGGCGGCGGCGGCATCGGGGCCGGACTGGGCGATCGGCGACGCGACGCCCAAGCCATCCCGCCGAGCACGGCGAGAACAGCGATGCCGACCAGGGCCGCCACCGTTCCGGCCAATACCGGCCCGCTGAAGGTGCCCGGCTCGGCACCTGCTTGGAACTTTCCCGGCGGCGCATTGGTCGTCGCGGCCGGCTGCGGTGCGAGCTGGCTGCTCGCTGCCGCTGCCGCTGCCCGTGCGTGCTCGCGGTCCAGGAAAGGCGCCAGCGCGTCATACACCGGGTTGGCTGCGTTGGGCGGTACTGCCGCGAGAACCGCCGGGCGGACGGCCAGCGCGCCGTAGCCATAGGCCGGGTCGTGCGTCGGTGCCCGGTGCTTGAGCGTGGCGAGGACGCGGGTGACAATCTCCCGACCGGTCAGCGACGGGTGCTTCGACCAGACGAGAGCCAGCGCCGCCGACGTGATCGCGGTGGCCTGGCTGGTGCCGTCTCCGAGGTATGCGGCTCCGGGAACTCGCCCGAGTGAGGCGATGCCTATCCCAGGGGCGACAAGCGTCAGGTAGGGGTGACGTGAGGAGAACGGGGCCACCACGCCGTGCGAGTCGATAGCACCGACTGACACCACTCCCAAGCAGACGCCGGGATCCTCGACCGGACTGCCGCTCTGCCCGGAATTCCCCCCCGCCGCAACCACGATCGCGCCGCGCGCAACGGCGTAGTCGATCGCGCTCTGTTCATCGGACGGACACGGGACGCTGTCCTCGGCGGGGTCCCGCCGGCCACCCAGCGACATGCTGATGACCCTGGCGTGATGATCGACGGCCCATCGGATCGCTTCCGGGACGTGATCAATGGCGCTTGCGTCCGAGGTCCCTTGAATGGGGACGGCAATCGGCAGCACCTGCGCGTCGGGCGCCAGACCGGTGATGTCCAGCAGGGTTGGCCGGGCCACCATGACCGAGGCCATGGCCGTACCGTGCCCGAACGGTTCCTGGTCCCGGTCCGTGCGGCCATCCCCGCCGGCGTCGCCGAAATCCTTGCCCGGCAGGATCTTTCCGGCGAGCTCAGGTAGCGCGGCATTAACGCCGGTGTCGATCTCGGCGATGATGACGCCCTGTCCGCGTGCGCCGGCCGCCCAGATCGCCGGAACGTTCCAGGCGTCGAACCACCACTCCGGTGCCTGCGACGGGCCCGGTGCTGCCCCGGCAGAGCCTGGCGTGACCAGGCCCAGCCCAGCGCACAGGGCAAGGATCACGCCAAGCCGGGCGAGTCGCATCACGACACGTCCCAGACGATGTCGGTCGGCGTGCGTGCGGACGCATGCGCCCGAATGACCAGCTTTTCGCGCTTCAGTGGTTCGGACGCTGGCTGGTTCTCGAACGTCAATACCGTATAGCTGCCGGTGACCGGCACCTTGCCCGTCACCTCGATGCGACCATCGGCATCCGGCGCGACCGTCACAGTGAGCTCCGGGATCTCTTCGTCGATGTCCCCGCGGACGGTGCCCGGCACGGCCCGGCCGCCGGTCGGCATCGGGCACAACGGATCCGGATGCGCACTGCCAAGGCACTTGCGAAGGGCGGCAGTCACAGCATCGTGCACCATCTGCTGTCCGACCGCGCTGACCGTGACCTCCAGCGGTGGCGTCGGGTGGGCAAAGCGAACGACTCGCCCAGGGAGGCCGGCGAGCTGTAGCGCCGGCGCGTCGAATGCAATAGGCACCGCGCCGGGGAAGACAAGCGGTCGGCCGGTCGGGATGACCGCGCCAGCGACGGAAGCACGACGTTGCGCACTCTTGAGGGTGAGATCGACCGGAACTGCGGTTTCCGTGAGTCGCCACGACCGGCCGTGCTTGATCATCCTCACCTGATCGTCGACGACGTTGGGGGTGGTGTCGCCGGCGAAGGTGATCGCGTAATGCACGCTGACCGACGCCGTGTCGTGGTCTTGATCGATGGCTATGACGGATACCGGACCGATCCGGCCCACCTGCTGCTGAGCGCGCAACACGGGCCCGGTCAGTAGTTCACGCGAACCGTCCGGCAGAGCGCCGTAGCCGAGAGCGGCACGCGCGTCCCCGCGCGACAACGCCGCGAAGTAATCGCGCACCACCCGACCCGGCCCGGTCGACGTGAAGTATCCAGCCACAGCCACGACCGTGCCGGCGAGCGTCAGCACGCCTGCCGCACAGACTGCGACCCAGAACGTGGTCCGTCGCGAGGCCATCACGGGTGTCACTCGACGCGCCGCCGTCCGGTGAACGCCCGGCCTAGGGTGACCTCGTCCGCGTACTCGAGATCACCACCCACCGGCAGCCCGCTCGCCAACCGGGTAACGATGAGGCCCATTGGCATCACGAGCCTGGCCAGGTAGGTCGCGGTGGCCTCCCCTTCCAGGTTGGGGTCAGTGGCGAGAATCAGCTCTTTCACCGTGCCGTCCCGTAGCCGCACCATCAGCTCCCGGACCCGCAGGTCGTCCGGCCCCACTCCGTCGATTGGGCTGATGGCCCCGCCCAGGACGTGATAGCGGCCGCGGAACTCGCGGGTCCGTTCCACGGCCACGACGTCCTTCGGCTCCTCGACGACGCAGATGACCGTGGCGTCCCGCCGCGGATCACGGCAGATCCGGCACTCCTCCGACTCGGCAACATTTCCGCACGTACGGCAGAACCGCACTTCGGCCTTGACCCGCTGCAGGATCGCGGCGAGCCGCTCGACGTCGACCGGTTCAGCGGCGAGCAAATGAAAGGCAATCCGCTGCGCACTCTTGGGCCCGATGCCGGGCAGCCGGCCGAGCTCGTCGATTAGATCCTGGACGGCGCCTTCGTACACGACGTGATTCCGGACGTCAGAGGCCGGGCAGGCCCAGGCCGCCGAGTCCGCCCGCCCCACCGGTCAAGGGACCCATCTTCTCCCCAGCCAGCTCACCGGCCGCGCGGTTGGCATCGCGGACTGCGGCGACGACCAGATCCTGCAGGGTTTCGATATCGTCCGGGTCGATCACCGTCGGCGAGATGGTGACCGCGATCAGCTCGCCCGAGCCGGTGACGGTGGCCGTGACGAGACCACCGCCCGCGCTCCCCGTGACCCGTGCCTCCGCGAGCTCGGCCTGGGCGGCCTCCAGTTCCTGCTGCATCTTCTGGGCGCGCTTCATCAGCTGCTGCATGTTCGGCTGGCCGCCGAACCCGCCACCTCGGGAACTCACCTCGGCTCCTCTCGTCCGACCCCAGGGTAGTCGGCGAAGGGCGAGCCCCTACCGGCTGACGGCGGCGCGGAAACGAGCCTCCTCAACCCGCCAGTACCCGTGCTCCCGACCGTCGATGAGAATGACCGGCACTCGGTCGGAATATTCGGCCTGCCGTGCCGGATCGGCGTCGACGTCTATCTCGGCATAGCGAAAGCCGACGTCTTGTGACAATCGGCGCAGCAGCATCTCCGCCTCCTCACACAGGTGGCAGCCGCGCCGGGTGATGAGCGTGACGTGGTGGTCAGCCGCTGGCATCGGCGGACCTCGCGGGGCGTAACCGCCATTTCATGACCTTTCCGGTGACCGTGTGGGGCAAGGCGTCGACAACCTCGATGCGACGCGGCAGCTTGAACCGGGCCAACGACGTCGCCGCTTGGGCAAGCATCGCGTCCGGATCCAGCTCGGCGCCGGACACGGGCACGACGTACGCGAGCACCGCCTCGCCGGTTTCGTCGTCATCCACACCGAGCACGGATACTTCCGCGACGCCGGGCTGTGCCCCCAGCACGGCCTCGACCTCGGCCGGATAGACGTTGAACCCGTTGATGACCACAAGTTCAGTGGTGCGACCGACGAGGAGTAACTCCCCATCCTCGTCCCACAATCCGATATCACCGGTGGCGAACCAACCGTCCTCGTCGGGCCCGTCGACGCCATCCGGCCAGTATCCGGAGAACAGATTCGGCCCGCGGACGATCAGCTGGCCCGGGTCGTCCTCGGTGATCGGCTCGCCGTCTGGATCGCGAAGCTCGACCTCGACACCGGGAAGTGGCCGCCCGATCGACCCGGGCTTGGCGTCTCCCGCATTCAGCGTCACAGCCGGGGCACACTCGGTCAGGCCGTATCCCTCGAAGAGGGCAACACCCTCCTCGGCATAGCGGTCGACGAGCGCGGGCGCGAGCGGAGCCGATCCGGACAGTGCGAACCGAACCGTCGCGAACCCGCGGTGAAAGTCGGGATAGGCCAGCCACGCAGTGAACATTCCTGGCGCCCCGATGACGACGGTCACCTTGCACTCGGCCATGGTGGCCAGCGAGTCGCCCGGATCGAATCGGCCGGCGAGCACGGCCGTCGCGCCGGCGTGCACCGTCATGCCGAGGCCAACGTTGAGCCCGAAGATGTGAAACAGCGGCACGGGCACGTACCCGACATCGTCGCCGCGCATGAGCGGCGGCTGCACGGCCGACATCTGCTCGAGGTTCGCGAGCAGGGCGGCGGCCGAGAGCATCGCGCCGCGTGGGCGACCACTGGTGCCGCTGGTGTACAGGACAACAGCGGTCTCAGGGCCGTGGCGATCGCCGGCGGGATCTGGGCCGTCACCGTGGGCCAGCAGGTCGCCGAGTGTGGACCCTTCATCACCGGACTCACGCACGGCCGCAATGACTTGCAGAACCGGCAGGCTCTCGCGCTCGCCCAATGCGGCGACCGAGTCGGTGACGAGCAGCGACGCGCCCGAATCGGTCAGCACATAGCGAAGCTCCGGCGTCGTATAGGTGGAATTGACCGGGACCGCGATCAACCCGGCCCGCAGCGCACCGAGGTACAGCGCGCTGAACGGAGCCCCCGAGCTCACCTGGATGGCCACCCGATCGCCGGCGGAAAGCCCCGCCGCGAGCAGCCCGCGTGCGGCCCGGGTGGTCGCCGCGTCCAATTCGGCCCAGGTCAGCACGGTCGCCCCGTCGATCAGGGCGCGCTGCTCCGGACGCTCGACCCGCCACCGCCGCACGAGCTCCGAGATCCCCATCGCTGGGTCCCGAGCCTGCGCGCGGCCCGTCTCCGCGGTCATCGTTACCTCCGATCCGGGGCCTACACCTGAGTAGGCTGTGCACCTTAGTTCACGCGCGCGGGAGGTCAGCCGTGGCGGGTGCCCGTCCGGACCCGAAGATCGCTGGAATCGAGTACCCGAAAGCGCAGAAACCCCCAGAGCAGCCACCCGGCGCTGCGTTCTTCGACGTCGACAACACCATGATGGTCGGCGCCTCAATTTTCCACTTCGCCAAGGGCCTCGCCGCGCGCAAGTTCTTCGATTGGCACGACGTGGCACGCTTCACGTTGCGTCAGGCCAAGCTTCGTACCCGGGGCGAGTCGAAGGGCGACATGCATGCGACGCGGGATTCGGCCTTGGCGTTCGTTGCCGGCAAGAAAGTGACCGATGTTGTCGCACTGGGCGAAGAGATCTACGACGAGACGATGGCCGACAAGATCTGGTCCGGGACGCTCGCCCTCGCCCGCGCCCATCTGGCGGCAGGTCGTCGAGTCTGGTTGGTGACCGCAACGCCGCAAGAACTCGCCGAGATTATCGCGGACCGGCTGGGCTTGACCGGCGCGCTCGGTACGGTCGCCGAGACCATCGACGGCAAATACACCGGATTGCTGATCGGTGACGTGCTGCACGGCGAGGCCAAGGCCCACGCCGTTCAAGAGCTCGCGGCCCGTGAAGGGCTGGATCTCGCGCAATGCTCGGCCTACTCGGACTCGATCAACGACATACCCATGCTCAGCCTCGTCGGCACCGCGGTCGCGGTTAATCCCGACTCCGCGTTGCGGGCCGAGGCAGGCGATCGGGAATGGGAGATTCGGGACTTCCGCACCGGTCGCAAGGCGATCCGGGTCGGCGTGCCCATCGCAGTCGGCGCGTCCGCCGTAGCTGGTGGGGTCGCCGCCGGCGTAATGATCCGGCGCCGCCAGCAACTGCAGGACGAGCGGCGTCGGATCGCAGACCACCCGGTGACGTCGCGGCTGCCGGTTAGCGCCAGACGGATCGGCGCTGCATGAGCAGCCGGTACAGCGTGCTCTGGATGATCTCGCGAACCCGATCGGTCAGCTCGAACACGAGCATCGGATCGTCGGCGCCGTGCACCCCGTAGTCGGACGTGGGGATCGGCTCGCCGAACTCGATATACCACTTCACCGGCAACGGCAGCAGCCCGAGCGGGCCCAACCACGGGAAGGTCGGCGTAAGCGGAAAGTACGGCAGGTTCAGGAGCCGCGCGAGCGTCTTCGCGTTGCCCAAGACGGGGTAAACCTCCTCCGACCCGACGACGGAGACCGGAATGATCGGAGCGCCGGTGCGCAACGCGGCTGACACGAAACCGCCGCGACCGAACCGCTGGAGCTTGTATCGCTCGCTGAACGGCTTGCCGATGCCCTTGAAGCCCTCTGGCCAGACGCCCACCAGTTCTCCCTCATTGAGTAGGCGCTGGGCGTCGGCGTTGCACGCGAGCGTGGCCCCGGTCTTGCGGGCGAGCGGGCCGAGCACGGGCGTCGTGAACACCAGGTCCGCGCCGAGCATGCGGAGATATCGGTGATTCGGGTGCGTGACGTGCACGGCAATCGCTGTCATCGCACCGTCGATGGCCCACAACCCGCCCGCATGGTTCGCCACGAGAAGAGCACCGCCCTCTCGGGGCAGGTTGTGGGTTCCGATCACCTCGGTGCGGAACCAGGTGTGGTAGAGCGGCCGCAGTAGCGGCACGAGCACATTCTCGGTGAGGTCCGGGTCGAAGCCGAAATCGTCGACCTCGTACTCACCGGTGAGCCGGCGCCGCCAGAAGTCGACTGCGAGCGCGAGCTGTCGCTGCCAGTCCGAGGGCATGACCGGTGGCGGCGAACCGGCCGGCGGCTCGGGCGACCGCACGCCAGATGTCGTCTCGCCACCAGCGAGATCGACGCTCGACTCGGGCGGCGGCGCAGACGGCGGCTGGGCCGGTTCGGCCGCGGCCGGCGGCGGCTCGACCGCTTGCGCCGCCCCGGCGCTCCGGCGGCGGGCGGTCTCCGGCCTGCCGGGTTCGCTCGCTGATCCGCCCGGATTCGACTCGGACGGGACCAGCCGTAACACGGGTGCCTCATCCACGGCTAGCGACTCCTGGTGCCGCAGTTGCGGGCAGCCGGAGTGCCTGCAGCAGAAGCTCCTCACCGCGCCGCACGGCATTCGCCGAAATCACGGGCCGCACCGGCCGCCCGGACACGAAGGCCTTAAATGCCTCGGCGGTGGTGTACTGCGGGCGGTACGCGAAGTCCTGGTGCAGCTTGGTCACGTCCACCACCCGGCCGAAGTTCAGGAACTGCAGCTGCTCGGGGGAGAAGTCCACGCCGCGGCGACGCACGAACCGGCTGGCGAACTGCACGCCGAAGGCCGGTACGGGAATGCTGAGGTGCCCCTCCCGACGGATGGCCTGGGAGAGCAGCAGGGCGCCATCGCCAGCGACGTTGAACACGCCGGGCCGGTCAGCCATTGTCGCCATGCGCAGCACTTCGATCGCATCGTCCTCGTGCAGCAGCTGCAGCCTGGGGTCATACCCCAGGCCGGTGGGGACGATTCGCAGGGCGAGATAGCGGGTGAGCGGCGTCTCGATGGTCGGTCCGATGAAGTTCGCGAAACGCAGCATCGTCACGCAGATGTCCGGACGACGCCGGCTGAACCCGCGAACGTAGCCTTCGACCTCGACGGCATCCTTCGCGTAGCCAGCACGTGGCAGGCCACGTGCTTCGGTGTCCTCGGTGAACACCGCCGGATCGCGGGGGCTCGAGCCGTATACCGAGGTCGTCGACTTCACGACCAGGCGGCGCACGGCCTCCGACTTCTGGCAAGCGGCGAGCAGCTGCATTGTCCCGATGACGTTGAGTTCCTTCATCGGGGTACGCCCACCCGCGCCGCGCGGAGTCGCGGTGACTGAGGCGTGCACGACCGTGTCGACGTTGGCGTGCGTTATCACCCGAGCAATCAGGGGATTGCGGATGTCCGCTCGAACGAATTCGGCCCGGCCAAGCCGGGCCAGATCAGCCTTTGTCGGAGGAGCGGTGTCGACGCCGACGATGCGGTCGACGGACGGGTCGGCCGACAACTGCCCGCACAGGCGGCTGCCGAGGTAGCCTCTCACGCCGGTTACGAGCACGACTCGCGGCATGTTTCCCCTCGGGGCCGACAAATGACCTGCGGCCCCGAGTTTACGGCCGGGCCGGCGTCATCGGGTTACGGCCATGTGACCAGATACCGCACACGGGGAGTTACCAGAGGCGCGCTATGTCCGCGCGGCGACGAACCTGCCTACTTCTTGTTGCGGCGCTGAACTCGGGTGCGCTTGAGCAGCTTCCGGTGCTTCTTCTTCGCCATGCGCTTGCGCCGCTTCTTGATCACAGAACCCATGGAGCAACCTCGTCAATGCCCAGCGGCGTGGCTGGGCTGTTGTCGTGAGTGCCCGAGACCAAGTCGCCGGGCGTCGATGGACCTGCGCCAGCGTACCCGCCGCAGCGAGGCGCGCTAGTGGTCCGCCAGGGACGTAGTTGGCCCGATACGGCGATGCGGACGGCGTCCGGCAAGGCGGCCGAGCACGCAATAGCACCGTTGTGGATGACTAGGAGCCGCGTCGCCGCGAAATCGCGCATCGATCCGCGGTGGTTTGGTGGGGTGATTGCGGGGTGGAGGCAGCGCCGCCCGCGTGCATCCGGGCGCCGCAGACGGTGCACACACTTCCCTCGCGGGATACCGGGTGGTTCGGTCAGCCGGCCTCGATGTACGCGGCCCGCAGGTAGTCGTGCACGGCCTGGTCGGGCACCCGGAAGGACCGGCCGACTCGAACGGCCGGCAGTTCCCCACCGTGCACGAGTCGATACACGGTCATCTTGGATACCCGCATCACCGAGGCGACCTCGGCCACCGTGAGGAAGCGCACCTCGGACAGCCCCGCATCGTCCACGGCTGTCGGCCGTGCAGACGACGCTGTGTCGGATTTCTTGACGCGTTGGGGCGGAGTGGGCTTGGTCGCGGCTTCGGACCGTTTACCGCCAGTACGCGCGGAACCACGCTCCTTGGACGTGCTCATACGTCACCAGCACCTTCGGCACGTGTCGCGGCGTCGGCTTCCCCACCGACGAGCTAGACACGCACGTGCTGCCTGTGAGAGTAGCGGTACCGATGGGGCTGAAGCGATAGATGTTCGGAGGAGTGTTGCCGGTGGCGACGCCCCGTCCAGGCTCTAGGCAGACGCGGCACCCAGCTCGCGGCTGCGGAGACAGGCCGCCTCGATAGCCGCGAGCAATGCGGCCCGAACCCCGTGGTTCTCCAGTTCACGGATGGCAGCAATCGTGGTCCCGCCTGGACTTGTCACCGCTTCTCGTAACTGGACCGGATGCTCGCCCGAATCACGCAGCATGATCGACGAACCGATCGCGGTTTGCACGATCAGCTCGGCGGCCAAGGCACGGGGTAACCCGAGCAGGATTCCGGCGTCGATCATCGCTTCGACGAGGAAGAAGAAGTACGCGGGACCGGAACCGGACAATGCAGTCACCGCGTCGAGCTGCGTCTCCGGAACGCGCACCACCCGCCCGACCGCGGAGAGCAAGCGTTCGGCGATGGCAAGGTGATCATCGTCTGCGTGCTGCCCCGGGCTGATCGCAGTAATCGCCTGGTCGACCAGAGCGGGCGTGTTCGGCATGCAGCGCACGACGGCCACGTCGCTGGGCAGCGCGGCCTCGATGCGCGCTGTTGTGATACCGGCCGCGACGGAGACCACGGTGTGGCGGGACCCGACCTGGTCGTCTAACTCAGCCAGCAGGGCGCCAATATCCTGCGGCTTGACCGCGATCAGGATTGTGTCGGCGTGCGCGGCGGCTTTCGCTACATCGACAGTCGCCACGCCGTACTTGTCGCGCAGCTCCGCCGCCCGAGGTTCGTGTTTCTCCACGACGACGACGTCGTCGACGCGCAACGTGCCGCCACGGAGGAGCCCGGACAGCAGCGCTTCGCCGATCTTGCCACCCCCGAGGATCGCCAGCTTGCCGGTCATGCTCAGCCCTTCGACACGAGAGAGCGCAGGAAGAAGGTCACGTTGCTCGGCCGCTCGGCCAACCGCCGCATGAGGTATCCGTACCACTCGCGGCCGTACGGCACGTATACCCGGACCGTGTGGCCGTTGCGCGCCAGTCGTCGCTGCTCGTCCGGCCGGATGCCGTAGAGCATCTGAAATTCGAATTGATCTTTGGTCCGGCGATAGTACCTGGCGCGGGCGGCCGCTATCTCGATCAGACGCGGGTCATGAGTTGCGAACATCGGATGGCCAGCGCCGTGGAGCAGGATGTTCAGGCAGCGCACGTAGGAACGATCCACCTCGTCCCGCGACCGATAGGCGACGGACGGTGGCTCCTCGTAGGCGCCCTTGCAGAGTCGAACTCTGGTGTTGGTGCTCGCGAGATCCCGACAGTCGCCCTCCGTGCGGCGCAGGTAAGACTGCACGACCGCGCCCGTCTCCGGGAAGTCGGCCCGCAATTCGCTCAGGATCGTCAGCGTCGAATCGGTGGTGGTGTGGTCCTCCATGTCCAGGGTGACCGCTGCGTCGACCGCCCGGGCGGCGGCACAGATCCGCCGCGCATGCTCGAGGGCTATTTTCTCGCCGTCTCCGGGCAGTGCCTGCCCGACCGCGCTGAGTTTGACGCTGACCTCCGCGCGAGGCGTAAGCGGGCCGACGAGCTCGGCTAGGCCCTCGCGGTGGAGCGCCGTCAACAGCTCAAGGTATGCGGTAGTAACGGCTTCGGCATGGGCCAGGTCGGTTGTGTCCTCACCAAGGTGATCGAGGCTGACCGCCAAGCCGCCAGCGATCAGTCGCCCAGCCGCCGCAACGGCAGCGTCGGTGTTCGCTCCGCCCAGAAATCGTCTGACGACGCTGCGTGATACCGGCGCCGTCGACACGAGGTGCTCGATCCGCTGATTCCGAGAGGCCGACAGGATCACCGAACGCAGCATGCCTGCAGGGTAGCTAGCCGGAGAGGCGAAGTATGGCGGACGGGGGTACGGTCTGATGCGCCGCGTGTAAAACCGACGAACCGTTGCGATTCGAACTGATCAAGTTGTCCTTCGTGCCGGCCGTCGGGCTTTCGGGGGAACGTAATGAGGAGCAGATCGGCGGAATGGTCGTCGTCGTCGATGCCGGGCGCTGGCGTCGCCCAGAAAGCGCCACGACAGCACATACGCAAACTCTCGGGGCAGCCCATGTCACGACGAGTTGATCCGGCCAATCCGTCGCTGGAGACGCACCATCTGGCCGGCGATCCCGAATCTCGGCTCCCAAAGGCGCACGATGGTGACCGCGTGCCGCCAGCTGCTCGCCCACCCGGTCGGCGAATCCGCTCGAGTGAGCCACGCATCGTCGGGCGGATCGCCGGATCAGCCGGTCTGCCGGCGGCATATTCCGCTCCCCAGCCTCGGTGGATTGCACCCGACCGGCCCCCCGCCCCGTCCGAGTCAGGCAACCCCGGCGGACCACCGCAAACGCCGACTTCGCGAGGCTGGCGCTTCTGGCGCCGCCCCAAGGACGAGACATCGGCTGAAGGTGCGGGCGCGCCCGACACTGCTGGCTCGGGCGCGCCTGACCGGGAGACGGATCGCGAGGCCGGTCTCGCGGCTGCTTTTGCGGCGGCTTTCCGTCTCGGACCGGAGGCGCCACCAGCCGGAGCGAACGAGGATCAGCCGCTGCCCGACGCTGCACCTCCGCCACCGGCCGAGTCCGGACTGGACGCCCTGCTCGAGCCGGATTCCGATGTCGAGGCCGAGGGTGCCGCGGATCCGGCTGCCGCGTTCGACCAGGCGGTCGAGGAGCAAGCTCCGCAGTGCACCGACCGCCGACATCCAGTCGCAGCCGGTCGCGGCCGAACCTCAGGCCGTCCCGGCCGAAGCCGAGCGACAGCCGGAACCCGAGCCCGAGGGCTCCGTAGCGTCCGAAGCGGAGGCCGAGCCCGAAGCGGAAGCTGTGGCGCCCGAAGCGGAGGCCGAGCCCGAAGCGGAAGCTGTGGCGCCCGAAGCGGAGGCTGTGGCGCCCGAAGCGGAAGCTGTGGCGCCCGAAGCGGAGGCCGAACCCCAAACGGAGGCCGAGTCCGAAGCGAAGGCTTCGTCGCTCGAGGCGGAGGCTTCGTCGCTCGAGGCGGACGCAGCGCTCGAGGCGGACGCAGCGCTCGAGGCGGACGCAGCGCTCGAGGCGGACGCAGCGCTCGAGGCGGACGCAGCGCTCGAGGCGGACGCAGCGCTCGAGGCGGAGGCAGCGCTCGAGGCGGAGGCTTCGTCGCTCGAGGCGGACGCAGCGCTCGAGGCGGAGGCAGAACCTAAGACAGAGGCAGATCCTGCGGCGGAGGCAGCGCCGACGACTTCGGTCAGCGCAGCCGAAGTCGAGTCGGTGGGCTCAGGCGCTACAGCCGAACCAGAGCCGCAGGCCGAAGCAGAGCCGCCGGCTGAAGCAGAGCCGCAGACCGAACCAGAGCCGAAGCCAGTCGCTGCGGTGCGCAAGCGGCCCAGCCGGCGAGTGCTCGTCGCCGGTGGCGTCGTGGCGCTTGCGGCTGCTGCCGGGATCGGCACCGCCATCGCGGTGACCTCCGGTTCATCGCAGCCCGCGCCGCGAACCAGCACCGCCCGCGCCGCCGCCCCGACGGTCACTCGGGCACCGTCAGCACCATCGGCACCGTCGGCCGGACCGGCCAGACCGGCTGCCCCGCTCGAACCAGCAGCGATCGCCCGAGCTCGGGCCTGGCTGAACACGAACATCGCCCGTAGCCAGCGAATCAGTGCCGACCCGAACCTCGTCGGCGAACTACGGAGCGCCGGCTTCACCGCGGCACACGTCGCGCCCGGGTATCCCGGCGCTCCAGATTGGCGCGCCGACAACGTCATCGTCTCGACACCGGAGACTCGGGCTCAGGCGGCTTCGGTTCCCGCCCTCACGGCCGAACTGGCCTCGTCGATTCCGGTCGCAGTCTTCGGTACCGGTACCCAGAGCGTCGAAGCCCGCATGGTGTTCGGTACCAACCATCCGGACATCCTGTCGGTACAGGCCCAGCGCCAAGACGATGCAACGAATCGGCGGCTAGCCGGAGAGGCGCTGCTCCGCAATCCTCGGGTCACGGTCGCGCCCGCGTGGTCGACGCTGGTTTCCACCGGCGGTCTGGATCTGCGCCCAGCCGTGGTTATCGGGCTCATTGCCGCTCGAACCGATGTCGCCGTCGTCGCTGTGAAGGTCGACCCAGCCGAGAACGCCGCCGGTACGCCTGCTCGAACCGTCCGGCTGTCCATCCCACCGTCCGTCCTGCCCGGCCTCCTCACTACACTTCCGGCCGGCTACCGGCCCGACCGCATTTCGTCACCAACGCAGAACAACACCCAACTCACTGAACTCAGCTGGGGTGTGACCCTCACGCCCCAACCGACGCTGAGCTGATCACACGGGAGGTCATGCATGAGACGTTCATCGGTACGGGCCGCTGCGCTCGCGGCCGCGGCGGCACTGCTCGGTCTTGCTGCCGCGGCACTTGCGCCGTCCGCCTCGGCGACCGCGCCGGCCTACGCGATAGTCCGCGGCGCGCACTTCTCGCCGGACACGCCAGGCGTGGATGTATACCTCACGTCGCTGGCCGGTGGCACCTCCACGCTGTGGCTGTCCGGCGTCGGCTACGGCGACGTGAGCCCTTACAACCGGCTGCCTGCGGGGATCTACGCCGTATCGATGCGGCCGCACGGTGCTGCGGCGTCGACACCGGCGGCCTTGAGCTGGACGCTCAACGCGCAGGCCGACAACGCCTACACGGCCGCCGCGGTCGGAATGAACGCTCAGTTGCACGGGATCGTGCTGCATGACGAGCTCAACCCGGCTTCCGCAGGTAGCGGTCGGGTTCGCGTCATCCAGGCGGCCAGCCGCGCGCCCCAGGCAACCATCCAGGCCACCAACGGTCCTACGGTGGCCACGGATGTCCCCTTTGCCACCGCGACCGCGTATTCGACTGTCGCGGCCGGTAACTGGCCGGTGACGGTCACCGCGTCGGGCGGCGCCCCGTTGACCGCGGACGCGACCGTCCCGATCAAGTCGGCAAGCGTCAATTCGATCGTTGTCCTCGACGCCAAGGGCAGCGGACTGGACACCCGAACGATCACCGACGCGGCCGGCGCGACGGTGGCTCCAATCGGCGCCGTTCCCGCCGGTGGTGGCGGTACCGCTAACAGCGGTCTCTTGTCCTGGTTGCCAATGGGTGGATTGGTAGGCGGAACCATCGCGACGGCGCTGCTCGTCGGCGTCATGCTCGCGCGGCGCGGTTTGCGGACGGTGCGCGTCGAGCGATGAGTGGTCGGCACGGTCGTCATGAGCGGTCACTGTCGCGGCCGCTCATGACGGCTGGTGCCGTGCTCCTCGTCAGTCTCACCGTTGGATTGATCGTCGGGATAACCCGATCCGACGGCGCCCGGACGGTTAACTCGAACCCGGCAGCTGGGACCGGCAGCACCGCGCCGCCCCCGACATCGTCGGCGTTTAGCTTGTCGAACCAATCGGCCGCGGGCCGGATCCCTCCCATACCCGGCGGCCCGACCGGTCCCGCGCACGCCGATCCCAAGCCCGCCGCAGGCATGTCCCCGCCGGCCCGAGTCACGATCCCGTCGATCGGGGTCGACAGCTCGCTTCAGCCGCTCGGCCTGCAGGTCGACAACACTCTCCAGTCGCCGACGGAGTGGGAGCAAGCCGGCTGGTACGCCGGCGGCGTGCGGCCGGGGGATCCGGGCCCGGCCGTGATTGCCGGGCATGTGGACTCCCGTAGCGGACCAGCGGTCTTCTTCCGGCTGCGCGAGCTGCACGCCGGCGCCGATGTTTACATCACGACGCAGTCCGGCAAGACATTGCATTTCGTCGTCGACACGAGTCAGCGCTTTCCCAAGGACCGATTCCCGACCGAGGCCGTATACGGACCGACGCCGCTGCCCGTCCTACGGTTGATCACCTGCATCGGCGCGTTCGATGCCGCGAATCACAACTACCTCGACAACCTCGTCGTGACCGCGCATCTCGCCTGACCCGGTCAGGCTCGTACTGTGACCCTGTGGCTGCGGAACGTGTCGACGTCTCGACCGCGCAGGAAATGTGGCGCGCCGGCGACCCGATAATCGATGTTCGGTCGCCGTCCGAATACGCGCAAGGACACATCGCCGGCGCGCTCAATGTTCCGCTCGACACCCTCCCGCTCGGTGCGCGCAAACTGCCCGACCGGCCCATCCTGACCGCCTGCGGCATGGGCGGCCGAGCCGGGCGGGCGGCTGAGCTGCTCGACCTCGCCGGTCGTACGGCGTTCTTCATCGCGGGCGGCACCAAGGCCTGGGCGGCCGCCGGCTTGCCGGTCGTTGTCGGGCCCGAACCCGACGGTTCCGCGGACAAGCATCACTGGTTCCGGCGCCGCCGAACCCACTAGCCGTGACGCTTGTATGAATGTCAAGCGTGATCTCGGACCTATTGCCCCAGACCGACAGTAGGCTCAAGATCATCGGGAGGAGAACAAGGACAGATCATCGGGGTAGGGGGTACCAGGAGGATTACTGGGCCGGTTGCCCGGGAGGGGCGACCGGAGCCGGCGGCGCGACAAGATGGAGCCGGCAGAACGCTAGGGCCTCGGCCAGGTCGGACTCGCGGGCGATCCGATCCATCGCCCGGCGAGTGTTGACCTCAACAATGACATGGCCGTCGTAACCGGAGGCGGTGATTCGCTCCAGCACCGCCGCGCAGGGCTGGGAACCGCGGCCGGGCACCAGGTGCTCGTCCCGGCCGATACCGGTGCCGTCCCCGACATGCAGGTGAGCCATCCGCTTGCCCATGGCGTCCAGCATGGCCAGCACATCCGACTGCGACACGGCCGCGTGGGAGATGTCGAGCGTGTAGGCCCGGTACGGCTCTGGGTCGGCGGCCACGTCCCAGGTCGGCGTGTACGCGGACACTTCTCGGCCGCGAACCCGGAACGGGAACATGTTCTCCACCGCGAACCGGACCGACGTCTCCGAGGCCATCGTGTCGAGGCCGATATGGAAGCGCCGGGAATACTCGCGCTGCCACCGGAACGGAGGATGGACCACGACGGTCTGCGCACCGAGCATCTCCGCCGCGAACTGAGCGCGGCGCAGCTTGATCCATGGGTCGGTCGACCACACGCGCTGCGTGATCACCAGACAGGGGGCATGCACGGCGAGGATCGGCACAGCGTGCTGTTCAGACAACCGTCGCAACGCGTGCGGATCCTGGCTGACCGGGTCCGTCCACACCATGACCTCGACGCCGTCGTAACCGAGCTGACTCGCAGTCTCGAACGCGAACGCCGTCGACTCGGGGAACACCGAGGCGGTCGACAACCCGACCAGCGTCTGGGCTGAATGCCAGGCGTGCGGCGCATCTGAAGGTGTCACGGCGCGTCCAGCTGGTCGAGGCGCCGGAGGATCACGCCCTCCCGCAGCGCCCATGGGCACAGGTCAAGTTGGCTGACTCCAATCGCGTCCATCGCCGCCGCCGCGACGATCGCGCCGGCCAGGGTCTGGTGCGCCCGGGCTGCGCTCACCCCGTCGAGATCGGACAGATCAGCCGACGACATCCGGGAGATCAGTCCCGTGACCTGCCGCAGCCCGGTCCGGCTGAGCGTGCGCCGCACTAGTGGACCGGCGGACGACGGCGCGGCGCCGGCCAGCCGGGCGAGCGTGCGAAACGTTTTGCTCGTGCCGACCACTTGATCCGGCGGGCCGGAGGCGAGCAAGGCCTTGGTCGGGCCGGCGAGGGCATCCTCGGTATACGCCCGCAAGGCGGCAACCTCCGACTTAGGGGGCGGATCAGCACTGAACCACTCCCGGGTGAGCCGCCCGGCGCCGAGTGGGACAGACAGGGCGACCGCCGGCTGCTCATCCGGCCCGGCCGACAACTCCAGCGATCCTCCGCCGATGTCGAGGCAGATCAGCGCGCCCGCGCTCCATCCGAACCAGCGCCGAACTGCCAGGAAGGTCAGCCGGGCCTCGTCCTCACCGGACAGCACCTGCAGATCGACGCCCGCCTCCGTGCGCACTCGTTCGAGGACCTCGGCCGAGTTCTGCGCGTCCCGCACCGCCGAGGTGGCAAAGGCGAGCAGGTCGTCGCAATTCAGTTCCTTCGCTTCTCGGACGGCCCCGATAGCCGCTCCGACCATGGCATCGGCGCCCGCGAGGTCGAGGTCGCCGCGTTTGCGGATGTGCTCCCACAACCGAAGCACGCTCTTTCGGGTGTGCTGCGGGGTGGGTTGTGCGCCGCGATGGGCGTCGACGACAAGCAGATGGACGGTGTTGGACCCGACGTCCAGAACCCCCAGCCGCATAGCGGAAGCCTATAGATCCGCTCGGATCGCGTCGCCTGCGCGCGAGCCGGGCGACAGTCTTCTAGGCTCGATACGTGCCTGAGCGCTTGTCCGATCAATCCCACGAAACCTCGACGCGATTTCGCGGGAGTCCCGGGAAATCTGTGGCGTCCGAGGTTCCGCTCGACTTCGCGCGGGAATGGATCGAGTTCGTCGATCCCGACGATCCGGACCACCTCATTCGGGCCGACCTCACCTGGCTGTGTTCGCGATGGACGTGCATATTCGGACGTGGCTGTCACGGGGTCGAAAAGGGCGGCGCCAGCGTCGGCTGTTGTACCCACGGCGCCTTCTTCTCCGACCGGGCCGACGAGAAACGCGTTCGACGAATGGCCCGCCAACTCACCGCAGCAGATTGGCAGCTGCGCGAGGTGGGAATCACCAAGAACGGCAAGCTGGAGATCTTCGAGGACGACAGCGTCGGTGACGATCCGAACCGTCGACGCACCAGAATCGTCGATGGCGCATGCATTTTTGCCAACCGGGAGGGATTTGCCGGCGGCCTCGGCTGCGCCCTGCACGCGTTCGCGCTGCGCACCGGGCGGCATCCGATAGAGACGAAGCCGGAAGTGTGCTGGCAGCTTCCGATACGGCGCTCCCAGGAGTGGGTGGAAAGGGCGGACGGGACGCAGATTCTCCAGTCCACGGTTACTGAGTTCGACCGGCGCGGATGGGGCGAAGGTGGTCACGACCTGGCCTGGTACTGCACCAGTTCGCCGGAAGCGCACACCGGTGGCGAACCGCTCTATGTCTCCTACGCCGCCGAGCTAACGGCGCTCATCGGGGAGAAATGCTACGACGAGCTGGCTCGGCTGTGTGCTGCTCGACTCGAGCAAGGCCTGCTCGCCGAGCATCCGGCGACGACTGCCGCGCGTCAGAAGTCGAACTTGTAACCCAGGCCGCGGACGGTCACCAGATACTTGGGGTTCGCCGGATCCGGTTCGATCTTGCCCCGAAGCCGCTTGACGTGGACGTCGAGCGTCTTCGTGTCGCCCACGTAGTCGGCCCCCCAGACCCGGTCGATGAGTTGGCCGCGCGTGAGTACGCGACCAGCGTTGCGCAGCAACAGCTCGAGCAGGTCGAACTCCTTGAGTGGCAGCGACACGGCCCGTCCGTCGACGCTCACTGTGTGCCGCTCGACGTCCATCCGGACCGGCCCGGCCTCTACGGTGCTGCCGACCAGATCGTCGGCGTCCACTCCGCGGCGCAAGACCGCGCGGATGCGAGCCACCAATTCCCGCGAAGAGAACGGCTTGGTCACGTAGTCATCGGCACCGAGTTCGAGCCCCACGACTTTGTCGACCTCGCTGTCGCGAGCGGTGACGATGATGATCGGGACGCGGGAGCGCTGACGGAGGGCGCGGCACACCTCGGTTCCGGAGAGGCCCGGAAGCATCAGGTCGAGCAGCACCAGGTCGGCGCCATTGCGATCGAACATGGCCAGCGCGTCGATGCCGCTGCCGGCCACTGCTACCTCGTAGCCCTCCCGGCGGAGCATGTAGGAGAGAGCATCGGAGAAAGACTCCTCATCCTCGACGACGAGCACCCGGGTCATCAGGTGACAGTTCCTCTCACCATCGGCGCTGCCGCCCGTGCGGGTAGCGGTGGCGGCCATGACGACGATGCCGTGCCTATGTGAACGAGTGGTAGCCGAACGGTGAACGTCGAGCCTTCCCCTTCCGAGCTCCAAACGGACACATCACCACCGTGGTTGGTGGCCACGTGCTTGACGATTGCCAAGCCGAGACCGGTGCCTCCGGTGGATCGTGACCGAGCCGGGTCGACTCGGTAGAAGCGTTCGAAGACTCGGGCCTGATCGGCCTCGGCAATGCCAATGCCCTGGTCGCTCACCGAGATCTCGACGGCGGCGTCGTCGTCGCCGTCGGCGACTCGAGCGTGAACGGCCACTCGCGTGCCTGGCGGGCTGTACGTGATGGCGTTATCGATCAAGTTGCGCACCGCCGTGACGAGCTGGTTCTCGTTGCCCCGCACCCACAGGTCCGCAGGAGTTCGCCGAACAACGGTGATGTCACGCCGTTCCGCTACGAGACGGGCCCGATCGCAAGCCTCGGCGATGACGCTTGCAACCTGAACCAGGTTCGACCCCGGCAACGGGTCGGCGCCCTGCAATCGGGACAGATCAATCAGCTCACCAACGAGCTGGCCGAGGCGGGTGCCCTCGCGTTGCATGCTCTTGGCGAAGCGCGCGACGGCCTCCGGATCGTCGGCGGCATCCTGCACCGCTTCCGCCAGCAACGTCAGCGCTCCCACCGGTGTCTTCAGCTCATGGGACACGTTCGCGACGAAGTCGCGCCGCACGGCCTCGAGCCGGTGCGCTTCCGTGACGTCCTGCAGCAGCAGAGCCACCGACTCGACGCGCGTCGGCTGCGCTTGATCGCGTAACGGGATGGCCGCCGCGGCAACGGCAACCGGCTCCCGGCCGAGTCGACCGGCCGGCAGCCTGATCTCGGCGTGGGTCGAACGAGCCTCGCGGATCACGGTCCGGATCAACTCGACGAGATCGGGCACCTCTAAGCGGTTGCCGGAGAGGACACCCATGCGCCGCGCAGCGGGGTTGACCAACCGAAGGCGCTCGTCCCGGTCCAGGACGACGACTCCGGTGCCGAGGGCGTCGATCACCGCGGCCGACAGGGCCGGAACCGGTGATCCCGGCGGCTGAGGCGTAGCGGCCAGCGGCTGCCGGCGACGCGCCGCGAGGAGATAGCCGAGCGCGGCTCCGCCACCAAGCGCGACGACGACCGCACAAATCACCAGGACCGGCACACTCAGATGGTAAGCGTGAGCTAGCCCCTGGTCGTGCCGTTGATCAGCCCGCCGGCCGGAGCGACCGATTTCGGAGCGCCTCGACGCGTGGAGTTCACCCGCCGTACGACACTCGTTCATGCCGACACAACCAGGATTCGACCCAGGCAACTAGGCTCTCGGGCGAGGAACCCGAGGGGAATCGACATCAGATGCGCGATATCTACCACGACGAGCTGGACGAGATCGGCCAGACGCTCGAGGCCATGACTCAATTGGTCCAAGATGCCATGGAGCGGGCGACCAGGGCGTTGCTCGACGGCGACCTCGCCGGTGCCGAACGCGTCATCTCCGAAGACGCTCACATCGACGCGCTGCGGGAAGAGCTCAACGACCGCACCTTCCAGATCATCGCTCGGCAACAGCCAGTGGCCACGGATCTGCGCGTACTGATCGCGTCGACGCACCTGGTGACCGACCTGGAGCGCATGGGCGACTTGGCGCTGCATGTGGCGAAAGTCGCCCGGATGCGGTTCCCGGAGATTGCGGTGCCCGAGGAGGTTCGGGACGTCATTTCGCAAATGGGGTCGGTGGCCCTTTCGCTTGTCGGCAAGGTGACCGCCGTCATCAAAGGCCGCGATGTCGCCCTGGCCCAGGCCATCGAGGCCGAGGATGACTCGATGGACGCGCTGCACCGCAAGTTGTTCACGCTGCTGCTGTCGCCGAATTGGTCCCATGGGATCGAGTCGGCGATCGATATGACACTGCTCGGCCGGTACTACGAGCGGTACGCCGACCACGCAGTCGCCATCGCGCGCCACGTCGTGTACATCGTTACTGGCAAGATGCCGGAGCCACTGGGCAGCGGCGGCGGCTTCACGCAATTCAGCGGCTGAGCGCCGAGGAACAGGGACACTGCGTCAGCCGGTTGACGCCTGTCCTTGCCTGGCGACGGCAGCGATCGCCGCAACGGCGGCCTCCGGATCGAGGTACTCGGCCGGCTTCACCGGGCTCAGCGTCCGTTCGTCGAGGTCATATCGCAGCGGAATCCCGGTCGGGACGTTGAGGGAGACGACGGCCTCATCGGACAGACCGTCGAGGTGCTTGATCAGCGCCCGCAGCGAGTTGCCGTGGGCGGCCACGAGCACCAGGCCGTGCCGGAGATCCGGAACGATCATGTCGTACCAGTACGGCAACATTCGGACGACGACGTCAGCTAAGCACTCGGTTCTAGGGACGGCGTCGAGCAGGTCCGCGTAGCGCGGGTCACCGACCTGGCTGAACGTGTCGTCGTCGGGAAGGGGTGGCGGCGGCACGTCATAGGACCGGCGCCACAGCATGAACTGCTCGTCGCCGAACTCGGCCCGGATCGCCGCCTTGTCCTTACCCTGCAACACCCCGTAGTGGCGCTCGTTGAGGCGCCAAGATCGGCGAACCGGAATCCACAGCCGATCGGCAACGTTCAAGGTGATTTCGGCGGTGCGAATTGCCCGTCGCAGCACAGATGTGTGGATGACGTTTGGCAGCAGGTCGTGCTGTACGAGCAGCTCACCGCCGCGCTCGGCCTCGGCCACTCCCTTTGGACTGAGGTCGACGTCGACCCATCCGGTGAACAGATTCTGCCGGTTCCAGTCGCTCTCGCCGTGGCGAAGCAACACCAGGGTGGCGGTCACTTGGTCAACGCCTCTTCGCCCGAGCGCACATGCACCCCGCGCGTTTTCGCAGGGACCCTGCTCATCGGCCGTTCGTTGCGCTCGTTCCGCTTTTCGGCGCTGACGCGCCTGCGATGCTCACTCACTCGTATCATCCTGCCAAAGCGTTACGGCGCAATGCCGCGAAGGATGGTGTCGATTGTGAACTCCAGCAGGGTTTACCCCGGAAACGTATGCAGATACCGCGGCTCGCGCGACGGAATATGCATACTGCGCGACTAGCGGTCGTCGCGTTGGGCGAAGTCAGCGAACGCCGCCAGGTTGGCTAGCGACTCGCCGCGTTTCACCCGCCAGCGCCACTCACGCTTGATCGACGACCCGAAGCCGAGCTGCAGCAGGGCGTTGAATGCACTGTCGGCGTATTCGAGGACCGCACCGAGGATCCGGTCGAGTTCGTCCGGCGTGATCGCCGCAAGCGGCACATGACCGGTCAGATACACATCACCCTGGTCGTCGATCGACCAGCTCACGGCATACGTGCGCGCATTGTGGCGTAAGAGGTACGCGTACACCTGCTCCCGATTCTCCTCCGGGTGCCGCATCACGAACGCTTCGACAGTGAGCGCGTGCTCGCCGACCGTGAGCCAGCAGGCCGTCTTCAGACGGCGATCGCCTGGCAGGGCGGCTACGAAGACCTCCGGGCCCGGCCGCTCGAACTCAACGCCGGCGTCGCGCAGTGCCTGTTCGACAACCTCGACTCGCTGCTCGTCCATGGTCAGTCGCCAACCGCCTCTGGGAGCGTTATCTCGAACGTGTCGATAGCGCGCTGATACGCACGCAGTAGGCCATCCGTGGTGCGCCGCCAGGAGAATCCCTCGGCGTACCGGCGCGCAGCCAGGCCGAGTTGATGCTGACGGGCGGAATCGCGAAGGAGGTCGCCGATGACTTTCGCCCATTGATCGGGGTCGTGCCCATCCACGAGCACGCCGGACACGCCGTCGGCAACCGATGTGGGCAGGCCCCCGACGCGCGCGGCCACGACGGGTGTGCCGCACGCCTCCGATTCGAGTGCCACCAACCCGAACGACTCGTTGTAGCTGGGCACGATGGTCAGGTCGGAGGCGCGGTAATAGTCGGCGAGCGTGGCGCGATCGACGGGTGGCGCGAACACCACGCGGTCGGCCAATCCGAGCCGCGCCGCCAGATCGGGAAGCCAGTCCGGATGGGCGAGGCCCGTTCCGCTCGGGGCCCCGAGTACGAGCACCCGGAGGCGGCGGCCAAGGTCCGGATCCGTGTCGCGAAGCAAGGCCGCGGCGCGCAGTACCAGATCGGGAGCCTTGAGCGGCTGGATGCGGCCAACGAAGGTCACGACCAGGTCCTCCGGCGCGATTCCCAGCCGCTCCCGCGCGCCGGGAGCCGGCGCGAACGTGACCAGATCCACCCCGGGTGGTACGACCGATATCCGGGACGGATCGGCGCCGTACCAGCGGATCAAGTCCCGCGCCTCTCCCTCGGTGGAGGCCACCAAACGGTCCGCCTCGGCCACCACCTGCTGCTCGCCCGCGATGCGGGAGAAGGGCTCGGGCGTGTCGTCCTCGGCCAGCGCCGCGTTCTTGACCCGCCCGAGGGTGTGCGCGTTGTGGACGAGCGGCACACTCCACCGGTCCCGCGCCAGCCAGCCCACCTGGCCGCTGAGCCAATAGTGCGAGTGGATCACGTCATACCAGCCTGGTTCGTGCCGCGCTTCCGCCCGGAGCACGGCGGCGGCAAACGCACACAGTTGGGCAGGCAGATCCTCCTTGCACAGGCCCTCGAACGGGCCGGCTGCAACGTGCCGCACGAGGACGCCGGGGTGGGCTTCGACACGCGGCGGCTGGTCACTCGAGGTGGCCCGGGTGAACACCTCGACCGCGATGCCTGCGTCGGCGAGCCGGCGCGATGTCTCCAGTATGTAAACGTTCATGCCGCCGGCATCACCTCCGCCCGGTGCGTCGAGCGGAGAGGTGTGCACGCTCAGCATCGCTACGCGACGGATCACGGCCTTCCTTCCGGAAGTAGGAGTCGTTCGCCCCGATCGATCATGCCTGACCGAAGAGGTGTGACGTCGCGGTGCCAGCGGTCAGAAGGTGACGCCTTTGAGATGCGCCTCCGGCCGGAGCCGAATCCCGAACTGGTGTTCGACACCGGCCCGGATCTCCGCGGCCAAGCCCAGCAACTCGGATGTGGTCGCGCCTCCGCGATTCGTGAGTGCCAGCGCGTGCTTGGTCGAGATCGCCACTTGCCTACTCCCCCGAGCCAGGCCGTAACCCCGTTGGAATCCGGAGTTCTCGATCAGCCAGGCCCCTGACAGCTTCACCTGACCGTCGACGGTCCACTGCGGACAGCCACGCGGGGCGAGGCTCGATGCGACAACCGGGTTCACGAAGAACGAGCCGACGCTCCAGGTGTCGTGATCTGAGGCGTCGAGCAGCATGCCCTTGCTGCGACGGAGCTCGAGCACGACGTCGCGGACCGCGGCCGACGACGCCGTCCGGCCCGGCTCGATGCCCAGCCGGCGGGCCAGCTCCGCGTATCGCACTGGGACCGAGTCCGGCGATCGGCGCAGCCGGAACGTGACCTCGAGTACCACGAAACGGTCGGTGTGCTTGAAGGCGCTCGTCCGGAACGCGAAGCCGCACTGCTCGGGAGCGAACGGGCGAACCACACCGTCGTTTCGGTCGAGAACCTGCAGCTCGACGATCGAGTCGGCGACCTCGCTGCCGTAGGCGCCGACGTTCTGCACCGGCGTCGCTCCGGTGAGGCCCGGGATACCCGACATGGCCGCCAGTCCGGACCAGCCTGAGGCCACCGACTGAGCGACTAGTTCATCCCACACCACGCCGGCTTGGGCGGTCACGCATACCGTGTCGTCCTGCCTTTGCACGTCAACACCGGTTGACTCGACGAGCACCACCACGCCGTCCCAACCCGCGTCCGCCGCGACCAGGTTGCTGCCTCCGCCGACGATCAAGAGCGGCTCGCCAGCCGCGTCGGCGCTCCGAACCGCGTCGATGAGTTCGCAGGCGGTCTTTGCGTGCTCGATGCGGCGGATAGGGCCG
This sequence comes from uncultured Actinomycetota bacterium, assembly GCA_963809815.1. Lineage (GTDB taxonomy): Bacteria > Actinomycetota > Actinomycetes > Mycobacteriales > Jatrophihabitantaceae > CAVVJA01. Next base: position 105,182 of record CAWELM010000014.1, read on the forward strand.
CCGAGGCGCAGCGTCGTCAGCTCGTCGAGGCGGGTCAGCACGAACCGCCAGATTACGCCGTACGACTCCATCGGAGTGCTCAAGCCAGCCGCTGCCGTATCGGCCGAGGCCGGCCCTGGCCGGATTCATGCGTCGCTGCCCCTTAGCTGCCCCGTATCCGCCGGCACCTCGCTCGTTCGCACAACGCAAGGTCTGGAACACTCGGGATGCGGGGCCTCTAGCTCAATAGGCAGAGCTGCGGACTTTTAATCCGTAGGTTGAGGGTTCGAGTCCCTCGGGGCCCACTGGCTGCAGGGCCCGGATTTACTGGGCTGCAGCGTCTCGGTCGAGTTCCGGGAACATGATCAACTGCGGTTCAGTCCGCAAAAAGTCCGCAGAAAGTCCGCGCGCGGTCCGCAATGCGTCCATCCGGTCGGCCACTTCGTCGAGCCGATCGCCGTAGAGGTGGCCGTACAGATCGAGCGTCATCGTCGCGCTCGCATGCCCGAGCATCTGCTCGACGACCTTGACGTCGGCGCCGCTCGTGATGGCCAGCGACGCCGCGGTGTGCCGCAGGCCGTGCGGGGTGAGTCTGTCCAGGCCCGTGGTGCGCGCGGCGCGGTCGAAGACAGTGTGCCGGAAGTTCTGCAAGCGCAGCAGGCCGCCGCGCGGCGACGTGAACACGAAGTCGTCGGGGTTCTGGCCGGCGACGTGCTGTGCGAGTTCGTCGACGAGGAACCGCGGGATCGGGACGCTGCGCACCTGGTGGGACTTCGGCGTGCTGAACACTGCGCGGCCACCGACTTCGGCCACCGCCTCGACGATCTCGGCGCGGCGGCGCATCAGGTCGAGGCGTCGGACGCGCAGCGCGGACAGCTCGCCGAAGCGCAGGCCGGTGTAGGCGAGGAAGAGGATCACCAGGCGGTATTCGCCGGCTGCGTCGGCCAGCTGCTCGACCTGGTCGACGGTCAGGAAGACCTTCTCGTGCTTCGCCGCGCGCGGGAGCGGGACGTGGTCGGCCGGATTGCGCGCGAGCCGACCGTCGCGCACCGCGAGCGAGAACGTCAGCGACAGAACGCGATGGGCCTGACGGACGGTCGCCGCCGACAGGCCCGATGCGGTCAGGTCGGCGATCCACGCGGCGACCCCCTCGTGGGTGACGTCGGCCAGCCGGATTTCACCCCAGCGCGGGAGCACGTTGACGCGGAGCAGACCTTCGTAGCGCGCCCTGGTCGACGGCTTCAGGTCGACCTTCGTCTCGAGCCATCGTCGCGACCACTCCCCGACGGTGATGCGCGACCGGCCGGGGTCGACGTACATGCCGGTCGTGACGGCCGTCGTCACCTCGTCGAGCCATCGCTGGGCGTCCACCTTTCGCTTGAAGTGGCGCGAGTGCTCCCTGCCGGCGCTGTCGCGGTATCGAGCCCGCCAGCGCCCGTCCGGACGCTTCGCAATGTTGGCCATGTGATCGCCTCCGAGCCGCGTGACGATCTCGGTGTACCACGACGATCTGTCAGCTCCGAACCCTGCAAGAACAGCCAACGCCAGTCAACGAAAGCCGACTGACACCGTCGCCGAACGCTCCGGCGTTACGCTTTCCTTGTGGCAGCTGATCGAGTGGTGACTGATCACCGCGTGATGGGTGGCGTGCCGTGCATTGCCGGCACGCGAATTCCGGTTGCCACGATCGTCGGTCTGATCGCCGAGGGCCTGACACCGGACGATGTGGTGGCCGAATATCCGCAGCTCACCCGCGACGACGTTCGGGCCGCCCTCGAGTTCGCCGCCGCGGCCGTCGACGAGCGACACCTTCCGCTCCGGATGCCTGCTTGAGGTTTCTTCTCGACGAGTGCCTCAGCACTCGGCTCGCCCCGCTGTTGCGAGATGCCGGGCACGACTGCGTACACGTCCAGGAGCGCGAGCTGCTCGGAGCGCCGGACGAAGCGGTCATGGCTGCCGCCGTCGCGGAGTCGCGGGTGCTGGTCTCCATGGACACCGACTTCGGTGAGTCGCTCGCGACGTCGAACGCGAGCCTGCCCAGCGTCGTGCTCTTCCGTCGCGCCGGCCGCAAGGCGGAGGATCAAGCCGCGGTGCTCCTGCTGAATCTGGCTGACATCGCGGACGACCTCGACGCCGGCGCTATCGCGGTCATCATGAACAGCCAGATCCGCTTACGTCGCCTGCCACTTCGGCCCCAGCCGCCGGCCTGACCGGCAGCCCGTCGCTATCCAACGACGTCCAACGCTTCAAGATCAACGGCACGTATGCTACCAATATTGGTAGCGCGGCACCTTTCTTTCGGGCGACACATAAATGCATTGTTGGTTGTCATTGAGTGGTATTGGGAAATGCACGGCGGCATGAAAACCTACGGGGGTTCAGCGGCCGATGCGCGCAGCTATGTGGAGGCTGATCGGCGGCCGGGCGGATGACTACTACCTCGCTGAGGGGATCGGTCTCGCGTGGTTGCGTGCTGGCCAGGCCAGCCGATGATCTGCTCTGCAGCGCGGCCTTGCGCGGCCCCGTACGCGACGGCGACGGCGACGTGAAGTTCGGCTGCTGACCAGGACTTGGGTCCGTTGATCACGACGTCCAACGAACCGCACCCCAGCGGCGTCGGCGCGCAGCCGCCCGCGCCGGCTCAGCGCTGTCCGGGTCGAGGCCGGGAACCCACGCTTCGCAAGCGTCACCCGTCAACGCCGCCAGCTCGAGCACCGGCCCTTCCGGGCCGGCGGCAAGCCGGCGCGCCACGCCGGTCCCCTCCGCCAGGTAGTAGTCATCCGCCCGCGACCGGTCCACCTCCAGGTAGTTGCGGGCAGCCGCCGCCGCCGCACCGCGGTACACCTTCATTCCGCCGTGCATTTAACCAACTATTTCGAATAACAGCCAATAACAACCAACACTGCAATTCCTGGTATACCTTTACCGCGTTTTGCCGCTACCCAATTGGTAGTATACGTGCCGCTATTTGGTAAAGACTAGGAAATTGTTGGTAAATGACGGCTCTTATTGAAGATGCTATTTCGGGTGGGAAGAGGTAGAAGCGTGGCGGGTCCGGGTGGGGGAGGCGGTGAGTGCGGTCGGCGGCTCAGCGTCGCGGCGCAGTCCGTTGGACTGGAATCCGCCTGTGGCTGAGCTTGGCGCCGACACCGCGCGCCTAATCGGGCACTTGGTCACAGATCAACCAGCTGGCCGACACGGGCGCAACGCGCGCAGAGTGTGCTGGCTCGCACCGTCCACCGGCATGCTAATCGCATCGCTCGATCCGGCAGTATCACGATGAATTATCGACCACACGACGCGATTGGCGGCGTCGAAATCGTCGAGACGGATGACAGGATGCGCATCACCGCCGGAGAAACAGTGCCGAGTTGAAGCGACAATTCGACATGCGGTACGCCTGCGAATACCGACGCGAGCGTTACCGGACTCAGCTTGCCGGTCGTCGACGAATGTTACGCGGCGTGCTCGACGAAGATCCGATCGTCGACCAACCGCCGTGATCGGGGTCCTGTATGCGTTGTGGGAGCTGGTGGGTCGTATCTCTGTCACGGGCACGGAGGGGGCCTATCAACGGGCGCGCTGGATCGAGCGATTCGAGCGCAACCTGCCGTTGCCGTCTGAGCGCAGTGTGCAGCACCTAGTCCTCGGGCATCGGCTGATCGTCGAAGGCGCGAATCTCTACTACGCCGCGATGCATATGACGGTGATGCTGACGTTCCTCATCTGGCTATTCCTCCGGCACCGCGATCGATACCGGCCAGTGCGCATGGTGTTGGCCTGGACGACGCTTGGCTGCCTTCTCGTACAGCTACTGCCTGTCGCCCCGCCGCGCATGCTTGCGGGGATCATCGACACCGGCCTGATTTACCACCAGTCGGTGTATAGCCACGGCCTGCCCATCGACCAGCTCTCGGCCATGCCCTCGGTGCACGTCGCCTGGGCAGTGCTTGTCGGCTACTACACGTGGCGGATCAGCCCTAGTCAGTGGCGCTACATCGGTGGTGGCCGGGGAAGAACGAGGGCAGCTGGTCGGCGGTGTCGAGTGAGGTAGATGACGCGACGATGGCGATCAACGCGATGCCGAGCACGGCGAGCAGCGCGGTGACGATCGACTGACGCGTTGCGGGTAGATGACGAGCTGGGCATGTGGTGTTTGCTCCATTCTGGTCGACGGTTGCCGGTGTTGCCGGCGCGGGATGCGCTGTCCGGGTCGGTGGATGGTTAGGCGAAGCGGATGATGCAGATGCCGCCGACGATGAGGCTGTAGATCGGCGAATGGGGTGAGGGTGCGGGTTTCGAAGTAGCGGGTCAGGTAGCGCACGGAGAGGTAGGCGGCGATTCCGGCGACGAGCGCGCCGACGAGGACTTGGCCGTGGATGTGCGCTCCGGCGGACCCGGCGAGGGAGGGGAGTTTCAGCAGCCCGGCGGCGAGGATGACGGGGGTGGCGAGCAGGAAGGAGAATCGGGCGGCGTCGCGGTGGGACAGGCCGCGGGCCAGCCCGCCGACCATCGCGATGCCGGAGCGGCTGATGCCGGCGAGCAGGGCGAAGGTTTGGAAGAAGCCGATCACTCCTGCTTCGCGATAGTGCAGGGTGGCCAGGCTGCGGGCGCGGACCGCGACGGCGGTGCCGCGCGCCGGCGGGAGCGGCGGACGTGGGGGACGCGGTGGTCTGGTCGTCGTCGGTGGGCGCGACGCGGCGAAGGTGTTCGCCGGCGAGCAGGATCAGCCCGTTGATCATGAGGAAGATCGCGGCGGCGACGGGTTTGGCGAACAGGGTGCGGAAGGTGTGTTCGAACAGCACCCCGGTGAGGCCGACCGGGATGGTGGCGATGATCAGCAGCCAGGCCAGGCGTTCGTCGGCGTCGGTGGTGACGATCCGCCGCGCGCTGAGGCTGGGCCGCAGGGTGCGCAGGAAGCCGCGGATGATCCGGGCCCAGTCGTGTCGGAAGAAGATCAGCAGCGCGACCGCGGTGGCCACGTGCAGGGCGACGATGAACGCCAGGTACGGGCTGGTCTGGCTGGTGGAGGCTGGCCGATTCGGTGACCAGGTGCTGCCAGTCGCCGCCGATGAGGGCCGGCAGGAGCACCGAGTGGCCGAGGCTGGAGACCGGGAACAGTTCGGTGACCCCTTGCAGCAGGCCGATGACGATGGCCTGCAGGTAGGTGAGCATGGGCGGACTGCCTCCTGGTATGGGCGGATGGGCCGGGTGCGGCGGTCGGGTTAGCGGCTGGTCGGGGTGGTCAGGTGGTCGGGGTGGTCGGGGTGGTCGGGGTGGTCGGGTGTGGTGTCGCGTTCGCGCCGGCGGCGGCGGATCAGCACGATGAGGGCGGCGAGGATGAGGATGGCGAGCAGGGCGGCGCTGGCCCGGCCGGCGATCTTCTCGACCTTCTGGTAGCTGGCGCCGGCGAGGTAGCCGAGCAGGGTGAACCCGACCGCCCAGATCAGTCCGCCGGCGGCGTTGAAGGCCAGGAACCGGCGGTAGGGCATCCGGGCGGTGCCGGCCAGGCCGGGCATCACGGCGCGCAGGAAGGCGGTGAACCGGGCCAGGAACACCGCCCGTCCGCCGTGTGGCGCGCAGCGTCTGCTGGGCGCGGGCCAGGCCCTGCTGGCGGCGGGCGAAGACCCGGGTGCCCAGCAGCCGGGTGCCGAAGTGTCGGCCGACCTCGTACCCGACGCTGTCCCCGAGGATCGCCGCCGCCACGGCGACGGCGGCGATCCCCGCCAACGACACTTGCTGGCGGTGGGCGAGCACCCCGCCGAGCAGCGCCGCGGTCTCCCCGGGCAGCACGAACCCCACGAACAGCGCCGCTTCGCTGAACACCAGCGCGCCGACCAGCGCGTAGGCGGGTGGTCCGTGCAGGTTCAGGATGGGGTCGACGACCGTGCTGACGAGGCTCACGACCCCCCTTTCCGCCTACAGTTTTGTAGGAGAGTACACCTACAGTACTGTAGGGCCAGCGAGGGTGGCGTTGCCGGAAGATTCCCTCCCTTTCCGACGGCCCGCCCTCGCCCCGCGGGGTTCATCGCGTGATCGGGTCAACGGTGCGGGTGGGACGGAGGAGCGGCATGGGGAGTGTGCGGCGCGAGCCGGGCGGGCTGGAGGCGGAGGTGTTAGCCGCCTTGTGGGCCGCCGATGCCCCGCTGACCGCCGGAGAGGTCGTCGACGCGCTGGGCGATGGGCTGGCCTACAACACGGTGCAGACCATCCTGACCCGGCTGCATCAGAAGGGTGCGGTGCGCCGGCAGTTGGCCGGCCGGGCCCACGCCTACACTCCGGTGTTGGACGAGGCGGGCTGGCCGCCCGCCGGATGCGGGCCATGCTGGACCGCGGCGGTGACCACGCCGCGATCCTGACGCGGTTCGTGGGCACGCTCAGCCCGGATGAGGAGCGCACCCTGACCCAGCTGCTGCGCCCACCCGACGAGCCCGGCAGCCCGGGCGGTGAGTGAGTGGAGCCGTACCTGCCGCTGCTGCTCGCGGCGCTGTTCGGCGCCGCCGCCCCGGTGATCGCGCGACGCCTCCCCCCGGCGATCGCCACCTGGCTGCTCAGCATCGGTGGACTCGTCGCCGCAGCCGGGTCGATCGCGGTCCTCGGGTTCCTGGCGTTCACGTTGCTGGGCCGGGCGCCGTTGCTGGCCACGCAAGGCCACTGGTCCCCGGCCGCGTTGCGGCACGCCGATCCGGTCGCCGTCCCGGTCGAGGTCGCCGCGACGCTCGCGCTGGCCGCGGTCACGGTGCGGGTCGCCGCCGTCGCCCTGCGCCGCAGCCGCGCGTTGCTGGACGCCCATCGGCTGGCCGCCGCGCTGCCCGCGCACGGCGCAGACCTGGCGGTCATCGCCGACCCGGTCCCGTGCGCGTACGCGGTGCCCGGCCGCCCCGGCCGCATCGTCGCCTCGGTCGGGCTGCTGCGCGGGCTGGACGCCGGGCAGCGGCGCGCCGTACTGGCCCACGAACGCTCCCACCTGCGGCACCACCACCACGCTCACCACACCACCGTGCGGCTGGCCGCCGCGGCCAACCCGCTGCTGCGGGCACTACCGGCCGCGGTGACGCTGGCCACCGAACGGTGGGCCGACGAGGACGCTGCGCGCATCGCACGGCGCGACACCGTCGCCCAAGCGCTGATCAACGCGGCGACCACAACCCGTCACGGTGCCGCGACACCGGCAGTGGTGCTGGCCGTCGGCGACCGAGCAGATCACCGCACGAGTGCAGGCGATGCGGGCTCCGGCGCCGCGGCCGTCGGCATGGCGGATCGCCGCCCTGCTCGCCGTGCTGCTGCTCACCGCGGCGACCACCCTGCTGGCCGCGCACGACACCGAGCGGCTGTTCGAGCTCGCGAAACACGCGTACCTGGCCGCCCACCGCTAGCGGTGATCGGGCGCGGCAGCTCCAAGCCTGGCTTCGTCAAAATTGAGCACGGGATGAAAGGCCGAGCCTGCCGCGCCGGCCCCCCCGTTGTGGGAGGCTCTCGCACGTTCTTAGCAGCGACGCTGGGACCCTCTCCCAGAGGAGGGATGCGACGACCTCGAGTGCGCGACGATCCGGAGAGGCGTACTCCACGGCAGGCTCGGCTAAGCCACAGCCGCCAGCCGCACGCGCAAATCAGACCGCTGACATAGGCGCGGACGACAAAGGTCACGCTTCCCGGCCATCATTCGCACCTCCTCGCAATAGGCGGTGCTCTCCGCCCTGGTTCACCATCCATGGCCGGCCCGAACACCAGCTACTGGCCATGCCGGCGTGTACGCCGGTCGCTTCGTCAGCGCGACGGTGCCCGTGCGGTGGTCGAGCTAGCGGCGCGCGGGCCGCTGAGGGTTACCGAAGTGAGGCGACGGACGGCGGCCTGTGAAGGCAGGCTGCCAGCCGCGCGGCCGGACCGAAGTCTCCCGGACCGAAGTACGGACGGGACGGTGCGGGTGTCGCCTTGAAGATCACCTTCTCATCTTGATCCACTAGTTGATCTCCGTCGGTCCGCAAAAAGTCCGCAAGAATTCCGCAAACAATCGTTACGAGCCGCGATCAGCCATCGCGAGCCAACGCCCTGCAGGCCAATAAAACTGGGGCCTGCAAACACTTCTCCATGATCACCAAAAACTGCCAACAATCCCCAGGATCGGACTTTTAATCCGTAGGTTGAGGGTTCGAGTCCCACGGGGCCCACAGAGCGGGGCCCACCATCGAGAGCCCTGGTACTTGCTGAGCTCCAGGAAGTACAAGGGGAGCTCGATGGCAACATCAACGGGCCTCTCAAGATCAACGGCCGCTAGTCGGCATCGGGTCATGACGATAACCGCGCCGTGACCGCTTGGTATGGCGCCCGGTCGAAAACGTCAGATCTAGTGGATGAGCAGGCTGATGCCGACGTATTGGCAGGCCGCGGCCGCGCAGACGTAGGCGTGGAACACCTCGTGGAAACCGAAGACGGCGGGAAAGGGGTCAGGCGATCGGCGGTAGTAGGTCACCGCGCCGACGGTGTAAAGCACGCCGCCGGCCAGCAACAGGAGGACGGGGCCGATGCCGTCGTGGACCCAGACCGCCGGCGCGGCCAGGCCAGCGGTCCAGCCCAGCCCGATGAATATCGCCCCGACGAGCTTCTCCGGCGCGTTCATCCACACCAGATGCGTCACGATCGCGGCCAGGGTCAGCCCGCACAGCACACTCAGGCCGACCGCAGCATAGAGTTTGGGAGCAGCAAGCAAGAACGCGGCGGTTCCGGTGCCGGCAATCAACAAGAAGATCATCACGTGGTCCAGACGCTGCAGCCAGCGACTCGCCAGCGAACCCCAGTTGCCGCGGTGATACAGCGCGCTGATCCCGAACAGTCCGGTCACGCTCGCGGCGAAGATCGCGACCGCAATGATCTGCCGGGCCCCGTGGGCGTGCGCCAGCAGCAGCGTGCCGGTCACCAGCGACGCCCCGAACCACAGCAGATGCAGCCAGCCCCGTAGCGCCGGCTTCGGGTAATACAGGCCGCGGCGGGTGTCAAAGAGCATCGGCCGCGACACGGCACTGGCCATGCCGGTGGAGTCGGCGCGAATCATCGACAACCTCCGTGTCGTGTCTTTCGAACCTGAAAATCACCTATCGGTGTGATGATCGCCCGGATTCGGAAGCGTCCGCCCTCTGGGACCGATCGCGGGGCCGTGAGCTCGGCGACGGACCTTAGCCGGAAGGACATTCGCTGTTGCGGGCCCTTCTGACCCTGCATCGTATCGAATTCCGCACGCTGGTTGTCTTCCAGCGTTTTGTAACCACCACCACTGGTTCGAGCAGCAGCCGCGCTTCGGACGCGGCTACAAGCTCCAAGACCTCTGCGTCTGCGACGCCCGGGAAACCGCCAGAGCCGCAGTGGCTCAACCGGGTGCACTGCCGCCGCACTGTCGTAGACCCGCGCATCCACGCCAGCCTTGTCCATCGAGGCTGGCCAAAACCCAGTCCTCGCTGATTAGTCAGCGCGCATCCAGTCGGATACGCGTTCACCGATCATGATGCAGGTGAGGTTGATGTTGGCCCGTGGGATGGCCGGCATGACGGACGCGTCGACTACGCGCAGGTTGCGGATGGCGCGGAGCCGGCAGTGCTGGTCGACTACTGCCATCGCGTCGCCCGGTGGCCCCATCCGAGCCGTGCCGCAGGGATGGAATTGGGTGGCGAGGGTTGCGCGGACGTAGGCCACGAGCGCGTCGTCCGAGCTGATTGTCTCCTCGGTCAGACCGGCGACGTGGTCGGTGTGGCGGGTGATCTCGGGCTGGTGCGCGATCTGCCACGCGAGGCGGACGCCGGCCACAAGTCGCCGCAGGTCCTCCGGGTTGTCGGCGAAGTTGAGCTGGATCAGCGGCTGGGCGCGCGGGTCGGTGCTGGCAAGTAGCAAGCGCCCGCGCGCATGCGGGCGTTCGAGCGCCACAGGCAGGCCGATCGCGAGCGGTGCGCCTACGGCCGCCACCGCCTCCGGGCCGCCTAGGGCGGCCACGTCGACGTGGCTGAAGACGACCTGCTGCATGTCGTTGAACTCGCCGGAGCCAGCGGCGGTGTAGCGCAGGACAATCTGCGCCAGCGGGGTCTCGGGGTTGCAGTTGCCGGGGTTGGGCACCAGCAGCAGCCGGGCGACCGGGTGATCGGTCAGGCCCGCGCCGACGCCGGGAAGGTCCGCCACCGGTTCGATACCCAACTCGGCCAGCGCAGCGGCAGCGCCGATACCTGAGCGCAGCAGGATCGCGGGCGAGCCGATGGCGCCGGCGGCCAGGGTGACGCGCCGCCCGCGGACCTGATACCGCTCGTCTGCCACGCCGATGTCGACGCCGACCGCCCGATCGCCGGTGAACAGAACCCGGTTGACCAGGCAATCTGGCCGGATGGTGAGGTTGGGCCGGTCCCGGGCCGGCAGCAAGTAGGCGACCGCCGTCGACAGACGCAAGCGGCCCCGCCGGTTCTGCGGGAACGGGCCCACCCCGGTTGCCTCGGGATGGTTGTGGTCGGCGACCTCTGGGAAGCCGAGGCGGCGGCAGACCTGAAAGAAGGCGCGCTGGATCGGGATCAGCTCATCCGGCTGCCAGCGGCGAATCGCGATCGGGCCGCCGCGCCCGTGCAGCCCAGCCTCCCCGTCCGGGTCGTCTTCCAACCGGCGAAAGAAGGGTAGGACGCTCGCCCAGGTCCACTCCTCGTTACCCAACGCCGCCCACTGGTCGTAGTCGGCCGGCACGCCGCGCAGCGCGATCGCGGCGTTGACCGCAGATGACCCGCCGATTACCCGCCCACGCGGGTAGGGAATGACCCGGCCTGGCAGGGCCTCCGCGGTCAGCCCCCAGTCGTGCCCGCGCAACGACATCCGCCAGCTGTCTCGAAGGTCGTCCGGAGTCGAGTCCACAGTGGCGTAGTCCGGGCCCGCCTCCAGCAGCAGCACCCGGCGGCCCGCCTCCTCCGACAGCCGCGCCGCCAGCACCGCACCGGCGGATCCGCCACCGACGATGATGTCGTCGTACTCCACGTCCCTGGGCCTTCCCGCGGGTCACAGCCGAACGGCTCACCTGTCCGCTTGGTCAAGATGATCGTCATATAGCTGGCCGTACAGATCGAGCGTCATCATGGCCGAGGCCCGAGCATCTGTTGAACGGCCTTCGCGTCCGCACCGGCGGCCATCGCTAGGGACGCCGCGGTGTGGCGCGGACGAAGCTGCTTCGACGTCGGCGGGTAGGAACCCACAGATAGTGTTCCGGACAGAACAGCCGGACGGAGCGTAGGCATCAGCAAGCACCGCGGGCGTAGAGTCATCTTTACCGCTGGGCTCCTCATCGTTGGCATCCGAGTCAGCCTCGCCCCTCGGCGAACGTCTACTGGATCCGCTCAGCGGATGTCCGTCCCTACAACCGCAACAGATGGCGGCGTGGTCCGCGCACGGTACGTATCTGCCATGGTGCCGGGACAGCGCGAAGGAGCCCGGGGCCATGAACATCGACGATCACATCCTGCTGGTGCTCGCGTCCGGCGCGGCCCGTCGCCGGCCGATGACCATAGGAGATTTCGCACGCCGGTTCGGTGTGAGTCCGCGGATCGTCCTTCCCGCAGCGCAACGGCTGGTCGAAAACGGGCTGGCGGCACCCTCCATGGTCCTGGTGCACGGCGTGCCGACCTTCCACGGGCTTATGCCGTTGCCCGAGGCTGACCAGCTAGCTAACCGATGAGGGTTGGCTGACAACCTGATTCCACTAAGCCCGGACAGGCGCGCCAACTAATCGAGAGGCTCGAGGTGCTTCTCGCACTGAGGCTCGGCGCCGATGGTTCACGCGCGCGGCACGGTTCCCGGATCCCCCCAACGAGAGTGGCTTGTTCGCCCCCGATGCCTGCACGCTGCGCCACCGGCACCCGCTGGGCGAACCCCGGTGAACCTCGCGCCTCACCACGAGCAAGGCGTGATTGACGGTTCCGGTCCGTCCCGCCACCGGGCCAGCCATACTCGGCCGCCACGGCACGACACGCGGCGCGGCGCTGAGTCTGTTACGGTGGTAGTTGGTTGTCAGCAGTTCCTTGTTCGGCTGAATGCGCGACGCGGGATTTGTTGCAGTTGCGTTTGTCGCCTTCCAGCTTCGGCGAGAGCCGTCATCCGCAAAGACCACGCCGCGCACACGGTGTGCGCGAGCGACACGGCTTTCCTGAAGGAGAACAGCAATGGCACAAGGCACTGTGAAGTGGTTCAACAGCGAGAAGGGTTTCGGATTCATCGCCCCCGACGACGGCAGCAAGGACGTCTTCGTTCACTTCTCCGCGATCAGCGGCGAAGGATACAAGAGCCTTGAGGACGACCAGCGGGTCGCGTTCGACACCACCCAGGGGCAAAAAGGCCCGCAGGCGGAGAACGTCCGCCCCATCTGACCTCTACTCATCCCGCCGGCATGCGGGTAGCCCGGTTTCAGCGCGAGGTTCGGCCGCGACAAGGGGTCGCAGGACGACGGACACGCTCCACCAAGGGCACCCGCTGTCGCCGACGCTTTCGGTGATCCCCCCGGGCTAGCTCGACGACCGGGTGTGCTGCTGCCGCCTGGTCGTCGAACGCGAATGCCCGGATGATGACCTCATGACCGATGCCGGAACCCGGATGCGTGTCACGCTTCATCTCGTTCAACAGACGACGGTCACGTTCGACTCCGCTGACCTGTGGCCGATGCACGGTCCGTACGGGCGATTCGGCGCCAATCTGGCGTCGTTCGCCGAGGAAGTCATGCGTCGGCTCAGCGCCGACCAGTACCTCGGCTTCCACTCCGATCCTGCGACGATCACGGTGATCCCGCGGGACGCGGTCAAGCGAATCGACTTCAGCGAGGTTGCCGGGCCACCGCCCAAGCCGTCGCCGTCGGCAAGCGGTTGAGCGGCAACGAAGTACAGCCACGTGATTGTCAGGTCTCGCCCCCGATGTCGACCGTGTAGGCCTCGTAGATCAGATCGGACCCACGCTGCCGGTGGCGGACGAGCCGTCCGAGCAGCGCCGTGCCACGATCACGAACTGTGTCGACATCGGGGTTGATATCCGGTTCACCTACCCAGACTGTCAGATTGTCAAGCAGGTCTTTGATCAGAGCGTGCTCGCGGATCAAGCGGGCTACCGCACCGGATAACCGCGGCGCAGTCGAGAGCAGCTCGCGGTACAGCCCGTCGGGCCCCTCCGTAACGTCGATATGAGCCCCGAAGTCGGCGGAAAGCTCGTCAAGCGCACCCTGAACGCGTTCAGCCCAGCGTGCCTCTAGCCCGGGCGCCGGCGCGGCCAACGCGTGTTCCACCGCGCTCATCGATTCGAACAGCTCGGCGCGGCGGCGACGCAATTCCTCCAGCAACGCCCGGTGTGAGATGGATGAGCTTGGTTCCATCCATGCCTCCCTAAAGGGCATATGCCTGAGGCGCTGCCAGTTGCCGGATCCAGGCCGCCGAGGTTCGCCCTAGGAGCTGATTGTCGACTACCGCCTCCGAACATCTCCGGGTGGTTGTTACGTCAGCTGGACCTGGCCGCCCCGCGGGGTAAGGCTCTGCGGCGCGATTTGCGGACGGATGAGTCCAGGGCTGATTCGGGCTTTCAATCTGTAGGTCGCGGGTTCGAGGCCCACGGGACCCACCCGAAGCAGCTCATGGTCGTCATTGGTGCTGCACAGTGAATCCCAGACTCCCCAGCACCTTGACGGCGCCGGCTTTGCCACCCTCGAAGTCACCGGAGGCAAGCCGCTGACCGGTGGCGAACTCGTACGCCGTGCCCAAGATTGCCTTGGGCGGGTAGCGGCGCTCCTCCCAGATCAGCTCGTACGTCGTCGCCGGAGCGAACCCGTGCTCGGCGAAGAACTGCTCGGCTCCGAGCCGGTCGTATTCGGCGATCGCGCGCACTACGTCGTCACGGCTTACCTGGTTCCACGCGATTGAAGGTGCCATCTGATCCTCTCGGGTGCCGACGGCGGAAACCGAGTTACCCGCTGGCCCCGTGTGCCTCGACTGTGGCGGCGATCCAGGACTGCGCGGCCGGGGTGTCCACGCGGTAGGAGTACGTGTTAGCAGTACAAACCGCGTTTGCCCCGAACGAGTTCTCAGCGAGCACGATGTTGGTGCCGCCCAGCAGGTCCGCCCCACCAGAGTCACCGAAGCAGCTTCCGCCGTTGTTCGAATGGAGCTTGAGAAACTCATCGCTGATCACGTCGTTGCTGGCGACCAGCGTCGTGGCCGCGAAGAACCGGGTAGTCGAGTCACCGGACGACTTCTTGCAGTTCGGATCGCACGGGCCGCCGCCATTGACGAAGTTCTGCACCCCGTAACCGACGACATCGACCCCGGCGCCCATCGGCAGCGTGTCCACCAGACCGAGACTTGGCATAGCTCCGTATTGCCCGGAGGTCGCCGAACTCGGGACAGGCCCACACAGATAGGTGCCGACGCGCCCGGTCGGCGTGGTGCAGCCCGCCTCGCCGAAGATGATCAGCGCGACGTCGTGGGTGTCGAAGTGCGGCAAGCCGGGCGTGCCGATCTCGAACTGAGGGTCGAAATAGTAGGTGCCGACGAACCAGGTCCGCTGCGCAGCCGGAGTATTGATCAGATTCGGGTCGAACGATGCCCGCACGAGTGGCGCACCCGTTACCGAGTTATTGCCCAGACCCGACGTGCTCGTGCTGAAGCAGTGCGCCGCAGTCAGCATCACCGTCGGCGATAGCAACGTGCCCGTACACGAGAAGACCAGATTGTCCGCATAACCCACGTACGGATGGTTATTGCCGTCGTAGGTCCCGTTGGTCACTGCTCCAGCTGGCAGCGCGATAGTCACCAAGCTCAGCACGACCAGCAACACGAACGCCAGACGACGACCCATGGACTCCCCCCTCAAGATCTTCAACCGGGCTGAACGCACGACGCTACGCCCACCTGGGAGGAGAGCAAAGACGACCAACATCGGTCCAGGGCTACGCCGACGCAGTACGACGAGCGTGCTCCTCAGTGCGGGCCCGGCGGGAAGATCAATTCGCTCTGGGGAAGTATTCGGCCAGCCCAGACAGCTCTAGTAGCGCTGCTACCCGATCGGGCACGTCCCGCAGCAGCACCTGACAGCCCTGGGCCTCGGCGGCGCGGCGCAATCGCACAAGGGCGCTCAGACCGGAGGAGTCGAGGAAGGTCACTTCCCCGAGATCAACGATCAGCGGCACGCCGGACTGACTCGTGGGTCAGCAGGTTCGCGCCCCGCATCACGACGTCATCCGCGGTAGCTAGGTCAATATCTCCGCTGAGGCGAAGCATCGCCGCAGGCGGCTGGTCGGGCGGCGCGGTCATGAGCTGGACTCTAGGGCAGTCGACGCGGAGAGCGCGCATCGCTAGCGATGTCGAGGCGGAACCATACGGTCTTGCCGAGGCTCGGTCCGTTGTTGTGCACGCCCCACGACTGGGCGAGCCTGGCGACGATGCGTAGCCCGCGACCGTGCGGATCCGAAGCGGCGGGGTCGTGGACCGACACCTCGCCGGTACCGGTGTCGGATACTTCGACGATCACGGTCGACGTGTGGCGTGCGACCGCCAGCCGGAATGGGGTCCCACCGTGGATGACCGCGTTGGTCGCGAGTTCGGAGACCAGCAGTTCCAGCGTGTCGTGTGCCGCCGGCGGCAACGGTCCGGCCGCCTCGAGAGCGAATCGACGCGCGGCCCGCGTGGAGTCCGAGTTAGCGGCGAACTCGCGCACCCGCAGCTCTGCGGTTGACGCCGCCGTCGGTACGTTGCCGGCAACGGCGGGATCTCGCCGGAGAACGAGCAGCGCGATGTCGTCGAGCGGGGTGTCGGATCCGACGAGGTGCTGCATGACCTCCCGCGAGACTGTCTCCGGATGAGCAGCGCGCACCGCGTCCCGAAGCCGCTCCAGCCCGGCACCGATCGCCTCATCTCGACGTTCGACGAGTCCGTCCGTGTACAACAGCAGCAGCCCACCAGGCGGCAGCTCGAAGTGCGTGTCCTCCCTCGGCGCACGCCTCACCGTCCCCAGCGGTGGCCCCGGCCGGACGTCGGCCAAGGTCGTCGGCACGGCGGGCGCCGCCGCGACGGGCGGCAGGTGCCCGGCGGAGCAGATCGTCCAGTCAGCAAACGGCGGGTACGCGCGGGCACACACGATGGTGACCATGGCCCCGATTTCGAAGTGCTCGACCTTACGGTCGGTCAGCTCGAGCACATGGGCCGGGCCGTCACCAAGGAGCGCGTAGGCGCGCAGGGCGCTCTTTACCCGACCCATCACCACCGCCGCGTGCAGCCCGTGTCCGGCAACATCGCCGGTGATCACCCACAGTGCGCCGTCGGGCAGCAAGAATGCGTCGTACCAGTCACCGCCGATGGCCCGGTTCTCCGCGGGCACGTACCGCGCGGCGAGCTGCAGCCCGGGCACGTCGGGCAGTCGAACGGGCAGCAGGCTGCGTTCGAGCATTCCGGCAGCCGCGGCCTCGACTGCGTACTGGCGGGTCCGTATGGTCGCCGCCACGCGTTCGGCGGCAACCTGCAGCAGTTCCTCGTCGTCAAGGGTGAAGTCGCGTGGGGCAAGCCGCCCGACATGTAACACGCCGAGCAGCCTGGCGTCGAGCGTTAGGGGCACCCCGAGCATGCGCTGGATGCCTTTCTCCCACAGAATCGGATTGGCAACCGTCGTCTCGTCCACCCGGTGCAGGCGGACGGGCTGGCGGTTAGCGGCGATCCGCCCGGCGAAACCGACGCCAACCGGTACCCGGACGCCTTGCCGCACCTCCTCCTCCAGCCCCCGCGCCGCCCGCGCGACGAGCTCGTTGGTGCCCACCTCGTGCAGCAGCACCGCAGCAGTGTCCGCATCAAGGATTCCGCGGAGCCGCTCGAGCACCTCCGACAGAAGCTCGTCGATGTCCATCCCGGTGAGTCCGGCATCGGTGACAGCGAGCAGGTCCGCCAACCGCGGTGAGACGTTGCCTGCCGTCACGCCGTGTCACCTTAGCGGCCACGCGACCGAACCTCGCAAACCGCAAGGCGCCGGCTGAGAAATGCCAAGTAGCCGTGAACCGTCCCGACATCGGCAGCGTAGCTAAGGCATACCCATCCCGCGGCGGGTGTACGCGGTGTGGTTCGAAAGGGGATGAGGGTAATGGTGACACGTCCGTTTGCAGGTGGCGCTCGGAGTTGGGCCGTCGGGGCGGCGCTGGCCGCCGGTCTCGTGCTCTCTGCGTGTTCGAGCTCAGGCGGCTCCGGAGGTGGTACGACAGCGGCGGCAGGTGGCGGCGGGACGGGCTCAGCCAGCGGCGGCACCTCGTCGATCACCGTTGTGACGCGATCGGGCCCGCTGGGCACCTATCTGACCGACGGCTCCGGGAAGACGCTATACATGTTCGCGTCCGACACACCCACCAAGTCGACGTGCACCGGAAGCTGCCTGTCGTTCTGGCCGCCGCTGGATGGCAAAGCCACCGCTGGATCCGGCGTGACCGCCAGCCAGCTCGGCACCATCACCGGCACGAACGGCGCCGCACAGGTCACGTATGCGGGCCACCCTTTGTACTACTACGCGGCGGACAAGAAGCCGGGTGACGTCAAGGGCCAGGGCTCGAACCAATCCGGGGCCCTCTGGTGGATCTTGACGCCGTCCGGAGCGCCGATCGAGAGCACGGCGCCGGCCGGCGGCGGAAGCGGCTACTGATCAAGAGCGTCGGTGCGCGACTACACGCGCCTACCCTGCACGCCGTTAGCGGACGCTGGTCGCAGCGCGCCGGTAATCGTCATCTGCCGCACTGCAATTGCGTTGCCGCGCCCGAGTAGGCGTCTCTACGGTACACAGGGCCTTACCAGGCCGATTGCTTCGAGACCGTGGAGGCGGTATGGGCAAGATCAGCGTGCATGAGTTCTACGCACTTGACGGCGTCTTCGACAATCCGACCTGGACGGCGGACTTCGGTTTCGACCCGAAGATGGGCGAAACGATTGGTGCTATCACGGGCTCGGCGACTGCGATCTTGCTCGGCCGCACGACCTTTGAGATGTTCGCGCCAGCCTGGTCGACCCGCACCGTCGAAGACGATCCGGGTGCGCCGTTCTTCAACGACACTCCGAAATATGTCGTCAGCTCGACGCTGCAGGAGCCGGAGTCGATATGGCGCAACTCGACCGTCCTTGGTCCCTACAACGCGGATGCCATCCGCGACCTGAAGGCCAGGGGCTCCGGCGATATCTACATCAGTGGTAGCGGCACGCTGGTCCGCGCGCTGCTGGCCGACGGACTCGTCGACGAATTGCACCTCTTCATCTATCCGGTCGTGGTCGGCGGTGGCAAGAAGACGCTGTTCCTGGACGCCAGCCCCACTACCAGGTTCAGGCTCAACGACTCGCACGTCTACACCAATGGCGTCGTTCACCTGAACTACGGACCTGCCTGACATCCTTCTTCGGAGTCAACTTGCGCCCGTGTCCTGCACCCAGTGGCTACTACTGGCGGTCACCAACCGCCACCTAGTGGCCCAACGCCGACCGGGCCGATTCGTGGACGCTCGTCGCCGGTCCGGGTTGCACCGTCCTATGCAGAGCGCGACGGTTCGTTGGCGCGTCGGCGCACGACGGCGGGGAGCGTTCGTAGCCCGTGCAGAAAATAGCTGGGCAGGTACCGCAATTCCGCCTTGCCGACAACGCGGATGTCGTCGAGCTGTTCCGCCATCGACCGAAGAACTGCGCCGGCTTCCATGCGGGCCAGGCCCGCGCCTACGCAGACATGGATGCCATGACCAAAGGCGACATGGTCCCGCAGGTTCGGCCGATCTGGCCGCAACTCGTCCGGATCCGGATACAGCTGCTCGTCCCGGTTGGCCGAGCCGTACACCAAGTACACGGTCGTTCCCTGCGGCAGCACGACTCCGCCAAGCTCGGTGTCCTGGGTGACCCTTCGGAACATCCCGATTGCGGGGCTCGACAGCCGCAGTCCCTCCTCGATCACCTTGGCGACGTAGTCCGGCTCCCGCCGGATGCGACCCCACAGCTGCGGATCGCTGTCCAGGTTGAGGACGATCTCGGCGATCGTGCGCGTTGTCGTCTCATTGCCGGCGACGAGCAGCTCGCGAACGAGCCAGACCAGCTCCTTGTTGCCAAGCGGCGCCTCACCGTCGGGCGCGTCTGCCGCCCCCTGGACGAGTGTGCTGAGCAAATCCGTCCTGGGCTGCTGTCGTCGCTCGTCCAACTCCGCGCTGATAGCCCGCTGGAAGTCCAGGACGTCACGTTCCACCTCGATCCAGCGCTGCGGCGTGAGCATCGCACCGAGCGAGGCAGTAGCGGCGTCCGACCACCGCACGATGTCCTCGCGGCGGTCGTCAGACAGGCCGAGGATGCGCAGGATCGCATAGATCGGCAACGGGCGCGCTACCGCCTCGATCAAGTCGGTGACCTCACCAGTCGGCAACGTGCCGACCAACTCGTCTGCCGTCGCCTGTACCAGCGGCTCCATCGACGCCAGCGCCCGCGGGGTAAACGCACGGTTCACGAGCCGGCGATACCGGGTGTGCACCGGCGGATCGTTCAGCCCCAGCGCTGGAACGTAGGGCATGCCCTCGGCGCGGATCGCGGCAACCTCGGCCGCCACCTCTGGGGGCGGCGCACTACGCCTACCGACATCGACATCATTCGAGAATGTCTGTGGATCGCGAAGTGCTTCCCGGACCAACTCCATTGTGGTGACCATGTACCAGTCATGGCCGGGCACCCGGTACACCGGCGCCTGCTCACGCAGCCGCGCGTACCACACGAACGGGGCTTGCTGAAAGCCATCCGCGAACGGATCCAGCTCAGGTAAGGCATCAGCGGTCATCGCGAGACCTCGCAGTCGCCGCGCCGTCGACGCTCACCTTTCGACGCTATCACCGGTTACCTCGGGACGCGTCAACACGCGGCGCTCAGACGTTCGGCCTGCGGGAGCGACGCCTCACCCTTGACTGACGTAGCAGACGACTTGTTCAGACTTGATCGCTGACCATGCCGCCGCTACCGCTGGAGGATCAGGGACGTGACCTAGCGGCCGAATTCCTTGTCGCAACCGCGTTCCGCCCTGGCTGCCCGGCTCGCCCCTATCCTGACGCGCGCTAACGGTCAGCCCGGCTTGGGCTTATACGCGCGTGACCCTCAGACCGGCGACTTCCATACAGTCGGGCTCATGGTGCTGACTCTCTCCGGAACCCAGACCTCGGCCGTGACCCGCTTCGACGCCGGCATCCTGCCCGGATTTGGGCTTCCGGGAATCTTTCGCCCTGAGCCGATGACGTCTCTCTAGGAGGTTCCTCATGTCGCGGGTGCGTGTCCACAACTTCTCGATCTCTCTCGACGGATTCGGCACGGGCGAGGGACAGAGCCTTGACGCGCCGTTCGGGCACGCGCAAGGCCGGCTCATGGAGTGGTTCTTCGCGACCCGAACACATCACGCCATGCAAGGAAAGTCCGGCGGAAGTACTGGGATCGACGAGACCTTCGCCAGCAAGTGGGGCCCGGGCATCGGCGCGGAGATCATGGGTAGGAACAAATTCGGCCCGCAGCGCGGGCCGTGGTCCGACGATGAATGGCGAGGATGGTGGGGCGACAACCCGGTCTATCACACGCCGGTCTTCATCCTCACCCACCACGTCCGGCCGGCCCTCGAGATGGACGGCGGGACGACGTTTCACTTCATCGATACAAGCCCAGCCAAGGCCCTCGACATAGCGCGACGGGCAGCGGGCGATCGGGATATTCGGATCGGCGGAGGCCCGTCAACCGTCCGCGAGTTTCTGGCCGCTGATCTCATCGATGAGATGCACATCGTCGTCGTCCCGATCGTGTTGGGACGCGGCGTACGCCTCTGGGACGGACTAGAGGGATTCGAGCGCCGGTTCACGGTCGAGCCGGTGAGCAGTCCCAGCGGCGTGACCCACCTCACTTTCACGCGCCGATAACAGAGGGAGTACGCGCGGTTCCAGCTGTTCGTATGCATATTCCATCGTGGGTAGCAGCGGAAGACACCAACAATGAGCACAGAAAGAGGGGGGCTCGATGGCCAAGTCGACCGAACCAGCCGCCGAGGCGGACGAGCAGGCTAAACGCGCTGGCCGTCCGAGTCCGAAAGAACGAATCGCCCGGGGAAAGGCGGCCCGAGCGAAAGTGCCGCTGGAAGCACATGCCGACTTCCGACCGGCACCGTCGCGGGATCCGGTGGCATTGCTCATGCGGCAAGCAGAGACCCGGGTACCGGAGCTCGTGCCGATTCGCCATGGCCGGATGCTCGTGTCGCCGTTTGCGTTCTACCGCGGCGCGGCAATCGTCATGGCCGGTGACCTGGCGACGACGTCGACGCCGGGGCTGCGGACCCAGCTATGTGGTGATGCCCACCTGTCGAACTTCGGCGCCTACGCTTCGGCGGAACGGCGTCTGGTATTCGACATCAACGACTTCGACGAGACCGTGCCCGGCCCGTTCGAGTGGGATGTCAAGCGGCTCGCCGCAAGCTTCGTGGTTGCCGGCCGAGAGGCCGGGTTCCGAAGGAAGGACTGCCGCAGGATCGCCGTGACGGCGGTCGAGAGCTACCGGACTGCGATGCTCGAGTTCGCCGGACTTCCGATCTTGACCATCTGGCATGTACACGTCGACGTCGAGAACGTCGTGACGCAGTTCCGGTCGGGGCTCAAGGAGGGCGAGCGGAAGCGTAATCGGGCCAGATTCGAGGGAGCCGACGCCGTTGTGGCTAAGGCGTACACCCGTGACAGCTTGCAGGCGGTCGGCAAGCTCGTCACCGCGATCGACGGGCGTCGGCAGATTATCAACGCTCCGCCGCTTATCGTGCCGATCGGGGAGCTCTCGAGGTACGCCTCGCACGTCGACCCGATCGCGCTGCGGAGCATGATCGTCGGCCTGCTGGGCAAGTATCGCGACACGCTGCAGTCCGATCGCCGCTTCTTGCTGGACCATTTCCGCCTGACTGATGTCGCCCACAAGGTTGTCGGTGTGGGCAGCGTCGGCACGATGGCGTGGATCTTGCTGCTGGAGTCTGGGCTCGACAACGACGCGTTGCTGCTCCAAGCCAAGCAGGCCCAGGAATCCGTCCTGGCCTCGTATGTCGGAGCGTCAGAGCACGCCAACCAGGGCGAGCGGGTTGTCGCCGGGCAACGGCTGATGCAGGCAACCAGCGACATATTCCTCGGCTGGGTGCACGCTCCCACCCTTCGCGGCCCTGATGCCGACTTCTACATACGGCAATTGCGGGACTGGAAGGCCTCCGCCGTGCTCGACCAGATGGATGCTGTCGCCTTCACTCGATACGCGCGCCTGTGCGGCTGGACGCTTGCTCGTGCACACGCCCGATCAGGCGACCGCCTCGCAATCGCGGCCTACCTCGGCAAGTCGAACCGATTCGACAACGCGATTGCCGACTTCGCCGAAACGTACGCCCAACAAAACGAACGCGACCATGCTGCCCTGGCCGCCGCCGTCGCATTGGGAGCGGTCGAAGCTCGACCCGGCGTCTGACCGGCTCACGGCGCTTGGACGAAGTGACGCGCCCCACCGTCGTGGCTTCGGCAATCCTCAGGCAGCGCTATATACCCTCCGACAGGTGAGGCTCCGGATTGTTGGCTCGCTCGCTGCGGCAGTGGTCGTTGTCGGACTGCTCCTCACCGCCTGCGGTACCACCGGTCCGAGCAGTGCGGATGTCACAACCACGGTCACGGTGACCCCACCACCAGGGACGCCATCGTCGACGTCACCCCCGCACCACACCCCGACGGTCACCACGCCCCCGCCGCCGAGACGCGGATCGGGCACACCAGTGCAGGTCTCCTTGGCCGAAGGAGACGGGCAGCGCTTCGGGGTGGCGATGCCGATCATTGCCTACTTCTCGGTCGCCCCCACCGATGCGTCGGTGTTCGACAAGGTCGCAACCGTGACCGTGAACGGCGTTCTCGCCCACGGAGCCTGGTACTGGGAGCGCTCGTCGCAGACGGCGGATGCCCTCGAGGCTCATTACCGGCTGGCGAGCTATTGGCCGGCACACGCGACCATTCACGTCAACCTGCCGATCGCTGGCCTGTGGGCCGGCCGCGGCCTGGTCTTCGCCAACAACCTGACCTTGACGATGAGAACCGGCGCAGCGCAGATCGTGAAGATCGACGGCAAGCCCGGCGTCGACAAGATGTACGTCTACCAGGACGGCGTTCACATCCGGACCTTCAACATCTCGCTCGGAGCGGCGAAGACGCCGACGTATCTCGGTACCGCGGTCGTGATCTCGAAGGCCAACCCACAATTGATGGTCAGCTCTCCAGGCGAGGCTTTCTACAGCATCGAGGTGCCCTGGTCGGTGCGGGTCACCTACGACGGCGAGTTCCTACACGACGCCTACTGGAATGGGCAGCTCGGGCAAGCCAACCTGTCCCACGGTTGCACCAACATGTCTCCCGCCGACGCCGAGTGGTACTACAAGTGGTCGCAGATCGGCGACCCCGTCAGCTGGACGAACACCGGTAGCACCCAGGTGTTGCCGGTATGGGACGGCTACGGCGACTGGAACCTGCCCTGGGCCATTTACGCCAGGGGTGGCCTCCTCGCGCCGACAGCCTGACCTGCGATTACTCCTACCCGCCGATAGGACGCCTGGGCATCGTCCACACCACCCTCTCGCCGGCCCACATCGCGGAGCCACCTACACCGGCCATATTCCGAGGCTGTGCCGCGATTGGCTAGGGCCTTTCGTCAGGCGGAGAGAATCCGGGTATCAACCCGTTGGAGGTCAGCATGTCGAACTCGACCGGTGCGATGCGCCCTCCTGGGTGGACAGGCACTCGAGTTGCCCGTCCCGCCCGTGATCTCGCTGTATCGAGCGCGTTATATCGAGATCTGCTACGGCTGGAGTCACGTGGCGGCTTCGAAAACCATGACGGATACGACGGCGTCTTTTTCGCGTTGCCCGGTGGCGGCGAGCTCGAGCTTACGGCGGGTCCGGTCGCACCCAGCGGCGGTACCGACGAAGACCTTCTGGTCCTCTACGTGAGCACGCTGGAGGAGGTTCGGGCGATCGGCGCAAGTCTCAGCGCCGCGGGCGTCCCCAACATCGAGTCGCCGAATCCCTACTGGAATCGATTCGGGCAGACATTCCTCGACCCCGATGGGTACCGGGTCGTGATCGCCGCAGCATCGTCGGACGCCGGGGTCGACGAACGGGATGACGTGCGGATCGAGTGGCACGAAGGACCACGGGCGTCGCTGCGGCCGCTGTTCGAGCTCGCCGAGGATTCCGCGAGCCAACTTGACCAGTACCTCGAAGTGGGTCGTGTCCTGGTCGCCCGCCGTGGAGACGCGATCCTCGGCCATCTGCAACTGGTGCGAGGCGCGCAGCCGGGCGAGATCGAGCTGAAGAGCCTGGCCGTTGTGCCCGAGGAGCGCGGAACCGGGCTCGGCCGTATCCTCGTGCGGTCGGCTGTTCAGCGGACCGCCTCGGAGGGCTGGTTGCGGATGGTGGTCTCCACTGCCGCAGCGGACACCGGCAACCTGCGCTTCTACCAGCGGGTGGGCTTCCGGCTGCGCTCCATCGACCGGGACGCCTTCACGCCGGCGACCGGGTACCCGGACCCCATCGTTATCGACGGAATCCCTCTGTTGGACAGGGTCTGGCTCTCTCAAGACATTCTCGCGTGATAAATATCGACGCCGTGGCAGCATCCCGACGGATAACCGGTAGAACTCAGATCTCTCAGCTCAAGGTTCAGTTGCGGAAGGTCCGTCCGCCGATCTGGCGCCGGCTACTGGTACCGGGCGACATGACACTGGCCGAGCTGCACGAGGTGATCCAGACCGCGATGGGGTGGACCAACACGCACTTGCACGAGTTCGAGATCGATGGTGTTAGGTACGGGGACCCCGACCCGGACTGGGAATCCGAGTTCGCGGACGAGTCGAAGGTCAAGTTGTTTCGGGTGGCGCACGAGGGTGACCGGATTCGCTACGCGTATGACTTCGGGGACGGCTGGGAACACGACGTGCTGGTGGAGAAGGTGGCTAGCCCTGAGCCCGGCAACCAATATCCGTCATGCGTCGCTGGTCGCCGGGCCTGCCCGCCGGAGGACGTCGGCGGGCCATGGGGATATGAAGCGTTCCTGGCGGCGATGAGCGACCCGAAGCATGATGAGCACGAGCACTGGACGGAGTGGATTGGCGGTCGTTTCGACGCTGACGAGTTCGATCTGGCCGCCGTGAACGACGCGCTCAAGGACTTCGCCTGAGCGGACCACCCGGACGTTATCGTCGCCGCTGTCGCCACCGCCACCGCCGGTACCGACGATCGTCCACACCGGATCCCCGGTGTGGACGTTCGTCTTGGTCGCCGCACTGTCGGTTGTGCTGACGCTGGGCGTCATGTTCGCAGTCACGCGGCATCGCCGTCGTCGGGCACCCAGCGCCGCGACTGTCTGACCGCCCGCTTGGTCGATTGCCGGCTATCCGGCAGCGACCTTCCACAGATACCCATCCGGGTCGCTGAAGTACCCGGAGTATCCCCACTGCGCGGCCGCCGCTTCCCTGACGACGGCGCCACCCGCCGCCACGGCCTTGCCGATCACATCGTCCACCGCCTCCTTCGACGAGACTATGTAGTGGAACGAGACCCCGCGGAATCCGGATCCCTCGGACGGCACACCGGCGTCCGCGGCCGCTGCCTCCCGCTGGTACAGCGCCAGTGACGACGATCCCGCGCCGAGGTTGAACGACACGAAATTGGGGTAGTCCTGATCGATCGCGCAACCTAGGCCTTCGCCGTAGAACTTCTTGGAGCGATCCAGATCCTCGACTCCGAGCATGATCGTGGTTACCTGCACCGGCATGGTTCCTCCTTCAATCGTCGCATTGAGGACATTCACCTGTCTGTCGAAACACAGCGGCACAATGTGACGGGCCGGGAGATATTTCTGGCCGGCGCGCGACGACATGTAGATCAAATGGCAGCGCTCGTAGCACGATGGACTGCTGACCGCCGTCAGCTGGCCGCGACCTCGACGCGGCCTTGCCTCACCCGGCGTTCTGCCAGAGCCCGACGACCGTCCCCTCGCTGTCGGAGAAATAGCCACTAAAGCCCATGTCCCCCACGGCCTGCCGGCCGCGCAACGTCTTACCGCCGCACTGCTCGACCTTCGTCAGGGCGGCATCGATGTCCTCGACGGCGATCGTGATCAGGGGCTGAGTCAGATCCTCGGTTCGGGCAAACATGCCACCGTTGATCTCTCCGGGCGCGGTGGGCCGGCCCATGTCGTCTGTCGTAGTCGCAGTGCCCAGCAGTGTGTAGTCCATATCGGGCACCGGTATGACGTTCCAGCCAAACGCGTCGCGATAGAAGGTCTGCGCCCGCTCGACGTCGCCGGCGGGAAGCTCAAAGTGGACGACTGGCTGCGGCATGACTGATCCCCTCGTTATGAACGGTATGACCAGCCGATCCTGCGCTCGGCGTAGGACAACGCACAAGGGCATATGCGGCGCGGCGGTTGTGAAACGAGGAACTATCGGCTGTCCCGGGCGGCCTGCCGTCGCGCTCCGGCCGCGCGGCTCGATGCATCCCGCTTCAGGCCACCAGTGGTCTTGGTAGTCGCTCGCGCACGACCAGTCGACCCGGCGCCAGCGGCCGCCCGCGTCGTCCGCCGCGCAACAGACTTTGCGTCCGAACCCGTCGCTGGAGGACTCTTTGCGGCGCGGGCTGCGGCCAGCCGTTCCGATTTCAATTGCGCCGCGGCGCGGCGCGCCACCACATCGACCTGCTTGCTCACCCGGGCCAACGCGATCTCGAAGACCTCGGCCTTGTCCGCGTTACGGCGATTCATCGGGCGCGCAGCACCGCGGCCGCCGGTATCGCCGACGCGGGCGCTGGCCTGGCGCCGATACAGCTTCACGTACTTGGTACGCGCGCGCCGCACCCGGCCATGAAGGTCGAGCAGCGCATCCTCGTCCAACTCGCCCATGCGAGCTGGCTCCGTTTCCCGCAGCAGATCCAGTTCGTCAGCTCGTAACGAGTTCACAATCCCGTCCATCGGGCCACCCCCCGTTCGCCGTCAACCTACGCCGATGATCTTGGACCTAGCGTGGCCACCGGGGCAATCCGTTCGAGCTCACGACCGATCAGAATTCACGACCGATCAGAATTCAACGACCAGCTCGTGGATTCTCACGCATATGGCGCCCACACCGGCGCGATCGTTCGACGATACGACCGCCCGAACAGGGTGGTCAGCACCGCCACAACCGGGGGCGGGACATTCTGCTTCAAACCGGCCACGTCCTCGGCACTCGCCCCATCCTGCAACCAGGCGAAGAATGTACCCGCGGCTGGTGGCTTCATCCGGAACTTCCGATTCATGGCCTTGATCTCGGGAGTGTCCTTCCGGGCGAGGTAGAACGGCTCGAGGTCGGCCTCTTCGTGGTCGAGGTGCTTGCTTGCCACCTCGCTGAGTTTCGCAATCGCGTCACTCGCGGACTTGGCATTCGTCGCGCTGGGCGAGCGACGCAACTCCCGCATCGCGTCAGCCGCGGTGCGCAAGGCCTCCGCGAGCTGGTCGTGCTCGTGATCCCACTGCGTGATCAGGTCTTCCTTCATGCCGAGCTGTCGCAACGTCGGCCACACGATGTTGTGCTCGCCGAGGTGGTGGGTCGTGAGCTGCTCGTCGAAGTTCGCCCACGCGGTCCACAGCTGCTCGGCCCGCCGCGAGTCGCCCTCGACAAACGCCACAAGCGCCACGTCAAATCGCCCGAGATCGCGCCGAAGGGCGCTGTGAATGACTCGATTCATGCTCATCTGTGCCATGCCCGCACCCTACGTGGGCCGGTCAAGCCGATTCGGCTGTGGGCGGCCAGTCAGCCAGCGTTACTGGGGGGGACCTGCGTAACCGGAATCCGAATCCGCAGCACAGTTTCGCCGGGCGCAGAAGCTATGGAGATCGTGCCGCCGTGCCGTCTATTGACAATCCGTCGGGCGATGTCGAGGCCGAGCCCCGCGCCCTTTCCGACCGGCTTCGTCGTGTAAAACGCGTCGAACGCGCGAGCCGCGACTGCAGGCGACATCCCGATTCCCGTGTCGCCGATCTCGACGACGATGTACGCGCCGTCCGCTCGCGTTCGGATGCGAAGCGTTCCAGCGTCGGCATCGTCCAGCGCATCCAGCGCGTTCTCGATGACCTTTGTCCATACCTGGTTGAGTTCGCCCGCGTAGGCCTCGATCCGAGGGACCTCGGTGCCATAGTCTCGCACGACCGAGATGTTGTCCGTGAGGCGCTGGCCGAGCACCGCCAACGTGCTCTCGATGCCATCCGTTATATCGACCAGCTGAATCGCCGCACGGTCCATCTGCGAGTAAGACCGGAGCGCGGCCACGAGCTCGGAAACGCGCCGGGTCGACCCCTTGACCTCGGAGAGCAGCGAGGCAACGGACAGCGCACTGGACACCCATTCCAGACCAGGCTCCAGCGCGGACTCAGTCAATACGGTCGCTGCCCGCTCACACCAGGCCACATCGACACCGGCAGCAGCCAGCACGGGAGCGATGACCCACTCCCTCGCTACGTCGTGCCCGACGAGCCATGACGACAGCACCTCTTCCCGATCCGCGACCTTGATCGGATCCTGCGGCGCCGTCCCCGGCTCGATCTCACGGCGCAGCGCGTCGAGGGCCGCGAATCGCTCGGCGGAGATGCCGCCACGGATCAGCCGCTCGGCGGAGGCGAGCATCGTCTGAGATGCGGCTTCGAGTTCGTCGACGGCCCGGGTCGCCGCTGAGGCGGGATTGTTGAGCTCGTGTGCGAGACCGGCCGCAAGCGTGCCAAGTGTGACGAGAGATTCGCGCTGCCGTGCCGTTGACTCGATCAAGCGCGCGGTGTGGTACAGCCCTTCGACGAGATGCGCGGCAAACGGGAACCAGGCGTTGGACCGGTCCCGAAGTACGTCCGCCGGTACCCGGAGTACCCGGCCCGTGATGACTCCACGCCCCGTCGCGAGGTACACGCCCTGCTGATCCCAGGCCCGAAATCCGCCCGCCCAGCGTCCGGGCGCATCCATCCGCGCGACGACGGTGTCTTCCCGATCGATATGCCGCACCAGGTCGATAGCCCCGTCCAGAAGTACCCACCAGAAGTCGGCCGGCTCGCCTTCTCTGAACAGCTCGACGGTGGGCTCGATTCGAACCACTTCGCCGCCTTCGATCAGGTCGGCAAGCTGATCGTCGTCGAGGCCCGCGAACAGGCTGAGCGACCGAAGCTCATCGACGCCTGTCACAACGTCGCCACACGACGGCGCTCGACCATGACCGGTTTGCTCATGAGATCAACCCTACGGCTACGCCTGGCGGGTACGACCACGGGAAACATGATTGGATCTGGGTGTGCGGCCTGGCACTGCTCAGCCGTCTGGGCGCTCGTTTGGGGGGCGTTATATGCAAATCCCGAAGCCAACTGAGCAAGACAAGGACTTCCTTCGCTCGATCGTCCCGGACGATCCGCGCGTCGAACTGAAGCCGATGTTCGGCAATCTCGGGGCGTTCGTTAATGGCAACATGTTCGCGGGCCTGTTCGGCTCAACCGTCGGTGTCCGACTCATCGATGACGCCAGCCGAGAAGAGCTGGCCGCGATCCAAGGCACTGGACCCTTCGGCCCGGCCGAGCGTCCTATGGGCGGTTACCTCGCCTTGCCGCCGAGCTGGTCGACGCAACCGAAGCTCGCCGCCAACTGGGTGAGCACGGCAATGAGCCAGGTCGCCGCTCTACCGCCGAAGACGGCGAAGCAGGCCGAACCGAAGGCCAAATCGGCCAAGTCTCAACAGTGACACTCGACCGGTTCATCAGACTTAGCATGTTCCGGCCAGCAGGCCGCATCGCCCTGACGGGCGCCGATTCGGGACAATCCCGCTGTGAGCGCATACCAGCTGGATGACTGGGCGGACTTCGCCGTCGCTTCGGCCGGCGCGGCCGCAGCGCTGACCGGCCTCCTGTTCGTGGCCGTCTCGATCAACCTCACACGGATTCTTGAGTTTCCGCACCTACCGGGTCGAGCGGCCGGCACCCTGGGCATGCTGCTCACCGTCCTGCTCGTCGCAGTGGTCCTGCTCGCACCCGGACAGCCCCGGCAGGCAACCGGCATCGAAATCGCAGCCATGAGCGCGATCCTTGCCTTCGAGGCGATCCTGATCGCACGACGCGCGTATGAGCACATGCGTGATCGGCTCAGCTGGGTGCTCTGGGCGATGCTCCTGTTGCTGTTGCCGGCCTTGGCCTTGATGATCGGCGGCATCTCGTTCGCGATCGAGGCGGGCGGCGGCTTGTACTGGGTGTTTGCTGGGGTTCTGGCAGGGTTCGCCGGCGGTTCGGCGAACGCGTGGGTTCTACTCGTCGAAATTCAGCGGTGATGGGCAGAAAGAGTCGGCAGTGATAAGTCAGAATCCACGTATTCGGTCGATCACCATCCGTACCGGGACCGGATACGCGTCGCTAAAGCCCTGCGGACTACCGCCCACCCGGATCATCGACTCGCGATACTTCGCGAGGTAGTCCGGATGCTCGTGCGCAGGAGGTGCCTCCAGCGCGATAGACGCGTCGCCGGTAAGCACCACGACGTTCCCGCCGCCGGCGTTTCCATCGAAGTGCAATGCCACCCGAGGCCGCCGCTCGATGTGCTCGAGGCGATAGGCATTCGCCTGGCTATAGATCAACACGGTTGACGGCGGCTCCCAGAGGAACCAGACCGGATTGGGTTGCGGAGTGCCGTCAGCCGCGACGGTAATGATCCAGACGACTTGCTCTGTTTCGAGCCGGTCGGCGACGCGCCGACCGAATGCTGACTCCGGGTCAGGCAATACGGCATCGCTCACGGCCTGAGGGTATGCCAGATCGGAACGTCAGTCAGCGAGGTTCGGCATCCCACGCTGGCCAACGAGCTCGCGGCGAGATGTATCTGACGCCATCGCCGCGACTCCACTGCACATGGGAACTATGAACCACAGCACCGGAAACGCCATGCGGGTGATGCTGCTCTGCTCGTCCTTCAACGGGTTGACCCAGCGAGTATGGCTTGATTTGCGCGCAGCCGGTTACGACGTGCGAGTCGAGCTGAGCTCCGACATGGACTCGGTCCGGGCAGCTGCGCTCATATTCGATCCGGCCCTTATCGTTTGTCCGTTCCTTCGCGAGCGCGTTCCGGACGATCTTTGGATGCGCTATCGGACGATCATCATTCATCCCGGTCCGATCGGCGATCGGGGGGCCTCTTCCCTGGACTGGGCGATCACCGATGACGTCACAACGTGGGGCGTCACGGCCCTGCAGGCAGTTCGCGAACTCGATGACGGCCCGGTATGGGCAACCCGCACGTTTCCGGTTCCGGCCGCATGCCGGAAGAGCGGCCTGTACAACGGTCCGGTCGCCGACGCGGGGGTCGATCTGGTGCGAGACGTCGTCGCCAAAGCGGCCGATCCCGCCTTCGTTCCAGCGCCGGCCGATCAATGGTCGAGCGCTGTGCGCGGTCGCGCTCGAGCCAGCATGCGACAGGTTGACCGAGCGTTCGCCTGGTCTGATCCGACGGCGGATATCGTCCGGCGGATACGTGCCGCGGACGGTTCGCCCGGCGTGCGCACGACTTTGTGTGGCCAGGACGTCTTCGTTTATGACGCGCTGCCGGGACCGAATGGACCGGCTGGCGAGCCCGGCACGGTCACTGCCCGCCAGCACGGTGCGGTGCTGGTACGAACCGGCGACGGCACGATTTGGATTGGCCAAGTGCGGGCGGCCGGCGCTCCGCGCGATCGGTCGATCAAGCTCCCGGCGTCGATCGGATTGTCCGAGTATCTCGACGACGTACCCGAGTTGATCGGCGCCCACAACCGTGCAGCCGGGTTCCGAGAGATCTCCTATGAACGATTCGGCTGCGTGGGAGTGGTGTCCTTCGACTTCTACAACGGGGCAATGTCGTCAAGTGACTGCCGCCGCCTGGCCAGCACGATTCGGCGGGCGGCGGCACAGCGCACCCGCGTACTCGTCATTCGCGGAGGCGACACTTTTTCCAACGGCATTCATCTCGGTGTGATCGAAGCGGCGGAAGATTCACGCCGCGAGACGTGGCACAACATCAACGCGATCGACGATGTCTGCCGCGAGATCATCACATGTACCGATCAACTAGTTGTCGCTGCCGTCGGCGGAAATGCCGGGGCAGGAGGAGTCATGCTCGCGCTCGGCGCGGACCGCGTGCTACTCCGAGACGGGGTCGTGCTCAATCCGCACTACCGAACGATGGGACTTTTTGGTTCGGAATACTGGACATACGTGTTGCCGAGGCGTGTCGGCAGCGCCATGGCCCGGCAGCTGACTGAGCAATGTCTTCCTATCGGCGCGCACGAGGCGGCCCGGCTCGGCTTGGCCGACGAGATTCTTCCGGCGTCCCCTGCCAATTTCGGCGAGGCCGCGCTGGCGTACGCGACGGCGCTCGGAACGAGGCAGGACTACGACCGATTGCTCACCGCGAAACAGGTCCGGCGGGAGCACGACGAGCGGCGTCGACCGCTTGATTCCTACCGCGCCGCGGAGCTATGCGAGATGATTCAGGACGTTTACCACGGTCGGAATGACTTCGCCGCGGCCCGGCGCGCCTTTGTCACGAAACAACCGCGGCCGGGCCGATCGTTCTCACCCGCGACTGGCCAGACCGGCTACCACGTCGATCACCTGCCGAACCTCGCAATGCGGTCGGAGCTCGGAGCCTGAGCCACCCGAGGTTCCCGCCGGGAATGGCTATCGACTGCCAGTAGTCGTCAGGACGGCATTGCCGGTCTTTCGTCGCACATCGGGCGGCCTACCGGTGATACACGACTGCCCTCATCAGCTCAGCCTCCTTTCAGCGATCGGCGCAGCGCGTCTAGAACAGCCGGGGCAGTGCCAGGGATGACCTGAACCAATGGTGAACGGGCAAGCGCTCGCGCCCTGGGCGTTGCCGGTGGCGTGGCCGCGATGTCGTCCGCCGTCCGCCCGGTACCGGAGATCACGATCGCCGGTCGCCCGGCCTCGAGGGACAGTTCTATGTCCTGGTAAGCGATCTCCCCACCGTTGACGAGCAATGTGACCGATGGCTGACCGTCGGACAGGACACTGGCGACCCGGCTCAACCACGGCGACTCATCCCCCCAGTCCGCACCGGGAACAACCAGGACATGGCTATGGTGCTGCTCTATCTCCACCGGATCCGACGAAGGATCATTGCCGCCAACCTCAGCGAGCGTGCCGGCAGCGATGACACCGATATGAATGCCCCCGAGGCTCGCCCGGGATCGCGCCGACCCGGCCAAGGCCATCACGCCGGCGTTGGTGCCACCGTCGACGAGGCCGGCTCCGGTCGTTCTCAGCGCGGGCACCAACGCCGCGTCGAAAAGCGCCGAGGCAGTCGCTGCATCCGCGGTCGACATACCACTAGCCCCGCCCACGAGGACCACCACTGGCTGGCCCAGCCGAATTCCCGCCTGTGTCAGTACTGGCCCAACCCGGTCTACGCTCTCCGGGCCATGCTCGAGGCGCATGACGACTGGGCCGGGCGGACCGGTCATCTGACCACGCTCTCGGGAGCAGGTGGGCGGTCACGAAGTCTGCCGACAATCGCCCCGAGGGCAATGCCTTCGTTGGCGGCATAGGTGCCGCCCTTGTTGTGCAGCCGCGGAGTATCGAATCCTCCAGCGTGGTGCAACGCGATGAGTGACCAGCTGCTGTCAAACACCGGGCTTCCTGAGCTGCCACGGTCTGATGGGGCACGATAGTGCACGTACGTCTCGTCGTAATCGAGAATTACGTTATCTTGCAGGCTGAATTGCGGGTTCTCTAATTGGTTCGGATGGCCGATCAGGTAGGCGCGCTGGGCTCCGCTGCCGTCAAGGACGGGCAGCCGATTGGCCAGCGGCGCGGGCGACACGTTTCGTGGATAGTCATCGAGTTCGAGCAATACGGTGTCAATTCCGGGGCGTTCGGATTGTTGGTACCACCACCTCCGTACGACGCGGAATCGCTGCCGGGTAGCGTCCTCGTCCAGTCCGCGAAAGGCGACTACCGCATCGCTCGCGGCGACGGCCTCGGGAATGACGTGTCCGTTGGTCATGAGCACTGTCGCCGGAAGGTTTGCATGGAGGCGCCGGCCGTCTACCAGGAAACCGGTGCCAATGCCATCCTCAGCTTGGTTTTCGATCTGAGCAACGGCGCGGCAACGTTCAAGTCCGGTCCGATACCAGTTCAGTGACTGAAATCGACTCGAGCCCAGTACTCGTTCCAGTCCGGGCGCCAAGGCGTCGCTCACCCTAGTGGCCTGGACGTCGGTCGGCACTACGACGACCGCACCGCCCTCGCGGCCAAGGAGGGCAGACCGGAGTATCGGTAAGAGGCTGTCACCCGGCGCCGAATCGGTGCGCAACTGCCACACCTCAAGTAGCTGTCGGAGATACGAGGCCAGTTTGAAGGAATCCGCGCCTGCGTCCTCGGTGAATTGCGCGGCCCATTCCGTTGAGCGCGCGTATTCACCCAGGGCAAGATAGGCCTCGCTGAGAGTGGCTTTTTCCCACGCATTAGGCTCGGGCATGTCGTTAATGCGCTCGAGAATTTCTGCCGCCAGCTGAGTTGCCTGATCGGCCCGATCAGTTATGTCCGGGACCACGATCTTGTCCCGGCTGGCCCGCCGGAGCAACGCCACGACGTTGATGCCGTGCCAGATCAGTCGATGATCCGAGTCAAAGGCTTGCCGGTAGGCGTCGACCGCTCGCCGCAGGTTCGCCTCGCGGCGGCTCGGAGAGCCGCCTTGCACGTAGAGCTGCTTGTGGCAGCGGCCGATCCCGCCCCACGCCTCGATCCGCTCCATCGGCGTGACTTGCGGGTCATCAATCAAGGACCGAAAAATGAGTAGCGCGGCCGCTGGGCGATCCCGATCAACGAGCGCTTGGGCGAGCTGACGCTTGATAGCGGCGTCAGTCAAGCCGTGCCCGAGGGCGGCATCGGCGACGCGCAACAGCTCTTCATAACGGCGGTACTCCCGAAGCAGAGACAGAATCGCCCTTATTTGCTGGGGATCCTCAATTTCCGGAGCACTGCGAAGATGCCCGACATACCCTTCCACGACGTCGGCGAGTTGCTGCCAGTCAAATTGTCGAGCCGCTTGCTGGATCTTCTTTCTCCAGCTCACCACGCCTCCTCTATCACTGCCTCGCTATTGCAGCATGTTGCGCAACGCGTTCCGCAGCTGAGGCTGACCCAAATACTTGCTGATGCTATGGCGCCAGCTTCCGCGGTTCTTGACTGCAACATCGTCGACGCGAACTAGACCGTGCCGACGAAAGTCGCCGCCCAGGCGTGGGTCGGCGCCGCAGACCGGATCCAACCCGTCCGACACGTTGACCCATCGTCCGTCCGCGAGGCACCGCTCGGGCCATCCGTCGCTGCGGGTGTAGGGCGGAGTGAGTGCGCCCTGAACCTCACTGAGCCCCAGCGGGCTCCCCACTGTGATTATCCCGTCGACCGGCGGGGTACCGGGGCAGTTGACCAGCACGTCGTACGCCACCACGCTCCCGAGGCTGTGCCCGATGACGACATGCGGTCTAGGCATAGGACCGTCGTTGGTCAAAGCGGCCACGGTGCGAGCGCGCACGTCTCGGCGAACCCGAAATGACTCACCAGTTCGCGGACTGAACTCGACGTCATACAGATAGTGGTGCACGTCACGCAGGAATGCCCGCATCAGTCGTCGCTTCAGCCACGGTGGAAGCGGCACCGCCTCGAGGGGTGAATCAGCGACGATTGCCTCGAGATCATCGCCAGGGGTGGGCGTTACGGTAGCCAGGCCGACCTCGATTCCGAGGCGCTCGACGAACCCGCGCTCCTGCGGCGGCAACGACGCGAGCCAGCTCAGGTCACTCGGAGCCGCGTCGACCATGGGAGCCAGTTCCAGCAGAGCGGACTCGTCACCCGATGCATCGACCAAGGGCTGCGGGTAGAGAACGTCCGCCCAGTAAACCAGCGACGACGACACACCGAGGGATGCGAGGTCTATCCCGTCGTCGTCGAGCAGTGCTGCCCGCCAATGCTCGAGCAGCACGCTCGGCTCGGGCTTGTTGCCAATCCCGTGTACGAACGTGACATGCCCCAATGGGTGCTCCAGCCGAGCCAGACCTTTACGGACGCCAGCCCGTCGAGGATGGCAGGTGATGGACGCCAGGTAAACCGCTCGAGGCCCGAGGGCCACTAGAGGGCGCGCGATCCGACCCTTGTTGGGTCCCACTCGACACGCCGATGCCGGGCAATGAGACCGGTCACCACGCCCGATACGGCAGCCCGTAGGGTCACGACCTAGGCGTGGCAAGCGTCCGGCATGAACGACAAAGACCGACATAGTGCGGTGTTGCGAGCGAATGTCGCCATTGCCGGAGCGAGAGATAGCCGAGAGACACCAGCCGGAGGGGATTGTGCAGCGGTGGGGTGGTTGGCGGGCGATCTCGCGGACTCCGCAAATCCCTCGGGTGGGTAGACGTTCAGTCGGGCGAATCTTTGCTCGACGGACGGCGCACTTCGGGTGAGCCCCGCACGCCACGCTGCCGGCGGCGACCCCGACACACCGTTGACTCGCGCCGTTGCGGCAGCGCAACGAGGCGACGATGCGGCGTTCACGCAGGTGTATCGGGCGGTGCAACCCGGCCTGCTCCGCTACCTCACGGTGCTCGTCGGGCCGGATGGCGAAGACGTCGCGTCCGAAACCTGGGCTCAGGTGTGCCGCGACTTCAGCGGATTTCAGGGTGACGGAGACGGGTTTCGGGCCTGGACCGCGACGATCGGCCGGCACCGGGCGATGGATTATCTGCGCGCTCGGGCCCGGCGACCGGTTGCCGCCACCACGCTCGATGAACTTATGGCGTTGCCAGCGCGGGACGACACGGCCGGGCTCGCCCTCGAGTCCTTGTCCACGGCGGCCGCCCTACGACTCATAGCCGAGCTACCGCGAGACCAGGCCGAAGCGGTAATGCTGCGGGCCGTGGTCGGACTCGACGCCAACGCGGCCGGACGGGTATTGGGTAAGCGGGCCGGGGCGGTGCGCACGGCCGCCTACCGCGGACTGCGCCGGCTGGCCGAACAGGGCGCCGGCAACCTCGTCGATCGGACGAGTGACAGATCGCGCCCGTTCGACGCTGAGACGGTGAGATGACTACACGCCAACCACCGCCGCTCAACCGCGCGAACGCCGAAGCGATCCTCACCGGGACCGCGACTGAGCGGTCCGAGCTCGCCCAGATCATCGCGGCGGCGCGAGGCCCAGCGACCTCCGATGAACTGGCCGGCGAAGCGGCCGCGATGATCCGGTTTCAGGCGGCCCGCCTGGAACCTGCGGCCGCGCACGGCGTGACCGGGCGCAAGCGGATGCCCGACAAGTTGCTCGCTGCGAAGTTGGGGATTGCCGCGGCGCTCGCTGCTGCCGCGACCGGTGGGGTGGCTCTCGCCGCCGCTGCTCACACCCAGACTGAGCCCGCGCACCACGCGCTGCCCGCCAGCACATCGGTCGCCGCGCCGAGTCACGACGGCACCCCCACGCCCAGGGCAACCAAGGCGGCCGTACCGCCGCCGCCGCCGCCGCCAAGTCACGCCGCGGCCGCCTCAGCTGCGCCCACCGCGCCCGGCGGCGCCGGCTCGCACCCCTCGGCGTCTCCTTCGCCGTCGCTGCGTGGCCTGTGCATCGCATATCTTGCCAACGAGATCACCGGTGGGAAGCGGATGGACAACCCCGCCTTTGGCGCCCTCGTGACCGCTGCAGGCGGTAAAGACAAGATCACCACTTACTGTCTGACGTTGCTTCGGGCTGACCCCCATCCGACCCGTCCGGCGAAGAGCTACTCGATCGGCCCGCCTATCCTCTCGCCCGGCCACCGCCTGAGTGGCCCACCAGATGTGCCACCCAGTGGGCCAGAGGGCGACCAACCCTGATCCCCTCGGCCGATCAACAGCAGGCGCAGCGCGCCCCGAGCGACCCCGCCTCCGGAAGGCGAGAGAAATCAACCGGGGGCCTGTCGTCGACTGACGAGAGGCGCCTCGCTATGCTGCGCAGCGGCCAATACGGGGGCTGCCTGATTGGAACGGCGTGGCGAAACATCGCAGACTGGGTGCTGTTGCCGATCACGTACAGCTGCGGGGAGTGGTCAGACAAACGGCGACCGTCGTCGCTACGGCGATCACCGCGTGCATCCTCGTCGCCGGACTAGTCACAGTCGTCCTAGCAGGCGTGGATAGCACCAAGCATCCCGCGCCGCAGGCGCCGCCACCCCCGTCGGGTCAGGCGGCCGATGGGACCGATCAATCGGATGATTCTCCTACCCTGGCGCCGACTCAGGGATCCAACGTCGCCTACTACCCGAACCCGAGGCGGATCACGAATTCGCCGGCCGCACCCACGAGTTCGCCGACCGGGCCAGCGAGTCCCACGCGACCAGCGTGGAACGGCGCGACGCTGACCCCACCGGCACCGAGTCCGTCATCGAGCGGTCCGCCGTCAGGTGATACGTCGGCGCCGCACAGCCGCCACCCAAGGCCCACGAACCATCGGACAAAGACCCGGCCGCCGCAAGGCCAGGACTGAGCCGCTGCGGGTTACCGGCCCCGCGCTACCAGCGGCTGCCGCCGGAAACCTCGCGAACCGCAGGTCGCACATCGGCGAGATACACGACGGCCGCGACCACCGACGCGAGGGATAGCAGATTCAGCGGATAGGAGAACAACGAACCGAGTACGCCGCCGACGATGAGGATCGCCAGCCAAGCCGGCTTGGTGAGTTTGTTTGCCGCGGGAAACGCTGCAGCCTTGCGCACCGCACAGTCCGCAACCGCCCAGGCGCGGAGCGCCACGAGCCCCCAAAACAGGACCCGATCCACCCACAGCTGCGTCTCGTACAGCACCTGCATGCCAAAAGCCTAGCGACCGTAACTGTGCCGCACCGCTCGTCAAGCACAGGTAGCCGTTCGGCCGCGGCGTTAGCCAGGCTGGTTCTCGGTCCTCGCCTGCTCGCCTGGGGTGCTCATTTCGACGCGCTCGCTGGCGACCTGCACATTTTCGCGGCGAAATGCCTCGTAAATGTCGATAAGGACCTGCTTCTGTCGCTCGGCCAGGCCGGTGTCAGCGAGAATGGCCGCCACCAACTCCGGATCCCCGTGCCTCGTCTCGAGGATTCCGGCATGAATGTAGAGCTGCTCCGCCGATATCTGCAGACCCCGAGCGATCTGCTGCAGGATGTCGGCACTGGGCTTGCGCAACCCGCGCTCGATCTGCGACAGATAAGGATTGGACACGCCGGCGACCTTGGCCAGCTGGCGCAGCGAGACCTGCGCGATTTCCCGTTGTTCGCGGATGAAGGCGCCGATGCCGGTTCCGCGTCGGCTCTGCTCGCGCGAGCCGTCGACGTTCACCTATCTAGTGTGCGGCGCGGTCGCTAGCAAATGCAAGCAAGACGCTAGCGGGGTCACCGCGGAAGCAGGACCGCTCAGTGCGGGATTCGAGGCCGTTAATCCAACGACCCGGATCGCTGGCGCGATTTCGGGAGGACCCCGGATCGCCGTCGCGATTTCTCGGTAGGCCCGTTCGACGGCGTCGGCTTATGCGCTAGCGAGTACTGCTCCGCCAGACACGGTCACCGGGATCGCGGCCAACGGGGACTGAGCAGGTCCACCGGTGTTCTTGCCGGTGAACGCGTCGTACGTCGATGCATGACACGGGCACCTCAGGACCGCGCCGTCGGGGTTGACCGTGCAGCCCTGGTGCGTGCAAATCGCAGTGAACGCGACGACCTTGCCGGTACTCGGTTGCGCCAAGATGATCGGCTTGCCGTCGAGCGTCGCCGAGATCGAACCGCCCACCGGAATATCGCTGAGCTTGGCTACCTGCTTGCCACCGCCGCCCGGGGAAGCCGATGTCGCGCCGCCCGCCGATGTCGCGCCGCCCGAACTCGTCGAATTCTCCGCCGAGGTGCTCGCGGTCGACGGTAGGACGGACGTTGTCGCCGATGACGTCGAGCCCGAGCTGCACCCTGTCAGCACGAACGCGCACACGCCGGCAGCTCCCGCGCCGCCCGCGCAGAGCACGGTCCGGCGCGTGAGGTAGTGACCGGCGGGCATGGCACTCCTACTCGAAAGTCGTCCGTTACGGCCGACGTGGCGTGTTAGGGCGTCGCCCTCGCTAGATACGCAGACACGTAGTCAACGGTTCAACGATTTGAGCAGCCCCCAGTGAGGACTTGCTGTGGATGACTGTCAGGCCCCTGAGAATGGGGCGCGCCGGGCCCGACCGCCAAGGCAAGCTCACACATCCGATCCGTTGCGACGTCGGGAGAATGGCAGTGCGCAACCTCGCTCAATTCGCCATCCGACATCGTTGGTGGGTCATCGCCGGCTGGTTGGTGTTCATCGTGGGCACCCAAGCTATCGCCGGATCGCTCGGCGGCGCGAACTACAAGGACGAGTTCAAGCTACCCGGCACGGAAACGCAGACCGTCTCGACACTGCTCCGTGACAGTGGCCTGGACAGCCAGAATGGCATCGACGGCAACATGGTGTTGCACGTCAACAATGGCGACCTGGCAACGCCTCCGGCCGGGGTCGTGCCAGCCCTCGAAGGCTTGTGCAAGCCCGGATCGAAGGTCCTTGAGATAACCACGCCGTGGGGCGGCATCAACTGCGCCGAGGCTGGAACGGTGCAAGCGGCATCGGCCAATCACCGGCTGATCGCTCCAAACGATCCGAGGATCGCGCTTGTCAATATCACCTTCGCGGGCGGAGGGTCGTTCGACCAGCAGGCCATCAATCGCGTATACGACACGCTGCACAAGCTCAAGACCAACGCCCTCGAGGTTGAGTTCACCGGTGATGCGTTCGCCGGGCAACGGGGATCCTCGGGCGGCGGCGTATCACCGGAGATGCTCGGCTTCATTGCCGCGTTCATCATTCTCGCTGTCGTTTTCCGGACGGTTGGTGCGGTTGCCTTGCCCCTAGCCAGCGCGGTCGCGGCGTTGGTCAGCGGACTGGGGGTTATTGGCCTGCTGAGCCACGCCATGAACGTGTCCACTGTGACACCCGAACTGGCGCAGTTGATGGTGATCGGCGTGGGTATCGACTATGCCTTGTTCATCGTCACCAGGCATCGCCGCAACCTGCTCAACGGTATGAGCGTCCCGGACTCGATCACGCTCGCCGTTAACACCTCCGGGCGCGCCGTTCTGTTCGCCGGCACGACGGTATGCATCGCCATGCTCGGGCTCATCGCACTCGGGGTGAGCTTCTTCTACGGGATGGCTGTCGGAGTTGCCGTAGCGGTCAGCTTGACGATGATCGCGTCACTCACCTTGTTGCCGGCGCTGCTGAGCTTTCTCGGCCTGTCCGTACTCCCCCGAAAGCAGCGGCGCGCAATTCGCGCCGGCACCTACCCGAGCTCGCAGCGCATTGGATTCTGGACCCGATGGTCTGATCTTGTGGCCCGGCGCAAGGCGTTGCTCGGCGCCCTCGCGACCGCAGTCATCGTCGCGCTCGCCATTCCATTCTTCTCGATGCGGATGGGCCACGCGGATCAAGGCAACGACCCGGCCGGCACCACGACCCGCAAGGGGTACGACCTGATCGCGCAGGGCTTCGGCGTCGGATACAACTCGACACTCACCCTTGTCGTCAGCGGCCCGCAAGTGCAACAAACCGCGGAACAAGTCGCTGCCGCGGTCAAGAATGTGCCCAATGTGGATCCGAGCAGTGTGTTCGTGCCGCCGAAACCGTTGACCGAGCGGATCACGGTGGTGTCGATCAAGTCGATCACGTCGCCTCAGGACGCTAAGACCACCCAGCTGGTCAAGAATTTGCGTAGCAACGTGCTGCCATCCGTCTACCGAGGCACCCCGGATCACGTCTATGTCTACGGTCAGACGGCGGTCTACACCGACTTCACCCACGTGCTTTCGAGCAAGATGCCTTTGTTCATTGGTGCCGTAGTACTGCTGTCGTTTCTGTTGCTCATGATCGCTTTCCGGAGCCTGCTGATACCTCTCACGGCCGCGCTCATGAACCTATTCGCTGCCGCGGCGTCATTCGGCTTTATCGTGGCGATCTTCCAATGGGGCTGGGGCTCCGAGATGTTGGGCATCGGCAAAGGTGGCCCGATCGAGGCATTCGCTCCCGTCCTGTTCTTCGCGATCCTGTTCGGTCTGTCGATGGACTACCAGGTCTTCCTGGTGAGCCGCATGCACGAAGAGTGGGTACACACCCACGACAACCGCCGCGCGATTACGGTCGGTCAGCGGGAAACCGGCGGCATCATCACGGCGGCGGCGATCATCATGATCGCGGTCTTCGGCGGATTCGTGCTCGGCGACAACCGCGTCGTCAAGCTCATCGGCCTCGGCCTCGCGAGCGCCATCTTCATCGACGCCTTCATCCTGCGGACGGTGCTCGTGCCGTCGGTCATGCACTTGCTCGGCCGGTGGAACTGGTACTACCCCGCCTGGCTTTCTCGGATAACGCCGCGAGTGTCGGTCGAGCCGCCGGACGACCAGCTGGCGGTCGTCCCGGAGCCGGGTGACCGTGATGCGCGGCTGGCCAAGGTGTAGAGCAGGCCCGCAAGCCCGGTCAGGCGATGGCAGCCGACGATCCGGCGACGGTCAGTTCGGCGTCGTCGGGGATCGACCGCTTGATCACTGCCAAGGCCACCGGCCCGAGCTCGTGGTGCTGCACGGCCGTGCCCAGAAAGCCAACTGACCGGCCGGCGAGCTCGACCGACGTACCAACGTCCGGCAATACATCGGACTCGCCCGCCAGATGCACGAACACGAGCCGACGTGGGGGCCGGCCCAGATTCTGCACGCGCGCCACCGTCTCCTGGCCCCGATAGCACCCCTTGTCAAGATGTACCGCAGTGTCGATCCAGCCCACCTCGTGCGGGATCGTCCGGTGATCGGTCTCGAACCGTAGCCGCGGCCGGCGAGCCTCGACCCGCTTGGCGTCGTAGGCCCACAGTCCGGCGGGCGCCGCACCGGCGGCGACCAGACCGGTGATTTCATCTGCGAGTCGTGCCCTCGGGACCACGAGGTCCACGTCGCCCCACGGTGTCCGGCGGGCGAAACCGCCGGCTGGTAGGTCGATCGCGCGAGTCGTGGGTGGGGTATGTCCGGCAGCAACCAGGACGGCATCAGCCGCCGGCCCAACCAACCCGATCACAGCCCATTCGTCGGAGACCTCGCTGGGCTCGACCCGCTTGAGGAAGCGCATCTTCTCCAGGTAGCCCAGGGCGTCATCAGCCATGCCAGGCTCGACGTCCAGCCAAACCGCGCCGTCGCGCTCGGTCAGCTGCCAGTGCTGCTCGACATGTCCATGCGGCGACAGCACAAGCGCCTCGGTTGACTCACCGTCAGCCAAGTTGCTGACGTGCTGCGAGCAGATGGAATGCAGCCAGGGAAGCCGGTCCGGACCGGAAATTACGAGCACTGGCCGGTTACTGCGGTCGATCACGCCCGCCGCTGTCTCGAGAATCCGCTGCTCACGCATCGGGTCGCCGTAGTGCCAAGCAATTCCGCTATCGATGCCGACGGCTGCTACCGCTGCGGGCAAGCTCACGCCCGGACTCATTGCGAGCCGGCCGAGACATGATCACGAACTAGGTGCTGCTCGGACCCGTGTGGCGGGCTCGCGACGCAATCGCGGCACCG
This sequence comes from uncultured Actinomycetota bacterium, assembly GCA_963809815.1. Classification (GTDB taxonomy): domain Bacteria; phylum Actinomycetota; class Actinomycetes; order Mycobacteriales; family Jatrophihabitantaceae; genus CAVVJA01. The sequence continues at coordinate 148,864 of CAWELM010000014.1, forward strand.
GCCGAACACGGCGAAGTGCGCGCGGTCGAGCACGAATCCCTGCTCGCGCGCCAACCGGGCGGCCAGCTCGTCGGTCAGATTCTGCGGAGCGTCGACCACGCGTCCGCAGGCGTGGCAGATCACGTGAACGTGATCGTCGTCAGCCGGCCGGAACGACGGAGCGCCGTGGCCTAGGTGGGTGTGACGTACGAGGCCGATCTCTTCGAGCAGCTCAAGCGTGCGATAGACCGTGGTGACGTCAATGTCGGGCACGGCCACACTGATCTGTTCTGGGGTCGCATGCCCGAGCCGGCGCACGGCTTGGAGCACCTCATCTCGCTTAGACGTCATACGGAGGCCGCGCGCCCGTAACCGGGTGGCGAGGTCGGGGTCAATTGGCATCACGTCAATCGTAGGCGCGGACCGATGTCCGCGCAGGACACCAGCTCTCCTCTACCCTGTGCCCGGTGACCGTTCTCGTCCTGGGCGTTCTTGGGGAAGGACTCGTCGATCCGGATCGTGCGGTAGTGCGGGCGGACGACAGCGGCGTCGACCGCGGAGACGGGTGCTTCGAGGGCTGCCGGATCCAGACCGATGCCGCTGGCCGCAGTTCGGTCGACAAGCTGCCGGCCCACCTCGCCCGGATGCGGCGATCCGCGGCCACGCTCGACATCCCGTTCGATGAGGCGGCCTGGCGCTCCCTCATCGATACCGCACTCGACGCGTGCCGAACGCCGGGTGAGTACGGACTGAAACTCGTCCTGACGCGCGGCCCAGCCGACGGCATACCCACCGGGTTGCTTACGGTGCGCCCCCTGGCCGAGTCGGTCTGGCAACAACGCCGGGATGGGTTGCGAGTGATCACGCTGGACCGCGGCTTCACCGGAGCCGCATTCGCGGAGGCGCCCTGGTTGCTCGGTGGCGTAAAGACGCTGTCGTACGCGGTGAACATGGCCGCCATACGCGAGGCAGAGCGCCGGGGCGCGGACGACGTGATCTTCGTCAGCACGGACGGCGTCGTTCTGGAGGCACCGACGGCGTCTGTGGTGTGGGCCACTGACCGAACCCTGCGTACGACGCCGGTCGGCCCGACCGGAATCCTGCCCGGCACCACTCAGCAACTGCTCTTCGACCGGGCCGCGGAAGCGGGCTGGACCACCGAGACCGGCACAGCTCGGGTCGACGACCTGCACGCGGCTGACACTGTCTGGCTCATCAGCAGCGTCCGCGGCCCGGTCGACGTGGTCGAACTCGACGGCAAGGGTCGCAGCCGGGATCTCCCGGTGCTCGCGGAGATCGCTCGATTTGCCGGTTTCCCGCCGGCCGCGCGGTGACACCGCGCCGCCCAGCGATTCAGCGTTGCCCGGGATTGGCTGCGCCCGTACCGTTATCGGTACACGAGGAAGGAGGTGGTCCGACAGTTGTGTACTTTGTGGACTCGTGAGGTGGCTGTCCGCTAGCCGCTCGACGACAACGGACATGCGGTAGTGCGGTCCGCCGGAAGGCGGCGGCAATACCCGACAGCTACCCGGCCCCCGAGCCGTCGGCCTTGTCCAGCCGACCCGCTACGGCGGACAGACTCGGGGGTCGTTTCATGTCCGGGCTATCAGGACATGACGCCGGGCCGGATGCCTTCAGCCCATAGCGAAATTCCCCACCAGACCGTGCCGTGACTCGTTCGGCGGGTGCGACCGACGTCTCAGCTGACAGCGATGATCCGCGCGCTGAGCTTGCGGCCAGGCCGGGTTCGGTAAGACACCGACGAGCCGACGCGGGCTCCCAGCAACGCCTTCCCGAGTGGGCTGTTAGGTGTGATGACATCAAAACTGTCGGTCGCTTCGTCGACCGAGCCGAGCAGAAATGTCTCGGGTCCGTCACCCAAGTCGAGCGTCAGCATGTCGCCGACACTGACACCACTCCCGGCCGAGCGGGTGCTGGTCTCGCGGAAGGCGGCCAGTTCCTGCTCAACGATCGCGATGCGCTCTTCGAGCATGGCGAGGCGCACATGGCCGTTGACGTTCGTGGCCCGATCGGCCATGTCGCCGTCGCCAACAGGGATGGTCTCGGTTAGCGCCTGATCCCGTTCGGCCCGCAGTTCGGTGAGGCGCGCCGTCAAGGTATCCCGCCGAGTTGCCGGACTAATCGTTGCTGTCATTGGTGTCGTCCCCCATACAGTGCGGGCGCAGGTTCACGCTCTATAACTCCGTGCCGGCTTCCGTTGTGCCCATACGCGTGGAGGTTCTCATCGGGCTCTTACCGCAGTGCGTGCAACCACCCGCTCCTACCCGTCGGGCCGGGACGACCAGAACCGCTTCAGCGGCGAATAGTGCTCGTCGATGCGAGCGGCACGACGGGCGTTCGATCTCGACATCATCTCTGCCCCGAACCACCGCGGCTCGCAAAGGCAGCCCGCTCCGGATGTCGCGGGGAAAGGCACGGCCAGGTGCAGGATAAGGCGATGAGCAAGGACGAGGTACGTGACGGGGTCGAGTTGACCAATCTCGATCAGTCGTTGTTCGAGGGCGCCAACGCGACCAAGCGGGATCTTGTCGAGTACCTCGACGCCGTCAGTGCACGAATCATCCCGGGATTGACGAACAGGCCGCTGTCCGTGATTCGGGTGCTGCGCGGTCAGGCACCGTTCATGCAGAAGAACCTCCCCAAGTACACCCCGGCGTGGGTACCGAAAGCGCCGTTGTGGGCCGAGTCCTCGAAGCGAGAGGTCTCCTATGCGCTCTGCAACGACCGCAGGACGTTGCTCTGGTTCGCCAATCAACGCGCCGTGGAGTATCACCCGACGCTGTTCCAAATCGGCGAATGGGACCGCCCGACGCATCTGATACTCGACATAGATCCACCAGACGCCGACGCGTTCGCGCTCGCCGTAGCGGCCACCCAGTTGGCTCGTCAAGCGCTCGCGGAAGCCGGACTGGAGGGCGCCGTCAAAACCAGCGGGGCCAAGGGCCTGCATGTATTCGTGCCCGTCAGGTCGGCGACGACTGAAGAGGTTGCCGCCGCTACCCGAGCGCTTGCGGCGCGGGCCGAGCGCCTCGACCCAACGGTCGCCACGACGGCATTCGTGCGCGAAGAACGCAGTGGAAAGGTGTTCATCGACTCGACGCGTGCTGGGGGCGCAACCGTCGTGGCTGCCTACAGCCCGCGCATTCGCAAGGGGGCTCCGGTCTCGTACCCGCTGGCCTGGGACGATCTCAGCAGCGTCAGCCCAGGTGAGTTCACGATCCACACGGTGCCCGGCATCATCGCGGGGCGCGATCCCTGGCAGGAACTCATGCCAGAGCCCCAGCCGCTACCCACAGACCTGGTCGCGGAAGGTCGGGAAATCCCCATCGCGCGCGTCCGGGCGATGCACGAAGGTCGCCGGCGGGCGCGAGCCAAACGCGAGACCAGCCACGAAGACGTCACCGGCTCAGACGCCACGTAGCCGGTCCGCGCACGGAGGCCGTCCGGTGATGATGTCGGACTTATCGTCGCTTCACGGTGTAGTGCGACGTACTCTTCGCGACCGCAAGGCAGTTGTCAGGAGGTGGCGTCGAGCCAGTCCTGGAATGTTGGGCCCGCGAGGGTGGCGTGCGGACTTGGCAGCAGCGCGCCCGCCTCCATGAGTTTGGTGTCCTGGTCGGCCCAGGCCGGGTTGCTCAGAGCCTCGATCCGCAGTGGTAGAGCGCGGCGCGCGACCAACAGCTTTGCAGTGTCGATGAAGCTCTCTTCTCGCGGGCCGGCAATCTCGGCTACCGGCGCGTTGTCCGCCGCCGGTACCCAGTCCGGATCCGTCGCTCGGTCGACCAACGCTTGTGCGACTGTGCGAGCGGCGACCGGCTGAAAGCGCGCGTCAGGCAGATAGCTCACGTCGCCTTGAGTACCCCACTCCACCAACTGCCCGACAAACTCGTGGAACTGCGAGGCGCGCAAGATGCTTACCGGAATTGGACCGGACCGCATCGCCTGCTCATGGACGACCTTTGCCGCGTTGTAACCGCCGGTAAGCCTGTCAACCCCAATGATTGACACGACCACGATCCGTCGCACGCCCGCCTGTTCGCCCTCCTTCAGTAAGTTCCGCGTCGAGGTAGCGAAGAACTCGGTGGCCTCCTGCTGATCGGGCGACGGGCCAGTCGAGACGTCGATGACGCCATCCACGCCCGCCAGGGCTGCGGCGAGGCCCGCACCGCTGATGACGTCCACACCGTACGCACGCGAAATCGGGACGACATCGTGATCACTGGCACTGAGGATGTCAAAGACGTGGTGGCCGACCCGGCCCGTTGCACCGGCAACTGCAATCTTCATTTTTTCGCACTCCTGTCCATCGTCTGGATTGGTCTCCACTGCCATGACCAATCTCGACCGAGGAATGTGACCGTCGACCGGCGCGAACCCGGCCGAGCGAGTGCGCTCGACGGTCAGGCCCGGTGCAACGTCGCGTTGAGATGTGGTGCGAAGTCCGTGCCAGGCAGGGCAAGCTCCGTCACGTAGGCCAACGATTCGCCCCGGAACGCGTAGAAGCGCCGCTCGCCGACCACCTGCCGTGCGGTTGGTGTCGGCACGACCACGTCGGTGGAGAGCTCCCACCGCAAGTCACCGGCCACCCCAGTGAACACCTCTGACAACCCCGCGGAGTTGACGAGTTGCACCTCTAGGTCGTCCTCGCCAGGCCCGGGCCGCCAGAACCCTGATTCGCGCATAGCCGGGCGGATCACCGCGCCATCGCTGTCCAGGAGCCAGCTACGCGATTCGTAGGCGAGAAAAGGCCTGCCATCATGGGCAAAGCTCAACCGCTGACCAAATCTGAACTCTTCGCCGCTGGACGCGGCAACGCCTATGCCCTCACCCATCCATTCCCCGACGAGCGGCAGCAGGGCGAGTAGCCGGTCATTCAGCGGAGCGCCGGCGCGCAGATCCGTAGTGTCGACAGGAATGGGGATAGTCACCGCTGGCCGGCGAACAACTTGTAGAGGATGTAGCCGGACATGACGCCGATCGCCACGAACGCCGCTACGAGCACGACGAGATAGGCCAGCTCCATAGGTGCAGGATAGTCAGATGAGCGAGCAAGTCCCGCGATCATTGGTCGTGAAATCGACGGCGGGCATCGACGATCCGGAACGGTGTGCGCAGGCGTTCACGGTGGCCGCGACCGCTGTAGCGTCCGGCGTCTCGGTATCGCTCTGGCTGACCGGCGAATCCGCCTGGCTGGCCTTGCCAGGACGAGCCGAGCGATTTGAGCTGCCGCACTCCGCCCCGCTGGCCGACCTGCGCGACACGCTCATCTCCGGCGGCACGCTCACGGTATGCACCCAATGTGCGGCCCGAAGAAACATCACGGAGCCTGATGTTATCGCCGGAGTGCGAATTGCCGGGGCGGCGACGTTTGTCGCCGAATGCCTGCGCGATCGGGCGCAGGCACTCGTCTACTAAATCTTGCTCAGCTCAGCGCGAGCGGTAGCTCGACCAGGCCCGGACCGTCCGCGGTGATCGGCTGACGCACGGCGCCGTCCCGATGCAGCACGGACAGCGTCCAAGCCCCGGGAGCGGCAAAGAACCGGTAGTCGCCGGTCGCGCTGGTGACGACCTCGGCGGTGAACTCACCGGTACTGTCGAGGAGCCGCACATAGGCGGCGGGCACGGGGGCGCCGTTCTTGCTTACGACGCCGTAGATGACGGTCTCCTTCGTGACGTCGACGTTCGGCGGCAGGACCGGGCTTTGGGCTGGTGCTCCGCACATGTCAGACGTCCTTCTCGATCGGGACTCCGACGAGCGAACCGTATTCGGTCCAGGACCCGTCGTAGTTCTTGACATTCTGGTGGCCAAGCAGCTCGTGCAAGGCGAACCAGGTGTGGCTGGACCGCTCCCCGATACGGCAGTACGCGATCGTGTCCTTCCCGTCATCGAGGCCGGCGGCGCCATAGAGCGCACGCAGCTCGTCGTCCGACTTGAACGTGCCGTCTTCGTTAGCCGCCTTGCTCCACGGGATGTTGATCGCGGTCGGGATGTGCCCGGCCCGCTGGGCCTGCTCCTGCGGGAGATGAGCCGGAGCCAGGAGCCGGCCGGCGAACTCGTCCGGGGACCGCACATCGACCAGATTCTTGACGCCGATTGCGTCGATCGTCTCGTCGCGGAATGCACGGATGGAGGTGTCTTGATCGGCCGCGGTGTACGTGGTCGGCGCCCGTTCGACGGTCTCCTTGGACAGCTCCCGTCCGTCGAGCTCCCACTTCTTGCGACCGCCGTCGAGCAGCTTCACGTTCTGGTGCCCGTACAGCTTGAAATACCAGTACGCGTACGCCGCGAACCAGTTGTTGTTACCGCCATAGAGCACCACGGTGTCGTCGTTGCTGATACCGCGTTCGCCGAGCAGCTTCTCGAACTGTTCCTTGCTGATGAAGTCCCGGCGAACCTGGTCCTGCAAATCGGACTTCCAGTCCAGCTTCACCGCACCGGCGATGTGACCACCGTCATACGCCGAAGTATCTTCGTCGACCTCGATGAAGACCACTCCGGGGGTGGATAGGTTTTGTTCGGCCCAGTCGGCCGAGACGAGCACGTCCTCGCGGCTCATGGAGATCTCCTCGAACGGATGGATATGGTTGCGCCCAGATGGGACACGCATGGGGTGCCGCGACTCGATCACGGCCGGCGGATTGGGTTGGCTGCCGCGGGCGCCGGCTAAGTCGGCGCGGGCGACCTCACCCGATCAGTACAGATGACACAGGCAGCTGCCCACACGGCACAGGTCGACCGTGCGGCGAGAAGTGAGCGCGGTGCTCACGGCGCGGAGCGCGATGCCCATGAGGGCAGGGTAACCGTCATCCGCCTGCCGCGCGAAATCGCGGGCCGTGAGCAGCGGACCTAGGGCGCAGACTTGAGCACCACACCGGTCGCCGTCGCAGTGATTCGGGCGCCGGCCGGATCTGCGGTTACTCGAGCGGTTGTGAGCTGAAAGGGCAGCTTAGGCAGGGTGATGGCGTTGCTGACCAGCGTCGCCACCTGGTCGGTGACCGCACCCGGCAGCGTCGCGCCGTTCGCGGTCACGTCGGAGACGTTCAACCTGACCTTGCCGTCCGCGACGTCGAGGGTGCCCTTCGCGGTGATGTTGAGGCTGAGCGATGTGCCGGGGAGCGTGATCTGCCCTGTGGCAACGACCTGGGAGCCTTCCGAGGACAGGTGCAGTCCCGGGACACCGCTTCGGGCGATCAGCGCGTCATAGGGCACCACGACGGTGCCGTCGACCTTCTCGACCGGTATTTGCTTGACGGATCCGCCGAGAAGGTCGCCGAGCGGGATATGCGCACCGCGCAGATGCACGTTGAGGTTTGTGCCAGTCATCTGATCGAGCTGCACGGCGCCGCTGGTTATCTGTATGTCGTCATAGTCACCGCGAATCGCCTGGGTGAGAAACGGGATGCCGTGGATAACGACGTTGGGTTTGTCCACGAACTGCGCGTAGCTGCCGAGCTTCGATTCGGCGGACCGCTCCGCGACGATCAGGCCAACTCGGTCAGCCACGACGAGCAGGACGACGAGTGTGAGCAGCACGCCGAGTAGGACCTTGACCCCACGACTCACGTGATAAGCCCCTTGTCCCTACGCCTGGATGGCCAGGCAGAGGACGTAGGCAATCGGTGCGACCACGGCGAGGGGCAGCACGGCTTCCAGCACGGGACGAAACACGCGGGCGCCAGTGGACGAGGTCCGCAGCGTGTAAGTGACGTATGAGGAGCCGACTCCGAGAAGCCCTACGATCACACCCAGGGCGGCGCCAAGAAGGACGGCCCGCCCGGTGGAGAACTCGACCGTCCCGTGTAGTCGGACGAATCCCACGAGTCCGCCGACCACGAGACTCACGATGATCCCACCCAGGCCGCGCGGCACCTCGGGTTCGAACCGCAGGGCTGGCAGCACCGCGTCGGTGACCAAGCCGGCCGCGAGGGCGGCGCCCGCCGCGGCGATGGCGGTGCTCGTCACGCGGGCGTCCGTTTCGTGCCTGAGCTGAATCAGCGCCGATAGCGCCACGGTCGCCACGACCACGACCGCGACGGCCGACAGCGACTCGACCACGCGGGAGCGCACGACACCGCGAGTTAGCTGATGAATGAACATCGCGGGCAGCGCGAGACCAAGCACTCCGATGAGCGGGCCGAGCTGGCTATGCGGCCACGCTGTCATCACGGCATCCGATGCGACCGCGGTTAGCGTCGCGATGATCAGCGCACCGATCCGGCCCGGCATGTTCGTGCCGAACACCCACGCCACGATCAGAATGCCCTGGACGATCGCCACTCCGAGAACGAGTTGTCCCGGACCGGCATTTGCCAGCACGGCCAAGCCACCGGCAATAACCACGGTGACTACCGCGGCAAGTAAGTTCTCGGGCGCGAACCTAGACACATGAGCGGCGAGCGGGGGCAGCACCTGCGTGGGCTGCTCAGGTAACGGCTCGGCGCTCACTCGGCCCATCGTTCCAGACCGCCAGTACGCGTATGGCACTGGAACGTCACGATATGACGCCAGATCACACCGAGTTCCGGCCTCGTTGCGCTACATGGTGTGGTCGCTGTGGCACTCTCCGCGAAGGATGGCCACGGGCGACACGACGTGGAAACTGCACGACGTGTCCTTCGACAGCCCGGACCTCACTCGCAATCGGGCGCGCCGGGGTCAGCCGGGCGCGCTTCGCCAGACAGCTGATCGCACCCAGTCGTCGATCCGGTCGATCAACGCCGCCGAGGTCGAAGTCTCGGCATGACCCATGTCCGCCTCGAGCCACAGGTCGGCGTGCGGAGCAGCCGCTGCGAGAACCTCGGCGTGGCGGCGCGGAAAGAAGGCGTCCTGTTCCCCGTGCACGATGAGGAGTGGCGTTGGCGCGATACGCCCGACAACCTCGACCGGCGACTCCGGGACCTCATCCCACAGCTCCCCCAGCCGAGTACGCGTCGCGATGCGGGTCGCCACGTGGCCGATCCGAGTTTCGGCCGCCCAGTGGATGAGGCGCATTGGACTGGTTCCCCGCTCGAACCAGTAGCCGGGCGAGCTGATGCTCACGATGGCGTCCGCATCTCCACCCAGTCCCGCGTAACGAAGCGCGATCGAGCCGCCCATCGACCAGCCAATCACCGCCAGCGTCCGAACCCCGTGATCGCGAAGGAACGCCGCGCCGGCGGCCAGATCATGCACCTCGGCGTGTCCGAGTGTGGAGCGTCCCTGTGACCGGCCATGCCCGCGGAAGTCGATAGCGAGGACAACGCGCCCCAGTTGCGCGAGCCGACGGCAAATGCGCCGGACCGAGCCGCGGTCGGCCGAGCCGGTGAAGCCATGCCCGACTAGGTACGCAGGCTGTGTGAGATCTGTCTCCTTCGACGGCGGCCAGTACCGCGCGGACAGGGCGACGCCGTCCGCGGTGGTGAACATGACGACCTGTGAAAGATCGACGTTGGTATCGTTCACCCTGGTCTGCCTACTCCCGTGGATTCCGCTTGGACAACGTTTCTGCGGGAGCCGTTGCTTACCTTACTGTTGCCGAGGCATCGCGGCCTCACCAAGAGCTCCCCCGGAGACCCGCAGATCCACGTACCGCCCTGGAGACGCATATGGATCTCATCCTGATGACGGCCGCCATGCAGCCCACTGCCGAGGTCCTTCCCGCCCTCGGATTGCTGCCGCACAGTGTTACCGTCCTGCCGCTGGACGCCGCCGCGCTGGTCGATCACCCCACCGGTGATCTCCTCGTCGTCGACGCTCGCCGGGACCTCGCCGGGGCCCGGTCGTTCACTCGTGTTCTCGCCGCTGTGGGGATGCCTGTCCCGGTCGTCGCAGTGCTGACCGAAGGCGGGCTCATTGCGCTGTCGGCCGACTGGGCAGTAGACGACATCGTCCTCGATACGTCCGGCCCGGCCGAGTTGGATGCCCGGCTGCGCCTAGCCGTCGACCGCAAAGCCCGGAGCACGGACGCGATCCCGGAGCACGTCAACGTCGGCGCCCTGTCGATCGACGAGACGACATACAGCGCCCGCCTGGAAAGTCGGCCGCTCGACCTCACCTACAAGGAGTTCGAGCTCTTGAAGTTCCTGGCCCAGCATCCGGGCCGAGTGTTCTCCCGCTCGCACCTCGTGCAGGAGGTGTGGGGATACGACTACTTCGGTGGCACCCGAACCGTCGACGTCCACGTGCGTCGGCTACGGGCAAAGCTCGGTCCTGAGCACGAGGCACTCATCGGCACCGTACGCAACGTCGGCTACAAATTCGTCCGTCCGGCGGCCGATGCGAGTTCCGACGCCGTGGACCGTCGCGTGGCCGATGGCGCACTCGACAGCACCGACATCATCACTCGCTGAACGTCGCCGACGACGCCTGACCCGACGGGAATGGTCAGGCGGCTGTGCGAGTGCGAACCCAGGCCCGGCTCATGATCGCCGTGATCAGTGCGTTTGCCGCTTCGGTGGGGGCCCGTGGACCGGTGAGCAGCACCAGGTCCAACTCCCCCAGCTCGGGTAGCTGGGCTTCGGGCGGCAGCTCGACGAGGTCGTCGGGAGTGAGCGATTGCGCGAAGATCGCCACCCCTAGCCCGGCGCGCGTCGCGGCCAGCAGGCCGTTGACACCCCGAATGGTGCAGGTGATCCGATGGCTTAGGCCAACTCGGTCCAGTGCCTGAATGCCCAGCGAACGGGTCACGCTCGGCGCCTGATAGACCACGAGTGGAATGGGTCGGCTCGGGTCGACGTGAGCGTCTTCCACCGCCACCCACGCCAGCCGATCCCGGCGGACCAGCTGTCCGTGGGTGACTCCGGTCTCGCGCTTGATGAACGCGACGTCGAGGTGTCCTGACTCGGCTCGACGTTCCAAGCCCGTGCTTTGCGCCACCGTGAGCTCCAGGTCGATGCGTGGGTAAAGGCGGCGAAAGTCGCGCAGGATGCGAGGCAATGGGGTCAACGCCAGATCGTCTGCGACGCCGAAACGTAGTCGGCCCGATAGACCCGATCCGCTGAAGTAGGTCTCCGCCCGCTGGTGGGCGGACAAGATGGTGCGCGCGAACTCGGCCAATGCATCACCGTCCGCGGTGAGCCGCACGGTGCGGGTATCGCGGACGAATAGCCTGCGGCCCACGCTCGATTCGAGCTTGCGGACATGTTGGCTGACCGTGGGCTGACCGATCTCCAGACGTGCCGCCGCCCGGGTGAAGCTCAACGACTCGGCCACGGCAAGAAACGTTCGCAACTGTTCTGGGTCATACATCCCGGCTCCCTCCCCGCCACCACGCATATCACAAATCAAAATAACAGTAATAGGATCGATTTTCTTTCGAAATAAGCCGCAAGGCACCAGAGTTATACGGAGACCGACACGTAACCAGCATGGGATGCCGTTGACTCGCGCCGCCACGACCGCCGATCCCGATTCCGATTCCGATTCCGACCAACTGCTACTCGAAACACAGCTACCTGACGAGATCCGTCGGCGTCCGTCGACGTTCAGCTCATTGCGCACCCGCAACTTCCGGCTCTTCGCATCCGGTCAGGTGGTGTCCAACACCGGGACGTGGATGCAACGCATCGCGCAAGACTGGTTGGTACTGAGCCTCACTGGCAGCGCAACCGCCGTCGGCATCACGACCGCCCTGCAGTTCGTGCCCACGTTGATGTTCGGTCTGACCGGCGGCCTGCTCGCCGACCGATACCCCAAACGTCGAATCCTCCTGGCCACCCAGGTTGGCATGGCGACGATGGGTGCCACCTTGGCCGTCCTGACGCTCACCGGCCGCGTGCAGGTATGGCACGTTTTCGTCATTGCATTCGGACTCGGGATGGTCACAGCGGTGGACAATCCGACGCGTCAGTCGTTTGTGAACGAGATGGTGGGACCCGATCACCTCCGCAATGCGATCAGCCTGAACGCGTCGGTCTTCCAGCTTGGTGCGCTGGTCGGACCGGCGATCAGCGGTGTGTTGATCAACGCCGTCGGACCCGGATATTCCTTCGCCCTGAACACGATTTCCTACGCCGCGCCGCTGATCATGCTCGGCCGCATCCGGGACAGCGAACTCGTTCACGCGCCGGCCAGCGATGCCGTCGGCAGCCAGCTCCGGGACGGAGTCCGCTACGTCGCGAGTCGACCGGCGATGCGGTGGCCGATCGTTCTCGTCGGATGCTTCGGCTTGTTCACGATGAACTTGCCCGTCACGTTGGCCGCCTTTGCGAACTCGGTCTTCCACTCCGGACCGAGCGGCTACGGTTTGCTCAGCTCCGTGGTCGCTGCCGGCTCCCTCACCGGAGCGATCGTCTCAGCGCGTCGCACTAGCACGCGGCTCCGGGCACTCGCCGCCACCGCCGGCGTGCTCGCGATCACTGAGATGATCGCCGCTGCCGCTCCGACCGAGCTGATGTATACCGCCGCGCTCGTGCCCGTGGGTGCCGCGACGCTGATGTTCCTGACCGCGGCCAACTCCACCGTGCAACTCGCGGCCGCTGATGCGATCCGCGGCCGGGTGATGGGCGTTTATCTGCTCGTATTCATTGGATCCGGTGCAGTCGGCGGCCCGTTGCTTGGCTACATCGACCAACACTTCGGGCCTCGAGCCGGCATGCTCCTCGCCGGGCTGGCCCCAGCCATCGTTCTCGCCCTGGTCTGTCAACGCCTCGCGCGCGAGACCGGCTTGCGCCTTCGTTGGCAACCGCATGCGGCCCACTGGGTTGGGCTCGTGCCACGGTAAGGCCGCGTAGGCTGCGCGCCCGTGCCGACTGTGAACGCGCTGGACCGCCTCGATTCCGCCCAGCAGACGTCCGTGCGGGCCATGGCGGACCGCTTGGAGGCGAGAGACGGTGCGCCACCGCTGAACGACCAGGCGCTCTCCCGACTCGGCTCCGCGGAACCGGGTCTGGTTCACCTCATCAGCGTGGACAACAGCCAGGTCACCGGTTACGCCCAGCTGGACCGGTCCGAAGTCACCGCTGCGGGCACCCCGGAGGCTATTGACGCACTGCTCGTCGCAGCGGAGGCCAGGGCCACGAGCACGCGGCTCCTATTGTGGTCGCACGGCCAGCGCAGCGCCGTGGCCCACATCGCCGAGGAACGCGGCTACGAGAGAGTCCGCACCCTGTGGCAGCTGCGCCGATCCCTGTCCGACATCCCGGACGTCGACCCACCGCCGGGTGTGCGCATCCGGCCGTTCGTCCCTGGACAGGACGAAGAATCGTGGCTCGCCGTCAACGGGACGGCGTTCGCGACCCACCCGGAACAGGGGCGGTGGACTCGGCGTGACCTTGCCGCGCGGGAGGCCGAACCGTGGTTCGATCCGGCCGGCTTTCTGCTCGCCGAACGCGACGGCGGGGTGATCGGCTTCCACTGGACAAAGCTGCATCCAGACGGACTCGGCGAGGTATACGTGCTGGGCGTCGACCCGGCCGCGCAGGGCATGCACCTCGGACCGTCCTTGCTGGCGGCCGGCCTTCGATATCTAGCTGGCCGGGGCGCACCCGAAGTGCTGCTTTACGTCGAGGGCGACAATCAGAAAGCGCTTGCCCTGTACGAGCACTTCGGATTCCACCGGTACGACCGGGATAGTCAATACTCGCTTACACTGACCCGGACTTGATCAGATCTCGCGCTCGGTAGCGACAGGGTCGCGCCGAGCGGGGGATGCCCTCGTTCACCTTCCGTTTACCGGACCCATCCCGGCGCGCCATCTGACCCGCCTACCTTTCGAGCCGGTGCGTCCCTCATAACGAAAGGGTTTTCTGTGAAGCTCTCCCGGGCCGGGGTCATCGCCGCCGGCGTGATTGCAGGCGTCGTCGCACTGACAGCGTGCGGTTCGAGCGGTAATTCGAGTAGCAATACGACGGCGGCGGCCGGTGGCAACGGTTCGACGTCGGCGGGGGGTTCGTCGAGCGCTGCGGCGGTGAGCTGCGCGACGGGGTCTTTGAAGGGGGAGGGTTCGACGGCGCAGAAGAACGTGATCAGTGAGTGGATTCAGAAGTATCAGGCGAAGTGCAGCGGCTCGACAATCGCGTATAACGCGACCGGTTCGGGCGCTGGTGTGCAGCAATTTAATGGTGGCCAGGTTGATTTCGGTGGTTCGGACGCCGCCCTCAGTGCGTCGAAGGGTGAGGTCGCCGCGGCAAACAAGCGTTGTGGTGGGACGGCGTTCAATCTGCCGATGGTGACGATTCCGATCGGGGTCGCGTTCAACGTCAAGGGCGTCACGGATTTGACGTTGACCCCGGATGTGGTCGCGAAGATCTTCCAAGGGTCGATCACGTCGTGGGATGACCCGGCGATTAAGGCGCTGAACTCTGGCGCGAACCTGCCGGCGACGAAGATCACCGTCTTTTTCCGCTCGGACGCATCGGGCACCACACAAAACTTCGAGAACTATCTGGCCGCGTCGGCGCCCACGGTGTACACGGCGACGCCGAGCAAGAACTGGTCGGGCAAGGTCGGTCAGGGCAAGAAGGGCAACGACGGTGTGCAGCAGGGCGTGAAGTCGGTCGATGGCGGCGTCGGGTACCTGGAGTGGTCGTTCGTCGTGAGCGGTGGCCTGAACAGCGCGAAGATCAACAACGGCGGCGGGGCCGTGGAGATGAACGCTGACACGGCGGGCAAGGCGGTCAGCGCGGCGACGGTCGATGCTCAGGGTGCCCAGATCACGCTGAAGTTGAACTACGCCACGAAGGTCGCCGGTGCGTACCCGATCACCGGGGTCACGTACGAGCTGATCTGCGAGAAGTACTCCGACGCGAAGATTGGTGCGCTGGTCAAGTCGTTCTTCACGTACACCTCGACCGAGGGGCAGAACGGGCTGGCCGATCTGGGCTACGCGCCGCTGCCGGCGGACATCGCCAGCCAGGTTCAGGCACTCGTCGCCAAGATCAGCTGACGCGCACAGCGCTATCTCTAGATCGCCGACGATGGAGAGGCTCCGCCGGGCGCCCGGTGTGACCGGTGGCAGCCCGGCGGGGCGCTTTGTCACAGGAGGTGAACTGGACCGATGGCGGATCGGGAGACGGTGAGCCATCGCGGCTCGGGCGACGACCCGAGCGGTGAGGCGACCGGACGGCGTGGCGGCACTCCGGCTGACCCGCTGCCGCCGCCGTCTATCGGCGGTGAACCGATCGATTGGGTCGAACGAGGGTTCGATTCGTCGTTGCCGATCGGCTCAGCGCAACCAACGGCCATCGGCACGTTCGAGGGGGAGCCGGCCGTCCTGGGTGCGGGGTCGGTCTCCGGCGGCCGCGGGCGGACCCGGATCGGTGACCGCGTCTTCGCGATCCTAACGACGGGGTCGGGGCTGTTCATCGTCCTGCTCATTCTGCTGGTCGCGATCTTCTTGGTCGCGAAGGCGATACCGGCGATCGCCGATAACCAGGTCAACTTCCTGTTCTCCCGGGAGTGGAGCGTCGAAGGCGGGACGCTTCGGTTCGGCGTGGTCGACCTGCTCTGGGTGACGGTGATCATCTCGCTGATCGCCATGCTGATCGCGGTGCCGATCGCGATCGGTATTGCCCTGTTCATCACGTACTACGCGCCCAGGCGACTCGCCCGCCCGGTGGCCTATGTGGTGGACCTGCTGGCCGCGATCCCGTCAATCATCTACGGCATTTGGGGCATCACGGTGCTGGCGCCGAAGCTCGCGCCGGTGCAACGCGCGCTCTACCACATACCCGGGCCGCTGTTCCAAGACAAGAACGTCGAGGAGGGCACGATCTTCAACGGCGGCATCGTGGTCGCGATAATGATCCTGCCGATCATCACCGCGATCAGCCGGGACGTGTATGAGCGGACCCCGGCGCAAAATGTCGAGGCGGCCTGGGCGCTGGGGTCAACTCGGTGGGAGATGATCCGGTTAGCGGTGCTGCCGTACGGCCGACCAGGTGTCGTCTCGGGCGCGATGCTCGGCCTGGGCCGGGCGCTTGGCGAGACGATCGCGATCACCCTGATCTTGTCCAAGTCGGGCGTCGGTTCACCGTTCACGTTCTCGATCTTCAATGGTGGCGAGACGTTCGCCTCCAAGATCGCGAACAACGCGGCCGAGTTCAACAACCCCACGCAGACCGGCGCGTACATCGCCGCTGGCCTGGTGCTGTTCGTCCTGACGTTTGCCGTCAATGCCGCTGCTCGATGGGTCGTCAGCCGCAGGGAGTTCGCATGAGCACAGCCACACTTGAGACCCCCCCGGCGCTGGGCGCTACGCCCGGCCGCGGTCTTCGAAAGTTCAAGAACAACCTCGCTACCGTCCTCATCATCGCATCCTTCTGCATCGCGCTGATCCCGCTGGTGTGGCTGCTCTGGACGGTCATCAGCAAAGGGCTGCACGCGATCACCCGCAACGGCTGGTTTACCCAGAGCCAGCGCGGGATCACTTATCGGGACCCGGGCGGCGGCGCCTGGCATGCCATTCTCGGCACCTTCCTCCAAGTTGCACTCTGCTCGGTCATCTCGATCCCGATAGCCGTCCTCGTCGGGATCTACCTGGTCGAGTACGGCCGCGGCCCGTTGGCCCGCGCGACGACGTTCATGGTCGACATCCTGACCGGTGTGCCGTCGATCGTCGCGGCCTTGTTTATCTACGCGGTATTTGTCACGACCTTCCACGGTCAGCGAGCGGGCTGGCTGGTGTCGCTGGCGCTGGTGATGTTGATGGTCCCGGTCATCGTGCGCACCACCGAGGAGATGCTCAAACTCGTTCCCAACGAACTGCGCGAAGCCTCGTATGCGCTGGGGGTGCCGAAGTGGAAGACGATCGCGCGGATCGTGCTGCCGACGGCATTCACGGGGATCCTCACCGGCATCGTGCTCGGTATTGCCCGGGTGGCCGGCGAGACCGCCCCGCTGCTGATCCTGGTCGGCTACACCCCAGACACCAACGGCAACCTGTTCAGCGGCTTCCAGGGATCGCTACCCACCATGATCTACGACCAGGTTGGCAACCTCGGAAACACCCACGTACTCGTGCACGGAAAGGCGGTCACCATCCACTACGCCGCGGACCGGATGTGGGGGGCGGCGCTCACTCTGATCATCCTCGTCATGGCCCTGAACATCATCGCCCGACTCATCGGGCGGTTCAGCAAGGTCAACCGATAACCGAAAGCGTCGCAGACTCATGGCCAAGCGGATCGATGGCAAGAAACTGAATATCTACTACGGAAAGTTCCTCGCCGTCAGCGACTGCAGTTTCGCTATCGCGCCGCGGAGCGTTACTGCGTTCATCGGGCCGTCCGGGTGCGGGAAGTCCACCGTGTTACGAACCATCAACCGGCTGCACGAGGTCATCCCCGGGGCGTACGTCGAAGGCGAAGTACAGCTCGACGGTGACAATATCTACGCCGACGGGGTGGATCCGGTCGACGTCCGGCGCACAATCGGCATGGTGTTCCAGCGGCCGAATCCCTTCCCGACCATGTCGGTCTACGACAACGTCGCGGCCGGCCTGAAACTGCAAGGCGGCCGGAAGAACAAAGGCGAGCTCAATGACGTGGTCGAGCAATCATTGCGCGGAGCGAACCTGTGGGAAGAGGTCAAGGACCGGCTGAACAAGGCCGGTTCTGGTCTGTCCGGTGGCCAGCAGCAGCGGCTGTGCATTGCCCGCGCCATCGCCGTGAAACCACAAGTGCTCCTGATGGACGAGCCGTGCTCGTCGCTCGATCCCATCTCGACGCTCGCGATCGAAGATCTCATTCAGACGCTCAAGGAGACCTACACGATCGTCATCGTCACGCACAACATGCAGCAGGCGGCCCGGGTGAGCGAGCGGACCGCCTTCTTCAACCTCTCCGCAACTGGGCGGCCGGGACAGCTGGTCGAGATGGACGACACCGAGAAGATCTTCTCCAATCCGTCGGACAAGCGGACTGAGGACTACATCTCGGGGCGCTTCGGCTAGGGCGTGTCCCGCGATCAGTCCCGGCCGCGGAGCAAGGACACCCGAAACGGGCGTAATTCGGCCCGGGCATACCCGCCCGCAATGACCGGATCCTCCTCGACGATGCGCTGTGCCGTCGCCTCGTCGGGCGCTTCGAAGATCGCGATTCCGGTGTTTATCCGACCGAGCGTGGGTCCGACCAGGATGATCGTGCCCTCGGCGAGCAGTCTGGTGAACCGATCGAAATGCTCGGACCATACGGCCCGCTCCTCGTCGGTCATCGTTGCCGCGAAGTCATCCCGCGGCGTATGCAGGAAATAGATCCACTCGGCCATCGAGCAAGTATCTCCCCCAACTGGGGTAGTCGGCTGACGCCTAGGCCGACTGCAACGTTAGGGTGCGAACTCAACGTCGAGATCGTCTAGCGGAACACTAGGAGGCACGAATGGAGATGCCGAACACGCCGCTCGAGCCGGTTGATGAGGACTGGTCGTCAGCACTGGCCATCGTCGCTCATCCCGACGACCTCGAGTTCGGCTCGGCCTCCGCGATCGCCCGCTGGACCGCGCAGGGCAAGCGCATCGTCTATCTGCTGGCCACGCGCGGCGAGGCCGGAATCGACGGCATGGTTCCCGAAGAAGCCGGACCGCTTCGCGAGCAGGAAGAACGCGACTCAGCTCGCATTGTCGGCGTGGACACGGTCGAGTTTCTCGACTTTCCCGACGGTGTGCTGGAGTACGGCCTGCCGCTTCGGCACGATTTCGCCGCAGCCGTGCGGCGGCATAAGCCCGAGGTCGTGATCACCGGCAACTTCCAGGACTCGTTCGGACCGGGGCTGCTCAACCAGGCCGATCACATCGCGGTCGGCCGTGCGGTTCTTGACGCCGTGCGGGATGCCGGTAACCGGTGGGTGTTTCGTGATCTGCTCGACCAAGGCGTCGAGCCCTGGGGCGGCGTACACACGGTGCTCGTCGGCGGCTCACCGAAGGGCCAGCACGCCGTCAATATCGACGACTACCTCGCGGTCGGCGTGCGTTCGCTCGAGGCCCATTCCCAGTACCTGGCCGGATTGGGCGGGAGCTGGCCACCGGCGGAGGAGATCCTGGAGTCGGTGGCGCGAATGTTCGGGCCTCGGCTGGGCTGCAAGTATGCGACCGCGTTCGAGGTCATCTCACTCCGCCCGCCCTGGTGAGCCTCCACAAGCGTCAACCGTGCTCGGCGTCGTAGGTCGCGAGCAACCGCTTCCCCGCGTTCATTCGCCACGCCTGCTCCAGCAAGGTCGCAACCTCGTCCCAGTCCGGGTCGGATGCGTCGTCGAGCTGCACGCCCACCCACCCGCTCGGACCCAGGTACGGCGGTACGAAGTACCGATTCGCGTCGGCGCCCACGAGTGCGTCCTGCTCGCCTTTGGGCGCCTTGACCCACAGGGCGAGCCGACCGTCGCCGTGATGGTCGACCAGCAACCAGGCGTATCGCTTCTTCCCCAACAGGTAGCTGGTATGACCGTAGGCGTCCTCGACGACGGTTTGCGGTAGGGGCGCAACGAGCTCGTTGCATCGCGCGCGCACGCGAACGGCATCGGCTTGATTCCAAGCACGTTCGGCCGCCACGCATGCACTCTGCCATTGCCGAGAGCACTGTCGCCAGGGCAACGACCTCGACGCCCGTCAATTCGCAAGCGGACGAGATATGCCTGGACGCGGAGGCATCCGAGGGAGACTGGATGGGTGCCTGAATTCGTCGACGCCGTACAAGCCGGACCAATAGTCCTGGACGGCGGGCTCGCAACCGAGCTGGAGCGCCAGGGCGCCGATCTGTCGTCAGCGCTGTGGTCCGCGCGCCTTCTCGTTGACGACCCGGCCGCAATCCTGGCCGCGCATCGCGAGTTCTTTGCCGCCGGCGCCCAAGTGGCGATCAGCGCGAGCTACCAGGCTTCCCTGACCGGATTCGCGCAGCTGGGCGTCGACGGTACGGCCATGCTGCGTCGCAGCGTTGCGCTCGCGCGGGCGGCGACGGACGGAGTCACGAATCGCTGGGTGGCGGCTTCGATCGGTCCCTACGGCGCAGTACTCGCGGACGGCTCCGAGTACCGCGGAGATTACCGAGTTTCGGTCGACGACCTGCGGCGATTTCACCGGCCCCGGATCGTGGAGCTCGCCGCGTCCGGCGCGGATGTGCTCGCCGTCGAGACGATTCCCTGCCTAGCGGAAGTGGAGGCTGTGCTCGCCGAGCTGGACGCCGTCGATACGCCGGCGTGGCTCTCGCTGAGCTGCGCCGGCACCCGCACGCGAGCGGGTGAACCGGCCGCCGAGGCGTTTGCCATGGCCCGGGATTGCGACGCCGTGATCGCCGTCGGCGTGAATTGCGTTGACCCGGCAGATGCGTTAGCGCTGGTCCAGTCGGCTCGCTCGGCTAGCGGCAAGCCGGTTGTCGTCTACCCGAACAGCGGCGAGACGTGGGATGCCGCCCGGCGGCGCTGGACGGGCGAATCTGCGTTCGAACCGGCGGACGTCCGCGCGTGGATCGACGCGGGGGCACAGCTCGTCGGTGGCTGCTGCCGGGTAACACCCTCGAACATCCGGCGGCTCCGCGCCAGCATGCCGCCTGCCATCGAGCCCGCCCGCCAACCATGACCTCGCGCGTGGGAGCCGAGCTGGTCATCCGCTCATTCGATGCGAACCCGTAGTCGGCGGAACCCGCGACCCTTGTTTTCCATCTTGACGACCTCGAGACGGCCGATCATCGCTGTCGACGCGACATGCGTGCCTCCGTCGGCCTGCGTGTCCAGGCCGACGATGTCGACGATCCTTACCACCTCAATGTCCGACGGCAGGAGATTGGTGGCCGTGCGGATGATGTCCGGGATCGCAAAGGCTTCGTCCCGCGGGAGGACCGACACCTCGATCCGCCGATCCTCCGCTATCTCGGCGTTACACGCCGCAGCCACCCGATCCTTGAAGTCAGCGGGCACCTCGGCCAGGTCGAAGTCCATCCGTGCGGTCAGGGGCTCCATGTTGCCGCCCGTCACCAACGCCCCGAAGTCGCGGAAGACGACACCGGTGAGGACATGAAGTCCGGAATGGGTTCGCATCAGCGCGGTGCGCCGGGCGTCGTCCAGCGCGCCGCGAACCGCAGTTCCCGGGGGCGGAACCGGATCGTCCTCGGCCGGGATCAGGTAGGAGTCGTCCAGCTTGCGGATTCCCACGATGCGCGTGCGCACGCCGCCCCAGAGCAGCACGCCTTCGTCGGGAGGTTGCCCACCGCCGCCTGGATAGAACGCGGACCGGTCCAGGACGATCCCGCGGTCCTCGTCCGCGGTCAGAACGATCGCGTCCCATTCCCGGATCGACGCGTCGTCGAGGTCGAGCCGATGGGTGTGTGTCGCGCCGCCAGTCACACCGGCACCACGGTCTCCCTCGCGAGATACCTCATGAGCCAAGCCTCTCGGAAAGCCGACGACCAGCGTCCCAGCTTGTCACGTTCGTAGCGACACATATTTGGCCCGTCGGCGGCCAGGTTTGGGCAACGCTTCAGATGGGAAACATAGTGGTTTAGGGGCGGGCCGCTTCTTTCCCCCGAGACGCGGCTCGTCCCGACGCCGCTCGGCCCTAGAAACAGGCGGATGGACTCGCGGCCCCCTCGGTGCGGCGAGTCCATCCGCCTGTTGGCTTAACTAGGTTCTCACATTGACTGGTGGTCTGCCAACCCTCGAACCGCGGTAAATATCGGACTTTTCACGTATCACACCGGCTGTTCAAGCCGGTGAGAGACCGGTCTGTTCACAGGCCTGCCTCGGATCGTAGTCGGCGTGTGTACGTACCGTAACGGCCACGCTAATGTACGGAGCGTGGAGAGATGATCTCGTTGCGCGTCATTCCGGAACGCTGCAGCCAGGCCGGAGCCCGCGAGGGTGTGACACATCGCGCGGCGCCAGCGCTATCTCCTCGTTGGGTTCTTCCGACCGCGCCAACGGCCGTCGCGGATCGGACATACAGGGGCTCGCAACCGCGGCACCCGCTGCTCCCCCCGGCTGGGAGCTGTCGGTTGCGGGTCCTCTGTGCCGAAGCGTCGCGCACACAAGATTGCGGCGGAAATCCGTGCCGGATGCACGATGCTCTGCCACGCTGCGGTGAGAATGATGACGACAGCCGCCACCCTTTCCGCCGAGTCACCGTGTTCTCATTGAGCTTCCGAGGTCGACACGTTGGAACTCGTGCGCCACTCGAGCACCCGGAGACACGCCATGAACATCCTGCTGATCGGACCGCCCGGATCTGGGAAGGGCACCCAAGGGGCTCGCGTCGCGATGGCTCTCGGGGTCGAGCACATCGCTGCCGGCGATCTCCTGCGCGGCGAGGTGGCAGCCGGTACGCCGCTTGGCGAGAAGCTGAAGCAGTACTTGGACCGCGGCGAGCTCGCCCCCGACGATCTGGTCATGCAGCTGGTCGTGCCGCGCGCACTGGATGCCTCCCTCCACGGTGGCTACGTACTTGACGGTTTCCCCCGGTCCGTCCCACAGGCGCAGGAGGCGCGCAAACTAGCGGAGCGCGCGCACGCCCGTCCGGATCTCGTCGTCTACCTCGAGGCCCCCGATGACGTTCTTGTCGCGCGTCTCCTCGATCGGGCTCGGGCCCAGGGGCGTACGGACGACACCGAGCAGGTGATCCGGCACCGGTTGCAAGTCTTCGACGAAGCGACTGCACCGCTGCTGGCCTACTACCGCGACGAAGGGTTAGCCAAGGTCATCGATGCGACCGCCACGCCTGACGAGATCACCGCGGCGATCCTCGCGCTTGTCAAGGCGTGAAACCTATCGAGTGAGGCCCGGCTGGTCATCGCCAGTGCGGAACACTAGATCAGCGAGGTGCCCTCGCTGCCTGATCTGAATCAGGCGGTGCCACGGAATCTGGACTCGTGGCCGGGGAGGCGAGGAAGTCGGTTACGCACTCGGCTATCGCGGCCGGCTGCTCGAGCACGAAGAGGTGACCGCCCCCTGAAATGACCTGAACCCTGGCATCACGGATGAGGCGGCCAAGGATGCGACCGTTGACGACCGGGACGATCGGATCATCGTCGCCAGCCAGGACGAGCGTCGGTTGGCGCAGGCAGCGCAGCCAGGGCACGCTCGTCCAGCCGGCGAGGGCATACACCTGAGCCGCGTAGCCGCGCACGCTCGGCTGATGCATGAACCGAGCCACCGAGCCATGCAGCAACGCGTCCGGGTCACGGCGAGCCGTGCCCCCGTAGACATCCGCGGCGATGCGGCGGTAGTAGTCGGGCTGGTAATAGCGCCGCGGGGTAGCCAATGCCCAGAGCACCCGCGGTGATCCGGGCACGCCGCCGAGCCCTGGACCGGTTGCCGCTAGGACGAGCCGACGAACGCGCGGTGGCGCCTGGTGGGCCAACTGCTGGGCCACCACACCGCCGAGGGAGACGCCGAACACATCGACAGTTTCGAAGCCGAGCACATCCAGCAGCCGCTCAGCCGTGCGAGCCACGCCTCGCATCCGTCGGGGCCAGGCGTAGGGAGTGGACTGGCCGACGCCAGGAGCGTCGTAGCTGATCGTCTGCACGCCGAGGTGGTTCAGCTCGCGCTCGAACGGGAGGGAAATATCGAGGCTCGCGCCGATGCCACTGATCAGCAGTAGCGGGACCCGATCGCTGCGGCTGCCGGAAATCGCTATGCGCAGCCGCACGCCGTCCACATCGACGAACTGGATCTCACGCGAAGGCACCGACACCGGTGATATCTCTTCCCACGATGAGGGTCTGAATAGTCTCGGTGCCTTCATAGGTGTGCAGGGCCTCGATGTCGGCCATGTGCCGTATGACGTGGAAGTCGAGCAGGATCCCGTTACCGCCGAGCAGATCTCGCGCCTCGGACACGACTTGGCGAGCCTTGCGAGTGTTGTTCATCTTCGCAATGGCGGCGATGGTGTCGGTGAGCTTGCCCTCCTCGATCAGCCGGCCGAGCCGAAGACAGTACAGCTGCATCGAGCACACCTCGGCCAGCATCTTCACGAGCTTCTCCTGCACGATCTGGAAGCTGACCAGTGGTTTGCCGAACTGCGTGCGCTCGCCGCAGTACTGAGCGGCGACCTCGTATGCGGCCGTAGCATGCCCGAGAGCGCCCCACGCGACTGCGTTCCGGGTGCCCGCGAGCACCCGACCTGTGTCTTTGAACGTATTCGCGCCGGGCAGCCGGTTTGTCTCGTCGACCTGGACGTCGGTGAGCTCGATCTCGGCCTGCCAGACCGCCCGCAACGAGCCCTTGCCTTCGATCTTTCGAGCCAGATAGCCCGGAGCGCCTTTCTCGACGAGGAAGCCCTTCACCTGGCGATCCGCCACATCGCGGGCCCAAACGACGATGACGTCAGCGATCGTGCCGTTGCCGATCCACTTCTTGGCGCCGTTGATCGTCCAGGTGTCGCCGTCGCGGCGGGCGGTGGTTTCGAGCGCGACCGAGTCCGACCCGTGCGTCGGCTCAGTGAGGGCGAAGGCGCCGATCTTGTTGAGCTGCGCCATGGGCGGGAGCCACTGCTCTTTCTGTTCCTCCGAGCCGAGCATCGCAATCGACTGCATGGCCAGTCCCGCCTGGACTCCGAGAAAGGTGCCGACGCTGCCGTCACCGCGGTTGAGCTCCATGTGAATGAGTCCGCAGGAGATCGGGCTCATCGGTGGGCAGCCGTAGCCCTGGATGCCATCGCCGACAATCCCCAACTTGCCGAGCTTCTCGACAAGCGGCCGCGGAAATTCGGCCCGCTCCCAATAGTCGTTGATGACAGGCAGCACCTCGTCGTCGACGAAATCGCGCGCTGTTCGCCAATAACCGCGCTCCTCGGCAGTGAGCTGGTCGGCGATACGGAAGAAGTCGGTGCCGCGCGACCGGCCGATGGTCTCGTACATGAGCTCCTCCTTCAGCTGTCGAAGACGTACGTACCGGGCGCCTCGACGAGCGGGCGAAGGCCGCCGCCGCCGAGCTGTTCCGGCGCCGGCTGGGTCGGGCCGCAGCGCTCGGCCAGCCAAGCCGACCAGTCGGTCCACCAGGTGCCTTGCCGGGTCTCGGCCGTCATGAGCCACTCGGCCGGGTCGGCCGGGTTGTCCTTGTTCACCTGGTAGCTCGCTTTGGGGTTGCCTGGTGGGTTGACCAAGGCCGCAATGTGGCCGCTGGTGGACAGGATGAACCGTGCGCTGCCGCCAAGCAGCTGCGTGGTCTGATAGCAGCTCTGCCACGGCGTGATGTGATCGGCGATGCCGGCCACGATGTAGGTATCGGTGTCGATATGGGACAGGTCGATCGGCACGCCGAGCACGGTGAGCGTGCCGCCCGTCACGAGCTGATTGTCCATGGCCAAGTCGACGAAGTCGGCGTGCAGGCCGGCTGGCATCCGCGTCGTATCGGCGTTCCAAAACAGAATGTCGAAGGCGGGTGGCTTCTTGCCGAGCAGGTAGTTGTTGACCCAGTAGTTCCAGATCAAATCACCGGGGCGCAGCCACGCGAACACCTCCGCGAGTGACCGGCCGTCCAGGTAGCCTCGGCGTCGGGACGCGGCCTTGGCCGCACGGGCCAGCCGTTGGTTGCCGACCGCCATTGCCACGCCGGCCCGCGAGTTGTCGATGACGGTGACGGCAAGGGCGAAGGCAGCCAGGCGGTCCTGCCGTCCGGTCGCCGCGAGGTAGGCGGCGGCGATAGTGGCCAGGATGCCGCCGGAGCAGACGCCTGTGAGCGCAGTACGGTCCGCTCCAGTCACCCGCTCGACAGCGTCGAGCGCGTCGAGGACCGCCTGAACGTAGGTCTCGAAATCCCAATGCGCATGCCGGGCGTCCGGGTTACGCCAGGACATCACGAACACCTGCTGGCCCTCACGGACGAGGAACTCGACCAGGCTGCGGTTCGCCGTCATGTCGAGGGCGTAGTACTTGTTGATCGTCGGAGGCACGATGAGCAGTGGCACCTCGCGGACCTGCTCGGTCTGCGCTGTGTACTGGATCAGCTCGAACACGTCAGTGCGCAACACGACCGCGCCTGGCGTCGTGGCGATATTGCGGCCCACCTCGAAAGGCGATCGGTCGA
Organism: uncultured Actinomycetota bacterium; assembly: GCA_963809815.1. Lineage (GTDB taxonomy): Bacteria > Actinomycetota > Actinomycetes > Mycobacteriales > Jatrophihabitantaceae > CAVVJA01. The sequence goes on from CAWELM010000014.1 coordinate 174,787, forward strand.
CCATCTCCGGGATACGCGGTGGGGACGCCATGTCGCGTGCGAATTGGGCCCCGCCGCGGACGAAGTTCAACCCAGCGCTGTCAACAGTTGCCTTGGCCGAGGCGGGGTTTACAAGCGGAACATTGCTCGGCGATACGGCCTCGACGAGGTTCTCCGTCTGAAACCGCATCCGCGTGTCGTCCCGCCAATCGAGGTCTGCGTCGGCGACAAGTTCGTCCGCGGTCTGCGCACCCGCGAGATAAAGCTGGACGATGCGCCGCAGCAACGGATTGCTCGTCCACGCCGCGTCGGCGAAGCGGCGGTCGCGCCTCGAGGGCGTGACCGTCGACGTACCGATTGCGATCCGTCCCGTCTCTGCGACGAGGCTACCCAGCCGCCGGGCAGTGGTGCGCGGTTTGCGGACGAGTGCGACACCCAGCTTGGCCGTCGACAGGTCCGGTACGAATCGACGCGCCGACCCCAGCGCCGCGTCGATCAGCAGTGCGTCAAGGGGAGCGGCCTGATCCGCTAGTACGGCCGCCTCCTCAGGTGTGACCGACGGAGCCGTCGACGTCGTCATCCAGTAGCCTCCGCATCCGGCACGGTGATCTCCTTCTTGAGAATCTTCCCGGTGGGGCCTTTGGGCAAGGCGTCGACAATCCACACCCGCCGCGGGTACTTGTACGCAGCGACCTGCGACTTGACGTAGCTGCGCAGCTCGTCCGGCGTCACCGTCGCACCCGGCTTGAGCGCGACCGCCGCGCCGACCTCCTCACCCAACTCGGGGTGCGGCATGCCGACGACCGCCGCCTCGGCGACCTCCGGGTGCTCATACAGCACCTCCTCGATCTCCCGCGGGTAGATGTTGTATCCGCCGCGGATGATCAGATCCTTCTTCCGGTCGACGATGTAGTAGTAGCCGTCCGCGTCCACGCGCCCGATGTCGCCGGTACGGAACCAGCCGTCGGCCGAGATGGCCTCGGCCGTCGCATCAGGCTTGTTCAGATAGCCCTTCATGATGTTGTGGCCGCGGATCGCGATCTCCCCGACCTCGCCCTGCGGGACCTCGGCGCCGGCCGCGTCAACGACGCGCATCTCCACGCCTCGGATCGGCGTGCCGATCGAGCCCGGCTTGCGCTCGCGGTCCGGGTGGTTGAACGACGCGACCGGCGACGTCTCGGAGAGGCCGTATCCCTCGAGCACGATGCAGTCGAACTGGTCCTCGAACTGGCGCAGCACCTCGACCGGCATGGCCGCGCCGCCAGATATGCACAAGCGCAGGGCCGAGACGTCATAGTCCGAGCGGTCCGGTACGTGAAGGAGCGCGCTGAACATCGTTGGGACACCAGCGAATATCGTGACCCGTTCGTCGGCCAGTATCCTCAGTGCCTTTGCGGCGTCGAAGCGCGGCAGCACCGTCAGCGAGGCGCCCGTCATGATCGCAGCGTTGAGCGTGCACGTCTGCCCGAATGCGTGGAAGAGCGGCAGCCCGCCGAAGATGAGGTCGTCCGGACCGAGTTGAAAAAGGTCGGCGGCGCTGACCTCGACGTTATTGATCAGATTTGCGTGGGTGAGCTCCGCACCCTTGGGGTGCCCCGTCGTACCTGATGTGTAAAGGACTACCGCCGTGTCGTAGGCCGCGCGGTCGACGACCTGCGGCGCCGGGCTCGCGGTCGCGAGGATGTCCGGGAACGTCGCCGGGTCGACGAGAATGGCCTCGGCACCGGCTTCCTTGGCCCCAATCTCGACCTCCGGGGCGGTGACGTGCCAGGCGAAGATCACCGGCGCGCCCGAATCGCCGAGGTAGTAGGCAATCTCGCGGGCTTTGAGCAGCGGGTTCATCGGAACCACAACCGCACCCGTGCGCAGTATGCCGTAGTAGACGGAGGCGAACTCAGGGACGTTGGGCAGCATGATGCCGATAGGAGTCCCCGGCGCGATACCTCGGGCAGCGAGTAGTCCAGCGACCCGAGCGCTCTGATCGTCGAGTTCGCGGTAGCTGGTGGTCTGGTCACCGAGGTGGATCGCGACCCGGTCAGGATTGTCGGCTGCATTGCGGGCGAGGCTGGCGGCGAGATTCATCGGAAGTCCCTAAGACGTGGCGGTCGGGGTGATCTAACTATCGTCGGTCGCGCAAGACCGGCTGCACGATGGGCGCGAGCACCAATCGCCGGTCCGAGCGTTGTGCCGGCGCACAACGAGACCGGCCTCGATGGCGGATCCCGTCGACCCATCGGGTCGCACCTCCGCTTGCGAGCCAGGCCCTAGGACAGTGGCGCCGCGCGCGACCGGCGCGTCGTCGAGTTGCACGTGGCGCTCGAATGCGCTCGAATGCTTGGGCTCGGCGGACCCGGGCCGACGGGAGTTTGCCGCCTCGCCGTCACGCCCTAACCGTGCTCGCCGAGCTGTTCGCCCCGACGTAGGCCGGGCGGCGTTGAGTGAATAACGAGGAAGGGTCCCGCGGCGGGAGGGATGCCGCGGGACCCAGACGCCCAGGGTAGCTGCGCAATGACGGCTCTGCCACGCGCGCCTCGCGCTGGCTGCCCCCAGCCGACCACCGGCGTGAATAGCCACACGCTCGTCCAGCACGGAAAACAGATCACGAGTGGATAGATCAGGAGAAAGTAACCCACATGGCATCGGGCATATAGCAGTTATCCGGACCTTGTGATCCGCCGCACCGTCAAGCCCGATCCAGGACCGGTTCACATGCGCCGGGCCGGCCCGCGCTCAACGTTGATGGGCACGCAGTTGTCGAAAGAACGCACGCAGGTCAGCGACGAAGAGTTCCGGCTGCTCCAGGGACGGAAAGTGGCCTCCGGCCGGCATCTCAGTCCAGTGCGTGATGAAGTACAGCCGTTCGGCCCACGACCGGGGGACTCGGCGTACGTCTCGGGGGTAGATCGCGCACCCCGTGGGCACGTCCACCCGGGGCGGCCGAGCTGAGGTCCGTTTCTGCTCGGCCCATTCCGCGTACAGGCGGGCTGCGGACGCAATCGTCTTCGTCAACCAATAGGTGGTCACGTTCGCGAGCAGCTCATCCTTGGTAAAGCAACGCTCGACGTCTCCGTCGCAATCACTGAACGAGCGATACATGTCGACTAGCCACGCGGCCAACCCGGCCGGCGAGTCATTCATGGCGAACGCCATGGTGTGCGGACGGGTGGTGTTCAGCGGGAGGTGGATGACCGTCCCTGCGGCTTGGTGCGTGGTCCAGTCGCGTAAGCCCTGACGCTCGCTGGTGCTGAGCCCTGCTTCCGGATCGTCCGACTCCTCCGGAGGCTCGCCCAGCGGCATCGTCAGGTACAGCCCGCGCACGCCCGTGCCCGCTCCCGACCGCACGAGATCCGAGGTGATGATGGCGCCCCAATCCCCGCCGGCGGCGCCGTACCGGTCATATCCCAACCGCTGCATCAGCAGGGCGAATGCCGCGGAGATGCGTCGCACGTTCCAGCCCGGACCGACGGTGGGCCCGGAGAATCCGTAGCCGGGAATGGACGGGCACACCACGTGGAATGCGTCGGACGCGTCACCGCCGTGCCGCCGCGGGTCGCGTAGCGGCTCGATGACTTTCTCGAACTCGAACACGGAGCCGGGCCAGCCGTGCACCAGCAGCAGCGGTAGCGCTGCCGCCTCAGGCGACCGGGCGTGAATGGCATGGACGCGTTGACCGTCCACGTCCATCGCGACCTGCCCAAACGCATTCAGCCGAGCCTCACACGCCCGCCAGTCGAATTCGGCTCGCCAGTACTCGCACAACTCTTCGAGGTAACGCCTGCTGGTCCCGTAGGACCAGCCACTGCCGGGGAACTCGTCGAGCCACCGGGTACGAGCCAACCGTTCACGCAGGTCATCGAGCTCGTGATGCGGAACGTGAACCTCGAACGGCACAACACCGCCTGCCACGTGTTCCTCCTGCAGCACCAATCGAGTGGGACCGGTAAACAGCTCCAAGGATCTCAAGCAGCTGGCAACGGCCGTCGTAGACCCACGCCCGCGAACGGCGACGTGCGCCCTAGTAGAGGCAAAGCCGTGCGTGGACGTCGGCATCGATGCCGGACCTCGGCTTCCAGTACGGTCCGGCCGACCAACCGCCGATCGCTAGTGGCATGGACATCGCTCGTACCAGAGACGGCGTCATCATCGAGCTCTACACGATCGTCACTGCGATCTGTCAGCCGTCCTAGCCCGACGCCGAGGCGGGCCAGACGAGAATTCTGCGCAGTGCTGGGTTACCAGGTTGCCATTCCAAACGCGGGCTGGCTCTCCGCGCCACCATGACTAGGTCTCAAGATCATCTGGCAACTGCGACCGGCGGCCCGCTGGCAATCGTGTCGTTCGCTCGAGCCCTCGTCTTTCCTGGCCGGTAGGGCGCGCCCGAAGGGATACGAACCCCTAACCTTTGATCCGTACTCGTAGCACGGGCACCCACGTTCGACTCAGTCGAGACAGAACTCGTTGCCCTCGATGTCCTGCATCACGAGGCACGATTCGTTGTAGCCATCGGCAGGCAGTAATCGTAGGCGTACCGCGCCAAGCGCGACCAGTCGTGCGCATTCGGCCTCCAGGGCGGTCACGCGCTCTTCACCCACGAGCCCGGTGCCGACCCGGACGTCAAGATGCAGCCGATTCTTGACGACCTTGCCTTCGGGAACGCGCTGGAAGAACAGTCGCGGGCCCACACCTGAGGGATCTATGCAGGCGAACGCTGAACCCTGACGCTCAGGCGGCAGCGCGCGATCGAAATCATCCCAGGTAGCAAACCCCTCCGGTGGCGGCGGTACGACGTACCCCAACACCTCGCACCAGAAACGAGCGACGCGCTCAGGTTCTGCGCAGTCGAAGGTGACTTGGAACTGCTTGACCGACACCATCGGTCGACCATAGAAGCTCGTCCGAGCTGTCGCCGCGCGGGTCGATGTGAAGAGGCTCGCCGCCAACCAGGAGCGACCGGTTTGAATCGCTTCGGGCGCGCCCATAACGCCGGAAAATGCTGGGTTGCAGCAAATTGGCTGAAGTGCGGGATCGTAAAACGCGCAAGAGGCTTCAAGATCATTTGTCATACAGGAGCGGCGGGACAGAAGTCGCGCCGCCCGCATCGAGGGCCACCCGGCAGCTAATTCTGGATCGAACCAGTTGCCGCGAAGGCAATCCTTCCGAGGAGAGTGATGTGATAGCCGAGCCTCAAGATAAACGCGTCGTTGTCACTAATGGCGATATCGACGCTGATGCCGGTGAAATTCTGTGGATCGGTTGGGTTAGGTGAGGGAGATGACCGTAGGCGTGCGGCTATGCGCCGAGCAGGGATGACCTGTCCGGGTGTACGAGCGGGCTGACCCGGTTCACAGCGCGGCAGCGGTGCCGAGAACCTATGGCTGCCCAGAGCTTAGGCGTGGTCGGGGGTGCCTTCTTCGGTGTAGGCGAGCAGATCCAGCAGTTGGCCGACGGTCCGCTGCCGCAGGAGAGCTTCCGGCAAGGGTTGATCGACTTGGACCCGGTAACGGTTACGGCGCCCGTGTCTGTCCTTGAGGACGTAGCCGGCTTCCACGAGGTCGGTGACGATGCCGAACGCGGCGCGCTCGGTGATGCCGAGCGCGGTGGCGATCTCCCGCAGCCGCACCCCGGGGTCCTGGGCGATACACAACAGCGCTTGAGCGTGGTTTGTCAGGAAGCCCCAAGCCATGAACCGTGACCCTAACCTGTTATTGGACCGATAAATCTAGAAATGTTTTGCTAGTTTTTGAGAACTAGCGTAGCTTCAGTGGTGGAGCAGGCTGCGAGCTACGCGAGCCGCTCCACACCAAGGAAGGCACGCCATGTACTGCACACGCATCGCGCTCTATGACATCAAGTCCGGCACCTTCGACGAGGTAGTCAGTCAGGCCAAGACCGGGATGGCACCGCTGTTCCAGCACAGCCCCGGCTTCGTGTCCTACGGAGTAGCCAAGATCGACAAGGCCGCCTTCGTCTCCCTCAGCACCTGGGAAACGCGGGAACAGGCTGACGCTGCCACCACCAAGGCCGCCGGCTGGATCAAGGCCAACAGCCAGGACCGCTTCACACTGCGCGAAAACTACATCGGTGACCTCGCCATCGACATCGAGGCTGCCAAGACAGCGGACCTCGCCCGCTAAACAGTCCGCTGTATCCAGCCCCGCCGCGGTGCGCGGCGGGGCTTGCCAGCCCGCGCCGATCTTGACGAACCTCGCAAAGGCGGGAAGCAAGGCGAAGCTGGCGATGATCCAGGCCAACGTCGAGGACACGCAAGAAGCGGCTCCAGAAGGTCGGCTGCTGAGAGCCTTCCCTACCTCGCCGACCCTGCCTGGAGAGGGCCGAGAGCCGACCCGAGCGGACGCGGCCGGACGGGCGGCGCGCGATCACAATCCGCGTGTCGGGGCTCGATTCCCTTCTCCGGCATCGAGGAAGACATTCTCCAGCTACTCGGCCGACTGGCTGGAGGCGCGCGCCCGGCACGTCCGGCCGGGGACCGTCGACACCTACCGCGCCGTCCTGGGCCACGCCGTCCGCGCATTCGGCCCCACCCCCATAGGCGAGGTCACCCGGGTCGACGTCGAGCGCCTGGTGGCCGGCCTGGACGCGGCGGGCAAGTCCAAGAGGACGAGCGCGCTCACGCTGTTCGTCGTGCGAGCGATCCTCGGCCAGGCGCTCGACGACGGGGTCGTCGTCCGCAACGTCGCGACCAAGGTGGAGGCGCCGGGCGTCGAGGCCAAGCCGAGGCACGCGTTCAGCGCGGCCGACGTCGCGACCCTGCGGCAGTACGCCGCGGGCGACCCGCTGCACGCGTGCTGGCTGCTGTCGCTCGCGGGCCTCAGGCGCAGCGAGATCTTGGGCCTCCGCTGGACCGACCTCGACGCCGCGTCCGGCGCCCTGGTCATCGAGCGGTCCGTGACGCCCGACGCGTCCGGCCGCCGGGGGGCGCCGGGCGGGACCAAGACACGGCGCGGCGCCCGCACGCTGCCGCTGCCGCCCGACGTCCACGCCGCGCTTCGGGCCAGCTACGGGAGGCGCAGGCGACCCGCCACGGACTCGCCCAGGCGCGCGACGGGTGGGTCTGCCTCGACGAGCTCGGGCAGCCGATGCGGCCGGAGCGGTACTCGGCCTTGTGGACGAGGCTGTGCACGGCGGCCGGCGTCCCCGCGCTCCCGCTGCACTCCGCCCGGCACACGAGCGTCACGGTCATGCGCTCGATGGGCGTCGGCGACGACGTCGTCGCGGCCTGGCACGGGCACGACGAGTCGACGATGCGGTCGGTCTACTCGCACCCGGACGCGGTAGCGCTGGCCAGCGCCGGACGGACGCTCTCGGACGTGCTCGGCGGTAACGGCTAAGTGTACCGTTAGGCTACTCGGAGGGCGGTACAGTTAGGCGCGTGGGGCGCGGACTCGGACTCCTCCAGCGCGCCATCCTGACCTCGCTGGAGGAGACGACGGGCGAGGGCGCGGAAGTGTGGGCGCTCACGGTCGCCCAGCTCGTCGACCGGACCGGACGCTCCGCGCGGCAGGTGCGGCATGCTCTGGACGCGCTGGAGTCCCGCGGGCTGGTCGTCGTCTGCCGGCACGAGCGCATCGGCACGACCCCGAACGTCGGGCGCTGGCAGGTCGAGGGCGAGTCCCCGTGGCAGACGGTGCCCGAGGGCTCCGAGATAGTCGTCATCCACTCCGGTGAGCGCTACCCCGACGGCTACGCGTCGTACGGCGAGACAGCGTCGCGTGATGTCCGGATGTACCGCGCCGGCATGCCCAAGGTCGGCTCGCTTGTGGCGCTGCCGGAGCGGTGGGCCGCGCACGAGTGCCGCCAGTTGAGTCCGCCCGGCTCAACTTCGTAAGTTCGCGCGTTGCGAAGTCGCACCGAAATCGGTGCCCACTTCGTGCCCACTCTGATCTTGGTAACTACGCGATAATCGCTGGAAGCCCCGTATTTGCTGGCCTGGAGGCGCGCGCCCGAAGGGATTCGAACCCCCAACCTCTTGATCCGTAGTCAAGTGCTCTATCCGTTGAGCTACGGGCGCCCGTGCGGGGCACGAGTCTACAGCCCTTCGTTCCCTGTCGAACTCGGTCATTAACTAACACCGCTAGCCTGGACTCGATGTCCGGCGACGCAGATGACCGAACGACGATCCTCACCGACGACGAGCTGGTTACGTCCTGGGGTGTGATTGTCGACAGCCTGACCCGCACGCAAAACCGCATATTGCAGTCGGTGGAGGCGGCAGGAGTTCCGGCGCAGTGGTTCACCGTGTTGCACGTCCTGTTGGCGGCCGAGGGCCATCGACTGCCCATGGGTCGGCTGGCCGCGGAACTGTCGATGACCGGCGGGGGATTCACGAAGCTCGCCGATCGCATCGCCCGCGAAGGCCTCATCGATCGTCGGAACTCGGCGGGTGATCGGCGGGTTGTCTATGCCGAGTTGACTGAGGACGGGCTACAACTCGCTAAGCGCAGCGAGGCGGTGTATCGGGAGCAGCTGCGCGTACATCTTCTCGGCGCGCTCTCCGAAGCTGAGATTTCGCAGCTGGATATCGTCGGTCAGGCCCTCGCCAACGCGTATCCCCGCGCGGTCAATGAAGGGCGCGATGAAATCGTGCGCACGGAACGATCACCCGATCTTCCGGACCGGCGCCGTGGCAGGGACAAACCGCCTCTCCCAGACGCGGTATAGGCCGCCTACGCTCTGACCTCAGCGTCAGAGAACCTCATATACGAACCGTGGCGACCGTTCGAGTCCCCCGAGCCCGAACGACCGCCACGTCCGAGTTCTAACGGGAAACACACTTGCGAAGAAAACCACCGGCTGTCAAGTTGTAGCGGAAACAATTTCCTGTGAATGATTCTCGTCCACTGGTCGACACCAGGAAGCCAGCGGGGTGAAGTCATGGGACGGGTGTTACGACATTTGGCCATCAACCGGCACTCGGCGTGGCTCGGCCGACCACCGTCGGCCGCTCGATCACGGGTGCCTTCGGGACCGCACCACGGCGAACGGCCACGACGGACAGCTTCGAACGTGTGATCGCGTCCAGGGTGGCTCGGTTCGGATGGCACCCCATCCAGGAGCATGAGGAACGGTTCGTGACCAACGCCGAGTAGGGGCGAGGTTGAGCCCGGTGCCGGCGCCGATCTCGACCGTGTCGCCCCGTGCCTGCGCCAAAAGCGCCGCGTGATCATCTCGCAGGCCCGCTCGTTCGGAGCCGCGGCTGATCCGGTCGTACATGAAGGCATAGCAGCGCGTGAACATGACAGTCTTCTTCACGCCGGGTCATCGGTACGCGGTTCGAAATAGGCGCTAGCGCGGCGCACCACGTCGCCACCGTCATGGAAGAGAACGTCTGTGACGCCTGGCGGGCAATGGTTCGGGTCATCCGGTGGGTTGACGAACTCCTTCTCCACCACGGTGATCTCGGCACTTGTAAGTTCGACGGCGACATCAAATGAAGGGCCGTCGGCATGCCGTCAATCTTGTTGCGCGTGCAAACGATTGCGGAGGCTCCGGGATTCGAACCCGGGAGGGGGTTGAGCCCCCAACCGCATTAGCAGTGCGGCGCCATAGACCAGACTAGGCGAAGCCTCCCAAGCGGCCTTCGGCTGCCGCGCGAGCGCCGATGTCCACCGAGCGGTCAGCGTACAAGGTGTCGTGAGGCCCGGCCAACCATGGACATCGGCCAGCCGAGAAGTGGCGTTCCCAAAGACAGCAGGTCCAGCCAGATGCGCGCCGCAGGCCGAGGACCAATCGAGATTCGCTCTAGCTGATCAGTCGACGCGAATCAGTGGCATTAGCACCCGGTCGACGATCGTGAGCAACATCTCGTCGTCGACTTGGCGATTGAACAAGATCATCTGCTGCATGAGCATGGCCGGAAGTATCTCGGCGAACATCGGGTCAACGGCGTCAGGCCGAACTTCGCCGCGCGCCACGCCACGCTCCAGTACCCGAATCGCGGCCAGCCGCTTTTCGCAGTGCACCTGCGAATCGATGGCGGTAGCGAGGTCCGGGGAGCGCGTCACCTCGCAGGCGACCGCCCGGATTGCCTCGCCGGCCGACTCACACACGTCGATGATGCGGCGACCCATCGCGACGAAGATGTCCCGCGTTGTTGCGTCAGCCATAGTGGCGTCGATGAAGCTCTCCGGTGAGCCGAAGCGGTGGCAGAAGGCGGTCAGGACGAGATCCTGCTTGGTCGGCCATCGTCGATAGATGCTCGCTTTGCCCGTCTGCGCCCGGGCGGCTACGGATTCGATGGTGAACGCCGCGTATCCGACCTTGCTGAGCTCGGCAAAGACCGCGTCGACGATCGCGTCCTCGAGCACAGCGCCGCGGCGCCGGTGCGTTGGTGACGGCTCTCCGTCCACAGCGGCGCCTGTGGGAGTGCAGAAATCGGTTGGCGCGGCGAGCATCGTTGTCAGACCCTTCCTCCATGCTGCTCTTGACGTCAACCTCAGCCCGACACGCCGAGGAATAGATAAGAGACGGTTGCGTATCTAAATACCCGAGGTCTATCTTACGGCAGTAAGAGACGTGAGCGTCTCCTATTGGCTCAATGCTGGCTGTGAATAACCACGTTCCGGCTCGCCGTACTCGAACGACATGGATGGAGAATCCGTGACAGACACTGAGCAAACACGTGCTCCGTCGACGATCGAACCCACGAACGGCGCTCGGCGGCAGGTGCACCCCGGCCTCCTGCTGCTGCTGATCGCAGGAGCACAGCTCATGGTGGTGCTCGACGCGACCATCGTGAACATCGCGCTGCCATCGATGGCCAAGTATTTCGATCGCAGCCAGACGGACATGACGTGGGCCATCAACGCCTACACCCTGGCGTTCGGCGGTTTGCTGCTGCTCGGTGGCCGGGCGGGCGACATCCTGGGCCGACGGCAGATGTTCATCTTCGGTCTCGGGCTGTTCTCGCTGGGCAGCTTGCTCGGCGGGCTCGCGACCTCATTCCAGATGCTGCTAGTCGGGCGGGTCATTCAGGGCATCGGCGGCGCCGTAGCGGCACCGACCGCGCTGTCTTTGATCACAACCTCGTTCGCCGAAGGCAGAGAGCGTAACCGTGCCTTCGCGGTATACGCCGGAGTGTCGGCGGCCGGTGCCGCGATCGGACTGCTCGCCGGCGGCATATTGACCGAGTACCTCGACTGGCGGTGGGTGCTGTTCGTCAACGTGCCGATCGGTGTGGCGCTGATGATCGGTGGCTATTTGTACATCCACTCGTCGGAGCGGCTCAGCGGCCGATTCGACATCCTCGGCGCCGTGCTGTCGGTGGCGGGCATGGTCGGTCTCGTATATGGCTTCATCCACGCGGCCCACGACGGCTGGAGCAACTCGGTAACGGTGGGGACGTTGACGTTGTCGGTGATCCTCCTCGGCGCGTTCGTCGCGTGGGAGGCGTACACGCCAAATGCGATGATGCCGTTGCGCATCTTCGCCAACCGGAGCCGGTCCGGGTCGTATCTGGTGATGCTCATCATCGGCGCGGCGATGTTCGGGATGTTCTACTTCCTGACCTTCTTCGTCCAGGGCGTCCTTGGCTACTCCGCGTTGAAGGCCGGTGTCGCGTTCCTGCCGTTCTGTGCGGTGATCGTCATCGGATCAGGATTCGCCAGCCAGATCATGCCGAGATCGGGTCCAAAGATCCTGATCACCGGTGGCGTCGCGTTGGCGACGGTCGCGCTGTTCCTGTTCTCGCGCGTCACCGTGACGACGACGTACTGGGGCGGCCTGTTCCCGGCGATGATGGTGATGGCCGCGGGCTTGTCGTTGGTCTTCGTGCCGCTGACGAGCACCGCCGTGTCGAAGGTCGCGCCCACTGATGCCGGACTTGCATCGGCGCTGCTGAACGTCGGCCAGCAGGTGGGTGGATCGATCGGCCTGTCGGTGCTGGCGACGGTGGCGGCGACGGCGTCGCGGAACTCGTTCAAGAACGAGGTCGCCAAGCTCCCGCCGGGCTCCCGGCAGCATTTCGCCGATCTGGCGGCCAGCTCGACGACCGGCCGGCCACCGTCTGTGGGCGCGCTAACTGACCCGGCCGCCGTGCACGCGTACAACGTCGTGCAAGCGCACGCTTCGGGTCAGGGGTTCCTGACCGCCGCGATCTTCGCTCTGGTGGCAGTCGTCGTCTCCGCAGTGATGATCAACGTCAAGAGGACGGACGTGGCGGCGAGTCCTGCGGAGGCCATGGCCGCCGCCTGATCAAGCACGATCGGCCCGCCCGCGCCCCGACTTTCGGAGGATGCGGGCGGGCCGATCTCTGCTCAGCACTCGATGACGTTGACGGCAAGCCCGCCGCGCGCGGTCTCCTTGTACTTGACCTTCATGTCGGCGCCGGTCTCGCGCATTGTCTTGATCACCTTGTCCAGGCTGACGATGTGCCTGCCGTCGCCCCGGAGCGCAATACGGGCGGCATTGATCGCCTTCACCGCCGCCATGGCATTTCGCTCGATGCACGGCACCTGGACCAGACCGCCTACCGGGTCGCAGGTCAGGCCGAGGTTGTGCTCCATGCCGATTTCGGCTGCGTTCTCGACCTGATCTGCAGTTCCACCCAGGACCTCGCACAACGCGCCGGCCGCCATCGAGCAGGCCGAACCGACCTCGCCCTGACAGCCGACCTCGGCTCCGGAGATCGATGCGTTCTCCTTATAGAGCACGCCGATAGCGCCGGCGGTGAGCAAGAACTCCACGACACCGTCATCCGAGGCGCCAGGGACGAACCGCGCGTAGTAGTGCAGCACCGCGGGAATTACCCCGGCCGCGCCGTTGGTAGGTGCAGTCACGACCCGACCTCCGGCGGCGTTCTCCTCGTTCACCGCCAGCGCGAACAAGTCGACCCAGTCAATGACTCGCAAGGGATCGGTCGAATACGGCTCCTGACACAACCGTTGGTAAAGCTCCGGCGCCCGCCGCCGCACCTTCAAGCCGCCCGGCAACGTGCCGTCATGCGACCAGCCGTTGTGCACGCATTCCTGCATAACGCCCCAGATGCTGAGCAAGCCCGAACGAATATCGTCGGGTGTTCGCCAGCTGGACTCGTTCGCCAACATCACGCCGCTGATTGGTAGCCCCGATTCGGCGCATCGGGCCAGCAGCTCTGCCCCGGTGCTGAACGGGTAGCGCACCTGGGTGTCGTCCGGCTTGATGCGGTCGGCACCGGCGGCCGACTCGTCGACGACGAAACCGCCGCCGACCGAGTAGTACACGCGCTCTCGCAGCAGGGCGTCGTCGCGGTCGAACACGACGAAGCGCAACCCATTCGGATGGAACGGCAACGACGTCCGCCGATGCAGCACCAGATCGTCGGGGCTGAACGCGACATCGTGCTTGCCGAGCAGCGCGATCCGGCCCTGCTCCCGTACCTCGGCGGCTCGGCTCGGGAGCGTAGCGGTATCGACGGTCTCGGGCGTCTCGCCGAGCAGACCCATGATCACGGCCCGATCGCTACCGTGCCCGTGGCCGGTGGCGCCCAGCGAGCCGTACAGCTCGACTCGTACGCGATGCACCTGATCGAGCACGCCGTCGTCGAGCAACTCGGTGGCGAAGATGCGCGCCGCTCGCATCGGTCCGACGGTGTGCGAGCTGGATGGGCCGATGCCGATGGAGAACAGGTCGAACACGCTGATGGTCACATCACCATCGTCCCCCGAAATCGGGCTGTGCATGCGCCCGGCAAGGACCTGGCCGGGTAGCCCGGCCACGGATCGGCCTCGAATACCGTGGACGGGTGAGCACGATCCGACGCACGCCGCAGCACAGCGCGACCGTGATTGCGGTACGCGAGCTCACGCCCCGAATGCGCCGGCTGACCGTGTCCGCTCCAACACTGCATGACCAGTACCCGCGACCGGCTCAGGACGTCGAGCTGCTGCTAATCGACGACACGGGGCGGCGGGTCAAGCGCCGATACACGATTCGCCACTCCCGATCTGGCCTCGGCGAATTCGACCTGGACGCCCTGTTGCACGGGACCGCGCACAGCCCGGGCGCCCGCTGGGCCGCGACCGCCCAGCCGGGCGATGCGATTGCCTTCGTTGGTCCCCGCGGCCGGCTGGAGCTGACCGACGCGGAGTGGCACCTGTTCGTCGGCGACGAATCGGCGCTGCCCGCTATCGCCGAACTGGTCGAGGCGCTCCCCCGCGAGCAAATGGCCATCGCCATGCTCGAGGTCGGCGATGCCAGCGACGAACTGCCTTTACACCGTCCCCACGGCGGTGCGCTCGAGACGCACTGGATCCATCGCCGGAGCCTGCCGCCGGGCCGGCCGGACCTGCTGTCTTCCGGATTGGCCGGCCTGTCTCCGCGACCGGGCATCGGCCACGGCTATCTACTCGGTGAAAGCCGCGCCATGGTCGCCCTCCGCCCGCGTCTGCGCGGGCTGGGGCTCGAGGACTCCGCCATCTACCTCAAGGGTTACTGGAACGTCGGCCGGCTCGCCCGGCCGCTCACGACCACGCCGTGAACCCCCGCCAACTGTTGAGAGTCGGTGAGGGTGGCCGAGATGATCTTGGACATCTCGATCTCGTTCGGCGTTACCTCCGCGATCATCGGAGAGCCGGCCAGCAGACCGGCTCACCCGGTCGAAGCGGCTCCGACTCGCCAAACCCGCGCCGACGGTCTGTTCCGACCCGCGCCGCGAGTGCCAAGATCGCGTTATGACCAGCCCGCGCGCCGGACAGCCGGCAGCCCCGGAGGATTTGATCGACGTCAGCGCGCTCGTCGCCGCTTATTACGATCTGCATCCCGATCCGGCCATACCGGAACAGCGGGTCAGCTTCGGCACGTCAGGACACCGGGGATCGTCGCTTACGACGACGTTCAACGAAGACCACATCATCGCCACAAGTCAGGCGATCTGCGAGTACCGCGCCAGCCAAGGCATCATTGGCCCGCTCTTCCTCGGCGGCGACACCCATGCACTGAGCGAACCCGCTACGACGTCCGCCCTCGAGGTGTTCGCCGCGAACGACGTCACCGTTCTCATCGACTCCCGGGACGGATACACACCCACTCCGGCGCTGTCCCGCGCCATCCTCGTGTACAACGCCGACCGGTCGGGGGGCCTCGCCGATGGCGTCGTCGTGACGCCATCGCACAATCCGCCGTCCGACGGCGGCTTCAAATACAACCCTCCCGACGGCGGACCGGCCGGCACCGACATCACCGGCGCGATTCAAAACCGCGCCAACGAGCTGCTCGCCGACGGATGCCGGGGGGTGCGACGAGTTCCGTCGGCCCAGGCTCGGGCCGCCGAAAGCACGCAGCGTTACGACTATCTGGACGAGTACGTCGGTGCGTTGTCCAACGTGCTCGACCTGGACGCAATTCGCACCTCAGGCCTGCACATCGGGGCCGATCCGCTCGGCGGGGCAAGCGTCGCCTACTGGGGCGAAATCGGGTCGCGCTACGGCCTCGACCTGACCGTTGTGAACCCTGACGTCGACCCTACGTTCCGCTTCATGACCCTCGACTGGGACGGCAAGATCCGCATGGACTGCTCGTCCCGGTACGCAATGGCGTCACTCATCGCCCGGCAGCATGACTTCGACATCGCGACCGGTAACGACACCGACGCCGACCGGCACGGCATCGTCACGCCCGACGGCGGACTGATGAATCCGAACCACTACCTCGCCGTAGCCATTCAGTACCTCTACCAGCGACGCACGTCCTGGCCGGCTCATTCGTCGGTCGGCAAGACGCTCGTCAGCTCGTCCATGATCGACAAGGTTGCGGGGGGGCTCCCGCGGCCACTCTTGGAGGTGCCGGTCGGCTTCAAATGGTTCGTGCCCGGGCTACGCGACGGATCGGTCGCATTCGGCGGCGAGGAGAGTGCCGGCGCATCGTTCCTCCAGCAGGACGGATCGGTGTGGACCACCGACAAGGATGGGATCATCATGTGCCTGCTCGCGTCGGAGATCACCGCGACAACCGGTCAGACGCCGTCGGTTCACTACCGTGCACTCACCGCTAGCTACGGCGAACCGGCCTACGCGCGCATTGATTCACCCGCTACCCGCGAGCAAAAGGCGGTGCTCGGCCGGCTGTCGCCCGAACAGGTCACCGCCGACGAGCTAGCGGGCGAGAAGATCCTGGCCAAGCTGACGACGGCGCCCGGCAACGGGGCACCGATCGGTGGGCTGAAGGTGGTCAGCGAATCGGGATGGTTCGCCGCGCGTCCGTCGGGCACCGAGGACGTCTACAAGCTCTACGCGGAGTCCTTCCGCGGGCCCGACCATCTGGCCCAGATCCAGCAGGAAGCACGCTCGATCGTTGCGGCCGCGCTTGGCTGACTGTGGCTACGCGGGTCAGCCGGGGCAGCGAGCCGGCAATCGCTTCGTGACAACACTCGTCGCCGCGAGGAACCCCGTCGGCCCCGCGGCATACACGACACCGTTGGCCGATGTGACCGGGCCCGTGATTTCCGTCCAGCTCGCGAGCTCAGCCCCGGTCCGTGGATCGAGGCACGACACACCGCCACCGAAGGTCATCCAGAGGACATGCTGCCCCGGCCATATGACGACACCCGAATTCACCTTGCGCTCCACCGCGAGCGGCGGTTGCCGGTCCGGCCCGTTGATGAGCGTGATGTGCCGTGCGGCGCCATAGCCGCCGACCCAGGCCATGCCATCCACGACAGCCAGTGATGATCGGCCGGTCGGCACGAGGTCATCGCGTCCGACGTAGAGATTGGCGACATTGATCCCATACGTCTGGCCTGGCGATCCGGTTGTGACCGCTAACACCCGATTACGCAAGGGGTCGGCCGCTACGGCGTAGGTGTAGCGGTACGAGCCGGGTACCAGGGCGGGTTGGCCGGTGGGTCCCGAGACGACGTAGACCCCCGCGTCTGAGGCCAGCCACATCCGGCCCCCGAACGCGGCCGCCGCGTTCACCCAGCTCGGGATGAGGACGCGTCCTCGCCATGCGAGGGTGCGACTGTCATATGCCGTGGCCGAGCCGAAGTTCTGTCGCCGACCAAGAACCCAGACCAGACGCTTAGCCGGATCATCGACGACCGCGAAGCCACTCCGAGGGGCGCGCACCTGGCGAACCGCGCCATGCGGATCGCGCAAGGTCAACTGCGGTGGGTTGGTGGACAGTACGTACAGCCCATTGCCGCTCGCCGCCATGGCCAACAGCTGATTCTGGGGCAGCGCCAGTGCCGGGGACTGGGATCCGGTCGAGCTTGGCAGCACAGCCGGAGTCGGCGGGACAGCCACTGGCCGATCGGATCGCCCCCCAGCGGTGACGCGCACGACGGTCACCGCCACGAGCATCGCCACCGCGAGCCCTATGGCCGCCCAAGCAAGCCGGTGACGCCGGAGATCACCAACAACTGACCGATCCCTTGGGGCGGGAAGCTCCTCGACCGGCCCCGCACTCGGGTCGGTGACCGCGAGCCACACGACGTCGGAGTCCGCACCGCGGTCCGTTCGGCCTTCCACCGCACTCTTCACATGTGCCCCTTCAGCCCCGGCAGCCACGGGGAATGACGTGCTGCGCGAGGCCGGACGTGCCCATGGAGTACAGGATCCCCCGCCGAGCGGCGATCGGGCCACTCAGACCCGGCCACCGAGCCATCGTCGCCCCGGTCTGAGCGTCGAGGCAGGACACTCCGGCGGCGTAACTGAGCCACACAACGTGGTGTCCTGGCGAGATGGCGGCACCGGCGCCCACGACGTGATCGACCTCGAGCGGATTCGCGTTCCAGGCATCCGGGTCGAGACGGAACACATGGCGGGTCGGGCCGAATCCGGCCACCCACATCGCACCGTCCACGACCGCGAGCGATGACCGGCCGGTGGGGAGCTGGGCGATCCGTCCGATCGTGCCGGACGGCGTGATGCGGAGCAGCTGAGCCGGCATCGAGATGGTCACGGCGATGAGTTGGTCGCGAGCGGGGTCGGCGACGATGGATACGACGTCTGGCCAGGCGCGGGACACGAGCGCCGCCGCAGTGGCGCCGCGTCGCAGCACGTAGACGCCGCCGTCGGTGCCAAGCCAGATGGCGTCGCCAAGCACCGCGGCCGAGTTGACGTGGCTGGGCAGGCGTACGACCGACAACCGCGCCAAGGTATCCAGGTCGTAGGACGAAGCGGTGGGTCCATCGCCGTCCGCAGCGGCAAATACCCATAGGCGGCCGGTCGAACGATCGACAAGCAGGTCCGTTGCGCCGAGTGGGGGGATCACGCGGAGCGGCGACCGAGAGCCGTCCTGACGCGTGAGCTGCGCCGGCTCGGCCGTCAAGGAGTAGATCGCGGCGTCCGTCGCCGTCATCGCGAGCAGACGGTGCGCCCCGATCGGCACGGCGTAATGACCCTCGGCGACCATACGTCGTGCGGCAACCGGCCCGGCCGGGACCCGACCGGGCGTAGGAGCACCGATGTCCCGGTCTGTCGCAACCAACGCCACGGTGATGATCGCGGCACCGGCCAGCACCCTCCGCCCGATCCGCCCCGGACGCCAACGCCCCGGCCGGCCCGGCGATGCCTCGCCGATCACCTCTTCGACTGACGCCGCGTCGTTACCCCCCGGCGTCCGCACCCAAACGACGTCGGAGTCCTGGCAACGTTCGGGAACGCAGGTCACGACCCGTCCAGTGTTCCCCGGCGGGCGGCGCGGCGCAGCCGGGGCCAGCTCGTAGATACGCGTGACGACCGGGCCGCGAACCTCCATACTCATGGGCACCGGTTCGCGCACGCTCGGACGGCCCAGGCAGCCGCGGACCGTCCCGGGGGGGACGATGGACAACACTGCGCTCGGCGCGCGTGATGTCGGCGTGCCGTCCTCCATCGAGCGCATCACCAGCGCCAGCGCGATGGCAAGGCTGACCGCGCATTACGTGGAGTCCAGCCGCGACCAATTGATGTCGATTTCGCCCGGCCGCGTTCCCAGCCGGCCCGATGCCCAGTCCAGGCTCGCCACCGCGGTGGCCACGGGGGAACGAGCGGTTAGCCGGCGCACCATCTACCACCAGCGGGCGGTGCGCGACCGGGTCACGCAGCGATACCTCCACGAGCTGGCACAGCTTGGCGTCCTGGTCCGGCTGGCCGAATGCATTCCGGCCCGGGCGATCATCGTGGATCGTTCGATCGCCCTGCTGACCGTTCCGGGCCAACGCGGACCCGACGAGCAGATGGCCGTGGTCCGTGATCCCAGCCTGGTGTCCTGGTTGGTGATGAGCTTCGAGCAGCTGTGGGCGGACTCGATGCCGCTCGAGGCGCCGGCTTCCGCCACCCGACAAGACGTCCAGCTCGCGCATACTCAGGCGGCCATCCTGCGCATGTTGGCCGAAGGCGAGAAGGACGAGGCCATCTCACGGCGGCTGTCCATCTCTGTTCGCACCTGCCGTCGCCACATCGCCGACTACATGGCTCAGGTGGGGGCCTCCAGCCGGTTCCAGGCCGGCGTCATCGCAGCGACTGCCGGCTACCTCACGTCACCCTTCTAGAGCGGTCCGTAGCCGTTCGTAGATCCACGTTGCATACACAACCACGTCGGGATGATGATGAAATTCCCTCGAGGTGGTGGTTCGTGCTTGGACAGCGCCGGAACATCGTGGCCGCAGCCGCCCTTGGTGCGATGGTCGTGCTCGCACCGACTCCCGGTGCGATGACCACACTGACATCCAGCTGTGGCTGCTGCTGCGCCCACCAGAGCGGGTTGGTCAGCCAGAACGTCGCGCGAACCCCCCGCAGACGACGCTCGGGCCGGCCGCAACAGGTCCGAACCGAGCACTGAGGCCGGCCGCGGACGCGGCGGGGGGTGGCCAGATAGGACGCCAGGATGCAAATACCAGCGCCGTTCGACTACGCACGGGCCCGCAGCGTGGACGATGCGATCGCACTCCTCGAAGAGCACGGCGAGGAAGCTCGCCTGGTGGCTGGGGGACACAGCCTGCTGCCCATGATGAAACTCGGCCTCGCAACGCCGGAAATGCTCATCGACATCAACGACCTCACCGACCTGACTCGCATTCGGGTCGATGGCGACGTGCTTCGTATAGGCGCCATGGTGCGGCACGCAGATCTTCTGTCGTCCGCAGTCGTCGGCGAGCAGTACCGGATGCTGCACGAGGCCGAACGGGTGATCGCCGATCCGGTAGTACGGAATAGGGGAACGGTCGGGGGTTCGCTGTGTCACGCGGATCCGGCCGAGGACCTGTCCGCCGCTCTGGGCGCCCTTCGGGCCGAGTGCGTCGTGCGCGGATCCGGCGGTGAACGGGTGGTGCCGCTGCGCGAGCTCGCCACCGGTCCGTACGAGACCGTCCTTCAGCCCGCGGAGATGCTGACCGAGGTTCGCATTCCGATTCGGCCAGGCGCGGGCAGCGCATACCTGAAGGTCGAGCGGCGAGCCGGCGACTGGGCGGTTGCGTCAGCTGGCGCCGTCGTATGGCTCGACGGGGAGACGATCTCCGAGGTCGGAATCGGCCTCGCCGCGGTGGGAGCTCCGCATTCCGTTGCCGCCGCGACCGAGGATGCCGTCCGGGGCCGTCGGGCAGACGACGAGACGATTGACCTGGCCGGCGAGAGCACGGCTGCGGAGTGTAGGCCGACTACGGACCAACGAGGTCCGGCGGACTACAAGCGGGCGCTGACCGGCGAGTTGACCCGGCGGGCGCTGCGTACCGCTATCGCGCGCTGCCGCGGACAGGAGGCCTAGCCATGCAAGTGCAGATGACTGTCAACGATCAGCCGGTCACTCGCGAGATCGAACCCCGGTTGCTGCTGGTGCACTTCCTCCGCGATGAGCTCGGGCTGACCGGAACGCACTGGGGGTGCGATACCTCCAATTGCGGCGTATGCGTGGTGTCTATGGACGGAGTGCCGGTGAAGAGCTGTACCGTCTTGGCCGCCATGGCCGACGGCCGCACCGTGCGCACGGTCGAGGGCCTCGAACGCGACGGGGAGCTCGACCCGGTCCAGCAGGGGTTCATGAACGAACACGGGCTGCAGTGCGGTTTCTGCACTCCGGGGATGATGATCACGGCGCGGGCGTTGCTCGACGAGAGTCCTGATCCGACACCAGCCGAGATCCGCGAGGCAATTTCCGGGCAGCTGTGCCGGTGTACCGGCTACGAGAACATCGTGCGCGCGATCCGGTGGGCCGCCACCCATCCGCGGCCGGCCGCGGCGGAGACCAGTGAGGCGGTGTCATCATGACGGCTACAGAGGCTCGCGAGGAGGCGACCGTCGGCTTCGGCCGGAGAATCCGCAAGGAGGATGCGCGATTCCTCCGTGGCCGCGGGCTCTACATCGACGACGTGAAACTACCCGGCATGCTGTATAGCGCCATACTCCGGAGCCCGCATGCCCACGCGCGGATCGTGTCAATCGACACGTCGGCCGCCGAGGCCCACCCCAAGGTGAAGGCGGTTATCACGGGCGCGCTGCTGGAAAGTCTGAAGCTCGCGTGGATTCCGTCGCTCTCTCATGACGTCGTCGCGGTTCTCGCGACCGACAAAGTCCGATTCCAAGGGCAAGAGGTGGCGTTCGTCGTCGCCGAAGACCGCTACGCCGCACGCGATGCCCTCGCGCTGATCGACGTGGACTACGACGTATTGCCGGCGGTTGTCGATGCGACGAAGGCCTTGGACCCGGACACTCCGGTAATCCGAGACGACATCGACGGCAAGACCGACAACCACATCTTCGACTGGGAGGCCGGTGACGCGGCGGCCACCGACGCTGCATTCGAGCAGGCCGATGTCGTGGTCACGCAAGACGTGCTGTATCCGCGGGTCCATCCGGCGCCGTTGGAGACCTGCGGGGCGGTCGCCGACATGGACAAGGTCACCGGCAAGCTCACCATCTGGTGCAACACTCAGGCCCCGCATGCCCACCGCACGCTCTATGCGATCGTCGCCGGCCTGCCGGAACAGAAGATTCGCGTGATCAGCCCGGATATCGGCGGCGGCTTCGGAAACAAGGTCGGCATCTACCCGGGCTACGTCCTGGCCGTGGTTGGGTCGATCGTCACCGGCAAGCCGGTCAAGTGGGTGGAGGACCGCGCCGAGAATCTGATGTCGACCTCGTTCGCCCGCGACTACCACATGCGGGGCGAGATCGCGGCGACACGGGACGGCCGGATCCTCGGCGTGCGCGTCAACGTCCTCGCCGATCACGGCGCGTTCAACAACACAGCGCAGCCCACGAAGTTCCCAGCCGGCTTCTTCCACGTCTTCACGGGCAGCTATGACTATCCGGCCGCCCATTGCACGGTGAAGGGCGTCTACACGAACAAGGCGCCCGGTGGCGTGGCCTACGCCTGCTCATTCCGGGTGACGGAGGCGGTTTATCTCGTCGAGCGCATTGTCGACTGCCTCGCGGACGAACTCGACATGGATCCAGCCGAATTACGGATGAAGAATCTGCTTCGCCCGGAGCAATTCCCCTATCTATCGCCGACGGGATGGGAATACGACTCAGGTGACTACCCGAAGACCCTGCGGACCGCGATGGACCTTGCGGGCTATCAGGAGTTGCGCGCGGAGCAAGCCGAAAAGCGGGCTCGGGGCGAACTCATGGGCATCGGCGTCAGTTTCTTCACCGAGACCGTAGGCGCCGGTCCGCGAAAGCACATGGACATTCTTGGTTTGGGCATGGCCGACGGGGCGGAGGTGCGGATTCACCCGACCGGCAAAGCAGTAGTACGGCTGTCGGTCCAGACCCAGGGTCAGGGCCACGAGACCACCTTCGCGCAGATCGTCTCGGAAGTGACTGGGATCCCGTCCGACGACATCGAAGTGGTGCATGGGGACACCGACAACACCCCGTTCGGCCTGGGCACCTACGGGAGCCGATCGACGCCGGTCTCCGGAGCCGCGGTAGCCGTCGCGGCCAGACGGGTAGTCGACAAGGCCAAGATCATCGCCGGTGCGATGCTCGAGGCGTCTCCTGACGATCTGGAGTGGAACCGCGGCACATTCTCGATCAAGGGCGATCCCGCGGTGGCCAAGACGATCCAGGAAGTAGCGCTCGCCGCGCACGGCCCGCTCGAGCTGCCTGAGGGCGTGGAAGGCCACCTCGATGCCCAGTGTGTCTATGACCCTCCGAACCTGACCTACCCCTATGGCGCGTACATCGCCGTGGTGGACGTGGACGCAGGCACCGGTGTGGTCAAGGTGCGGCGGTTCATCGCAGTGGACGACTGCGGCACACGCATCAACCCGATGATCGTCGAGGGGCAGATCCACGGCGGGTTGGCCGACGGGATCGGCATGGCATTGATGGAGGTCATCGCGTTCGACGAGGACGGCAATTGCCTCGGCGGTTCGTTCATGGATTACCAGTTGCCTACCGCGCTGGAGTGCCCGAGCTGGGAGCTCGGGGAGACGGTGACGCCCTCGCCGCATCACCCACTCGGGGCGAAGGGAGTCGGCGAGTCAGCCACCGTGGGTTCGCCGGCCGCCATTGTCAATGCCGTCATGGACGCCCTCAAACCGTTCGGGGTGAGGCATGTGGACATGCCGCTCACCTCGGCCCAGGTCTGGCGGGCGATGCACGGCCGGCCGTTCCGGACCGACCTGGCGATTACGGACTGACCGACGTGCCGACCCGCAGTGAACTCGCCACGCGGGCCGCCGCGCTCGCTGCGGCCGGCACGCCCTTCGTGTGGGCGACCGTAGTCCGGGCGGAGCGGCCGACCAGCGCCAAGCCCGGAGACTCGGCGTTAGTGCTGCCCAGCGGTGAGCTGGACGGGTTCGTCGGAGGCGAATGCGCCGAGGCGACGGTTCGCGCCCAGGCCCTCGAGGCCCTGACCACCGGGGAGACTCGGATGGTACGTATCACGCCGGTGCTGGAAACGGTCCAGGAGCCGGGCGTCGTGGTCGTACACAATTCGTGTCTCTCCGGCGGCACGCTCGACGTCTTTCTCGAACCGTCACGGCCCCTTCCGGTGGTCGTCGTGTACGGGCAAGCCCCGATAGCCGCTGCGCTCGTCCGAGCCGACCGGGTGTTCGGCCAGCAGATCCGCGCACTCGGCAACCCGGACGATCCATTTCCCGTGGGCACGGTCGGCGTCGTCGTCGCATCGCACGGCAACGACGAGCCAGCCGTGCTCACGCGAGCGTTGCGAGCGGGCATCGGCTATGTCGGACTGGTGGCCAGCCGACTTCGCGGCCCAGCTGTTCTTGATGCCCTGGACGTTGATGACGATCTTCGCAAGCAGGTTCACACGCCCGCGGGATTCGACATCGGCGCACGCACGCCGGCTGAGGTAGCGCTGTCGATCCTCGCGGAGATCGTTTCGACGCAACATGAATCGGCCCACGACGCGGAGCCGATGGTCCGGGAACCCGCGAACGAGGTGACGAGCCGCGATCCGGTATGCGGTATGACCGTGGCCGCGGTCGACACCTCCCCGCACGTGGACGGCCCGGACGGCCCGGTCTACTTCTGCGGCACTGGCTGCCGGACGGCTTACCTCGACGACCCCGCGGCATATCCTCTGTGACGGGGTTACTGGGGAGGCAGACGGGATGCAGAAGCTGTCGTTGACCGCGCTCGCCCGCGAGCAACTCGTCGTGGCGGGGCGCTCGACGTCGTCTCGATCGGCCTCCACCGTGTTTGGTGGCCACGAACGCACGATGCGCCAGACCGTCATCGCGCTGCTCCAGGACGCCCGCCTCGACGAACACGAGAACCCGGGCGAGGCGACCGTGCTCGTCCTATCCGGCCGCGTCGAGCTGTCCGCCGACGGCGACGTGTGGCAGGCCCGTACCGGAGACCTGCTCGTCGTCCCGCCAGCGCGCCACTCTCTGCGTGCGCTGGAGGATTCGACCGTATTACTCACCGCAGTCCCACGCGGCCACGGCAACTGACCGCATCGTCTCGACCGCCGCTTCCGGGCTGACGGCGATACGTCAAACTTTGCCTCACATGGAGAGTCTGTCGACCGACATCGTGAGGCAACCCGGTGGATCACCTTGACCCGACGCTGCGCCGGCTCGCCGATGCCTACGGCATCGCGACGGAGTTCTGGGATTGGCAGGGCCGCCACATACTCGTCTCGACCGAGACGATCCGTAGTGTGTTGGCGGCGCTGGGCGTAGACGCCGCGACGCCCAGTGCCGCCGAGGCGGCGCTGGCTGAGCAGCACCTTGCCGCATGGCGGCGCATGCTTCCCCCCGTCGTCACCTGCCGCGCCGGTTGGACCCCTACTATCCCTGTGCACGTCACACACGGGGATCCGGTGGAGATCTGGATCGACCTGGAAACCGGCTCGTCTCGATATGGCCTGCGCCAGCTAGAAAATTGGACCCCGCCGCGCGATGTCGACGGGCGGCTCGTTGGCGAAGCTCTCTTTGAGATACCGGGCGATCTGCCGCTTGGCTACCACATCGTGCGGGCTCGCTCAGGCGGCGCGGAAGCGGCCGCAACGTTGATCGTCACACCTGGCTGGCTGGGCTTCCCCGAGCCCGTGGGTGATCGGCGAACCTGGGGCCTGGCGACTCAGCTGTACAGCGTGCGGTCACGCCGGTCCTGGTGCATCGGTGACCTCGCCGACCTCGCGGACCTGGCGACCTGGTCGGCGGCGGAGCATAGCGCCGGATTCGTGCTGGTCAATCCACTGCACGCCGCCGAACCGGTCGCGCCCATGGAGCCGTCGCCGTACCTGCCCACCAGCCGACGGTTCGCGAATCCGGTATATCTCCGGGTTGAGCTCGTGCCGGAGTACGCATATCTCGACGCCGCCGCCCGCGAGCGCGTTGAACAGCTTCGAGCCGATCTGCAGGCCACGCTTCGCGATGTCGACCGCATCGACCGCGACACCGTGTGGGCGGCGAAGCGCTCAGCGCTGCAGTTCGTGCACGACGTTCCCCGCAGCGACGGTCGGCAAGCGGCGTATTGCGCATACGGGCGCCGGGAGGGTGACGGGCTGACCGACTTTGCCACCTGGTGTGCGATCGCGGAGGTGCACGGACCGGACTGGCGGGCGTGGCCCGTCGACCTGGCGCACCCGCGTTCGATCGCGGTCGAGGCATTCCGCGCGGACCATGCCGACCGGGTGGACTTTCACCGCTGGCTGCAGTGGGTATTGGACGAGCAACTGGCCGGCGCGCAGGCAGCCACGGTTCGGGCCGGGATGATGCTCGGGATCATGCACGACCTCGCGGTCGGGGTGCATCCGAACGGCGCCGACAGCTGGCTGCTCCAGGACGTTTTCGCGCAGGGCATCACGGTCGGTGCCCCACCGGACACGTTCAACCAAGCTGGGCAAGACTGGACCCAGCCACCGTGGCGGCCGGATCGCCTGGCCGAATTGGCCTATCGGCCGTTGCGTGACGTGTTATCGACCGTGCTACGTCATTCCGGCGGCATCCGGATCGATCACATCATCGGGTTGTTCCGCCTTTGGTGGATCCCGGCCGGGATGCCACCGGGAGCGGGGACATACGTTCGCTACGACCACGAGGCGATGATCGGCGTTCTGGCCCTCGAGGCGCATCGGGCGCATGCCGTGGTCGTCGGCGAGGACCTCGGCACGGTCGAGCCATGGGTGCGGGACTATCTGCGCGAGCGAGGCATCCTCGGCACCTCGATCCTGTGGTTCGAATTCGAATGGCACGCCGGCGGGGCACCATTACGGCCGGAATGGTGGCGCGAATACGCCCTGGCATCGGTGACCACGCATGATCTGCCACCCAGCGCCGGCTACCTGGCCGGTGATCATGTCCGGCTGCGAGACTCGCTCGGGCTGCTGACCCGATCGCTCGCCGAGGAGCTCGCGGCGGACGAGGCGGAACGACAGGCCTGGTTGGCCAACTTGACGTCCCGCCAAGCGCTTCGGCCCGAGCACGTCGCCGATTCGGAGGCCGTCGTACTGGCGTTGCACCGCTACTTGACCTGGACCCCGTCCAGATTGCTATGCGTGGCACTCACCGATGCCGTCGGCGATCGGCGCGGGCAAAACCAGCCTGGGACGATCGACGAGTATCCCAATTGGCGACTACCGCTGGCCGGTCCGGACGGTAGGCCGATGCTGCTCGAGGATGTCATGCGTAGCCGGCGGGCGGCCGAGCTGGCCGCGGTCGTCGCCGACATCACCCGCTAACCCACGAGCGAAGGTATGCATTTTCCGTCGCTACAGCCGCGGATCATGCATATTGTCGCGAGCTGTCAGGCTGGCGGCTGCCGCGCGGCGATCGTGCCGGCATCGCGGGCCCGATTCCGGCGCAGCACGATGAGCAGGTCCTCGTACGGCCCGATGAGATAGGCCTGATCTCCGGCGCCAAAGGTTAGGTCGGCGTGCACTGGGTACTCGAGGTGATTCAGTGATCCCATCCGCGTGATCGCCACGAGCCGGATACGCGCGGACAGGTCGCGCACCGTCCGCCCGACCAGCCCGCCGGTTTCGCTCACCGTCAGCCGGCCCAGCATGAAGGGCTGATGCTCGACGTAGAAGGTGTTGAGCACGTCGAGCCCCAGGGCGGCCCCGACGAACCAGGGCGACGACAGCTCCGACGGGGATCGGACGTACCGGAAGCCCAGACTTGTCTCGACGGTATGGGCGAGCTGCCGATCGAAGATACGCAGCACAATGGGGACTTCGTCCCGCCGCTCGCCCAGCAGATCGTGGATGGCAAGACCGGTCTCGATGTTGGCCAGCTCGTTGCTCGTCACAATTGCTACCCCACGGGCGGTCGACAGATTCACCGCCTCCAGATTGCTCGTCACCGTCGAGTCACCGATCACAATCGGGACGCCCATCGCGTCGGCCAGCCCGAGATGCCGGTTGTCCTCATCGGCCTCGAGAACGATGACCGATTGGCCGAGGGCGACCAGCGCCTCGACTACGCGGAGTCCCACCAAACCCAAGCCCACCACGATCACGTGGTCGCGCAAGTCGGTGAGGTGCTTCTTCCCGAAGGAGCGCACGATGCGACGGCTGACCAGCAGGTCGGTGAGCAACGCGTAGGCGATGGCCACCAGGGCCACGCCGAAGATCATCAGAAAGATGGACCAGATACGCAGCCATGGCGTTTGAGCGGCGAACGAGAAATCGCCGAACCCCGTCGTTGTCATGGTTTCGGTCGTGAAGTACAGCGAGTCAATCAGTCCCATGCGACGACCGGCCAGCCCCGCGTAGCCAGCCATCAGCACCAGCACCGAGATCGCAGCGACGGCGAAGAGCACGACGATGATCGCGCGTAGTGGCTTTCCCATCTCCTCCACGAAGCTAGCGACGTATCGCCGCGCGACTCGGAGCCGATTTGCTCGCGGATGGGCGGTGACCTCCGCCTCGTCCCTCTCGGGCTGCAAGGCCCGGAGGTGGGGTTCCCGTCCGACCACCGCCACCAGGTCGCCTGGCCGGACAGGTGCGTCGCGGCTTGGGCAGATCAACATCTCGCCGCCGCCCGCTGGGATGAGCGCGATCGGAGCCACGCCAGGCGCCATCGATCGGATCGTGCCGTCAGCCGCGGCCGGCAGTTCGACGACCCCGAAGTCTTGGCCCGCGATGGAAAGCCGATGCCGCCGGCGAGCCAGGCACGCTTCGACAAAGCTGGGCGCGGCCAGAGTTGGGACGTCGAGCACGGTGCCGGGACCCGTCACCCGCGTGAGGGCCCGGCCGACGGCCGGGTTGGTCAGGTGCAGCACCACACGCAGGTCCGGTCGGATCCGGCGGGCGAGCAGGGCGACGTCCAGGTTTTCGAGGTCCTCGTTCTCGGCGCAGACCAGGGCGGCTGCTGTTTCCACGCTGGCCCGAAGCAGCGTGTCGAGCCGGCGGGCGCTGCCCTCGATCAGCCGGATGTCCCAGTCCCGCACGAGACGTGTGAGCCGTAGGTCGTGGTGGTCGTCAATGACGACGACCTGCTCACCGGCGCCGTGCAACTGCTCGATCAGCCGCAATCCGACGTGGCGCAGCCCGCACACGATCACGTGATTGTTAACGGATTGCTGGTCACGGCCGGATTGTGGTGTGTCGACGCGTTTGGTGCACGTTATGGGAGCAGTAATCACGAGTCACGAACTGCAGAGTTCCTGTTGGTTCAGGTCCGGCATCTACGCGGATACGCACAGCCACGGAAGCGAATCCCGAAACGCCTGGGCGGCGAAGTCGAAGTCGTGCTGACCGGCCGTCGCGAGAACAACGCAGGTCAAGCATACCAGCCGAACGGGCTAGCGGGACTAGCGTTTGCTGTGCATTCGCGGATCAGGATCGTTCGTCCTGACTTCGAACCATCCCGCCAAGCCTCGGTACGTCGTCTTCAGAAGCGATAACGGATCATACTTGTCGTACTCGTGCTTTTGATCCATCGAAGAGTCGCTGTCGATCGTGAGCGATGGTCAACGTACCCGCCGACTGTCGGACTTGTGAGCCCGCATAGTCACCGAATGTCCGGAATATGTCGGGATGACGCAAGGCTAACATCAAGGCGCATGTGCCTCCGGGGAAAATCCGGCGACGGCTGATTGATCCCTCCGCGGTGCCCGCGTGGAACGTCGAGCGCAAATAGTTCGGGACGTCGATGCTCAGGTACGCTATCGACCTGACCGAGATGCTATTTACGCACTCCGTATCGTTCACATCAACCCCGAGCGTGTCCGGGTATTACGAGTACGGGAGCGAGCCCATGATGCGAATGCGCAATGCCTCATCGTTTGGTCGGCGAATCCGGCCCGCGTCCAGTCGGCAGGCGACCCAGGATAGCCCGAGAGGAGCTCGATCACCGGCAGCTTCGGGGTCGGAGACGCGACCCATGCCGGCGGTACCCAGATGAGCGCATCACGGCCGTTGAACTTCGACTCAGTTCCAGGAATGTGTTCGGAGATCGTGAAACCGTGATCGGGCAACTTCTTGGTCTTGCGGAAGTCCGCCTGCGCCTGCTTCAGCTGCGCGTTGCTGACCTCGTACTGGGCCTCCTTGCCGAGCAGCGCGCCGATGTTCGGGTAGTACTGGTAATGCTGATTCACGAATGTGAGCGCAAATACGCACGCGAAGGCCACCGAAATCACCGATATCGCGCGCCGCCACCACGGTGCGCCTCGCCACCCGATGGCACAGAAGGCAAGCGCCAACGGAATGACGGCAAACCACACATAGAACGAGTTCGGGAATTGGTACGGAATGAGGGAAACCCCGTCGTCGATCAGCGCCGCTAGCCCGACCAGTGCGATCGCGATCGGAATGCCTAGCAGTAACTGCCACCGCCAGGCCGGTCGCCGGCGCACCTCCGGCGTGGACCATTCGCCCGAAGACAGGCTGCGCCGGCGCCGGCGCGTTCGGGTCGCGCGCCAGCCCAGACTCGCCAGCAAGGTGACGATGGTCAGGACGATGACGACGGTGGGAAACCAGCCGTCGATGACGGAGATCGAGTCGATGTCCATGACGGTTATCCGGCGAGCGTCGGCATCGCCCGACTGCGCTTTGCCCGGTCGCCCGCCCCGCCCCGAAGGCCCGTCACGGCGGTAAGGAAAGCACATGACGCTGTGTGCGCGAAGGATTCGCCGGCCTGCGTCACCCCGCCGTTTCGCTACGCTTGGCGCGGCCCGGCGGCTGTGATGGCCACGGGTGCTCCAGCCGAGCGTTATAGGGAGTCAAATGGTGGACGTGCCCGTCGAGCCAGGTCGCGAGGACGAGGCGCCGTCGGCTCCGCGCCTCATCGCAGTGGTTCCCGCGTACAACGAGGAACCCACGGTGATCGACGTGCTCGACCGGCTGTCCGGTCTGGTGCACGAACTGGTCATCGTTGACGACGGCTCGACCGACCGGACGAGAGAACTCGTCCGGGGATGGCTACCCGCCCACCCGCACGCTGCGCTGCTCGCAATCGACGTCAACCGCGGGATGTCTGCGGCGTACTACCTCGCGTTTTCCCGGATAGCGGCGCGAGTTCGATCCGGCGAGCTGCCTGGTGACACCCTGGTGTGCACGGTCGATGCGGACGGCCAGCACGACCCGCACTCCCTTGACGGGCTGGTCCGGGTGGCCGTCGAGGAGCAGGCCGACGCCGTGCTCGCTCGTCGCGACCTGTCTGACTATCCCTCGTTCAAGCGGCTGGGTAATGCCGTGCTCAGCCGTTGGGCAACCTGGTGGGCCAAAGCGCCCCTGCCCGACGTCGAGTCCGGCTACCGCGTGTTCCGCGCCGCCGCGCTGGCTGATGCGTTGCAGTTCTACCGCGGCTACCGCTACAGCGAGACGGTCGAGGTAGCTGTCGTGCTCTGCCGGCTCGGCTACACGGTTCGCAACGACGTGGTGCTGCAGGTGCCGGTGTTCCGGTCACGGACGAAGATGAGCGACGCGGTGATCGACGCCGTGATGATCGTGGTGGCCGCTCGCCGCGCGGCCCGGGGCCGGGCTCGTCTTGGTCGGCGAGTGCGCCGTGCCCTGCCGGCCGCGGTGTCCCCGTGGTCGATAGCCGAGCGCCGCGGGAACGCCGCCGAACCGTGATCGACCCAGTGTCCTGCGTCGCATCCGCCGCCCTGTCAGCAGCCCCCGCGGTACCCGCTGATCCCGATCAGCTGATCCAGCCGGACCGCGTGAAGGCCGCGGGCCCGGAGTCCGTCGAGGATCAGCGGCATCGCCTGCACGAGCACGCGACGATCGACATTGACCCGTCCGTCCAGGCCGTCATGCAGGTCGATGATCGAACCTCCGCGGACCTTGCGCAGGACCCGATCGGCGATGGTTCGCGGGTTCGACGTCGCCCAGTCCCCGGCCGACACGTCCCATCCGACCATCCGCATGTGATTCGCGTGGACGGCATAAGCCACGAACGGCGTGTGCTGACCGTGCGGAGGACGGTAGAACGTCGGGCATACCCCGGTTTCCCGCTGGATCGCATGCTGAGCCCGAGTCAGCTCGGGATACCGCGGATCGAGCCAGCGAAGCGAATCGTGCAAGTAGGAGTGGTTGGCGAGCAGTTGCCCGTCGGCGAGCAACGCCCGACTGATGTCCGGGCGCGCGACCACAGCCTTACCGACGCTGAAGAACGTCCCTTTGGCCCCGTAGGCATCGAGAATATGGGCGATGGCCAGCGTCGCACCGGTATTGGGGCCATCGTCAAAAGTGATCGCCACTTCGGGCCGATCTCGCGGCCCATGCGAGATCATCGGCCCGAACCAGGAGACCGACGGCGAGTTGGCGCCAATCCAAGCGCCGAGGAGCAGCACGGCCGCCAGGCCGGCGACGGGCACGAGCCAGCCCGGCCGGCCGGGATCCGGCTGCGAGTCTCGCCGCAGCACGCCGTCCGCCACCACCAGGGCGAGTCCGGTCAGCGATCCCCAGGCCCAGGCCGAGTCGGGGCCGGACCCAGCGGCCACGCCCACCAGCGTCGCGACGGTGCCGGCGAACCCGAGCAGCAACGCCGGATCATCCAATCGAGGACGTCGGTCCGGGGCCGGCCAGGCCAGGGCCACGCCAAGTCCCAGCAATGCGGCGAGAAACCAGTCGATCGCCCCCGGGCCAGCCTGTGATAGCAGCCACGACGCGACAGCCACGATCACCCCGCCGAGCAGGCTGGGCGGCCGATGACGAACCCGAAGCACGAGCGTCGCGCTCAACCCGGCGATGGCGACGCCGGGTAGGGCGGTGCCCAGCTCCCCGGCTCCGCCATTACCGACAACGGCAAGCGCAGGCAGCACAACGGCGGCTGACCCGATCCCGATCAGGGCCCGGATGAAGGTCGTCGTGGCGACGCTAACCGGCACGAACGGCGACCCTACTTCCGAATCCGGTGCCGCACCCGGCGCGCTGGAGCGAGCGGGGCAATACGCGCTGTGGACCGTCGCCGTGGCGTGGGCCGTCATCCTGGCGCTCCTTGCGCGCCACCGGATCGTCGTCACCCATGACAGCCTCATCAGTTACGCCCACGCGTGGTGGATCAACAGCCAACTGTGGCACGGCCACGGAATTCCATGGCACATGCCCATCATTGGTCACGGCACGGCGCTGACTTTTCCGTACGGAGCGCTGCCCTGGCTGGTCGCCGCGTTGCTCTGGCCATTGCTCGGTGACTGGGCCGTGACTCTCGTGTTGGTCCTCGGCGTGCTCGGCGTGATCGCGGCGACCTTCTGGGCATTCCCGGAGGCGCGCCGGCCTTGGTGGGCGGTCCTGGTTCTGAGTAATCCGATCTTGGTCCTCGCGCCCCTGTCCGGGCAGTTGCCGTTCCTTTGGGGCAGTGCGCTGCTCATGCTCGGCATCGGTTTCTGGCGCCGCGACCGGCGGTTATGGGCGGTGCTCGCCGTGGGCCTGGCCCAACTGACCCACATCGCGGTGGTGTTGCCGATTGCCGCGATCCTGGTACTCCTTCGGCTGCGGTGGGAGCCGCACCGCCGGGCGTTGGTCGGCTGCTACCTGATCTCGGTGGCGATCGCGGCGCCGGCGATCTGGCCGCTGATCAACTCGCCGGTGTTCACCGAGACCTCGTGGCTGACCAAGGTCTGGCAGTTCGCCGGGACGGTACTGATCCGGCTCTTGCTGTTCGTGCCGCCGATCCTCGCGATGGTCTTCGCTGATCGCGGCGCTCGCTGGTGGCCGATCGCGCTCACCGGCGTAGCCCTCGTGTCCAACGTCGCATTACTGGCGCCGTTAGATGCTGCTTACTCCTGGTCATCGCTCGGCCGCGAGCCGGACCAGGCAATGGCCCGCTTCTCGGCAAGTTCTCAGTTCCGGCCGGGACTCACGTATCGCCTGCTGCGGACCTCAGACGGCAAGGTCGGCATGTACCAGTTGATCCGAGCCGGCGGCCGGTTGGACTCAGAGTTCTTCCCCGAGAGCATCTGGGGTGGTATGTTCACCTCTGAACGTGACTATTCGGACTTTTTGCGAGCACGTCACGTCGACGAGGTGCTGGTCTTTCACCAGGTCCCGGGCCATGTGCACACGAACGAGCCGCAGCTGTTGGCCCGCATGGCTGCATCTGGTCGGGCGTGTGCCAAAGACACAGTCGGTATTCGACTGGTGTATAGCGCCGATCACTGGGACTATTACGCGATCGACCACAGCTGCTTCTTAACTAGCGCGGCCCGAGAACGCCACTCCGGGGCGCTTGGATGATCTTCCTTCTTGCGCTCGGTGCCGCCTTGGCCTTCGGTGCGTCGGTCGCCTTGCAGGAGCGAGCCGCCGCCGAGGTCCACTATGACCATGCGCTGAAGGTGGGGCTGCTCGTCCGGCTGATTCGTCGGCCCCTGTGGCTGCTGGGCGTCGTGGCCAGTGTCGCGGGTCTGGTGCTGCAAATCTGGGCGCTGCGGCACGGCTCCCTGGTCGTCGTGCAGCCGCTCATGGCGACCACGCTCGTATTCGCGCTGGTGTTGGTCGCGATTCGCACCCGCGAGGCGCTGCATCCGGCCGAGTGGGCCGCTGTCATCGCGGTTGTGGCTGGTCTGGCGGTGTTTCTCGTCTTTGCCACGCCCGACGGGGAGGGCTCTGAATCCCCGCACACCATGGCGTGGTGGCTGACCGGAAGCATCACGGTCACCATCGTGGGCGCCTTGGCCTTGACGGCCAGACACCGGTTCGGTCGTCGGCGGGCGGCCCTGCTCGGACTTGCGGCCGGACTCTCGAATGCCTTCGTGGCCGTGCTGACGAAGCAGTTCTCGCAAGCGCTGCGGCACGGCGGCCCGCTATACGGGCATTGGTCGTTCTGGGCCCTCATGGCCGCCGGTGTGCCCTCCGTCTTGCTCGTGCAAAGCCTCTATCAATCCGGCAACTTGAACATGTCACTCCCGATAGTCGCCGTCGTCGAGCCGGTGGCGGCGTGCGTCGCCGGGGTGTGGCTGTTTGGCGAGCACATCTCGTTCGAGGGCAATGAGACGATCGCGATCGTCGTCGCACTCATCGTCGCCGCCCTCGGCCTGTGGCACCTCGCCGGCAACCCCCGCATCACCGTGACTGGTGCCACCTATCGGGTCTCCGCCGGACAGTCCGACATCGGGCACGGTAGCGTCGCTAAAGCATTCCGTCCGCTGGCCCACCCGGCCGAGTCTGACCGAGGAGCCCGTTGAATATCCCCGCCGCCCGCCTGGTGTTCTCCCCCGAGGACCGAGCCGAGATTCTGGGATTGATCGACGAGTCGCTCCAAACGGGTTCCCTCACACTCGGGGCGCGCACCCGCGAGCTCGAGGCCAGCTTCGCCGCGCGTCACCAATCCCGGCACGCGGTCGCGGTCAGCAGCGGCACCAGCGCCCTGGAGATCACCCTGCGGGTGCTCGGCGTCGCTGGGCGGGAGGTTGTCGTCCCGGCCAACACCTTCTTCGCTACTTCGGCCGCCGTCCTCCATGCCGGGGCCGCACCCCGGTTCGCGGATATCGCGGAATCAAGCCTCGCCCTCACAGCCGAGACCGTCGAGGCGGCGCTCACCCCCCAGACGGTTGGCGTGATCATCGTGCACGTCGGCGGCATCATCTCCCCCGACGTTGTTGCGATCCGCGAGCTATGCGATCGTCGCGGTCTGTTCCTCGTGGAGGACGCCGCCCATGCACACGGTTGCTCCCTCGGCGGACGATCGGCCGGAACCTTCGGCGTCGCCGGTACTTTCTCCTTCTACCCGACGAAGGTGATCACCGCCGGGGAAGGCGGCATGATCATCACTGCCGACGACCGTCTCCGCGAGGAGGCGGTCGTTTACCGTGACCAAGGCAAGGCCGGCTTCCTGGGCGGTGAACACATCCGCCTCGGCTACGCCTGGCGCATGAGTGAAGTACACGCGGCCATCGCCTCGGTACACCTACGGAGGCTCGAGGAATTCATCGCGACGCGCGCATCGGTCGCCAAGCGATACGACGCCGCTCTTCTCGAGCTGGACCGGATCACGCCCGTACTCGTTCCCGACCAGGCCGTTTCGAACTACTACAAATACGTCGCCCTGCTGGACCGAGATACCGACCGCGACGCGATCAAAGCCGGCCTGCGCGAGCTGGGCGTGTCACCGACCGGCGAGGTCTATGCGACCCCGCTGCATCGCGAACCAGTATTCGCCCATCTAGACACGGGTTCGCTTCCGGTCGCCGAGGATGTCTGTGCCCGCCAGATCTGTCTACCCATCCACTCCGACATGACTGACGCGGAGGTGGACTACGTGCTCGACAGCCTCGCGCAGGTACTCCGGACGGTGCCGCGCGTAACGGGAATTGCGAGCTGATGCGAGTCGGGGTCACCGGTGGCGCCGGGTTCATCGGAGGTCACGTGGTCGATCGGCTCATCGCCGCCGGGCACGACGTGCTCGTCCTCGACCGTATTGCCCCCCATCGATCTGACGCCGCACATCGCGAGATAGATATCACCGACCTGGAATCGACCGTCGAGGCCACTGCCGGATGCGAGGCGTTGTTCCATCTCGCCGCGGTGTCCAACGTCAACGACGTGTACGACGCGCCGGTCGACACAGTGCGAAGCAATGTGCTGGGGACGACACACATCTGGGAGGCGGCGCGCCGCAACGACATCGCCCGGACGGTCCTGGCCAGCACGGTCTGGGTCTACAACGGCGCGACGGGCGACGAACCGTTGACCGAGGACTCGCCGTTTCAGCTGTCGAGCAGCGGGCACTTGTACACGTCCAGCAAGCTGGCGAGCGAACTCGTCGTACACAGCTACTCAGAGCTTTACGGCGTCCCGTTCACGATCTTGCGGTACGGCATCCCGTTCGGCCCGCGGATGCGCGACGCACTCGTCATTCCCATGTTCGTTCGCAAGGCACTGGCGGGCCAGACGATCACGATCAACGGTGATGGTCTGCAGTTTCGAAACTATGTCTATGTCGAGGATCTCGCGGACGCCCACGTGCGGTGCCTCGCCGACCAGGGCAAGGATCAGACGTTCAACCTCGAGGGCAGCGAACCGATCTCAGTGCGCCGGATCACCGAGTCCATCGCCGAGATTCTGGGTCCGATCGACGTGGAGTTCCTCGAAGCGCGGCCCGGCGACTTCCGGGGTCGAGAAGTCTCCGCGGCGAGGGCCGCCGAGCTGCTCGGCTGGCGGGCCACGACGACTTTCGACGAGGGGCTGCGCCGCTACGTCGCCTGGTACCTCGCGAGCCGCTGATCCGCTGCGCTGCCCAAGCCGTCGGCCGGAGCCAGCCGGTCCGCGCGGATTCGGGCCCAGGCCAGACCGTCCCGGAACGCTTGAATGACCGATCGTTTCGCTCGCCAGCCCAGCAGGGACGCCGCCTTGTCGACGGACGCGTAGCAGCCCACCGCGTCGCCCGGCCGGGCCGGGCCCTCGTTCAACTCGAGGGAAGTACCCGCGGCGACCTCGAAGGCCGCGACGAGTTCGCGGATCGTCGTGCCGGTGCCGGTGCCAATGTTGATCGCTTCGAATCCGTTTCCGACCACTCGGTCGAACTGCTCGAGCGCCTCCACGTGAGCGCAGGCGACATCCCAGACATGCACAAAGTCCCGCATCGCTGAGCCGTCACGCGTCGGCCAGTCGACGCCAGTGATCGTGAAAGATCCACCGGTCTCGTTGGCCGCGATGAGCCGACCCCACGCGTGCGTCGGATGTGTCACCTGCAGTCCGGAGCGCAATTTGGGATCGGCTCCGACTGGATTGAAGTACCGCAAGGCGATGGTCCGAACGAGGCCAGTGACAGCCGCATCGCGCAGCACGTCTTCAGCCATGGCCTTGGTTCGGGCATACGGACTGGTTGGCAAGATCGGCGAACCTTCGTGGACCACCAGGTCCGGGCTCGGTGCGTAGATCGACGCCGACGAGCTGAAGACCAGACGGGCACAGCCGAGGGCGTGCAGATTCTCGACCAGGTCGACAGTCTTGACCACGTTGTTGCGGTAGTAGTGCAGCGGCCGCTCGACTGATTCGGGGATCACGATCGATCCGGCGCAGTGGATGACTGCCGCGATGCCCGGGTGCTCGGCGAACACGCGGCGCAGCAGCTCTCCGTCGGCCACGTCGCCCTCGTAGAACGTCCGGCCGATCGTGAACGCCCGGGCGCCCCGACTCAGATCGTCGATAAGGACGGGGTGGTGGCCGGCGTCCTCGCATGCCGACGCGACCGTGCTCCCGACAAACCCCGCGCCCCCCGTGATCAGAATTTGCACGTCCGCAATGTAGCTGGCGCGGAGAGTTTGTCCTGATCACACTCAGCTGGGTCACGGCGTGGTCCATTTGCCCGCGTCACGTGCTGGGCCCCTCGACGTTGTGACGGTCAGGGTGGTGGCAGCAGGACACCAAAACCCGCTACGGCGAGCCGGAGCAGAACCTGACCCGGAGCGAGCAGGTCAGCAATGCGCGCGGCGCTCAGGACTTCCAACTCCGCCAACCGCCGGGCATACGTGTCGCGACCGTCCAACCGAGCCTCGTGCAGTTGCCAGGTGTTCCGCCACACCTTCTGCCGCGCCTCTCGGAGAAAGCGCTGGGAGCTCAGCCGATTCAACGGGGCAAGCACACGGTCGACGAGTGATCGGCCGCTCGCCGCGAGTTCCTCGTCCTCGGCCGGCACCCGCGCGGAAAGCACGCCATCAATGCGCTCGTGGTCGCGTTGCCGTCGGGCGAGCAGTACCGGATCGGCGAAGTCGTCGATGCTGATCACAGCGAGTAACGCCTGCGGCAGGTCATAGTTCACGTGAGCGTTGACACCGAGCAAGACCCGACGCAGGGGCGGGAGGTCAGCCGGCGCGCCGAACGCCAGTCGCCACGGCCGTGGCACGTCAGGGGTGCGGCCCTCGAGTTCTGCGTCCAGTGCATCGAGGTAGAGCTCCGCGAACGCCACGTCCCATGTCTGTACCCAGGTCGGATCCTCGAACATGGCGTCATCGACAGCCGTCCCGACCGCGAGCGTCGTCCGCCGATAGGTCTCCAGGAACGCCAAGTAGCGCGGTGGTACCGCATGCGCACGCTCCTGAAGTCGCGCGGCAACCTCAGCGATCGGGTCGTCCATGGTGTCCCTTTCTGCTTTCTGCGCGGGTGGTGGAGCCAATCACGTTGCCGACGTCGAATACAGTGCAGGCTCGACCTGCTGGAGGATGCCATGCGCTATCTATCCGGGCGACCTGGCCTACGCCGATTCGACCCCGTCGCCGTCGGCCAGCATGAAGCCAACGCGTGGGTGTCCTACTACCGGCACGACTGGCTGACCTTCCTGCGGGCTTCCGTCGGGATGGTCGCATCGGGCTTCCACATGTCCCGCCGCGACACGCTGGCCGGCGCCTGGTGGGTATTGCGGGCCAACCAGGTGTGGTCCCCTTACCCCGATAACGACCCCGATGCCGCCCGCGACTTCATGCGGCGCTTTTATGCGCTCGTCCAAGGCAGGGGTCTCCCGCTGGATCCGGACGAAGCCGCCTACCGCGAGGTCGAGTGGTGGCGAGTCCATCGCGTGCACCAACGCGAGTCCGGCGCAACCGAAGAGGACATCGTCGAGGCGCTCGTCGACCTCTACTCGTACGTGTACCGCACTGATCGGGCCCCGATGGTGCTGGCCGCGCAACACCGGGTCGAGGCGATGCGGCTGTCGGATGCATGGGTACTCGGCGGCTGCCAACTCGACGACCCAGTGCTTGCGAGTGAGCGACGGGAACTAGTGGCCTCCTACACCGCGCTGCGCGACGCAGTCGACCGAACATGGTCGGTGTCCCCGCTGCGCGATAACGTGCTCGGGACGACCTGAGTCGCTGCCGTTGGGCCTGGTCTCGCGGTCGCTACGCAGCTTCGGGCCGGTGTAACGTGCTGGAGCAGCACCGGGCAAAACCTGCAGGTAGGCAGCCGTGACCAAGGCAGCTTCGGACCGGAAGGTCCCATCGAGACTTGCGGCGCGGATGTTTCTTCTCCGTGCGGATCGCACGACGAGGCGGGCCGCGCGGGAG
Organism: uncultured Actinomycetota bacterium; assembly: GCA_963809815.1. GTDB lineage: Bacteria > Actinomycetota > Actinomycetes > Mycobacteriales > Jatrophihabitantaceae > CAVVJA01. The sequence continues at coordinate 214,542 of CAWELM010000014.1, forward strand.
CGCAGGAAGAAGTTGGAACGCGAGTTGGGCTGCTACCGAACGACCGCCGAGCGGGCCGACCTGTTTGCCATGCTTGACCGATATCCGGACGGCATGACGCATGAGGTGCGTGAGATCTTGAATCGGCAGGCGGACAACGACTCTCTCTGGGATCGGCGGTTCATCCGGCCGTACTGAGCCGGCACCTCGCTCCACGTCGCGGCGGCCTCGGACGCGGAGGAGGGTGCGAGCCGCCGCTTGGCAATTCGGTACCTTCAGGCATCTGGAGGGCTCGCATAGTGGCCGAGTGCGGCGGTCTTGAAAACCGCTAGGGCGCGGAAGCGTCCTCGTGGGTTCGAATCCCACGCCCTCCGCTGAATGCCCGTAATCTTGGGCCTGCAGCCTGCGGCTGCCGATCTTCGGGTGATCTACGTCAAGCCTTGTTGATCTCGGCGTGCCCTCCGCGTGCCCAAGCGACGCGCCTCGCAGACTCAGAGAGCCGTCGGGCGACCTCGCGGTCACGGTCCTCGGCCGCATGCTGGTAGATCATCGCGGCGCGCTGGGTGCTGTGCCCGGCACGCCTCATGACCTCGGCGAGAGTGGCCCCGCTCTGCGTGGCGAGTGTCAGCCCCGCGTGGCATAGATCGTGCATATGCGCGTCGGCCAGGCCAACTTTCGCGCGAGCGGTCTGCCAGGCGGCGTGAACGTGGTGCGCTCGTAGCTCGGAGCCGTCCGGCCGGGTGAACACTCTGGCTGACGGCATCGCCAACGGGCGCGCCGCGAGATGGTCGCGCAGCGCCTCAATCGCCGGCTCCCCGCTGCCGCCAAGGTCCCCCCGCTGGGATGTCTCTCACGAGAGACCCTCCAGACGCAGACGCTCCCGCTCCAGGCGTGCGCGTGCCTTCCGCTTCACGACGACATAACAGCCTCGGCGCGCAGCCGCTCAATCTCGGCGACCGGCTCGTCATTGCCTTCCTCGGAATGCCACGAGTACGACACCCCACAGCTCACCTCCACCCACCGCGTGCTCGGTCACCGCTAGGAACGTGACACCTGCTGAGTTTCGACCGACCACCGCATCAACCATCCAACCGGCGAGAACTTATGCACGACACCGTAAGCTCACGGTTCCCGGCTCATGAGGTGAAGCGCGAGCCCGCGATGCCGCGCGGTCGCGCCGAGCGCGGCGAGCAGTGAGGCACAGGTACGGTGCGTAATTACCCACAGCGGATGATGCGTTCCATGCCAAACGCCGTCACGCTGAGCTTGTGGCTGAACACTACGCCGCGGCTGCTGGCGTCGGTCGCCGTCGGGGCTGTCGCGGGCGGGGTCGTCGGCAAGTTCGTGGACCACCGCGTCGAGCAGGACATCCACGACCATTCTGACAGCTAAGGAGATCGCTATGAGCCAGAGTCATCTCGTCGTTGACTTCCCGATCAAGGGTCCTGCCATCGCCAAGGCGCTACCCGAAGAGCTGCCTCCGCTGATGGCCGATCTCGCAAGAGCGCAGGACGACCTCGGTACGGTGCACTTCTCCCGCTTCATCGTCGAAGGAGACGAGAAGCTTCTCTTCATTTCGGACATTGACGGCGAGGTCGACGAGCATGTCGAGCGACTCGTGGAGCGTGCCGGCCCGGTGTTCGACGCCATCTTCGAATACGTGGACGACCCTCCGGCCACGCCCGTGGCTGATAACCGTGAGCGGGTGATCAAATGGCTGAAGCGTCAGGTCCGGGAGCCTATTGATACGTACTCCGCAGACGAGGATGCGTCGGTTCAGGACATCAAGGAGTCCGCACGAGCCGCAGGCTTCACGGGCAATACGTCGCAGGGCACGTTGCTTACATACATGTCCTTCAAGTCACGTGTGCAAGGCTTTGCTATGAAGCGGATTGGGCCAGCTCTGGTTGGAGAGAAAGGGAAAACAGCGTCAGATTCTATTGGCACGCTGCATTTCTTCGGCTGGGTAGCTTTTGAGAAAAACCATCTAGGGTTCTTCACGATCTACGACGGTGATTTTGCGAAGTACATCCAGGACTTCGCAGAAAAGACTTCGTTCGCCTTCGATGCTATCTTTCCACATATCGTAGGCGCGCCGCCAACTCCGGTAGCGAAGAACGCCCAGGCGTTCTATCAGTGGGCACTGGAAAACAACTATCCGCCGATCGGCTTTTACAGCGCCTATCCAGGCTTGTCGGTTCAAGACATCCGAGCCCTGCTGGCCGATCGCAAGTCACCACCGGCCACCGGCGGATAGGAGCAGCGCAGCAGACCGACGAGCAGCAGCCAAGCAGACCGACGAGCATGACGACGGGGTCCATTCGGTTGCCGCAGCGCAGGCACAGGGTGATCGTCATCCGCTGCGGTCACGTTCGGCGATTTGCTGATGCGCGGCGCACAGATCGCCGACGCGGCGAACATCGTGGCGGCACCGCTCACCGGATGCTGTGATCGCCGAGCAGATCAGACCGACCCGTTCCCGCCATTCCCGGGGCAGGCGGCCGAGACGTTCATGGGTGGCGCAGTCCGGGCAGCCCTGATCGTCGTCACCGTCGGGCACGGTGATCCACAGCGTAATGTCACCTTCGGCGCGATCGCCTGCGTCAGCTGCGCGCCGTTGCCCAGGTCGATCTCGTCGAAGGACAGATGCGCGGCGCCCGGGTCCCGGTCATGCGCGCGCCGCATGCTCATGATGATCCGTCCCGGCGCGTCAGGTACGCCTCATGAGCTGCCGCTGTCCAGCTGTCTGGTTCTTGTGTTTCGTTCTCTCCTAAGTTCAAGTACTTCTCTTGCCGTTCCGTTCCGTACTCACCGGCCGGGTCACCGGTGACATCACCGGTGACATGGGCGCGTCCTATCGGGCCGAGGTTCTCGAAGGCATTGACTACACGTTCACCCGCCGTTGGTCGATGAGGAGACGTTGTGGAAGGTGCAGCGCGCGGATGAGCGACAGCGAGATGCCATTGCCCGCCGATGAACCACCGCTCCAACAGTGGCCGGGGCGGCCTCGGCGCCCCACCCGATCGTGCCGTTCGTCGCTGGGGCGGAGTCGCCCCGCGCCGAGGCCCTCCAAGCCACGAGACGAATCACCCCTGGCGGGTGGTGCGCTCGACGTGCGCGGGTGCTGTGCTGGCGAGCATGGTGAATGCGACGGCTCCGGGCACGGACGGCAGCGAGCGGGAGTCGATTTCGCCGGAAGCGGTCGACGCGCCGCGGCGCGCCTCGTGGGCGGCGACCTGTGTACCAGGATGGGCGGGCGTCACATCGCACACGCACGCGGGGGTCGCGGCGATGGTGCGCGCGAGCGGAGACGACCGCATCGTCGCGGTTGCTTTGCTGCACGACGTGGTGGAGAAGGGGCGGATCCGCCCGGCCGAGCCGCTAGCCGGGACGCCCGGTTGGTGGAGCTCGTGGATGTGCTGACGCGAGGCGATGGGGAGTGTCGAACGATCCCCGAACCCGGAGGAGTGACATGAGCGGGCCAGATCGCACGAAGCTTCCGATCCGGCGCCCGGAGTTCCGCGGGACCCTGGCCCGCACTCTGGGCGGTTCCGAGCCGGACTGGACCCAGATCGACCACGTCCACCCGCCGGCCGGCGCGCCCAACGTGCTGGTCGTGCTGATCGACGACGCCGGCTTCGGCAACCCGAGCACGTTCGGCGGGCCGATCGAGACGCCGAACTACTCGCGGATGGCCGAACGCGGGCTGCGATACAACCGCTTCCACGTGACGGCGCTGTGCTCGCCGACCCGGGCCGCCCTGCTGACCGGTCGCAACAGCCACACGGTCGGATTCGGCTCCATCGGGGAGTTCTCGAACGGGTTTCCCGGCTACACGGCCTTGCTGCCGCGCGACTGTGCGCCGCTTGCCGCGGATCCTGCGGGAGAACGGGTACAGCACCGCCGCGTTCGGCAAGTGGCACCTGACGCCGGATGGGCAGCAGGGCGCGGCCGGGCCGTTCGATCGCTGGCCGAACGTGTGGGGCTTCGACTACTTCTACGGGATCCTGGGCGGTGGCAGCAGCCAGTGGGATCCCTGCCTCGCCGAGAACCAGAAGATTATCGGCACAGACCCCGACGTTCTACGACGCGGGACAACCCGTACTACTTCCCGGACGCGATGGCCGACCGGACGATCCAGTGGCTACACGGCGTGCGGGCGCAGGACGCGACCAAGCCGTTCTTCGTCTACTTCTCGACCGGGTGCAGCCACGCGCCGCACCACGTGTCGAACACCTGGGCCGACAAGTACAAGGGCCGGTTCGACCAGGGTTGGGACCGCTTGCGCGAGCAGGTCTTCGCCAGGCAGCGGCAGCTCGGCGTCGTGCCGCCCGACGCCGAGCTCACGCCCCGGAACGAGGCGTTCCCCGCGTGGGACGACGTGTCGGACCGGCTCAAGGCCTACTACGCCCGGCAGATGGAGGTGTACGCCGGCTACTCGGAGAACGCCGACCACAACGCCGGCCGCGTGATCGAGGCGATCGAGGAGCTCGGCGAGCTGGACAACACGTTGGTGATCTGGATCTGGGGTGACAACGGCGCCAGCATGGAGGGCTCGCTCACCGGCTCGTTCAACGAGCTCACCATGCAGAACGGCATCCCGCTCACCGACGAGATGCAGATGCAGCTCGCCGAGCGGTACGGGGGGCTGGAGGCCTGGGGCGGGCCGATGTTGGACCCGCACTACTCGGCGGCCTGGGCGTGGGCCGGCAACACGCCGTTCCAGTGGGGCAAGCAGATGGGCTCGCACCTCGGCGGCACGCGCGACCCGATGGTCGTGCACTGGCCGGCCCGCGTCACCGAGGCCGGTGGGCTGCGGTCGCAGTTCACGCATGTGATCGACGTCGCGCCGACGATCCTCGACGTGTGCGGCATCCCGGCGCCCGACGAGGTCGACGGCATCGCACAGGAGCCGCTGCACGGCATCGACGTTCGCCGACTCGTTCACCGACGCGGGCGCGCCCGAGCGGCACACCCAGCAGTACTTCGAGAGCGTCGGCAACCGGGCCATGTACAAGGACGGCTGGTGGCTGGCGATGCGCACCGAGCGCATCCCCTGGGTGCTGACCCCCGCCGCGCTCGAGCCGTACGCGCCGGGCGTGTGGAACCCCGACGACGACCCGGTCGAGCTCTACTACCTGCCGGACGACTTCAGCCAGGCCCACGACCTTGCGTCGGAGCACCCCGACAAGGTCGAGGAGCTGCGGGCGCTGTTCTGGTCCGAGGCCGAGAGATACCTGGTGCTGCCACTCCTGGCCCCGCTCAGGGTGTTCTTCGGGATCGTTCCTCCGCTGCCGGAGGTCGCGACGTTCGAGTTCCGCGGCGACGTCGAGAACGTCCTGTCGGGGATGATCCCGCGCGATCTACAACCACTCGTACACGATCAGCGCCGACCTGGTCGTCCCCGAGGGCGGTGCGGAGGGTGTGATCGTGGCGAACGCCGACCACCTCGGCGGGTTCTCGCTCTGGGTCGACAGCGGGCGGCTCACCCACACCTACTCGATGATGGGCGTCTCCGTTTTCCGCCAGCAGGCCGACGAGCCGCTACCGAGCGGCGAGGTGACCGTCCGGATGGAGTTCGCCGCCGACGGGCCCCAGCCCGCCACCGGCGGTGACGTCACGTTGTACGTGAACGACAGACCCGTCGGCAAGGGGCGGATGGATCACACCGTCCCGATCCGGTTCTCCGGCTACGCTGCCATGGACATCGGACGTGACAACGGCGGAGTCGTCGACCTGAGCTACGACGACCGCAAGCCGTTCCCCTTCACCGGGACGGTCAAGAAGGTCGTCTTCGACATCAAGCCCCACCTGAGCCAGGACGACGAGGCCGAGGTGGAGCAGGCGCGGCGGCACGGCCACACCGTTCACGCAGTCTCGGCCTGAGCCGGTTCGACGCAGGAGGAAGGTCGGCAGCATGGCATTCGACGACGAAACCATCGACGTCCTCATCGGCGGCTACCTGTCCAAGGACGCGGCGATGGAGGACTACGAGTCCGTCCTCGGCTGCGGCGGCTACCTGCACGGTGCGGTCGTCGTCAGCAAGGACCTCGAGGGCAACCTAGCCGTCGAACAGACCGACCACCTGGTCCGCAAGGGCGCGGCCGGCCTCGGCGCCATCGGGTTCGCGGTCGGCCTGTTCGCGCCACCGCTGCTCGCGGCGACGGCGGTCGGCGCCGCCATCGGAGCGGGGGTCGGCAAGCTGCTCCACCATCGCACCGCCGCGAAGCTGCAAGAGCAGGCCGGGGCAACCATCCCTCTCGGGGGCGCCGGGCTGATCGTGGCCTACCCGCACTCCGCAGCCGGGCAGGTCGAGCCCGCCGTGACGCGGGCCGTCTCCCGCGTCGTCGGTGAGGCGGAAGGCAACCACGTCCAGGCGCTCAAGGGCGCCATCGCCGACGCCCAGGCCAAGATGGCGCAGGCCCAGGACTGACGTTCCGCCCGTCTCTTGTCCGATCGAGGCACCGACCGTCGACCTCGTCTCAGCCGAGACGGTCGTCGAAGGTGTCCGACCCAGGCGCAGCTGCCACGCTCGACGAGCGAACATACGTGCCGGTCACAGGCCGGACATCATCCGGGATCGAATCCGGCTATTCGTCTAGGGCCGGAGGGACACTCTCTCTTGCCGGCCAGCGATCTGCCACCGCACCATCAAACCGGCGACCGCTCCCAGCGGCGCTAGTCCTCCCGCCGCCGTCGCCACCACCAGCGCCCCCAGCTGTGCAGTCATCTGATCCGGACACTCGCCGCCGCGACGACCGGTCCGTCAGACCCGAGACCGCCACCGTTGGCATAGTCCCAGTCCCGCCTCGGAGAGCTCGCCCGGTGCTCGCGGTCGATGGACACCCCGCCGCGACACATCCGGCGGAGATCAGCGGGTCGATGCACGGATGAACGCGGCGCCGGCGGCGGTGGGGTATTGACCGCGGTGTAGATCGGTTTGACGTCGCGGCGCCACGCTCGGCCGCCGACGCGTCTGCCCGTCGCTCAGCGCGATGCGGATGACGGACGACGCTGCGCTGACGGTTACGGCGTGACGATCGCGAAGCACCAGGGACGGCCGCCATCGTGCATACGTGTCTGATGCACTTGCTCATAGCACCTACCGGCTAGCGCCACCGCGTCGAGCAGCACAGCCCACGACAAGATCGGCGAGAACTGTCAGGCGTTTGTCGACAACCTTCGGGAAATCCTTCAGCCCGTCGCAGGCCAGGAAGAACACGCACCGCACGGTGCGGGTTGCGCATCTCGGTCAGGACGCTCATCCGGAACGCTGCGCCCTCGCCGCCCGTGGCGGCCCATAGCTCGAGGACGTCCCTTCGCCGTCGAGCGTGGTGCCGATGGCGGCGTATAACGGCCGGATTGGCGACCTGTCCGTCCCGCACACCTTAACGACGATGGCCTCGATGAAGCTCGCGGCGTAGATCTGGCGGGCGGCCAGCCCAATCGGCGCCCGGCGGGGGCTTCATCGCGATGTGGCGGCAGCAGAACTGGTGAAGGCTTCCGTAGAGCAGGTCGAGCGTGCGCTAGGGCGTTGGTCGCTGCCGGTCCCGCCAAACAGTTCCATCAGGAACAGCGTGAGGCTTCCCGTACCTGGCGACGGATTACGGGCCTTCTGCCAAGGTGGCGATAAATTTGATTGCCGTGATGCTCGGCAGAAACACGTACGCAGCTGCCTTGGTCGTAACGAAGGTTGAGAGACCTGTCACCTCGATCGGTGCGCCTCCATTTGCCTGCGGTATGACGAAAATACTCTCCGCTGGATTCTGGGTGCCAATCAATGGATCTTTCGATTTGGGGTGAAGCCTGACGGCTCCGGCGAATTCGCTGTCATTGACCCATTGTCGCAGCACGAACTCGTATTGGTTTTCGATGTTCGAGTTGATGAACTGAAATAGCATCCCGCGCTCGATCCCGTCGTGGGGTTTGCTTGGGTCATAGGTTGGCCCGTACGGCAGACCGCGACGAATCAGGCGGTGGGAATTGTTGCTGCCGCCGGGTAGCCCTTGACCCGCGACGGGTTGACCACGTGGATTGACGCGGCGTATGTGTGCGCCGACCGGACAGTGGATCCCCTTCGCATCTCCCGACCCATCGGCTTCTACGTACCCGAAATCGTTCAGCTGTTCGGGCGAAATTCCGCCCGCAGGGCTGTCCGTGTCCGGTGAGACGGCGAGAGGAACCCCGTTGCGCCATCGCCCGCAGATTTTTGCGGCCAGCAGTTCAGGATCGATCTTGTCGCTGTTCGACTGCAAGAAGTCTTCAAACCCGACGACGTCGGTCTCGACCTTCTTGAAGACCGCAAAGCTGCCGTTGCGGCCGAGTTGTCGCGGTTCGGGTACCTCGTAGTTCACAGCGTCGTCCCGCAAGACGAACAGCCATGGCTCGCAGGGCCGCTGGTGATCGGGGTGATATTGTTCCGGGCCACCGCGAATCGTTGGCATAGTGATTCCGTCGGTATATCCGAAGTGAACCTTGGCCGTAGGCACGGGTTGGCCATTTTGCATCTCCATTAACGCCATGCCGTCCTGGCGCCAGATTTCTCGAAAGGCATTTCCCTCGGCAAACCAGGCACACAACCTGTCGCTGTAGCGCGTCATCGCCTCCGGGCTGATGGCGTGCAGGGTCAACAGGACGTGATCCTCCCCGCTCCCAAAACCGTCAATCCAATTCTGGGGCGAACTTGCTCCGGTATCTCCGACCGACTCCGCTCGTTGCGCGGCTCCTTCGATGAATGCCCCGAATGACTTGAACGACAGCGTCGGGACGCGTTGCGCTATCTCCAGCGCGACCAGTCCCGGCCACGTGATACCGATGTTGAGGCAATAGTCGGGCTTGCGACGCGGGGCGTCCGCCGGATTGTCTGCCGGTCCGGGCCCGAACCCCACATGCCAGTCCTCGGCCGTGGTGATCTGCGGGAGGTCGGATTCGTCGCCGCTCACCAGCCGCCCGAGCTGCCTGCGCGCTTGTGCCGGCGCTCCTATCGTCAACAAGAAATGCCGCAGCATCGGCATTCGGTAACTGCGGAGAACGAAGCCCTGAATGTCCGCGAGGTCGAGCGCCGACTCCTGTACAGCCGCTGAATCGCGATCGGTACCCAGAGGCTCGTGCCGCCTTCGACCACGCAACCGGCGAAGGAGGCCCGGGCCCCTCATCGCCGGTGCTCCTCGTGACTTGTACTCCTGAGCCAACGCCGAACGCAGGGCTGATCACGGTCGACCATGGGACACGCAGCGCTATCCAGCGGTGGATGCTGGCGACTTGCCGTAATCGGCCAGCAGGGCTCGGATGTCTTGAACCGAGAGGCCTGGATAAGCGCTGTAAAACCCGATCGGTGGATAGTTGTTGTCGAGTCCCCACTGATAGAACGCCTGGGCGTTCTTTGCGACCGGGGTCGGCGGCGCGCCAATGATGTGTGGAAAGAGCGTATCGAAAATGTACGATCCCTTGTCTGCAAAGTCCTGGAAGTACTTCTCCATATCACCGTCGAAGACCGTGAAGAAGCCTATATGGTTGTGCTCAAAGGGCACGAAATGGGCAACATGCAGCGTGCCAATCGAATCCGACGCTTTGTCGCTTTTCTCTCCCACCAGAGCCCCCGCGACCAGCTTCACGACAAAGCCTTGCACACGTGACTTGAAGGCCATGTATGTCAGCAAGGTGCCCTGCGAGGTAGCGCCGGTGAAGCCCGCCGCGCGCACGCACGCCTTGATGTCCTGAACCGAAGCGTCCTCGTAAGCGAAATACGTATCTAGAGGCTCGCGGACATGACGCTTCAGCCATTTGACGACCCTCTCAGGGTTATCAGCCACGGGGGTGGCTGGAGGGTCGTCCACGTATGTGAAGATAGCGTCGAACACCGGGCCGGCACTCTCCACGAGTCGCTCAATATGCTCGTCGGGCTCGTCGTCAATGTCCGAAAGGAAGAGAAGCTTCTCGTCTCCCTCGACCATGAAACGGGAGAAATGTACGGTACCGAGGTCGTCCTGCGCTCTTGCGAGATCGGGCATCAACGCCGGCAGCTCGTCGGGTAGCGCCTTGGCGATGGCAGCACCCTTGATCGGGAAGTCAACGACGAGATGACTCTGGCTCATAGCGTCCTCCTCGGGTGTCAGAATGGTCACTTAGTACTGTATGCCCGATCGAGGCACCGCGGCCTTGGCGACAAGATCTGGGTGCGCGGGCGCTGCTCATCATCGAACCCCACGACTAGCGGCCGGCCGCTTTGTCGAGTTTTGCGTTCAGGGTCAGTGCTGAGTCGATCAGGGCGAGGTGGGTGAACGCTTGCGGGAAGTTGCCCAGTTGCTCTCCGGTGTCGCCGATCTCTTCTGAGAACAGCCCGAGATGGTTGGCGTAGGTCAGCATCTTCTCGAACGTGAGTCGGGCGTCCTCCAGGCGTCCGGCGCCGGCCAACGCGTCGACGTACATGAAAGTGCACAACGAGAAGGTGCCCTCCGAGCCGCGCAGACCGTCGGGTGAGGCACTCGGGTTATAGCGGTAAACGAGGCTGTCGGATACCAGCTCCGAATCCATGGCGCGAAGCGTGGACAGCCACATCGGGTCTTGCGGCGCGATGAAACCGACGCGGGACATGCGCAACAGCGAGGAGTCCAGCACCGTATCGTCGTAGTGCTGCACGAACGCGCCCCGATCAGCGTTCCAGCCGCGTTGCATGACCTGTTCGTAGAGGGCGTCTCGCTGGGCGATCCAGCGGTCCAACGGCGCCGGACGGCCATGCTCGGTCGCGAGACGAATCGCGCGATCAAACGCCACCCAGGACATCACCCGTCCGTAGGTGAAGTCTTTCGGACCGCCGCGGGTCTCCCAGATGCCGGCCTCGGGCTGGTCCCAGTTGTCAGCCAACCAGCCGAGAAGATCGCTGATCGCCAGCCAGCCGGGGTGGCCGGCCTGCAGGCCGCGTCGATCGCCGAAGTAGACGCTGTCCATCGCTTCACCGAAGATGTCCAGCTGCAACTGCTCAGCGGCGCCATTACCGATCCGCACCGGGTAGGAACCGCGATAACCCTCCCAGTGCTCGAGGATCTCCTCGGTCAGGTCACTGGACCCGTCAATGCGGTACATCAGGTTCAGCGGCGTTTTCGCGCCCCTACGCTCTTGCACCCGCGCCAGCATCCACTGCGCAAACGCCCTGGCCTCATCGGTGAATCCCATACCCAGCAGGGCGTAGATCGAGAACGAAGCATCCCGGACCCAGGTGAACCGGTAATCCCAGTTACGCTCACCGCCGACCTGCTCGGGCAGACCCCGCCGTCGGCGCCGCCACCAACGCACCCGATGGGCGCATAGGTCATCAACTTCAGGGTGATCGCCGAGCGCTGCAGCGCCTCCCGCCACCGACCGGTGTAGGTGGACTGGGCCAGCCACGACTTCCAGAACCGCTCCGTGTCCTCATGCAGCTTGCGCGCTTCCGCGACCCGAAACTCCCGCGGCGGCTCGTCGCTGCCCGTATCCAGCACCAGCCCGCGCAGCTGACCGGCCTCCAACGTCAGAGCCGCGTGCACGTCGCCATCGTCGGTGCTCGTGACGTCCGCGAGTCCGAGCGTCGTCAGGCTCTCGAACGACGTGCAGGGTTATCGAGAAATCGTCGGACTCGTGAACACCGCGCCGCTGTCCGTGATGTGCAGCTCATGCGGCTTTCGGCCGTAGTCGAACCTCGGTGCTATGTCGAGCTCGAACGTCATCCGACCCCGCACACACCGCAGCAGCCGCACCAGCCGGTGCCGGTCTGTGGCCACGTCTCCGCTTACGGGCATGAAATCGACGACCTCACCGATGCCCTCCGGCGTCAGGAACCGGGTGATCAGAATGGCCGTATCGGGCAGATACATCTGCTGCGAACTGAACGCATCCACACTCGGCCGTACCCGGATACCGGCCACCCAACGTCGATGATCAAGCAACGCAGCGAACACGCTCGGCGAATCGAACCGAGGAGCGCAGAACCAGTCGATCGAACCGTCCGTCGTCACCAACGCAGCGGTCTGCAGGTCACCAATCAGACCATGATCAGCAATAAGCGGATAATCATCCATGAGCACACCCTCATGATGTAGGTCACGCCGGCCGATCCAGGCCGACAAAGCCGAGGCCCAGGACAAGACTGCCTGAGATAAGCGCGGCGAACATCACCCCCATTGGATGAGCCCCACCACCTCCGACGGCTAGCTGACACCGATAGGCGGCCATCAGCGGCGCACTGCGCCGGAGACGATCTGGCCCCGGCCGATGGCCGCCGAGCCAGGAAAGGCGTCAACGGGAGCCGCTCGCAGCCCTTTCGGCGACGGAAATGCTGCACTTGTGGCGGGCATTCCTGTCATCGCCGGCATTCGAATACAGGCGTTCGATGACACCGCCGATGACATGCCGCTGACGGGTGGGATGCCCAGACCGGATTGAGTTGCGCACCCGCAATGGTCTTGACCGCTCGCGAACCCTCGCCGGTCCGCTCATCACAATCTCGGCCTGCTCTCGCCAGTCGGCGACGTCGTCGCGGGCGGCCAAGGTGTGCACGCTGTCTTCCACGCCATCCGCGCCACTCATGGCGGCAGCTCATGGATAGCCGCATGGACAGACGTCCACGGTCAGGAACCAGGGCTCTACCTGCTGCCCTCTAGAAACGAACGCGGCTCAGCCAGTGATCCTTGCTCAGCGCTGCCGCTCTCCGCCAAATGGCGACAAGGATGTAGCGGGCGTACGCACGCCACCGTTTCCCCGCATGGACGGCGGTATGCCGGTAACTCGGCTGTCGCGCTCGCTAGATGTTGTAGACCCGGCGGTTTGATGAAGCGTGGCCGACGTCGTTGATCGCCGGGTTCAGAGTGCCACGGCTGGTTCGCTTGCTCGATCGCCGTGTCACTCGATCGCCGTGTCATCGCGCCCGATAAGCACGACGCTGACCGGTCCTTCCCGCCACCGACAGCGGCAAGGTCACGTCGAGTTGCCCGGTCCGATCGATGGAACGCCTGATCGGCCCAGTTGCCGCGGCCGCGTTGATGAGTCTTCATCGCCGGGCGCTGCTTGGACCCGCCGGTCGCGTGCGCTGCCGAGATAGTCCCTCGGGGCTCCTGGATTGCTCAGTCGTCGATCTCCTCCCAGATCGCCTGCTCGTCGTGCTCCTCCCAGTCGGCGCCGGGCAGCGCGATGGCCCAGCTCGTCCAGGTCCCGATCGGCCGAGCTGGGGTGGTCCTGACTCTGGCGCGGACGACCATGCCGGGGGTGAGCTCCACGGGCGAGTTCAGCGGGGCCGTCGTCATCCCCCAGTGTGTCGGTGGGTCGCCGGGTCCCACGGAAAGCGAGATGCCGGGTGCGAGCTCGGCGCTGAACCAGAGTGCGAGCGCGTTGGCCGTTCCGTGTTCGCGGACCGGCAGCAGCGTCTCGGCCTCGTGTGGGGCCTGCGCCTGCTCGAGCGGGATCAGGTCCGCGTCCGTCGTCCACAACCGACTCGGCTCGGAGCGCATGTCACCCGCCGCAAGGTGCCGGAAGGTGCCGGAATACAGAATCTCGTTGACCGTCTTTTCGACCAGGTCATCGAGCCTGAGGCCGTACGGGTTGTCCCGCAGGAAACTCACCATGTCCCCGAGATACCGGTCGCACACCAGCGCGGCCCACGCCGTGACCGAGCGGGGGATCATGACTCCGCCCGGCTTGAGCCAGCGGTCACGCGCGGCGATGACCGGACCGAGCATCCCCTCATCGATCCCGAACCCTCCGAGCCACTCCGAGACGATCACCTCGACCCGTTCCGGCGGCTCGACGTCCAGGATGTCGCCGTGGATCACGTGGACGATCTCCTCCACCCCGTTCGCGGCGGCCAGCTCCTGCGCCAGGACGGCGACCGACGTCTGCTCCACCGCGTAGACGCGCGCAGCACCGGCCCGCGCCGCGAACACGCTCAGGATGCCGCTTCCCGCCCCGACGTCGAGAACGATGTCGCCGGGGCGCACCACCGAGTCGATCGCCCGCCGGAACGCCTCGGTGCGAACGCGGTCGCGGATCATCGTCCGGTGTACCTCGAACTCCGCGTACATCGGGTCCGGCGGGTGCTTGATCGGCGTCCGCACCCGCTCAATGTAAACGGCCCGCCGGTGTCGTACCTCGACGCCGGCCCCCAGCCAGGCAGTCGCCGGAGCCTTGCTTCGGGGGACCTCGACCCCGTCGCGGGTGCCGTACGTCGCTGCGGTGAACGATTCACCCGTTCGGGGTGAGGACGGTTCCGATGACCCGTGGCACAGTGGGGATCTGATCCAACATGTTCTGGGCGGACGCACGGGAAGGGGTTCTCGATGGGATTCAGGCGACGGACAAGACGGCGGGCGCTCGTTGCCGGAGCGGTGGTGGAGGCTCATCACGCGACCAAGAAGGCCGGAGCACGGCAGCAGGCGACGAGCAGGCGGCTGCCGACGATCAGGCGCCCGCCGACGACGGCCAGCAGCAGGCGCAGTATGCGCCGCCTCCGGCGGACCCGGCCGACCAGATCGAACACCTCGCACAGTTGCACGCCTCGGGCGCGCTGACCGACGAAGAGTTCACCGCGGCCAAGGCGCAGGCCCTCGGGTCGTGAACGCACGTCGGATTGCCAGACAACGGGAACAGGGGCTGCAATGAGCGGATCGCGTAAAGAGGTGCTGGTGAAGGCGATCGAGGCCGAGGTCGGTGGCGCCTCGGTCGATCCGGGCACCCTGTTTACCGACGATGTCGTCGGTTGGTCGCCGATCACGACGGTGTCAGGGTTGACCGATCTCGCTGATCTCGCCGCCGTCCGTGACATCGCGTTTTCCAACGTCGTCATCATGTTCCGGGGACTCGACGAGGTGGGCAACAAGGCGTTCGCCGAATGGATCATCGAAGCCGATCACACTGGGCCATTGGTCCTCGGCGAGGATGCCGTGGTGGAGGCAACAGGACGACACGTTTTGATGGCCGGCGTCACCGTGGCCGACTTCCGCGGACAGAAGATCCGGTCATTCCGCACGTATTTCGACGACGTCACGCTGATCGAGCAGCTTGTCGCCATCTGACGAGTCGGGGGCTGTGGACTTCCACGTCGAGGACCACCCGAATCCGCTCGACATCGACGTCCTCGAAACGCAGATACGTCGTGAGGCCTCGGCCGCCATGGGACTCGGTGACGAAGTCGACCTGGCGATCTTCGTGCGCGACGCGGGCACGGTCGTGGCCGGTATCAGCGGATGGACCTGGGGCGACTGTTGCGAGCTGCAGAGCCTCTGGGTGCAGCCAAGTCTCCGAGGTCGCGGCCTCGCCACGCGGCTTCTCGCCGCCGCCGAAGCCGAGGCGGCGGCCCGCGGGTGCTCCCAGACCGTCCACTTCACCTACGAGTTTCAGGCTCGAGCTCTCTACGAACGGAACGGCTACGAACTGGTGGGTCGAGTCGAGAACTTCCCATCCGGCACGGACGTCCTCTGGTACCGCAAGCGCCTTCAACCCACCCGAGTTCCCGCCGAGCCAGGACGCGACTAGGCGCGACGGCAGTCAGCAAGCGGCGCGGCCTTGTGGTCCGCGGGGGGCTTCCCCTATCTGATTTACGGAAGACCTGGGCTTGTTCGGTCTCGGTTTCAAGGTCATCACGTCGCGATCGCGATGTCAGTGGGCTGTTTGCGGCCTCCAGCGTTAGTGCGACTCCGGGTGTCGACGCGCCGCACCCGCACCGACCAGGCGATACAGCCGCCAACTGCAGCACGTTTTCTAAACATCCCCCGCGATCAGCATCGAGCGCTGCGCGGCGCGGAAGACCTACCACGACCGCAGGCGAGCCCGGAGGCAAGCGACACGCTCGCCTGACGACGCGTCAATGTCTTTGGGCGATGCTGCATGTCGAGCGCCTCTACGAGGAATGACCGTCACAACCCCCTCGCCGCGTGAGAAGGAAGTTGAGACTCAAGCGTCGCCGTCACTTTTCGCGGTCCGGCATCTGGCCGAGCCACTCCGCGTAGGACCGGGATTCATCCGGTCCGGGTTCCATTCCGCCGGGCATGGCGTCGGAGAACACGACCGCGGCGGTGGCTCGAGTTCGCTACGCAGCAGATCGACGGGCCCGGTCGCCTCGAATCCCAGGGTCCACCAGTACTGGCCGAGCGTGCGGACTTCGGTGAGTTCGACCTCGCACCGGGGCTCTGGATCAGCCTTGGGCCGCGCGCCGCGGTCTGTCCGCTGATCGGTGAGAACTGGCTGATCCGCCGACCTTTGAGAAACGGGCCTCCAGCCAGCCGGGTGCAGCGCCGTCCTGGCTGAGCGGGCTGAAGGGAAACGACCACTTCTGCCAGGACACCAGGTGTCCACGGGCGCGGCCGGTGACATCGAGGATTCCTGGGCTGCCGCGGTACGCCTTCACCTCCAGTGCCGCGCCCCCGCGGACTTTCACCGACAGCCCGCGCAGGTGCGGATCCAGAAGGTAGGTGTCCTCGCGTGCTTCAGTGCGGGTCGGGAACCGCGCGAACCATCCGATGACCGAAGTCTCCAGCTGGCCCGGGAAGATCCAGCGCACCTCGAGGCTGCGGACTCCTTCGGTGAGCAGGCTCCCGGGCAGCTCAGTCGTCATCGTCTGCTCCGGCCGCAGTGACGCCAGCCGGTCCGCAAGACCGTAGGGTCGGCCACGGTCGCGGTCAGCGGCTGGGTATGGGTCTCGGGGGGCCTGCCGTCCTCCTGGTGGTCCTCAGCGTTCACGCGACCTGCTCGCGATCCTGCCACTTGATCGCGGGTCTGATCGACGACGTGCAGCGAGGCCGGGGCGGCGGGTCGCGGCGGCCATGACCTCGCGGTCCTTAGATGTCGGTGGTGGTTTCGGCCTTGCCGTCTTTGACCGCGGCTTGCAGCGCGGCGTAGTCGCGGTCGTTTTGGTCGGCGTAGGTTTCGGCGAACTCGGCGATGGCCTGGTCGAATTTGGTGGAGCCGCCCATATAGGCGGCCAGCGCGACCCGGTCGCCGGAGCGGGCGTGTGCCCGGGCCAGGGTCCAGCCGCAGACCCGGGCGTAGGCGGTCAGTCCGGCCGGGATCATTTGTTCGATCGGGAAGGAGAATTTCCAGTCCCGCAGCTGGCGGACGTAGAAGTCGCGTTCGACCCCGTCGGCGCCGGTGGCGCGGGTCCAGCCGAGGAAGATGTCGCTTTGGGCTTGCATCAGGTGCTGCCCGGCGACGACCCGTTCGCCTTGGTTCTTGTATTGGCTGCGTCCGCAGTATTCGGCCAGCACCGAGGTTTGGGCCTCCTTGGCCTGCAGGAACAGTGGTTCGATGCCGTCGCCGGCCTCCATCAGGATGATCCAGGCGCGGGTGCCGACGCTGCCGACCCCGACGACCTTGCGGGCCACCTGCATCATCGCGAACTGCTCCAGCAGGTGCCGCCGATCGGACTGCAGGGTGCGCTGGTATTTGCCCAGCACGGCCCGCAGCTGCGCGTAGATCGCGTCGGCCTGCACATCGGCGAACACCTCTTCGATCGGGACGATCATCGGCGGGTCGGTGATGATCTGCCGATGCCCGTCGACCACGGTGGTCAGCTTGTCCTGGGCCTGCGTGCTGTCGCGGGTGTGCGCCTTGGCTACCATCTTCTGCCCGGCCTTGAACCGTTTCGCCTTGATCTGGGATTGGAACTGGTTCATGGTCTGCTGGATGTCCAGGTAGGCGTACCAGACCGCCATCAGCGACTGCTGCGCGAACTCGCGCATCGCCGTGCGGTAGCCCTCGGCCGCCGCGAGGACCATCTTGCGGCGGTCCTTGGCCGGGAACCCGTTGTCCCGCCCGGCGACCGCGAAACTCGTCGCCAGCCGCTTCACATCCCACTCGAACGGGCCCGGCAGCGTCTCGTCGAAGTCGTTGACATCGAAGACCAGGCTCCGCTCGGGCGAGGCGAACGCCCCGAAATTCGACAGATGCGCGTCCCCGCACAACTGCACCCGCAGCCCCGACACCGGCGTACCGGCCAGATCGGCCGCCATCGGCAGCGCCGCCCCCCGATAGAACGTGAACGGCGACACCAGCATCCGCCCGTGCCGGATCGGCACCAACTCCGGCACCCGGCTCTTGTCCTGCTCCAACAACAGCCCAACCGGATCCCGCGACTTGTCCGGCTGGAACTCCGCCTGCGACTCCAACGGCGTCACCGCCCGGGCATCCTTCCCCCGGGCCACCCGATCGGCCCGACTCAACTGCTCCGCATCGCCGGCCCGCGCACCAGACCGCTTCGCCGTACGACCCTCAGCCGTCACCGTCATGCCACCCTCCGAACCGCAGCGGTCCGACACCGCCACCTCATGCACCACGGACCCGCCCGGGTGCTGGTACCAGACAACC
Organism: uncultured Actinomycetota bacterium; assembly: GCA_963809815.1. GTDB lineage: Bacteria > Actinomycetota > Actinomycetes > Mycobacteriales > Jatrophihabitantaceae > CAVVJA01. The sequence continues at coordinate 232,845 of CAWELM010000014.1, forward strand.
ACGCCACCCCGCCCTAGCCATCCCCCAGCCCTGGTGAGAAAACGGCATGCGCTGACGGGCGGAGTCGGTTACTCGCGGTCGAGGACAGCCACTGCTTCACGTTCCAGGTCGACTCGACCGGTGGCGGTCCCGGTCGGCACTAGGCCGGGGTGGATTGTCGCCCGGCGGCCGCCACAACTCGCCGACGCGGTTACCTCGCGCACGGACGCGCAGGTACCCCTCAGCGAGTTAGTCAGAGTGAACGTATTCGTGCAACGCCAGCAGGGCAATCCGCTGTCCTACCGCTACCACCCCGTCCTGCGGGCGGTGCTGCAGGCGGAACTCAACAACTCCTCGGACGTATATGTCGCTGAGCTTCAGCGGATCGGCGCTGAGTGGCTCAACGCGCACGGACATTACGACGAAGCATTACGGCTCGCGGTCACAAGTGGCGACTGGTCGACGGCATCCTCGCTGATCGTGAACAATCTCGGGATTGCCCGATTGCTGACGTGGCCGAACGGATGCTCGCCCGCGAAGATGTTCCACCTTGCATCGCGCACGCGATCCAGCCCGCAAACCAGTGTGGTGTGTGCGGGGCTCGCGTGCGACACCGACGCGGCGGCATTGTGCCTATCCCAGGCGCGTGAGGGCATTCAGGAGCATGCGCCGACCGCCGGTGCCGCCACCGACCTCTCGATCGCAGTAGTCCAGGTCGCTTTGGCGCACGCGTGCGGCAAGTGGGCAGATGCTCTCGTCTGGGCGAAGGAAGCCCGAGGCCATGCTCGCCAACCAGCCCTGACTACCAGGACGGACTGAGTGAACTGCGCGCCGTGATCCTCTGGCACAAAGGCACGGCGCTGCATATGGACGGGCGACTCACGGCAGCGGCGGCCCACCTAAGAACGGGGGCCACTGTCGCCGACCGGATTCACGCCACGCTGGTGCGGATGAACTGCCTCGGACAACTCGCCCTGCTCGAGATACTGACCGGGAGCCCACCGGCATGCTGCCGAACTCGCGACGACCGTGACTCGTCTAGCCGAGCAGTTCAGCGTCCCGGTTCAATTCCTGCCCGCTGCGGCTGAGGTCGCACTCGCATGGGTCAGCGCACAGGATTCCGATCTAGTCGCCGCTCACAGTCACGCCGACCGCGCAACCGATTCGCTGTCGGTGTGCAGCGATCCGCTCTCAGCGGCTCTCCTCACTGAGGTCACGGCTCGCCTGCGAGCAGGGCGAAACGAGGCCACGACCGCGATCGAGGCCGGCGTCGGTTCCGATTTCGACGGTCCGAACGTGCCTCTCCCCCAGTGGCTCGCATCACGACTGACCGTCGCCGCGAGTCGTCATCGCCAGCGGAGTGTGGCAAATCGGGTCGATGTTCCTTCCCTGCCCAATGGCGACCGCGCTCGACCTCTCGCGATGGTCCTGGCGCACGCAACGGCTCGATACCCGCAGCTCGATGTGGCAAGTCGCGACGGCGAGCAACGCGCCGCGGAAGCCAAAGCCTTGGCAGCTGGCACATCCGGCGCCGCAGCCGTCGTCCACCCATCCTCCGTTAGTCTCGCGGCCTCCCCTGCGCCGCTCATACAACCGCTGACCGACAGGAAACGGAGGTGCTGGAAAGCTGGCGGCATACTTCTCCACCGAGGAGATCGCGCAATCCATGTTCATATCGGTCAACACCGTGCGGACCCACGTGCGAAGTATCCTTCGGAAGCTCTCTGCAAGTCGCAACGAGGCCGTACGCCGGGCACGACAACTCCAGATGATCCCCTGATCTTCAGAGACAGGTGACGGCCCGGCGGTGTCGTATGACGTGGATGGCACGCTTGCTCACGACGAGAGTGCACGGGGTTCCCGAGCCGCGGCACGGTCCACGGTGACAGTCAGCGCCGCCGCGATGGCCTAGACGATCCGAGATCGACTCACCGCTTTGAGAGGCCGATGCCGCAGCATATCCAGCGTGCAATGGCTTGGAGTTTCGTTGTCCGATCAGGACGACGCGTCGTTGCGCTAGTGTCCGGTAGTTCATTCGTCGCACGAACCCTTGCACGACAGGCGATCGCCGGGCACACCATCTGAACCGATGCGACTGATCCGAGCCGCGCGGGAGGCGACCGAGCACCTTGCTGCAGCCGCTAGCGCTTGCGGCGATGATCGTGCGGGCTGGTCACGTCGAACTGTCGGCACGGCCTGCAGTTGCGTTGGTTTGCGCTCGTGCGGCGGTGGGTTCCTGCCCAGCGGCGGCTTGCTCGCTAGCGGTGGGCCCGGCCGGACGGGCCGCGGACAGAGTTTGAATGGTGATGTAGGCGACCACGACCGCGACGATGATGAGCGGGCCGGTGGCGATTCCGGCTTTGGAAGTCAGGATGAGCGTGATGACGGTTGCTGACAGCGGGAGTTTGAGGACGGACACAGCCGTCGCGGCCATCAGCACGGCCACCGCGGGCGTCTCCGAGAATCCCGGAAGGTGCGCGGCGAGCAGCCCTCCGACCGCGCCCATGAACAAGCCTGGAAATGTTGGGCCGCCCCGGAAGTTGCCCAGCGAGATGCTCCAGGCCGCGCCCTTGAACAGGAGCAGGAACGCCAGGGTGGACAGGGACAGGGTGGGTCCCTGTTTGAGCACGGTGCTGAAGGCGTCCTCCCCTGAGAACAGGACAACATCCGCTGACTGGTCGGTGATCTGGGCAAACCCGATCGCAAGGCCGGCCACGGCCAAGCCGGCCGCCGGTAGCAGCAGCCACGGCTGCTTGCCGACCACACGGGCCGACAAGCGTGCGAGATCGGTGATGGCGAAGGTGACCACCGCGGCGGCGACCGCGAGCACGATGGCCCAGCCGAAGTCGGCGACGGTCAGATCCGAGAACGCGGGCAGCGTAAACGGGCTCAGCGCGTAGTCGCTGGAGCTGAGCCCGGTCCAGTTGCCCATGCCTATGAAGATGACTGAGCCGATCCCCGCAGACATCAGGCCTGGCAGCAAGATCAGTGGCAGCATCTGCCCGCCAATGCCGGCGGCCTCAATCAGGATGATCGCGCCGATGACCGGCGAGCCGAAGATCGTGGCGATTGCGGCGAACGCTGCAGCGGCTGAGAGCACCGCCATGACTTGGTCCGGCGTGTCCTTTTTCACCAGCCGCACGGCCAGCACCGCCAAACCGCCGCCGAGCGCGATGAGCGGGGCCTCCGGTCCCAGCACCAGCCCCAGGCCAAGAGTGGCCAGAGCGGCAAGCAGGATGCCCGGCAGCTCGACCGGCTTGGCCGTCCCGGCCTCGATCCCCTCGTAAGGGATGTGCCCGCCGCGACCCGGCAGCCGCACGATCGCGACGGCCGCCAACCCCCCGGCCACCGCCAGCACCGGCAGCGGCCACCACCAGGGAACCGGATCCAATCCCAGCCCAGAGGGCAGGTCCTCGTACACCTCGTGTCTGAATCCAATGGACCAGTTCCAGGAAACACCACGAGGCGAACGAAACCAGCACGCCGATCAGCGCGGCGAAGACGAGCAGGACCCGGTAGCTCCTCGACCGTATCAGCGCGCCCGGATTAACCGGGGGAGCAGCCGCCTCACTCATTTTGGTATGCCCTGATGTCCCGGCAGTCGACATTCAGCCGGCGCCCGGCTCTTAGCGCAGTCCACGGGCCTTCATTGGCATGTCACCTCCGACTGAAACGTCCTCCACACCGCCGGCCACAATGCATCACACCCAGCCCCGCGGGTGCCGCTACCAGACAACCTCGCCACCCAGCCTCAAGCATCCTCCTACAGGGATGACAAACGGCTTTCGCCGCCGCGCAAATTGGACTGCGCGGCGCTCGGGCGCCTGACTACAGTGCCGTCACAGCGATGACAGCGACCAGGTCTAACCGACTGCCACAAACGCCTGATCGGTGCCGCTCGCTTGCTAGCCTTGAGCCCTCACTACGCTGCGCGGGGAGCGGCCATGACCGATCACCCGAACCAGGGCCTGCCGGCGGCAAAGCGAAAGCGGCTCATCTTCTGGGCGGTGCTGCGCGGTGCGGCAACCACGACGGCTCTCGTGGTTCTCTACTATCTGCTGCCGCTGGACCAGTCGTGGGATACCGGCACCGTCGTGCGCCTATTGATTGGCTTCCTGGTGTTCGCAGGCCTCACGGTATGGCAGGTTAGGGCAATCGTTGACTCCCGCTACCCAGCAATGCGGGCATTCGAGGCCCTGGCGTTTATCGTTCCCATCTATCTGCTGGTGTTCGCCTCGACGTTCTACATGATGGAACGAGCCTCCGCAGCGAACTTCACTCAGCCGCTGACCCGCACGGACGCCCTGTATTTCAGCGTGACCGTATTCGCGACGGTGGGCTTCGGGGACATCACCGCCAAATCCGAGACCGCTCGGGTCGTGCTCATCGTCCAGATGCTCGGCGACCTCGCGCTCCTGGGCGCCGGCGCACGGGTGCTGCTGGGGGCGGTACGCCTCGGCCAGCAAAAGAGATCCGATACTGGCGATGGCGACGTTGTTGCCACCAGGTGAACCGCTGCGTCAGCTCTTGGACCTGACCGGCGCACGTGCGCGACGGCGGCTCGCGGCGAGTTGATCTTTTGGATGGGATTGGATCGGGGACATCCGTCGGATCTGACGGATGAGAAGTGGGCGGTGATTGGGCCGCTGGTGCCGGCGGTTCGCTCGGGTGGCGCTGACGGGAGAAGCGCGCTCGGCGCCGGATCGTTGAGGCGATCTTGTGTGTGGTGCGGACCGGGGTGTTCGATGGCGGCCGTTGCCGCATGACTTTCCGCCGTGGCAGACGGTGTTCTGGTATTTCAAGCAGTGGCGCGCCGATGGCACCACCGACCGGGTCCACGACGCGCTGCGGGATCGGGTCCGTGACGGCGCGGGGCGGGATCCGATGGCCTTGGCGGCGATCGTGGATGCTCAGTCGGTGGAGGGCGCGGATACGGTCGGTGTGGGCGCTCCCGGGTTCTCGTCGTTTCGGCGTCCGCGACTCAGGACAGGGCCTTGGCTTTGGCTTGCTGGAATTCAGCGTCGCTGATGACGCCTTTGTCACGAAGGTCGGCCAGGCGCGCGACCTCCTCGGCGGAACTGCTGCCGGTTGTGCCCGCGGTAGAGCGGATGTACTGCCGGGCCGCCTCGTCCTGCTGGCGCGCGGACTCGGCTGCGTGCTCACCCATTTTGTTGCCGCGTGCGATCAGGTAGATGAACACGCCGAGGTAGGGCAGCACGATGACGAATATCGACCAGAGGGCTTTGCCCCAGCCGCCGAGGTCGTCGCTGCGGAAGATGTCGGTGAACACGACGATCAGCAACCAGATCCAGATGAAGAACAGGAAGAACCACAGCATGGACCAGAACACCTGGCCGGTACCGAAACCATCGGCTTCGATCATTGCGACACCTCCACACGTATGCGGCTTGCACCGCAGTCACGAATGATTGACCTGATTAACTGGAGAGCTGTCCAAACCTCCGTTCACACATGCGTTCGCCGTGAACTTGTCGATGGGTGAACCTTAGGCACCCGCTACGGGGGCGCCTGGGCCGAAGGTGTTCACTGCGCTCGACGAACACCCGCTCCGGCGCATCATCTTTCCCGATCATCGACGGGACAGATAGCGGGAACCGCGGGATTCGGGCCACCGCCTGGTTGCGCGTTCGGTCAGAGGCGCGGCCGTGCTCAGCGGCGGTCGCGCCGGTCTTCTCGTCGATCTCCTCGGTCGTCTCGCCGGTCATCGCGGCGGTCGTGACGTCGGCCGACACCGTGGGCGACCACGGCCGTTGTTCCCACGACGGCGGCGGTGCGAGCGACCGGACGGCCGATGACGCCGCGGCGCCCAACTCGGGCGGGTCGAAGTGGCATGTCAGTTTCCCTCCTCGGCGGCCAGTTCGGCCTCCATCGATGCGGCCATCGCCTGGATCGGGATCCGGCCACTCGCGATCAGCTGCCCCCCTGATCGACGAGCCGCGCTGGCGAACGGCGCCGCCCAGGTGTTCTCCCAGACCAACACTCCGGCCACGCTGCCGGGCTCCATCGCCGCCGCCAGATGCTCGACATCCTCGGCCGCCAGGATCTCGGCCAGGTCCTTCTCCAGCGCGCGCAGCTCCTCCGCGGCGTCGCTCTTGTCGGCGTCGGTCTCGTCGATCTCATAGGCGTCGATCGACCCATCCGCCCCCTTCTGCAGAATCAGCAGATCCAGCACCCGGATCGTTCCCGCGTCGGACAGGCGGACCAACTCGGCCGCCATCTCGCCGTTGAAGTTCTGCGCCCCGGGCGGGAACTCCACCACCATGTAGTCGACCGGACCGAGTTCATCGACGCCGGTGTCTTCTGTACCGCCCATCGTCATCTCCTCATCTTCGCCTCGACACGTGCTAAAGCCAGTGTCGGCAAAGCGCACACCTGCAGCATCCCGCAGATCGGATGACTTGTCAGTCGCATCGACAACGCCCGCGTGTCCATCTCGGGCGTTCCACGACCGGCGGTTGGTCATTGCGTTCTGGAGGGTGCCGTCGCGGCACAGCGTGGCGAGTTGGTGGATGACGCGGCCTCGAGTTTGTCGCGGGGGGATGCGCTCCCTGTCGCTGCCTATGCGGCCGAGCTCTTGTCTGCCGAGCACGCATCGTAGCGGTACAGGCCGTTGCCACGTGCCCTTGCGCCGATGTAGGCGGGCGGCCCGATGCTGAGGGCGCTGGCCCGGCTGTCCGACGCCCGAGATGGCGCAAACGGAAGGGCGAACACAAATAGCCAGTAGGAAGCGCCCGGCGTGCCCCTGATGAGCAGAAGACACCCATCCGCTCAGGAGGGAAGGACGTTCTGCGCGGCGGCGGCCGCGTCCTGGCGTTGCCTCTCGCTTTGCCGCCAGCTGGCCCAGACGGGCGAGAACACCGCGCAGACCAGCGACATCGTGATCATGATGAAGAGCCAGCCGATCATCGTGATCACGACCCCGAACGAGCCGAAAGCCTTCCCGTTCGCGTTCAGGGTCGCTGGCAGGAAGAAGGGCGTGGTGGCGGTGGCGCCGCCGAGGACGACGGTCGCGAGCAGTGCCCCGGGGAGCAGGGCGCGCAAAGCGATCGTTCGGTGCAGGAGGAAGCGCGGCACCCAGAGCCAGAAGACCGTCGACCCCAGAAGCCAGACGGGCAGGAGGACGAGCCAGCCGGCATCGCGGAGCTCTCCGCCGGCGACGACGACGAACGCGATCGGAACCGGTGAAGACGAAGAAGAAGATCACGAACAGCGCCTGGTCGGCTGCCGACCCGACCTTGATCATCCCCCAGGCCCGGGCGTAGACGTCCTGGTAGATCTGACCGATTCCGAGCCCCCACAGGAGAGCACTCACCACCACCGTGATGCTCGCCGCGAGCTTGTTCGCGGAGGCGCTGCCGAAGGTGTCCTGGACGAGGCTGGCGGTGGAGCCGGTCAGCTTCAGGTGAGAGATCAGATCCGCGACGAAGGCGTTCGTGTCGCTCCCCGAGGAGTGGAAGACGGCGACGGCGACCAGCGCGGCCGGCAACACCGACAGCGTCGAATACACGGTCACCGCGCAGCCCGAGTTGCGGCTCGCCGCGAAGTAAGCCCGGAACCACTGCAGCGCGAGCCGGCCCACGCGGGTATCGGAGCGGCCGCGGAGCCAATCCAGCACCGCCCTGACGCGACCGCCTGTTCCGGCTGGAACTTGATCAGGTTCTGGCCGTGCACCGCTGGGATCCAACCCTCCGCCGCCCCTTCAAGCCATTCAGTTTCGCTGCCCGCCGTAGCTTGGGTGCAGCTTCAACTCTGACGTCGCAGGTATGAGGGCGCATCATCCCATAAGGACGAGTCGCCCGCGCCCGCTAAACTTGGGCACTCCGTGAGTGAGGTTGCCGGGACGACGCCATCGGCGAACGGTCCCCCGTCTCCGGATCCTGCTGCCTGATCCGCAGCCGCGAGCACAACGTGCTGCTCGTGCCCGCGGCCATAGTCGGACTCCTGGTAACCAAGCCAGCTACGCGTTGCTGCAGTGGTGTCTGCTTGGCCGCGTCCTGGTTGTTGGACTCCTGTTGCCGCTCGTCCGAGTCTCGTGCATGGCGCTGGCGGTTCAGCGCAGCGCCATTCAGCTTGGGGAGCGAGGCACGCAGTTCTATGGGACTCAGCGGACCGACGAGTTAGGGTCACCGTCAGGAAGAGGCACGTAATCCACCTAGGTATCACCGCCCGCCGCATGCGGACACTGGCACTGACCACCGTTCTGATAGGTCAACCCGCTGGCCGACGCCACCTCGACGTCGACCTCGACCAGCGTGTCCAACCCCGTGTACGGCACTCCGGTGCATGCCGATCACTAGCCCAGCTCCCAGCCGGTAAAGCCGTTTGTCTCCGGCCGAGAGCCGACCTGCGCCTCGCATTGCTGGCTTCGACGAACCGCCGCGGATCCAGGGCTCACACCCCGACCCGCGTGCAAGTTGACATGTCTGAGCGAACAGGATTTCGCGAACTCGCGCGCTTCGAGCGAAGAGCGGCGACGGACCCGGGAGTCGATGCCCCCCGACAAGGGCTCGGTAGGTACGACGAACGCTCCGCACCATCCTCGCCACAACCACCTCAAGGCGACCGCCGCCGACAGGGCCACCATGACCGTTGTGCTGACCCGCTGCCGAGCGCGTCGGCGCCGTCCGCGAGCCCGGAAAGCCTGGGCTCGCTGTCGTTTCTGGCCGCATCGACGGCACTTGTGCCGAGTGAAGCCGTGTCAGTCGAGCCCGGAGAGTCGCATGAGTCGCCGACGCAGTGGCCTGCCGAAAGGCGCGCGCACGGCGGCCTGGATCCTGAGGTTCCTCGGCGCCGGCGGTATGGGCATCCTGCTCATCGTCTGCCTCGTCGTGGCCTTCACCGCCATCGGCAGCAAATACGTGACCACTGCCTCAGCTCAGACCGCATGCGAGCTGCCCGATCGCACCGGCGGCCCTGGGGTCGAAGTATTCGGCGATTCGGCTCTGCTCGGCCTCGCGCATGCCCTGCCGGACACCCTCGCCGGTGGGACGGTCGTCGAGGATGTCAAGCCTGGCCGCACCGCGCAGCAGGGCGAGACCGTCCTCAACGAGCTACCCGACTCGGCCCCGGGCGTGTTCGTCATCTCCCTGGCCGAGGACGACGCCAGCAGCAACACCGCCTACACCGCCCGTATCGACGAACTGAGGCTGCTGCTCAGAGGGCGCAGGGTCTACTGGGTGACCGCACCCGGCAAAGACGCCTACACCAAGATCGTCAACAGCGAGAACACCACCCCCGATCCCGGCGCCCCCGAGACCGTCGGCAAATGGCTCGAGCTGACAGTTCCGCCGTTCGGCCGCACCAGGACCGCTGGGGACGGACCGAGGCCGGGCAGGGGTACGGCCTGGTGGTGGCATCCGGTCAGCTACCTGGCCGCCCGGAGGCAGCGATTCGCTCGTCCACACCCTGGGTGCGGAACAGCGCCAGCCATGCGCAAGTGGTCGGCGTGGACCGAGCTGAGTCACTCGGGCCAGGTCGGCCGTGCGCAGTCCGTCGTCCCCGTGCCCTGCACGTGCCCAACCCACAGGGCCTGCGCGGGCAGTTGCGGACACTCCCGGACGGCACCCGAGCGACGCTCGACCCGAGATTTTGGGGGCTGACCCGCACTCATCGGACTCCGAGACACCCAGGCAAGCTGACTTGAAAACCGCTAGGGCGCGGAAGTGTCCTCGTGGGTTCGAATCCCACGCCCTCCGCTGATGTGATGTCTGGGGCCATCCTTGACCCGCGTCTCGGGACATCGTTCACGTCTTGGTTGTGGTTGGTAGTCCCGGCTTGGGTCGAGGACGAGTCCGCGGATGAGTTCGCTCACCGCGCAGACGAAGCCGACCGTGCGAGGAGACCTGCTCGTCCAGGCAGCGTGCCTCAGGTAGCGCGCCTCGTGCCGTGCGTACGAATCGGCGTCTACCCGGTGCCGGGGTTCCGGTTCCGCAGCGAATGCCGGCTACGGGCGGACCCCGGCACGGGCAGGAGATCAGTCGTGACGGTGCTAGCGCGTCGGAATGTTCAGTGAGTCAGTAAACATCTCCTGGTCATTGGCCTGCAGCCCGTTCGGTTCGGTCGCGGTGCACAGCCGCGGCGGGTTACCCGGACCGGTGGCACTGCCCGGGCAGACGAACAGGTCCACCGCCCGGGTGTCGCTCCACACCGGGTGCGCCTTCTCGCTGGTCACCGTCAGGCCGGTGTAGTCGCCCCAGAACTGGCCGCCCTTGGCCCCGCCGAACTGGGTCGGCGGCGGCATCGAGCTGGAGGTGACGCGGGCGGCACCGAACCGGGTGAGGTCGCGGCTGCCGGACAGGCTGAAGTCCGAGAAGCCGGTCGTCTCGTCCGAGCCGTACTGCCGGTCGTAGTAGTCCACGGCGAGCGTGCCCGTGGAACTGAACGCGGCCCACTGGAACCACTGGTCGGTGGTGGCCTGCTTGGGCTGCTGGGTCACCGATGTCTCGACCCGCGGGTCGGTGGTCGTCCCGGTGAAGGATGCGGCCCCGTTGGTCGAGACACTGACCAGGATGTCGTTGTTGCAACCGCCGGTCTTGACGCCGGTGTAGAGGTTCAGGCCGTCAGCGGCGAAGCCAGCCGGGACGCAGCCGTTCGACTCGTTGGAGTGCTGATTGATGTAGGAGCCGAGAGTCACCACGACCTGGTTCGGCTTGGTCGGGTTGACCGCGCCGGAGGCGTAGTTAGTCGCGCGGAACACCGACTTGGTCGAACTGCCCTTCTCCGGCACGCAGGCCCGGAACGGGTCGGCGCCGGCGCCCTGGTAAGTGTCGCAGTCGGGCAGGTCGTAGTAGTCGCTGACCTTCACCGGCGTGCTGAAGGTGCTGCCGCCGTCGGTCGACTTGGCCAGCAGTATCTGGTTGCGGTTGTCATTCCCGGCCACCGCATTGTTGAAGTTCGAGTAGGCCACGTACAGGGCGCCGTCCGGTCCGGTGAACGGGTCGGAGAACTGGTTCTCGTTGCAGTTGCCCTGCGGAGTCGGCACGCCGAATGTCACCGGGCACAGCCCGTTGTCCGCGCTCACCAGCACCCGCGGGCTGAACGTCTGGCCGTAGTCACTGGAGTGGGTCTCGTAGATGTAGGCGGTGCCGTCGGCCGCGAACTCGGTCCAGGTCACGTAGACACGGTCCCGGAACGGGCTGGTCACCGAGGCGTCGACGGCCATGAGCGCCTTGTCCTCCAGCACGCCGGCGGTACCCGTCGGGTCGAAGAACGCTGTCGTGTACCGACCGGGGAAATTCCACGACGCGCCGTTGTTGCCGGTCGACCGGAAGACGACGAACGAGCTGGACTGATCCGGGTTGCTCGATGCCGCGGTGCCGCGGTTGAACAGCTGGCAGGAGAAGTATGCGTTGCCGCGGGTGTCCCAGGCGACGGACGTGTCACCGGCCGCCTGCCAGTACTGGCGCGGGGTGGTTCCCGGTCCGCGGGTGAAGATATTCGGGATGGTCGAGTTGTTCCACGTCTTCCCACGGTCCAGGGAGTACGCAGCGCCACAGGTCCCGTCCCCGCGCACGTAGTCGTTGTCCGACGCCACGAGGTGGCTGCTGTTGAACGGGTCTTGCGAGATGAAGGTCTCGTTGTTGGCCTGGCCGCGTCCTTGCAGGTCAGAGTCGGTGATGTTGAGGCAATTCTGGTTGACCTTGACGTTGCTGCCGAGTCGCTGGCTGCACGCTCCGGCGCCGGTCGGCGCGTAGTTGGCCGGCAGGCCGTTCGAGCCGATCGCCGGTCCGATGCTCTCCGGCGGGGTGTTCGGCGCGCCGTCGGCGCCCGGCCCCTCGTCCTCGTCGCCCCCGCCGGGGATGACGTTCGGGGTGACCTGCGACCCGCCCATCTCGGTGAGCAACTCACCGGAGATCAACCGGCGCTGGATCTTGTTGAGTTGCTTGACATTGAACGGAGCCGCTCCAGCGGAGTTGCCCAGCGCCGGAATGAGCCCGGCCGCGATCAGCCCCGCCGAGACTACGACGACGAGGACACGACGTCGGATCCGCATGCAACCATCCCCCTCGGTGAGCCCACCGGGTTCGCGCGGAAACCGGCGAGATGCGGTATTTGGCGAATTGGACGCTACGGCGGCCAGGTTCGCCGGACAAGAGGGAAGTTTCGCTCTCAAACCGCGCAGACAAGTCCTGCGACGTACAGTTCGGCCAATTCTGGGTAGTGCACTCGGATTACACCTGACCCCAGCATTGGGCGGAAGGCCTTCGATCAAGCTACGAAATGGCAGATTGTGGTGCGCTCGAGTGGAAACGACGCCGCGTTCGCCCAGTCCTCGCAGCGTGCTCCGGATAGCGGGCTGCGTAGGCGCGGATACGCGCTACGGAGCGGGCACGGGTAGCGGACCGGCGCTCATCCCGGGCGGCGGTATCACGAGCACAGTGAGCTCGAAGTGTCCTTGCGGACGTGCACACCTAGGCTGGGTATGCAGACACGGCACATCCTCAGTCGCCAGCACCGACGCCAGTCCGACGCGAACCGCGGTAAATGTCGCCACCGCGGGACCCTGCGCGGAAGAGCCGTGCGCGGAATCCCGGTGCAGCACCTGCAAGCCGGCCCCTTCGCCCGTGGGACCCGCGACCGGGGCGGCCCACGTCCCCGCCAGCTCCACCCGTAGCCGCTGGCCCCTCCGCAACTCGACCTGCCGCCCGTTGTCGGAGAGCCCGACCTGCACGGCCGCACCAGTGGACGGGTCCGGAATGCGACCCGAAGTAGGCGGCGTGGAAACCATCGAGGAGCGGGGTGCCTTCCTTGTTGTGTCAGCAGTGTATGGCGGAGGCGCGACCCGGCTAGGCGCGGACGTCGAGGAGGCCGACGATGAGGCCTGAGTGGAGGTCAGGTGCGGAGCGGACGACCTCGGGGCTCCGGGAGCCGTCCGCGACGACGCGCAGCTCGCCACAAGTAGGACTACGGCAACCATCACCGCAGGGCGTCCACACCTCGACAGTCCGCCGATTCTCGATTGAACAGTGCGCGTGCCGCGCGTCAGCCAGCGCAACCCGGGCCGGGTCGGCCTGCCGTTCAGAACGATCACTTTGCCGCCACTCCGCGCACAGGAGCTCAATCTGCTCTTTACAGGGTGACGAGGTGACTGACGCCAAAGGTTCCAGACACGTGGCGGAGCCGGCCCGATGACCTTGGACTTGCGGCCAGGGAGCGACGATAAGTCCAAGATCACGGCCGAGGATCACCTGAGGAAACCCGGGCCCCGTTAGGCGGGCCTATGCAGCGAGCAGCGGGCCGAGGAACCCGGGATCGAAGAACTCCGCCGGGGACATCGTCGCCGCGTTGATGCTGACGAACGCGTCCATCGCGGCCTGGTTGCCGTGAATCTGCCCGAGCAGCTGCTGCATCTCAGGCGGGGGTGGCTCCAGCATCGCGAGCTGCGAGGTGAACTCGTAGATCGGCATGACCTGCGCGTCGCGAGCAGCGTGGTGAGCGCTCATCGCGGCAGCGAAGGTCCGCCTACCGGACCAGACGTCGTGCAGCGCGCCAGCCACCGAATCAGCGTCCCGGAACGCGTCGATGATGCCTTGCGCCGTGATCGGGTCTTTGTTGTACCCTGCGTCACCGACCAGAACCCAGCCCGGTCCGTACGGCTTGCGTAGGTACCCCGGCAGCCCGGCACCGGTGAACCGTTCGGCGCGGGTGGCCGCGCGTACCCGCTCGGCGAACTCGGGAACGAGCTCGAGCGTCTTGAAGAAGTTGCCCTCCGGGTCGGCCCGGTAAGCCTCTGCCTCAGCAGTCGGCCAGCCGAGGACGACCATCGTGAGACCGTCGTTCGTCGCGCACGCCGCCCAGCCGCGATTGGGCCGGATGTAGATCTCGAACCCCTCGACCGGCAGGTCGCGGAAGTAGGTGTAGTACGACCACTGTGCGCGCGGCTTCTCCGCATACGCCTTGGCGCGCACGGTCCGGGCCAGCTCCGAGTTGCGACCGTCCGCGCCGATCACGACATGGGCCCGCTCGACGACGGCCGCGCCGTTGTGTTCGTGACCGCGGACACCGACCACCGCGCCGTCCTCGACCACGTACCCATCGACGCTGAATCGCTCGCGTAGCTCCACGCCGGCACGCACTGCGGCGTCGACGAGGATCTTGTCGAGCACGGTCCGGCGTGGCGCGTACGCGGCGGAGAAGCCGTCCACGGGCTGGGGCGTACCGGTGATCTGAAGCGGACCGAAGTCGAACGAGTAGGTGTCGATCGGCGGCGCGCCCGAGGCGACCACCTGCGGTAGCAGCCCCCAGCCATGCAAGGCGGCGACGGCCGGTGCCTGCACCACATGCGTGGACACTGTGTCGCTCGGGAACTCGGCCCGGTCGACCAGCAGCACCCGATAACCCTGCCGGGCGAGCAACATCGCGGTAGGGGAGCCGGCGCAACGAGCGCCGACGACGATCGCGTCATACATCGCGCATTCCTCTCGAACGACTTGCGCAGAGAGTGGCGCGGCACGCGCGGTTCGGGATCGGTGAGATCCCCTATTTCGCGGTCCGGGCCGCGTACGCGGCCGCCTCGGCACGACTGCGCAGGCCGAGCTTCGCCAGCACGTTGGCGACGTGGTGCTCGACGGTCTTGCGGCTGATGAACAGTCGGTCCGAGATCTCCGGGTTGGACAGGCCATGCCCGAGCAGGGCGAGCACCTCTGCCTCGCGAGCCGTCAGCCGCCCGTCGGTACGAATCGCGGTGTTTGGTCGGACGCCGAGCGAGCGGAGCAATGCCGCGGCCGCATCGACATGCCGAGCGGCCCGCAACCGCTCGAAGCCGGCCAACGCGGCCCGCGCCTCGGCCAGCGCGACTTCGGGCCGGTCTTTCGCAAGCGCGGCCGCGAGCGCGAGCTGGGTGCGGGCAAGTTCCATTGGCAGCTCGGCGCCAGCGAAACCGGCCAACGCCTCCCGCAAGCAGGTACGCGCGTCGTCGCCGAGCCCGTCAGCCACCGCGACACTGCCCTGCGCCAACGCCGCTGACGCTGTGAGGAACGGGCCGCGGTGGCGGGCGGCGATGGCCGCCAGCCGCTTGGCTGCGGAGGCGGCATCGGCGGCGTGGCCGGCCGCGAGGTGCACGTCGACGAGCAGCGCGAGCAGCGGTGCCGCGACCGCGCTGTCCAGTGGCAGCTGCGCCAATCCGCGGTCGAGCACGTCTGCCGCCCGCGTCGTCTCGCCGCGGGCCAGGTGTATCGCGGCGAGTGGGAGCGCGGCCTCGGCATCGACGGTCAACTCGGCGAGCAGCTGCTCGGCCTCCTCGATGCGGCCCTGCCGGACGCGCAGGTCCGCAAGCCGGATCGCGGCACCTCGTCGCTGCGCCGTGCGGCGGCCCAGGCCCCACAACCGGACGGCCTCCGTCAACGCCGTGTCGGCCTCCGGCCAGCGGCCGGCGGCAGTGAGCACCCCGCCGTAGTGCGTATGGCAGAACGCGGTCACCGCCGGCAACCGGTACCGTGCGGCGACGGCTTCACCCACCCGGATCCACTCATCCGCGCGACGAACGTCGTGTGCGTACTCGCAGGCCGCGAACAGCTGGCAGAAGATCTCCTCGACGGCGCAAACGTCGTCTACCTCGTCTCCGACGACCGCGGCGAGGGCCTCGTCGAGAAGTGGCATGCCGTCGTCAGTGCGATCGTCGTGCACCAGGCTCGCGCCGAGGTAGGCCATCGCGGTGAACTCGAGATTGGTGTCGTGGTATCTGTGCGCGACGCCGATCGCGTCGTGCAGCAGCGCGTGCCGGCGAGCGCGCTCACCCTCGAACATCGCCATGTTCAGCGCCACCCAGCCCGATTCGGCGGATTCGCCGGCAGTGGCGAGCAGCGTCTTCGCCCGGGCCAACCAGCCGCTCATCACTGCGACATCCCCAGTGATCTGACCGTGCATGCCCGCCAGCGTGCGCGCCATGCGCACCGCGCCCACCGCGTCGCCGTCAGCGCGGTAGGCCGCGTAGGACCGCTCCCACGCCGCTATCGCCGCGGGGAAGTCGAGGTCGAGATACCGCGCTCGCGCCTCCTCCTCGAGCGCGGCCCCGCCGCCCGGTCGCACACTCACAGCATCCACGCATCGAGGCGGCCTCGCACCGTAAGCGGCACAGACGGGGTATACACCCCGTCGCTTCAGGTCGTCGTACCCGCGACTGACCGTTCAGGATGCCCGTCGTTTGTCGCGCGAGATCGCCGGTCTCACAGTGGGTAGTCGCGCACACCGCCACCCAGCCCCACTGCACTGACGTGGAGCACCGCGCCTGCCGTTCGGATGCCCTGCACCTGCACGGCGAGCGTCCGGCCGACCCCCAGATTGAGGCAGCGCACGGTTGTTGTGTGCAGTCCGGTGCAGCCGGTTACGGCGATGCCAGCGGCATCGACGGCCTCGATCGTCCACCTCGTCGGCACCGACAAGGTCACCGATGCCGCCGGGTCCGGGATGGCGACCGCGACGACTTCGCGAACGGTAACGGGTGATGGGCTCGCCGGCGGTGGTGCCGGGGCGGCCGGGGCCGTGCTGGTTGCCGCCGGTTGCTGCCCCGCCGACGGTGCGGCATTTCCGGTAGGTTCGGCGGCTGCTAGGGGCGTCCCGCCGGCCGCCGCCGCGGCGGCTCCCTGAGGTAACCCGGCAGCCGGCGTCTGAGCTGTACCGCCGGGCCGCGGTGCCGCGCCCCTCGGAGGCTGGGCGCCGCCGGGAGGCTGGACGTCGCCAGATCCGGGAGCGGACGTGACCGTACGGTGGGGAACGCCGGTAGCGGCCGAGGACCCCACGGATCCGCCCGTAACTGGCCCCCGGGCGCCTGGGGAGGACGGTGCGGTGGGGTTCGGTGCCGCGTGCGGCGAGTGTTCCGGCGAGCCGTGGATTACCCCGAGGATGACCAGCAAGGCAGCGATCGCAGCAGCGGCGCCGGCAGCAGCCAACGTCACGGTCCTCGATCTGGTCTGCCAAAGTCGGTGGCTATCGGCGGCCGAGCCACTCGAGGTCGCGTCGGCGCCACTTGGTGCGGCGCTATTGGGCCCGGAGACGCTGGCCGCGGCCAGGTGCCCCACGGAGCCGGCGGAAGACAAGTAATGGCCGGCCGCGAGCGCGCCGCCCAGAATGATTGGGGCGATCACCGTCCGCAGCGAGTTGTTGACGTCGTCGACCTCAAGCAGCGCAGCTCGGCATCGCTCGCACTGCCGGAGGTGTTCGTCCACGGCCGCGCGATCACGACTGGACAGCGCGTCGCGGATGTAGGGGCCGAGTTGCCGCCGCGTTTCACGGCACTCCTGGTCGTCGGTGGCCGCGAGGTGCTGTTGGAGGAACGCTTGCCGCAGTCGCTCCTTGGCCCGGCGGGCCCGTAACGTGACGCCGTTGGGACTGGTGCCAAGGATCGGCGCGATCTCGGCCGGCGTCTGCCGCTCCACAACGACGTGCCACAACACCGCACGACTTGCCTCTGGCAGTGACGCCCAGGCCCGCCAGGCGGCATGCTGTTCGGCGTTGAGCGCCGCGACGTCAGCCGCGGAGGGCGCCGGCTCCGCCTCCAGATCGGCGGCCTGATCGGTGAGCGTGACTCGCCGCTCGTAGGACCGCGCCGTGTCGATGGCGAACCGGCGCATCGTGCTGAACAGATAGGGCCGGAATGCGTCGTGTGGACCATGTCCAGCCTTGACTACCCGCAACACGCGGTAGTAGCTCTCGCTGACCAGGTCGTCCACGTCTCCGGACTTGGCCACCTGCGCGGCCATCCGGCGCGCCGCCGCCTGGTGGCGGGTCCACAGCTCGGCGTACGCCGAGTCGTCGCCGGCGCGGACGGCAGCAAGGAGGTCGGCGTCGCTGTGCTCGACGTCGGCGTCAGCACTCGCGTCCACCCTTTGCACACTAATAGGCGATTTGGTGGTCGCGATAGATCCCGTCGGGAATGCCCTGAGCGCGGAGAAACGACCTGGTCCAGAACGGCGACAGATTCTCACCACTCGACCGTCTCTAGTACGGGGACCTCGCCGGATCGGCCCGATGTGCACCGCGATAGTCGCGGCCCAGGGGGACGCAGCCGTTAACCGATCCGGCGAGGTCACGGGAGTGGGCTCGAAGCCCCGTCACCGCGAGCGGGACCCGGGGACGTTCCAGCAGATGTTGCGGGCGGACCGTGCCATCCACGCGGCAACTTTGCCGAGCGGATTCCGACCCTTGACGCTCAAATTGGTCTATGCCAATGTGGGCTGGAACCGACCATCCGAAGTTTTCGGCCGAAACAGACGTTCTGTACACAGCCGCTCCGGGTGGGCCCTACCCGTGAGGAGGACGGCAATGGCTATACGCGACGGTTACGGCGGCGCTCCAATCCCCGTCGACGCGTTTCCGGGAATCGACCAACGAGGCGTCAGCCGGCGCAGTGTGCTCGTCGGCGGGGCAGCTCTGCTCGTCGGTGCCGGGTTCATGAAGCCGGCCCAGGCACTCGCTGCCCCAACCGGTGCGGCGAGCGGGACGATGGGTTCCGAGACGCTCGGGCTCTCCCCGGCCCAGCAGGTTGGGCAGCGCGTGATTTGGTCCTATCCCGGGCTGACGCCGCCGCCGGCGCTCTTCGACGCCATCCGGGCCGGATTGGTCGGCGGGGTGATCTTCTTCGGCGAGAACATCAGCCGTCCTAACTACCCCAGTCAGATTCAAGCGGTGACCGCCCAATTGGCGCAGGCACAGGCGGACAGCGGCATCGGATATCCATTGCTGCTGATGACCGACCAGGAGGGCGGCATCGTGCAGCGGCTTCCGGGAGCCCCGGGGATCTCCGAGAAGCAGATCGGCGCGTCGGCGGACCCGGTTGCCACAGCTACGTCCGCGGGCACCGGCGCAGCGCAGAACTTGCTCACCGCCGGGATGAACTGCAACCTGGCGCCGGTACTCGACGTCTTCCGGCAAGCCGGCAACTTCGACGACCAGTTCGGCCGCTCGTACAGCATGGATCCGGTGGTCTGTGGTGAGTGCGGTGCCGCGTCCATTACCGCGCAGCAGACGCTTGGTGTGGTCACAACTGCCAAGCACTACCCCGGGCTTGGTGCCGCGACCCGCGCCCAGAACACGGATCTCGGGCCCGTGACGCTCGACGTGTCCTTGTCGGATCTGCGCAGCATCGACGAGTTGCCCTTCACATACGCCATCAACGCCAACGTAGACATGATCATGACGTCGTGGGCGACCTACCCGGCACTCGACCCGGACCTGCCGTCCGGGCTGTCACCGAGAATCGTGCACGGCGAGTTGCGCGGGCGACTCAAGTTCCGCGGGGTGACAATCACCGACGCGATCGAGGCCGGCGCGCTGCAGAGCTTCGGTAGCACCGGGGAACGCGCGGTGGCGGCCGCGGCCGCCGGCATGGACATCGTGCTGTGCTCCGCACGTGTGGTCAGCCAGGGCCAGGATGCGGTCGACGCACTCCAGGCGGCGGTCGCCGACGGTCAACTCGATCGGGGCGCGGCCATCCACGCGCTGCGGCGCGTCCTGGCGCTGCGCGGCCCGGTCGGCTGAGGCACCGACAAGATCGGTCGGACGAGCCCGCCGACGCCGACTACGGCTCGTGCGGCATTGGCACGCCGAGGTCGGCGAGCTCGGCTCGGGCCTCGTCGAGTCGGCACGGAATCAGCGCCAGCGTGCAGGCGCGCTCGTAGCGGGCGCCGAGCCGTTCCCAGGCCGCCAGCGCGGCGTCGAGGTCGGCCGGATCACCCGTGAGTCGTGCCCGGGCCCGTGCGACGCAGGCTGCTGCCCAGCGGTTCTCACGCGCTGCGGGCGCCGCCGCGGTCAGGCGTTCCGCCGCGTCCGGCAACCCGGCCGCCACGGCGAGCTCGGCCGCGACAGCCCACGGGTAGGCGTCGAAGTACCAGTGCCGCATCTGCCACCACGCGTTCTCCTGGGTCGGTAGACCGGCGACCAGGTACGCCGACTCGTCCCATCGACCGAAGTGCAGGGAAAGTCGGGCCTCGACGAATGTCGCCATCCCACGGACCTGGAAGTGGACGTTGCGCGTCTGGTCACCGGCGAGTTCGACACCGGCGAATGTCCGCCAGTCGGAGGCGACCAGGTCGTCACCACGCAGGGCGTGGCACAGCACGAGCGAGTACATCATCGGCGCGAGCCACCGCGCCGGCGGTCGGCCGGCGTCCTCCCACAGCTGGCGCGTCCGCCGCCCTCGGGCGACGGCCTCGTCGAACCGACCGAGCAGCACGAGCGCGACGACCGGCTTGCTCTCGACCATGAGTGGCGCCGCCGCCACGAACTCGTTGAGCTCGAAGCGCCGAGCCGTCTCGAGGGCGAACGACGGCTCACCGGCTGTGATCGCGTTCTCCACCGCCATGTGGAGGATGTCGTGGATCTCCGCACCCGCCCGCGGCTGGTGCGGAGGCAGGCGCGATAGCAGGCCGAGCCGGCGGGAACCCAGCACATTCGTCATCGCGAAGTGCCCGCCCATCACCTGCACCGACCCGAGCGCATCGAGGGCGGCGCTGATCAGCACCGGGTCGTCAGCCCGCTCGGCTGCGCCGAGCGCGGCGTCGAACATCTCCGGGTCCGGCACTTCGACCGTCCGCGTTTCGGTCCACGCGTCCGCTGCGGTGAGCTGCGCCGCCGCGGCGAGATCGCCGGGCGGGGCGACATTGTGGGCAACGGAGAGCACCTGCCGCAGCTCCGCCAGCCCGACGTCGCGCTCGAACATCGCGGGGAATCGCGTCGCCCCGGACACCGCCTCGGCGAGCACCGCGGCCTGAATGCCGTGGTCGCCCGCCGTGGCGGCCCGCTCGGCCGCGGCGACGGCGTACTGGTAGCGCAGCTGCCCGTTGTACTCGACGTGCGCGACGCCAGCGGCAGACCAGAGATCACGCGCGGCTTGGGCGTCGTGGACGGCGTATTCGGCCGCGCGGAGGTAGTGCCCCCGCGCCTCGGCGAAGAAGCGGCGGGCGAAGGTCAGGTGGCCGAGCGAACGCGCCAGCCGGGCCGCCAGGTCACCATCGGCGAGGCTCAGCGCCGCCCGCAGGTCATCGGCCACGGCGTCGAATGCGGCCTGCCACGGCTCGCCGCGTTCCAGCCGATTCTCGATGTCGGCGGCTGCATCCGCGGCCCACCGCACGTAGCGGACGGTCACATCGCCCAGCTCGCCGGCCTCGGTCAACTTGTCCAGCGCGTAGGCCCGCACCGTCTCGAGCAGCGACCACCGCCCGCCGCCGGGCCGGTGCACCAACAGGCTCTTGTCGGCCAGCCGCCCGACGAGGTCGGCCACCTCGGCTGCCGGCAGCCCGGTCACCGCACTCGCCGCCCCGATATCGAAATCGCCGACGAACCGGCCCAGCCGGCGCAGCGCGGTCCGTTCCTCGTCGTCGAGCAGGTCGTGGCTCCAATCGAGCACCGCGCGCAGCGACCTGTGCCGCTCGTCGCCGCCGCGGCCACCGCTGAGCAGCCGGAGCCGATCGGTCAGTCCGGCGCGCAGCCCGGTGATGCCCAACGCGGCGCTACGCGCGGTGGCCAGCTCGATCGCGAGCGGCATGCCGTCCAGCTGCGCGCACAGCTCTCCGACCACTGCCGGGTCGGCGTCAAACGTCGCGTCCAGCGTTCGGGCTCGGTCGTAGAACAGCGCGACCGCCTCCGAATCCGCCGCGCTACCGGTCGACGGCACGATGAGCGAGAGCCCAGAGAGCGGCACGACTCGCTCACTCGGCACCCCGATGCGTGCGCGGCTCGTCGTCAGCACGCGCAGCCCGGTGGTTTCTCCGAGCAGCGTGGTGAGGAATTCCGCGGCGTCGTCGACCAAATGCTCGCAGTTGTCGAGCACGAGGAGTGACTGCCCTGGCCGCAGCCGAGCAAACACGGCGTCACGGAGCGTCTGGCCGGGCCGTTCGGTCACACCGAGCACGGACGCCACTGTCTGCACGAAGAACCCGGGTCGGGTGCTGACAAGCTCCACGAACACCGCACCGAACGGCAGCGTGGGCCCCAGTTGCCGCGCCACCTCTCCGGCTAGCCGCGTCTTGCCGACACCGCCCGGACCGAGCAGCGTGACCAGCCGCGAGACCTCCAACGATTCCAGCAGCTCGGCCTGCTCACGGGTCCGTCCGATGAACGGCGTCCAGGTGGCAGGCAAGCCACGTACCATTCCCGCCGCACCGGACGCCTCAGAGGTCACCAAACCAGGCGCCAGCGCCGCGAGCGCGCGCCGGTCGGCCACGCCCAGCTTGCGCAGCAGCGACGACACGTGCGTCTCGACGGTGCGGACCGACAGTTGTAACCGCGAGGCGATTTGCGCATTCGACAGGTGCTCCCCGAGCGCGGCCAGTACCTCGACCTCACGCTCGGACAGCCCGGCCGTCCCCTGCATCACTGGCTCATCTTGCCGCTTGCGGGCCCTGGTTGCTGCCGACTGCGGCGAGTACGTGGTGATTCCGTGCTGGCTCCGTGGTGAACCCGTGCTCGGCACGGATGGCAGCGGCCCTCGTGGCGACGAGTCTCGATGGCACAGCACCGACCCAAGGAGGAACCAATGTTCACCAGTCCGATGATCGGCGAGCTGGCCACTACTCGGCGTACCGAGCTGATTGCCGCTGCCGACGCGGAGCGGCTTGCCCAGCAGGCACGCCACGCGCGCCGCGCCCGTCGCGACCAGGCTCGATCCACCACGGCCGGACGGGTCCGCCGCATCTGGCTGCGGAGGACAACCCAACCGGCACATTCGTGACGGCGGACCAGACCACGCTGCCACCGAGAGCCGTAATCCTGATCTCGGCCGTGCTGCGGTTGAGGGGACCGAGCGCGACCAGGTAGTCACCACCTGGGCCGAACCTCCGTCGCTCACTGACCCGACCGCGGCCGGGCTCAGCCAGACGCCGCCCAATCTGGGCACAGCATTCGGCGAGATAGGCACCGTTCACCGAAGTTCGCTAGCCGTATGGCTGCCTACCGTGCAGGAGCGCCCGCATACGAGAAGGACAGGCACATGCTTGCTCAGCCGAATTTCGCGAAGACACCAAGTTCCGCGCTGAATATTGCCGAGCTGGCCGACCGCTACGCCGGCCGGCTGTACGGCATCGGCCGCCGCTACCGGCTCACCCCGGAGGAATGCGACGACGCGGCACAATCGACCTGGCTGGCGCTGTGTCAAAACGCCGAGCACATCCGCGATCCGCAGTGCGTCGCTGGATGGTTGGCCACCACCATGCGCCGGTTCTCCGCCGCTGCACTCCGGAACCGGTACCGGGAGCTGCCCACCTCCGACTCCATGGACGTTTTCCCCTGGGTCGATGACGCGGCCGACGTTGCTGACACAGTCGCCGCCCGGCAGACAACATCCCGGCTCTATCAGGCCATCGGCCAACTACCCGACCGGGAACGACGCCTCATCCGGCTGCAACTCGACCCGGCGCAGCGGGGATACGCACAGATCAGCCGCACCATACCGATGCCGATCGGCAGCATCGGGCCGGTCCGCGGTCGCGCCCTCCGTCGACTCCGAACGCTCCTCTACGACCTCGACGAGAAAGCAATGTCCGCGGCAACTACGAAGGCGACGGGCCGGAACGCCCGTGTGCGTGTCCGAGGCGGCGATAGGTCACAGGTATCGATGGCAGGAAATACCCCACGTCTCGCTTGACGTCCCGACCGAGGAAGTTCATTCGTACTGGCCAAGGAATCAGTTGCGCCGCCGGGTGGCACATGAGCACGGCCGCAGTGATTAGTGCGAGTCCGGTGATGTCAAGCCGGCCTTACGCAATTGCAGCGTGGGAGACTCGACTCACCATGGAGGCGCAGAGATGACCGCTTTGCCACAGCCAGGACGGCTACTGACGATTGCCGACTACGCCGGGCTGCCAGACGACGATGCGCACCGGTGGGAATTGCTGGAGGGCAACCTCGTGATGTCGCCGAGTCCGACACCTCGTCACATGATCGCCGTCGCTCGGCTCTTTGCCCAGCTGGACGCGCAGTTACCGAAGAGTCTGCGCGCCGTTCCTGATATCGATATCGACCTTCGACTAGCGCCGGCAGATCAACCGGGTACCTCCCGCCGACCGGATCTCGTTGTCGTCAGCCAGGCCGAGTTCGACCGCGTCAATGCTGACGGCGACCTGCTCCGCGCGACGGAAGCAGTGCTCGTCGTCGAAATCATTTCCCCCGGTTCACGCCGCACCGACTCGATAATCAAGCGGGGTGAATATGCCGACGCGGGTGTTCCGCACTATTGGATCTTGGATCTCGATACACGCGTCTCGTTGATCGCTTGTCACCTAGCCGGCCAATTCGGCTATCAGGACGCTGGCCCGATCACCGGCATCTTCGAGGCAGCCGAGCCATTCCCAGTGCGGGTCGATCTGGACGATCTTTCCTAACTGTTGCCTTGAAGTCATCTCGCGCGCCGATGACGGCGACCGTGATGAGCAGCGGACCGAAACCTTCGCGCCCGTCAATCCGAGCGAGCGTCAGCTGCGCTCTTCGGCGACGGTGAAGAAATCGGCGCGGTATCGCTTCTCGCTGTCCCGGATCGGTTCGCTGATATCGACCCGGTACTTGCGAATTACCGACTTCCCCGACCCGAGATCATGCAGCGTGTTCTTCGTCGCAAGAAAGTTGGGATGCATGAAGTGCGCCGCTAATGTGCTCTCGTCCTGCCAATGCTCGACCACGATGACGCGGTCGTCGTCGACGGTGTCCGCGGTGAAGGCATACTCGAGGCAACCCGGTTCTTCTCGGCGCGTCTTTTGCACGAGCGGGCGAATTGCCGCGAGCAGAGCGCCCCGGTGTGCAGGATCGACCGTGATAGTGCCGACGATCAGGATCTCCACGGTTTCCTCCTCCGTACGACTGCATCGGCTATCCAAGCACTTAGGACTTCCCGTCGGCCCTCCGCGCTTGACACGGACGCGGTTCGTGGTCAGATCGGGCGATGAGAGCGCGCCGGCCTGACCGGCAGGACTTCGTCGAGCGTAACGGCATCAAGGTCGGGTTCGAGGTGTACGACGGTGGCCAGCCGGCGCTGCTGCTCGTCCCGGCAGCACCCATCACGCATGGACGGTCGTGGAAGATGATCGCTCCATCGCTCGCCGGTCGTTTCACTGTTGCGGTCATCGACGGGCGAGGTACCGGTCGTTCTGACCGCCCGGAGACGACGCAGTCGTACGCACCCGCCGAAGTCGTCGCTGACCTGACGGCCGTGCTCGACGCCACCGGCGTCGACCGTGCGGTTCTGGTAGCCCACTGTCATGCCGTGCCGTGGGTCTTGCGGCTTGCATCCGAACACCCGGAGCGAGTCGTCGGCATCGTGGCTATCGCGCCCTGGCCAAGAGGGCAGTTCCCGAACTACGAATGGTCGTGGCGACGGGCCCGCGCATCGACCCAGCCCAGTTCCCGCCGCACGCCGGCCTGGAGCTGCACGATTATGTCCATTGTCTGTATGCGCATCTATGCGTATGCGACCTGGCCGTTGTACAAGGTGGCCTGACCACGACGATGGAGTTGACCGCGGCCAAGCGCCCGTTCCTCTACTTCCCGCTCGCCCATCACTTCGAGCAGAACTTTCATGTACGCCACCGGCTGGATCGCTATCGGGCGGGCGAATGCATGGACTACTCGACGAGCGACCCGGACCTCGTCGCCGCCCGGATCGCTCAACTGATCGGCACGCGCGTCGACTACGTCGACGTCGAGACGGATGGTGCCGCCCGAGCCGCGCAACTCATCGCCGAGCTGATCTAACCACCGCGGCGGGAAAGTTCCACCCACTTTGCCGACCCGCACCCCGCATATTAGGCGCAAGCCATTGACCGCAGCACTAAGCGCTTCTTACCGTCGCGGTCATGCAGTTGATCGAGCGCGAGTCGGAGCTCTCGACGCTGTCGACATACCTCGAGAACATCAGAACGGGAGCAGGCACGCTCGCGCTCGTCGGTGGTGAGGCGGGCGCCGGCAAGTCGGCGCTCGTCTCTGCGTTCCTGGACGAGGTCGCCGTCCGCATTGCGGCCGGCTCCTGCGATGGACTGTCCACGCCGCGACCGCTTGGGCCAATCATCGAGATCGCAGCGCAGCTTGAGGTCGACTCCGCATTGCCGCGCGATGAGCTTTTCGCCGCAATTCTCGACGCGTTGGAACAACAGTCGACTGTGGTGCTCGTTGAAGACCTGCACTGGGCCGACGATGCGACGGCCGACTTCTTGTTCTACGCCGGCCGCCGACTCGATCGCATCCCGGCGATGGTGATCGCGACATACCGTGACGACGAGATCAGCTCGAACGGGGCGCTTACCCGCTTGATTGGCGAGCTCACTCGCTTGAGCGCAACGCGACGTGTGCCGGTGGTCCCGTTGACCGAGTCCGGCGTGGCGACCCTGGTCGCTGGTTCTGGCCTCGATGCCGAAGAGGTATATCGCCAAACATCAGGAAATGCCTTCTTCGTCACCGAGATGTTGGCCGCAGGGTCCAGCCGGCCGGCCACGGTTCGTGACGTGGTCCTGGCGCGGGCAGCCCGGCTGTCGTCGAGCGGACGCCGCGCTCTCGACGTGGCCTCTCAGCTGGGCATCCGTTTCGACGCCGACGTACTCGTCGAGGCAAGCGGAACCGATGCCGATGGCATCGACGACTGTATCGGCAGCGGCATGTTGATGACATTCGGAGAGGAACTCGGATTCCGGCACGAGCTGTCGCGGGCGACGATCGCCAACGAGATTCCCCCTATCCGGCGGGCGGCCGTGAACCGAGCGATCTTGCGAACCCTCGAGCACCGACGAGATGTCGACGTCGCACGCCTTGCGAGCCACGCGGCCGCGGCCAACGAGGGCGAGTCGGCGTTCCGGTTCAGCGTGGATGCAGGTCGACGGGCGAGCTACCTCGGATCGCATCGCGAATCGACCCACCATTACCGAACCGCGTTGCGGTTTGCATCGGCCCGCCCGGCCAACGAGCGGGCCGCGCTTTTCGAGGCGCTCGCCGAGGAATGCATGGTGATCGACCAGATGGACGAGGCGTTGGCTGCGGCCGAGGAGTCGCTCCGGCTATGGAACGAGGTCGATGACCAAATACGTATTGGCGCAGCGCACATCGCGGTCGACCACATCGCCTGGAATCTCGGGCAGGGCAACCTGGCCTACCGGCACGCATTGCAGGGCGTTGAAATTCTCGAACGACACGGACCGACGATCGAGTTAGGTCGAGCACTGGCTAGCGCCGGCGCCTCCGGCATGGAGTTAGCGGATCGGCGTCAGGCTCTCGCGATGCTTCGGCGGTCTCTTGACATTGCCCGACTCGTCGGTGACGCCAATGCGGAGTCCGACGCGCTCAACACCTTGGGCTGCTCGCTCGTCACCGAGGGCGAGGTCGACGACGGTCTCGTGTCCATCGAGCGAGCGTTAGAGATCGCACTGGCGCACGGCCTCGGACACCTGGCCGGGCGGGCGTATGCGAACCTTGCGACTTTTCTCGCGGACAACCATCGCTTCGAGCGCTCAGACGCCGTCATTGCGGAGGGGCTCCAGTACACCGAGGATCACGATCTCCGGTTGCGGTCGGTATGCCTGAGCGGCGTGCTGGCCGAGTCAGAGATGAAACGCGGTCGTTGGGACGACGCGATCGCCGACGCGCTGGGCGTGCTCGAACAAACCGGGACGATGACCGTGGGGCGCATCCCCGCACTGACGGTCATCGGGACTATCAACATGCGGCGCGGCGAGGCTGACGCCCATGCCATGTTGCGAGAGGCGCTGCGGCTCGCGGAGGACACTGAGGAGACTCAGCGGATCGCTCCGGTGGCGTTCGCGTTGGCTGAGGAAGCATGGCTGCGCGGCGATCGTGACGGTCTCCGCGAATCGATTCAGGTGGTCCTCCACCGCGTCGATGCACCCATTACTCGGCAGGACCTGAGCCAACTGGCGTCGTGGGCCGCCCGGCTCGGCGATGGTCCGAGCGTGCCGGCCGGCGCACCGATGGAGCTAGCCCTGCAGATAGGTGGTCGTTGGCAGGAGGCCGCGGACGCCTGGCGTACCGTCGGACGGCCGTACGAACAGGCCCTGGCGTTGATCGAGGTTGGTTCACCGGCCGCGCTGTCGGAAGCGTTCGACATCCTCGACCGCCTCGGCGCGCGTCCGGCGGCCACACTCGCCGCCGAACGGTTGCGTTCGTTGGGTGAGCGAGTCCCCCGCGGTGCGCGCGCCTCCACCCGGGCAAACCCCGCTGGCCTGACGTCACGAGAGGTCGAGGTCCTGCGGTTGGTGGCCACCGGCCTGACGAACGGTGAGATCGCCGCCCAACTCTTCGTCTCGGATCGAACGGTCGAGCATCACGTCTCGCGCGTGCTCGGCAAGCTCGGAGTGACGACTCGTCGCGAGGCCGCACGCGCCGCGCGCGAGCTGGATCTGGCAACGCAGTAGCGCAGCGGAGCCGCGCTACTGCCAGCGCGCGCTCCGGCCGCTCCCAATCGGTGTGCGCGTGCGAGGGGACATCTTGGCGTACGCCCCAATGATGAGTGCTGCCGCCGCGATCTCCAGAAGGACGGTGAGCAGGCTCCCCGTGTGGATCACGTGGTATCCCACGAAGCCACCGATGAGTGAGCCAACCCAGCCAAGCAGCACGGTCATCCCCAGGCCGATCTTCTGCTGGCCGGGTAGTACGAGGCGAGCCAACCCGCCAATGATCAGACCGAGGATCGCAGCGGTAATCACGGCCCACAGGGCCGCGCCGACAAGTGGCACCAGCAGCAAGACGGCGATTACCACCAACAGCACTACCAACATGCCCTCACGGTACTTCGCTTTGCTGTGCGCCGCCCGTGCCTTTTGCGCCGTCCGTTCGCTCACCGGCTGGACCGACGGCGCGGCTCATCGACACCCGCCACGCCTCGTCTGTCGCATCCCGGAATAGTTGAGAACTCAATAATGTTTCGGCGGTGTGAGGAGACTTCGATGAATGCCCGTCCGACCGTGAAGTCGGCCACGACTGCCGCCGCGTTGCACCCGATCCTCGCCGAGCGGTGGAGCCCTCGCGGCTTCGACGCCGGGCACGAGCTGACCACGGAGCAGATCACCGCACTCCTGGAGGCGGCCCGCTGGGCACCGAGCGCCAACAACAGCCAGCCCTGGCGATTCGCGGTTACGCAGCGCGGCACCGACGCGTTCAAGGCGATTCTCAGTTCATTGGCGCCGAGAAATCAGGCCTGGGCGCACGCTGCCTCAGGCCTGATCGTCGTCGCGGCCGAAACGGCCAAGTCGGACGGCAGCCCCAGCCGATGGGCCTCGTACGACACCGGGCAGGCGGTAGCGCACCTCACCGTGCAGGCCGAGCATGAGGGTCTCGCCGTTCACCAGATGGGCGGGTTCGACCGCGACCGCCTCGAGACGCTGCTTGAGCTACCGGCACACGTGACCCCGCTCGTTGTCGTCGCGGTCGGCCGTCGCGGCCAGACACCTCAGCTGCCCGAGCCGTTTGCTTCGCGAGAAGAAGCCGCGCGCGAACGACGGCCGCTGACAGACCTACTCATTCCGACCGAGTCGGTGCGGGCACCGGTGGCCGCCTGACGGGCCCGTACGCGTCCATCCGGTGATCAGAACGCGGGGGACGTCGTACTCACACGCCGTACTCGACCGGAAGCCTGCCGTGCTCTACCGATGATTTCAGGTCGTTGTAGTCCTTCTCTGCCTGATCGGCGTATAGCACTGCCCACTTGGCGACAGCCAGCTCGAATTGATCAGAACGTCCCAGATATCCGTCTATGACGGCCGCATCCGGACTCTGGGAATGCGCTCGGGCCAGCACCGCCGCGCACAACCGCCCGTAATCCAGGAAGTCCGCGCCCGTCAACGTGGTGAGGTCGACCGATCCCTTCATGTCGCGGAACTGACGCAGGTAGAAGTCGGTGGGCTCGCCACCGGCTTCCGCCCATGATTCGATCCACCCCAGGAACGGATCAGATTGGGCCTGCAGTACTCGCTGCCCGGTCACAACCCGTTCGCCCTGGTTCATCCGTGACTGGCGGCCGCCGATCAGAAGCGGCTCGCGACCGTGCGATTCGAGTACGGAAGGCGGAGCCTCCTTGGCCTGGAGGAACAATGGCTCGCCCGCAGGTCCAACCAATAGCAGGACGAAGCAGCGAGTGCCGACGGATCCCACCCCGACGACGCGCAGGATGAAATCGACAAGCCGGAATTGTGATACCAGCAGCGCGGTGTCGGGCCGCATCGAGCGGTAATACTGCGCGAACAGATCTCGGAAAGCGTCAAGTTCGACGTTGCCCACATGTCGCGCGATCGGTGGATCGTCCTTGATCACTTGCCGTCCATGGTCGTCGACCATGACGAGCTTGTCGAGCACCCGTTCGGAGGTGCGGCGGCGCGCTTTCTTGGCCGTTCGCGAGAGGACCTTACGTCTTTCCGGCGACGCCAATTGCTCCAGTCGGTCGGTCTCGACTTGGAAGAAGTACCGCTCCAGCGCGGTCCTGGAGTACAGCTCGCGAATTACGGTCCGGTATGCCGACACCGCGCTCGTGGCCGACTCGAAGCACGCGGTCTCGTTCAACCCGATGTCGCGTCCGCCGATCACAACGCTCGCTGCCAACCGCTTGAGGTCCCATTCCCAGGGCGCCGTCGACACCTCGTCAAAATCATTGAGGTCGAACAGCAGGCGACGCTCTGGCGATGCAAACAGTCCGAAATTGGAGATGTGCGCGTCGCCGCAACACACAATCCGCTGCCCGGTCACGGCGGCCGCGGCCAGGTCGTGGGCCATGACTGCGGCCGTGCCGCGGTAGTACGCGAATGGCGACTGCAGCATCCGACCAATGCGTACCGGGACCAGATCGGCCAATCGGCTCTGGTTCTGCCCGGCGATGAGCCCCACCGGATCCCGATCCGGCAGCGATAGTTCGGCGTGCCCGCTGCGGGGCAGCGACGATCGCAAGGACTTGCCCTTTTCCTGCAGCTCCGCCAGCGACTGGGGACCCATGCCGGGTCGTCCTTCGTCGGGCATAGACACCTCCAACCAGCGTCGGTGGGCGATCCACCGCGGCGAGGCGGAACATCGATTCTCGCCGATGGATCAGCACAAAGACACTCCTGGCTGTCCGAAGCCGGCCGACCCAGCTCGGCCGGTTGCTCCCACCGGTGTGCAATCTGGTGTGCTGTCATACCTGGATGGCTCGCTTCGTGGCATTTCTTCGCGCCGTAAACGTCGGGAAACGAACAGTGGCCATGGCCACCGCAAGGCAGGCCTTGGCCGACCTTGGCTTCGCGGACGTCAGCAGTTATGTGAACAGCGGGAATCTGTTATTCAGCGCGACCGGTCCGGCGTCCGATCATGAGGTGGCAATCCGCGCACGGCTGGAAGCGGTGTTCGAGTTCGAGCTCACGACGTTCGTTCGCACGGCCGCCCAGGTGCGGGACCTGGTCGGATCCAAACCGTTTGGCACTATTGCGCCCGGGCAGACTCACTTCGGCCTTCTTCCGCTGACCCGGCTGACCGCCACCGAGAAGCACGCCGTCGAAGGGCTGTCCAACGATCACGACGAGGTTGTCGTCCATGGGCGCGACGTGCATTGGCTCATCCGTTCCCGGTCAACCGAGACCACACTCGGGCCGAAGCGGTGGAAAGACGCGCTGCCGGACAATCCCACCACTGCCCGCAACATGACGATGCTGACAAGATTGGCCGACCGGCTCTGACCTGGTGCCGCGCGTCCGGGCGGCTACGCCGACACCCGATGCACCAGCCACACGTTGGGTTCCCAATATTCGCCGCGATCGTGGTTCGTGTCGATGTGCAGGGTCGCCAGGCCCTCCGGAAAGACGTACTCGCCTGACTCCGGGAAACGCATTCCGGTCCACGTCTCCCAGTCGCGAACGGTCGCGGTGATTCGCAGGGACCTCGGCAGAACCGGCCCGAGAGCTGCGCCGAGCCGCAGGTGGATCCGAATCCACGGATCGAAGGCGGTTCCGTCGTCGCGCGTCCACCGTACGTACCGCTCTATCGGAGTTAAGGGATATCGGTCCTTCCAGTTCGGCCGCACCGGAGCGATCAGACTGCCGAAGTGTGACGCCCGGGCAATGTCAGTCATGCCAGCGAGTACCACGGTGGCCAGGCGCTTTTCGCGATGACGCGGCGGAATCTCCGCAGCGAGCGCGCACAGTGCATTCGGTTGACCACCGGCGTCGTACAGCGCAAATGCGTTGATCATCGTGTCGTCGATACCTGGCCCCAAGGTGGACATGGCCCCATCCCAAGCGCACGGAATGGTTTGCCCTTCGGCCAGCACTTCGTCGTGCTCGTCGTCATAGAGCACGAACTGGTACTCCGGGAACCGGTCGTACAGCCGATCCCAGTACATGTTGAGCACAGCACCGTGCCGGTTGTATTCAGGCCATACCTCGGCTGACAGATCGGCAATCCGCTCCCACAGCGCCGGCCGCTCGCTGTACCGGACAATCGTGACGCCCATGCGCTCATGCTGGCATCACAGACACCCGGTGGCACTGGTGAGCACGACTAGATGGCGGGCTCAAGGTCGTGCAAGCATGGCGAGATTGGCGTTTTCCGCCGAGGAGGAAACCTGACAACGACGCAGGCGCTGGCAGCGCCCAAGCCAGCTCATCCGCCAGGGACGATACGGTCGCGTGAGATGGTTTGTACGTTTCGGGCGGGAGCCTCAGCGATGGTGTGACGCTTCCGCACGTCGACAACCAAGTATCGGACAGGGAGACATCGTGGTTCGTATGCAGCCCCAGCAACTGGCTTCCTCGGTTCCGGACTCGATGACTGTCAACCCGCTCTTCGCCCGGCGCGCGGAGGATCTCACAGTGCCGCGCTACGTCCTGCCGGCCGAGAGCATGCTGCCGGAAACCGCATATCAGATCGTCCACGACGAGGCGATGCTGGACGGCAACGCGCGTCAGAACCTCGCGACGTTCGTCACCACGTGGATGGAGCCGGCGGCGTCCCAGCTGTACAGCGACGCATTCGACAAGAACATGATCGACAAAGACGAGTATCCGATGACCGCCATAATCGAGCAGCGGTGCTGGCGGATGCTCGCCAACCTTTGGCATGTGCCCGATCCGGAGAACACCATCGGCACGTCGGCCATTGGATCCTCGGAAGCCTGCATGCTGGGCGGCCTCGCCCTCAAGCGCCGGTGGCAACAGGCGCGACTTAGCGCCGGAAAGTCCACTGATCGACCGAATCTGGTGATGAGCAGTGCCGTTCAGGTCGTATGGGAGAAGTTCGCCAACTACTGGGAGGTGGAGGCGCGCTACGTCCCGGTTACCGACCACCATCCGACCCTCGATGGCCACCAGATCGAGAAGTACGTCGACGAGAACACCATCGGGGTCGTCGCGATCCTCGGCCAGACGTACACCGGGGTGTACGAGCCGGTGCAGGCCATAGCCGGCGCGTTGGACAACCTGCAAGCTCGGACCGGCCTGGATATCCCGATCCATGTCGACGGCGCCTCGGGCGCCTTTGTCGCACCATTCCTCCGGCCCGATCT
This sequence comes from uncultured Actinomycetota bacterium, assembly GCA_963809815.1. Lineage (GTDB taxonomy): Bacteria > Actinomycetota > Actinomycetes > Mycobacteriales > Jatrophihabitantaceae > CAVVJA01. The sequence goes on from CAWELM010000014.1 coordinate 266,287, forward strand.
CATGTGGGATTTCCAGCTGCCGCGGGTGCATTCGATCAGTACCTCGGGCCACAAGTACGGTCTGGTCTATCCCGGTATCGGGTGGGTGGTCTGGCGTACCACTGACATGCTGCCCGACGATCTGATCTTTCGCGTGTCATATCTCGGCGGGGAAATGCCCACGTTGGCGATCAACTTCTCTCGTCCCGGTGCCCAAGTACTTTTGCAGTACTACAACTTCCTCCGGTTGGGGTTCGAGGGCTACCGACGGGTGCAACAGGCCAGCCAGGACGTGGCGCTCCACCTGTCGCGTTCAATCGCCGAGATGGGACCGTTCGAGCTGCTGAGCGATGGCTCGGATCTGCCGGTCTTCGCGTGGCGACTTGGCCCGAACTGCAACGGCATGTGGGACCTGCACGATCTCAGCAACGCACTGCGGGAGAACGGCTGGCAGGTGCCGGCCTACCCGATGCCCGACAACCTCAGCGACATCACCGTTCAGCGCATCGTGGTGCGTAACGGAGTGTCCATGGATCTGGCCGACTACCTCCTGCTCAACATCCGCACAGCGGTCAAATACTTGGAGAGCCTGAAGAGCCCGATGCCGCGAGAAGGGCGCACCAGCGTCTCGTACCACCACTGACCGGACGGCGTCCGGGCCCGAATTGGGCCGCTAGCGGCCGGCCGCCTTATCGAGCTTTGCGTTCAGGGTCAGCGCTGAGTCGATCAGGGCGAGGTGGGTGAACGCTTGCGGGAAGTTGCCCAGTTGCTCTCCGGTGTCGCCGATCTCTTCTGAGAACAGCCCGAGATGGTTGGCGTAGGTCAGCATCTTCTCGAACGTGAGTCGGGCGTCCTCCAGGCGTCCGGCGCCGGCCAACGCGTCGACGTACATGAAAGTGCACAACGAGAAGGTGCCCTCCGAGCCGCGCAGACCGTCGGGTGAGGCACTCGGGTTATAGCGGTAGACGAGGCTGTCGGATACCAGCTCCGAATCCATCGCGCGAAGCGTGGACAGCCACATCGGGTCTTGCGGCGCGATGAAACCGACGCGGGACATGCGCAACAGCGAGGAGTCCAGCACCGTATCGTCGTAGTGCTGCACGAACGCGCCCCGATCAGCATTCCAGCCGCGCTGCATGACCTGTTCGTAGAGGGCGTCTCGCTGGGCGATCCAGCGGTCCAACGGCGCCGGACGGCCATGCTCGGTCGCGAGACGAATCGCGCGATCAAACGCCACCCAGGACATCACCCGTCCGTAGGTGAAGTCTTTCGGACCGCCGCGGGTCTCCCAGATGCCGGCCTCGGGCTGGTCCCAGTTGTCAGCCAACCAGCCGAGAAGATCGCTGATCGCCTCCAGCCCGCGTGGCCGGCCTGCAGGCCGCGTCGATCGCCGAAGTAGACGCTGTCCATCGCTTCACCGAAGATGTCCAGCTGCAACTGCTCAGCGGCGCCATTACCGATACGCACCGGGTAGGAACCGCGATAACCCTCCCAGTGCTCGAGGATCTCCTCGGTCAGGTCACTGGACCCGTCAATGCGGTACATCAGGTTCAGCGGCGTTTTCGCGCCCCTACGCTCTTGCACCCGCGCCAGCATCCACTGCGCAAACGCCCTGGCCTCATCGGTGAATCCCATACCCAGCAGGGCGTAGATCGAGAACGAAGCATCCCGGACCCAGGTGAACCGGTAATCCCAGTTACGCTCACCGCCGACCTGCTCGGGCAGACCCCGCCGTCGGCGCCGCGACCAGCGCACCGGTGGGCGCATACGTCATCAACTTCAGGGTGATCGCCGAGCGCTGCAGCGCCTCCCGCCACCGACCGGTGTAGGTGGACTGGGCCAGCCACGACTTCCAGAACCGCTCCGTGTCCTCATGCAGCTTGCGCGCTTCCGCGACCCGAAACTCCCGCGGCGGCTCGTCGCTGCCCGTATCCAGCACCAGCCCGCGCAGCTGACCGGCCTCCAACGTCAAAGCCGCGTGCACGTCGCCATTGTCGGTCCGGACGTCCGCGAGTCGAGCGTCGTCAGGCTCTCGAACGACGTGCAGGGTTATCGAGAAATCGTCGGACTTGAACACCGCGCCGCTGTCCGTGATGTTCAGCTCATGCGGCTTTCGGCCATAGTCGAACCTCGGTGCTATGTCGAGCTCGAACGTCATCCGACCCCGCACACACCGCAGCAGCCGCACCAGCCGGTGCCGGTCTGTGGCCACGTCTCCGCTTACGGGCATGAAATCGACGACCTCACCGATGCCCTCCGGCGTGAGGAACCGGGTGATCAGAATGGCCGTATCGGGCAGATACATCTGCTGCGAACTGAACGCATCCACACTCGGCCGTATCCGATACCGGCCGCCACGTCGATGATCAAGCAACGCGGCGAACACGCTCGGCGAATCAAACCGAGGAGCGCAGAACCAGTCGATCGAACCGTCCGTCGTCACCAACGCAGCGGTCTGCAGGTCACCAATCAGACCATGATCAGCAATAAGCGGATAATCGTCCATGTGCAGTCCTTGCGGTGTGAGGTCTTCCCGGTCGATTTGGCCGACGAAGTCGAAGATATAGCTAACAATGCCGGTAAACGGGTACCACGCTCATCACCCGCGTTGGATGACCGCCGCTAGCACCGACGGTGAATCGAAATCGAGGTGCGTCGGCCGGGAGGCGTGGTCGGCGACGAGGCGGCCGTCGACGAGACAGTAGTGGCGATCGACGAGATCCAGCCCTTCATCGCGATGAGTCAGCATCAGGACGGTGCGACCGGAGGCGGAGTCGAGTAGATCGGCAACGAGCACGGTGGCCGTCGGCCCGTCCAAGCCCTCGGTCGGTTCGTCGAGGACGAGTATCGGCTGATCGGCGAGCAGGGCCCGTGCCAATGCAATCCGTCGACGCTCGCCTCCGGAAATCAAGGCACCGCTCTCGCCCAAGGGCGTCGCGAGCCCAGCCGGGAGCGCCTCGTACCACTCGCCAAGCCGCACCCGATAGAGGACGTCAACGAGTTCGCTGTCCGGTGCTCGTGGCTTCGCCAACCGGAGATTCTCTCGTAGGTCGGACGCGAAGATGTGCGCGTCTCCGGCCACGTAGCCGATGACATGGCGAATATCGTCAGCGGCGAGGTGGCATACGTCGACGCCGTTGAGCAGCACCGTGCCCCGGTCCTCGGGATCGAGGAACCGCAGCAACACCGCCGCCAGCGTCGACTTTCCGGCGCCTGACCTGCCCGTGACGGCAACGTGTTCGCCGGGTGACACGGTGAGATCCAGATCGTCCAGGACGCGCGGCCCGTCGCTGGTCCAGCGGGCCGAGGCCCGGCGCAGCTCGATCGTGTACGGCCGTTCGGGCAAGGCGAGCGGGCTGACGGGCTCGGTTGTCGCGGGCACCTCGTCGAGCAATCCGAACAGGCGCCGAGCAGCGCTCCGCACCCGGGTGAGGAGCACCGCCGCCTGCGGCAACGGCACCAGAGCTTCGAAGGCGGCCAGCGGTAGGAGCACGATCACCGCAACCATGACTCCGGCCAACCGGCCGTCGTGCACGGCGGGCGGCGCGACCACAGCTGCCCCCCACACTGACGCGCCCGCCGCAAGCATCGCCACGCCAGAGCCGACGCCGGTGGCCCAGGCGGCCCGGCGGCCCATCCGCGTCAGCTCGGCGTCCAGCCGATCGATCTCGGCAAGCTTTCGGTCGGTCGCCCCAACAACAATCAGATCCGGAGCTCCGCGCAGCAAATCGACAACCGCGGCTGACAGCGCGGCCCGCACCGGTGCGAGGCTGACCGTGGCCCGTCGCAGCGCGGCCGCGGCCATCAACGGCGCCACGATTCCCGCGACGACAAATCCCGCGGCCAGCACTGCTCCGGCGGATGGAAGAATCGCGACGGCTAAGGCAACGCAACCGGCGGATACCAATGCGGCAACCGCCCCGGGCTCGAGCACGCGCAAATCGAACTCCTGAACGGCATCGACGTCGGACACGAGTCCGGAGAGGATCTGGCCGCGGTGTCGCCGGCCGAGACGCGACGGCGTCAACGGGATGAGCCGTTCATAGACCTTGGTTCGGAATTCGGCCACGATGCGAAACGCCGCGTCGTGCGAGATGAGCCGACCGACATATCGGAACACCGGACGAGCGATGCCGAAGAAACGAACTCCGGCTATGGCGATCCACAGTGTGATCACCGGCGGCATCGAAGATGCGCGAGCAATAAGCCAGGCAGCGGTAGCCGTTAGCCCAACGCCGGCGCCCAGTGCCGCAGCACTGGCCAGGATGCCAAGGCCTAGCCGTCCGGACACGGGACGGCTGGCCCCGATCAGCCTGGTAATAGGCCGGTCGTTGCGATCAGACCGGGTCATCACGGCAGGGCCGTCGCAAGCGGTGAGCCCAGCCGGACGATGCGATCGCAGTCCGCCAGCAGAGCCGGCCGGTGCGCCACCGCAATGACCGTACGACTGCGAGCGAGGCGTCGTACGGCGTCAGCCACGGCGGCCTCGGTCGTGGCGTCGAGATGCGCCGTAGGCTCGTCGAGGAGCACCAGCGGGGCGTCCCGCAGAAACGCGCGAGCGAGCGCGATCCGCTGCCGTTGCCCAGCGGACAGACCAAAGCCGTTTTCGCCGACGATCGTGGCTAATCCCTCTGGAAGATCGTTCACGAAGTCGGTGGCATTGGCTTGGTACAGCGCGCGGGTCACGGCCGCAGGCTCCGCGTCCGGCCGAGCCAGCAGGACATTTTCGGCGATGCTCGCCGGAGCGAGCCAGGGTTCCTGCGGCACCCAGGCCAGCTGTGATCGCCACGCATCCGGATCGACATCGACGAGATCGAGCGGACCCTCTGGTCCGTCGAGGATCACGCGCCCGGTCGTCGGCGCAACGAACCGGAGCAGCACCCACAGCAGAGTCGTCTTTCCGCAGCCGCTCGGGCCGGCCACACCCACGTATTCTCCCGGGTGCACAACAAGGTCGGCGCACTCCAGCGCGGGTCGCGCGCGGTCGTATTGCACGCGCAGTCCTTCGATGCGCAAGGTGGTGCGAGCCACATCCATGACGTGCGTGGCCCCGGAGCGCGATGGTTCCACCGGAGCACACGACTCGATCACGGCGAAGATCGACTCCGCCGCGGCGACACCCGCTGCGCTGGCATGAAACTGCGCGGCAACCTGTCGCAGCGGCGCATAAGCCTCGGGCGCAAGGATCAACACGACCAGGCCGGTGCGGAGATCGATCGTCCCGTGCAGCAGCCGTAGGCCGATCGACACAGCGACAACGGCGACCGAGATCGTGGCGATGAACTCGAGCGCGGAAGAAGAGAGGAACGTGAGTCGCAGGGTCCGCATCGTCGCTCGCCGGTGCTCATCCGCCCTTCGGCGAATCGCTTCGATCTGACCCTTCGCTCGACCGAAGAGGAGCAACGTGGGCAGGCCCTGGACGACGTCCAGGAAGTGCCCACCAAGGACCGCCAACGTTCGCCATTGACGTCGCGTCGCCTGGGCGGTGCCGCGCCCGATCAGCGCGCCGAACAATGGGATGAGAGACAGCGTGCCGAGAATTATGAGCCCGGCCAGCACGTCCTGACTGAGCACAACGACAACAACCGTGGCTGGCAGGAAGAACGCCGTGATCAACGTCGGCAGGTACTGCGCGAAGTAGTCGTCGATCGCATCCGTGCCATGGGTCGCGAGCGTGGCTAGATCGCCGATCTGCTGGCGAGCCAACCACGAGGGACCGAGCCGGATGGTGTGGGAAAGAAGCTCCCGTCGCAACTCCGATTTGACGTCGGCCGATGCGCGGTGGGCCGCGACCTGCCCACCCCAGGCCAGCACGGCGCGGCCGAGGACGGCGAGGCCAAGGACAATCAGCGCCCCTCGCATCTCACCGAGCCCCGCTCGATCCTGGAAGGCCAGTACGACTAACTCGCTGATGGCAAAGGCACTGACGATGACCAGCAATCCGGACGTCACCGCGATTAAGGATGAGACAACCAGATATCGCCGGACCGCTGCGGCCCGGCGCAGCAAGCGCGAATCGAGGGCCTTCATAGTGGTGCTGCCATGACGGCCCCGGCCCCGGCCATCGCCGCCATATCCCGAACCAGCCAGTAGCGCAGACTGGTGCTACCGACCAAACTAACCGAAACGGCCACGGCTGGATGAGTCGGCGATATCATCCCAAACTGGAGACGAGCCGCGTCCAGCTGGCACATCCGATGCTCCTCCCAGAGCCATACGCGCGCCGAGTTCCAGCAATTTCCGCCGAGCGTGCCTCACGGCCTGGGTCGCCAGGATCACTCGTAACGGATGGTAGATGGGCCGCGACCGAGCGGGTCGCCCAGTCCGGTGCCCAAGCTCTCTGGCTCTTCGCCAGGGTTTCTGGCAGTCCATGCAGAGGCATGCTCATCCAGCCGGGATGACGCGCGACCCGTATTTCGCAGCGCAGGGTGGATCGGGATCAGCAGATGCCGCTACGACTCGTTGCCGGGGTGTGCGCAAGCAGCACCAGATTCCTGGAGGGGTGCTCGTGTCCGACGATCAGCATTACGACGTCATCGTTATTGGCTCCGGCGCAGGCGGAGGCACACTCACCCATCGACTCGCGCCGACCGGGAAGCGCGTCCTGCTCCTCGAGCGCGGTGACTATCTCCCCCGCGAGCGGGCCAATTGGGACTCGACCGAGGTATTCGTCAATGGCAAGTACCGCGCTCCGGAATTCTGGCTGGACAACCATGGCGAGGAGTTCCCACCCGAGGTCAACTACTACGTCGGCGGGAACACGAAATTCTACGGAGCTGCCCTGTTCCGACTCCGACCGCAGGACTTCGGCGAAATCCAGCATTTCGGTGGCAAGTCTCCGGCCTGGCCCATCGACTACCAGGACCTCGAGCCGTACTACACCCAAGCTGAGCACCTGTATTTAGTGCACGGCCAGCACGGCGAGGATCCGACCGAGGGCCCGGTGAGCCGGCGTGCCCCATCGCCATCCGAGCCGGAAAGACGATGCCGGTCACCGCCACTGAGGTCGAGATCAACTTCCGGCCCACTCCGTACAACATCTTTGAGCTCGGCAATGCCGCTGGTGGCGTCAAATTGCGGTTCAGGATCTGGCCGGAGGCGCAGATAGGTCTGAGCTTGATCGGCAAGAAGCCCGGCGCCGGCTGGAATCCGCAGGTCGATGATCTGGTCTTCGCCTTGCAGCCGGGATCGGACATGCGACCGTACGATCGGCTGATCGGTGCCGCCCTGGAAGGGGTACATGTCTCGTTCGCCCGGCAGGATGCGGTCGAGGCGGCCTGGCGCGTGGTGGATCCTATTCTCGGCGACGTCGTTCCGGTTCATCAGTACGCACGCGGCAGTTGGGGTCCGAAAGAAGCCGACGCGCTCCTGCCCGCCGGTGACACCTGGCACGATCCGGTCGGCTGACACGCCCCCCGAGCCCGTCGCCCCGCGGAAGTCTTTGCGGGGCGCTGCCCACAAACCAAGTGAAGGAACGGCTGCTGGCAGTTTGTAAGCGCCTACGGCGATCGGGCGCATCGCGGTTGGAATGCCAGGTAAGTCACTCGAACCTGCCATTTATCTGGCTTCAGGCATTCCGGACGGCGTTTGCCGCTTTGTTACTAAGTAACTGACGTAAGCGAAATAAGCGCCAATTCAAGATCAGCCTTGTTTGGGTGAAGTCAATACTCATCGAGCGGCCGCGAGTAGGGTCTGTGACGAGCTCCGGATCTAACTACGCACATCGATCAATATGCCCCTTGCGTTCCGATGCCAGGGCGAATGTCTTGGGCTGCGCCGGGCCGGCACGCCGCAGCGTGGAATCGATCCGGTCGCGGCGCTCGACTTAGCCGACCGCACGGTGCGGCCGTCACACTTGGGGGGCTGCTCGATGTCCAGGATCTCAGTTTCCAAGTCGCCCGCGGCCGAGAATGTGCGACACGGTGAGCCCGGGTCCGGTGACCCGGTCCTCACGTCCACCTTGGAACCTCCACCCTTTCCGAGTAGACCGATCATCAGAGCCCGGCTACAGGATCGCCTGACCTGCGGCGTGCGGGAGAAGTCGCTTGTGCTCGTGAGCGCACCAGCCGGCGCCGGGAAAACCGTGCTGGCCGCGTCCTGGGCTGAGGCTCATGATCTTCCCTGGCCGGTCGCCTGGCTGACGGTCGATGATGCCTGCGACCGGTCCGAGGTGTTCTGGTCCTACGTCGCGGAAACGATCGTTCGGTCGGGAGTCACCCTTCGCCATGCGAGCCGACCGCCGCTCGGCGAGGTGGTTCCGAACTCTTTCTTCATACGTCTCGCGGCCGACATCCTCGACCATCCCGTCCCGGTAGTGCTCGTCCTGGACGGGGCCGACCGATTGGCGAGTCGAGATGCCACAGTGGGTTTGGATTTCCTACTCCGTCACGCCCGTCCGCAGTTCCGGTTGGTCATGTGCGGTCGGGCCGATCCCCAGCTTCCGCTTCATAAGTACCGCGTAACCGACTCGATGGCCGAGCTCAGGCAGGACGCGCTCGCTTTCACCGTCGCCGAAGCCCAATCACTTCTGTCAAGCCTTGGGGCGAAAGTCTCCCGGGACGTTGTCGCGTCGTTGACCGAGCAGACCGAAGGCTGGGCCGCTGGACTGCGACTGGCGGCGGCATCCCTGAAGCAGGGAGCAGACCCGAAGACGCTCGTCGAATCGTTGGCTGGGGACGACGGGAGTGTTGCGGAGTACTTATTCGCCGAGGTCCTGGACGCACAACCCCCGCGGGTGCGCGATTTTCTGCTACGGACCAGCGTCACCCCGCAACTCGTGCCCGATCTGGTCGACCGACTGACCGGTCGCGCCGACGGCCGACGGACGTTAGCGACGCTCGTTCGCGCCAATGCCTTCGTAGAGCGCCCTCCGGACTTCGGTGGCGCCTACCGCGTACACCCACTATTTCGGGAACTGCTGAAGGCCCAGCTGACCTATGAGTCACCGGAGGACGTCCCGGAGCTGCATCGTCGATGTGCGCAATGGTTTGCCGACGCCGGCCAGTATGTCCCCGCCGTCGAACACGCTGTCGCGAGTGGTGACTGGCTGTACGCGACCTCTCTCCTCATCGGCGGGTTCGCCGTCGGTTCGCTACTCGCCCACGACAGCAGCCCGTACGCGTTCCTCCTCGATTCGATGCCAGCTGATCTGCCTGGACCGCACGCCGCGGTGTTGCGGACGGCGTGGATGTTCCGCAGGGGAGAGCCTGTTCCCGCGGGGGACATCGAACACGTGACCCGGCTCGTGCAGCAGAAGCGGGCCGCGGACGCCGTCTTGCGGCTGTCGGCCGCGGTGGTCCTGGCTGCGGTCACCGCAGTCGAAACCGAGCCGGCCCGGGCAATGCAGGTTGCCGACCACGCGCTCGAGTTGCTACGGCAGTCACCGCCGAAAGAGCAATCAACCGGTGCAGTGCTGTCAGCCGTCGTGCTGACTGCCCGGGCTACCGCCGTGATGCTGGACCAGGGTGGCGAGGACGCCGCGGGGGCGCTGAAAGCCGCCGCTGCTGCCGCTGACGCTGCGGGTTGTGGTCGCCTGAAACGACAATGCCTTGGCGAGCTCGCCGTCGTCGAAGCGCTCCGGGGACGGCTGCGGCGAGCCAGTGAGCTAGCCCAGGCCGCTGAAGGATTGGCCGACGACTGCGGATTGCCCCGTGAGCGACGGCCAGCCGCCGCGGCCCTCGCGCTGGCCTGGGTGAGCTGTGAGGAGTTCAACCATGCCGAGGCCCGGCGTTGGGAAGCTCGGGCCCACGCGAGCGTTGCCGATTACCAAGCTCGATTTGTCCAACCGCTGCTCGCGGTGCTTCAAGCTCGAATACACAGATCACGACGCGACCTCGAGCTGGCGGAGAACGCTCTCGGACAGCTCGTTGCTAATGTCGACTCCCCGTCCTGGGTACGCGAGCTGGAGTTGCTGGAAATCGCAGCCCTTCACCTCGCGCAAGCCCACCCTGATCAGGCCATCGGGGTAATCGACGGCCTACCGGATCCGCACTCTCCGCGAGCGGAAGTAGTTCGGAGTCGCGCCACGGCTCTCGGCGCCTCGTCGCACTCCGCGCCGCGGGACGTCACCGGGGATCAAGCGGCGCCATTGGACGCGGTGGTCGAAGCCTGGATCGATCGGGCCTACGGCCATCTTGAGCGTGGCGAGGTGACGCTGGCCGTGCCGGCCGTACAGGAGGCGTTGCAGCTCGCGGAGCCGGAGCGAATGCGACGGCCGTTCATGGATTCGACGTCACAGTTTCGAGGGTTGCTGCGCGCGAACGCCACGCTGAGCAGGTCGGCCAGCTGGCTGCGCAGTTCCTCGTCGAAGGTAGTCAACCTGCGCCCGGCGTCCGCCGGCGACGACCGATCGACGAAGGCGCCGTCGCCTAGCCTTGTCGCCACTGAGCCGCTCAGCGAGCGAGAGATCGAAGTGCTGCGCCTCATGTCCGAGCTGTTGTCGACCGAAGAGATCGGGGCAGCAATGTTCGTCTCGGTCAATACCGTGCGCACCCACGTCCGGAGCATCCTGCGGAAGCTGGCGGTCAGCCGCCGGAACGAGGCGGTTCGCCGAGCGCGGGAGCTTGCCATCGTCTGACGGCAGACGCCGAGCCTGGTCTCCCACTCTCGACTGGTCGATCTTGGTCGGGTGCGGACGGCGGTATTCCGCCGCGTCGTGCGCATTCCTGAAACCAGTGAGCCGGCTGAGGATCCCAGCACGCTGCTCCACATCATCCATGCGCAGACAGGAACTAGCTGAAAGACGCTCAGTCATCCAAAGGGGCTGAAGACATTGACGCCGGGCCGGTGAACACTCAGGTGAACAGTAGGTGGATTCAGGGTTAACCGAGTTCCAGGAGGACCTATGGCCGCTCAAACCTGGGAGGTTCGCGTACGAGGTCCAATCCCGTCGGACGTCTTGGCGGAACTCGGTGCCGCCGGCCTGACTGAGGAGCCGGCGCAGACCATCATACGAACCGAGCCACTGGATCAGGCCGGGCTGCATGGAGTACTCCAACGGCTACGAAATTTGGGGTTGGAGCTGCTCGAGATTCGAACGGGACCGGACACAGAGGTCGCGTCGAAGGCGGAGTGAAAGGTGAGCGCCTCCCCGCTAGCTACGCCGGACAACGCACGGGTGCGATACGACCTCCGAGTGCGGACCGTCTTGGGACCGGCAGCGCGCGCCTGCCTCGCGCCGGGAGGCCAGTGTTCTGCCGTCGGGCGCGGTACCGTCTTTCGATTTCACTTGGTTCGCGAATGCGACCTCAGTGAGCTGTACAGACTATTGGTCGACAAAGACATCGACGTGATCAGTATTCGAATGGCCCGTTGAGTGCCGTGAGGATGGCCCGTTCCAGCTCCACCGGCCGAGTGAATTGCGGCCAGTGGCCAGTGGGCAGGTCGATGTAGTCGACGGTGCGGACCTTCGCGAGCTCCTGCAGTGCGTCCTCGCCCTGGGCCAGCCACTCCCGCAGCTGGGCACTCGGAAATGCGCACGCAATAACCGTGACGGGTACCCCATAGCGACGTTCGTCGAACAGTTGCTGCGAGTCTCGAGCGACCCGCTCGGGCGTCGGTATCGCCCGCGCGCGAAACGCCGCCCGTAGTTCATCGGTCAGATCGACGAGGTCTTCCTCTTCGAAGTGCGACCAGTCCGGCAGCGGAATCCCGCCGTTCTCTGCCGGCAACCTGTCGTTGATCACGTCGCCGTCACCAACGGGCCAAGTGTCTACGTGAACGACCCGGGCGACTCGGTCGGGCCGGGCGTCGACCGCGGCGTGGGCGATGGCGCCGCCGCCGGAGTGCCCGACGAGCACGACTTCGCCGGCGACGGGGTCGACGGAATCGATGATCGCGACTACCGCGTCGACATGATCACGCAGCGAGATTCCAGAGCGATCGGCTTCTCTCGACTCCATGCCGGGCAGCGTGAGGGGCAGCGGGCGATGCCCAGCCTGTTGGAGAGCCGGAACGATTTGGTCCCACGACGAACCATCGAGCCAGAAGCCAGGGATCAGGATGATGTGCACAGTACCGACGCTAGTGTCCGGGCCAGTATCTTCATATCTGAACAGTCATGCAGATGTCGGTGTGAGGTGGCACGTGAGCAAGTCGATCGTCGACGACTACGGCGTCCGGCTGGTGGATCCCGGCAAGGTCGCGGTAGCGCGGAGCGGAATGCCCCCCGAAGCAACGATCAACGAGTGCGCTCGGGTATTCGCCTTGCTCGGCGAGCCGGGTCGGCTGCGGTTGCTGGCCAGCCTGCTCCATGCCGGCGAACTCTGCGTCGGCGACCTCGCCGCGACGACGGGTATGACGGAGTCCGCCGTAAGTCATGCCTTGCGGCTCCTGCGCGCTTATCGGGTCGTGACTGTCAGCCGCCGAGGCCGGATGGCGTACTACCGATTGGACGACGCCCATGTGCAGACGCTGCTTGCCCTCGGCCTCACCCATACCGCGCACACGGGTACAGTCCGCGACCTGGTGGCTCCGGCCGCCCCTGCTCGCCGCAGCTCGAACCGTGGCCGAGGGCGCCGGACATGACCGCCACGACCGGACATAGCCACAGCCTCGGGCACGGCGACGGGCCCGACAGCGACCACGTTCACGCTGGGCCCGACAAACGATCCCACCAGCATGGTGTCAACACCGATGCCGACCGCCGTTACTTGATCATCGCGCTGATCTTGCTGACGACCTTCATGATTTTCGAAGTTGTCGTCGCGATCATGGCCGGCTCGCTGGCGTTGCTATCCGACTCGGGACACATGCTCTCCGACGTCGGAGCAATCGCGGTATCCCTGTGGGCGATCAGCCTGGCGGCCCGCCCAGCAACCGGCCCCTGGACGTTCGGCTGGAAGCGCGCCGAGATCCTGTCCGCCGCCGCTAACGGCATCACCCTGCTTGTCGTCTCCGGCATCATCGCGTTCGAGGCAATCCGCCGGCTGATTCATCCGCCGCCTGTCGACGGCGGGCCGGTCCTTGTCGTTGCGCTCATCGGCGTTGGCGTCAACATCCTCGCTGCGTGGTCGCTCACGAAGGCCAATCGGTCCAGCCTCAACATCGAAGGCGCGTTCAAGCACATCCTGACCGACCTCTACGGGTTCATCGGTACGGTGATCGCCGGCATTGTCATCATCACGACCGGTTTTGTCCGAGCCGACTCGATCGCGTCGCTCGTGGTGGTCGCGTTGATGCTGCGGGCCGCGTGGGGGCTGCTGCGTGACTCGGGCCGGGTACTACTTGAAGCCGCCCCTGAAGGCGTCGACCTCGATGACATCCGGGCCCATCTGCTGGAGGACGAGCATGTCCAGGACGTGCACGACCTGCACGTCTGGACCCTCACCTCGGACTTGCCCACCCTGTCCGCGCACGTCGTCATCGATAATTCGTGCTTCAGCGACAACCACGCACCCCAACTGCTCGACACCTTGCAGGCGTGCTTGACCGGGCACTTCGATGTCGAACACTCCACCTTCCAGTTCGAGCCTGCGAGCCACGCCGCCCATGAGCGTGGAGCGCACCCCTGATGGCCCAACCGTCACGTCGATCGGTTGCCCACGTGGGCCGGAAAGTCCGGAGCGACGTCCCGCATACTGGGCACCGTGAAGGTAGTGCTCAACGTGATCTGGCTGGTGCTCGCCGGCTGGTGGCTGGCAATCGGCTATGCCATCGCCGGCATCATCTGCTTCATCCTGATCATCACGATCCCGTTCGGCATCGCGTCGTTTCGGATCGCCAACTACGCGCTCTGGCCGTTCGGGCGAACAATCATCCACAATCCCCGCGCCGGCGCACCCTCGGTGATCGGCAACATCATCTGGCTGATCGTCGCCGGGATCTGGCTGGCCATCGGAAACCTCGTCGCTGGCGTTGCCCTCTGCATCACGATCATCGGCATCCCGCTCGGTCTCGCCTGCTTCAAGCTGATTCCGGTGTCCCTGGTACCTCTGGGCAAGATCATCGTGCCGACCGAAACGGTCTACGCGTACGAGACGTACCCGGCCTGAGCAACTCGCCTGGGTGCGGGCAGGCTCTGCCCCAACGGACACGTATCAAACATGGTGATCAAAGCTCTTCCCATCTACCGGACGAATACGAGCATCGGGAGTTGGCGTGAACACGGCTGATCTGGTGTTGGAGGGTGGCGGCGTCAAGGGCGCAGGGCTCGCCGGGGCGATCGAGGCGCTGGCCAAACAGTACGAATTCAGTCGCGTGGCGGGAACTTCGGCCGGCGCCATAGTCGCGTCCTTCGTGGCCGCCGAACTCACTGACGATCTCCAGCAAATCATGACGTCGACGAACCTCGCCGACTTTCTCGATGAGGGCTTCCTTGGCCACTTCGGAAAGCTCGGTCAGGGGATCGACGTGCTGCGACGCCAAGGCATCTATCGCGGCCAAAAGCTGCACGACTGGATCGCGGACACATTGGCGCATGCGCCACACCCGGTACGGACCTGGGGCGATCTGCATATGCCGGGTACCGACGCCAGCACTCCCATCGAGCAGCGCTACAAGCTGGTCGTCGTCATCTCAGACATCTCGCGCGGCCGGATGCTGCGGCTGCCGTGGGACTACCAGAAGCTCAACGGAGAAGATCCCGATACCCAACTCGTCGCGGACGCGGTTCGGGCCTCGGCGTCCATACCGTTCTTTTTCCAGCCGTGGCGCATGCCGGTCGACCCGACCCTGGCCGACGGCCACAAGGAGCTCGTCCTCACCGACGGCGGAATGCTCTCGAACTTCCCGGTGTCGTTGTTCGATGACGATGACCACCCCACGTTCGGAGTCAAGCTGTCAGCGCGATTGTCAGTTCAGCAACAAGGCTGGAATGCCACAAACGGCGTGCTATCGCTGGGGAAGGCGCTTATCTCGACGATGGTGTCCGCGCACGACCAGCTCTACGTCGACCTGGACTCCGTGACGTCGAGGACGGTGTTCGTGGATACATCCGGAGTGAACTCCACCGACTTCCGGATCAGCGAACAGGAGAAATCCAACCTCTACAGCAAGGGTGTTGCCGCAGCTCAGGACTTCCTCAGCACATGGGACTTCGAGGTGTGGAAGCAGAAGTACGGCTCTCCGTCCACGAAGCTCACACCGACCGGGTAGCCCGAGGCGATCATGAGTCTGGTGCTCGCCGGTAGTGTGGCCGTGAGCCGCGACCTGGCGGACCCCGGAAAGCCGATTCAGTGCCCGACCGTCCCGGCGAGCTCCACTCCGATAGCCAACCCGCCAACAGCCACGACGAACTTCAGTCACCTGATCGTCGCGCAAATTCCGACCGAGGCTTTGCTCGCGTATACGACGCTATTGGCCCTGTTGTCAGTGGCGAAGGACGGTTACCACCAAGCCCGGTGGGCTATCTACCTCGTGTCGCTACCAGTCTGCGGAGCGGTCGTTTTCGCGTCCTACCTGCGGCAGCGAACCTATCGGCCCCGACGCTCGCGTTCGAAGGCGCGAGTCCGAGTGCCCTGGCTATCGATCACCACCACCGTGATCGCGATGGGCGTCTACGGATTGACTGTTCCCGGCTCACCATTGCAGTACACGATGTCCGGGACCGGATTCGCGGTCACCTCCGGATGCTTGTCCGTCGCCGGCGGGCTGGTGATGTCGATCTTCGCGCCGTTCCTCGGCCAAGGTAACCGGCTGACTGTTCCGGGAACCTCGGCCCGTCGTCGATCGGCGGGATCGGTCCGGCCGCTGCGTGGCGATCCGCGGCCGGCAGAGGCCAGCACTGGCGGCATTTCCGCCCGGGTGGTCGGCTGAGCAGCGAGTCGCCGACGGCCGAGTCGGCGTCGACGCGGAGACCGGGAACAATGACGCCATGGACGACAACGCAATACTCGACCAGATCCATCAGCTCGTCGCCGAGGAGAAGCGGCTGCGCCACCAAACCGGTGGGCTGACGGGTGCCGACCGTACCCGGCTGGACACTCTGGAGCGGCAGCTGGACCAGGCGTGGGACCTGCTGCGGCAGCGCCGAGCCCGCGAGGACGCTGGCGAGGATCCGGATGTCGCGCGAGAGCGTCCGCCGGACGAGGTCGAGGGCTACCTGCAGTAGCTCGTCGCGCGGCCGATCACCCGTTGGCGCGCCGAACCCTCGGCCTGGCCATTACCCATTACGAGCCGATCCCGCTGCTGATGATCTTCGAGATACCTAGCTGGAAACGTCCTTGTTACTGAACCGGGCCCAGGCCAGGGCGGCGAAGATCACGATGTACGCGCCGGAGGCCAGCAGGCCGGTGCGGATCTGATCGAACGCGAGCGGGTCCCGCATGAAGTCAGCGAAGCGCAGCCAGTAATGGCTGGGCAGCCACGCGTGTATGGCGGATAGCTGCGGGATGGCGTCAAGGACCTGGCTGGTGATTGTGAGTGCCAGTGTCGTCGCCATTGCCGCGACCGGCACCTCGGTGAGCGTCGACACGAATAGCCCGATCGCGCCGATGACCGCCATCATGACGGTCAGGTAGCCAACGACCAGCACCAAGCGCCACACCGCCGCCGGATAGGACACGACGATGCCGGACAGCAGAGTGACGTCGCCGCGGGGAAACAGCACCAACCCGATGAGCAGACCGGCCACTGCGACCACGAGCGCGCAGGCGAACGCCCAAACGACGATCGCGACATACTTGACGCCAAGCAGACGGGTACGCCCGACCGGTAGCGCGAGCAGGTAACGCAACGTGCCGAGGTTCGCCTCGCCGGACACGGCATCTCCAGATACCACCGATACCGCCATCGGCAAGAAGAGTGGCAGCACCACTAGCAGGGCAGAGAACCCAACGAAGATCCCGTTGTCGGTAATGCTGCTGAAGAAGGCGCCGCCGTCCCCGCCGCCACGTCCCGTCCGGGATGTGATCTTGACAGCGATCGCGATCACCACGGGGATCAGGCCCAGCACAACGAGCATTGCCTGATTGCGCCGACGCCGGAACACCATGCCGATCTCGGAGCCGAGAAACCGGCCACGCCACCGGCCTGGTCGCCGCGGGGCTGCGTCCGGCCCACCAACCCCCGGGGAGAGATCGACGACATCAGCCCGAGACATCGAAGCCCTCCCCGGTCAGGTCGACGAATACATCCTCGAGCCGCGGGCGCTCGACGACGAAGCCACGCAAGCCCACGCCGGCCGAGACCAGCGCGGCGGACACTCGTTCCGGCTCCGCGTCGCCCAGCACGGCGGACGCCTCGCCGTCTGCGACCGTGGCGTCGTCCAGGCCCAGCCGACGGAGTACGTCCGCCGCTGCTGCTGGTTGGACCGTCTCGACGCGCACGCGCACTCGCTGCTGAGCCGCCAGGTCATCCAGCGACCCTTGCCACACCATTCGCCCGACGCTCATCACGCCGACATGGGTGCACACCTGTTCAACCTCGCTGAGCAGATGGGACGAAACCAGGACTGTGACCCCGTCGGTCCCGAGTTGGCTGATCAGGTGCCGCACCTCGCGGGTGCCTTGCGGATCGAGGCCGTTTGTCGGCTCGTCCAGCACGAGCAGGTCACGCGGCTTCAGCAGGGCGGCCGCGATTCCCAGCCGCTGCCGCATGCCGAGCGAGTAGTTCCGGTACCGCTTGCCCGCCGCGGCCGTCAACCCCACCCGCTCTAGCGCATCGCCTATTCGCTGCCGAGCTGTTCGTGCGTCAGCGGTGCGATCGGCGGCGTCGAGCCGACGTAGGTTGGCCGCACCCGACATGTACGGGTGGAAGGCTGGGCCTTCTACGAGCGCGCCCACCCGCGGTAGCACAGCCGCTGCGTGCGCGGGCATGGCCTGACCGAGCAGCGCATGCGTGCCGGCCGTGGGATAGATCAACCCGAGCAACATGCGAATCGTGGTGGTCTTCCCGGACCCGTTCGGGCCCAGGAAGCCGTACACCGCGCCCGTCGGCACGGCAAGGTCAAGGCGGTCAACCGCGACTTGGCCGCCGCGGAACCGTTTCGTCAACCCGGCCGACGAGACTGCCAGCACGGTCTGATCGAGGGAAGTCAGATCCGTGCCGGCCGAGAGCTCGGTGAGCGCCATCGGGCGGCTACTTATGCGTCGCGGCCGCAGCGTAAAGGGCTGAAGGATCCACCGCGCCAGCGAACACCCGCCCGTCGTTCGTGACCAGGACGCTCAGGAGCTTGGAATCGAGCAGCCGACCGGAGCCCCACGGCCCGCTGACCGGGGTTAGCGCATTCAGGAGCTGCTCCATCGCTGCGGCGCCGGGCGGGGCCGCCTCTCGTCTTGGCGTGCCTGCCGTTCCTGGTGGAGGCGGGCTCATGCCCGGCAGCAGATCGGATGCACGGAGCGCGACGATCGAGGTCCAGCCGGTTCCGATGACCTGCGGATCCAGCGCAGCCGCGGCTGCGTGCTCTCCGAGCCCCGCGCCGCCCATGGCCATGGGCTGCTCTCGTACGGTCGCGCCCTTGGGTGGGGTAAAGCGGAAATTGTCGTCGCCCGGTACCGCGAAGTTGATGTCGGTGAACGACACATCGATCGCCTTCGACGGGTCGGCACCGCGGGGGTACACCTGGACGCCGAGCGGCACCTTGTACTGGCCGTCGATCGCGATGTGCACGGCGCCGACGCGCGACCCCGCAGCCCGCGGCACAAGCACCAGCTCATAGGCAGCTCGGCCGGCAACCGTCGTGTTGTTGTCGGTCTGGACGATCGTCGTCGGATCCAGCGCGGCGAGGGCCCGCTGCGCGACCTGATCCGGCGTCAGGGTCGGCCCGGGCGGCTCGTGTTTCGCCGAACCGGCCGGGAGCTGGGTGTGAGTCGCAGTCTTGGTCGCACTCGACCACTGCCAAACCTGGTCGCCATCCCGGAAAACGTCGGTCTCGTTCACCGACTCCATGACGGCGATGCGCTGCTTGGTCGGCCCGGCGTACCACACGCGGGCGCTGTGCGAACCGGTAAGTAGATCGGCGAGCGATCCGGTACTCGACGACCCTCCGATATTCGGCAGCTCCGGCAAACCCAGTTCGGCGCTCTGGACGACCGTGCCGTAGAAGCCGTTGACATGACTGGTCTGCAGATCCGCGAGTAGTTGAGCGGCCGTCCGAGGTTCGAGCTTGTCGGCGGCCTGAGCGGAAAGCGCGCCACCAGCAACGAGGCCGACCACGCCGGCGGCGCCGAGCGGAACGACCCACCGAAGCAACCGGTGGCGAGAGAAGATTGTGCTAACACTCACAACGAGAAGAATGCCCGTTGCGCACTGTGACCTGGCTGAGCCTTGCTGAGCGTCGGACCTCTCGTGGGTGGCAGGGTGTAGCCGTCATGCGCGGCGAGTGATCGAGGAGGCGGAACCGTGCGGCTGCTGATCGTGGAGGACGAGATTCGGCTGGCCTCTGCCCTGCAGCGCGGGCTGACAGCCGAGGGATTCACGGTGGACGTCGCGCACACCGGCCCCGATGGGCTGCATGCGGCGTCCGAGATGTCCTACGACGCCGTGCTGCTCGACATCATGCTGCCCGGGCTGTCCGGCTATCGCATCATCGAGCAGTTGCGGGCGGCGGAGAACTGGGTGCCGATACTGATGCTGACCGCGAAGGACGGTGAGTACGACGAAGCCGACGCACTCGACCTCGGCGCCGACGACTACCTCACCAAACCGTTCTCATTCGTCGTCCTGCTCGCTCGGCTGCGCGCCCTGCTCCGCCGGGGCGTGACGCCTCGCCCGGCTTCCCTGTCGGCCGGAGATCTCGTGCTCGATCCATCAGCGCACACGGTCACCCGTGACGGGCAGACGATCGATCTCACCCCCCGCGAATTCTCCCTGCTGGAGTTCCTCATGCGGCGCAAGGGCGAGGCTGTTTCCAAGGCCGACATCCTGCATCACGTGTGGGACGCGCACTACGACGGGGACGCCAACGTCGTCGAGGTCTATGCCGGCTACCTGCGCCGGAAGATCGACACGCCGTTCGGGCGGCACAGCGTGCAGACTGTCCGGGGCGCCGGTTACCGGCTCGCCGCGGATGGCGGCTGACTCCGGGAACATCCGTGCACTGGCTGTCCCACTTGTGGCGCGGGCAGTCGCTTCGCGCGCGGATCACCATCGTCGCCACGACCTTATTCGCGTTCGCCGTGATCACCGGCGCGGTCCTGCTCCTCGTGCTGCAACGCGCCTCCCTGATCCGATCGCTCGATTCCCAGGCGATCAAGACTGGTCAATCCGTCGCGTCGACTCGCATGACCGGGGTCAGGCCGACCAACGTCGTCGCCGCAGCCGGCGTCCAGATTCAGGTGTTGGATCAATACGGCGCGGTCGCCGCCTCGTCCGGAACCGCCGACCGAGTCAAGCCGCTGCTGACCCCGGACGAGCTCGCGGCGGCCAAGCGCGGGCAGGCGGTCAACATCCCACCCGAACGCGGAAACACCAATCAGGAGCTGCGCGTCCTCGCCGTTCCCGCAGGCGAGGAAACCGTCCTGGTCGCCTCCGGCCTCGCCGGTGTCGAGGACAGCATTCGCATCCTCCGGGACGCCGCGCTCATCGGGTGCCCACTCATCCTGCTCGCGATGGGCATGGCAACCTACTTCATCGTCGGCCGAGCCCTCCGTCCTGTGGCCGCATTGCGCAAGGGGGCCCAGGAGATCAACGCGGCCGGGCTCGCCGATCAACGGCTCCCGGTGCCGGACGCGCACGACGAGATCTACCGCCTGGCCGTCACTCTCAACGCGATGCTCGACCGGATCGACGCGGCCACGAAGCGACAGCGCACGTTCGTCGGCGATGCGGCTCATGAGCTGCGGTCGCCGCTTGCCTCGTTGCGCCTCCAACTCGAGGTGGCGCAGCGGGTCGGTCCGGCGGAGGACTGGCCCGGCATGCTCGACGAGGTGCTGTTCGACGTCGATCGGCTCGAACAGCTCGTGGGAGATCTACTGGCGTTGGCCCGATCGGACGAGGCCGGTGGGGTCCTGCGCCGACGGGAGCCAGTGGCCCTCGACCAGCTGGTCACCGAGGTCGCCGACGACTACCTGGATGCCCGCGTACCGGTGCACTCCTCGACCAATGCCGTGTCCGTCGACGGGGATCCGGAGGCGCTTCGCCGGGTCGTCGTGAACCTGCTCGACAACGCCGTGCGCTACGCCAGCTCGCAGGTGTCGGTGGACATCGCCGTGAACGGAAACGGCACGGCCGAGTTGGTGGTCGGCGACGATGGCCCCGGAATCCCCGAGGATGAGCGGGAACGGGTTTTCGATCGCTTCTACCGGACCCACGAGTCCCGATCGCGGGACACCGGAGGCACCGGGCTCGGCCTGCCGATTGTGCGCGACGTAGTTCGCGCGCACGGCGGCACCGTAAGCCTGGGAGACAACCACCCCGGCCTGCGCGCAACGGTGAGCCTCCCGGTTGCTCGTAGCGACCAGGATCGACCGGGCTAGCGAGGCTCCCGGCTAGGGAGTCTGACTATTCCCGCCGCCGCCGCCCTGCGACTTTGACGAGGAGGCCGACGTGGACGGCGACGTGGGTGTTGACGACTGTGTCGGCGTGGGAGTCGGCGTCGGAGTAGGGCTTGGAGGTGGCTGGAACTCGAACACCGACAGGGTGATCTGCTGGCTCTGCGGGAACAGCGTCCCAGCCGCCGGGCTCTCGTCGGCGACCGTGCCGTCCTTGGACTTGTCGGTTGTCGGCACCATTACCGGAGTCGGGTTGACGCTCCAACCGTGGGTGTTCAGGTAGCTGACCGCGTCGGCGTATTTCTGGTTGCGAACGTCGGGTATCGGCAGCTTGCCGGTCGATACCGAGAGGGTGACCGGCGAGCCCGGTGGGACCGTCGAGAATGCCTTCGGGTTCTGGTCGGTGACGACTCCCGCCTGTTGTCCGCTGGGAACGTCCTTACGGGTGACCTTTAGGCCTATGCCGGCGAGGTCATTGCTCGCGTCGGCGAACTGCTTCCCCTGCACGTTGGGTACCTGCACCGTCGCCGCCTTGTAGACGGTGTACGTGATCGTCGTGCCCTCGTTCTGCTGAGAGTCCGGCGCGGGCGACTGGGTGCACACGGCGCCCTCGGCCGGATTCGCAATCGGCTGCGTGTCCGGGTTCACGCCGCACTTCGACGCGCTCTGCGGCGTCCCGGTCGGCGGCGTGAACTTTCGTGACGCGATAGCAGCGTTCGCCTGCGCCGGATTCATGCCGATGATGTTCGGCACCGCTTGCTTCTTGGGTGACTCCGAACCGCTCAGGGCCCAGATCGCCCAGGCGCCACCGCCGATAACCAGAAGCAACGCAGCAACAAGGGCGACCCATAGCCACGCGCGCTTCTTGCCGTCACCGTCATCCTCGTCGTCGCCGTCCGCGGACATCGGCACGACCGCGCCCGGCGGCACCGCGCCGGGCGGCACCTTCGAGATGTACTGGGTCCGCTCGGCGTCGGTGAGCACCGCTTCCGCCTCGACCGGACGGTCAGCCAATGCGCGCAGCAGGTCGGCGCGCATCTCCCCCGCGGTCTGGTAGCGATTCATCGGGTTCTTGGCCAGTGCCTTCATGACGATGGAGTCGAGCGCGCGCGGGATGGCCGGGTTCTCGGACGAGGGCACGACCGGGTTCTCCCGAACGTGCTGGTAGGCAACCGCGACCGGCGAGTCGCCGGTAAACGGCGGATGACCGGTGACCAGTTCGTAGAGCAGGCACCCGGTGGAGTACACATCCGATCGCGCGTCCACGGTCTCGCCCCGGGCCTGCTCCGGCGACAGATACTGCGCGGTGCCGATCACGGCCGCGGTCTGGGTAACCGTCGCCGAGTTGTCCGCTATCGCCCGAGCAATGCCGAAGTCCATGACCTTCACCGCGCCGGCACGGGTGATCATGACGTTCGCCGGTTTGATGTCGCGATGCACGATCCCATTGCGGTGACTGAAGTCCAGGGCGCCGCACACCTCGGCGACGATCTCCATGGCGCGCCGCGGCGGCAACCGACCCTCGATCTTGAGCACGTCGCGCAGCGTCTGGCCCTCGACGTACTCCATCACGATGTACGGCACCTCGGCTGTTGCCGGGCTGAGGCCACTGTGGTCCTCGCCGGTGTCGTAGACGGCCACGATCGCCGGGTGGTTCAGGCCCGCCGCCGACTGGGCTTCGCGACGGAACCGATTGAGGAACGAGGGATCGCGCGCAAGATCGGCTCGCAGCAGCTTGATCGCCACATCTCGGCCGAGACGCCCGTCGCGCCCGCGATGGACCTCGGCCATACCGCCATAGCCGATGAGCTCACCGAGCTCGTACCGGCTCCCAACCAGGCGTGGCGTCGTCATGAATGAACCTCATCCAGTGTCGCGTGGTTGTCTCTCATCGTCTGCTCAGCGGCCCCGCGTGTCGGCGAGGTAGGCCTGCATAACCATCCTCGCTAGCGGCGCGGCCGCGGTGCCGCCGGCGCTCTCGCTGCCGGTGACCCCCGCGTTCTCCAGCACTACCGCGATTGCAATGGGATGCGTGGAGTCGAGCGCGAACCCGGTGAACCACGCGTGGGGAGCATTGACATAGCCGCCGTTCGCATCGACCGGTCCGTTGTCGGCGGTGCCGGTCTTGCCGCCGACCTTGACGCCCGGGATCTGCGCCTCCGTTCCGGTGCCCTTGGTGACGACATTCTCCATCATCGACTGCAGCTCGCCGGCCTGGTTCGAATCCAGGACGCTGTCGAGCTGCTCGGGCACGGCCGTCTTCAAGACGGACAGATCCGGCGCGCGTTCCTGTTGCACGGTGTAAGGCGTCATGAGCGTTCCGTTATTCGCGACGGCTGCCGACAGCATTGCGGCCTGCAGCGGCGTCATCTGGACGTTGAACTGCCCGATGGACGCCTGCGCGAGGTTCGCATCGTTGTCGACCTCACCCATGGTGGAGGGCGCGACAGGGATCGGCACTGTGCGGGGCTCGTTGTTCATCCCGAACAGCTCGGCCTCGGCCTCGACCTGCTGCTGGCCGAGGTCGATGCCGAGCTGACCGAAGGCAGTGTTGCACGAGATCGTGAACGCGTGGTCGAGAGTGTCGGTCTTTCCGTCGCCACATCGCTCGTTGTTGAAGTTGTGCATCGTGGCGGTTGCGGTTCCGGGCAACTTCAGCACGTCCGGCGCCGGGATGCGGTCGGACGGTTTCTTGCCTGCCTTGAGCGCGGCCGCCGACACGACGACCTTGAAGATCGAGCCGGGCGGATAGCTCTGGTTCAACGCGCGGTTCAGCAACGGCTGATTCTTGTCGCCGATCAGGGTCTGCCAGGACTGCTGGATAGCCCCGGTGTTGTGCGAGCTGAGCGTGCTCGGGTCGTACGACGGTGAGCTGGCGGCGACCAGGATCGCGCCGGTCGTCGGATCCAGCGCCACGACCGCCCCGCGGCGGTTGCCGAGACCTTGGAAGGCCGCCTGTTGGGCTGCGTTGTTGATCGTCAGGTTTATGCTGCCGCCCTTGAGGCTCCGGCCGGTGAGGATGTCAGCGATGCGAGACCCGAACATGCGGGGATCGCTTCCGGACAGCACCTTGTCCTCCGCCTTCTCCAGCTCGCTCTTGTCGTAGATGAGCGAGTAGTAGCCGGTGAGCGGCGCGTATACCGGTCCGCTCGGGTACTTGCGGACGTACTTCAGCTCGTCATTCGTCGCGACCGACTCGGCTACCGCCTTGCCGTCCACCACGATCTGGCCGCGCGGCGACGCGTACTCGGTGAGGATTACCCGGCGATTCGCCGAATTGTTCCGATAGTCGTCGCCCTTCACCACCTGGACGAAGTTGAGGTTGAGGAACAGCGCGACCATGAGCACGCCGACCGCGATGGCCACCCGACGGATGTGCTTGTTCATGCCGGAACGACCTCAGCCGGGCGCGGCGGCGGGGTCGATGTGGCCGGCCGCTGCGGCGACGGACGGCGCGCGGCGTCGGAGATACGCAGCAAGAGCGCGAGCAGCGCGTAGTTGGCGAGCAGCGAGGAGCCGCCGTAGGACAGGAAGGGTGTCGTCAACCCGGTCTCCGGGAGCAGCCGGCTGACCCCGGCCGCCACGACGAACAGCTGCAGCCCGATCAGGAAAGACAGTCCAGTGGCAAGCAGCTTGCCGAACGTGTCGCGCACGGCCAGCCCGGCCGCAAAGCCGCGCTCGACGAACAGCACATATATGACGAGCAAGGCGACCAGACCGAACAGTCCCAGCTCCTCCCCGAACGAGGTGAGGATGAAGTCGGTCGCGGGCAGCGGAACGATCTCTGGATGGCCGACACCGAGGCCGGTCCCGAACAACCCGCCCGTCCCCAGCCCGAACAGTGACTGGCTCACCTGATAGCCGACGCCGTCGGTGTAATGAAAAACGTCGAGCCACACGGTGACCCGCGTCCGGACGTTGGCAAAGAGCTGATAGGCGAGGTACGCACCACCGGCGAACAACAAGGTCCCGACGATCACCCAGCTGATGCGCTCGGTCGCGACATATAACAGCACCACAAACACGCCGAAGAACAGCAGCGAGGTCCCGAGATCATGACCGCGGATGAGGACAGCGAGGCAGATCACCCAGGCGAGGAGCAACGGACCGAAGTCTCGCCCGCGCGGCAGGTCGATGCCGAGGACGCGGCGCCCTGCGAGAGACAGCACGTCTCGCTTGGTAACCAGATAGGCCGCCGCGAAGATGGTCAGCAGGATCTTGGCGAACTCGGCCGGTTGAATGGAGAAGCCAGCGACCAAGATCCAGATGCGCGCCCCGTTGATCTCCGAGAAGCGGGCCGGCAACACCGCGGGCAGGATCAACAGGAAGAGCCCGACCAGCGCCAGCGTGTACGCATAACGGGCGAGCGCACGATGATCCCGCACAATCAGCAGGATTGCGATGAACAGCAGGATGCCGAGGCCGGTCCACCACACCTGGGTCGGCGCGGCGGCGGCCGGCACGCTGCCCCCGTTGTTTTGCGCCTGTACGGCCAGTCCGTGGTCGAGTCGATCGATCATGACGAGGCCGAGGCCGTTGAGCAGAATCGCGCACGGCATCAGTACTGGGTCCGCGTACGGCGCCACCCACCGAATGACGAGATGGGCCGCGAGCCCGGCCAGGAGCGTCACCCCGGCGAAGGTGATCAAATTCAAGCTGATATGCCCGGCGCGAGCACCTTGAACCGCCGCCTCCGCGGCGACGACGATGAGCACGGCGAGCAGCAGCAGCCCCAGTTCCGCCCGGCGCCGCGTCGGTGGGGCTGCAGTCGCCGTCGGAGTCGTCCGAGTCGCGGTCATCTGCTCACACCTTCCGGCAGTCCACGCCGGGAACGGGCGTCACGGACGGACTGGGCGTCGGGGTGAGCGATGGGGTCGGCCGAGGTGCGGACGGACGTTTCGGGCCGGGCGTCGTGGGCGGCGGCGCGCTCGGCGGGGGGCTCGGGCTATCAGAGCGACACGGTGGCAGGAGCTGGTCGAGCAGGTTGGACTTGATCCGCTGGGCCTTCGCGAGATCGCTCGCGGTGATGCCGGACATGACCTGACTGCGCGCTGCCGCGGTCAGGTCGGCCAGCTTCAGATCGGTGTTCTCCTGCACTTCGAAGAACTTGATCGGGCCGAATTGCGTATTGACGCCCCGGAAAATGGCGACCTCGCTGCCGTCCTTGCCCACGAAGTACTGCGTCTGGGTCCAGGAATAGAAGGCGGCCGCGCCCCCGATGAGGAGAGCCAGCGCCACAAGCGTCACGATGAGCGGCTTCCATCGACGCCGCCGTGGGTGAACTGGCAGGCGGAGGCGTTCGGTGGCCCGCCGGGTCATCCGCGCCGCGCGCTCCGCAGGGCTCCCGCCGTCGCTGTCTGACGCGGACATCGGATCTACGAACGCGCCGCCGATGACGGGTAGGTCGTCGCCATATTCGGTGTCGACCACGTCGGCGACGATGCACGTCACGTTGTCCGGCCCCCCGCCGCGCAGGGCCAGGTCGACAAGCCGGTCCGCAGCCTCTTGCGGCTCGCCCTCGGAGAGTGCCTCCTGAATGGTCGCCGCGGTGACGACGTCCGACAGGCCGTCGGTGCAGAGCAGGTAGCGGTCGCGAGCTCGCGCTTCCCGGATCGAGACGTCAGGCTCCACGTCGGAACCCATGAGCGCGCGCAGGATCACCGACTTGCGCGGGTGATGAGACGCCTCTTCCGCCGTCAACCGCCCGGAGTCGACGAGCGACTGTACGTACGTGTCATCATGCGTGATCTGGGTCAGGTGACCGTTGCGCAGTAAGTACGCCCGCGAATCCCCGACGTGCACAAGCCCGACCTGGCGCCCGGTGAAACGCAAGGCGGTGAGAGTCGTGCCCATCCCTTCGAGCTTGTTGTCGCCCGCGATCGCCCCGGCCAGATCGTGATTGGCCTCCTCGACGGCGTTGCGCAGCGCGTAGAGCATGTCGCCGAGAGGCCGATCCTCATCGAGTCGCTCCAGCGACCCGATGACCAGCTTGCTCGCGACCTCGCCGGCTGCATGGCCGCCCATGCCGTCGGCGATGGCCAGCAACCGGGGACCGGCATAAACCGCGTCCTCGTTGTTGCCGCGAACCAGCCCACGGTCCGAGCGCACTGCGAAACGCAGGGTCAGCGTCATCGCAGTTCCAGCACCGTCTTCCCGATGCGAACCGGTACGCCGATCTCCAGAGGCATCGGGCTGTCGACCTTGCGTTGGCCCAGATAGGTGCCGTTTGTCGAGCCCAGGTCTTCGACGAACCACACCCCGTCTTGGAGGCTGATCCGCGCATGTCTGGTGCTCGCGTAGTCGTCGGTGAGGACGAGGGTGGAGTCATTGGCTCGGCCGAGCAGTACCGGCGCCCCGGTCAACCCGATCCGGGTACCGGCGAGGCCGCCGGCCGTCACGATGAGCTGTGACGGTCCACGGCGAGGGGCCGGAGCGGGGGCAGGCGGCGTCGCGTGTCCGCGACGGCGCGCCGGGGGTGGCAGTCCGACCCGTTGCTGTCCGGCGGAACGCAGATCGCTCCGCACCACCCGGACCGCGGCGAGCACGAACAGCCAGAGCAGAACGAGGAAGCCAAACCTCATGAGCTGGAGGGCCAGCGGAGAGTTCACACGTGCTCCTGCTGGAAGACCAGCTTCGTGTGCCCTAGTCGGATGACGTCGCCGTGCGTGAGGACATGGCTTCCCACGTCGTGGCCGTTGACACTGGTGCCGTTGGTGGATCCCAGGTCGTACACGGTCGCGAAGCTGCCGTCCCATTGGACTTCGGCATGGCGGCGGGAGACGCCCTGGTCGAGTAGCTGGAGATCAGCGTCGGTGCCGCGCCCGATCAAGTTGCGCCCCAACTGCAGATCGAAGCGACGGTTCGTGCCGTCGACGACGACGGCCGCCGACGCGGGGCGCGGCGCGGCGCCGGGCGGTGGACGGTACCCGCCGGGCTGCGGCGAAGCGTTGGGGGCGCCGAGCGGCGGTCCGGGCGGCATGCCGGCCCGTGCTCCGGGCGGTGGCATCGCGGGCGTCGGCACGCCCGGCCCGGGTCCCCGGCCAGGCACCGGGGCAGCCATCGGCGGCATTCCGCCTTGGCCCGGTGGCGGCGGGTACGCACCTGGGGGCAGGCCGGGGACGGCCGGCAGCGACAGCGAGTCGTACGGCCGGCGCCGAGGCGGCGCGTTGGACTCCATGCGTGATGCGACGCCGAAGACGCCCGTGTGCAGGGCATCGTCTCGGGCCAGGTAGACCTCGATGTCGCCGATCGTGCGCCAACCGTTCTGGTCCAGATGCTCCTGTACCAGCTCAGCCAGCGAGTTGGTCAGCTGAGCCTCCCACGGGACGAGCCGCTCGTAGTCCGACGGCGACAACGTCACCCGATACCGGTTGGGCGCCAGCACCTCACCGGTGCCCATCACATTGCGTTTGTCCGTGGCCTCCCGCTGGAGCGCGGTCGCAATCTCGACCGGCTCCACCTGGCCCTTGAACACCCGTGCGAACGCCGAGCCGACGACGCTTTCGAGGCGTCGCTCGAAGCGCTGCGCAAGGCTCATTGCGGCGCCTCCGTCCTGCTTTCTCGTGGCCGTCCGGCACGGTTCTCATGGCATGCTCGCGCCGCCGCATCGATGCGGCGCGTTCGCCCGATGGTACTTGCCCGCGCCTGTGAGCGAGACCGAGCAGGTCAGCGAGGCCGAGCCGGCGGACAGCGCATGCTAACCTTGCGCACTGCCGCGGCTGGATCGCGGGTAGCCGCGGGCAAGTGGCGGAATGGCAGACGCGCACGGTTCAGGTCCGTGTGTCCGTAAGGACGTGGGGGTTCAACTCCCCCCTTGCCCACGAGCGATTGAGGCGAGCGGGACGAGTTCGCTCGCGTCTCCGAGCCGATTCAGTCGGTCAGATGCGGGAGATTCGAACAGGCGACAATCACCCCGGAACCCTCGCCGCAAATTGGTATCGATCGCATCGGTCCGGTCACTCACCTCGCGACGCACCGGCTTCCGCGATCGCCCCGAGGTCATTGTTCTCGGTCAGACAGCACTCCGAACTGCTCCAGCACCGCGAACTCGTCCCAGTACTGCCTGAATGAGCAGATCCGGTCGCCACGGAACTCGGCGACGGTGACACCGTTGATCGTGATCCGCAGGCCGGTCGGCTCGATGAATTCTCCACCCGCCAGGGCGAATCGCCACCGCGCTCAGCCACGACGTGATCGCATCGCTGGGAGCCGCGCTCAGCAACGGCTGAGTGGCAGAAGGCCGGGTCAGGGACGCACCGCCCGCACGAGTAGGTAGTCGATGATCCGTCTTCGCCACAGCAGCTCCACTTGCCACAGCAGCACCCGGGCGGCTATTCGGTGCCCGGTGGGCGCGGCTGGCGTCCGCGACAGCCGCGCGGCCGTGAGCTGCAACGCCGGCGCGATTACCCGGTCGCCACATGCCGTTGCTACCACGTCCACGAGACCGGCCGCGCGGGCTGCCTCGGTGATCTGTTCGGTCGTCATGGCTGCGTTTCGGCGCATACCGAACACCCGCAGCTGAGTGACGCCAGCCATGAGCTCGACGGGATCGCGCGGCCGGCGCTCGGTAGCGATGTCCGTGATGCTCAGCACGCCGCTGGGCCGAAGTACTCGGTAGCACTCCTCGAAGAACGCGTTTCGCGACCGGAAGTGAAATGCGGCCTCCACGCTGATAATCCCGTCGGCCGTGCCCGCGGCGAAGGGCAATCGGACCGCGTCGCCGACAACCGGCGCAGCACCTGCGGCCGCAAGCCGATTCCGGCCTGCTGCCAGCTGCCACTCGGCAATGTTGACGGCGATCAGCCGACTCGGGTGAAGCAGCTGCGCGAGCACCGGATCCTGGGTCCCGAGCCCGTTGCCGATATCAACGATCACACCGCCGGCTGGCAACTCCGCCGCCGTCGTTTCCACCAACCGGCGGCAGGCCTGCTCGGCCTCGTCCTCTGTGCCTGGACCGTCCCACAGCCCAAGATTCAGCCAGCCAGGTGCGATGGCCAGGAAGCAATCCGATCCGATGCTCTCGTAGACCCGCGCGACCGGATTCCGGCTCTGCTTGAACAGCTCGCCGACGTGCCGAACATGCTGGCTGGTCCATCCGGTCACCTGACCACTCTCCACCGTATGTATGCCTATTCCACTGTTCAGGCAGCGGAATAGGCATGCAGATCACCGGCGGAGTCCCAACTCGGCGAAGTCCGGCAGGTCCGGCACGGCGCGACGGCGCCGGAGCACGAACCAGCCGGCGAACCCGCCGAGAAAGAGAACGACGAGGGACGCCGCGAGGGTATTGACATACGGCTCGAGCCGCGAGGTGTCCGTCGCAGCACTGACGGTCCAGGGCACAGTGACGCCCAGCTGCTGGCCGTTGCGCTCGATGACGGCGCGCATCTCGCGGACAGGACCCGAGTCCAACCGGGCGACGCCGAAATAACGTCCAGCGCCGATCGGCCGCAACGGTGGGCTGACCGTCGACGCAACGCCGACCACCTCGAGGATGACGGAGTCGATGGGTCGGGGCGCCGGGCGGCGCGAACTGGCCGCCGTCACGGTGAAGGCGTTCAAGCCGGCACGATTCGGCGTCGCCGAGATCGTGACGACCAGGTCGGCCACCGAGCCGGCCTCCGTTCGTTCGACCGTCGACGCCGCGGCTTCCGTCGCCGAGGAGGCGACGGGGGTGGCTGTCTCCCGCGACGGGGCTGACTCGGCGAGGACGCCGGCAACGATCAGCAAACCAACTCCGACTGCCGCTTCGACGGCGATGAGGCGCGCGGAGACTACGCGCGCAGGTCGCGGGATCGCCGGTCTGCGCCATGGCATCTGCAATCCGTGGAGCTTGATCGCGTTGAGCGCGCCGAGGACGAGCAAGACGACGAGCAGCCCGGTCTTGATCAACAGCGCGCGGCCATACCCGGTCGTGACGAGACCACTCACCGTCTCGACCTGACGGCCGGCGCTGTACAAGCCAGTGACGAGGACGATGCCGACGCTGGCGAGCAGGACGACCGCGAGCGGCCCGCCGATCATCCGCAGCAGCACCCGACGTTCCAGGCCTTGGACCGTGGGCCGCCAGAGCATCACCGTCAAGGCCAGGACCACGCCCACCCATATGCAGCCGGCGAGAATGTGCAGGGCCTCGGCCAGCATGGCGGCGGGACGAGCCGACCTGATCGACGCAGCGTGGCTCCCCAATGCCTCGATCACCACGAGCGCGAGCGCCAGCGCCGATATGAGCGCCAGCCCAGGTCGGATCCGCAACGATCGGTGTAGCACGAGAGTGACTACCAGCAGCACACCGAGAGCGGCGACCCGGAGCAGCCACAGGTGACCCCAGGTGGTTCCGCCGAACACGGCCAGCCAGTCTCGATCCGAGACTGCGGTCGCGTGCGCGACCTGGACGATCCCATCGACGGCCGCGACGCCGAGGCCGACCACGGCAGACCAGGCCGCGAGAAGGAGCATCCGCCGTTCCACCGCGGTCACGGTGAGTTCGACCTTTGGATCGGCCCCAATCCACAGGAAGATCAGGAGGATGCCGGTTGCACCGACCATGCCCGCCAGCGCGCCAATCCGGAGCCAGTGCCGCACCACGTCGCCCGGGCTCGTCGAGGGGGTCGCGTCCGAAGCAGTCGGAGCTGCCACCGAAACGCCGACGCCGAATACGACCGTGCCGGTTGTGGTGTGCCCGTCGTCTTCCGCCGTAACGGTCCACAGCACTCCGTAGGAGTCCGTTGGCAGCGGGGGCAGCGCGAGCTGCAGGAGACGCGGATCGCCCGAGGAGACGGGCCGGGTACCGGTGACGACCGCGCCGTCGCTGTCCACGATTCGCGCAGAGCTCTGATCGGGTGTTATCTCCTCGTTGAACCACATTTTGACGGTCTTCGGAGAGGACGCCACCGTCGCGCCGCTTGACGGGTCAGATCGCACGAGGAGGGCGTGCGCGCTTGCGGTTGGCGCGCCAACGAGCAGGCCGACGCCCAACGCCGCGCACACGGTGGCCAAGAGCAGGCCCAGCTGGACCGGGATGGGGCGATGGTGACGCCGGCCTCGCGCGAGGGTCACAAGGCCGGCGCGCGGACCCCGGCGCGTCCCGACGAGCGCTTGCAGGTCCACGGTCTGGACGCCGTAGCCACGCCGCTGGTCCGGTCTCACCATGACGTCAGCTTCAATGTCGGTCCCCACGATCGGCCCCGCCGCTCCGTCGGTGACACCCGAAATGTAGGGCCGCTACCCCAGACCAGGCGGTTCATGACGATCCCGTCATGTAGCTGTCATCGGACAATCACCCTTCCTCCGGCGACAGCGACTACGAGCGCCCTTATGAGACAGGGCAAAACCCTTCTATCGGAATGGTTGCGTCGGCACCTAACCCCCTACGAAGTCCCGTGGTTCTTGCGCGCTCACGGCGCTCGCGGTAAACACATGGCCGAGTGAGTGGCGCGTGAGACAGGGGGCCTCTGTTCCGGACGACGTCACTACCCGGGGGGCTGAGATGCCGAGGGTTCTGGTCGTTGACGACGAGTTACGCATCTGTAGGTTCCTGCAACGAGCACTCGAGGCCGAGGGCTTCGACGTCGACATAGCTTCCGGCGCGCACGACGCGCTTCGGCTGGCCGAGGAAAACGACTATGCCCTGACGATCCTTGACCTGCTGATGCCGGGAATGGACGGGTATGAGGTGTTGCGTCGGATCGTCGAGTCCGACCGCGCCCGTCGGATCCTGGTCCTCTCTGCCGTCGGAGATGTCGAGTCTCGCGTTCGGTGCCTGCGGATGGGCGCGGTCGACTACTTGGCCAAGCCGTTCTCGATCGCCGAGCTCATGGAACGCGTCAAACGCCGGATCGAAGACCAGAATCGGAACACATCTGCCCGCTGGCTCGAAGTGAACGGCGTTCGGTTGGACCTGCATCGTCGGACGCTACGGGCCGGCGGGCGTGAGGTGCCCCTGTCCCAGCGCGAGTTCATCCTGCTGGGCCATCTCATGCGCCATGCCGGCGAGGTGTGCACCCGCGTCGAACTGCTCGCCGACGTGTGGGGATATTCGTTCGATCCAGGTAGCAACGTGGTCGACGTGTGCGTCCGGCGGCTGCGGTCCAAGTTGGAGCGGGAACTCATCGAGACGGTGCGCAATGTCGGCTACAGCTTCGTCGCGAGCTGACCGCTGGCTGTGGTGGGGCTGGCTGCTCTTTGCCGGCGTGAACACGATTGCCATGTTCGTCTTTGCCGGCGCAGAGACCGTTCCGTTCCACTTCGTCTGGATCAGCCTTTCGGTGGTCTACGGGCTGCAGTTGTGGTCCGCGGGCCGTACGTACACCGTTCTGGCCCTCGTAGGCGTGCTCACTGGATGCGCGCTCGTGCTGCACGTACACAACAACGTGATCGGCTGGGAGGAGACCACCGAGGTTCCGTTGATGACGCTGGTATTCCTCGCCATGGTGTGGCACGTGCGACGTCGCACGAAGGCCGAGTACCGCGCCCGGACCCTTGCGGAGAGCGAGCGAGAAATGCGCGAGGCGCAACGTCGCTTCGTCCGGTTCGCATCGCACGAGTTGCGCACTCCGATGACCGTCGCCCGCGGGTACGCCGAACTCATCCGCGACAACGCTACTGACGACCAGACCCGCGAAGACGCGATCGTTGTCCTGGAGGAGCTGGAGACCCTCAACGGAATCGCCGAGCGGCTGCTGACCCTGGCCAGGTCCGAACAACCCAGCCTGCTCCGGGTGCAGGAAGTGGATGTGGACCTGTTGCTTCAACGGGCGGTCAAGCGGTGGCGGCCGGCCGCCGACCGGAACTGGTCAATCCACACCCACAGCGGCGTGATCACAGCAGACCAGGAGCGCCTCGAGGCGGCGCTCGACTGCCTGCTCGACAACGCCGTTCGGTACACGCAGGACGGCGGTCACATCGACCTGCACAGCGAACGCCGGCAGGGTGAAGTAATCATCCGTGTGCGGGACGACGGGATCGGCATCCCACCCGACGAGCGGCAGCACGTCTTTGAAAGCTTCCGGGCCGGACCGGTCCGCCCCGGCACCGGCATGGGCCTTGCCATTGTCCGGGCCGTCCTGGAAGCGCACGGTGGCTCGGTGGCCCTTCAGGATGCCCGGGGTGGCGGCTGCGAGTTCGTGCTCCGACTGCCCACCTCGCGAAGGACGCCGGCGGTGCCGCCGGCCGCTCCGCCTACGGCGCCGGCCACTGCGCCCGCCGCCGACGAGCGACCGGCCGAGGTCCGGGTCTTCGGCGGTTACCAGCCGTCGACGAACGGGCATTCGGCGGGTCACGACGTAGACCTGACGCTTACCTGACCAGCCGTCGAGGCTGCCGACCGGGGGCTACTCGTCCCGATGGGTGAACGACGTCGACGGGCGTGGTCCGGGTGAGGTGAACCGGGCTCGATCGTCCGGCGCCTCGGATTCGCGGCGCGGCGTTGCCGATCGGCTGGGAGCGCTCGGCGGGGTGACGGACGAGGACGACCGCGCCGGATCGTCCGCCCGCTCGCTCGGCGTCGGCTCGTTCTCCCGCTCGGTCGGCGTCGAAGGTGCACCAGGCGGAACGACGGGCGAAGGCCGGGGCGCAAGGCTCGCCCGCTGGTGATGGTCGCCCGGATCGAATTGCGAGGTCGTGCTCGTCTGGACCGGGACGCCAGTGCGCGGGCTGTCATGAGCAGCTGCCATTCCGCTCACCCCGGTGGCCACTGTCACGGCGAGGGCGGCGCTGACCAGGATCGTACGGCGGCGCGTCGGTCCCGACCGGAGCCGAGGGAGCCCGGTGAGTAGCAGCTGATTCAGCTCGGGCGGTGGTGCAGGAGGCTGCAGGTGGCGCAGTTCCCGCAGCTCACG
Organism: uncultured Actinomycetota bacterium; assembly: GCA_963809815.1. Taxonomy (GTDB): domain Bacteria; phylum Actinomycetota; class Actinomycetes; order Mycobacteriales; family Jatrophihabitantaceae; genus CAVVJA01. The sequence goes on from CAWELM010000014.1 coordinate 301,472, forward strand.
CAAAGGCGAGTCAAGAATGTCGCCCGGTGCGGGCAGCAGTTCGTCGATGGGCGTGACTCCTGAACTCCGGGCCGCCCATGGGTGCGATACGTCATCGTTCATCTCGGCGTCGTCATCGTCGGACGTCCTTACGCCGTTACGCCCTGCTCGATCACGATTTGGCGAAGCTTTCGCACGGCCCGGTGCTGGAGCTGCTTCACCGCACCCGGTGATCGACCGATGACCGTCGCGACCTCCTGTACCGAAAGGTCGGCGACTACCCGCAGGACGAGGACCTCGCGCTGGTCCGCCGGGAGATCACGCAGCAGCTCGACGACACGCGCCGTGCCGAGCAACTCCATCGCCTCGTGCTCCGCCGAGGCAGCGGAGCGGAGGTCGGACGCGACGTCGTATTGGTACCAGACCGGCTGGCGGCGTCGACGGCGCGCATCGTCGACCATCCGGGCGTGCGCCACCGACATGACGAACGTGCGCAGCCCGGCCGCGCCACCGGACAGTTCCCGCAGCCGAGGTAGCGCAGCAAGGAACACATCACTGGTAACTGCCTCTGGATCGGCCACGCCCTTCGCCGTGAGATAGCCGAGTACGACCGGGGCCAGCTCCTCATAGATCACTCGGAAGGCGGCGGCCTCGCCGGCCTGGGCCGCGCGAACTACGCCGTCGGTGATCGGCGCCGCCATGCCTGTCCTGCCGTCCTGTCGTCGGTGGCGGCACGACGATGGGCGGGCCAGCCATCGTGCCGACTTGCTGCGCGTGTCGGCCGCGTCCCCGACGGCGCCAACGGCGCCCGACCTGACAGTTGGCTCGAGGCGCAGTCATACCGCGCCTGCCGAGCCGGCGCAAGCGGGCGGCGCGCGTTACGCGAATCGGTATGTCCTTCGTTCATCGGGCAATTCACCCGCGTAACCCAGCGAGTCGATGCAGCGATAACGGTCGCGGGGCCTAGGGGGACCTACGCCAGACGGCCGGCCGGATCACATCGGCGGGCCCGAAGGAGGAGCGTGAAGCGCAGCCGCCGCCTCGTGACGACTCTTGGGCTCACTACCGGACTGGCGATCGGCGCGCTCGGTGTGCTCTCGACCGTCGACGGTCCGGCTCCGTCCAAACCCGCACCGGCACCCGCAACGTCCGCACCATCGGACTCGAGAACCCAGGCCGAGCTCGCCCGGCTGCAGGCCGAGCTGGTCGTCGACGCGCGCCGCGCGACCGAGCTCCGCTCACAAATTACGCGTCTGCGACGGAACGCCCACCGTGGCTGAGCCGGGCCGGCGAGCGCGTTGGACCGCTGCTCTTGTGGCCGCCCCGGGTGCCGCCGCTGTACTGGCCGGCGCGACCGCTTGGGCTGCTCACACCAGGCCCGCCACCGCGAACGGCGGGTCCTCACCGGTGGTCCGGGCGCCGGCGTCCGCTGACGCCACCACCCTCCGCTCGGTGCAGCAGTCCGCCGCCGCAAACCGTCGGGAGCTCGAACGACTCCAACAACAGCTGACGAGTCTGCGCCGTCAGCTGTCCTCGGGCCAAACCACCACTCGGTCCGCGTCCCGGTCCACGGCGCCGCGCTCGACCGGAGCGGCACCCACGACCGCCCGCGGCACGGTCCCGCGAGCAACTGCCGGCCCGGCGCTCCCGGAGCCGTCTGCGTCGGCCGCTGTGCCCGCCACCTCCGCGGCGGCGCCAGCGCCGGCCGCCCCCACTCCGGCGCCGACCGTCGCGCCCAGCCCGCCGCCGACATCGACGCCCCCGCCTACCCAGGCGTCGACCGGGGCTTCCGGGAAGCCGTGATGACGTCGCCGACCGCGCTGCCTCCGCTGTCGGAGCTGACTGCGTCCGGCGACCTGGTGAGCACGTTCCGGAGCATGGCTACGAATGTCACCGTGCGAATACGAAACGGCTGGGCGGCCCAGCCCGGATGCCTGGATCGCGTCATCGCCGTGTTCCGCGACGTGGAGACGCAGTGCACGCGATTCGAGCCAACCAGCGCACTCATGCGGGCCAACGCGGCGGGTGGCGACTGGTGCATCGTCCCGCTTCGCTGCTACGCGGCGATCCGCGCGGCGGTTGGCGCCTACCGGATGACGGGCGGCCGCTTCGACCCGCGCGTGCTGCGAGCGCTCGAGGCGATCGGATACGACCGGTCCTGGCCGCTGCCGGCTAGGCCGCAACCCGTCAGCGCGCCTCGACCTCCTGTCCCAGTGCGCGGCAGTTGGCTCGTGGAATTCGACGATGACCGGCTGGCGGTGCGGATCGGCCAGCTGCCCGTTGATCTCGGCGGTATCGGCAAGGGACTGGCATTGCGCTGGGCCGCCGCCGAGGTGATCTCGGAGTGCCCGGACTTCTTGCTCCAGGCCGGTGGCGATTGTTACCTGGCGGGTGACGGTCCGACCGGCGACGGGTGGCAGGTCGCGGTCGAGGACCCGCGCGGCAGTCCGACTCCGGTCGCGGTGCTCACGTTGCGCGATCAAGCCTGCGCCACCTCCTCGACTGAGGTCCGGCACTGGACGTCCGGCGGCCGCGAGGTGCATCACTTGATCGATCCGGCCACCGGCGAACCGGCCGAGTCCGGCCTGTTGTCGGTCACGGTCGTCGCGCCGGACCCGGCGATCGCCGAGGTGTGGAGCAAGGTGCTGTTCCTGGGCGGGCGGGAGCAAATCGCGGCGACGGCCGAGAGGCAGGAGCTAGCCGCTGCGTGGGTGGCTGACAACGGCGACCTGCGGACGAGTTCGTGCTTGGACCCGTCGGTGATCTGGCGGGCCGGATGACCACCATGCGCGGCCAACCGATCCTCCGCCGGACGATCGTCGGACTTGCCGCGACCCTGAGCGCCGCCGTCACCGGTGTGCTGATCGGCTCGGCTATCGGCGTCGTCGAGGGGAACCGGATGGCGCCGTGGATGATCGCTCGGGCCACCGGCATCAGCGCCTACCTGTTGCTGGTGTTGCTGGTGGTACTCGGACTGCTGCTGTCGCATCCGTCGCGCACCCGGGTCGCCCGGCCCAGCCCGGCCACCCGCATCCGGCTGCACATCGTGTTGGCGGCGCTGACCCTCGCGTCGACGATCGCACACATCGTTGTGCTCGCCACCGACAGGTTCGCGGGCGTCGGATGGCGAGGCGCCGGCCTGCCCATGCAGTCCGCCTACCGTCCGGTCGCAGTCACGCTGGGCGTCCTCGGGGCGTGGGCCGGCCTCGTGGTGGGCAGCACGGCGCTACTGGCCGGACACCTACCCCAGCGACTGTGGTGGCGCGTGCACAAGGTCGCGATCGTCGCGCTGCTACTGGTCTGGTTGCACGGCGTGCTCGCGGGTGGTGACACGGCGATGCTGCGCTGGCTCTATCTCTCGACCGGCGGCCTGGTCGCAGTCGTCGCGCTGTCCCGGTATGCCGCGCGAACCCCCGCCGAGCAGATCGCACATCGACAGGCCGATCGATGACTGCCCTGCCCGCGCTGGCGCCGCTCACCGACGGACGCCTGCTCCCCGCGCCGGTCAGCTACCCGGTCGGCTGGACGCAGCCGCTCACGTCCCTGATGCCGGACGACCTCGACGCCCACCTGGCACGGTACGGAGACCGACCGCGGTTCACCCACCGATCGGGTGCCCGGCTGATCTCCGCTCTCGCGGCAACCGAGCTGGACGGGTGCGGCGGCGGTCATTTCCCGGTCGCGGCCAAGTGGCGGGCGCATCGCGACGCCGGCGGCGGTGGTGTCGTCGTCGCGAACGGAGCCGAGAGCGAACCCGCCAGTGCCAAGGACGTCGCGCTACTGCAGCTTCGCCCGCACCTCGTGCTCGACGGGTTGGTCTGCGCCGCGGAGGCCCTCGGCGCGCGATCGCTCGTCGTGTGGCTGCATGAGGGCGCGTCATCGCCGTTCGCATCCGTGACGCGCGCCCTCGCCGAGCGTCGCGCCGCCGGGCTGGCCGAGCCGATCGTCCATCTCGCGACCGCTCCGCGCCGGTACGTGGCCGGAGAGTCGAGCGCGATCGTCCGCGCGCTGTCCGGCGGCCCCGCGCGACCGGAGTTCCGCCGGGTGCCGGCTGCGGTGCGCGGCGTCCACGGTCGGCCGACATTGATCCAGAACGTCGAGACCCTGGCCCGAACGGCGATGATCGCACGAAGTGCTTCAGGCCGACCGGCGGCAGCGCGGCTGTTCACGATCGCCACCGCCGGCGAGCGCACAGTCATCGAGGTGGCGGGCACAACGACGCTCACCCAGGCGATCGACAGCGTCCTCGGACCGCGTCCCCATCAGGCGGCGCTGGTCGGGGGGTACGGCGGGACCTGGGTTAGCTGGCAGGTGCTGTCCTCGCTGCCGGCCAACGAGCGAGCGGCTCGGGCCCAGGGGCTGTCGTTCGGAGCGGGGGTCTTGCTTCCATTGGGCACGCAGGGCTGCGGGCTGGCGGAAGCGGCGGCCATCGCCGAGTTCTTGGCCGCCGAAAGCGCCCGGCAGTGCGGACCCTGCCGGTTCGGGCTACGCGCCTCAGCCGAAGCGTTGACGTCAATCGTCGACCTTCGGGCCCGCTCCGCGGAGGTAGGGCGGCTGGCCGGCATGCTCGAGGAAGTGTCCGGACGGGGCGCTTGCCACCATCCGGACGGCGCAGTCCGGATGATTCGCAGCGCCATGGCCACCTTTGCGTCGGACGTTCACTCGCACGTCGCCGGCAGCGGCTGCCGGCACGGGGGCGACGATCAGTTCTTTCCCACCCCGGTCGGGGACTGAGCACGTGGGTACCCACCGACGCCACCGCGAAGACCATGGCCGGCTGCGCGTCGATCCGGTGCAGTGCGAGGCGGTGGGTATTTGCCTGCACGTGGCTCCGACGCTAATTCGCGCTGATCGTTGGGGATTTCCTATCACCGCGCCTGATCTTTCCGGCCGCGCTGAGCATCGCGCGGCTCGGGCGGCGGTCGCGGCGTGTCCCCGTCGGGCACTGTTCATCGAGACCCCGCTCGGTACCGATTGATATGCATATTCCGCGGGCAGGACACCGGAATATGCATACTGATTGCGCTCGGCGGCCCTCAGAGGCCAGCGGCAGCCTTGCGGGCCCGATAGGCGGCGACGGCCGCACGGTTGCCGCAGCCCGCCTCGCAGAAGCGCTTTGACCGATTCTTGGACAGATCGATCACCACGCTCGAGCAGGTCGGGAAGGCGCAGATCCGCAGCCGGGACAACTCCTTGCCGCGTACCACGTCGACGAACGCCATCGCGGCCTCGACTGCCATCCTGGTGGCAAGTGGCGCCTCCGGCGGCGTCGCGTGTAGGTGGTAGTCCCACCTGTCGTGGCGGACCAGCTGCGGCAGCGCGTTGGCCTCGCGCAGCAGGCCATTGATGATCTCGACGACGGTCTCCTCGTCGACCTCCCACAGCCGCCGCAGTCGAGGGCGCAGCTCGCGTACCGCGCGCAGCTCCGCTTCGTCTCGCCGGCGATCACCCGTCCACCCCCAGGCCCGGACGAATTCATCGAGCGCCGCGAGGTCGGGCAAGTTCTCGTCGTCCCCGTCGTCGGTGTTGACCAGAGCCGCCGCGGCCGCGAGTGCAACCTCTGTGTCATGAGCAAAAATCAAGTTGACTCCTGTCACGGGCTTCACTAGTCTCCAAGCTGTCATCAGCATACATGTCTTTGACTAATGACAGGGGCCTTTGATGCGTACGCACCACGCCGGTCTCGTCTTAGCCATAGCGTCCGCCGCGACGTTCAGCACCTCGGGTTCGTTCGCGCATTCGCTCATCGACGCGGGCTGGACGCCGGGCGCGGCCGTCGCTGCCCGCATCAGCGTGGCTGCGGTCGTTATCGCGATTCCGGCCCTCGTCGCGATGCGCGGCCGATGGGCGACGCTGCGACGTAACGGCGTCGGCCTGGTGGGATACGGGCTGGTCGCCGTCGCGGGTGCGCAGCTGTGCTTCTTCAACGCGGTCGAGCACCTGTCGGTAGGCGTGGCGCTGCTGCTCGAATACCTGGGCACCGTGCTCGTGGTCGGCTGGATGTGGCTACGGCACGGGCAGCGTCCACATCGGCTCACGGCAATCGGATCCGCGATAGCACTCGCCGGGCTGACCCTCATCCTGGACGTATTCGGCGACAACCACCTCGATCCGGTCGGCGTGCTCTGGGGTCTGGGTGCCGCCATCGGACTGGCCGTCTACTTCGTCGTGTCCGCGCGCAACGACGGCGAGCTGCCTCCGATAACGGTCGCGGGTGGCGGGATGGCGGTAGGCGCTGTCGCGCTGCTAGCCCTCGGTGCGGTCGGAGCATTGCCGATGCACGCGAGGTTCGGCACCGTCGAATTCGCCGGACATCGCACGAGCTGGCTCGTTCCGGTGTTGGGTTTGTCCCTCGTGGCCGCCGCCTTTTCCTACGTCGCCGGCATCAGCGCGGCCCGTCGGCTGGGCGCCCGCCTGTCGTCTTTCGTCGGACTGACCGAGGTGGTCTTCGCCGTGCTGGTGGCCTGGGCGCTGCTGGGGGAGTTGCCGACGAGCGTGCAGCTGCTGGGCGGTCTCGCGATCGTGGCCGGGGTGGCGCTGGTGCGAGCGGACGAGGGCCGGGCGGTTCCCGCTGTGGCCGACGCGGGGCCGGAATTGTCCGCCCAACGACTGGAAGCATCGCGGATCTAAAGGGCCCCGTCAGGCGAGGGCAGCCGCTACCGGACTCTCAACCGGCACTTCGACGGTCGCGACCGTCCCACCCGTCGGCCCGGGCATCAGGCGCAAGTGCCCGTCCGCCGCCTCGAGGCGGACTCGATATGACTCCAGCCCGATATGCCCTTCGGCCAGCCGGGTGGCCAAGGCACCATCGGCAACACCCACACCGTCGTCGGCGACCACCAATTCAGCCCGATCGCCGCGCAAGGAGAGGCGCAGGTCGACCCGGCGGGCGTTGGCATGCTTCACGACGTTCGTCACGAGCTCTCGGGCGGACGTGAACAGCAGCATGTCGATCGGGGTACGAGTGTCGGCGGGCCAGTCGTCGACGTCGAGAGAAGCCGCCAGGCCGGCCCTCGGCGCCGCCGCGGCGAGGAGGCTGTCCAAAGCGCGCGGCAAGCCGGACTGCTCCAGCACCGCGGGATGCAACTCGGTGACGGTGCTCCGCAACAGTTTCGACGACTCGGCGAGCGCCAGGTCGAGCCGGTCCAGCGCCGCGCGGCTGTCTCCGTCGCGCAGATCTTCCAGATCGAGCCTCGCCCCGAGCACGTACTGCAACGCGCCGTCGTGCAGATGCTCGGCCAGGTTGCGCCGCTCGCGTTCCTCGATGCTCATCAGCTCGGCCAGCAGGCTCGACCGGTCCGCCGCGAGCTGCCCAATGGTCAGCACGCGGGAGCGCTGGATCGCCGAGAGCCACACGGCAGCGGCCGACAGGCAGGCAATGACGAACGACCGCATGATCAGCGCCCGCGAGGGCTCAAGGTTCGCGCCCTGCGTGACAATGCAAACGATCACGTAGATAGCCGTCGTCGGGGCGACGACGCTCAGGCAGACCCACGGCCGCAACTGGACGGCCGCCAGCAGCGGGATGACGAAGAAGCCGCGCTGCAGCGTGTCGGCCGTCCAGGCCATCGGTGCTACCACTCCGGTGAACATGGACAGCGTGCTGAGCACGGCGACATCGATATACAGAGCAAGCCAGGCGTAGCGGACCGGACCGTCGCCGCCCTGGCGAATCCACACGGCGACACCGGCCGCGATCAGCGCGTACAGGATGGCAATCACCCAGCACGTGGCCCCACCGGTCGACGGCGGGACGAGCCCGAGCGTGAACAGTACGAAGACGACCAGGGCGCCACGGAGCCAGACCTGGAGCCAAATACCCCGCATTGCGTGCTCTATCACGATCGGGCGCACCTCAGGGCTCAACGACCGGAAGAACCCCCAAGCGAAAGGTCTCATGGCGTCCTCCCCTGCGCGGCCGGTCCCTCAGCGTGACACACGGTTAACTGGTCCGCGGGCGAGGTGCGGCGCCTCGCAGACGGCGCACTAACATGTGCGCGTGCGGATGTCTGACCCGCGGGTGACGGTCGTCGTCGTCGACGACCACCCGTTCTTTCGCGACGGCGTGATCCGCGGGTTGACCAACAGCGGCCGAGTGGACGTTGTCGGCGAGGCCGAGAACGGCCGCGACGCACTCGACCTGATTCGCCGCGAAGAACCGGCCGTTGCTGTCGTCGACTACCAGATGCCGGAAATGGATGGAGTGGCCGTCGTGCACGCCGTGGTGCGCGATCATCTGCCGACGCGGGTGCTTCTGCTGTCGGCGGTCACCGATAGCGCCGTGGTCTTCCGGGCCCTCGAGGAGGGAGCCGCTGGCTACCTGTCGAAAGATGCCCGGCGCGGCGAGATCGTCGATGCGGTGATGCGGGTCGCCGCCGGACACACCGTGGTCCCGGCCGAGCTGGCCGGAGCGCTGGCCAGCCAGATCCGGATGCGGGCGTCCTCGAACACGCCCGTGCTGAGCGAGCGGGAGCAACAGGTTCTCCGGGGCTTTGCCCGTGGCTTGTCCATCCCGCAAGTCGCGCAGGAGTTGTTCATCGGAGCGAGCACCGTGAAGACGCATACGCAGCGGCTCTACGAGAAGCTCGGCGTGTCCGACCGGGCCGCTGCCGTCGCGGAAGCCATGCGACAGGGGCTGTTGGAATAGCCGGGGCGGGCGAGCCGCAGCGGCCCGCCCTTGGCTGCTACTCGTAAGCCAACGCGTCGAGCGGATTGAGTCGAGCCGCCCGCCGAGCCGGGAAGATCGCGGCGAAAAGGCCCACAATGATCGCGATCACCAGGAAGATGATGAGCTGCGGCACCGGCACCACGAAGCTGGTGAAGTCCAGCCGAGAGGTAAGCAGACCGGCCAGCACCAAGCCGAGAACGATCCCGATCACCGCTCCGATCAATGCGGTGATGACGCTTTCCTGCCTGATCATTTGGCGGGTCTGTCGCCGGGTCAATCCAATCGCCCGCAGCATGCCGACCTCGCGCGTCCGCTCGAACACGGTGAGCACGAGCGTATTGACGATCCCGAACAGACTGACCACCACCGAGAGCGCCAGCAACACGTACAGGATGTTCAATATGTTCTGCAGCCCGCTCACCTGATCCTTCTTGAACTGGCTGCGGGTTGACGCCTTGGCGTTCGGAAAGTCCTTCAACGTGTTCTCGAGGGCCTGGGTGTTCTGGCTGGTCACCCCGCCGGTCATCTTCGCGAACGTGAAGATGTTCAGGGGCTGCGAGTAGTACTGGTCGAACGTCGGCGTCGACATGGTCACCGCACCAAAGGGCGAGCCGCCCGGCGGACTCTTGAAGATTCCGATGATCTTCAGGTTTGCCGTTTTGCCGCTCGGCACCTGAACGGATACGGGTGATCCGATGTCGAGGTGATGGTCCTTGGCGTACTTCTGCTCGACGAACGCTCCGGTCGCGCCGAGTTCGGCGAACACGGCTTGCGAGCCCTTCGTCCAGTCAACCGCCAGTACCTGCCCGGCCTGCTTGTCTACCCCGGTCACCTGCACCGTCGAGCCGAAGACCCGACCCGCGTCGCCCCGTACGCCGGACACAACCTCTGCGCCGGGCGCCGTCGCAGCCGCAGCGGCGACGCTCGGGGGCAGCGGGTCGAAGTTGTTCTGCGCGGTGATGGCGTAGTCCGCGATGAAGATCTGGTCGACGGCATCTTCGAACGGCTTGATGATGCCGGCCGCAAACGTGGCCATGAGTGTCACCAACGCCAAGCCGATCATCAATGCGGCTGCTGTCGCGGCCGTTCGCTGCGGGTCGCGCTCGCTGTTCTGGGCGCCCAGGTTCGTGGTCGACCGGTCGGTAATGACTCCTGGGAACTCGACCGGCCAGTCCGGCTGCCACGAGGTGAATCGGCGTCTAGCGGCCATCCCGAGGACGATCAGCAGTATCAGCGGGTTCAGCACCGCACCGAGGACAAACGCACCGACCCGCCGCCCGGTCGCACCCGGGCCCCAGGCGCCATATCGCAGCAGCCAATACGGCAATGTGAAGAACGGCCAGACCAATATCGAGAAGACGATGACGGACCAGCGGGCGACCGGATTGGCCACCACGGCCAGCGGCCGGACCAGCCGCGAAGAGAACAGCGCGACGCCGATGAAAACGAGCAGCGCGCCGCCGAGCATGAAGATCAGGACCTGCGCCGTGCCGAGACCCTTCACGAACAGTCCGACGATAATGCCGGCAAAACCGAGCGCGATCACCAGCGCTGCGCCGATGCCGCGGTACCGGTGGAAACGGCCCGGCGGTAGCGTGGCCCCTTCCTGAACGGCGGCAATAGGGGGCACCCGCGTCGCCCGCAGTGCCGGCCGAAGACTCGCGAGCACCGTGATCACTATGCCCACGGCGAGAGCGACGATGATCGTGCGGGTTTGGAATACCAGACCGTTGTTCGGCAGCGTCACGCCGAACGAATCGAAGAGCTTGAACAGTCCAATGGCCAGCAGCAGCCCCAGCAACAGGCCGCTCACCGACGCGAGCACACCCATGATCACGGACTCGAGGATGACGCTTCGCAACACCTGACGCCGGGATGCGCCGAGTGTGCGGAGGGTGGCGAACTCGCGGGTGCGCTGCGCGATCGTGATCGACAACGAATTCGCGATCACGAACGAGCCGACGAACAGCGCGATACCCCCGAAGGCAAGCAAGAAGGTCTGCAGGAACGAGATGAAGCCAGTCGTGTCCTCGGCGTTCTTGGCCGCCTGCTCGGTGCCAGTGCGGACCTGTGTCCCCGCGGGGATGACCTTCGCGACCTGGCTTTCCAGTTGCTTCGGGGACACGCCGGGCTTGGCCGCAACCAGAATCTGATCGAGCTGGCCCCGCTTATCGAACAGGGTCTGAGCCGTGTTCAGGTCGAATCCGGCAATCGTGGCACCGCCGATGGACGATACGGCGCCGAAGTTCACCAGTCCTGAGATGCGAAACTCGCGCACCGGCCCACGGGACTGCACTCCGATGCGTCTGGCCGACCGCGAAGTTCTTCTTGTCCGCAGTGCCGCGATCTATGACGACCTCCCCGGGCTGCGGCCAGGCTCCAGACACCAGGGTGAGCGTGTTGAATTCCGGCTTCGCCGGGTCGACGCTGAATCCGAGATTGGGCGCTCCACCGAAGGTGATCGCTTTACCATCGTGGCCGATCAGGTGGGCGTCACCCTGGACCTGGCCGACGGCCGAATTTACGTCGGGCAGGGCCGTGATCCGGTTGAGCACGGCCTCGTCGAACGACGGCGCCGAGTTGGTGCCGTTCCCTTGGTCGCCCCCTGAGAATGCCGGCTTGCCCGTGACCGCAACGTCCGTGTTCTTATAGGTCTGCTTGAAGATCGAGTCGAATGCCGTCGAGATCGAGTCGGTGAGCACGTAGGTACCGCTCACCAGAGCAACGCCGAGCACGACGCCGAGCGCGGTGAGAATGGTCCGGAGCTTGCGGGCCAACAGTCCGCGCACGGCGAACTTGATCACCGGTACTCCAACTGCTCGACCGCAGCGCGTATGTCGTGCGCCGTCGACCGGGGCAGTGCCTCGACGATGAGACCGTCCGCGAGGAGGAGCACCTGATCGGCCATGGCCGCAGCCTGGGCGTCGTGGGTCACCATGACTGTCGTCTGGCCATATACGTCGACGGACGAGCGCATCAACTCCAGGATGTCGGCACTTGATCGGGAGTCGAGGTTGCCGGTTGGCTCGTCGGCGAAGACCACGGTCGGCCGAGAGACCAGGGCCCGCGCAATGGCGACCCGTTGCTGCTGGCCGCCGGACAGTTCGGCCGGACGATGCGACAACCGATCGGACAGGCCGACCCGGTCGATGAGCTCGTCGAACCAGGCATCGTCCGGTTTGGTCCCGGCGATGGTGAGCGGGAGCAGGATGTTTTCGCGCGCGGTGAGCATCGGCAACAAGTTGAAGAACTGGAAGACGAAGCCGATGTGGCGTCGGCGAAGCTTGGTCAGGTCCGCGTCGCCCAGCGTGGTGATCTCGGTGTGGTCGATCTCCACCGACCCCGTGGTCGGGCGATCCAGCCCGGCCAGGATGTGCATGAGCGTTGACTTGCCGGATCCGGACGGCCCGACGACGGCGGTCAGCTGCCTCACCGGTATGTCTACGGTCACGCCGCGAAGGGCGGACACGGCCGTGTCACCCTCGCCGTAGACCCGGGTGATGTCTCGCGCCGTGACGACCGAATCGTTCGCCACCGCGACCGCGGCGTACTCGTTGGTCATGTGACTCCCCTAGTCGTTCCCTCGAGTAGGACAACACACTTCCCCCAGTGATACCCCGGTGTCGATGTTATTTGTGCACATTGCCACCGTAGGGTCGATGGCATGCGGGTCGCGCTGTTCGCCACGTGCCTCGTGGACGGGCTCTTCCCGGACGTAGGCAAGGCGACGGTGCGCTTACTGCGTCGTCTGGGGCACGAGGTCGTGTTCCCGATGAGCCAGACCTGCTGCGGGCAGCTGCTGATCAACACCGGCTATCCGCGCGAAGCCCTCCCGCTCATCCGCAACCATGTCCAGACCTTCCTCGATTACGACGTCATCGTGGTTCCGAGCGGTTCGTGCACGGCGTCGATCCGCCATCAGCACGAGACGACGGCACACGAGGTCGGTGACGTCCAGCTGGCTGAGGCGGCCAAGATCGTGGGACGCCACACCTTCGAGCTGTCGGAGTTTCTCGTCGACGTGCTGGAGGTCACGCAGGTCGGTGCCTACTTTCCGCACCGGGTCACGTACCACCCGGCGTGCCACGGGTTGCGCGCGCTCAAGGTCGGGGAACGTCCGCTGCGACTGCTTCAGGCGGTTCGTGGAATCGACCTCGTGCCGCTGCCGGACGCGCAATCATGTTGCGGTTTCGGCGGAACCTTCGCGCTGAAGAACCCCGACGTGTCGACGGCGATGCTGGCGGACAAGATGAGCGCGGTTCTCGATACCGGAGCGGAGATCTGCACCGCGAACGACGCCTCGTGCCTTATGCACATCGGCGGCGGACTATCGCGGCTGAACACCGGAGTGCGCACCATGCACCTGGCCGAGATCCTGGCAGCAACGGACGAGGTGCCGTGATGGACGCCGACCTGCCAAGGGCGCCGGCCGGGGTCGGCCAGCTGCGCGGTAGAAGATCGTTCCCAGCCGCTGCGCGCGAAGCGGTGAGCAACGCTCAACTGCGTCGCAACGTCGGTGCGGCGACCGCCACGATCCAGGCCAAGCGGGCGGAGGTCGTGGACGAGTTGCCCGACTGGGCCGAGCTCCGCGCAGCCGGCGCGGCGATCAAGGACGACGTGCTCGCTCATCTCGACCAATACCTCGTCCAGCTCGAGGCGCAGGTCACCGCCCGCGGTGGCACCGTGCACTGGGCGCGGGACGCCGTCGAAGCGAACCGGATCGCCGTCGACCTGGTGCGCCGAGCCGGCGCGACCGAGGTCGTCAAAGTCAAGTCGATGACGACCCAGGAGATCGGTCTCAACGACGCGCTGGCCGGCGCCGGAATCACCCCATGGGAAACCGACCTGGCCGAGCTCATCGTCCAGCTCGGGCACGACACGCCGAGCCACATCCTGGTGCCGGCAATCCATCGCAACCGGGCCGAGATCCGCGACATTTTCCGTCGCGCGATGCCCGGCGTCGACCCCGACCTGACCGACAGCCCGGCCGCGCTGGCCGAAGCCGCCCGGCGGTACCTGCGGCAGAAGTTCCTGACCGCCGACGTGGCGATCAGCGGTGCCAACTTCGCGGTCGCCGAGACCGGGACGCTGGTCGTGGTCGAGTCCGAGGGAAACGGGCGGATGTGCGTCACGCTTCCGCGAACGCTGATCACGGTCATGGGGCTGGAGAAGCTGGTACCACGCTGGCGCGATCTCGAGGTGTTCCTGCAGCTGTTACCGCGATCGTCGACCGGGGAGCGGATGAACCCCTACACGTCGATGTGGACAGGGTCGACCGACGGACAAGAGTTTCACCTGATACTGCTGGACAACGGCCGAACGGCCACACTCGCGGATCCGCGCGGGCGGGACGCGCTGCGCTGCATTCGCTGCTCGGCCTGCCTGAACGTCTGCCCGGTCTACACGCGGACCGGCGGGCACGCGTACGGCTCGGTGTACCCAGGGCCGATCGGTGCTGTCCTGTCGCCGCAACTGACCGGGGTGGCGGCCAATGCAAGCCTGCCGTTCGCTTCGTCGCTGTGCGGCGCCTGTTACGAGGTCTGCCCGGTGGCCATCGACATCCCGACGATGCTCGTCCACCTGCGAAGCGAGGCGGTCGACAGTGCGCGGCGTCGCCGACTGTCTCCGGAGCGATCTCTCATGGCCGCGGCCGCCTGGACGATGGCGGACTCGGAGCGCTGGACCCGGGCGCTGCGCGCGGGCCGCCTGGGCCGCTTGGCGGCTCGGCGCCGGGCGCTGCCCCCGCCGCTGTCCGCCTGGGTCGCCGCGCGCGATCTGCCCGAGCCACCGCGAGAGACCTTTCGTGATTGGTGGACCCGCGAGGGTCAGCGATGACCGGCGCTCGGGACGAGATACTCGCCCGGGTGCGGCAGGCTCTCGCCGACCGGCCCCAACCGGCATCGCCCGCCCGTGCTTACCGCACTGCGGGTAGCGCGGAGGTCGATCTGGACCTGTTCGCGGCCCGCGTCCGCGACTACGGCGCCGCCGTCGTCCGAAGCGAGCCGGCGGACGTTCCGGCGCAGGTGACCGCCGCCCTACGTCGCCGTGCGGCGCGCCAGGTCGTGGTGCCGCCGGGCTTCCCGGTCGAGTGGGAGCCGGAGGCCGATTTGCTGCGCGACGATCCCCGGTTGACGACGGGAGAGCTCGACGTGGTCGACGGAGTGATCACCGGCTGCGCCGTCGCCATCGCCGAGACCGGAACGGTGGTACTGGATCACGGCGCGGGCCAGGGCCGACGCGCCCTCACGCTGGTTCCCGACTACCACCTCGTCATCGTCCGAGCCCAGCAGGTGGTGGCCCTGGTACCGGACGGCATCGCCGCCCTGGATCCGGCCCGACCCCAGACGTGGATCAGCGGTCCGAGCGCGACGAGCGACATCGAGTTGCGCCGGGTCGAGGGAGTACACGGCCCACGAACGCTCGACGTCCTGCTCGTCGGCTAGTACTCGGTCGACGAACGTCAGTCGGCCTCGGCGTCCTCGGGCTCGGCTACCCACGCCGAGAACACCGGCAGGCCGTCCCACGGACTGTCGTCCGACTCGACGGTGGCGACGACGGCGTAGGGATGGCCGAATCGCAATGTCGCGGTTCGCTTGACGCCGTCGCCACCAAAGGCCGCGGCGAGTCGGATGCCGACAGCGGTGACCGCCGCGGCCTCGAAACCCTCACGCGAGTAGCGGGCATACGCGGACTGCCGTGCCTCGTACTCGTAGTCGCCTTTCGGCATCAGTGCGATCAGCGCTCCGGCCGCATCGTCGAAACCGAGCCCGGCCACCCCAGCTAGCTCGTGGTCCGACCGCGCGGACCAGGCGGGCAGTACGGCGACGCAGTCCTCCTGACGACCACCCCGATGGGATGCGGCCTCGGCGATGCTCCACAGTGGCGAGTCGCCGAGCGGCAGGTCGAACAGCGACGTCCGGGTGGCTGTTCGGGCCGCTGCCTCATGTGCTGCGGCCAGCACGTCCGCGGTCGCCACGCCCAGGTCCGCGATGACGGACGTCACGGCCAGGCCCGCCTCGGCCCGGGCCGTGTGGACGGCGACTCGCCCCGCGCGTTCGGTCTGCGCGATGTAGCAGTCATGACCTGACTCCGGGCTGCGCAGCACGCGCTGCAGCGCTGTCGCCCAGTCGCTGGGCCCGAGAGATGCAGCCGGCACGACCTCGAACGGGCGCTGCCAGGACACCTTCGTGGCGAGGGCCGATGCGAGAACGAGGACGACGAGCGGCGTGATCTTGACGGGGAATGCCTCGATCAAGCCGTTTGTCCGACTGCGCGCCCAGGCGTCGGCCACCGCTTGGGTCGGCACGTCGCCGCGCTCGACCGCGTCGGGCAAGCCGGCGAGCCAGCCCCGTAGGGCACCCGTCTCAACCGCACGCTGATGCCACGCCGCGGCGGCGCTCGCCACGACCGGGTGCGGCTCGTCGAGCAGCCGATCTGCCGCCTCCGCGGCCAGGTCGACCGGTACCCCCAAGGCCTCCTCCAGCCGAGCGCGATCCGCGCCAACGGCAGCCGGCGCGGCCAGCGCCAGTAACAACCAGCCGCCTAATGGTGACGCTACGTGATGGGAACTTCCGGCGGCGGCGTGGAATCGCTCGGCATAGCGCGACACCGCTGCGGCTAGTTCGGCGACGTGCGAGACAGTCATGAGCCCAGCGTGCCAGGTCCGGACGGGCAGCTCCTCCGCCGTGTGAGCCCCCATGGAGCCGTCGACGGCTGGCCTTGTACCACGTCGCCCAGATGACTGCTGCTCATTCGTAATCTTCGAACGGCCCGGTCGACGCCTGCGGTCGGTAGAGTCCCGGGCTCATGAGCGGCATCCGCCGCAGGGGATCGACCGTGCAGGCGAAGCGGTCTGCGCGAGTCAGGACGGAGACGAGAGGTATGCGGTTTCGGCGCACGCACGGCGTGCTCATCGGAGTAACCGCCCTCGCGCTGATCGTCAGCGCGTGTGGCGCCGGCAAGAAGAGCAGTAGCGGCGGAGGTGGGGGCAGCGCGAGCGGCGGAGGCGGCGGTGGCCCGATCACGGTCGGCACGACCGACAAGGTGACGGCGATCGACCCCGCGGGCTCGTACGACAACGGCTCGTTGCTCGTCGAGATCCAGATGTACCAATTCCTCATGAGCGTCCCATCCAAGTCCCAGACGCCGCAGCCGGACGCGGCGCAGAGCTGCTCATTCACCAAACCCACCGAATACACGTGCAAGATGAAGTCCGGTCTCAAGTTCAGCAACGGGGACCCGGTCACCGCCAAGGACGCGGCGTTCAGTTTCCAGCGCCAGGTCAAGATCAATGACCCCAACGGGCCGGCCTCCCTGCTCGGCAACATGGCCTCGGTGGCGGCCCCCGACGACAGCACCGTCGTGTTCACGCTGAAGGCGGGCAACGATCAGACCTGGCCGTATGTGCTCGGCACGGCCGCGGGGCCGATTGTCGACAGCAAGGTGTTCCCGGCCGACAAACTGCTGCCGGACGAGCAGACGATCGGCTCCGGCCCGTACAAGATCGCCAGCTACAGCAAGAACCAGCTGGTCCAGTTCGAGGCGAACCCGAATTATGGCGGTCCGTACAAGCCTCAGACGTCCAAGATCGCGCTGAAGTACTACACCACCGCCCCCAACCTGAAGCTCGACGTCCAAAGCGGCGCCATTGACATCGCGTGGCGCAGTCTCACGCCGACGGACATCGACAGCCTGCGCAGCGCGAACGGCGTGAAGGTGCTTACCGGCCCAGGCGGCGAACTGCGCTACATCGTCTTCAACTTCAAGACGATGCCGGGCAACAGCGACGCACAGAAGCGCGCTGTCCGACGGGCGATGGCCTACTCCGTCGATCGGCAGACGCTCTCCGACAAGGTGTACAAGGGCACCTACAAGCCGCTGTATTCGATGGTGCCCGATGGTGTGCCGGGGCACGTCGACGCGTTCAAGGACACCTTCGGAGCGGCCCCGGACAAGTCGAAGGCTTCAGACGAGCTGAAGAACGCTGGACTTACAACCCCAGTCACGCTGAACATCGAGTACACCACCGACCACTACGGACCGACGTCGGACGAGGAATACGGGGAGATCAAGCGGCAGCTGGAAGCGACCGGGTTGTTCAAAGTCAACCTGCAGGCCACCGAGTACACGACCTACAGCAAGGAGCGGGTCAAGGACACCTACCCGATCTATCAGCTCGGCTGGTTCCCGGACTTCCCGGACGCCGACAACTTCCTGACCCCGTTCTTGGTCGAGGACAACTTCGTCCACGCGCACTACTGCGACCCAGGCGCCACTAACCGGCCGTGCGACTCGGATGCAGTGGCGAAGGACCTCTCTACTGAAGCCACCACGTCGGGCGCTGCCCGTACGACAGCGCTGACCAACATCCAGAACAAGCTCGCCACCGGTGAGATGCCATTCCTGCCGCTTCTCCAGGGGCAGCAGGTCGCCGCAGTGCGGTCGAACATCAACGGGGTGCAGGACACGCTGGACCCGGCGTTCCTGTTCCGGATGTGGCTGTTCAGTAAGGGCTGATCGACAGGTACGGTCACGGAGCAGGGCGGGCGGTAAACCACCCGCTCGCCCGCTCCGTCGTCCGCGACACGCCCAGCTGACGGGAGCCGCTCGATCATGGCCACGACCACGAAGAGCTCATCCGGATCCCTGCGCACGTATCTGATTACTCGGCTCCTGCTCGTCATCCCCATGATCTGGGTATTGGTCACCCTGGTGTTCTTCGTGATGCGGGTCATCGGCGACCCGATCGAGTCTGCGTTCGGCGGCCGGCTCCCCGCCGACCAGATCGCGATCCGCCGGCACAACGCGGGACTTGATCGCCCCCTCCTGAGCCAGTACTGGGATTACCTGGTCGGCCTGCTGCACGGCGACTTCGGTCGCACGCTGACCGACAACCAACGGGTCAGCTCAGTGATCATCACAAAGGGCGCGGCGACTCTCGAGTTGACCTTCTGGGCGCTTATCGTCGCGCTTTCGGTCGGTATCCCGCTCGGACGAGTGGCCGCCCGCTACCGGGATCGGCCGCCGGACGTGGTCCTGCGACTCTTTGCGATACTCGCCTACGCGACGCCGGTGTTTTTCCTTGGCTTGTTGCTCCAGTTGCTGTTCGCCATCAAGCTCGGCTGGCTGCCGGCGTCCGGACGGGCCAGCACCAATGTCGAAATCGCCATCCAGAACGTGTCGCCGAAAACGAACATCTACCTCATCGACGCCATCCTGTACGGCGACCCCAGCTATGTCATCGACGTAATCAAACACGCCATACTGCCGGCAGTAACTCTTGGCCTATTGACCGCTGGGGTCTTCCTCCGGCTGGTTCGAGTCAACGTGTTGCAGACAATGCGATCGGACTACGTCGAGGCGGCCCGGGCTCGGGGGGTGCCGGAGGGGCGGGTGATGCGCAAACACGCCTTCCGGAACGCGATGATCCCGGTCGTCACCGTCATGGGATTGCAGATTGCCGTGCTTCTGGGAGGCGCCGTACTCACCGAACGGACCTTCGAGTGGCAGGGCCTCGGCAACGCGATTGCCGACTACATCATCAAGCGTGACTACCTCGCCGTGCAGGGGATCGTCACCGCAGTCGCGGTGGTGGTGGCGATCATCAGCTTCCTGATCGACGTCATCGCGGCCATCATCGACCCGCGAGTGAGGTACTGATGACCACCGCGCTTCCGGAGTCCTCGCAGACCGAAATCGTCCGGGAACGGCGGCTAACCCGCATCCCTGGGCTCGCTGCCCTACGAGCTACGGCCGGATTCCAGCGGGGCATGCTCCTAGTCGGGGCACTGCTGGTGTTGATGTTCGTGGTCATCGCGATCTTTGCCCCATGGATTGCCCCGTACGGGTTCAACCAGAATTCGGCCAACGGCGTCGACTTCCCGACGCTGGCGCCTCCGTCGGCGCAACACTGGTTCGGCACAACCGTCAGCGGCACCGATGTCTTCTCCCGGGTCATCTGGGGCGCCCGGACGGCGCTCGAGGTCATCGTGTTGGCCGTCGCCCTGTCGATCGTCGTCGGGGTGCCGCTCGGGCTGATATCCGGTTATCGCGGCGGCTGGCTCGACCGGGCGCTGGTGCTCATCACCGACGCGTTGTTCGCGTTCCCGACGCTCCTTCTCGCGATCGTGATTTCGATCGCGATCGCCAGCGGACAGAGCAGCGCGGCCGGCGGGATCGTCTCGACGGCAATCGCCATCACGGTGGTGTACGTGCCGCAATACTTCCGGGTTGTTCGCAACGCGACCGTCGCCGCCCGCGAGGAGCCCTACGTCGAAGCGGCCCGCGCACTCGGCGCCCCGCCGCGGGTCGTTATGGTGCGCTACGTCTTCGCCAATGTCGTGCAGACCGTGCCGGTCATCGCCACGCTCAATGCCGGCGATGCGATCCTCACGCTGGCCGGTCTGGGTTTCCTCGGTTTCGGTATCGAGCCATCCTCCGCGGCCGAGTGGGGCTATGACTTGAACAAGTCGTTGTCGGACGCCGCCGCGGGCATCTGGTGGACCGGTCTGTTCCCGGGGCTGGCCATCGTCCTGATAGTGCTCGGGGTGACGCTCGTCGGCGAGAGCCTCAATGACGTCCTCAATCCGGTACTGCGGACGACCAAGCTGCCCCGCGTGGTGCTGCCCAGGCGCCGACCTGAATCGAGCGTGTCGTCGTGAACACGCCCGGTCGTCGGCGCTCGCGCAACGACCAGGAAGCAAC
This sequence comes from uncultured Actinomycetota bacterium, assembly GCA_963809815.1. GTDB lineage: Bacteria > Actinomycetota > Actinomycetes > Mycobacteriales > Jatrophihabitantaceae > CAVVJA01. The sequence continues at coordinate 321,822 of CAWELM010000014.1, forward strand.
GGTCAGCGCCATCGAAATAGAGGCGGTGCAGGCCAGTACCAGCGACAGCGGGGACATTCTGCGCGTGCGCGACCTGCGGATTTGGTACGCCGGCACGAAGGGTCCGGTCCAGGCGGTCGATGGAGTGAGCTTCACGTTCCGCCCGGGTGAGGTGCTCGGTCTTGTGGGTGAATCGGGCTGCGGCAAGTCGACCCTGGGTCGCGGTTTGATGGGCTTGCTCCCTCGCGGTGCGGCCATCGACGGGGAGCTGGTCTTTGCCGGCACCGATTTGCTGCGGCTGCCGCCCAAACAGCGGGAAAAGCTACGTGGCGCCGGAATGGGGTTGATCTTCCAGGAGCCGATGACCCGCCTGGATCCCCTCATGCGGATCAGCGACCACTTCACCGAAGAGCTTAAGGTGCACGAACCGGGCCTCTCCCGCAAGGAGGCACGCGACCGCGCGCTCGAGGCGCTGCGCGCCCTGGGCATCCCGCCGACCCGCTATAAAAATTATCCACATGAGTTCTCCGGTGGCATGCGGCAACGGATCATGATCGCGCTGGCACTCGCTCTGCGACCCAAGTTCATCGTCGCGGACGAGCCCACGACCGCCCTGGATGTGCTGGTCGAGGCGCAGATCCTGCGCATTCTCGCCGATATCCGCGTGCGGTTCTCCGCCGCCATCCTGCTCATCACGCACAACCTGGGGATCGTCGCGGAGGCCTGCGACCGGGTCGCGGTGATGTATGCGGGCAAGATCGTCGAACAGGGCCCGGTGCGCGAGATATTTGCCGAACCGCGCCATCCGTACACGCAGGAGCTGCTGCGCTCGACGATCTCGCTCACCACCCAGGCCTTGCACTCCATCCCCGGCGCCCCGCCGGATCTGGTCGATCCGCCACCCGCGTGCCGGTTCCACCCGCGCTGCCCGCACGCCATGCACGTCTGCGCGACCCGCCAGCCGCCGCAGTTCGGCGAGTCGGGGCACGTCGCGGACTGCTGGCTGCTCAGCGATCACCTCACCGTCGCTGACGGGCAACCGTTGCGCCGAGCGGAGGTGGCTGTTGCCGACGAAGCCTGAGCCGACGACGGTGGACGAACTCGTCGCTGGTGAGCCGCTGATCAGCGTTCGCGACCTGCGGGTTGCATACGCGCTACGGACCAACGCTGCGGCTCGCCTTCTCGGCGGCTCGTCCGGCATGGTGCACGCCATTGACGGAGTCGACTTCGATCTCGCACGGGGCGAGGTGCTCGGCGTCGTCGGCGAGTCCGGTTCCGGCAAGTCGACCCTCGGCCGGGCGTTGCTCGGACTCGTCCGGCCAAGCTCCGGAAGCATCCGCTACCGCGGCCAGGAACTCACTCACCTGTCGGAGTCGCGGCTGCGGCCGCTTCGCCGCAAGCTCCAGATGGTCTTCCAGGACCCGCACGCCTCACTGAACCCGTCAATGACCATCGGGCGGGCTATCAGCGATGTCCTGCGCATTCACGGGCTGAACCCCGACGATCGCCCCCAAGCGGTGGACGCCGCGCTAGAGCGGGTCGGGCTCGCTCCGGCCGGCCGGTTCACCCCGAAGTATCCGACCGAGCTGTCCGGCGGCCAGAAGCAGCGGGCCGTCATCGCCCGAGCGATTGCCCTGGGGCCGGAATTGCTGGTGGCGGACGAACCGATCTCCATGCTCGACATGAGCGTGCGGGCGAAGATCCTGGGATTGCTCGACGAGCTACGCCGGGATCTCGGCCTTACGTTCGTGTACATCACGCACGATCTGGCCAGCGCACGGTTCTTCGCCAACCGCATCGCGATCATGTACTTGGGCAAGATCGTCGAGACTGGGCCTACCGCCGAGATCTTCGATCACCCACGGCACCCCTACACGCAGGCCTTGCTGCGCGCAATTCCTGATCCGGACCCATCACGTGGAATCGCGCGCGACCTTCCCCGGGGAGAGGTTCCGGACGCGGTACGCCCGCCGGCCGGCTGCCCGTTCCACCCTCGGTGCCCGTCCGTGCTCCCGTACTGCGGTTGGGAGGCTCGCGACCTGGGCATGGTTTTCGAGCAGCGCTGGACTTCGGTCACCCCGGAGGAGTTCGCTCGGGAGTCACGCCTGGTCGGCAATGTCGATCAGCTCTCTGCCGTCGAGCGCTCGGACCGAGCCGCAGAAGTTCGCCCGGCCTCCGGGTCCGCGCAAGACCTGCTCGAGCTACTGGAGGTAGCGCGCGCGGCCAATCCGGAAGAACCGTTCTGGCAGAGCGTGCGGGAGATGCGCGCTAACGGCGGCGCGGTGGCCATCACGTTCGTTCCCCGCGTCGTGCCCCAGCTGCTGCCCGTCGCCGACACGCAGGTAAAGGTCAGCTGTCACCTGCACCATCCCATTGGCGAGTCGTAGCTGGCACACAGAATTCACCCAGAATGTTCACAGTGCATCCAGGCATGCTGTAGCCATGACCGAGAACAACCACGCCGACGCCCCGCAGCCGGAGCGGCCGGCCGAGTTCCCGCTGCAGTCCGGCCAACCCGCCTCGCAAACCCCTTGGTCCGACCGTACTTCCGAAGCCACCTTCTCGTCTCCCGCCCAGCCTCCGTCCGGCGACCAGCCCTCCTACGAACAGGCGGCGAGCTATTCATCGACTTCGGACTACTCGTCGTCATCGACTCCGGACTACTCCTCGTCCGAGCCGGGTCGTCCTTACGGTGGCTACGAGCAGCCCAGCTTCCACACCGAACCGCTCCCCCCGTCCTCGCCGGCATTCGGCCCGTACGCGCCGCCGGCCACGAAACCACCCAAGCAGCGCCAGATGCGCACCATCTTCGTCGCCGCCGTCACGGCCGCCCTCGTCGGCGCCGGGGTGGGGGCGGGAACCGTCGCCCTCGTTGACGACAACAACAGCAATAGCACCGTTGCCTCGAGCGTGAGCACCACGACCGCGACCGCACCGGTCACGGCCAAGACAGACGGCACCGTCGCCGGGGCCGCCGCGAAGATCCAGCCCAGCGTCGTCACCATTTCGGTGTCGGGGTCGCAGGAGTCCGGCACCGGAACCGGTGTCATCATCCGCAGCGACGGCTACATCCTGACCAACAACCACGTCGTCTCCGTCGCTGGCAACGGCGGCAGCATCAAGGTGCTCACCGACGACGGCCGGCAGGCAACGGCCAAGATCGTCGGCACGGACGAGCCGGACGACCTCGCCGTCATCAAGGTCGACGGACTGTCCAACCTGACCGCGGCCACGTTTGCCAAGTCCAGCAATCTGGTCGTGGGCCAGGCCGTCGTCGCCGTCGGAGCACCGCTCGGCCTGTCTAACACCGTCACCTCGGGCATCGTGAGCAATACCGCGCGGCCGGTACGTGCCGGGGACAACGACCAGTCCGTGTTCAACGCCGTGCAAACTGACGCAGCAATCAACCCTGGCAACTCCGGCGGGCCGCTCGTCGACCTCAACGGCAACGTCGTCGGCATCAACGCCGCGATCGCTACCGCGAACTCGGGTGGCCTGCAGATTCCGGGTCAGAGCCAGCAGTCCGGCAGCATCGGTATCGGATTCGCCATCCCATCCGATGAGGCCGGCCGCATCGCGAACGAGCTGATCAGCACCGGCAAGGCCACCCACGCCGTCATCGGCGTCCAGGTCAACGCGTCGAGCAACGGTCAGTCGGCGAACGCGACCCTGGGAGCGACGCTCAGCAGCGTGCAGGGCGGCACCCCGGCGGCGAAGGCGGGGCTGCGCGCCGGTGACGTGATCACCGCGGTCGGTCAACAGCGCATCGAAGATGCCGACGGTCTGATCGCCGCCGTTCGCTCGCACGCTCCCAACGACAAGGTGAAGATCACCTACACCCGGGCCGGCAAGACCAACACGGTCGAGGTGACGCTTGCCTCGTCCACCAACTAGCGCTCGACGACTCATCGACTGACGCTCGACTCCTCCACCCACTGGCCTGGAGGTCCCTGACCCACACCGCGTGGTGCTGACTTGTATCCGCCACGCGGTGTGTCTTTTGGCGGTCAACCGCCGCGGACCGCCGCATGCCGTCGCTTTGTTCGGTTGGGCAGAGAGCCGACCGGCCGGGACGGCAGACTGAGCCCATGCCGACGCACGAGGTCGAGAATGTGCCACCGCCCTTGGCGGAGGTGAACCGGTTCACGACTGACGCAGTTCTGATGACAGCGGGCTTCGAGCCGAGCGAAGCCGAACAGTTGGATCGACTTGGCGACCTCGCGGGTACCGCGCAGGCTGCCGAGTGGGGACGGCTCGCGAACAGTTACCCGCCCGAGCTGCGCACTCATGATCGGTTCGGCCACCGCATCGACGAGGTCGAGTTTCATCCCGCCTGGCACGAATTGCTGCGGGTAGCGGTGGGGCACGGACTGCATGCGACGCCCTGGACCTGCGGGCGGCATGTTGCGCGCGCGGCTGGGTTCTACCTGTGGTCGCAGGTCGAGGCCGGTCACGGTTGTCCGATCTCCATGACCTACTCGGTGCTGCCGGCCCTGCGGCGTGCACCGGATCTGGCCGCCACGTTGGAACCCGGGCTCACCTCGATGACCTACGACCCCGGGTTACGGCCGCCACTAAGCAAATCCGGGCTGCTCGCCGGCATGGCGATGACCGAGAAGCAAGGTGGCTCCGACGTCCGGGCGAATACCACCCGAGCCGCGCCGGCCGATGGCCACTACGTCCTCACCGGGCACAAATGGTTCTGCTCGGCGCCGATGTGCGACCTGTTCCTCGTGCTCGCCCAAGCACCCGGCGGTCTGTCGTGCTTCCTGGTGCCACGGGTGCTGTCCGATGGTGGGCGCAATCCGTTCGCGATCCAGCGCCTCAAGGACAAGCTCGGCAACCGATCCAACGCCTCGGCCGAGGTCGAGTTCGACGGAACCCACGGCTACCTCGTCGGAGGGGCCGGCGACGGCCTGCCCACGATCCTGGACATGGTCACCCTGACCCGCCTGGACTGCGTCATCGGCAGCGCGGCCGGGCAACGGGCCGCCGTTGGTCAAGCCGTGCACCAGGCGCGGCATCGGCGGGCGTTCGGGTCCCGGCTGATCGAGGCACCCCTCATGCGCGAGGTGCTGGCCGATCTCTGCGTGGAATCGGCCGCAGCCACGGTCCTGTTCCTGCGGCTGGCTCGAACCGTCGACGACGATGAGCGGGCGTTAGCCCGCCTGGCGATTCCCGCGGCGAAGTACTGGGTGTGCAAACGCACAGTGACGGTCGTCGCCGAGGCTCTCGAATGCCTCGGCGGCAACGGGTACGTCGAGGAAAGCGGGCTGCCCCGCCTATACCGCGAGTCACCGCTGAACTCGATCTGGGAGGGCTCCGGCAACGTCATCGCGCTCGACGTGGTCCGCGCGGCTACCCGGGAGCCGGCGTCGGTCGCGGCGCTGCAGGCCGAGCTGGCGACAACGGCCGGCGCCGACCGAGCCCTCGACGCGGCCGTATCGCAGCTGACTTCGCTGCTCCGCGGCGTGGGACCGGACCCGGGCGCTGATCAACGCGGCGCTCGGCGACTGTCCGGATTGTTGGCCAGGTGTCTAGCCGGTTCGCTTCTCGTCCGTCATGCACCGGACCTCGCCAGCCGATTTCTGGCCGGCCTCACCGACCCGTCGGCCGCGCTCGGCGCCCGTCCGGGTCCGGCAACGGAAAGTGCGCTGGGAACGATTCCCGAAACCTAGGCGGTTAGCGCGTGTCCGCCTCAGCAGAAACGTCCCCGGCGGCGCCGGCAACTTCGAAGTCGGCGTCGGAGGATGCCTCGCCGGACTGGTTGGCGTCGGCGACGGGCGCCGCGGCTCCTTCCTCCGCGTTTTCGGCGTCCTCGTCCGTCGGAGCGCTCGACCGACGGATAGTGACCTTCCCGGACTCCAGATCGATGCGCTTGCCGCCGGAGGAGTCCCCGATCTGCTGGCGGGTGGACTGGAGCCGGCGCTTCTCCTCGTCCATGTGACGTTTGCCCGGATTGAAGAGCGTGTCCAGGCCCCACTGCGTCATGCCTTCAGGTTACGTCTCGCTGACAGACTCGGGTATGGATTCACCTCGCCGATGGCGAGTTCGCGGATCCTGCCATCAGCAGCTGCGATCAGCAGCCCCGGCTGATCGCCGCCTTGAGGTATCCAGCGGTCTGGTAGGCGAACTGATAGGCCCAGCCCAGCGGTGAGATGTGCGATCGCGCGGCGACCACTTCCAGTCTGCCGTCGAAGCATCGCTCGATGATCATCCGCGCCCGCGAGACGTGGTAGGTGGACGTGACCACGATGGCCGTACTCCAATGGTGCGCGGCCGCGAGCCGTCGAATCTCTTGCGCCTCGCCCTGGGTGGTCGCCGGATTAGGCGTGAAGCAGGTGACCGACACTCCACCAGGAGGATGGGCACATAGAGCGCTGGCCTGCCGTTGGTTCGGCGAGTTGACCGAGATAACGAGGTTGCTGGCATACCCCTGGTTGATCAATGTGAGGGCGGTTTCCAGCCGGCCGTCCTCGGTGGGCGGCCCGAGCACGACGACGGCATCGGCGTGAGTCGCGCGGTTGACCGTGGGGTCGAAGACGATCAGGAGGCAGGCGACAAGCCACGCAACCACGATCACCCCGGCGGCGAGCAGTCCACGGCGTAGCCATCGACGGCGCGTGACGTCACGAACCCCCCGGCTCATCAGGACAGCGTAAGGGCCAAGAAGCAGCGCACCGTTCGTCCGTCGCCGGACCCGTACGCTCGACCTGTGCCCGAACTACCGGAAGTCGAGGCGCTCGCGGCATTTCTCCGTGAGCGAGCAGTCGGACGCGTCGTCGCTCGGGTCGACGTCGCAGCGTTCAGCGCGGTCAAGACGTTCGATCCGCCGGTGTCGGCTCTGTACGGGCTCACCGTTACCGGAGCGGGCCGACACGGCAAGTTCTTGGATCTCGACGTCGATGGGCTGCACCTGATCATTCACTTGGCGCGGGCCGGCTGGCTGCAGTGGCGCGACAACTTGCCGGCAGCGCCGCCCCGGCCGGGCAAGGGTCCGCTCGCGCTACGCCTGCATCTTGCTCCGGAGTTCGACGGCGGCCCGGAGAGCGGCTTCGACCTCACCGAAGCAGGCACCCAGAAGCGGCTCGCCACATATGTCGTTCGAGATCCCGCCGAGGTGCCCGGCATCGCCCGCCTCGGACCGGACGCGCTTGCGATTGACGTCGCGCAGCTCCGCGACTTGCTGCGCGGTCAGCGAGCCCAGATCAAAGGGGCCTTGACCGATCAGACCCTGATCGCGGGCATCGGGAATGCCTACTCCGACGAGATACTGCACACGGCTCGACTGTCTCCGTTCAAGATCGCGGCCAAGCTCACCGACGAAGAGATTGAACGACTGCACGCCGCGATGGGCACCGTGCTCCGCGACGCCGTCGAACGCTCCGTAGGCCAGCAGGCTGCGACGCTGAAGGGAGAGAAACGCAGCGGTTTGAAGGTTCACGCCCGAGCCGGTCTGCCGTGCCCGGTCTGCGGAGACACAGTTCGCGAGGTGTCCTTCGCCGACAAATCGTTCCAGTACTGCCCGACCTGCCAGACGGAAGGGCGCGAACTCGCTGACCGACGTCTGTCCAAGCTACTCAAATGAGCTCATCGTGATGATGTTCGACGTGCCCTCGGTGTCGGTCGCAGATCTCGACCGCGAGCCGCCCGACACGGTCTTGCTTGACGTCAGAGAAAAGGAGGAGTGGGTCGCCGGGCACGCCGTCGATGCGCTCCACGTGCCGCTCAGTGAACTCCCGGCCGGCCTGGCCGATTCGGGGGCGCTCGACGGGACCGGCCGCATCGTCGTCGTCTGCCGCGTCGGCGCCCGGTCAGCGCAAGTCGCCGCCTGGCTCACCCGCCAGGGCTATGACGCGGTCAACCTGACCGGCGGGATGGAGGCGTGGGTGCAGGCCGGTCGTCCGATCGTCGGGCCTGACGGCAACCGTGGCGTGATCATCTGACCGCTCACTCCTTCGGCAGTGCCTGCGCGGATGCGGCACGATAGGACGATGTGACGCCGGAACGCCGCCGGACCACGCCGCCGATCCCCCGCATCCCGCCCTCCCGGCCGCTGGTGGCCGCGCACCGCGGCGCATCCGGGCTTGTCGCCGAACACACCGAGCTCGCCTATCAGGCCGCCATCGAATCGGGAGCCGACGCCCTCGAATGTGATGTCCGGCTGACGCGGGACGGGCATCTCGTCTGCGTCCACGACCGCACTGTCAATCGCACGTCGGACGGCGTGGGTCCGGTCAGCGAAATGGACCTGGCTCGGCTGGACGCGCTCGACTTCTCCTCGTGGTACGACACGACGTCCGCCGAATGGCCCGACGCGACTGACCACAGGTTGCGCAACGAGCCGTACCTCGCCGGAGTTGCGCCGGACCGGCACACGGCCGGTGGCGTGCTCACGTTCGAAACGCTGCTCGGGCTCGTTCGGGATGCCAGCCGCGAGGTGCGATTGCTGGTGGAGACGAAGCATCCGACCAGGTACGCCGGGCTGGTCGAGAAGGAGCTGGTCCGGGTGCTGCGGCGATTCGGCTGGGCCGGCCGGCCGTGGGACGTGACCGAGCGGGCGTCCGTGCGGCGTCGCGCGGCTCACCCGGACGGGCGGGTCAGCGTGATGAGCTTCGCGCCGGTCGCACTGCGGCGAGTGCGGTTGCTCGCCCCTGACCTTGCGACGGTGCTCCTGATGGACCGGCTCATGCGTGGGCGGCGCGACGGCGGCCTACCCGCCGGCGTGGGCATTGCCGGCCCCGGCCTCGAGGTGCTCGTGGCTGATCCTGGATACGTGGCCCGAGCCCACGCCCGTGGCAATCGCGTCTACGTCTGGACCGTCGATCGATTGGCCGACATCGACTATGTGATTGGGCTCGGCGTCGACGTGGTGATCACCAACCGGCCGGCCGATGTGATCCACTGGCTCGGCGGACACGGAGGGCAGCGGCGGCTGGTTTAGGCCCCGGGCATTCGGGGCATACTCCCCACAACCTGGCAACGATGTCGACGGAGGTCGGGCAGGACTGAGCAGGCAGGCGGTTGGTTTCGTGGTCTCAATGCACGTCCGAGCGGAGGCAGCCAGTGCGGCGGCGGTGCGCGCTGGCTTGACCGCTGATCTGGCGGCTCTTGGTTTGTCGGCCGACGTCAGGAACGACGTCGCGCTCGTGGCCACCGAACTAGTCACCAACGCGATCCAGCACGGCCAGCCGCTACCCAGTGACGAGCTCGCCGTGGAGTGGTCGACTGAGGGCGAGGATGTGCTGATCCGGGTCACTGATGGCGGCGGCTCGAGCCATCCGAGGTTGATGAGCTCCGGACCGGACGATACGAGCGGGCGAGGTCTTGCCATCGTCCACTCGCTCGCCTCGAGCTGGGGGGTCGACATCGGTACCGACCGAGTGACGGTGTGGGCCAAGGTGCCACATTCGCCGTCAACCATGCGTTCGCGCGTCACCTCGGCCGAGGAGGCCGCAGTCCGGCGCGGGCGTCACGCCCGCTGACCGCCGAAGCTGACTAGCGCACTGGTGTCCGCTAGGCCGCAAGGCTGCGCATTACTCGCAAGGCTACTGACAGCGTCTCGAGATCCACCCGGTCGCGCTGCAATGCATCGCCGATGATCGACAGCGCCCGATCGACGCGCTGGACGTTCTGTCTCTCCCAGGCCGCCACTCGCTCGATGGCCGGCTTCCCTGGTTCGGTGCTGGCGAGCACCGAGGACGTGATCGCCGACAGTGCGGCGTACACGTCGTGCCGCAGGGCCGCCCGGGCCAGGGCCGACCACCGGTCATCTCGGGGCAGCTCAGTGATCTTGGTCAGCAGCACGTCGACGCTGAACTGCTCGGACACCGTGAATTGCACCTCGGCCACCTCGTCGGCCGGCCGTCCGCTCTTCCGGGTGATCTCCACGACGTCGAGTAGCTGAAATGCCGTCAGCATCTCGCCAATCCGGGTCGCAAGGTCACGCGGAAGACCCTGCTCGACGAATCGGTCGACCTCCTTGGCCATGTTGTCGCGTTCGACGCCGCGAAGGAGCTGCGGCACGCGCGGTGTCAGGTGCGCGATAGTGGGTCCGAAACGCTCGATCTCACCCGCCACATCGTCGATCGGGAACCGCGCTTCGACCAGCCACCGGGTGGCTCGGTCGACCAACCTGCGCAGCTCTTGGTAGGCCGCCTCCTGAGCGTCAATCGGCACCTGATTGTCGAGAGCCTGCAGCTCATCCCATAGCTGCGGCAACTGGAACACCTCGCGAGCGACGATGTACGCCCGCGCGATCTGCGCCGCGTCGGCGCCGGTCTCCTCGGTCGCCCGGTGGACGAACGTCGTGCCACTGCGGTTGATCATGTTGTTCACGAGAACTGTGGTGATGATCTCCCGCCGCAAGGGGTGCTCGCGTATTTGGTCGCCAAATCGCTCGACGATCAGGGGTGGGAAATACGAGCACAAGATGCGGTGGAACCACGGCTCATCGGGCAGTGTCGAATCTTCGATTCGCCGCTTGAGGGTGATCTTCGAATAGGCGGAGAGGACCGCCACCTCCGGCGAGGTCAGCCCCTCTCCAGCCGCCTCTCGTGCGGCTATCTCCTTGTTCGAAGGGAGGAACTCCAACTGGCGATCCAAGCGGTCAGTCGCCTCCAGCGCCCGCAGGAAGCGAGCGTGCACGTTGACCATGGCCGGCCCGAGCCGGCGGGCCATGCCGAGTTGGAGGTTTACCTCGTAGTTGTCGTGCAGAATCTCTTCGACGACATCGTCGCGCACCTTCTGCAGCAGCTCATTGCGCTCGTCCCGCGTAAGGTGCCCCGCAGCCCCGGCCCGGTCGAGCAGGATCTTCAGGTTCACCTCATGGTCGGACGTGTTGACTCCGGCTGAGTTGTCGATCGCGTCGGTGTTGATCCGTCCGCCCGACCGGGCGTACTCGATGCGGCCCAGTTGCGTAAAGCCGAGATTGCCGCCCTCACCGACGACTCGGCAGCGCAATTGAGCGCCGTCCACCCGAACCGCGTCATTGGCGCGATCGCCCGCGGCGAGCTGTGGTTCGCTGGATGCCTTGACGAAGGTGCCGACGCCGCCGTTCCACAGCAAATCCACCGGGGCGAGCAGGATGTGATGGATCAGCTCGTTCGGCGTCATCGTGGTGACGCCGGGCGGCAACCGCAGCGCTTCCGCTACCTCGGCGCTGATCGGAATCGACTTGAGCGTGCGCGAATAGACGCCGCCCCCGGCCGAGATGACCCCGGCGTCGTAGTCCGCCCAGCTCGACTGCGGCAGCCGGAACAACCGCTCCCGCTCGGTGAAGGAGCTCTCGGCATCCGGGTTCGGGTCGAGAAAGACCTGCCGGTGGTCGAATGCGGCCACCAACCTGATGTGCCGGGAGAGCAGCATCCCGTTGCCGAAGACGTCACCGGACATATCGCCGATGCCCACGACCGTGAAGTCCTGTTCCTGGGTGTCCACGCCGAGCTCTCGGAAGTGGAACTTCACCGATTCCCACGCGCCCCGTGCGGTGATTCCCATTGCTTTGTGGTCATACCCACGAGACCCACCGGAGGCGAACGCGTCGCCGAGCCAGAAGCCGAAGTCGCTCGCGATTTCATTGGCGATGTCGGAGAACGTCGCCGTACCTTTGTCGGCCGCAACGACGAGATAGGGATCATCGCCGTCGTAACGTCGCGTGTTCGGGGGCGGCACGACCTGGCGGACACCGTCCGAACCCGTGACCAGATTGTCCGTGAGTTCCAACAGGCAACCGATGAACGCGCGATAGCAGGCCTCGCCTTCGGCCGCCCAGCCTTCGCGGTCACGCTGAGGATCGGGCAGCCGCTTGGCGACGAAGCCACCCTTGGCCCCCATCGGCACGATCACGGCGTTCTTGACCATCTGCGCCTTGACCAGTCCCAGTATTTCGGTACGGAAATCCTCGCGCCGGTCGGACCAGCGCAATCCGCCGCGGGCGACCGGGCCGTATCGCAGATGTACTCCTTCCAACCGTGGTGAGTAGACCCAGATCTCGTATTGGGGGCGGGGCTCGGGCAGGTTCGGAATCCGGCTGGGGTCGAGCTTGACGGCGAGCATGCTGCGTTGTGACTCGGCCGGGTCGACGGTGTCCGCGGTGGCCGGGCCCTCCGCCCGATAGGCATTCGTCCGCAAGGTCGCCGTGATGAGATGCAGCAGCGAGCGAAGGATGCGGTCCTGGTCGAGGCTTGCCACCGCTGCCAGATCTGCCTCGATGGCCTCAACCAGTGACGTGGGTTGACCGTCGCCCCGGCCATCGTCGGTCCGCAGGACGGGCGCCGTGCCGGCCCGAGCCGGATCGAAGCGCGCCTCGAAGAGCTCGATCAATTGACGGGCGATGCCGGGATTCTCGATGAGCGCCTGTTCGATGTAACCCTGGCTGAACGTCGTGCCGGCTTGGCGTAGATATTTCGCATACGCACGCAACACGTTCGCCTGCCACCAGGTCAGACCGGCGACCAAGACCAGGGCGTTGAAGCGGTCTTGCTCGATCTCGTCGTTCCACAGCAGACGAAGGGTTTGGATGATCTTCTCGGCGCGCGAGGCGTCGAGGTCACGTGCTGCCGGCAGGCGGAGGCCGAAGTCGTAGATCCAAGCCACGCTGCCGTCGGAGCGCTCGATCTCATAGGGACGCTCGTCGAGCACCTCGATGTTCATCTGGCTGAAGATAGGCAGGGCTTTGGCCAGGCTTAATGGGTCGCCGGTCCGGAATACCTTGAGCCGGCGGTCGGCCTCGTCGTCCGACGGCGGCGTATACGCCTCGAACGACAGGCCGTCGTCGTCGTCGAGGGCCTCCAAACGGGAAAGATCGTGCACGGCGGTTCCCGCGGCGAAATCTTCCTTGTACGCCTCCGGAAACGCTCCGCTGTACCGGCGCAACAGCCGTTGTCCGACGTCCTCGCCTGAGGCCAGCACCACCAGGTCAGCCAGATCGTCACTCCACCGGCGGGTGACTCGAGCTACCTCTGATTCGACCAGCCGACGATCCGGCGAGGGCGCCGGAGCGCCCGGGGGCAAGGCGATCAGGAACTGCATCCGAGCGAAACCCAGCTCGACAATCCGGTCGTCGCGGGCCACGACCTCGCCCGGCCAATGGGCGAGGACGACTTCCCCCACCCGGCGCCGGGTTTCCGGGCCGAAACGATCGGCCGGGAAATACACGAGGACGCTGACGAAATCGCGGTTGAGGTGCACCCGGGCGAAGACGCCCACCGCACCCTGCTCAGCCCGGACCACAACCAGCTGGGCGAGCCGCAGCAGATCGGCGGTCGGGGCTTCGAGGAGCTCGTCCCGGGGCAAGGTTCGCAACGCCGCTAGCAGCTGGCGTCCGGTGTGGCTGCTGGCCCGGACTCCCGACCGCAGCAGGATCTCCGCGATGCGCTTACGCAAAACGGGAACCCGGGCCACCGTGCCGTCTTCGAGCGTGGTGATCAGGCCGAGGAAGACGTGGACGGTCTGGCCCTCCCCGCCGGTTGGCGGCGGAACGACGGTCACGCAGTCGTAGCGCGCCGAGCGACGCACGGTTGACACCAATGGTGATTTAAAGATCACTAAGGGTGCGCCGCTCCGAAAGGCCGGCAGCACTTCCAGGGGAGACACTTGGGTATCTCCTCGCAGCACGCCACTGGCCTGGGAATGGGATATGCCGGGACCGGCCCCGGCGAGATCGGCCGCGGAGTAGGCCGCATGCCCCAGGATGAGGAAGTTGCCGTCAGCGAGCCAGCGCAGCAGATCGCCGGCCTCGACGCTCGCCTCGCGGTCGAATTCGCCCGGATCGTCAGTGAGACGATCGGCCAGCTCACGGATGAGCGCGTACATCGCCGGGGCGTCCGCGGCGGCCAGGTGAACGTCGTTGAGCACTCGGCGTAGCGACGCGATGAGACGCTCGGCGTCGGCGGGTTCGAGACGATCGGTCTCGATGTGCATCCACGCCTCGATGATCGCGCCCTTCGGTACCTCGACGTTGTCGTCAAGGTCGTAGACCATCTCCAGGCGCCCGTCCGCGTCCCGGCTGGCCACGATCTGCGGGTGCAGCAATCGGCTGACCGGTTGGCCGGCGCGATCGAACTCGGCCCGGATGGAGTCCACGAGGAACGGGGCGTCCGGCGTCACGATGTCGATGGCCGATGTGTCGCCGTCCATGTTGTGCGACCGGATCAGCGTTTCGCCGTCCGGCCGGACGACGCCTAACTCGAGGTGTTCCCGCGCCAGCGCGGACAGCTCCCGGTTGGTCCGGCCCGGCAGCTGACGCGCGGCGTGGGCCAGGTAGCGCCGTCGGAACGCCTCGAGGTCGATTTGCGGGCTTATGTTTCCGGCGGACGCGTCGGACGTCCGGGTCTCGCTCATTACCTGGTCACCTCGTTGTGACGGGATTCCCTCCAGTCTGTCAGGTGAGGCCGGGGGCATCAGCGATGCCGATCCGGACACCGAGCGACGCTCAGCACGCTGTTGACGACAACTCGGTGACGCCAGTTCGTCGCCTTGCGATCGTTCTCATCGCTGAAGCGACTCAGGTCGAACAGCCGCGACCGGTGCTCGTCCATGTTCACCCACCCGTGCAGTCGACCTCTGTCTACGCCGGACCCAACTTGCCCGTCAACCGCACGGAGCGCGCGCGGGCGAACCGTCTGGTCGTTACGTTCCGTACGTACCGAAGCGGTACGGGCGTACGCGACGCGACCGGGAACTCGGCGTCAGTCGAGCCCGATCAGAGCGCGCCACCGCTTAGCTGCAACCCGACGACACCGGCGAGAACGAGCACGATCGACACGAGCTTGAGCACGGTGACCGACTCGTTCAACCAGATCATGCCGACGATCACCGTGCCAGCCGCCCCCAACCCGGTCCACACCGCGTAGGCGGGCCCCACTTCGAGCGTCTTCAACGAGATGGTCAGCAGGCCGAAGCTGCCCAGGGCGAATACCGCGAACAGGATGGTCGGCACGATCTTGGTAAGGCCATCGCTCTGCTTGAGCATGACGGCGAACCCGGTCTCGAGTAGGCCCGCGACGATGACGAGAAACCACGCCACGCCGGTACCTCCGCTCCGTCGACTCGACAATCCCTGGGCCTCGTCCACGCGCATACTCTCCCGATCCGCGGTGGAACAGCTGGCAGGCACGCCGCAGCGCGCCCGGCGGCTCGCCGAGACAGGCGGGCTCCGATCCGGGAGGGTCAGGCCGGCTCGGCCTTCGCGGCCGCCTTCAACTGCTGTTTGAACGCGCGTACCTGCGACAGGGAGTCGTCGTCGACGATGTCGGCGACCGATCGATGGGCTCCCTCGTCGCCGTAGTCGCCGGCGGCGGTCCGCCAGCCCGCCGGCCGGACACCGAACTGCTTGCCGAGTAACGCGACGAAGATGCGTGCCTTCTGATTTCCGAACCCGGGCAAGGTGCTGACGCGCTGCACGAGGTCCGCCCCATCGGAGGCGCCGTTCCACACCGCGGCCGGGTCGCCGTCGAATCGTTCGACGAGCACCTGGGCAAGCGATTGGACGCGCTTTGCCATCGCGGCCGGGAATCGATGCAGCGCCGGCGGCTTACGGAACAATTCCTCGAGTGCGGCCGGGTCGTACTCCGCGATCTCCCGGACATCCAGGTCGTGGCCGAGGCGCTGCTGCAACTCGTACGGAGAGGTGAACGCCTTCTCGATCGGGATCTGCTGGTCCAGCAGCATGCCGATCAGCAGAGCGAACGGATCGTCGACAAGGAACTGGTTTGCTTCTGGTGTGTAGGCAAGGTGCATGCCGTTATCTTTCAGCGATCCGGGACGGAATTGGGCGAATTTTCATGCCCCGGCCCGCATCGGTATCGCTACGTCGCGGTCCGAGGCGACCTCGGCCGCGCGATCGTAGCCGGCGTCGACGTGGCGGATCACCCCCATGGCCGGGTCGTTGGTGAGCACCCGCTCGAGCTTCTCGGCGGCGAGCGCGGTGCCGTCGGCAACAGTCACCTGCCCGGCGTGGATGGACCGACCAATCCCGACGCCGCCACCGTGGTGGATCGACACCCAGCTGGCCCCACTCGCGACGTTGACCATGGCGTTCAACAGCGGCCAGTCGGCGATCGCGTCCGAGCCGTCAGCCATGGCCTCGGTCTCCCGATACGGCGAAGCAACCGAGCCGCAGTCGAGATGGTCGCGGCCGATCACGATCGGGGCGCTGATTGCGCCCGAGGCAACCAAGTCGTTGAAGGCCAGACCGGCGCGATCTCGCTCCCCGTAGCCCAGCCAGCAGATCCGCGCCGGCAGGCCCTGGTAATGCACTCGCTCCTGGGCCATCGTGATCCAGCGGCGCAGCGAAGTGTTCTCGGGGAACAGATCGAGAACCGCCTTGTCGGTCCGGGCGATGTCCGCCGGGTCTCCCGACAGCGCGACCCAACGGAACGGGCCCTTCCCCTCGCAGAACAGCGGCCGGATATAGGCCGGCACGAACCCCGGGAAGTCGAACGCCCGGTTATAGCCGGCCAGCTTGGCCTCGCCGCGGATCGAGTTGCCATAGTCGAACACCTCGGCGCCCCGGTCCAGGAATCCCACCATGGCGGCCACCTGCCTGGCCATCGACGCCCGGGCCCGTCCGGTGAACTCTTCGGGTTTGCGGGCGGCGTAGTCATGCCAGTCGTCGAACTCGACCCCGATCGGCAAGTAAGACAACGGGTCGTGTGCTGACGTCTGGTCCGTGACGATGTCGATCGGAGCGTCGTGCACCAGCATCTGCGGTTCCAGCGACGCGGCGTTGCCGAGCAACCCGATCGAGAGCGGCCGTCGAGCGTCCCTAGCCGCGACCGCGAGCCGCAACGCCTCGTCCATCGAGTCAGTCGATACGTCGAGGTAGCGGTGTTCGATCCGGCGCTGGATCCGTGACGCGTCGACGTCGATGCAGATCGCGACGCCATCGTTCATCGTGACCGCGAGCGGCTGGGCGCCACCCATGCCGCCCAAGCCCCCGGTCAATGTGATCGTCCCGGCGAGGGTGCCACCAAACCGTTTTGCGGCCACCGCCGCGAACGTCTCGTAGGTGCCCTGCAGGATGCCCTGCGTCCCGATGTAGATCCAGGAGCCGGCAGTCATCTGGCCGTACATCGTGAGGCCGAGCGCCTCGAGCCGCCGGAACTCCTCCCAGGTAGCCCAGTCCGGCACCAGGTTCGAGTTGGCGATGAGCACCCGCGGGGCCCACTCGTGCGTTCGCAGCACGCCCACCGGCCGGCCGGATTGGACGAGCAGCGTCTCGTCGAGCTTCAACTCGGTCAGGGCGCGGACGATGGCGTCGAAGCTGCGCCAGTCGCGAGCGGCCTTGCCCGTGCCGCCATAGACCACAAGCCGGTCCGGATGCTCTGCCACCTCCGGGTCCAGGTTGTTCTGCAGCATCCGAAGCGGAGCCTCGGTCGGCCAGCCCGCAGCCGTGGCGGGCATCGTGCCACGCGGAGCCCGGACCGGTCGTGCGCCCGCGGTTGTCTCCTGGCCAGTCATCGGGTCTCCCTCCGGCCGGGTCCTAGAACGGATTCCATCACGGGACGTGCGTCCCCGCATTCAGCGCGCTCAGCCGAGCGGCGCCGGCAACGCCGACTCCGCCGCCGCCACCGCCGTCCCGGACCGGACGAACGCCAACGCAGCCTCGATCTCGGGCGCGAGAAAACGATCAGGTCCCGGCCCATCGACGCTGTGCCGCAGCGCCGCAATCACAGCTCCCGTCGCTGGTCCGGGCCCGAGTGGCGCCCGCAGGTCGATTGCGCGGGCCGCGGTGAGCAACTCCACGGCGAGGACCCGACCCAGGCCGTCGACAGCTCGGCGGAGCTTTCGGGCGGCCGACCAACCCATCGACACGTGGTCCTCCTGCATCGCGGACGATGGGATCGAATCCACCGACGCCGGCACCGCCAACCGCTTCAGCTCGGACACGACGGCCGCCTGCATGTATTGGGCGATCATGTGTCCGGAGTCCACGCCGGCGTCCGCGGCCAGGAAGGGCGGCAATCCGCGTGAGCGGGCCACGTCCAACATCCGGTCGGTTCGACGCTCGCTCATGGACGCGAGGTCGGCAACCGGTATGGCAAGAAAGTCCAGCACGTAGCCAACCGGGGCACCGTGGAAGTTGCCGTTCGACTCGACCGCACCCGCCGGCGTCACCACGGGGTTATCTATGGCCGAAGCGAGCTCGTAGCCAGCCACGCTCCGGGCATGCGCGACCGTGTCCCGCGCGGCGCCGGCCACCTGGGGCGAACACCGCATCGAGTAGGCGTCCTGGACATACGCGCAGTCCGGGCCGGCATGCGAGGCGATGATCGGTGAGCCGGAGAGCAGGGCGCGCATATTGGCCGCCGCAATGGCCTGTCCGGGTTGCGGGCGCAGGGCCTGCAGATCGGCTGCGAAGACCGCGGCCGTCCCGAGCATCGCCTCCACGGACATCGCCGCGGTGAGATCCGCAGTGCGCAGCAGCAGGTCGAGATCGGTACACGCCAGAATGAGCTGGCCCAGCATCCCGTCGGTGCCGTTGATCAGCGCGAGCCCCTCCTTCTCGGCCAGCTCGACCGGCTGGATGCCGTGCTCGGGGAGAACGTCGGCGGCGGGGCGTAGCCGGCCCTCGGGATCCCGCACCTCGCCCTCACCTAATAGCGCGAGCGCCACGTGGGAAAGCGGCGCCAGATCTCCTGAGCAGCCCAGCGAGCCGAATTCCGGCACGACAGGCGTGATCCCGGCATCGAGTAGCGCCGCAAGCGTGTTGGCGACCAGTGGCCGTACACCTGTCCGGCCGGTGGCCAGGGTCGACAAGCGAAGCAGCATCATCGCCCGGACGACTTCGCGTTCGACCCCTGGTCCGGACCCAGCGGCATGCGATCGGATCAAGGATCGCTGCAGCGTCGCGCGCCGGGACGCCGGAATCGAAGTCGTCGCGAGCGCTCCGAAGCCGGTCGAGATGCCGTAGTGCGGTTCGCTGTCGTGGGCGAGCCCGTCCACGATCTCCCGCGACTTGTCGATGGCCGAGAGCGCGTCGGCCGACAGCGTCACCCCGGCTCCAGTCCGGGCAACCGACACCACCTCCGCCTCACTCACCGGACCGATTCCGACTGTGACGCGCGGCATGCCTGACATGGGCTCACTCTGCCACTGCCGCCCGTCCGTCGACGGACGTAACGGCACGCTTTAAGGTCACCGCGTGCGTGCCGCCGTGATCACCCATCCCGGACCCCCCGACGTGCTCCAGGTCCAGGAGGTTCCGGACCCGCGACCGGGTGTAGGCGAAGTGCTCCTCGACGTGACGGCAACCGCGGTGAACCGGGCTGACCTCATGCAGCGCCAGGGCCACTACGATCCGCCACCCGGAGCGTCGCCGTATCCGGGTCTCGAGTGCAGCGGCGTCATCGCGAGGCGCGGCGAGGGCGTTACCGGCTGGGCCGTCGGCGACCCAGTGTGTGCATTGTTGGCCGGCGGCGGTTACGCCGAGCGCGTGGCCGTACCAGCGGGCCAACTGATGCGCGTGCCCCGGGGACTCTCGCTGCGGGATGCCGCCGCCCTTCCAGAAACCGCGTGCACGGTGTGGTCGATGGTGTTCGACGTTGGCCGCCTCCGGCCCGGCGAGACGCTGCTTGTGCACGGCGGAACGAGCGGCATCGGAACCCTCGCGATCCAACTCGCCCATCACTACGGAGCACGGGTGATCACGACCGCCGGTTCTGCCACCAAGCTCGACGCCGCGCGACGGCTCGGCGCTGATGTTGCCATCGACTACCGGGAGCAGGACTTCGCCGAGGTGATCGCTGAGACAGCTGGCGGCGTGGACGTGATCCTTGACAACATCGGCGCTGCGTACCTGCCGCGCAATGTCGCATCGCTGCGGATCGGCGGCCGGCTGGTGGTCATTGGCCTGCAGGGCGGCCGAGTGGGCGAGCTGGACCTCGGCGCGCTCCTCGCTAAGCGCGCAAGCGTAAGCGCGGCATCGCTGCGCGCGCGCCCGCTGGCGCAGAAGGCCGCCATCGTGACCGCCACGGAAAGCTTCGTCTGGCCGCTGATCGAGTCCGGCGATGTCGCACCGGTCATCGATCGGGTTTTGCCGTTGGACGATGCCGCGGCGGCCCACCAGCTCGTGGAATCGAGCCAGCACATCGGAAAGGTGGTCCTGCAAGTCCGGTAGCACGCCGGCCCCGCGCGGAAGGCGACAGCGAGTGAGGATCGTACCGAGCGTCAGCGAGCGAGGACCGGAGCGAGCGCGGAGCCGACCGTGTCACATGGCACCATCATCACTGATTGATAACGACTCGCCTACGCTCCGTCGTCTGGTATTGAGCTCTCGTCCGACCGGGCAGACCATAGGTCATGGCCGTCCTGCATGCACGGGCCGGGCGCCGCCGCAAGGCGCACCCTGAGCTGGCTGCGGACATCATGCTGTTCGTCGGCATGATCCTGTTTGTGCTGTTCTGGGGATGGATCGGTTACGAGGTCCTCCGCATGAACCTCCACTGATCCGGCCGACGTCGTTTCATCCGAACCCGGTCACGCCGGCACCCGTGATTGGCGGCTGCCGAGCAGATCGTCGAGCGCAATGGCCAGCTGATCGACCTCGACATGGGTGGTATACGGCATCAGTCCGACATGCACCGCACCACCTAATTCGTCGACGCCCAATGCCGTCATGAGTTCCGACATGCCGTGGGGACCGGTCCAGACCGACAGGCCGCGCGAATACAGGAAGTCGGCCACCCGATTCGGCAGCGTTCCAGCAATCGTGAAGGCAAACACGGGTACCCGTGGTACCGGTGCGCCGATGAGGGTCACCCCGGGGATCCGGCGCAGCATCGTGTCGAGCCGCTCGAACAACCGATCTTGATAACCCCGGGCCGAGGTCACTGACGTGAGCAGTCGTTCCCGCCGGGACCCAGTGGCTGCCTCGTCAAGGGCCGCGAGGTGGTCGACGGCCGCAGTGACGCCGTCCAGGAGCTCAACCGGCAACGGACCGATCAAGGGCAGCATCCGTCGCACTGAGGCCGGAAGACGCTCGATCTCGTGCCGGACGCCGACGGCCATGCTGAGGGCCGCCATGGTCGGTCCGCCGAACGACTGCGTCTGCACGGTCAGCAGATCGGCTCCGGACGCATCCAGGTCGAGCGGGAGGGATGTTGCTGCCGCTCCAGCGTCCACGGCGACCAGGGCGCCCACACCGTGGGCGATCTCGGTGATCCGCTTCACGTCCGGCACAGCGCCGGTGACCGGGTTCGCGAGGGGCACCGTGACCAGCCGGGTATGGCGACCGACCAGGGATTCGTACTGCCAGTCCGGAAGTTCGCCCGTCTCCACGTCGGCCTCGGCGAAATGTACGGTGGCACCCACGGCACGAGCGGCCGACGACCACACCCGGACGGTCTCGTCACTGTCCAGCCGGCTGAGTACGACCTCGTCACCCAGCTGCCACGTCCGAGATACGGCGGCGGCGAACCAGGTCAGCAACGCCGACACGCTCCCGCCGATGACCACCGATTGGGCCGGCGCGCCGACCACGTCGCCGATAGCTCG
Source organism: uncultured Actinomycetota bacterium (assembly GCA_963809815.1). GTDB lineage: Bacteria > Actinomycetota > Actinomycetes > Mycobacteriales > Jatrophihabitantaceae > CAVVJA01. The sequence continues at coordinate 343,299 of CAWELM010000014.1, forward strand.
ACGGGCCTCATCGACCGATACAGCAGCCCGTCGCGACCGTTCCGAACGCGATCCCGGCTGCGCCGGCGCCCAGCGGAGCGTGCTGACGATCGCCCGCACGACCGACTCGGGCTGTAGCGCGCTATAAGTGCCTTCGAGGTGGACGATGCCCGATCCGAGCGTCGGGTACAAACCGCGCACCCGAGCCACGTCGAAGCTCATTTCTCTGTGCTACCTCCTTAGCCCTCCACGTGGTCAGCTCGGCGATGGCGGCCCAGTCACGTTGCTCTCCCGGGCACGGGGTGACCAGACTGGACCCATGACGGAGTACACCGCGAATGACCCCCGGCGTGAGGCGCATTCGGCCGCGACACGCCCAACGAACGAGGTTGTCGACGCTGACACGGCCGGTCCTGGGGTCCCTGGTGAGTCCGATGATGGCGACGACATTACGGCCATGGTCGAGCAGCCGGCCAAGGTGATGCGGATCGGCACGATGATCAAGCAGTTGCTGGAGGAGGTTCGCGCGGCGCCGTTGGACGAAGCCGGCCGCCAACGGCTGCGGGAAATCCACGAATCCTCGATCAAAGAGCTGGAGCAGGGCCTGTCTCCCGAGCTGCGCGAGGAGCTCGATCGGCTCACGCTCCCCTTCGGCAGCGGTGTTCCGTCCGAGGCTGAGCTGCGCATCGCGCAAGCGCAGCTCGTCGGCTGGCTGGAGGGGGTCTTCCACGGCATCCAGACCGCACTATTCGCTCAGCAGATGGCCGCCCGCGCCCAGTTGGAGGAGATGCGCCGGGCCTTGCCGGCCGGGCCTGGAGGCGGCGGCGGCCAGGTGGTCGTTGGCCCGGGCGGACAGATCCTGGCGGGCCCGCCCGGTCCGCGGCTTATCCCGCGTCCGCCGAGCGGCGAAGAGGGTGAGCACGGGACCGGCCAGTACCTATAGGAGCCAAGTTCCGGGCGTCAGCGTTCTCCGCCCCTACTGAGCAAGGATTCGATGAGCCCGGCGACGGCATCGTCGTCATTTCGCCCGAGCACCTCGTCAGCCGCCGCGATGGCCGCCGGGTGCGCGTTGCTCACGGCATACGCGCGGCCGGCCCACTCCAGCATCGAGACATCATTCGGCATGTCACCGATCGCCGCCACCTCGGCCGCTGGGACGCCGTAGCCGGCCGCGACCTCCGCCAGACCAGTGGCCTTGGTCACGCCTGGCGCCGCGATCTCCAGCAACGCGAGTCGGGACGAGTGGGTAACCGTTGCCCGTCCAGCCAGCAACCGGGACGTGGCGACCATCATCTCGTCGGCATCGGCGGTGAGGTCCTTCGCGAGTAGCTTTACCGCCGGCTTCCGGATGATCTCGGCCAGCTCCGCCATGCGGGGCGGAGGCAACGGGTTGCCCTGCCGGTCGTGGCTCGGGCTCATCTCCCAGTCGTGCCGGTAGCCCGGCTCGTAGCCGAAGTCGAGGCCGTATTCCACCCCGAATCGCGCTGCCGGAAAGGCCGAGCGGACCTCCTCGGTGATCTCCGCGAGCAACTCGGGGCTGAGGGGGTGCTCCCGGATGACGGTCTCGGTGCGCAAGTCATAGATGACGGCGCCGTTCGCGGCTACCGCGACGCCACGATGGTCGACCGCGTCGGCGATCTCGTGCAACCAGCGCGGCGGCCGCCCGGAGACGAACGCGACAAGCAAGCCCGCCTCAGCGGCCCGGCGCAACGCATCTCGGGTTCGGTCGCTCACGCTCCCGTCAGATCGCACCAGCGTGCCGTCCAGGTCACTCGCGAGCAAACGGATCGTCACGACGGCTCGAGGCGCTCTCGGCCGCCGAGCCAAGGGCGCAGCGCCTCGGGCACGTAGACCGACCCGTCTGGGCGCTGATGATGGTCGAGAAGGCAAGCAATCGTCCGGGAGATCGCGCACAACGTGCCGTTGAGGGTGGCGACCGGAACCGTTCCGCTCCCGGTGCGAGTCCGGATGTTGAGCCGGCGAGCCTGGAACGTCGTGCAGTTCGACGTCGATGTCAGTTCGCGATACGTACCTTGCGACGGGAACCAGGCTTCGATGTCGTACTTGCGGGCCGCGCTCGAACCGAGATCGCCGGCGGCGATGTCAACCACCCGGTAGGCCAATTCCAGCTTGTCGAGGAATTCCCGTTCCCACGCGAGCAACTGTTGATGCTCATCCCGGGCGGTTTCTGCCGTGGTGTAGGAGAACATCTCGACCTTGTCGAACCAATGCACCCGGATGATGCCGTGGGTGTCTTTCCCGTACGAGCCGGCTTCCCGCCGGAAACACGACGAGAAGCCCGCGTAGCGGCGCGGCAGTGACCCCGGGTCGAGGATCTCGTCGGCGTGATAGCCGGCGAGAGCGACCTCACTCGTGCCAACCAGGTACAGATCATCGGTGGCCAGGTGATACACCTCGGCCGAGTGCGTCCCGAGAAAGCCGGTGCCTTCCATCACTTCGGGCTTGACGAGTGCCGGCGCGATCACCGGGATCAAACCGGCCGCGGCCGCCTGGGCCATCGCCAGGTTCACCAGCGCGATCTCGAGCTGCGCCCCGACGCCGGTGAGGAAGTAGAACCGGCTCCCGCTGACCTTGGCGCCGCGTTCGGTGTCGATAGCGTCCAGCCGGGTGCCGATTTCCATGTGGTCACGCGGATCCTCGACGCGAGGCGGTACGCCAACCGTCTCGAGTGTGATCGAGTTCCGCTCGTCACCCGGCGGCACGCCGTCCTCGACGACATTTGGGATGGCAAGGTGAGCCTGCCGCAGCGCGGCATCGGCCTCGACCTCATCGGCCTCGGCCGACTTGACCTCGTCGGCAAGATGCCGGGCCTTGGTCAGCAGATGCGGCCGCTCGGCCGGCGTCGCTTGGCTGATCACCCGCCCTATCGCCTTTTGCTCCGCTCGCAGCGCGTCTGCCCGGGTGACGGCCGCCCGGCGCCTGTCATCTGCGCCGAGAAGCACGTCGACGGCCGCCTCGTCCTCGCCGCGGGCACGTTGGGACGCCCGGACCCGGTCAGGGTCGTCGCGGACGAGGCGGAGATCGATCACGGCGCCCAGGTTACTGACCGTCATTCGGCATCCCGGCGCCCTGCACGTAGGGCGCTGGCAAAATGCACAGATGCTGTCGGTATCGCGGTCTCGGTTCGACGTGCTGGTCGACGATGCGCTCGACACGATTCCAGAGCGACTGCTGGGGATGCTCGACAACGTGGTCGTGCAGACCGCAGACGAGGACCCGGACGATCCGACACTTCTCGGCATCTACCAGGGTACGGCGCTCACCGACCGGCTGTCCGACTACACCTTCGCGCTGCCCGACACGATTACGGTCTATCGGCTGCCGATCCTGGCCCAGTGCGTCGATGAGGAAGAAGTCGCGCGCGAGGTCGCCATCACCGTGGTCCACGAGATCGGCCACCATTTCGGCATCGACGAAGAGCGGCTGCACGAGCTCGGCTGGGGCTAGTCCTATTAGGCTGTGCTTCGTGGGCGACCGGTTGCCAATCAAGATGCTGCACGACCGCGTGCTGGTCCGGATGTCCCGCGAGGAGGGGGAACGCCGCTCGTCCGGCGGGATTCTCATTCCGGCGACCGCCCAGATATCGAAGCGGCTGATCTGGGGCGAGGTGCTGGCGGTCGGCAACCACGTGCGCACCGTCGAGGTCGGCGATCACGTGCTGTTCAGCCCGGATGATCGCCATGAGGTGGAAATCTCGGGCGAGGATTACCTGCTCCTGCGCGAGCGGGACATTCACGCCGTGGCGGCCAAGCGCGTCGAGTCGAACACCGGCCTTTACCTCTGAGCGCGGCACAACCGGTCAGCCGCTGCCCCGGCCCGTCTCTCGAACCCGCGCCAGCCAGTCGCGGGAGCGGCGGAAATCGGCGTCGGTTCGTCCGCGCGGCACCGCATCGAGCGCGCCGTCGCGGCGAGGATACGAACCGAGGTACCGGACATCGGCGCAGACCCGCTTCAATGCGGCCAGTGCGTCCCCGACCCGCTCCTCGGTGATATGCCCCTCGCAGTCGATCGAGAAGCAGTACTGCCCGATGCGCTCCTTGGTTGGGCGCGACTCGATGCGAGTCAAGTTCACGCCGCGGGAGGCGAATTCGGTGAGGATCTCCAGCAGCGCGCCGGCATGATCCGCCCGAAGGTAGGCCACGAGCGTGGTGCGGTCATTCCCGGATGCTGGCGGTGGCGTGCCGGCCCGCGTCAGCAGCACGAACCGGGTGACTGCCCCTCGGTGGTCGGCAATGTCATGGGCCAGCGTGGCGAGCCCATATAGCTCGCCGGCAGCGGGCGGCGCGACCGCGGCATCGCAGACCCCAGTTGCGGCGGCTTGCGCGCCGGCCGCGGTCGAGGAGACGAGCGACACCTCGACAGTGGGCAAGGTCTCGTGGAGGAACCGCCTGACTTGCGCCTCGGCGTGCGGGTGAGTCGCGAGGGTGCGCACGTCGGCGAGCTCGGTCCCCGGCTGGGCGAGCAGATCGAAGACCACTGGCAAGTAGGTCTCCTCGGCGATTACCAGCGGCGCACCGCCCGCGAGTTCGTCCAGCGTGGCCGGCACCGCACCCTCGATTGAGTTCTCCATCGGAACCAAGGCGCCGTCGACCTTGCCGGTCCGCACGGCGTCGACGGCCAGCGTCACGGTGGTACACGGAAGCAGCTCTGCCTCTACGGCGATCGGGAGTGTGCGCAACGCGGCATGCGCGAACGTGCCGGCCGGGCCGAGAAATGCCAGCCGGAGCCGGGCATGCGTCACGGGGTGAGCGTAGCCAGAACTGAGAGCAGCAAAGTCGTTAGTGTCGACTGATCGACTTCCTCGCTGCGTTCGGACTCGCGTTCGGGGCTGGTGGCCCGACAGGGCGAGGCGGTCGCGGTGGCGCTAGGGGCCTGGACGGCGCTGCTATCGGTCGCTGCGATCGCCGTCGGAGCGGGCAAGCTCTTGGTTCGGCGCGTGCCGGTTGGGATCGTGCACCGCGTGACGGGCGGGCTGTTCGCGGTGCTCGCCCTGCTCGCAGCCAGCAACGCAGTCCGTGGCTGATATCCAGCACATTTGTATACCGGCCACGGCGTTCTGCTCGTCATACTGCACACCATGTGTGGCTGAGAAACGCACAGTTGCGTAGCACGATGGACCGGCGGACGGTGGCCGGTAAGACCGTGTGGCAAGGGAGCGCGCCGATGTCGAGCATTGTCGATCTGACCCCCGAGGAGCGCGCAGCGCACCTGACCATAGCGCGCCTCAAGCAGCTCGTCGGACTCGTTGACTATGACGAGTCGACCGACCCGTTCCCGGTGACGGCCATGGACGCCGTGGTCTTCGTCGCAGGCAACGCCACGCAGAGCGCGCACTACTACCAGCACGCCTTCGGCATGAATCTCGTGGGATACACCGGGCCGGAGACGGGCAACCGGGATCACGTCGGCTACGTCCTCACGTCGGGCTCGGCCCGTTTCGTCATCCTCGGCGGAGTGGGCCCGGACGGGCGCTACCTCGACCACCATCGGCGCCACGGTGACGGGGTGGTCGACCTCGCCCTCGAAGTGCCGGACGTCGACCGGTGCATCGCGCACGCTCGGGCCGCTGGAGCCACCGTCCTCGAGGAGCCGCACGACGTCAGCGACGATCACGGCACAGTGCGGACAGCCGCCATCGCCGCCTACGGCGACACGCGACACACCCTGATCGACCGGTCCCGTTATCGGGGCGTTTATTTGCCCGGCTACGTCGAACGGCCATCGGCGAAGCCCGGCAAGCGCCAGCGGCTCTTCCAGGCAATCGACCATTGCGTCGGGAACGTCGAGCTGGGTCAGATGGACCGGTGGGTGGACTTCTACCACCGAGTCATGGGATTCGTGAACATGGCCGAATTCGTCGGCGACGACATCGCGACCGAATACTCCGCGTTGATGTCGAAGGTCGTGGCGAACGGCAACCACCGCGTCAAATTCCCACTGAACGAGCCGGCAATCGGTAAGCGGCGGAGTCAGATCGACGAGTACCTGCAGTTCTACGGCGGCGCGGGTTGCCAGCACATTGCCCTAGCCACCAACGACATCCTGCGCACCGCCGACGAGATGCGCTCCCGTGGCATCGAATTCCTCGATACGCCGGACTCCTACTATGACGATCCGGAACTGCGATCGCGGATCGGACACGTGCGGGTACCCATCGAGGAACTGAAGGCGCGCCGGATCCTCGTGGATCGCGACGAGGACGGCTACCTGCTGCAGATCTTCACCAAGCCGGTCGGCGATCGGCCGACGATGTTCTACGAACTCATCGAACGGCATGGGTCCCTGGGCTTCGGCAAGGGGAACTTCAAAGCCCTGTTCGAGGCCATCGAGCGCGAGCAAGAACGCCGCGGGAACCTGTGAGAGGCTGACAGGCATGGCCGTCCGGTTGCGCGAGGCGCTGGCGACGTTGCCCGGGTACGTCGGTGGGCGCACGGTGCCTGGCGCGGTCAAGCTCGCGAGTAACGAGACGCCGTACCCGGCTCTGCCGCACGTAGTCGCTCGGCTGACGGACACCCTACGAGCGGCCAACCGCTATCCCGACCCTGCTTCGTCCAAACTCACAGCGGCGCTGGCCGAGCGGTACGAGCTACCGGTCACCCGGGTCGTCGTGGGATGCGGGTCCGTCTCGCTGTGCCAGCAGCTTGTCCAGATCAGCACCCAGGTCGGCGACGAGGTGGTTTACGGGTGGCGGGCATTCGAGGCCTATCCAATCGTGGCGGCCATTGCCGGTGCCGCGCACACTCGGGTGCCGCTGCGGGATGAGGTGCACGACCTCGCGGCGATGGCCGACGCGGTAACCGACGCCACTCGATTGGTGTTCGTGTGCAACCCGAACAATCCAACCGGCACGGCGGTCCGGGCGGCCGACTTGACGGCGTTCCTCGCCGCGGTGCCGGATCATGTGCTCGTCGTACTCGACGAGGCCTACCACGAGTTCGTAACCGATCCCGATGTGCCGGACGGCCGGACGCTTCTCGACGATCATCCCAACCTCGTGGTGTTGCGTACGTTCTCCAAGGCATACGGGCTCGCCGGACTGCGGGTTGGTTACGCGTTGGCCGGCGACCAGTCGGTGGCAACCGGCCTCAAGCAGGTGCAGGTGCCGTTCGCAGTCAGCCAGCTCGCTCAGGACGCTGCCCTTGCGTGCCTGGAGCCGGAAGCGGAAAAGGAGCTGTTCACGCGGGTCGAGACGGTTCTCGCGGAGCGGGCCCGGGTCGGGGATGCGTTACGTGAGATGGGGTACGCCGTCCCACCGACCCAGGCGAACTTCGTCTGGCTTGCCCTGGGCGAGCGCACCGCCGATTGGGCCGCGGGCTGCGCGGAACAGCGGGTCATTGTCCGGCCGTTCGCCGGCGAGGGTGCCCGGGTGACAATCGGAACAGCCGACGAGAACGACCAGTTCCTGGATGCTGCGCGCGCCCTAGCCGAATGAGCGTTCTGCTTACCAACATCGGGCTGCTGGCCACGCAGGACCCGGAGCTCGGTGAGCTGACCGATGCCGCGATCGTGCTATCCGACGATCGGACTGCGTGGGTCGGTCCGGCGGCCCGGGCGCCGGCGGCCGATGAGCAAGCTGATCTCGACGGACGGGCGGTGCTGCCCGGGTTCGTTGACTCCCACGCCCATCTGGTGTTCGCCGGCGACCGAGCGGCCGAGTTTGCCGCCCGGATGGCCGGGACCCGCTATGTCGCCGGCGGCATCCAGACGACGGTGGCAGCAACCCGGGCGGCGTCGGATGATGTCCTGCGGGCCAATCTCGCCCGCCTGGCCCGCGAACTTCTCGTCGCGGGCGTCACGACTTTCGAGTGCAAGTCCGGATACGGACTTGATGTGTCTCAGGAGCAACGCTCGCTTCGGCTCGCCAGTGAGTTCACGCCGGAAACCACGTTCCTCGGCGCGCACGTCGTGCCGCCGGAGGTCGCACGGGAGGACTACCTCGCGAGCGTGTGCGGACCGATGCTCGCGGCGTGCGCCCCGCACGCAAGGTGGGTCGACGCGTTCTGCGAAGACGGAGCCTTCAGCGTCGACGAGTGTCGTCTCGTACTACAAGCCGGACTGGCCGCAGGGTTGGGCGCCCGGCTGCACGCGAACCAGCTTGGGCCCGGGCCGGGCGTTGGACTGGCGGTCGAGCTCGGGGCGGCAAGCGCCGACCACTGCACGTACCTGACCTCAGCCGATGTGGACGATCTGGCCACCGGGTCAACGGTGGCGACGTTGCTGCCCCTGGTCGAGTTCTCCACGCGTTCGCCGTACCCGGACGCCCGGACACTCCTTGACGCCGGCGCCGCCGTCGCGATCGCCACCGACTGCAATCCCGGCTCGGGCTACTCGACATCGATGCCGCTTGCCATCGCGCTGGCTGTGCGCGAGATGCGTATGACGCCGCGCGAGGCAGTCTATGCGGCAACGATGGGCGGCGCGGCCGCCCTTCGCCGCGATGACATCGGGCGGATCGCGGTGGGGCAACGGGCCGATCTGACGGTGCTCGAGGCGCCGTCCTACATACATCTGGCCTACCGGCCCGGTGTTCCGCTAATCGCGCAGGTCTGGCGTTCCGGCGTCCGCGTCGTTTGACCTGCGGCGAACGATGTTTCTCTAGACGTCGGCGAATGCGGTCGAACGGAGGGCATCCACTCCGTCGGACAGCTGGGCCACGCGCCCGTCGTCGACGGTGCCGCCGCAGCGCACCAGCCAGTTGGCCACCATCCGATGACCGCCGTGCGTAAGCACCGACTCGGGGTGGAACTGCACCCCATCGATCGGGAGCGTTCGGTGACGCAGCGCCATGACCACGCCAGACCGAGACCGGCCGGTCACGATGATCTCCTTGGGCAGGGCCGCCTCATCGACAGCCAGCGAGTGGTAGCGCGTGGCGGTGAACGGCGACGGAAGCCCGGCGAGAACGCCCGAACCGTCGTGCACAATCTCGCTCGTCTTGCCGTGCAGCAGCTCGGGTGCGCGAATGATGGGCGCGCCGAATACCGCACCGATTGCCTGGTGACCGAGACACACGCCGAACAGCGGCAGCCCTGTCGTCGCACACGCAGTGACCAGCGGCATGCTTTGGCCGGCCTCCTGGGGGATACCCGGTCCGGGTGAGATGAGCACGCCGTCGACGTTCAGCTCGGCCAGATCGGGCGGTGACACCGCGTCATTGCGGCGAACGATCACCTCGGCCCCCAGCTGGGCCAGGTACTGAACGAGGTTGTAGACGAAGCTGTCGTAGTTGTCGACGACAAGGATCCTCACCCGTCTGCCCCTAACACTCGGTCGCTCATCAGCATCGCCTGTTCGCGCAAGCGACCGGCGCCCCGCGAAATCGCTTCGGGTGACCGTCGTCAGCGGCTCGGTCGGGCCGCGTCTCGGTCATCGTCATCCCGCCTTCGCGTAGTCCAGCGCCAACGGGCCATCGTAGGCCGGCAGCTGCAGGTGATCTTGGGATTCGACCGTGTATCCCAGGCCGTAGTACGAGGCGGCCTGGCGGTACAGCGTCACACCAGGCGAACGATCAAGTTCTTTGGACATCGCGTCGGCCGGACCGATTGCCTCGATCTGATACGGCGGCGAGTAGACCCGGCCGTTCAGCAACAGGGTGTTCCCGACGCATCGCACTGCGCTGGTGGCGATGAGCCGCTGACCGGCGACGCCGACCGCGTCGGCGCCGCCAGCCCACAGCGCGTTGACGACCGCCTGTAGATCTGATTGGTGCACGACGAGCTGATTCGGGTCGGCCGTCGAATCGTCAGGGACCGTGGGCGCGTCGTCCAGCACGACGAGGATCCCTGGCCCCGACACCGCCTGGCGGCCGGCCGCGAGGAGCAGCGGCGCCTCCTCGGTCTTCAACCGGCCGACCTGGGTGTCGTCTGCGGCTGCCGCATCGGTCGCAGCCTTGGCCTCGGCCTGCAGCTGTCGCAATGTCGCGGACTCGGCGTCGACCTGACGCTCGGCGTTCCGAACCAGATCGGCGAGGTCGGCCGTGGCGGGTGACCGCAGCTCTTGACCCTTCGCGGTTTCGTGGCTGGTGGCGAACAACAGCCCAGCCACGAGGCACACGATCGGCACGATGACCCGCCATATGCCGGTCGGGGTCAGCGCCGCTCGCCACCCCTTCATCGGATGCGCTCCCTCGTCGCTGTGCCCGGCCACATGTCGCGGCGGTATTCTGGGTGATATTCCGTCGGCTGTTCACGCTAGCCGCACACAAGCGTGGTAGGAGAATCCGTGCCCAAGTCGAAGGTGCGCAAGAAGACCGAGCCGACACTGCGCACGAGCACGCTCGCGCCCAGCGGGCACGCCGTACGTCCGTCGCCGCGTTGGTATCCGATCGTGATGGCCGCCATCCTGGTCCTCGGCTTGGCCTGGATCGTTGTCTACTACTTGGCCGGCAGCTCAGTCCCGCTCATGAAAGATCTCGGCGCGTGGAACTTTGCCGTCGGTTTCGGCTTGATGGTCATCGGCCTCGGGATGGCTGTGCGCTGGCATTGATCGGCGCTACGACCTCGGGCCACTCGGATTACAGCTCTGTAGTTTCATCCCCAGCTGGGGACAAGCCTGTGGAAAGCCGGTGACGGCCCACCAGTTCGGGCCGAATCGGGCGCTGGCGGTCCTGTGGTTGGCGCTCACCCTCGTCGCCGCCGGTGCCGCCATCGCCACGACCGACGCCCCGGGTCGACTTCTGGCTGGTGGCGCCGCCATCGTGCTCGCCGCATATGGAATCGTCGGTTTGGTGTTCTGGCCACGGCTGTCCGTCGGCCCGGACGGACTACGGGTGCACACGCCGGCGCGCCGGGCCGCGTATGCGTGGCCGGAGGTGGACACGGTCCGCCTGGACGAGCGGCGCCGGCTCGGGCTCTCGACGGGAACGCTCGAGATCGATGCCCGCGGTGAGCTTGTCGTGCTGAGTCGATGGGCGCTCGGTGCGGATCCGCGTGACGTCCTGGCGGTGGTGCAGTCGTACGCGCCCCCGAAGTAGTGCCCCGCGCCGGGAAGCTAGAACGTCAAAAGGTGAGGGTTTCGCCAATCACCGCGATCAGCAGGGCGACGGCGATGCCGGACAAGCCGGCTACTTCGACCCTGATCGGGAGCCACCGGCGCTTACGCGGATTACCTGCGATAGCCAACGCAGCGAGTCCACCACACACGAAGCCCCCCACGTGGCCCAGCCGGGACACGTCGGGCACTGAGAAAGTCACGACCAGGTTCAACACGATCGTGGCGACCAGCCACTGCGGATCCAGGTTCAGCTCGCGCACAAACACGAGGGCAGCCGCGAACAGCCCGAAGATCGCCCCGGAAGCGCCGACCACCGGGCCGAAGCGCGCCCCGAACAAATAGATCGCCACGGAGCCACCGAGCGCTCCGAGCAGGTACACCGACAGGTAACGCCACCAGCCGAGAAGCCGCTCCAGGTACGGTCCGATGATGATCAGCGCGAGCATGTTCGTCACGATGTGCAGCACGTTCGCGTGCAGGAAGGTGGCCGTCAGTAGCCGGTAGTACTGACCGCTGCTACCGACGGCCGCCGGGAGCATCTGCCATTGCTCGAACAAGGCGGACCGGGACGGTCGATTGAATCCATAGACGGACTGGACAGCGGTCACCACATAGACGGCCACGTTCAGCGCGACGAGGACGCCGGTGACGTACGGGCGGTTGCCGCGCCGCACTGCGCCCACCGACGTTCGAAGGGGTCGCTGGCTCGCGCGGCCGAGCTTCACGTCATCCGGACACTGAAATCCGACCGAGGCGGGGCGCATGCAGTCACTACAGATTGGGCGATTGCACCGGACGCACCGAATCAGCGTCTCGCGCATCGGGTGCCGATAACAGAACGCGGGCGGATGCACCGGCGGGACGCCCCCGCTGGCGTCCGGATGTCCACTCCCGGGTGCGGCAGCCATCTCTCGGTTGGACACTCCGCTCGAGTCGTTTGCCGGCTCAGCCTCCGTCGGCGCGGCCGCTGATCGGCGTTACCTCGACGGAGTTGATCGTGACGTCTTTGACGGGGCGGTCGTTGCGTCCCGTCTTGGTGGTGGCGATCTGGTTCACGACGGTGCGGCTGTCCGCGTCAGCGACCTCGCCGAAGATCGTGTGTTTGCGGTTGAGATGCGGCGTCGGCACCACCGTGATAAAGAACTGCGAGCCGTTCGTGCCCGGGCCGGCGTTGGCCATGGCGAGCAGATATGGACGATCGAAGACCAGCTCGGGATGGAACTCGTCGCCGAACTGGTAGCCGGGACCGCCGTAACCCTGCCCGAGGGGGTCACCCCCTTGGATCATGAAGTTAGGGATGACCCGGTGGAAGATCGTGCCGTCGTAGAGCGGCTCGCTCGTCTTCTCGCGGGTGGCGGGGTGGGTCCACTCGCGTGAACCCAGCGCTAGCTCGGTGAAGTTGCGGACGGTCTTGGGCGCCTGATCGCCGAAGAGATTGACTCGGATGTCTCCGGCCGTCGTGTGCAAAGTGGCGGTTGCGGTCGTGGACACGAATTGGACTCCCACGGGTCTGTGAACAGATTGGTCGTTCGTTTGATCCTGCCACGCCGCGCTCCAGTCCGCTGCGGCCGCCGACCGGCTGTCGGCACCGGAGCCGCATGTGGTAGTCCATGACTGTCGATCAACGATGACAGAGGGGGCTGCAGTGAGCCGCACATCTGCTGGCGCTGAGTTGTCCGATGCGCTGCAAGCGGTGGGCAGTGCCACCAAGGACAAGGCAGCCGATACGGCCAAGAAGGTGAAGACCAAGACCGCCAAGGCTTCGGACTCCATCTCGTCTGCGTTCGACACTGCCGCCCGACGGAGCTGGCGGACTCGCCGGAAGACGGACCGTCGGTCGAGGGTCTACGCCAGAAAGCGTCGCCGGCAGCTGGCGCGGGCTGAGCAGGCTAAGCTCCGGGCGACGGCCGCCGCCGCTTCAATGGCCCAAGCCGCGGCGAAGCTCGTGTCGGGGGACGAGGAGGTCCCCAAGAAGAAGCGGACGTCCGCGAAGACCTTCGCGTTCACTCTGCTCGCGGCCGGGGCCACGCTCGCAGTGATCCAACAGTTGCTCGGTCGTCGCCATGCTGACACGACGTCGACCAACGGCTCGGGTGCGGAACCGGGCCAATCCGGACCCGAGCAGGCCACGGCGACAGCCACCGAGGCAACCGACGCAGCGACGGATCAGGCCGCAGCAGCCACCGAGGCCGCCATGGATCAGGCCGCAGCAGCCACCGATGCCGCCATGGATCAGGCCGCAGCAGCCACCGACGCCGCCACGGAGAAAGTCTCCGAGCTTTCGGCTGCCACCGCCGACGCGACCAAGAAGGCCGCGGCCAAGGCGACTTCGCCGCGCAAACGGACTGCGCGAACCACCTCCAAGCCCTCCCGGTCGACTCCAGCGGGCGAAGCGCCGTCAGGCGACGCCGAATAGGGATCGCCGCAGAACTTCGGCGAGATTGTCTTCGCGATATTGCGCGCGTTGAATGACGTCTTCTTCTGGTCGGTCATGACCGTAACGGCGGTGTCGGCGGGCGCTTACCTGGCCCACCGAGGCGTTCGCCGCTCGCGGAACGCGCGCATGCCCTCGCCCGCCTCCTCAGACGCGAACAGCCGGGCCGACAGCTCGATCATCGCTTCGCCATCGCGGGCGAGCTGGCCGCGCAGCGGAGCAGCGCTGATCGACTTGGTCGCCTCGAGGCCTTGCGGCGAGCCCTGGCGCAGTGCGTCCAGGTACCGCGCGAGCGCACCGTCCATGTCGACGACGACCTCGGTGAGCAGGCCGATCCTCGCGGCCTCCGTCGCGTCAAATGTCTCACCGGTCACGTAATAGCGGGACGCGGACCGCTCGGACAGCCGGGTTCGAGTGGTCAGCGAGATCATGGCAGGCGCGAGACCCAGCCGCACCTCGGTGAACGCGAACGTGACATCCTGGCTCGCCAGCGCGATGTCACACGCGCCGACCAGTCCGATGCCTCCGGCGCGGGCGCTCCCGGTGAGCCGGGCCAGCACTGGCTTAGGCGCATCGACGATCGCTCGCATAACCCCGAACATGTTGCGGGTACTCACCGCCGGGTCGCCGTGCGTCATCTCGGAGAGATCCGCGCCCGAGCAGAACGTGGGCCCGCTGTGCGTCAACACGACGGCGCGAGCGTTCGGATCGCGCCCGGCCGACTCGAGATGCTCTCGAAGCTGCACAACGAGGGCAGCCGACAGCGCGTTCCGGTTATGCGGGGAATCCAGCGTGATCGTCGCAATCGCGTTGGTCATCTCCAAGTGCACAAGCTCGTCGGGCACCAACTCAACTCCTCGTCGGACGTCCTCGTCGATCATGCTGGCGACCAGCGGGTCAAACCAGTGTCGTTCTCAACGCCGGTCGATAGTGTCGCGTGGATCGTGCATCCCGGTGCGGCACCGGGCCCGGCTTTCCGAGTGGAGGCTGGCATGAGCCAGGATCGTTCAAAGCTTCGTCCCGACTGCACGAACTGTGCCGGGCTGTGTTGCGTTGCCCTACCATTTGCGGCGTCGGCCGACTTCGCGATCGACAAGGCCGCCGGTGAACCGTGTCCTCACCTGCGGACGGACTTCCGATGCCGGATCCACAGCCACTTGCGGGAGCGCGGCTTTCCTGGTTGCGCCGCCTACGACTGTTACGGCGCCGGGCAGAAGATCACCCAGTCGACGTTCGCGGGCCAGGATTGGCGGCGGAATCCACAGATCGCGCAGCGAATGTTCGCCATCGTTCCCATTGTCCGGACTCTGCACGAGCTGCTCTGGTATCTGGCTGACGCGTTGACGTTCGAGGCGGCCCGCTCGCTTTACCCCGAGCTGGGCCAGGCTCGGGACGAGATTGAGCGCCTCGCGGACCAAGGCCCGGACGCCCTTGTCATATTGGACATCCGCGCGTGTCGGCGTGAGGCCGACGTCCTGCTTGATCGGGCGAGCGTGTTGGTCCGAGAGGAAGCCGGCGGGCGGTACCCGCGGCGACACCGGCGCCGGCACCGGCTTGGTCTGCGGCGAGGCCAACGCGCACCCGATCTGGCCGGAGCGGAGCTACCTGGGGTCGACCTTGTCGGGGCCGATCTGCGCGGTGCACTGCTTATCGGCACGAACCTCCGCGGGGCCGATCTGCGGGGAGCCGACGTCCGTGCCGCCGACTTCCGGAGTTCGGACCTACGCGGCGCCGACCTCGATGGCTGCCTCTATCTCACCCAATCCCAGCTAGACGCCGCGCGAGGAGATGCGGCCACGAAGGTGCCGGCCCTGCTTCGTCGGCCGCCTCATTGGTCCAGAGTCGCGAACGGAGCTGGCCTCAGCCAACCGTGATGTGAAGGTCCATGCCCTGGTCCTTGTGCTCGTCGACGGAGCACCACAACTCGTAGCTGCCCTTTTGGAGGGTCACCGCGAGGGTAGCCGTCTGGCCGGGCTGAATGGTGGACGTGGCCTGCTTGTCGACGCCAGGCCCTTCGATTGTGAGATTGTGCGCAGTCTCACCGGTGTTGTGCACGGTGAAGGTGTATGGGCCAGACGTGAATGTCTGCGCGGACAGGCTGATCGAGTATTCCTTCTCGGTCGCCGTGACTGCCGTACCAGCCACGGCGGCGGACGAGCTTCCCGTACCGGCGGAAGAGCTTGCCGTACCGGCGGACGCCGATGTCGTCCCGGCACCTCCCCCGCCACCGCTTGACGAACAGCCGGCAAGGAACGCCGCCGCGCTCACCATCGCCGACACCGAGACTGCCCTGATCACAAATCCAGCCATGACGAAGCTCCCTGTCTCAAGATCCCGGTACGCACCGGCGATCCGAGCCGATTCGATCGCCATCGCGTACCGCGAACGCGATCGACCCGCGCGGTCGCCGGGATCATCGTCGCGCAGGATAGACCCGTGGGGTTAGTCCGAATCGCGACCTACAACATTCGGTCTCTTCGCGATGACCGCGCATCGGTGGTGCGCGTCATCGAGGGAATGCGCGCCGATGTCGTGTGCCTCCAGGAGGCCCCTCGATTGTTGTTCGGCCCGACGCTCTGTCGCCGCCTCGCGGACGATCTCGGCATGGCGATGATCGCCGGCGGTCGGTCCGCTGCGGCGAATCTCCTCCTGGGCGACCCGTCGATCACGGTGCAAGGGACGCGTGCCCTTCTGCTTCATCGATACCGGTGGCGGGAGCGGCGCGGAGTGGCCATGGCCGACGTGACCATCCGAGGTTCTCGGCTCGTCATCGCGGGGTTCCACCTCAGTGGAGTCGAAACCGAGCGGCTTGGTCACGTCGACGAACTGCACCAGGCCGTCGACGAGTTTAGTCCGCCCGGGGTGCCAATGATGCTTGCGGGCGACGTGAACGACGAGCCGGGTTCGGCGACCTGGACCCGCCTTGCTGCTCGCGGACTCGACGCGGCCACGGTGCACAGCACGGGCGATGTCTTGACCAACCGCACCGAATCGCCGACCCGCCGCATCGATGCCCTGTTCGTCGGCCCGGGTATCACTGTAATTCAGACGACGGCGATCGATTCACCTGATGTCAGAGCTGCCAGCGATCATCGGCCCGTCGTCGCCGATCTCTATGTCGCCGATCGACCCGCCGGAACGGACTGACCTCGGCCCGACTGCTAGCCCGGCGATCTCCGGACGGTACTGTCAAGGGCGGAACGATGTCGAAACACCTATCCCGCTGGATCGCCGCGCTGGCCCTGCTCGCGATTGTCGACTGGGCCTTGACCATTCACGCCCACTTGACCTATCACCATCACCCCGGTGGGCCAACGATCATGCCGCTCGGGCAGCTGCTGGGCTGGGTTACGTCCATCGGCCTGGTCGTTGTCATCGTGATCCTGCTGATCGCTCGGCAGCGGCAGCGCACCTGGCGCTACGACGAGATCCCGCCCGGGCCAATCCCGCCGCCCGGCGCGCCACCGCGGCGCTGAGAACCGCCGCACCCAGAGGGGCGATACGATCTTGGACCACGACCGGAGATCGTGTACCTGAGGAACCGGACACGCATGCGCTGCCCAAGAGTTGGTCGGCCCGTGCCTGGCTCCGGGGGTGCCAGGTTCGGGCCGCGTCGCATAGTGTGACGTAGGCCATAGCGGCTAGTAAAGAGCCGATCGGGCCCGTTTTGCTTGCAACTAGAAGCGCAGCGTAAACACGCGTGGTAACAGTCGAGGCTCTTGCGGCACGCTCCGTTATGAGCGACAGTCGAACATGCGTTCGAAATTGCGGAAGGACGGATACCTCGAAGAAGTTCCGCCCGAACGCTGCCCCGCCGGACATCCGCTGCTACCACGCGGCACGCTGGTGAGCTGGTCCCCGTGCGACTGCACACCCGGCGTCCATGGCCATCGCACGTATCGCTGTCGCTTCCCCGTGGACGGCGGCGAGTGCGGCTTGATCATGTACTTTCCGCGCTGCCGCGACCCATCCGCTGGGCCAGCGTCCTAGACCTGGGCTACGAGTCTGTTGAGCGGCGTAATGACCGCACCTGATCGGGCTGGGCTATGCGGCGAGGGGCGGTCATTTCGCTTCCTTCGAACGGTTGACGGCGTCGTCAAC
Organism: uncultured Actinomycetota bacterium; assembly: GCA_963809815.1. Taxonomy (GTDB): domain Bacteria; phylum Actinomycetota; class Actinomycetes; order Mycobacteriales; family Jatrophihabitantaceae; genus CAVVJA01. The sequence goes on from CAWELM010000014.1 coordinate 360,826, forward strand.
CCACCGGCGCAGAACATGCGACGGCGCCGCGCCGGCCTGCTGCGCGATGACCTGCCCCCCACTGAGAACGAGCAGCGTGGGGACAGCCTGGACGTCGAAACGGCGCGAGATGACCGGGTTGTCGTCGACGTTGACCTTGACGAGCTTGACTCGGCCGGCGAGATCCTGAGCCAGCCCGGCCAGTACTGGGCTGACCATCCGGCACGGCCCGCACCATGGCGCCCACAGGTCCACGATCACCGGAACAGTCGCCTGTTCTGCCACCTCGGCGAACGATGCGTCTCCTGCGTCAACGATCCAGGGCAGCGGTTGATGGCATTGACTACAGCGCGGTACACCTTTGGCGACGTCGGGTACGCGATTACGACGACCGCAATTCTCGCATCGGACGATAATCGTCGCAGCGGCCGAGCTCATGCATCCACCTCGTCCCGCACGGGCTCATGTGCCGCTCGCCTACCGGCCCGGGCCATCGCAGCTTCCTCCCGTTAATCGCCGGCGAGCTTGCGCCGCCTAGCAGCCAGGCGTGGGCCCGGCGTCGCCCGCATGGCTGTCACTCCAAGTATCCCTTCGCTTTCCCGGTCCGGTTCGACGAATGGGTCGAACTTGGCGCCGTCCCGTTCTCCGGGTGCCGTTGTGGGGGCCAAGATTGACGATCTTTCCGGCCGCTTGGGCTGCCGGCACAACGCCTTGCAGTGAGTTCGTCGCACCGGCCGGTGCCCCGGCACCGGAGATGCTCGTACGTTTCCGCTATGTCTCCTGTACCCGGGCGTCCGGCGCACGACGTCCAGCCGACCGGAGATTCCGTCGCCGACGAGCGCGTGCGGCGTGGCTTCGTGAGCCTCCGGGCCGCATCGAGGCGCTGGGAGCCGGCCGCCATATGGCAGGGTCGTTCCTAGCGTGAGTAGCGAACGTGATCGTCCAAGCGAGCCGCGGTCATCCGCCGCGTCTGAATTCGACGCCAGTCCAGCCAGACACGTCCCCAGTGACGATGGGGCGAAGATTCGCCTCGCCGATGGCACACACATGATCATCCGACCAATCCAGCCTGCCGATGCGCCGCTTCTTGCTTCAGCGTTCGCCGAGCTCAGCCCGGAATCCCGCTACCGGCGCTTCTTCACCCCGATGAAGGAACTCGACGCTCTGCAACTCGCCTACCTGACCGATGTGGACCACCACGACCACGAGGCGCTGGTTGCGCTCGATGCGTCCAGCGGTTCGTGCGCCGGCGTTGCGCGATACGTGCGCGTAGCGCCCGAGGTGGCTGAGCCCGCGATCGTGGTGGGAGACCGCTGGCAGGGCCTCGGCCTCGGCACCAAGCTGCTCGAAGAGCTGGCCGACCGGGCGCGTACCGAGGGTGTCACGCGCTTTGCGGGTGTCGTGCTCGCCGAGAATCAGGACGCAATCCGGCTGCTCGAGCGGCTGGGCGCGATGCCGGCCGCCTCCGGTCCCGAGCTGAACTTCGAGATCGACCTCCTGGACGACGACCGCGCCCACCCCACCCTTCGCGAGCTGGTGCGCGCTCTCGCCGCGGGTCTACTTGCCCCGGCCCGCGCCTTGGTAGGACGCGAGCAGCACGACGCACCCGGCGACGTCTGACGCAGAGATGACATTGCCAGAGCTCGCCGAGGCGGTCGACAAAGGCGCGTCGTGGCGGTGCGCCGCGAAGTGACGACGGCGTTAGCGTCGTGGTCCACCGCGCATTGCCGAAACGGTGACGCCTGCCGATCGTTGCCACCTGCTGCGCGGCCGCGCGGCCCGCCCGTGCCCGGCGCTGCGCTCGGCCGCCCGCACCCCGAGCTGGCCGGGGGCTGCCGGACCTCGTGGTTGAAGGCTGCGGGACCATGATGTGACCAAGGGTGACCGTGTCGGCGGCCTCGTCGGCCACGTTCGGGAGGCGAGTCGAGGTTGGCAATACGAGACCGGCCTGGGCATTCCGCACGAGACCGGGAAGCCCCTGCCAGCGCGATGGAAGCCGGCGAAGCGGTCGACAAACGCGTGAGGGAGCCGACTTGTGCGTCGAGTTGGTATGCCGTGAGCGGGGGGCCGATCACGGACGAGCTGCTCGAGTGGCCTCCTGATCTGTTCGCTCTCGCGAACGTCGTGCTGGCGAGGGCGGAGGCGTTTCGCTTCGCCCTGTCCCCGGTCGAAACGTGGCCCCCTAGTCGGCATCGCGACTGGGCTCACGCGGTCGAAGAAGCGGGTCATCGGTTCAGCATCTGGGTCGACGATCGAACCGCCGCGATGCCCGACCTGCTCGTCGAGGAATGGGGCTTCTTCCGGGAGCGGGCCGACACCCCTCTCTTGCAACTGGCGACCGGGCGAGACTCGCGAATGTGCGAGGCGCTGCTGACCTTGCATGCGATCGCTGACGAGGCCTGCGCCGGGCTCGGCGTCGCCCTGGACACGTCGAACGCCGACGCTTCTATCTATCGCGCCCGGGGCCGCGAACTGCTCGCCAGGAAGGGATCGCTGGCTCGCATCGACGCCCGGCTGCTGCGCGTGCTGCCGAAAGTCCGTACTCCCCCCACGGGACGACCGGCGTTCTCACGCTACGTCTGCGTACACGGTCCGGGCGTTGAGGTTCGGTGGCACAAGATCCCGGCTCGCCATCGCGGTACGGACCTTCGGTCGGAGTACGCCACGCTGCTGCTGCTGCCGTGGCCGCTGAGGGTGCGAGCGTCCGACTTTCACCCTATCGAGGGCTCGCTGCAGAGGCTGACGAATGACCCGTTTGGGTTTTTCGAGTTCGTCCCGGCCGAAGGCCTTGATCTGGATCTCCTGGACCGAGTGTTGGTCGCCGCCCGTAAGGAGGCCGGTAGCGTCGATGTGGTCGTGCTGCCTGAAAGCGCGGTCGACGAGCGGGAGATCGAGGAGCTCGAAACGCTGCTGCAGGGCCATGGCGTGGCCTACCTCAACGCCGGGGTCCGCGGTCGCTCGCAACCGCCGGGGCGGTTCTCCGGCAACTGGCTGCATATCGGCATCAACCCGAGACTCGAGAAGGGCGGGCCGCCGCCAATCGGGGATCCGGAATCGTGGTTTCACATCCGCCAGAACAAGCACCATAGGTGGTCGCTGGACGAAGGCCAGATCACTCAGTACCACCTTGGAGGCGTCCTTCATCCCCACGTCCGATGGTGGGAAGCGATGGAGGTACCCCGCACGGCGATGCAATTCGTTGAACTCGCCGAACTCACGCAAGCCTCGCTCGTCTGCGAGGACCTTGCGCAGAATGACGACATCGCCCAGCTCATCCGGTCGGTGGGCCCGACCGTTGTCATTTGCGGTCTCCTCGACGGGCCGCAGCTCAACTCCCGCTGGGCCGCCCGCTACGCGAGCGTCCTCGCCGACGACCCGGGCTCGGCAGTGCTGACGCTGGCCTCCCTCGGCATGGTGGAGCGCTCGCGGCCGCAGGGCCGGGAGCCATCTCGGGTAATCGCTTTGTGGAAGGATTCCAGCACGGGAGTCCGCGAGATTCCGCTCGATCCCGGCGCACACGGTGTCCTGCTCACAGTCACCATGGATCGTGCGACTCGGCGAAGCGCCGACGGCCGCTGGCCGGTCAACAACGGCACGTCCTGCTGTAACGCGGCCGTCTATCAAGTTCGGGCCGCGAACGTTGGCTCAGAACCGACCCCGTCACGCTCCACCACGCCGACTGCGCACATTCTGGAAACCGAGGAGCTCACCATTCTTACGGCGTGGGCAGAGGGTGTGTCTGAAGCCGCGGCCTTCGCACCCGAACGCATCGACGCCGTACTCGCCGAGGCCCACACAGACGCGACATGGCGAGCCGAGTTCGGGCTTCCGCAGCCATCCCCCCGACTCGCTGACGCGATGGAATCGCTCAGCCGAACGGTTCGCGCTGCTGCTGACGTCCCACCCAGCACATCGCTATTCGACGAAATGCTCACCGCAGTCAGCAAGAATCACCCCGGCGAAGGAAGACTCGACGGATTGGTTCGGCACACGTTGCTCGCCATGCTGGAAGAACGAGCAACGAGGCAATCGACCCAAGCGCACCTGGCCCGCTGACTGCCAAGGCGGGCCATATGCGCCGATCATCAATCGGGTTCGCCGGCATCGCTCGCGGTGAGCGTCGGCGCGAACGTCAACGCTGTCGAGTGGATGGTCGGGCACGCCAGCACGGCCATGACCGTCGATCGCTGAGCGGGACCTCTTCGACGACGATCCCGATGCCGAAGCAGACCGACTGGACGTCGTCCGTGAATCCGCGCGCGAATTTCCTGCGAGCTTTCGCGGACTACAGCAGAGTTGATCAATCTGCCAAGATCGCTGAAGTGGCTGCAGGCCAGCTATCCGGGACCTTCAGTTGGTGGAGACGAGGGGACTCGAACTCCTAACCCCCGCCTTGCCAAGGCGAATCGCACGGCGTTGGTCAGTGTTGGTATTTGTGGAATCCCTTGCTGTATAAGGGTTTTCAGCGTTTGCCGGTGTTGGCTAGCTCGGGCTGTTGCGGTCCTGGTGTGTCCCCAACGTGTCCCCGCGAAGATCCACTTGTCCAGGACTGCAGTCGCTCGTTGGGCCCTCGGTCAACCGACGTCCACGAAGGAAGCACGGCGCCATGATCGCGGGCCGCCGGCCGATGATCGGCTGAGCCGCTCTACGCGGCCGTGTCGCCTTGCGGTAGCGCGTCGAGGTTGGGCAGCGGGCGCCGGCTGATGTCGTAGGCCTCGTCGGCGTCGACGCCGAGCATCCGAAGCAGGTCCTCGGTGACCTGGTCGGCGGACTCGGCGTCATCGCGCTCCGGGTGGTCGTGCAGCAGCTGGCCCAGGCACAGCGCAGCCCCGGCCACGATGACAAGAGCCAGATCCAGGTCGCGGACGGTGAACCGCCCGGCGCGGGCGGCGGCTTCGATGTCGCGGCGGGCGCGGGGGGCCAGTCCCTTCTCCGATCCGGTGAGCGCCAAGCCGTTGTGCAGCAGCACCTTGCTGAGATCGGGCCTGCGGCGGTGCAGCCGGCCGGTGAGCCGGAAGCTCTGCGCGAACACCTGGGCGGGATCGTCGATGTCGGCGGTGAGCTGGTCCATGGCGGCGCCGAAGGCGTCGAGGGCGTCTTCGACGGCGGCGTCGAAGAGTTCCTCCTTCGTCTGGAAGTGGTTGTAGAACGAGCCCATCCCGACGTCGGCGGCCTGGGTGATCTCCTGGATCGGGACGTTCGTTCTCCCGGTCGCGATGAAGCCTTGGGCGGCGCGCACCAGTGAGGCGCGGGTGCGCGCCTTGCGCCGTTCGAGGCGGTTCGGGGCCGCGCCTGCCTCCTCGGTCATCGCGCTCTCCTCTCCTGCCGGATTTCCGACCAGATCCGAGTATAGCGAAACGTCAGCGCTGAAGAAATCTTCAAACACCTCTTGACTGATGCTATGTTCATGACTGACAATATCCTCAGATACTTGAAAGGAGCGGTCGATGAGCGACCATCACGACCCGCACGCCGGTCTGCACAGCGAGCAGGGTGGACTGTCGGGCGAGCACCCCGGCCGGGCTAAGAACCCGGTCGTGAAGGTGCACGACCTGGCCTGGTTGGAGTTCGAGAAGCCGAACCTGGACCGGGCCGAGGCATTCGCGCACGCCTTCGGGTTCAGCACCGCGCTACGGACCCCGGACGCGCTGCAGCTGCGGGGTACCGACCCGGGTGCACCGTGCGTGCTGATCCGCCAGGGCCGGTCGCGGTTCGTCGGCCCGGCGTTCCGGGCGGCTGATTCCGCCGACGTCCTGCGGCTGGCCGAGGCGACCGGTGCCACCGCCACGAAGCTGCCGGAGAGCATGGGCGGGCTGAGCGTGGAGTTGACCGACCCGACCGGGCTTGCCGTTCGCGTCGTCTCGGACACCGACGACCTGGCGGCGCTGCCTGGCCAGGAACCACTGGAGCTCAATTTCGGCCACGCGAGCCCACGGGCCAACTCGACGCAGCGCGCGCCGCGCGAGCCGGCGAAGGTGCAGCGCCTCGGGCACGTGGTGTTGCAAACCACCAAGTATCTGGAGTCGCTGAACTGGTACCTGCAGCATCTGGGCCTGATCGTCAGCGACTTCCTGTACTACCCGGGGCAGCGCGAACGCGGGCCGGTAATGAGCTTTATTCGCTGCGACCGCGGTGCCACCCCGACCGACCACCACACGCTGGCGATGACGCTGGGCCCCAGCCGCTACGTCCACTCCGCCTACCAGGTCGCCGACCTCGACGCGCTGGCCGCCGGCGGGGAGTACCTGCGCGAACACGGCTACCAGCACTCGTGGGGCATCGGCCGGCACATCCAGGGCAGCCAGATCTTCGATTACTGGCGCGACCCGGACGGGTTCATGGTCGAGCACTACAGCGACGGTGACCTGTTCGACAACACCCTCGAGCCGGGCTGGGCGCCGATGGCCGCCTCCGGCCTGGCCCAGTGGGGGCCGCCGGCGACCAAGGACTTCCTCGGCATCAAACCGGGGCCGCAGACGGTACACGAACTGCGCACGATTCTGCGGGCGCTGCGTGAAGACAACGAGTTCGACTTCGCCGCCGTGCGCGGCCTGCTCAAGGTCGCCAGCTCATGACCACGACCATCTTCCGCACCGCAGACGCCTGGTACGTGGCCACGCCCGACGGCGCCGTCAAGATCGCCACCAAGGCCGGGACGACGGCCCAACTGCTGCGCGACCGCGAGGCGATCTCCGCCGCGGCGGTCAGCAGCGACCCCGTGCCGGTCGACTCCCTCGCCCTCATGTCGCCGGTTACCGCGCCGTGCCGGGTCGTCGCCCAGATGACGAACTTCACGTCGCACGCGAAGGACGCGGGACTCAACCCGGACACAGTGCCGCTGACGTTCTTCCGCAAGTCCTCCGGCTCGATCAGCGGCCCGTTCGACGAGGTGGTGAAGCCCGCGCACGTGCGGCTACTGGACTACGAGGTGGAGATCGGGCTGGTGATCGGCCGCGAGATGCCGGTCGGCACCGAGATCACCGAGGACAACCTCGCCGACTACGTCGCCGGCATGGTGGTCACCGACGACGTCTCCGCCCGCGACGTGCAACTGCCCAAGACCCAATTCTACGAGAGCAAGTCCTATCCCACGTTCACCCCGGTCGGCCCGGCGCTGGTGCTGCCGGACGCCGACGAGCTCAAGCGGTTCACCGATCTGCGGCTGACGCTGTCGGTCAACGGCGAGGTACGGCAGGACCGCACCGTCGCGGACATGATCTACCAGCCGGTCCAGGCGCTGCGCGCGCTGACCCGCTTCCAGCGGCTGGATCCCGGTGACCTGCTGCTCACCGGCACCCCCGTCGGCACCGCGCTGAGCGCACCGCCCAAGCCCGTCGAGATCCTCACCGCCCTCCTGCCGACGGCAACCAAATGGCGGCTGTTCTTCCAGGCTCAAGCCAAAAACCGCAAGTACCTGCAGGACGGCGACGTCATCGAGGCCGGCGTGGCCACCGACGACCGCGTCATCGACCTGGGCACCCAACGCACAGTCGTGAGGTATCCACGATGACCAGCGACCTGCTATGGCCCCGCTACGCCAACCCGGGCGACCTGCCAGTGATCGAGGCGGTCCCGCTGCAGGACCGCGGACTGCCGCAGACCACCTACGCACTGCTCACCCGCGCCGCGACGCTGTGGCCCGAGCGGACCGCGGTCACCGTCCTGCCGGACGCCGCCCGGTGGACCGAGCCGCGGCGGCACACGTTCGGTGAGTTGCTGGCCGACGTGCATCGCTACGCCAACGCCCTGCACGCACTCGGCGTGCGCCCCGGTGACGCGGTGGCGCTGATGTCCCCGAACTGCGCCGAACTCATCACCGCCACCCTGGCCGCGCAGCTCGCGGGTATCGCCGCACCGCTCAACGGCGGCCTGTCCCGGACACACCTCGCCGAGCTGCTACGCCGCTCCGGCGCCCGGGTACTCGTCACCGCCGGCCCCGAGCTGGCCCCGGACGTGTGGGACACCGCGCGCGAGCTCGCCCCAGAGCTGGACGTCATCCTCGTGCTGCGGCCCACCGGCGCCGAGACAACGCCCACACCCCTGCCGGAGATACCCGGCGTGCGCACCGAATACCTCGGCCACCTCGCCGCGAGCAAGGACCCAGCAAAATTCGCCGGCTCGCCGCCGAAGGGCTCCGACCTGGCCGCCCTGTTCCACACCGGCGGCACCACCGGGTCGCCGAAGCTCGCCGCGCACACGCACGCCAACGAGGTCGCCGACGCGTGGATGCTGGCCGCGAACTCGCTGTTCGACGCCGACTCCGCAGTCTTCGCAGCGCTGCCGCTGTTCCACGTGAACGCGCTGATCGTCACAACGCTGGCCCCGCTCTACAAGGGCCAGCAGGTCGTATGGGCCGGGCCGCTGGGCTACCGCGAACCCGCGCTGTTCGGCCACTTCTGGCGGATCGTCGAGCACTACCGGATCGCCGCGATGAGCGCCGTCCCCACGGTCTACGCCACCCTTGCGCAGGTCCCGGTCGACGCACACATCGGCAGCCTGCGCGTTGCGATGGTGGGCGCCTCGCCGCTCCCGGCCGCGGTACGGGACGCCTTCCAGGCGCACACCGGGGTGCGGCTGCTCGAGGGATATGGCCTCACCGAGGCCACCTGTGCCAGCGCCCGCAGCTTCCCCGACGCGCCCCGGCCCGGCTCGGCTGGACAGCGCCTGCCGTACCAGCGCGTGCGCATCGTCCACATCGAGTCAGACGGGCAGTGGACGGACGCCCCACCGGGAGCAGTCGGCGTGCTGGCGATCAGCGGCCCGACCGTGTTCCCCGGCTACGTCACCGGCCGCGACGAAGACGGCCACGTCCTGGACGGCATGAGCAAGCTAGTCGACGGCTGGCTGGACACCGGCGACCTGGCCCGCCTCGATGAGGAAGGATTCATCTACCTCACCGGCCGGGCCAAGGACTTGATCATCCGGGGTGGTCACAACATCGACCCCGCGATCATCGAGGACGCGCTGCTCGCCCACCCCCAGGTCACCGCGGCCGCCGCCGTCGGCCGGCCCGACGTCCACGCCGGGGAGGTACCGGTCGCCTACGTCACCCTCGCCCCCGAGGCAACCGTCACCGGGGACCAGCTGCGCGACTTCGCGGCCGACCGGGTCGCCGAACGCGCCGCCGCACCCAAAACCGTCACCGTGCTCGACCCGCTCCCGGTGACCGCGGTCGGCAAGCCGTACAAGCTGGCGTTACGCGCCGACGCCACCCGACGCGCCGTCGCCGACGCCCTCGCCGGGCTCCCCAGCACACAGGTCGACACCGCGATCGACGACGGCTCCGTCGTCACCACAGTCACCGTCACCGACGACACCGACACCGCAGCCGTGACCGCGGTCCTCAACCAGTACGCGCTGCGCTGGCACCTCAATGTGCCGGCCACCGACAGCGCCCCCGTCTCCGACTGAACATTCAAGGACAACCCATGAACGCCTCGATCACCCTCGCAGTACTCGTTACATTGATCTTCGCCCTGCTCGGCACGGCCAAGATCATGGCGGTGCCGCCGATGCGCGAACTCGCCGCCGAGGCGGGATTCTCCGTCGACGCCTACCGCAGCATCGGCGTCCTGGAGGTCGCCGGCGCGGTCGGTGTCGCGCTGGGCCTCGCGGTGCCGCTGCTCGGCCGCGTCGCCGCGGCCGGGCTGCTGCTCCTGCTCGCCGGCGCCCTCATCACCCACCTCCGGCAAGGACACGGGCCGCGCAAGTACGCGCCCGTCATCGTCTGCGGCGTTCTCGTCGCCGGCTACCTCGCCGCGCTGAACGGAGCCATCGCATGAGCACCGCAACCGTGCCCGTCGTCATCATCGGCGCCGGCCCGACCGGGCTCACCGCCGCCACCCTGCTCGGCCAGTACGGCGTCGAATGCCTGGTCCTCGACCGGTGGGAGTCGATCTACCCGCAGCCGCGGGCCGTGCACCTGGACGACGAGATCTACCGCATCCTGGGACGGATCGGGCTGCGCGAGGAGTTCGCCGCGATCTCCCGGCCCTTGGAGGGGCTGCGCCTCGTCGACCGGAACATGCGCATGCTGGGCGAGTTCCGGCGTGGCACCGCCGAGGGCAAGCACGGCTACCCCGAGGCGAACATGTACGACCAGCCGGAACTGGAGGCCCTCCTGCGCGCCAACCTCACGCACCACCCCACGGTCACGATCCGGGGCAACGCCGACGTAACCGACGTCACCCAGGACGGCGCCGGACCGGTGCGGGTCGAGGTCACCGACCGGGCGACCGGAGTGGAGGAAACCGTCACCGCGGAGTACGTGCTCGGCTGCGACGGCGCCAACAGCCTTGTGCGGGGTGTCATAGGCGCATCGATGCGTGACCTCAACTTCGAACAGCGCTGGCTCGTCGTCGACGTCGCGACGGACGCGAACCTCGGCCAGTGGGAGGGAGCGCACCAGGTCTGCGACCCGGTCCGGGCCGCTACCTACATGCGAATCGGGCCGACCCGCTACCGCTGGGAGTTCCGGCTGGCCGCCGGCGAGACCGCCGAAGACTACCGCGATATCGCCCGGCTGCATCCGCTGCTGGCCCCGTGGACCGGGAACCTGCCGGTGGACCGGCTGGAAATCGGCCGGGTGGCCGAGTACACCTTCCGCGCCCAGGTCGCCGACCGCTGGCGGGACCGGCGGGTCTTCCTGCTCGGCGACGCCGCCCACCTCACCCCGCCGTTCATCGGCCAGGGCCTGTGCGCCGGCATTCGCGACGCGGCCAACCTGGCCTGGAAGCTCGCCGGCGTGCTCGCCCGCGAGCTGCCCGCGACCGTCCTAGACACCTACCAGGCCGAACGCAAGCCCCACGTCACCGCGCTCATCCGGCTGGCCAAGCTGGTCGGCGCCGCGATGACCGCGGGCGGCGAGCTGGGCAACCTGCTGCGCCGCGTCCTCGCACCCCGGATGCACCTGCTCCCCGGCGTCAGGGACCACATCCTCAACAGCGAAACACCGACGCTGCACCGTTCCGGTCTGGTGCAGCGTCCGCCGCGGCGCCGCTCGCTGGCCGGCCGGCTCTGCCCGAACGCCCCGCTCGGGGACGGCCGCCGCTTCGACGACGCGGCCGCAGGCCGGTTCGCGCTCGTCACGACCGACGAGCCGGACACCACCCAGCGCGCCGAGGTGGAGCAGCGCGGCGGCGTCGTTGTCACGGCCGGTGACGGGTCCACCCTGCACCAGTGGCTGCTCAACGGTCACGCGCGAGCCGCGGTCGTCCGCCCCGACGGCACCGTGCTCCGCGCCGGCCGTGACCTGTCCAGACTGTGCTCCGCGGTGCCGCCGTTCACCGCTCCCAGCGCCCGCCTGCAGCACGCCAC
>CAWELM010000015.1:0-274478 GCA_963809815.1 uncultured Actinomycetota bacterium
GGCGCTCTCACCAACTGAGCTACGGGGCCTTCGTGACGTTGCAGCGTGTCACGTTAACCTGCGTGCCCCCAACGGGATTCGAACCCGTGCTACCGCCTTGAAAGGGCGGCGTCCTGGGCCTCTAGACGATGAGGGCGGAATACCCGACTCATGCTATAGCCCCGCCGGAGGAACCCGCCCAGCATAGGCGACGCCTGGCGTTCCCCCCAACTCGTCGTCGCGATGTCAGTGCGCGAGCCCAAGCCGGTCCGCCATCTCACCCAACAGGCCTTCGAAGAGCGCCTCCGCGTCGCCGTCGCTCAACGCGAAGTTCAGGTGGCCGAATGCCTCGGTCGCCACCGCTCCGTAGAGCCGCATCCAGCAGGACAGGAAGAGCTCGAGGGTGCCGATCGGCACCGAACGGCCGATGAGTTCGTGATACTCCCGCAGTTGCCGGCGCAACTGGGGGTCGACGCGACGCCCGTCCGGAACCACCTCCGGGTGTTCTCGCGATAGCTTCGCAAACAGCTCGAGCCAAACCTGCCCGAATCGCATGCCCCGGTCCGGCGCCGTGGCCACGTCCTTGCCAGCAACACCGGGGAGGGGCGCGCCGAACAGCAAGCCGAACTCCGGCCGGTGAGTGAGGGCCCAGCGCCGGAACTCGCGCGAGGTTGTCACGAATTGGGCCTTCAGGGGGGCGTGGGTGTCGGCATCGCGTACGGCCAGCAGGACGTCGGCAAGTTCGTCGTACAACGCGTCGATGAGCGCCTCGAGCAGGGCCTCCCGGCTGTCGAAGTAGCGATACAGCGCCGGAGCCGTCATGCCGAGCTCGCCCGCAATCCCCCGCAGCGTCACCTGCTCCAATCCGGACTGCACCAGCAAGCTCCGCGCGGCCTCGACGATCTCGTCCCGCGTTGCGGCGCGCCGGCGTTGCCTGTGGGTCGGCGGAGAAGCCGACCGGGAAATTGGGTTGACCTCGGTCACAACGGCCAGCATAGTGAACATCGTTCACAGTTAACAGCGTTCACTTGAGCGAACAACATTCGCAGTTCGGGACGGTGATGGCCCATGTTCTCGTGGTGGGGCGACCGCGTGGTGCGCTGGCGGTGGGGCGTGCTGGCGGCGGGATTTGCGTTTGTCGTGTTTGCCGCGCTATGGGGAACGAGCGTGTTCGGCTCGCTCGTGAGCGGTGGCTTCGACAACCCGAAGAGCGAGAGCGCGATTGCAGCGAATCTGGTCTCGACGAAGTTAGTCCGCAATACCGCCGACATCGTGATCCTCGTCAGAAACCCCGACGTCACCGTCGACAGTCCGGCCTACCGGTCAGCTGTCGCTCAGATCGAGGCGAACGTACCCCAGAACAACGTCCGCAGTATTGCGTCGTACTGGACGACGAGCTCGCCGGACTTCGTCAGCAGAGACCGGCACGCTACCTACCTCGCCATTACCGAGACCGAGACCGACACCGCGGTCGATATCTCAGATTACGATCGACTCAAGGCGGATGCGGCCCGCGTCGGCTACCCGGTGCAGGTCGGCGGCGAAGAAGCACTCAACGCCGAGGTAACCGACCAGGTCAAGGCGGACATCGCGAAGGCCGAGAGCTTGTCGATGCCGATTCTGCTGATATTGCTGGTGTTTGTGTTCGGCAGTGTCGTGTCCGCACTCCTTCCGCTTGTCATCGGCGGCATTGCGATCCTCGGCGCATTCACGGCGCTGAAGCTGATCAGCCTGGCGACCGACGTGAGCATCTTCTCCATCAACATCGTGACGATCATGGGTCTCGGCCTCGCGATCGACTATGGCCTGTTCATGGTCAGCCGATTCCGTGAGGAGCTGCGGTCCGGCGAGAACGTCCAGTCCGCCGTTGTCCGGACGATGACCACGGCTGGCCGGACGGTCACGGTGTCAGCCGTGACCATTGCCGTTTCGCTCGCGGGGTTGCTCATCTTCCCGCAGACCTTCCTGCGTTCCATGGGATTCGGCGGGATCGCTGCCGTCATGATCGCGGCGCTTGGCGCGATCACGGTGCTCCCCGCCCTGATGGCGGTCCTCGGTCATCGCGTTGACGCGTGGTCCGTGCGACCTGTCCTACGGCGAATCGGCCTCAGCCGGATCCCCGAATCGGCATCGGCCCACGATCATGGGTTCTGGTATCGATGGGCGAACACCGTGATGCGCCGGCCAGTCACGTTCATGGTGGCGACTGTGGCCATTCTGCTGGTCCTGGCGACGCCATTCCTGCACGTAGCGTTCGGCGGCGTAGACGCCCGGGTACTACCAACCAGTTCCGAGTCTCGCCAGGTCTCCGACACGATGATCCGCGACTTCCCGGGCGGCGCGGCGCAGCCAATCCGAGCAGTGCTGACCCTGAATCAGCCAACCACCAGTCCGGCTGGGCAAACCGCTGTGAGCAGTTATCTCGCTGAGGCGCGCGGTATCCCTGGTGTCAGCGGGGCCGCCATATCCCAGGCGCGCGGGCAGACGGCCGCCGTCGAGGTCACCTATCAAGGCGAAGCGTTGGACCCTGGCGCGAAAGCGATAGTCGACCAGCTGCGCGCACTTCCGCATCCGGTGGGAGTCAGCGATGTGCACGTTGGCGGCGACACAGCCGAAGTGATCGATCGGCTGGCCGACCTCGGTTCCCGGCTCCCCTGGATGGCGCTCATCGTGGCCCTGGCCACGTTCGTGCTGCTCTTCCTCGCTTTCGGTTCAGTGGTGGTCCCGATCAAGGCGATCGCGATGAACGTGCTGTCGCTGGCGGCGACGTTCGGAGTCGTGACGTGGATCTTCCAGGACGGTCACCTCGCCGGGTGGTTGAACTTCACGCCTACCGGGACGGTCGACGCCACTCAGCCGATCCTCGTGTTCGCCGTCGTATTCGGGTTGTCCATGGACTACGAGGTGTTCCTGTTGTCCCGGATTAGGGAGCAGTACGACCGCACCGGCGACAACCGGCTCGCGGTCGCCACCGGCCTCCAACGTACTGGCCGCATCATCACGTCCGCCGCTCTCCTGCTTATGGTGGTCATCGGCGCTTTCTCCACATCATCGGTGACGTTCATCAAACTGATCGGCGTGGCGATGTTCTTCGGCATCCTCATCGACGCGACGATCGTTCGATCGGTGCTCGTCCCGGCGACTATGCGCGTGCTCGGCGACACCAACTGGTGGGCGCCTGCACCGTTACGCCGGTTCTTCCGTCGCTACGGATTGCAGGAGTCCGAACAGACGGTTGCCGATCGCGATCTCGCGCTTACCGCCGTCGGGCGCCGCTAAGTTCAAGATCATCAGCACAGGATGGTGCTGACTTGGTGATCAGCACGGGCTAATTGGACCGATGTTCGAGTCAGGACTGTTGCGGGACCGGCTCGTGCGCGGTGTCCGAATCCAGGAGCTCGTAGCGCGGGTTGGCCAGCGCGAGATGACCCTTGTATTCGCCAACGGTGCCGGTGGCTCGAACCACGGCGCCCGGAACGATGCCAGGAATTCGAGTGCGCCCGAAGAACAAGAGTCGGACGCCGCCCGTCTTGTCGAAGACCTGCGCCTCCAGTGACTTCCCGGCAGTAGTACCGACCTGGACCATCTTGATCCGGCCCTCCACCGTCACCCGTTGCTTCCACGCAACTTCGCCGATCGGTGTGATGCCCGGTCCGCTCGCCTGGTGCGCGGCCACTCCGATTTCATCGTCGTCGGTGCCGGTACGCACGCTGGTGGATGGCAGGGCCGGTTCGGCGGCGGCGGCCCGTTGAGTCCGCTCGAGGCGCCGCTCGACTTCGGGTGAGAGCGTGGTGTCGAAGGGCACAATCGTCGCCGAAACATGGGGGATACGGCCGAGAGCAGTCGCGATCCGGTCAGCTGTTCGGTCGTGAAGCAGACGCTGTGACAATCGCCGGAATGTTCGCCGCGGCAATAACGCCGTGACCTCGGCCCGGTCCTGGACCACCACGCCGAGCGCCAACTCGCTCGCCGCGCGAATCAGTCGTCGATCCGGACACTCCACCACGGAAAGTGGCACTCGGTCGCCAAGTCCCCGCACCACCCACTCGGCCTCGAGTTCCTCGGCGACGTCACTGTCGATCATCAGGTGCACCGCGCGGATCTCCGTCGGGCGCAGGCTTCCGGCATATCGCAGCGCCCGAGTCACTGCGAGATCGAGCCGATCGACGAAGACGAGCACGACATGTCGGGCGTAGTGCCCGCGGAGGTATCCACCCTCCTCGGCGGCCGTCACCAGGTCGAGTGCGTGCTGCTCCTCCCGGTACTGCTCGTTGAGGCGGACCAGAGCGAACCACCCAATCGGGAACAGGATGACAACGAGCCAGGCACCTTCGGTGAACTTCACGACCGCGAAGATCACTACAACAAGCAGTGACACGATGCCGGCGGCGAAGTTGATCACGAGCCTTCGTCGCCATCCCGGCTCGCGCCGCGTCCAGTGGTACTTGGCCATCCCGAGGCCGGCCATGGTGAATCCGGTGAACACGCCGATGGCGTAGAACGGCACCAGGTGGTCGACGTTCGCGCCCACTGTCAGCAACAGCGCGATGGCGGCAACGGTAAGCACGATGATGCCGTTGCTGAACGCGAGTCGATGCCCGCGTCGAGTCAGCTGGCGTGGCAGAAACGAGTCTTCGGCGACGAAGCTCGCCAAGAACGGGAAACCGGTGAAAGGCGTGTTCGCGCCGGTGTAGAGGATCAATGCGGTCGCGAGTTGCACCAGGACGAAGCCCACGTGCCCGGCCGACCCCGTCCCGAATGCCGCCTTGGCCACCTGACTGATCACGGTTGGCGCGCCGTCCGTATAAGGCACGGCGTGCGTCTCCACGGCCAGATACGAGACTCCGGCGACGAGAAAGCCGAGCATGAGGCTCATCAAGGACAGCGTGCGCCGCGCGTTGACGCCCGCTGGTGGCTTGAAAGCGCTAACCCCGTTGGAAATCGCCTCCAAGCCGGTAAGCGACGACCCGCCGTTGGCGAATGCCTTGAGCAGCACGAAAATCGCCGCCCAGGAGAAGATCGCATCATGCTGGTTGGTCACCGGGAACTGTCCGGCAACGTCGGTCGCGTATTGCGGTAGATCGCCGAGAATCTCGCGTCCGATACCGAGGAGAATCACCAGCGACATGAGGAAGCAGAAGAAATAGGTCGGAAAGGCAAATGCCCGGCCGGCCTCGCGGATGCCGCGCAAATTGCCGTAGGCGAGCACCAGGACGAGACCGATCGTGATCTCGAGATTCCAGTGCTCGATCGCGGGAACAAGAGAGGTAATGGCCAAGGTGCCCGCCGCCGCCTGGACCGCCACCGTCACGATGTAGTCGATCATGAGCGCAACGGCGGCGATTTGCGCGACTCTGGGGCCGAAATTGTCGCGCGCCACTACATACGAGCCGCCGGCCTTCGTGTAGACCATGACGACCTCGCGATAGGAGAGCGTCATGAGAATCAACACGCCGATCACCACGGCGGTCATCGGCCCCAGAATGTGGTAGCTCGCCAGCCCGAATACCGGTACCAAAGCGACGAGCATCTCCTCCGTTCCATATGCGGACGAGGAAATGCAATCGCTCGACAGCACACCGAGGGCGGCTTTCTTGGACAGTTTCTCTTCTTGTAGTCGGGCCGTCACGAGTGGCTCGCCGAGCAGTGCCCGCTTGATCCGGTAACTCAGCCGTTCCGGAATAGTTACCGAGGCCGAGAGCACATTCTCGCGTAGTTGCGCAACCTCGACCTGGGACGGCCTGGAATCGTCGCTCAGCCTCGCCGAAACGTCCTCACCGGCGTCGGACGTCGTCGCCGGCGCGGCCGACTGCTCGAGGGCCATATCAGAAACGCTAGCGCGTGAACAGGGCAGGCCGAATACGTACCGCGCCCACCGTCGCACCACCGCCGGTGACCGGCGCCTCGGCGCGCTCGTCGAGAACGTTGCCGCTGATCCCCAGCCGACGAAGTCCAGCAATCACCGCGCATTCCGCCGCCCGAGCCGACCCGTCGTCGATCTTGACCGCCACCGCGCCGATGCCCGTACGCGCCGCGGCGAAGACCCCCTCGGCACCGTCCTTCGCGAGTAGTCCGGACACTCCAGCCATCAATCCGCTGGCCGCCCGATCGGTCCCACCGACCAACTCGGGATGCGCACGCATGGCGTCGGCCACGTCGGCCGCCGGGCCGGGTCCGGCCGCAACAAGTTGGACGTACGCCCGAGCGAGGCCGAGCAGGGTGATCGCGAAAACCGGAGCACCGCAACCATCCACGCCCACACCCGCCACTGGCTCGTCGGCGAGTCGGCCGACGGCCTCAGCCAGGTGCCGTTGGAGCGGATGGTCAGCGGCCGGATATCCGTCGACGGGCCACCCATTTGCCTGGCAGGTGAGCATCATCGCGGCGTGCTTGCCGGAGCAGTTCATCCGCACCCGGGTACGACCACCGCCGCTCGCGATCCACTCGTCGCGTGCAAGCTCGCCCAGCGGCCAGTCAGGCGGGCATTCGAGGTCATCCTCGGCAAAGCCGCCTTGCGTCAGCATGGCTTGCACGACGGCGACGTGCCGCGGCTCGCCCGAGTGCGAGGCCGCGGCCAGAGCGAGGCCGGTGCTAGGTACCGACAGGCCCAGCTCGCGTAGGCCGACAGCCTGCAGCGGCTTGTTCGAGGAGCGCGGAAAGATCGGCTGCGCGGGCGCGCCGATGGCCTCGATCACCTCGCCGCCGGCGTCGACCACGACGAGGTGGCCGCGGTGCAGTGATTCCACGACGCCGGACCGTTCCACCTCGACCAGTGGGACGCCAGACCGAAGGTTGATCATCGCAGCCGCCCGAGGTTTGCCCGCGTCACGGTTGTGGTCGCATACCGAGCAACCGCACGCCGTCATCGTCGCGAAGCACAGCCGTGATCCAACCTCCGCCATGGCCGAGTTGACGCAGGGCGTCGGGATCAGCGGTCAGCTCGACCGGCAGGAATGCCCGGTGCTCCCAATCGATTCGGGCGTGATGGCCGGCCTGGGCGAGGTCGAGCACCGTGCCGTGGTTGGCCAGGCTGTTCCGCGCGTCGATCAGCCGTCGGATGACGTCGTCAAGTGAATCGACCAGGGGCGCGTTCCCATCGCACCAGGTGGCGACCAGCTCCGGGCGAGTGCGGGCCACCCGGGATCCGGACATGTAGGAACCGGCCGCCAAACTCAGGCCCATCGGACCGCCGCCCAGGCCAACCAGCGCCAGCACCTCCGCCAGAACATGCGGGAGCCCAATGATCCTGGCTACCGCGGCATCCTGCTCGCTGGTGGTCGCGGGCACCGGTTTCGCCCCGAGATCACATACCAGCTCGGCGAGCGCCAGCCACGCATCGAGGTCGGTGTCCGTCTCCAGGGTCAGCGCCCAGGGTGCGTCCCGGAACAGCAGCGGGTCGGCAGCTGCCCACCCGGTGTTCTCCGTTCCGGCCAGCGGGTGCCCGCCGACAAACCGGGCGGACGGGATCACTTGGCGGACCGCATCGATCACTGGCGCCTTCAGCGTGCCGACGTCCGTGAGCACCGCACCCGGAGTGAGGTGGGGAGCGAGTGACTTCAGAGCCGACTCGACCTCAGGCAGCGGCATGGCCAGGACAACGAGGTCAGCGCCGTGGACCGCACCCGCATCCGTGGCCGTGACCGGAAAGCCGGCGGTGCTCGCCGCTGACGCGGTCGCGAGGTCGGGGTCATAGCCGACGACTTCGAGCCCGGTATGGCGAATCGCCTGGATCAGCGATCCCCCGATGAGGCCCAGACCAAGCACCGCGACCCGGCCGAATGTCGCGGTCACGTGAGCTTGCCAAAGCGCGCGCAGATCACCGCAGAACGGTATCGCCGAGGCCTAACCGAGCGTCTCGCAATCCCACGTTCAGCTGCGTAGCGCGATTTCGCGGGGACCCCGGACGGCAGCGCGATTTCGTGGGCAGCCCCGGCCGTCCCGGCAGTGGCTCTGCCACAGCTCTCATACTCCACCCTGCCATCCGCCGCCCGACCGTCGCTCGCCACCAGCAGGGATTGCGGGCCACGCCCTAGAGACCGCAGGCGCGACGTGTCAGGATCGGTCCAGGACTGGTGGCGCAGGTCGGACTTTGGCGGTGATGATGGCGGCCCGTGGATATGCGGTGGCGGCGTTCCGTGACGCCGGCCTGTGGCACTGCGAGCCGTTGCCGCCGACGGTCCTGACGGATCTCGGGGTCCTGCTGGCCGCCCTGCGATCCCAGCCTCCGGAAGGTGGCCCATTCGTCATCGCCAACGTCGACGATGAGTTCTTCCTGATCGCGCGGCAGTACGGCCCGCGCATCTCGTTGCTGCTCAGCGACCTGACTGCGTCCGTCGAGTACCCGCTCGCGGCTCAGGTGCTGGAGCGTCTCGGGGAGGATCCGCCGGACGACGACGAGCTCGACGAGGTCTGGCCGATAGGAGACCTCGATCTGTTTGCCGATCTCGACCTGTCCGAGGACGAGATGGAGCAGGTGCTCGACGATCTCGACGCCTACCCGGACGAGATGCTGGATGCGATCGTTGAACGGATAGGGCTCGCGGAGGAGTACGCCCGGGCCAGTGAATCTGCGCGCGTCTGAACTCCCGGAGAGTCGGTATGAGTTACTTCGCGGCCGTGCTCACCCGCACGAAGGACCGATGGCGCGGGGTAGAGGTCGATCTCGACGATTGCGAGAGCGTGGACGACATCGCCGACCTCGTTCGCGATGAGCCGGGCGACGTGCGGCTCCTGGTCGTCGAGCAGGACGATGAGTATGTCGCGTTGGCCCGGGTGGATGTGACCGATGACGAGGCCCACGTGTTCCTGTCCGACGGGCATGCCGCTGACGCGTACCCGCTGGCTGCATTGATTGCCGAGGAACTGGAGGAGATCGCCGATCCAGCCGGGTCCGAGGAGTCCGAGGAGTCCGAGGAGTCCGACGAGATCGACGACGAGTTGGCGAGCGACGTGCTGGCCGCAGCCGGCCATGACAGCACCCCGTTGGGTGACGCGACCGTAGTGGAGGATTTGGGCACGAGCGCCACTGAATTGCTGGGCCTATGTGCCCATGAGGGCACCCTGCCGATCGACGTGATCGTCGCCGTGTGTGAGAAGGCGGGTTGCGCGGACGAATTCGAGGCCATTCGCACATGACGTCGCCGGACGCGGCGATGCAGGCCGCGCTCGAGGTGGCGCGGGCGGCGCCGTCGTCGGGGGACGTCCCCGTCGGTGCCGTAGTGCTCGATCGCGCCGGCGCGATCATCGCGATCGGACACAACGAGCGCGAGAGGGTGCACGACGCGACCGCGCACGCTGAGCTGCTCGCGCTGCGCCGTGCTGGCGCCGCTGTCGGCTCTTGGCAGCTCACTGGCTGCACACTCGCGGTGACTCTCGAGCCCTGCGTGATGTGCGCCGGCGCAGTCGTCCTCGCCCGGGTCGACCGGCTGGTGTTCGGCGCCTGGGACCCCAAGTCCGGCGCCGCTGGTTCGGTGTGGGACCTCGTGCGCGACCGCCGCCACAACCATCGACCTGAGGTCATCGGCGGCGTTCTCGAGGCGGAATGCTCGGCGTTGTTGCAGGAGTTTTTCCTGGATCGACGCTCTGCGTTCGAGCCTCCGAGGCCGCCAGCCGGAGGCGTTCGTTAGGCCGGGTCAGAGAAGCCGGTCCGGTACCCTGGCGCGCGGTGGCGTGTCCGAGCGGCCTAAGGAGCACGCCTCGAAAGCGTGTGAGGTGCAAGCCTCCCAGGGTTCGAATCCCTGCGCCACCGCCAAAGCCAGATGTTGGACATTCTCCCACCGACACCATCCTCGGCGACGCTGATGTCGTCCTCGAACCTCCCAGGATCGTCGTGCTCAGCATGATCTTCTGCGCCAAAAGCCTCACTCAAGCCGTTCAAGCCGGTCACGCGAGGATCACCACCGGCGACCTCGAGAGAGCGACTACCTGGTTCGACTACTTCGATCCGCCAAACCCAACCCGATCACCCTCAGCGACCGCTGACGCAGACCGTCGCGGAGCCGGTGCTCATGCCGCGGGGCGCGTTCAGCGGAACGCGACCGTCTGCCGTTCGGCGGTCGGCGTGATCGCCGCCCCGCATGAGAGAGCCGACGACGACGCTCGGGGGTGACCGGAACCCGCCGTCGTCGGCACCTTTCCCTATCAGCTGCCGACGGTCACCGTCGCCTGCAAGGGCAGATCGCGCGACGACGGGCCGACGTAGATCGACCGCTCGCCCGTTCCGAGCACCCACTTCTGCTGCGCGGTCGACCACGACGACAGCGATTGAGCCGATACATGCAGGGTCAGATCGGCCGCGTGGCCCGAGGTCAAGGCCACCCGCTGGAACTGCACCAGCTTGCGGACTGCCTGTTGGGTGCCGGCGCTCAGTTGCGACGACGGCCCGACGTACACCTGGGGCGTGTCCGACCCGGTGTACGGACCGACATTGCGGATCCGGAAGCTGACGTCGACCCCACCGTCAGCGGACGCCTGGACCTGCAGCTCTCGAGTAGTCGGGAACTTCGTGTACGAGAGCCGCACCGCAGAGCCGAGCGGTCGGCCGGCAGGTGCCGGGGTAGAGCGGGCAGTTGCCGGTCGCGGAGGTGTCCGTGCAGTTGGGGTCATACGTGGGGAACTGCGTGGCGTCCGCCGGGAACGTGATCGGCAATTTGCCACCTGGATCAACCGCGCCCATGAGCACGTTGGCTGTCGCTGGACCACCCATCTGGCCCGGGTACCACAGTCCAGGATCGCCTTGACGCTGTCGGCCCACGGCATGAGCACTGCGTCGCCGGTGTTGAGTACGACCATGGTGTTCGGGTTAGCGGCCGCCACCGCCTCGATCAAGGCGTCCTGGTAGCCGGGCAGTTGGAGGCCGTCGCTGCCACCGCGGTCTCGGCCCTCGGTGCCCTCGTCGTAGGCGAAGATGACGACCTTGTGGGCCGACTTCGCGGCCGCGACCGCGGCGTTGATCGACTGCGTTTGGTCATCCGGCGGAACCCACCGCAACTGGACGTTCGTCGGGCTGGCGCCGGCGTAGACGCGAAGGTCGAGGTGGATTTGCTGGCCCGAGTTCAGCGTGACCGAGTACGTCGACTGCTGGAGCGTCCCGTTGGCGGGGTCGTGTGATCGAGACGTCTCGGTCAGAGTTGCGTAGGACGACGTCGGCGCGGCTGGGTACGCCCCGATGTTGATCTTGCGGCCGCCACCGTTGTTGGTCGTGAGCGAATCCACGAATAGCTGGGAGCTCGCCTGGTTGGCGACGAATACCTTGAGCTGCCACCCCGTGCCGCCAGGATTCGCTGGTGCGGTAAGCAGACCGCCACGCAGTGCTCGGCGCGAGCGCGCTCTGGCCCGTGTAGTCGATCGTCGAGTCGACCCGGTCGGGCGCGGCGTCCGAACCGGTGTACAAAACCGGCTGGGCTCCGCTGGCGACGGGATCCGTGGTGATCTGCTGGCGAAGCAACCCGGGCTGGTTCGCGAACGCCGCGTCGGCAGGCGTGAGCGTCCAGTTCGGGTACCCCGCAGCCGGGTAAGCCGCCGTTCCCGCCGGCCCTGGGCGGCCGGCACTCCCCGCGCGTCCATGAGGCAGAAGTCGACTGCTGAGGTGACCCGACGTGCTCACCCGTCCCAAGCGTGCGCGGGACGCTGCGGATCCGCTGGCAGATGCGGCCTCGGCCGTCCGACGTAGCACCGGACGGCCGAGCCGAGAACCGCGCGACTAACTGATCTTGCTGCCGCGGAAGATTGCCACCGAGCCCAGGGATGGGACGGTCACCGTCGCCATGCCCTTCCGGTCAACGGTCACGCTGGTGCCCGAGCAGCTGCCGTTGCTGAAGCTGGCGCTGCTGATGATGTCGCAGTACACGCCGCGGGGCAGCCCGGTGCTGAACGAGCGGGTCTGCGCCGCCGGGCCGTTGTTGATCGTGATCCAGCCCTTGTTGCCGCGGCTGAAGGCGATCAGGTTCGCCCGGTCGTCCCACCAGTTCGCGATCGGAGCGGCACCGACGAAGTTGTGCCAGCTCACCATGTTGGCCACGGCCTGGTCCCGGTCGATGCAGATCCAGGTTGGATTGGCACCCGAGCAGTCGGTATTCGTGATCTGTCCATCCGGGGTCGATGGTGGCGATTGGTTGGTGTCCGCGCCGAACGCGAAGCCGGCGTACACCTGCGGGGTGCCGTAGCCGTACGCGAGGACGTATTCGTTGGCCAGGATGTTCCGCGCGCCGTCCTTGTAGTTCAGCGCGTCGCCGTTGCGCTCGGTGTCATGGTTCTGCACGAACACCAGCGTCTTGCTGCTCGGGGTCAGGCCGGACTCCTCGCCGTAGGCTCGCAGCGTCGCAATGCTGCCGACGTGGTCGGCCGGGTAGCTCTTGAACGCGTCACGCAGTTGCTTGACCCCGTCCAGACCCAACACCGAGCCGGCCGTCGTGAACGCCTGCGGGCTGAGCAGGCCGGGACTTCCGCCGAAGTCCTCGAGCACCCAGTACGGCCGCTGACCGTCGAGCGTGTTGTGCAGTCGGGCGTAGATCGCGCCGAGGTCCTCCTGGCCGATGTGCTTGGCCGCATCCACCCGGAATCCGGAGACGCCGTAGCCGATGAGCTTGTTCAGGTAGCCGGCCAGCTTCGTCTCCACGTAGTCGGTCTGGGTGCGGAGATCCTCGAGCCCGAGCAGGTTGCAGTGGAAGACCTGCAGCAGGTTATTGAAGTCCTGGATCCCCCCGTCGGAGGACGGGCACTCGCCGGCCGGGACGTGGAAGTTCGCAGGTGTGTAGTCGGGGTAGTGGTACGGGGTGTAGCTGACGCCGCCGTAGGACAGATTGCCCTGCCCGGTCATGTGGTTGATGACCGCGTCGACGTAGACCTTCACTCCGGCTTTGCGACACGTGGCGACCATGGCCTTGAACTGGTCCTCCGTGCCCATGCGGCTGGTGAGGTTGTAGTCCACCGGCTGGTAGACCTCCCACCACGGGTGCAGGATCGTGTCGCTCCCGTTGCCGAGTTGGGTCCGTTTGACGGAGTCCTGCGGTGGCGCCACCTGCACCCCGCCGTATCCCTTCGGGCCGAGCACGGTAGTGCATTCGTTGGCCACTGACGGCCAGTTCCACTCGAACAGGTTCGTGAGGACGTCGTGGACCGGCCGGTTGCTGTTCGAACCGGAGTTGGGGTCGGCCTGCGCCAGACTGCTGAGCGTGAGTGGCACAGCGCCGGCGGCAATGAGGACCCCGGCTGCGAGCAGGGTCCAGAGCCTGCGGCGGCCTCTGCTCGGCGGGTTGGCGGATGTTCGCGATCGGCGGTCCATGCGGGCTCCTCGGGGAGACTCAGACGCACGCCCCCAAAGCGTGCGTTAGGGAAAAGCCGTGCGGAGCCCGACGCTAGCGACATCAAAACGTTTTCGGAACCCCTCGGGTAACGGCGCGGTCGCGCTCTGCGATGGCTGTCACCTGAGGGATCAGGTCGAGGCCGGTCCGGGTACGTGACCCGGTCCGGGCCCTGCGTCCGGCCTCGCAATGCGACGAGAGACCGACCGGTCGTCGGGGCCGCCGCCCATCATCGACAACATGGTCCGGCCGCCGGTGGTGAAGAAGCGCCACAGCAGGAGCGCGGCGAGGGCGAGGAAGATGATGTTGAGGACGCTCGTGTAGTTCCAGTGAATTGAGGTCTCGCCGACGTTTGCGTGGCGTGGACCTTCCGGAACGAGGCCGAGCGCTTGGAAGATCAGCTCGATGGCGTAGCCGGCCGCGACCATGCTCACGTAGAACGTCCAGGTAATCAGCCAGGCCGCGCGACGCGCGTAGTAGCGCCGGTAGATGTGCACGATCGGAATGATGATCAAATCAGCGAAGATGAACGACACGACTCCGCCGAACGAGATGCCGCCGTTCCAGAGCACGGCCGCAAGTGGCACGTTGCCGATCGAGCAGACGAAGGAAGCGACAGCCACCAGAGGCCCGATCAGCGGGCCCCAAATCTTGGCCGCCGCTGGATGGTCCGTGAAGAACAGCGCTTGCCAGAACGAGTCAGGGATCCACGCTGCCGCTGCTCCGGCCAGAAAGAGACCGATCACGAGGTCGCGAATAATGGCGGCCCACGCCATCACGAAGTTGTGGCTCACCGACGTAAATCCCACTGGGCTGACCAGGCGTCGGAGAAAGCTGCCGGAACCTCCGACGCTCATGTCCATCGCGGCATGACCCTCCATGGATCCGGCCAGCCCGCGGTCAGCTTGGCGCAGCGCCGTCTCGCGAATGCCCGGAGTGAGGAAACGCCGAAACAGCAGCGCCACGAACAGGATCATCAATGGACCGCCGACAAATTCGGCGAGGGTGAACTGCCAGCCGAGTAAGAGCGCCAGAATCAGCCCTAACTCGATGACGAGGTTCGTACTCGCGATGGTGAACGCCATGGCAGCGGTGAAGTCAGCGCCCTTGCGGACCAGCGACCTGGCCAAGGCGACGGCCGCGTAGGAGCACGAGGAGGACGCCGCGCCCAATCCCGCGGCGGTAACCAGACTGCGCGGACGATCATCGGGAAGCAGCCGGGAGATCGTCGATTTCCGAACCAGCGATTCGATGATCGCCGACAAGGTGAATCCCAGAATGAGCGACCAGGTGATCTGCCACGTCATCGATCCGGTCGTGGCGAGCCAGTGCTTGATCGCGTCCCATATCGCGGCCATGCCCACCTCCCCGGAAAGTCGAAATCGACGACCTCAGGCTGGTCGTGCGCTAAGAACGTCGTATGCAGCCCACGACGCTCGCTCGCGCGATGTGGACCCTCTATGAGCCAATCCACGCCATCACGTATTTTGCCGCTGAGGCCCGGGCCGAGTTCGAACAGGCCGGGCTGCGGGGCTTCTGGCGCGGATACTTCGCCGGACGAGCGGCGCCGTTGGGCGCGATCGTCCCGGCTCCGGTCGTCGGACTGTTCAATTCGTTTGCTCCGTCGATGGTCGAGCGTGCGTTGCCCGCGGTCTGGGATCTCGTCAGCCCAGCGGAGGCACTGGCGGCCCGTAGCCGGGGCGCTGCGGCCGTGCTCGCCGGCATGGTCGATGCCCGGGAAGCCGCTCGGCTCGCCGACCTGCTCGCGCCGATCGTGGCGGCGCACAAACCAGCTGGTCACGCGCTTGGTGCGGCGAATTTGGCGCTGCCGGAGCCGGACGATCCCCATGCCCGGCTATGGCAAGCCTGCACGTCGCTGCGCGAGCACCGCGGGGACGGACACGTGGCCGCGCTCGTCGCGGTTGGAGCGACCGGGGTCGACATCGTGGTTCTGCGGTGTGGAATGGGCTGGGATCGCGCTGTCCACCAGCCGGCCCGAGGGTGGTCAGATGAGGACTGGCTGGCGGCGACAGCCAGGCTCGTTCGCCGGGAGCTACTAGACGCCGATGGCAAAGCCACTGAAGCCGGCCGAGCGGTCGTGGCCGAGGCCGAGGAGATCACGAACCAGGCGGCGGCGGCGCCGTGGGAGGTGCTCGCTCCCGGAGAGGTACTCGAGGTTGCGCGCAGTTTGAGCATGCCCGCCCACGCTTGCCGGGAGCTTTCTCCTGAGGTCACACCGATCGGCGACCTTCGGCTCTGGGACGTCGAGAACGACCCCGAGTATCTCGATCCGTAACGAAGCTGACCGGACTTCCACAGGTGCCGCACGGTCCGGACTTCAGACGATAGTGCGGAGGGTACGGTCACGAAGACGTGAACTTTGCGCGAACCCGAAGGACAACGACCAATAACGTCGCACTCGTCGGCGATCGCCGGATTGTGACGGAGCCGTCGCCGGTCCTGACCATTTCCCGCCTGATCCGAACAGGAGGAACCATGCCTACAACCTTCGCCGCTTCGCCGACGCGGTTGGTCAGCGCCGCCAACGGCATCGAGTACGCGTGTCGCGAGACGGGCGAAGGCGGCACGCCAGTGGTTCTGTTTCAGCACTTCCGGGGGAACCTCGACAACTGGGACCCAGCGCTGATCGACGCACTGGCGGCGACCAGGCGTGTCATCACGTTCGACAATGCCGGAGTCGGCGCCACCACCGGGAGGACGCCCGCAACTATCGCGGGGATGGCGCGGGACGCCATTGCCTTCCTCGACGCGATGGGCATCGGTCAGGCCGATCTGCTCGGATTCTCGATAGGCAGCTTTATCGCCCAACAAATCGCGCTATCCCGGCCCGCGGCAGTGCACAGGCTGGTACTGGCTTCGTCCGCCCCGCAGGGCGCGGAGGACATGCACGGCTGGGCCCCCGACGTGATCGAGGCGGTGGGTTCCCCGGTGCCGAATCCCGAGGGAGTACTGAGGGTCTTCTACGCACCGTCACCAACGAGCCAAGAGGCCGGAAAGCAGTCACTTGGCCGGATGCGCTCCCGCACCACCGACCGGGACAAGCCGACGACCTGGGAAACGCGGTTGGCTCAGTACGACGCCGTCTGCAATTGGGGCGTCCCGAATCACCCACTCCTGCAGCGGATACGCGCGATCAAGGTTCCGGTCTTCATCGCCAACGGCGACAGCGACCCCATGATCCTGCCGCATTTCTCCCACCTCCTCGCCGGCCTCATCCCGCACGCCAAAGTCAAGATCTACCCGGACTCGGCCCACGGATTCCTCTTCCAGCACCACACCGAATTCGCCGCTGACGTAGACACCTTCCTCAGCGAATAAGCCGGCTGGACCTCCCGGAGCGACACCGATCCGGCTGGACCGCTTGATCTAGGGTCGGGAGCACGCCTCGCTTGGCGGACGCTCCTGGATGCCATGTCGTGCTGGCCAAATGCGCCGAGAGATTTGCGGAGACGAAGATCGACAGGCAGCTGGTCGGCGTGGCGGAGGATGCGGGATTTGAACCCGCGAGGGGTTGCCCCCAACTCGCTTTCCAAGCGAGCGCCATAGGCCACTAGGCGAATCCTCCGCTGGGGAGGATACGGGCCCGCCTGAGGCAGGTCGAGCCGATGGTCCGCGCTCGCCCGAGTCGGGCCGGCCCGCGTACGATCGGACGCCGACCCCTCGTGTGGCGCTCACCCTGCGAACCTCCCCAGGGCCGGAAGGCAGCAAGGATAAGCAGGCTCTGGCGGGTGCGCGGGGGGTCCCTGCGTCCTCAGTGCGCGGTCAGTAAGGTCGACAGCGTGGCTGGACCGAACGTGGCGTTGTACCGCAAATACCGGTCCGCCACCTTCGCGGAGGTCATCGGCCAAGATCATGTCACCGCCCCGTTGATGCAGGCGCTCGACTCCGGCCGGATCAACCACGCCTACCTGTTCTCCGGCCCGCGAGGCTGCGGCAAAACCTCCAGCGCCCGGATCCTGGCCCGCTCGCTGAATTGTGTCCAGGGGCCGACGGCAACGCCGTGTGGGGTATGCGACTCGTGCGTCGAGCTCGCCCCGAACGGCCCGGGCTCGATCGACGTGATCGAGATCGACGCGGCCAGCCACGGCGGCGTGGACGACGCGCGTGACCTGCGGGAACGCGCCTTCTACGCCCCAGTGCGGGACCGGTACAAGGTCTACATCATCGACGAAGCCCACATGGTGACGCCGCAGGGTTTCAATGCCCTGCTCAAGCTCATCGAGGAACCGCCCGAGTTCCTGGTTTTTGTGTTCGCGACGACCGAGCCGGACCGCGTGCTTCCAACGATCCGGTCCCGGACCCACCACTATCCGTTTCGGCTCATCCCGCCCGGCGTGCTGCGCGCGCACCTGGAACGCATCTGCGCGGCCGAGGGCATCGCGGTCGAGCCGGGAGTCCTGCCCCTGGTCGTTCGAGGCGGCGGCGGCTCAGCGCGGGACTCGCTGTCGCTGCTCGATCAGCTCATCGCCGGGGCCGGACCGACCGGTATCACCTACGCGCGGACGGTCGGTCTGCTGGGCGTCACGGATGTCGCATTGCTCGACGACATGGTCGACGCTCTCGCCGCAGGCGACGCGGCTGCGGTCTACGGCACGGTCGATCGCGTGGTCGAGGCCGGACATGATCCGCGCCGATTCACCGTGGATCTGCTCGACCGGTTCCGGGACCTGCTGGTGCTGGCGGCGGTACCGGACGCCGCCGACCGCGGCTTGCTCGACGCGCCAGAGGACGAGCTCACCCGGATGGTGGAGCAGGCTGGTCGCCTCGGCATAGCGACGGTTACCCGGTTCGCGGAGATCGTGCACACCGCGTTGATCGAGCTACGCGGTACCACGTCACCGCGATTGGTCCTCGAGCTGCTGTGCGCACGGATGCAACTGCCGGACGCGACGACTGACTCGGCCGCGCTGCTGCAACGCGTGGAACGTCTGGAGCGCCGGCTGGCCGCCTCGCAGAGCGGGATGCCGACCGAGTCCGCAGCCCGGAGGCCGGTGGCGAAGGAGCCGCCGACTGTGCCAGACCCACCGGCACCGGCACCGGCACCGGCACCGGCCGCGGACGGGGCGGCCGCCGCCGCCGTTCCGACCCGGTCGAGCAGCGGTGCAGCGCCGCGGACGATGGACGCGGTCGCTATCCGGCAGCTCTGGCCCGCGGTCTTGGACGCGGTCAAGCGTGGCAAGCAACGCACGCGTGCCTTGTTGCACGACGCCCAGGTCGCGAGCGTGGACGGTGACCTGATCACGCTGACCGCGCCGAGCTCCACCCTGGCCCGGATGATCAGCGAGGACAGCAATGTGGAGGTCGTCCGGGCGGCGTTGCGCGACGAGGTCGGAGGCGATTGGCGCATCACGGTCCAGACACTGGACGCGCCGCCGGCCGGAGTCGACCCGGCCCGGCCGGCCGGGGCATCGCCGCCCTCAGTGATAGCCGAACGTGACCCGCGTGACGACACGGACTTCGAGGCTCTGCCACCGACGCCGGCTGACCCTGAGACCGATGCGCTGGATCTGCTCCAGGCCCGGCTCGGGGCCCGCCCGATCGATAGCTGAGAGCGCCCTATAGCACATCGCGCAGCGATTTGGGAAAGCATTCACAAGCGCGTACCTTTACCGGCGTCCAGCTGCTTCTAGCACACCGGTTGTGCGCCAATGCATCGGGTATCTCAATAGCGCGCTTCCGGCACTATCGAGGAGCCAATGACCGTCCAGCGGCACGCGCCGCCCGCCCCGCATGGTCACGTGGCGGACGCGGCCGAGGTCCACGCCCGAACGGGTCGCGCCGTTCCGGACGCGACGGTGGCCCGGCTCGCGACCTATTTCCGGGTGCTGGGCGGGTTCCGAGACGGGCTGACGGTCACGGTGTCCTCGGACGAGCTGGCCGCGGCGGCGGGCGTCAACTCGGCAATGCTGCGCAAAGACCTGTCCTATCTCGGTTCCTACGGCATCCGCGGCGTCGGATACGACGTCATCACGCTCACCGAGGAGATTGCCCGGGTCCTGGGACTGACCGTGCACCGGTCGGTCGCGCTGATCGGGGTCGGCAACCTCGGGCAGGCTCTCGCCGGGTATTCGGGATTCGCCTCGCGCGGGTTCCGCATCGCCGCGCTGCTTGACGCCGATCCTGCTCGGATCGGGTCCAAGATTCGCGGACTGGTAGTGCAAGACGTCGCGAATCTGGAAAGCGTCGTCCGTCGAGAGAACATCACGATCGCGGTCCTTGCCATCCCAGCTGCTGTGGCGCAGGAGGTCTGCGACCGGCTGGTCGACGCCGGCGTCAGAAGCATCCTCAATTTCGCGCCAGTCGTGCTGAACGTGCCGGATCACGTCGACGTCCGGCAGGTCGACCTGGCCGCCGAACTGCAGATTCTCTCCTTCCACGAGAACCGCAAGGCCGCTGAGATGCCGCACATCGAGGCTGGTGGTCAGCGATGAGCGTTCTCGTCGTCGGCCTGTCCTACAAGTCGGCACCGGTGTCCGTGCTCGAGAGCGCGAGCGTGTCCACGGACGACGTCCTCAAGCTGCTCGACGAGATGCGCACCGCACCGGCGATCAGCGAAGTGCTGCTCCTGTCGACGTGCAACCGGATCGAGGTCTACGCCGACGTCGCCCGTTTCCACCCAGGCCTGGCCGAGATCAGCAGCGTGCTGGCTCGGCACGCCGGCCTCACCGTTCCGGACCTCGGTGAGCATCTGTATGTGCACTTCGCCGAGGCAGCCGTCGGGCACATGTTCTCGGTTGCCGCTGGGCTGGACTCCATGGTCGTCGGCGAGTCGCAGATCCTCGGCCAGCTCCGGTCCGCCTATGCGGCGGCGGTGCAAGCGTCGACGGTCGGCTCGGTGCTCCACGACCTCGCCCAGACATCGCTGCGCGTGGGCAAGCGTGCGCACACCGAGACCGGTATTGACCGCGCCGGAGCGTCCGTGATGTCAGTCGCAATCGACGACGCTGCGGCGGTACTGGGTCCGCTCGACAACCGACGGGTGGTGATCGTCGGCGCTGGGTCGATGGGCGCGTTGGCGGCAGCCACCCTTCGACGCAAGGGGACTTTGGATCTCGCGGTGGCCAACCGCTCGGCCGAGCGAGCGCGGCGGCTGGCTGACTCCGTGGGCGGTCGGGCCGTCGCCATGGATGATCTGCCGGCCGAGATCGCCAACGCGGACCTCCTGGTGAGCGCCACCGGGGCCACCGGCCTGGTGCTGCCGGCATCATCGATCGCGCCGCGAGACGGCCGCCCGCTCGTGATCGTGGATATTGCGCTACCTCGAGACGTCGACCCGGCCGTCGCCGCCCGACCCGAGGTCACCTACATCGATCTCGATTCCGTACACAAGGACGGCGCGATTGTCAGCGAGAGCGAAGTGCAGGCGGCGGCAGCAATCGTCGACGCCGAGCTCGGAGGCTATCTCGCGACCCAGCAGCAGTTGGCGGTTGCGCCGACCGTCACCGCGCTGCGGTCCAAGGCCGACCAGGTCATTGACGCCGAGCTGCTCCGGCTGGACGGCCGGTTACCGTTGCTCGACCCGACCACCCGGGACGAAGTGGCCGGTGCCGTGCGTCGGGCGGTCGAAAAGGTGCTGCACGCGCCCACCGTTCGGGTCAAGGAGCTCGCCACCCGACCGGACGGGGATAAGTACGCTGCCGCGCTGCGTGAGCTCTTCGATCTGGACCCGGCCGCGCCGGAATCCGTCGCGGCGGTCCGGACGGCCCCGGAGCGCCCCCAATGACCGTGTTTCCCGGCCGCTCCTTCGTTCCGGTCCGGTTGTGTCCTCGCTCCGGAGCGGCCTCATGACTGTGACCCGAGTACTTCGCGTCGGCACGCGGGGCTCTGCGCTCGCTCGCGCCCAGACCGATCTCGTCGTCGCGGGATTGGGTACGCCGGTCGAGGTGATCCCGATCGTTACGGCGGGGGACCGTACGGCCGCACCGATCGACGTCATCGGCGGAACCGGCGTGTTCGTCTCCGCGCTGCGGGAGGCGCTGCTCGCGGGCGACATCGACCTGGCCGTGCACTCGGCCAAGGACCTTCCGGTGGTACCGGCCGAGGGCATCGTTATCGGTGCCGTCCCGGCTCGAGAGGATCCGCGAGACGCTGTCGTCGCCCGAGACAGGCTGACGCTGGCGGAGCTGCCCAAGGGCGCTCTCGTCGGCACGGGGTCGCCCCGACGAGCCGCCCAGCTGCGCGCGCTCGGCTTGGACCTCTACGTCGTCCCGGTGCGTGGCAACGTCGATACCCGCCTCGCGCACGTCGGAGAGAACCTCGATGCGGTAGTGCTGGCCGTCGCCGGCCTGCGTCGGCTGGGGCGCTTCGACGCGATCACCGAGATCCTCGACCCGACGCGCTTCGTCCCGGCCCCCGCGCAAGGAGCGCTGGCGGTCGAATGCCGTGCGGACGACCTGGCCGCCCGCGAGGTACTCGCGGCGTTCGACGACGCCGGCGCGCGGGCGTGCATAACGGCCGAACGAGCTCTGCTGGCCTCGCTCGAGGCCGGTTGCTCAGCCCCGATCGGGGCGCTGGCCGAAATCCACGCCGATCCAGCGGAGCTCACTTTGACAGCAGTGGTAACCGCCGCCGATGGTAGTGATGCTGTGCGGCGGACGCTCACCGGAGTGGTAACCGATTCCGCCGACGTGGGCAGGCGGCTGGCCGCCGAGCTGATCGCTTCAGGAGCAGACAAGATGATGGGGAGTTCATCATGACCCGCGCCCGCAAGGTCGCCGGCCGAGTCACTTTTGTCGGTACCGGGCCCGGAGACCCGGGCCTGCTGACCGTGCATGGTGTCGACGCCCTGCAACGCGCCGAGATCGTCTACGCCGACTCGGCCGTGTCCGACCAGATTCGCGCCCTCGCGCAGGCCGAGATCCGCGACCTGGAGGCCACTCCGGCGGACACGGCCAAGGCAATGCTGACCGAAGCCCGGGCCGGCGCCTCCGTCGTGCGCTTGGTGGCCGGGGACGTATTCATCGATGACCATGCCGTCCGCGAGACCCTGGCCGTCGCGCGAACGGTGGTGCCGTTCGACATCGTGCCGGGTCTGTCGATAGCTGCCGGCACCGCCGCGTACGCCGGAGTGCCAGTCGGTTTCGTGCACTCCGAGGCCGACCTGCGGCAAATGGAGGCGGCCGACTTCGACCTGCTGGCCCGGTCACCGGGCACTCTGCTGCTGACCGTGCCGGCTGACCAGGTCACCTATGTCGGCGCGCAGCTCGTGTCCTGCGGGCTGAAGCCCGACACCCCGGTCACCCTGACCAGCGACGGGACCGGCACCGGCCAGCACACGGCGACAGCCACGGCGGGCGAGCTGGAGCTCGCGGTGGCCGGCATGACCGGCACTGTCGTCGTTGCGATCGGCCGGGCCGCGGCGCAGCGGGAGAAACTCGGCTGGTGGGAAGCTCGCCCGCTTTACGGGTGGAAGGTCCTCGTCCCGCGGACGAAGGACCAGGCCGGAGCGATGAGCCAACGGTTGCGGATGCATGGCGCGGCGCCCATCGAGGTACCGACGATCGCCGTAGAGCCGCCGCGGACTCCGACTCAGATGGAGCGGGCCATCAAGGGCCTCGTCACCGGCCGGTACGAGTGGATCGTCTTCACCTCGACGAACGCGGTACGAGCTGTTCGGGAGAAGTTCGAGGACTTCGGGCTGGACGCTCGAGCTTTTGCCGGCGTCAAGATCGCCTGCGTCGGCGAGGCTACCGCGAACGCCGTACGCGCCTTCGGCATTACTCCGGAACTGGTGCCCGCCGATGATCAGTCATCGGAGGGCCTGCTCGCGGACTTCCCGCCCTATGACGACGTACTTGACCCCATCGATCGAGTGCTTCTGCCGCGGGCGGACATCGCCACGGAGACCCTCGCCGCGGGCCTTCGTCAGCGCGGCTGGGAGATCGACGACGTCACCGCCTATCGCACAGTGCGCGCCGCTCCGCCAGCCGCTGAGATCCGCGACGCGATCAAATCCGGCGGCTTCAACGCGGTGTGTTTCACGTCGTCGTCGACCGTGCGCAATCTGGTTGGGATCGCGGGCAAGCCGCACGCCAAGACCGTGGTGGCGGTGATCGGACCGCAGACCGCGGCGACCGCGCGGGAGTTCGGTCTGCGCGTGGACGTGGAGCCGGAGACACCGACGGTAGCCGCGCTGGTTGATGCGCTGGCCGAGTACGCGGCCGCTCGGGTCGTGGAGCAACGCGAGAAGGCGGCCGCCGCGACGAAGAAGGCGTCGCGACCTTCCCGCCGCGCCACGTTACGAGGCTGAGGCCCATGAGCGAGCTGCCCGTCCTGCCCGGGTTTCCGGTCTCACGGCCGCGGCGACTGCGGGCCACGCCGGCGCTGCGGCGGTTGACCGCAGATGTCGCCGTGACCCCCTCCGGGCTGATCCTGCCGATGTTCGTCCGGGAGGGCGTGACCGAGCCGCAGCCCATCAGATCGATGCCGGGCATGGTCCAACACACGTTGGACTCGCTGACCAAGGCTGCGCACGAAGCGATCGAAGCGGGTGTGGGCGGCCTGATGCTGTTTGGCGTGCCCGCGCGGAAGGATGCGCACGGCTCGGGTGCCGACGCGCCCGACGGCATCCTCAATCTCGCCCTCCGTCGGCTGCGCAGCGAATTCGCGGACTCGACGGTACTCATGTCGGACCTGTGCCTTGATGAGTTCACCGATCATGGACACTGCGGGGTTCTCGACGACGAAGGCCGCGTGGACAACGACGCCACGCTCCAGCGGTACGCCGCCATGGGTGTCGCCCAGGCGGAGGCGGGAGCGCATCTCGTCGGCACCAGCGGCATGATGGACGGCCAGGTCGGCGCGGTCCGCACGGCATTGGATCGGCGTGGCTCGGCTGACGTCGGCATTCTCGCCTACTCGGCCAAGTACGCGTCCGGTTTCTACGGTCCGTTCCGGGAGGCCGTCGACTCGTCGCTACGGGGCGATCGCAAGACGTACCAGCAGGATCCTGCCCGCAGTGTCACGGAGGCTCTGGCGGAGACGGCGCTCGATGTGTCCGAAGGCGCCGACATCGTCATGGTGAAGCCGGCCCTCCCATACCTCGACGTCCTGCGCGCGGTCGCGGATGCATCACCGGTGCCAGTCGCCGCCTATCAGGTGAGTGGTGAGTTCGCGATGGTCGAGGCTGCGGCCGCGAACGGTTGGCTCGATCGGGATCGCGTGATGATCGAGACGCTGACTGCGATCCGTCGCGCCGGCGCATCGATGATCTTGACGTACTGGGCGGTCGAGGCCGCCGCGATTCTGCGGTGAGAGCCAGGCGTACAAGATCCTCAGTCGTGATCTTGCACTTATCGCTCGATCACGATGACATCTCAATGATCATCTCGCGCTCGTGATCCGACGCGATCTGGGAGCTCCTCGACCGGAGCTGGGCGCGGGGTCACCGGCCGCAGTTGGCTTCGCGCCAGGGCCGCGAAGCCCCGCATCCCCGTCAGCGAAATGAGCCGCCGCGGCGAGAACAGCGACGTAATCGGCACGGATCCCGCTATCGCGCCGAGCAATCGGCTCGTTTCCTCGGGCCGCTCGGCGATCGCGGCGAACATCGTTTGCTCCGCCGAGGTGGGCGGCGGAAACGACGCGATCCGCACCGTGAAGTCGAACATCGCCTTCGTCTGTTTGTCCCGCTCCTTGACGTAGCGGACGACGGCACGGTCCAGCCCGCCGCCCCCGAGGCCGGAGATGATCGCGTCCGAGAGCAGGTCCGCGTCGCGCAGCGCGTGGCCCATGCCCTGGCCGGTAATGGAGTCCATCACCAGTCCGGCGTCGCCGGCGAGGGCCCAGCCGGGGCCGCTCGAGACCCGGATCTCGTTGGGCAGGTCAGACGTACCCCGTACCGGGCCAACCCGGTGACCGGCCCGGATGCGCGCTCCGAGGGTGCCGCATGCGTCAAGCGTGTCAAGGACGTGACCGGCCGGGTCGGTTCGGAAGGCATCGAACTCGCTCGCGGGCCAGCCGACGTAGGTCACGACCATTCCCTGATCCGTAGGCCAGGCGCCGGCGACCCGTCGGTCGCGGTTATATAGCTCGCCGGCGGACAGCTCCACGTCCCGCCAATAGCAATAGAAACCGAGCGATCGAGCCGACCGGGAGCGGTGGCTTGGTGCGCCGACCGTCCTGGCCACCATCGAATGCTTGCCGTCAGCACCGACCACCAACGCGGCGTGGTCATCAGCGGCAGTCGACGATCCCTTGCGGCGAGAGCGGATTCCTCGAACGCGGCCTTCTGACAGCAGCAGCTCGTCGACGATGGTGTCCTCCCGAACCTCCGCGCCTGCCTCCCGCGCCGCCTCGACCAGCAGCGTGTCGAGCACCTCTCGCCGCGGGCTATAGAGGGCTGCCGCCCCATCAATGTCCGGATATTGACCGGCCAGGACAACACCGTTGATATCGAATCGGACGTCGCGGACCGGCGGGGTGCCCGTCGCATCCAGGCGATCGAGTAGCCCCCAGCGGCGCAGCCGGGCCACTCCCGGCGGCTGTAGCTGGTGGCTGGACAGCGTGTCGCTCGGAAAATGCGTTCGGTCGACAACGAGCGCGCGCAAGCCCTCTCGGGCGAGCAGCATCCCGGTTGCCGCGCCGGCCAGCCGGCCGCCCACGATGATCACGTCATACGGCATGAGAATCCCCCTTCTCGCTATCCGACGGCGACGTCGTCGGCTGGATCTCCAACGCGTTGCGGACGAAGCGCACCAGGGCCTCGACGCGTTCGGCCAGTCGCGCGTCACCTAGCTGGTCGGTGAGGGCTTGCGCCCCGATGAACCCGCCGACCGCGGTCTCGGCCAACTGACCGGGATCCAGGTCGGCGCGGATCGTGCCTTCTGCTTGTGCCGCAGCGAATTGTGCGGCGGTCGCTTCTACCGCATAGCGGATCGAGCCGCACACCTCGTCGCGCAGGGCCGGATCGCGGGCCAGCTCTTCGGTGAGACGGCGCAGCGCGACCGGGCCACCGCCGGACTCAGCCAACCGGGCGATGATGCGGGGCGTTGCGAAGAGCCGGTCCACTGCACGCGGGTGGCGCTCGGTTTCCGCCCGCACTTGTCCGGTCCAGCGCGCGGTGTGGTCGGCGAGCACGGCCAGCGCCAACTCCTGCTTGGACGCGAAATGAAAGTAGAAACCGCCCTTGGTCAGCCCAGACGCCGCGATGATCTGATTCAACGAGGCGGCCGCGTACCCGTCGCGTTCGAAGATCGGCATCGCTGCGTCCAGGATGGCCCGCCGGGAACGTGTCCCTCGGTTGGTGGCCGCGGCGGTCATGGCCGGAGACTACAAACCGACCAGTCGGTATGTCAACTCTGGAACCGGCGATAGCACGAGGAAGGCTGGACGGAAACGATCACAGGGGGCTGAAAGACTGGACGGATGACGGAGGTACCGGTATCGCAGGAGCTGTTCGACCGCGCTCAGCGAGTGATTCCTGGTGGCGTGAACTCGCCGGTACGGGCATTCCGAGCAGTAGGCGGCACACCGCGATTCATGGTCAGCGGGCACGGTCCGTATCTGACTGACGCGGACGGGCTGGAGTACGTCGACTGCATAGGGTCGTGGGGACCGATGATCCTCGGGCACGCGCATCCTGCGGTCGTCGAGGCCGTGCGAGCGGCCGCCGGGCGTGGGCTGTCGTTCGGCACCCCGACCCAGGGCGAAGTGGAGCTCGCGGTCGAATTGATCAATCGGGTGAGCCCGGTGGAGCAGGTACGCCTGGTCAATTCGGGAACCGAGGCCACGATGAGCGCCATCCGGCTCGCGCGGGGCGTCACAGGGCGAAGCCGGATCGTGAAGTTCGCGGGGTGCTACCACGGCCACGTCGACGCGCTGCTCGTATCGGCGGGATCGGGCGTTGCGACCTTCGCCCTACCTGATACTCCTGGTGTCACCGGCGCGCAGACGGCCGAGACGATCGTGCTGCCGTACAACGATCTAGGCGCCGTCGAGGCGGCATTCGACCAGCACGGCACCGACATCGCCTGTGTCATCACCGAGGCGGCCGCCGGCAACATGGGCGCGGTGCCGCCGTCGCCCGGGTTCAATGCCGGACTGCGGGAGATCACGGCACGGCACGGCGCGCTGCTCATCATGGACGAGGTGATGACCGGATTCCGGGTGAGCCCGGCGGGCTGGTACGGACTCGATCCGGTCGATGCCGACCTGTTCACCTTCGGCAAGGTAATGAGCGGTGGGCTGCCGGCCGCGGCCTTCGGTGGGCGGGCCGACGTCATGGCCTATCTGGCCCCGGCCGGCCCCGTCTATCAGGCGGGGACCCTGTCCGGAAACCCCATTGCCGTGGCGGCCGGCCTTGCGACCCTACGCAATTGCACCTCGGACGTGTACGAACGCCTGGACGCCACCGTCGCGATCGTTGGCCGGCTCCTCGGGGATGCGCTCACCGCGGCTGGCGTGGTCCATCAGATCCAGTACGCGGGCAACCTGTTCTCGGTGTTCTTTGCCGAGTTACCGGTGACGAACTTCGCCCAAGCTCAAGCGGCGGAAGTGTTTCGATATCCGCCGTTCTTTCACGCGATGCTGGACGCGGGCGTGTACCTGCCGCCCAGCGCATTCGAGTCATGGTTCGTGTCCGCGGCCCATGACGACGCGGCGCTCGAGCGCATCGCTTCAGCGCTCCCATCGGCGGCCAAGGCGGCCGCCGAGGCCGGACCGACAGCATGACTGAGCCAATCCGCCAAACCCAGCCGATGCGGGTCGTCCACCTCCTCCGACATGGCGAGGTGTGGAATCCCGACAACATCCTGTACGGGCGGCTGGATGGGTTTCCGTTGTCGCCACGGGGCGAGGAGCAAGCGAAGGCGGCGGCCGAGTATCTGGCGACACACGACGTCGGCTATCTGGTGTCGTCGCCGCTGGAACGAGCCGTGCAGACCGCCCGCCCGATGGGCGAGTTGTTCGGGTTACCCACGCACCTGGACGTCCGCCTTATCGAGGCCGAGACCAAACTGCAGGGTCGACGGGTGGCGGGCGGCAAGGCATTGCTGGCCGATCCGCGCAACTGGCGGCATTTCGTGAACCCGCTGCGGCCGTCCTGGGGCGAGCCCTATGTCGACATAGCCATGCGAGTGCTCGCCGCCGCTCGAGCGGCTCGGGATCACGCGGGCGACAGTGCCGAGGCCGTCTGTGTCAGCCACCAGCTGCCCATTGTCGCGGCCCGCCGTTATGCAGAGGGGCGGCCACTTGCCCATGATCCGCGCCGACGCCAGTGTGCGCTTGGATCGATAACCTCGCTGACTTTTTCGGGTGATGTCGTGGTGCGCGTCGATTACGCCGAGCCCGCGGGCGCCACAGCAGCCGGATCCGTCGCCGGAGCGTGACGCGTGTATCGGTTGGTCGCCGGACCCCGGCGATGCCACTCAGGTTCGTAGCGCACACTGGACACGCCATGAGGACGTCGACCCAGCAGCGCCGCGGCCGCGATCGGTTTCTTGCCGCTCTGGCTGGAGTGATTGTCGCCGGCTTGACCATCACCGCATGCACGGGCGGCAAGGACGCCGTCGACCAGCAGGCCGGTGGCCAGTACCGGTTCGTCGGCGCCACCTCCAAGGGCCACACCATCGCGGTTCCGGATCGAAAGCCCGTTGGCACGGTAAGCGGACCGTTGCTCGACGGCGGTAATTTCCAACTGGCTGACTACAAAGGCAAGGTCGTCGTCATCAACTTCTGGGCGTCCTGGTGCGTTCCGTGCCAGACCGAGATGCCACAGTTCGATCTGCTCTATCGCCAGGTCAAGCCCCAGGGCATCCAGTTCGTCGGGATCGACGCCAAGGACACCCGCAGTGGCGGCCGATCATTCATCCAGGCGAACGACATCAGCTACCCCATAGTGTGGGACGAGCAGGCGCGGACCGCACTGGAGCTCGGCAAGGTGCCGTCAGTCAGCCTGCCGTTCACGGTGATCGTCGACAAACAGCAACGCATCGCCGCTGTCTATCTGGGTGCGGTGCAACCGGCCGACTTGCGTCCGGTGATCACCGGACTAGCCCACGAAACGTGACCGAGATCGCCAGCGAGGGATTGTCCGGCACGGTGACCGACGGACCGTTGCTCGTCGCCGCTGGAGTGTCCGCGCTCGTCGGCCTGGTCGGGTTCCTATCGCCGTGCGTACTGCCGCTGGTGCCGGGCTACCTCTCCTACGTCGCGGGACTCAGCGGCACGGACGAGCGGCATCAGCAACGGCGCATGGTCACCGGTGCGGTGCTGTTCGTCATCGGTTTCACGGTCATCTTCGTGGCCGAGGGCTTGCTGTTCGGCAGCCTGGGGGAGGCCATCCGGGTCCATACCGTGGTCATCGAGCGGATCCTAGGCGTCGTCACGATCGTGATGGGTCTGGTATTCCTGGGCCGATTCTCCTTCCTACAGCGGGAAGCCCGCATTCACCGGCTTCCGCCCCCAGGCCTCATCGGAGCGCCGTTGCTCGGCGCCGCGTTCGGACTGGCGTGGGCCCCATGCCTGACCCCAACGTTCTCCGCAGTGTTCGCCCTCGCCTATCAGCAGGGCACCGCGGCGCGGGGTGCGTTCCTGCTGACGTTCTACTGCTTCGGGTTGGGCATCCCGTTCGTGCTGGTCGCGCTCGGGGTTGGCTGGGTGTCGAGCGCGCTCGGTTTCGTCCGGCGGCATCGACGGCTGATCAGCCAGATCGGGGGTGTGCTGCTGATCGTCATCGGCGTGCTACTCGTCAGCGGCGCATGGGATCACTGGATGAACTGGCTGCGCGACACAGTCGGCAACACCGGCGTCGGGACTGACTTGTGATCACCCCACGAAAACGCTCCGCACAGAACGCTCCGCGTTTTCGCGGGGACCCCGAGCCCATGGACATCGCCCGAGAGCGCTCCGCACGGAACGCTCCGCGTTTTCGCGGGGACCCCGAGCTTGTGATCACCCCACGAAAACGCTCCGCACAGAACGCTCCGCGTTTTCGCGGGGACCCCGAATCAGGTGCGCTGTGACGCCGGTCTTGCGCATCCTGCGCCGCGGGTGGCGTCGCCTGATCAGCATGCGCACTGCGCTCGTGCTGCTATTCCTGCTTGCGGTTGCGGCGGTTCCGGGATCGCTCCTACCGCAACGACCGCTCAATCCGTCCAAGGTCGATGCTTATCTCGCCGAGCACGGCGCCTGGGGGCGATTCCTGGATCACCTTGGCATGTTCGACGTATTCGGCTCGGCGTGGTTCGCGGCGATCTACTTGCTCTTGTTTGTTTCGCTGGTCGGCTGCCTCGTACCGCGGATTCGCCTGCACGCCAAGGCGATGCGCGCCAAGCCACTTCCGGCTCCGAAACACCTCGAACGGCTTCCGGAGTCGGGACGCCTCGAAACCACCGCCTCCGTCGAGGATGCGTTTGCGGCATCTCGAGCCGTGTTGGGCCGCCGGTGGCGGGTCGTCCGTCGCGACGAGAACGGCGGCGTACTGACCTTGTCGGCCGAGAAAGGCTACAGCCGGGAAACCGGAAATCTGATCTTCCACATCGCGCTACTCGCGGCTCTTGTACTCATCGCGATCGGGCGGTTGTTCAGCTATCAGTACAACTTTGTCGTGAACGAAGGAGCCGGCTTCTGCAACGGCGTGGTCCCTGACTCATCCCGCCTGGGCCGGCTCGCGCAGGACGGAGCGATTAGCCCGGCGCCGTTCTGCGTGCAACTCAACCAGTTCACCGCGACGTACCTGTCGACCGGCGAGCCGTCGAAGTTCATTGCGAAGGTCAGCTACAACAAGACGGTCAGCGCGCCGACCCAAGCTGCGACGATCACGGTGAACCACCCGCTGCGTATCGAGGGCGATCGCCTCTATCTGATCGGACACGGCTTCGCCCCGAAGATCACCGTCCGGATGCCCGATGGCACGACCCGAGAGGATCTCCAGGCGTTCCTTCCGCGGGATCCCACCACGCTGCTCTCCGAAGGCGCGTTCAAGGAGTACGGGAAGCAGGGCGCCAACGCCGACGTCGGCATCGAGGGCTTCTTCGCGCCCACTCCGGCGGACACCGGTGGCGGTGTGATCACCTCGGTATCGCCGGACGTGA
Organism: uncultured Actinomycetota bacterium; assembly: GCA_963809815.1. Taxonomy (GTDB): domain Bacteria; phylum Actinomycetota; class Actinomycetes; order Mycobacteriales; family Jatrophihabitantaceae; genus CAVVJA01. Next base: position 31,331 of record CAWELM010000015.1, read on the forward strand.
ACAATCCGATCCTTGGCATCTTCATCTATCAGGGCACGATCAATGCCACCGGCCTACCGCAGTCGGTGTACTCGCTCGACACGACCAAACTGTCCCGCACCGGTCAGGCGAATCTCCAGATCGGTCAGACCGTCCGGGCCGCCAACGGCGTTACGGTCACGTTCGACGGCTGGGTTCCGTGGGCCAGCATGCAGGTCTCGCACGATCCCAGCCAGGACTATCTCCTCGTCGCCGGTGTGGCGATGGTGGCGGGGCTGATCGGCTCGCTCAGCATCCGTCGTCGCCGACTCTGGCTGCGGATCACCCCGGGTGCGTCCGGCGATCCCTCCTCGCTTACCGTGGTGTCCGTGGGCGGGCTCGCCCGCAGCGACTCGGGCAATTTCTCGAGCGAGTTCGCTTCGCTCATGGAGCGCCTGGAAGCGGCGGTCGGCCCGGCCCCGGAGCCTGAGCTCGTCGGTGCCGGAAGGGAGTGACGGTGGCGGTCAACAGCGGCATGGCACACCTGTCCGACACCCTGTTCACCACGGCAATCGCCATCTACACCCTCGCGATGATCAGCTACGCGGCCGAATATGCGTTTGGGCGGCGTGGACGGATTGCGCTGACCTCTCGCACCACGCCGGCGAAGGTCCTGGTCGGCGCCGGCGCCGGGGAATCCCGGGACATGGATTCGACGCCCGCACGGGTGACAAAGCCGATCAGTCCGAATGGCTCCAGGGGAAGTTCCGCCGTTGGCGACCGCTTCGGTCGGATCGCCGTCGTTTTGACCATTATCGGCGCGGTCGTTCATGCCTCGTCGATCGCTGTCCGTGGCGCGGCCGTGGATCGCGTGCCGTGGGGCAACATGTACGAATTCGCGTCGGTAGTCGGGCTGATCGCCGTGGTGGCGTTTCTGATCTCGCTCGCCCGCGCGCCGCAGATCCGCTACCTCGGTCTGTTCGTGATGCTGCCCGTCATCCTGGTCATGTTCCTGGCCGGCACGGTGCTGTACGCCAAGGCGTCGCCTCTCGTTCCGGCCCTGCAGTCCTACTGGCTCGCGATCCACGTGTCCGCCGCGGCGAGCGCGGAAGGGATTCTCATGACCAGCGCGGTCATCACCGTGCTGTTCTTGATGCGGCAGCGTTACGACAAGCGGGTCGCAGCGCGACTTCCCGTGCGCTTCCCGATTTCTCTCGGCGGGCGTTTGCCGGAGCCTGCGACGCTGGACAGGGTTGCCTACCGCGCGGTCGCGTTCGCCTTCCCGATATATACGTTCGGGGTCATCGCTGGCGCTATCTGGGCCGAGGCGGCATGGGGGCGCTACTGGGGATGGGACCCCAAGGAAACCTGGGCGTTCATTGCGTGGGTGATCTATGCCGCCTATCTCCATGCCCGAGCGACTGCCGGCTGGAAGGGTCGGTCGGCGGCGTGGATCAACCTGCTTGGCTTCAGCGCGATGACGTTCAACTTCTTCGTGGTCAACATCGTCATCTCCGGCCTGCATTCTTACGCCGGACTGAACTGACCCGCCCGAATGCACTGACCTTGTTACGTCCGCAGGAACAGAAGGACGGCTAGCACGCGCCGCGATTCGCTGCCGGTCGCCGGTAGTGCGAGTTTGTCGAAGATGCTCGAAACGTACTTCTCAACGGCGCGCACGGTGATCACAAGTTGGTCCGCGATGCCTTGGTTGGAGTTTCCCGCGGCCATCAGTTCCAGTACTTCTCGCTCGCGCCGAGTGAGTGACGCAAGCGGGTCGTCGTTCCGCCGCCGAGACACAAGCGTGGACACGATCGTTGGGTCGATGGCCGACCCGCCCGCGGCAACGCGTCGGACGGCGCCGAGGAACTCGGGGATGTCGCTGACGCGGTCTTTGAGTAGATAGCCGACGCCTTCGGCGGAATCGGCGAGCAGCTTCATGGCCAGACCGAATTCGACGTATTGGGACAGCACGAGCACTCCCGTGCCGGGATGGTCATGCCGGATGTCCAAGGCAGCCTGCAGCCCCTCGTCGGTATGCGTCGGCGGAAGCCGGATGTCGACGATGACGACATCTGGCACCTCGTCGCGCAGAGCCTGACGAAGCTCATCGGCATCTCCGCATCGGGCGACGACGTCGAAGTCGGCGTCGGCAAGTAGCCGAGCCAGGCCCTCGCGCAAGAGGACACTGTCCTCGGCGATCGCTACGCGCATGGCAGTTCTGCCCGAACCCGGGTGCCGTCGCGGGAGGTCCAGACCCGCAAACGACCGCCGAGCGCTTCAACACGATCCGCGAGTCCGCGCAGGCCGGAGCCGTGGTCGGAGTCCGCCCCGCCCCGTCCGTCGTCGACGACCTCGACCACGATCTGGCCGCCAGACTGATCCACGTCGACCCTCGCCGAGGAGGCTTCAGCGTGCTTGCCGATGTTGGTCAGGCTCTCGCAGACCACGTAGTAGGCCGCGACCTCGGTCGCATCGGCGACCCGGCCGTTGACATTTACTGACAACCGGACTGGAACCGGAGCTCGGGCGGCAAGCGATTCCAGTGCGACGGCCAGGCCATGCGCGCTGAGGACGGCCGGGTGCAGGCCGCGGGCGACATCGCGAAGCTCGGCCAGTGATACCGCGATCTGCCGTCTGGCTTGTGACAGCTCCACTGTCAGATCGGGGTTGGCGGCGAGCCTGCCCTGCAGCATGCCGAGACTCAGCGAGAGGGCGACGAGGCGTTGCTGGGCACCATCGTGAAGATCTCGTTCCAACCGCTGCCGCTCTTTCTGGCCCGCCTCGATGACCCGTTCCCGCGATGCGCGCAGCTCGTCGACCGTGGCACGCAACTCGGCCTGGAGCCGGCCGGTTTCCAACGTCATCGCGGCTGCCGCGACGACCGAATCGAGCAACTCAGGTTCGTTACGCAGCCCCGGATGATGGATAAGGACGGCCGGATGACTCCCCTTGCCCTCGATCGGTGTCACCCGCCGCCGGTCGATTGGTAGGTCGACCGGTTTGCCATCTTGGTCGGCCCAGCTGCCGAATTGCGGTAGCCAGTACGCCAGCTTCAACGAGGGGTCCCGCAGTGCGCGGGCCAGCGAGGTGCGCAGATCGGCGGGGTCCGCGCGCAACTCCACGACAAGGTCGCCTACTGCAGTGCGCGCCAGCTGGGCATGAATAAGCCCGGCGAGAAAAGCCACCGGCGCGAGTCCGAGCAACGCCAGACTGATCTGCTGGACGGTTGGAAAGCTCGGCCCCTCGAAGATGCCGACTGTCAGTAGGACCGCGATCATGACCAAGCCAACGGCGAACGCATCGATCAGCAGGGTGACCGACCGCCGAAGCGGAGGTCCGCTCGTTCGTTGCCTGACGCAGATAAGCGCGACACTCGCCACGGCAATCGCGCTGAGCACGCCGAGTTCGACACTGTGAAGAACGTCGGCCACGCCGGGCTGATCAGTGACCGTGAGCAGGCTCGGCGAACCTGGGCCACCCAACATCATCACGACCAGCTGGGCACCGATCGCCGCGACATAGCCGGTGGTGACGAGGACCAAGTCCAGGCCGCGTCGTAGCCGACCCGTCGGAAAAGCCAGGAACACGTGCACGATAAGCACGAGCGGCAGCAGGTCGACGGCCTGGCCGATGGTTCGCGGTACTGCGCCGTCAGCCCAGCTCAGCGTCGTCGTCAGGGTGATGAGGCCGGTGACAATCATCAACGGGCCGAAGCGGTTGCTCGGTCGCTGCCGCCAGGCGATCAGGCCGCTGGCCGTGTATGACACCGAAATCCAGTAGATCAACGCGGCATACAACGCCGGCGTACCACTCGCAACTGCAATGCCGATCGAGCAGCCGACGCTGCAGATCGTCGCGACGGCAATGCCGATCAGCACTGGCCTCGTCGGGGCCAGAACGGGCGGTCGCTCTGGATGGGCCGATAGTGCCGACATGCCGTCCCCTTTCCCGACCATCGCCACCGTGGCGTGACGGATCCGGTCCGGTTGGGAGATCTGCCGGATGCCGGCAGGACGTTCCGAACACGCTACGCCGCACGCGCGGCATCACACCAGACGCTTGGACCCGACGAGCGAGATACCAGAAAACCGCACCCCGAAACGACCAGCTGACCGGCTGACGCTCACGGATGCGGGTTGTCAACCTGAACCCACAGATCGATGGAGCGAAGGAGCCCGCGTTGCGGACCAAGATCATGCAAGGCGAACCCGACGACCAACCTGCCGATTCCACGGCAGCTAACTCGGACGAATCCGCCGGACAATCCGACCGGGCCGCTATTGGATCCGACGCCCCGACGTGTGGTGCGGAGCCGCGGACCGCCCATTCCGACGCTCCAAGCGCAGGAGCATGACATGGCCATCTCCCGGGATTCCCGCCGACTCGTCCGCTCACGGGGATCGAGTCGGCTGATCGGCGTCCTCGCCGCGACGGCCGCACTATGCGCGCTCGCCGTGCCCGCGGCTGCCCCGTCGTCCGGCGCATCCCTCGCTGTGCCGCGGCTGACTTGGCAGGATTGCGGGGACGGGTTCGAGTGCACCACCGCCCACGTGCCCCTCGACTACGACAAGCCGGCCGGCCGGGCAATAGGGATCGCGCTGATTCGCCTTGCCGCGACCGATCGGGCCCATCGGATCGGTTCGCTGTTCGTCAACCCGGGAGGGCCCGGTAACTCCGGCGTGCAATACGTCCGGGAAGCGGCTCGTACGGCCTACCCGGCAGAAGTACGCGCCAGATACGACATCGTCGGATTCGATCCGCGTGGCGTGGCGGCTAGCACTCCGGTGCGGTGCTTCGACAGCTCCGCGGAACGCGAGCAGTTCTTCGCCGACTACAACGTCTTGCCCGTCAACGAGAGTGAGCTGTCGGCCCAGGTGAACAAGGTGGCCGACTTGGCCGGTCGATGCCAAGCGCGCGTCGGGTGGCTCCTGCCGCACGTGTCGACCGCCAACGTGGCGCGCGACCTCGACGTGCTGCGCCGCGCCGTCGGCGACACAGGTCTCAACTACGTCGGCTACTCCTACGGCACGTACCTGGGCGCGACGTACGCCAACTTGTTCCCGGGCAAGGTGCGCGCGCTCGCCCTCGACGCGAACACCGATCCATCTGCGTACCCCACTGGGCCGCGGTTATCCGTCCCATTCGTGAGAATCAACGCCCACGTCGCCGCGTCGGAAACCCTCCAACAGTTCTTCAGCCTGTGTGCTCAGGCGGGCGCGGGATGCGCATTCGCCGAGGGCGGCAATCCAGAAGAGAAGTTCGCGACCCTGGCCCACCGGCTGCTGGTCGCACCACTGACGTTGCCTGACGGGCGGCGCGTCGGCTACGCCGAGCTGGTGGACCTCACCCTGCAGTCGCTCTACCGTGCCGCCGACTGGGCCGTCGGCGCTGCGATCTTGCAGCAGCTGTACGAGATCACCAGCCCGACGCCTGGCAGCATGACGATGTCCGTGCCGGCGGCGGCCGCCGAGGATCTGCCGGTGGAGAATGTGCAGGAAGCGCTGTTCGCTAACGTCTGCAGCGAGACCCACAATCCCAGCGATCCGTTCGCCTATTCGGAGCTGGCGGCGCGCGCGGACCGGCGCGCCCCGTATGTGGGCGCATTCTGGACCTACCTCACCTTGCCGTGCGCAGTGTGGCCGGCCCGGGACGCCGACCGCTACGACGGGCCATGGCGGGTCCGGCCGGCGCACCCGGCGCTCGTACTCAACACCCGCTACGACCCGGCAACCGACCATCGCAACGCCGTCCACATGACTGACCTCCTCGCCGGAAGCCGACTGGTCACCGTCGAAGGATGGGGACACACCGCGCGCGATACCCGGAGCGCATGCGCTGACGCGTACCTCGAGCGGTACCTCCTCGATCGGGCACTTCCTCCGCGCGGTGCTACCTGCCAACCCGGCATCGTCCCCTTTACGACCGGCTGACGCCAACGCCGTGCGGTGCTTGCTGCCGATACATGCGAGGGATCGCGCGCTGTCAACGCCAGCGTTGAAGGCAATCCCAGCGGGAGAGGAGTCTAGGACGCGCGCACGACCGATAGACCGGACATGGTCCCGACCAGGATGTCGTGCCCGGTGATCGACGGGCTCGCGAACCGGTTCGTCTGTCCCACGTGGACCTGGGCAGTGCTCTTGCCGGTGCTCGGGTCGAGCGCGTGCAGGACGCCGCCGGATTGATCCATCACCCATACCCGTCCGCCGGCGACGACGGGTGATCCGCTGACGTCGTTGTCGTCCACGTGCCACAGCACCTGCAACCTGCCGTCGTCGTCCACCCGTGCCGCGCGCACCCCGTCCACGCACGGGAAGTAGATGACATTGCCGTCGACCGCCGCGCCGCCGTAAGACTTGCAGAAGTTCAGCATCGACACCTGACCGCCTATGCCACCGAGACGACCCTGCCGCAGGACGTACACCGGTCCGGACTTGCCGCCGAGCACCGCCCACTTGGTACCGACCAGTGCAACCCCCTGTGAGCCCAGCCCGACGTCACCCGCATTGTTCTGGGCCCAGTCGCTCGGGGCGAACGAGTCGACGAGTGTGCCGTTCTCGTCGAGTTCGTCGACGGAGTTCGTGTGGTCGTAGTCGTCGCCCGGACCGCTCGAACCGTTCGCCGATACGACATATAGGTGACCTTGCGGGCCCACCGTCGGACCGGCGGCGTTCCACATCCCGCCCTGTTCGCGGGTCGACGGATCGTACTTAACGACATCGCCGGTGCCGTCCAGGCGGACGCCGACCACACGTCCCTTGTAGTTGCCGCAGTCGCCGGCCAGCGCACCGAACGGCGCCCATACCCGACTACCCGTAATGGCCAGCGCGCCGCGCTGCTGCATCACCGTCGGGTCGGGGCCGGGCAGGTCGACCGACCGGTGCCATCTCACCGCACCGGTGCGCTGGTCGATGGCGAACATCTCGTGGCGGACGTCGCCGCCGAACTCAGCAACGACGTACAAAACGCCGTTGGCCGCGATCGGGGTACTGGTGATGCCGAGCGGGTCGATGTTGCCGCACGGGCGCTCCGATTGCGGCGATGGTTTGCCTAGAGTGCGCTTCCATATCTGGCGGTACGCACCGTCGAAGGAGTAGACGCTGTCGTTCTCGGTAGCGACGAACGTGCGGCCGTCGACGACGATCGGTGAGCCGTACACCGCGCCATCGAGCTTGAAGTCCGCCACCAGGCTCAGGGGCCCGGTCAGGGCCGGTGTGCGCGCGCCGAGACCGGCGCGGTCCGGGGTGCGGTGGTACATCGGCCAGTCGGCTGTGGCAGTGGCAGGTCCGGAACCGGTCGACACTCCCGGTGCGCTTGCCGGCTCGGAGGCAGGCGCGACCGGCGGTGAACTGCCCTGCGGCCCGGTGGCAGCCTTCGATCCAGTGCTGGTGCATCCGGCTACGGCGGCCGAAGCACACACGGCGAGACTAGCGAGGCGAACGACGCGCATGGCGTCCAGTGTCGCCTCGATTCAGAACGCTAGACGCGTGGGCCCGGATGGGCCTGCTGGCCGGGGACTCTTCCAGCCGAAGGATCGAGGCCATCCTGTCGAGCAGCGGGCCGCCACGAGCAGGACGGCCATGCGCGAAACTCCTTTCCGATGGAAGTAGCTAGGCGTGCTGACGTTTGAAAACTATGAGATTATAGGTAATAATACAAGTGACGTGACGCGATGTCAGCGCAGAAGGGACGCCAGTGTGTGCCCAGCCCAGTGACGCGCGCGAGGCTGTGTTCTCGCCACTCGACCGGGCCGGCCGCGTGGACGCAGTCGTTGATCGGCTTACCCGGGTGATCGACTTGGGACTCATCGGCGACGGCGAGCAGCTACCGCCCGAGACCGAGCTGGCCGCCCAGCTGGGCGTCTCGACGGTCACCCTGCGCGAAGGCCTGGCGGTACTCCGCCAGCAAGGCTTGCTCGAAACCCGCCGGGGACGTACTGGCGGAAGCTTCGTGCGAGCCCGCCCGCGGTCCATCGCCTCGCGCGTGCGCAGCCGATTGGCCGCGATGAGCACTCACGAACTGCGCGACGTCGGTGACCTCCATGTCGCCATCGCCGGGGCCACAGCTCGGCTGGCCGCCGAGCGAGCCGGAGCGGATCAGATCGAACGGATCGGCAGGCTGGTCAAGGAGCTGGCCTCGGCCGAGGGGATCGGCGCCCGGCACCGAGCGGACGCGAGGTTCCACATCGAGGTTGCCGCGGCCGCTCAATCGGTACGGCTGACCAAGGTCGAGACCGAACTTCAGACCGAAGTCGGCGACCTGCTCTGGCTACCGTTGCTCGACGAATCGGCGTACCACCAGACAGCGGTCAACCAGCACGAGCTGATTGCCACCGCGATCCGGCGTCGCTATGCGGATGCGGCTTGGAGCCGGGCCGAGGAGCATGCTCGGGGCGAGATAGCGCGACTGATTGAGCTGCACCTGCATCTGACTGAGGGGTGAGCGGGCCGCGATCAGCTTCTAGCGCTGCCACTTCGTCATCGCTGTGGGCCGAGCCGAGATGCTCGATCTGCCGCGACCCCCGCCGTGAAGACCACACGACCTGGACCGCCGTCGCCCCGGAGGTCGTCCGAACGGTCCGCACATACGCCACCGCGGCAGGTTACGGCCATCGGCTAGTGCGCACATTCAGCCCCGGCAGACCCCTACAGGACAGCAAACACGGGAGCCCACTGTGGCCGGCGCAGATCTGTGGGCCACCCGTTTGGAGGCGGCGGCGCGCCGGTTCATGCGAGGCCTGGGCCGGAACGTCGTCCTGGTCAACAGTGACGATCGGGTCCTGGCCTCGAGGTCGCCGCGACTGGTCATGGGTGCGCTGGTGCGCGAAACCGAAGGTATGACGCGATACCCGTGCCCCGGCCTGCCGTGGTCGATGGTCGCGCTGCGCGGATGCACCGAATCAAGATCAATTCGACGGGGTCGGCGAAAGGGTCAGGTTGATGTTCTCGGTGGGCTGATTGCGGCGTTTCAAATGTCGTCATACGTGATCTTCTCCAGCCCATCGCCTAAAGCCTTGGAGGTGATGCCGTTGTATACGCAATGTCGCCGACAGTGCCGTGGGAGCTGGTGGCGGTTTCGGCAGCGGTGGTTCGGTGCGTGCTGAGGTGGACGGGGATGTGGTGGGTGGTGTTTCGGCGTGGGGTTTGGGTGGAGTCGATCCAGCGGGGTGGTCGCCAGTGCGGGACGCCTTCGGTCATCTGGCAGGTCCAGCCGCGTTTGCGGTGCTCGCGGTGGTGAAATCCGCAGACGAGAGTGAGATTTTCCAGGTCGGTGCGGCCACCGTCGACCCACGGGGTGATGTGGTGGGTTTCGCACCAATCCGGGGGCCGGTCACAGCCCGGGAAACTACAGCCGCCGTCGCGGGCGGCGAGGGCGCGGCGTTGCCCGGGGCTGGCGGTGCGCCGGGTTAGCCCGTAGCCGAGCACCCCGCCGGCGTCACTGAGGACGACGGGCACGATGTCGGCTTCGGCGGCGATCCGCAGCGCCTGCGGCACGCTGATGACGCCGCCGTGCGCGGTGGTGGCCAGGCCGGTGCGGGCCTCCAGCTGCTCCAGGGTCATCGTGATGAGCACGGTGGCGGGGGCGCCGCCGGCGTCGGGCAGCGTGCCGGCTCGCAGCAGCCGCTGCCCGGCATCCAGCAGCGCGTCATGCCGCCGCTGCCCAGCGCTGCGCCGATCCGGCTCCCCGTCGCCGGTGTCAGGGACGGGGCGGGCAAGGGTGGAAAGGATGGTCTGCCACACCGCGGTCGCCTCACCGGTCAGCTGCGCCTGCAGCCGGCCCGACCCGTCCGGCAGGGCGGTGAGCGACGGCGTCCCGCCGCCGGTCGTGGTCGCGTTCGCAGGCGAGGACCCCGTCCGGGTCCAGGCAGGCCCGCACCGTCCGGGCCAGCACCGCCAGCTGATCCGGATTCAGCATCCGGGCGTGCTCAATCAACATCGTCTCGACCGCCTCGGCCTGCACCAGAGCGGCGTCGGGCAGGCTGTCAACAGTCCGGCAGATCAGTGCCGCCTGCCGGGTGCAGACGGTTCCCGCCGCCACTGCCGCAGCGACCTTCGGGAACCGGGCCGGCAACAGCGGCCCGGACATCGCCCGGCGCGGGGCAAGGTCCGAGGCCACCCGGACCCGCTGGGCCGCCTCCCGCCGTCCGATCCTCAGCCGCTCCGACAGCAACACCGGCGTGGACGTGTACCCCAGCTCGGCCGCCACCCCACGCGTATCCACCTCGGCGATCAAAGCGTGCGTGACCGCCGCTCGCTGCCGGGTATCGATCTCCAACGCGGCCACCAGCTCCAGCAACTCGTCACCGGACAGTGCGGCCATGTCGACAGAGGCGAGCGCCTGCCGCGCGGCGGCAAGATGACCGAGCGCGGTCACCACCTGCGACGAAGCCTGAAGCTCGAACATAGGTTCGATCATACCGCATGAACCGCACAGGTTGCTCGAGAATCCACAGCAATGATTGGGTATTCCGCGTCAGACTGTCCCGTTCGCGGATTGCCGTCGGGCAGCAATCACCCGGCAAGGTCGCGTCACGCCAAATACGCCTCCGCACCATGGAAACGTCAAGCAGCCGGATCACGAATGAATCGTGATCCGGCTGCTGCCCCCTTGGTGGCGCTGGCTACTAGGCAGTGGCCAGCGCGGGTACCGGCATAGGCGCCGGTACGGCTGCGGGTGCCGGAGTGGGTGCCGGCACGGGGGTTGGGGTTGGCTCGGCAGCGTCGCCCTCGTGCAGGTCGACGTCCGTGACACGTCGGCCAGTGATGCGGCCGAGGACGTAGACGTAAACCAGGCCAAGGCCGGTCCAGACCATTCCGGCGATCAGCGCGTCCTTGTGCAGGAAGCTCCACAGCACGCCGGTGAGGGTCATTCCGATCAGCGGGAGGGCAATGTTGCGGGTGAGGTGCTTGAAGGTGCGGTACTCCCGGCGCCGTACTGCGAAGTAGGCGATCACCGACAGGTTGACGAAGGTGAAGGCGACCAGGGCACCGAAGTTGATCATCGAGGAGATCAGCTCCAGGCTAGGCGTGATCGCCAGCAGCGAGACGACGCCCACGGCGATGGTGGCGTACACCGGAGTGTGCCGCCGCGGGTGCACATAGCCAAGCCGCTTCGGCAGCACCATTGCGACCCAACGGACGTGACACCTTCGCCATCCGCCCGTAGCTAACGGCGGTGAACAGCATGACCACCGAGAGCGACGAGGTAGGCCAACGGCACCACGCCGTTCGTCTCTTTGGTGACGATGCCGAACGTGTCGAACAGGACGGTGGGGGTCATGTAGCCAAGGCCGAGCCCGACGATGGCCACAGGCCGAGGGACCGCTTGAGTCCTCCTCGCGCGGTCATGGGATTACTCCTTTGTGAAGGGCGGGGGGTGACGCCGCGCAGGCGGCTGACGAGCCGTAGCTATAAGGTATGACATTATAGGTAATAGCACAAGTGTGGGCTCGCTCACGATGCCTGCGGCACGGCCGCCTTTGAGCGAATCATGTTGGCAAACCCGGCAAAATCGCGGTGCGGGTGACGTACGGACCGGGCGTGAGAATCGCGGCACGATGCCTAGGGACCGAGCAGGGCGCGGCTTTCGGGCGCTGTCATGGTTGCCACGTGATGATCTCGGACTGGTGGGCCTGGAGCGACGATTAGTCCAGGATCACCACCAGTTGATCTTGATCTCTTGCGACCTCGTTTGCTGTACCTCGTGTGCCCGCGCTGGCAGGATGCGATCATGGCTGGCCTCGCCGAGAGACATCCAACCCGACGCTCTGCGAGTGGTAGTCGACTGCAACCGCGCCGGAGACCGCGAGGCAGGATGTGGTGCGAGATTCCCCGGACCTGGCTGGAGGGAGCACTGCCATGAGCGCGCATCCCCTCGACCCGCTTTCGACTGAAGAATTCCGCCAAGCGGCAGCGATCCTTCGGCGCGATCAGGGCGTCGGTGACCGTTGGCGCCTTGCCTCGATCGAGTTGCGGGAGCCGTCCAAGCAAACGGTGCGGGAGTTCGAGCCCGGCGAGCCGATCATCCGCGAAGCGCTTGTCGTCTGCTGGAACCGAGACGACGGTCAGGCGTTCAAGGCGGTCGTGTCACTGACCGAAGACCGCGTACTCAGCTGGGAGCCTCAGCCCGGCGAGCAACCGAATCTCACCGTCGACGAGTGGCACGAAGCCGACCATGCTCTGCGGGAAGACCCACGTGTGATCGAGGCGCTGGCCCGTCGCGGGATCACCGACGTGTCACTGACGTTCCTCGACACCTGGGGCTATCGCGGCGCGCTGATACCGGCGAAGTACCAGGGACGCCGGATCGGGTGGGTCGACGCATGGCATCGGGAGACGGCCGAGGGCAATCCGTATGCACACCCGGTCAACGGGCTGCATTTCGTCGTTGACCTCAACAGCATGAAACTGCTCGAGGTCGAGGACTCCTTCGTCGTGGACCCCCCGCCGGTGATGGGTGAGTACATACCGCACTTGGTTCCGGGGCAGCAAGTGCGCGACGACCTCAAACCGCTCGAGATAGTGCAGCCGGAAGGAGTGTCCTTCGCACTCGACGGCTACCTCCTCCGTTGGCAGAAATGGTCGATGCGGCTTGGCTTCAACTACCGCGAAGGCCCTACCATCCACTGCGTCGGCTACGAGGACCGCGGCCGGGTGCGCCCGATCGCCCATCGGCTCTCGTTCGCCGAGATGGTCGTTCCCTATCGAGATCCGAGCGTCGATCACTACCGGCGCACGGCCTATGACGTCGGTGAGTGGGGCCTCGGCTTCATGACGACGTCGCTGGAACTCGGCTGCGACTGTCTTGGCGAGATCGTCTACGTCGATGCCGAGCTGCACGACTCGCGGGGCGAGCCCTTCACGATTCACAACGCGATCTGCATCCACGAGGAGGACAACGCGGTTCTCTGGAAGCACATCGATGTGCCCGCGGAGCGGGCGGAGGTCCGCCGGGCCCGTCGCCTGGTCGTGTCCGCGCACCTCACCGTCGCGAACTACGAGTACCTCGTCTACTGGCGCTTCTACCAGGACGGCAGTATCGAGTGCGAGGTGCGGGCCAGCGGGATCATGGTCGCGACGCATTTCGCTGATGAAGAACCGCCGCCGTACGGCACACTCATCGACCACCGGACATACGCTCCGTTCCACCAGCATTTCATCGTTGCCCGTCTCGATATGGACGTAGACGGCGAGAACAACACGGTGATCATGTCCGAGTCGGAACCGCTCCCGACCGGGCCGGACAACCCGCACGGGCTGGCCATGGTGCAACGGAACGTGCCACTGCGGACCGAAGCGGAGGGCAAGCAGGACTACTCGTGGGCCACCCAGCGCACCTGGAAGGTAGAGAACCCGAACCGTCGGAACGCGCTGGGGACATCGGTGGCATACAAGCTGGTCCCGACCGGTGCGATTCCCGCGCTGATGGACGAAGGCTCCCCGGTCTTCCAGGTCGCACAGGTCATCGGCCACACGCTGTGGGTGACACCCTACGAGCGCGACGAGCGATGGCCGTGCGGCGAGTTCGTGAACCAGAATCGGACGGACAACGGCCTACCGCGATGGACGGCGGCGAATCGGCCGATTGAGAACACCGATGTCGTGCTGTGGTATGTCTTCGGGATCCACCACATCACGCGGGTGGAGGACTGGCCGATCATGCCGGTGGACACGGTGTCGTTCTGGCTCAAGCCGTTCGGCTTCTTCGACCGGAACCCCGCGCTCGACGTGGCTCCCAGCCCGCCCGCCGCGTGCCAGCAAGACCATCACGTGACCGGCGGCATCGGCTAGGACGCTGCCGGCGAAGGTGTGGCCGGCTGAGCTGAGGGGGATTGCGGCAGCGTGGAGCGGAGCGACCGCTTCCATCCATCCAGGATTTGGACGAGCTGGGCCGCCGTCTTGTCCAGGCTATGCGCCAACGCTGCGAATGCCGGGCTGGCCGGGTCGATGCCGTGACCCGGATCGGCCATCCGGTTGAGCGAGTCGAGCACCTCGGCGGCCCGGGCGGTGGACACGTGGAGCGCGGCCGCCAGCGCATCGAGTCCCGCGTCGGGTGGCAGGGCAGTGGCCGACTTCGCGCCGGAGCCCGGCGATCCTGCACCCGCGAATTCCTGCAGCGCTCGCTGGGCCCGGGCCACGCTGACACCGAGGTCGGCGGCAAGTGCTCTCGCGGCCGCATCACCGGTGAGCGATCCATCTGCCGTGGCCGCCACCTTCACCTTGGGCAGCGCCTGCAGCAAACGGTCGGTGGAAACGCCGAGTTCTGCGGCGACCCGAACCAGGGTCGGGTCGACCGCGATGGCCGAGCTGGCCGTTGGCTTAGGGGTTGGTGCACTCGACGGGCTTGCCAGCGCCACAGCCCCGGTCGTTCCCGCGATCACTGCTGCTGCGGCGACGCCGCCGATCACTACCCGACTGGTCATGATGTTGCTCCCTCGGCACTCGGTACAGACCCGCTGGTCCGCGGCGGCGGAGTTGGCCGCGCCGACGCGGCGAATACCGGTCTACGCGCTCGGGCATGACAGCAGCCGAACAGCGGCTGTTACTCCGATGTCATGCCAGGTCTCCGCCAGGTGGCCTGGGTCCAAGTCGCTTCAGAAGGCCGACGAGGTCAGGTAGCTCATGGGCGGTAGATGAATCTCCGCTCCCGCCGGCGTGCCGGCATAGTGCGACCGGACGCCTTCGATGAACCTTCTCGCTCGCTCCGTGAGCTCCTTCGGCTCGTCGGTCTGCAACCGACCCTTGGTGACGAGGATGCCGAGGTCGGCGCCCTTGAAGCGATAGTCGCCGGGCCCGTAGACCCGGAGGAAGAAGCATTCCGTCTCGTCTTGTAGCTGGTGCCAGTCCAGCGCGGCGCGGTGGAAGCTGAGCGTGCCGTCCTCGTGCAACTGCCACTGCCCGGTGCGTGGCGCGGCGAGGATTTGCTCGACCTGGGCTTGTGGCTCCTTCATAACCAGCTGGCTCCACACGTCGACTGCGGCGAGCTCCATCCACCGTTCGTTGATCTCGTCGATGTCGACGTCGTAGTCGACGTCCATGTACTCCAGTACGTGAAACAGAAATAGCGGGAGGTCGGCGTAGGCGCCGGCGGTCACGTTCGTGATCGAGCTGGCGCCGGAGATCCGCGGGTTGAGCTCGCCGAGATAGATCTCGTCCGTGTCGAGATCTATCAGCACGTCCACCTCGAAGAATCCCTTATAGCCCTCGGCGCCAAGCCGATCGCCGAGGCGGCGCACGAGTTCGATCCCGCGCGAACGATGGGCGTCGGAGAGCGCATCCGGAAACAGGTCGTTCCCACACCAGCCGCCCTGGTACGGCGTGAGCTCGGGATAACCGGTGAGGTCGGTCATGAACGGGCCGACGATCGTGCCGTGCTCGGTGATCACGGCCTCTACCGCAGCGGCCTTGTTGTTGATCCGCTTCATGACCTTGAGATCCTCGCCCACGATGTCCTCGGCGTGGGCATCCCATTCGGTCCGGGACTTGACGAAGAACGTTGTCTTGCCCGAATCGCCATACGGCGTCTGGATCACCAGGTCAGTTCCGAGATCGCGGCTTGCGGCAAGGCGCACCAGCTGGTCGTAGCTGTCAGCGGTGCCGAGAACGTTCGGCACGCTCGGCGCCCCGGCCTCGTTGCCCAGCTTGGTCGTCGTGATCTTGGAGTCGAGACGTTGCCGCAACTCGTGTGACGGCAGGATCAGGTCGTAGCCCAGATCAGAGCAGATCTGCTCCGTCTCCTTGTCGAAGAAAACCATCGCGACCTTGGGCGAACCTCCCTTGCGGGCAATGAAATCCTGCACCTCCGGCAGGCGCAGCAGGTAGTTGTTGATCTCCTCAGCGCTCTTGAACTCCACGTATTGCTTGCTCTTGGGGACGAACACGCGCGGATGCGCACCCTCCCACGAGTCGTAGTAAGCGACATAAGAGAAGTTGCGCACCCACCGGTCCAGGCCCAGTAGGTTGAACGCCGTGGGACCGACGAAAAGGATCGGGGTCTCGTTGGTCCGAAAGAACGTGCGGATCTCGGAGATGTTCCGCAGTCGTCGGCCTGTCCCGTCCGCGGAGTCACTCATCGAACTAGTCCTCGATGTATGACATGACGTGCTTGATGCGGGTGTAGTCCTCGAATCCGTACATAGACAGGTCCTTGCCGTAGCCGGAGCGCTTGAAGCCGCCGTGCGGCATCTCGGCCACCAGGGGAATGTGGCAATTGATCCACACGCAACCGAAGTCGAGGCCACGGGCCATCCGCAAGGCCCGCTTGTGATCGCGGGTCCACACGCTAGCGGCCAACGCGTAATCGACACCATTCGCCCACCGCAGCGCCTCGTTCTCGTCCGAGTACCGCTGGACGGTGATCACCGGGCCGAAGATCTCACTCTGGATCATCTCATCGTCCTGGTGCAGGCCGTCGATCACGGTCGGCGTGAAGAAGTAGCCTCGGTCACCAGCCCGCTGACCGCCGGTCAGCACCTTGGCGTATCCCGGTGCGCGTTCCACCATCCCCGAGACGTGCGCCAACTGGTTCGCGTTGTTGATCGGAGGGATGTAAAACCCGTCGTCGTCCGCCTCGTCGCGGGAGAATTTGGTGGCCTGGGCCTGTTCGGTGAGGGCCGATACGAAGTCGTCGTGGACGCGAGGCCCGGCGAGTACTCGGGTCGCCGCCGTGCAGTCCTGGCCGGCGTTGAAGTACCCGGCGACAGCGATGCCCTCCGCAGCCGCGTCGAGGTCCGCGTCGTCGAAGACGATCACCGGTGCCTTGCCGCCCAACTCGAGATGGACCCGTTTGACCGACTCGGCGGCAGACTTGGCGACGGCGATGCCCGCCCGGGTACTGCCGGTGATCGACACCATCCCCGGGATCGGATGCGAGACGAGAGCCGCGCCAGTGTCACGGTCGCCGCAGACCACGTTGAACACCCCAGGCGGGAGAATGTCCGCGAATAGCTCGGCCATCTTTACCGTGCTGGCTGGGGTCGTATCGGACGGTTTGAGCACGATCGTGTTACCTGCGGCCAACGCCGGAGCGAACTTCCAGACGGCCATCATCATCGGGTAGTTCCACGGTGTGACCGATCCAATGACGCCGACAGGCTCGCGCCGGATCCAGGAGGAGAAGCCACGCATGTACTCCGCGCTGGACTTGCCTTCGAGCATGCGCGCCGCGCCGGCAAAGAAGCGCACCTGATCGACCATCGGCGGGATTTCCTCGCTCATCGTCAATGCTCGTGGTTTGCCGGTGTTCTCGCTCTCCACCGCGACCATCTCTTCGGCGTTCGATTCGATGGCGTCGGCCATCTTCAGCAGATAGCCCATCCGCTCGCTTGGCGTCGTGTCCCGCCACACCCCGTCGAAAGAGCGCGCGGCCGCCTGGAAGGCGGCGTCCACATCCTCCAGGCCAGACTGCGGTGCAGTCGCGAATACCTCCCCCGTGGACGGGTTGACGATGTCGGTGGACGCGCCGTCACGGGCTCCGACGAAGGCTCCGTCGACGAAGTTCTGCAGTTCGCGCTTGCCGGCCATAGCGGTCCTCCGACGGGTGCAGGGCGGTTTCCCAACCCTAGCCGAGCGCACCAGAGCGAATAGCGATCGACAGCGCACCGTGCGCGCCCTTCCGACCAGTTCGAGTCGATATGCGCGATGACCGCGTCGCGGTACGACTTGACTACATGCGACCATCGGCGGCGCGAACGCCATGCCGCGAGGAGGCTGATCAATGAGCGGGACAACGAGCTTCGAGCCGCGTACCGGGTCGGTCGCCGGAACGATCGCAGAGACGACCAAGGAAGCGCTCACGCGAATCCTCGAGCAGGCGCGGAGCGCAGCACCGCAGCTGGCCGCCTCTCCGCCGACGGAACGAAGCGCGTGGCTGTACGCCATCGCCGAAGCTCTGGAGCAGCACGTCGACGAACTCGTCGAGATCGCGGACCGGGAAACGGCGCTCGGGGAGCAACGCCTCACGGGAGAGGTCGCTCGGGCCGCGGGCCAACTGCGGTTCTACGCCGACGTCGCCGCTGAGGGCAGTTACCTCGACGTGACCATCGACGATGCGACCGTCACGTCGCCGCGGCTCGTCCGGATCAATCGGCCTATCGGCCCAGTCGCTGTGTTCGGGGCTAGCAACTTTCCCTTCGCATTTGGCCTGCTCGGCAACGACACCGCTTCCGCGATCGCTGCCGGATGCCCGGTGATCGCTAAGGCGCATCCCGCACATGTCTTGCTCTGTGAACGCCTCGCCGAACTCGCAACGACCGCCCTCGCCTCCGCTCGCGCGCCGGACGGCACGTTCGCGATGGTCGCTGGGTATGAGGCCGGGGCGAGCCTGGCGCAGGCCGATGTTGTTGCCGCAGTTGCCTTTACCGGTTCACAGAGCGGTGGGCTGGCGTTGTGGCGAATGGCCAACGACCGTTCGACGGTGATTCCTGTCTATGCCGAGATGGCGACGGTCAACCCCGTCATCGTCACCCGCGGCGCAGCCAGCGACATGGCGACGGTCGCCGCAGGATTCGTGGGGTCTTTCACTCTTGGTGCCGGGCAGTTCTGCACCAAGCCGGGCCTACTCTTCGCCCCGCGCGGATCTCGTGCTGCCGAGCTCGTCGGAGACGCTCTCGTCGCGGCGCGGCCGCGCCCAGTGATGCTCACACAAGGGATAGCAAATGCCTTCAACGGTGGACTTGGCGAGCTGCTCGACGCTGGAGCCGAAGTCGTCCGGTCTGTACCTGGTGCTGATGCGGGCTGGTCGGTAAACGCCACGGTCCTTCGGGTACCCATCAACTCGCTGCGGGTTGGCAGCCGCTTCCTCGAGGAATGTTTCGGCCCGGTGGCGCTGATCGCGGAATACGACGATGTCGCCGAGCTGCGGGCCGCGCTGCTCGAGCTGCCGGGCTCCCTCGCGGCGAGTGTGATCGTGGACGATGACGACGACCCAGACTCTGGCGAGATCATCGATCAGGTATCCGGTTCGGTCGGCCGCGTGATCGTCAACGACTGGCCAACCGGCGTGGCGTTCACCTGGGCTCAGCAGCATGGCGGTCCGTGGCCGGCAACGTCGAACCCAACGGCCACCTCGGTCGGAGCCGCGGCATTACGCCGCTTCGTACGGCCGATCGCCTTCCAGTCAGTGCCGGACAATCGCCTTCCAGCGGAGGCGCAAGCCAGCAATCCGTGGCGACTACCGCGACGAATCAACGGCATTCTCACGCCGGGCGACTAGTCATCCCTGAGGCGACGGTAAGTCCAAGATCACGACTTAACCAGCGGCGTCACCGACCGCCGCGGGTGACGGCGCCGCCGCCCCCAGCACCGCCACCGAACCCAGCACCACCACCGCCACCAAGGCCTGCACCGCCACCGAGGCCGCCGGCGCCGCCAAGACCTCCGGTCCCGCCCACGCCAAGCCGGCGTGCATTGACGTTCGTCGAATTCGACGGCATCGGCTCGTCGAGATTGGCGAGCACGACCCGCTGCCCCTCGACGAGACCCGACGTGATCTCCGTACGGTCCGGACCAACAGCGCCGACATCGACGCGCACCGTCGACTCCGTTCCGCCCTTCAACACGGATACGACGTTCAGTTGTCCCACGGTGTGCACGGCCGAGCTAGGCACCGTCAGGACGTTAGACACCGAGCTCGTCGTGATGGCTACCGATCCACCCAACCCGTCGTAGAGCTTGGCCGACGTCGGGTCGAGTAGCACGGTGACTGGATAGCTGGTCGACGATCCCGTCGTCGTGTTGAGGATCCCGATGGCGGATACCTTTCCCGACAGGGGCGTTGATACCCCGTCGACGGTTACGGCCGCAGGATCGCCGATCTTCACCCGGTCGATGTCGTTCAGCGCGACGGTGGTTGATACCTCGCGGTTGCCGGAACCAATCACCGTGATTCCCGAGCTGCCCGTGGACGAACCAACCGTCAACCCGACCTGGGCGACCGTGCCGGAGATCGGGCTGGTGAGCGTTGCCTGCGCGGAATTCTGCTGGGCCACGGCGACGTTCGCGTTGGCGGCATCAATCTGCGCCTGATCGGCAGCTAGTTGAGCGGCGGTGATGACGCGGCCAGATCCGGAGCCAGCGCCGGATCCGCTGAATCCCGACCCGCCGGTCGAGCCGGATGAGCTCGACCCGCTACGGGAGCTGGACCCGCTCTTGGAGCCGGTCGATCCTGAACCGCTTCCTGAACCCGCAGAGCCGAAACCGTTCTTTGAGCTGGCCGAGCCGGAGCCATTCTTTGAGCTGGCCGAGCCGAAGCTGTTCTTAGCGCCGGACGTGGCGGATCCGGCGCGACTGGCCGAGCCGGTTCCACCCGACCCGACCGAACCGGCATGGTTGGCGGATCCACCTGACCTAGTCGCGCCGGATCCGCCGCTTCCACTGCTGGATCCGCTGGCACCGCCGCTGGGCGAGGCGAGGATGGCGTGCTGCAGTGTGGTTAGGGCGGTATCGAGCGCTTTCTCATTGCTGAGCTGAGTGTTTTCCTGCGCCGCCACCTGTTGTTGGTCGGCCAGCACGGTCGATATGAGATTCTGGCAGGCCGCCAGGCCGCTGACGACCGTGCCACCTGATGGCGCACTCGGCGCGCTCGTCGGTGGGCTCGAGGACGAGGTCGACCCGGGCGCCGACCCGGCACCTGACGGGGCCGTCGACCCTGACTTGGCGGTCGGCGTTGCGGATTGACCGGACGTGGGCGATGAGACGCTGACGGCTGCACAGGCCTTGGTCTCGGCGCGCATGTCGGCGGACGCCGTCGCCAGCTGCGAATCAATGGCCTGCTGTTGGTTGAGCACGACGGCCTGGGCTTGGGCGACCTTGGCCTGCGCGGCGGCGACCGCCGAATTCGACGGGGAGCCCGTTCCCGCATCTGATCCGCCAATTGCGGGCGCGGGCGTACTCGCCCCCGAACCAGTTCCGGCACCGGGACCCACCGTCGAGACGGTGTGCGGCCCGGATGTCGCAGCGGTGCTCGACGAGGCCGGCACCGATATGGGGCTGAGCAGAACCGCTGGCGTCACCGTCAGCGCGGTTGTCGCTGCGCTCTGTGTGACGTGCGTCGTCGAACCCGCGCTGCTGGATGATGTCGACGACGTTGATGCGGCCGAGGACGAGCTAGTCGTGCCGGCCAGCTGCGCGGCGGTATCCGCGGCCAGTGTCTGCTGCGCTTTGGCGACGTCGGCTTGCGCGGCTTGGAGTTGTTGGTTCAGCGTGGTCATGTCGAGCTGCGCCAGCGTCTGTCCGGCAGCGACGTGCTGGCCGAGCTGGGCGATAACCGATGCCACTTTCCCCGATTCCGCGAAGCTGACGGTGGCGCGGTTCACGGAGGAGACGGTGCCGACCGAGGTCACGGTCTGGGTAACCGACCCGCGGGTAACGCTAGCCAGCCGATATGACGGTCCGGACGAGCTCGTCATTGCCATGGCGACGCCACCACCGATTGCGACGGCGGCAACCGCCGCAACGCCGACGATGATGATCCGCTTGCGGCGACCGCGACGCCCGGTCACAGCCTCACCCACCCGTACTGCTGGATGCGCCGCCGAATCGCCCGCGGCCGAAGCCGGCGGTCGTGCAGCCCGAAGACGATGCCGGGCTGACGGCGATGCGGGTGGCGGCGACCGCTCCGGCCGAATTGGTCGAGCCGAACGCGATGACGCACTTGCCGACCGCAAGCGATGCTGCTGTCCCACGCCCCGTCGTCGTGTACATAGTGCTGGGGTCGACGGTCACGGTGTAGGTGATCGAACCGGTTCGAGTGCTGCCGACTACGGTCATCGTCGAAGCAGTAATCGTGGACACCTTGCCGGTCGCTCGTGCGAAATCGCCGAAGCCGCCGCGGCCGAATCCGCCCGACGGCGTCCCGCTCGGGAAGGCCCCGGATGGCGGTCCGCCCGGGCCAGGTGCTCCGGAACCATTCGGTCCGCCGAAGCCGGCGTTACACGTGCCGTTGACCGGCTGGGTGATCGTGACGGTGGCGGCGGTGAAGCTCGTGACCCGGGGTGGCGGGCTCGCTGACGGGGCCGGGCTGCTCGGCGCCGCTGATCCGGACGATGGGCTGCGTGCAGCCATGGCGGCGACGCATGTTCCTACGGCCACAGCGGACTTCGTCGTCGCCGAGGTCGCTGTGAACGCCGTTGTCGGACCGAATGCCACGGTGACCTGACCGGACTGGGGGCTCTGCACCTCCATGCTGGTAGCCGCCAAAGCGGCGATCGTGCCCTGGGCCGCGGGGCGAAGACCGCGCGCGACGCGCGATCCCGAGGGCGACGGGGAGCTCGACCCGCTGCTGGCCGGTGCTGGCGTGTTCGCCGCTGCCGCCGCGCCAGATCCGGTCGTCTTACTGCACGCCGCCAGCGTTCCGGCAACGGCCAGAACGGCTGTCGCTCCGGCCAAGAGCCGGATGGCGCCGATGGGAATTCGAGTCGTCATGAGCTTCCTTTGATCGATGTCATTCGCTGCGAAGCGCGTCGATGGGAGCCAGCCGTGCGGCCCGGCTCGCGGGGTAGACGCCGAAGATCACGCCGATCGCGACGGCCACGACGATCGCGAGGGCAATGGCCGTCGGCGATATGGCGATCGGATTGTTGATCACATGGGGCAACACGATCGCACCGATGATGCCGATTGCCGCACCGAGGATCCCTCCGGCGAATCCCAATACCGATGCCTCGACGAGGAACTGCCGCCGGATTACCGCCGGCGGTGCGCCCAGCGCTTTTCGTAACCCGATTTCTCGAGTTCGCTCGGTGACGGACACCAGCATGATGTTCATGACGCCGATTCCGCCGACGAGCAAGGACAGCCCGGCCACACTGGCGAGCAAGATCGTCAGCGTCTTGCTCACTGAGGTGGCTGTGGTGATAAGCGACTGCTGACTGGTGATCGTAAAGTCGGCCTCCGTCGGCACGCTCGCGTGGTGGAGGCTCAACAGCTGGTTATCGGCCTCCTGGTACGCGGCCGACAGCACGGAGCTCGATCGGGCGGCGAGGTAGATCGATGACACCGAATTGCGAGTGCTCCCCCCGATGAGACGCGAGGCAGCGGTCGAAATCGGGACCAGGGCCTGGTCGTCGAGGTTGCTCGTCGAGTCAGAACCGGCCGAGTTGAGGACCCCGATGACGGAGAACGGAATGCCGTTGATCGTGACCGACTGTCCAACCGGATCGCTTGCACCGAACAGTTCCTGCGCGGTTGTCGGGCCGAGCACGGTGACCGCCGCCGATTCGGCTTGATCTGCCGTCGACAAGAACCGGCCTTCCGTGACGGTTCGCGCTCGCACCGCGAGCCACTCGGGGGTCGTACCCACGACCGACGTCGTCCAGTTCGTCGAGCCGTACACCAGGCTCTCAGAGGTGTTCTTTACGGGCGCGACGCCCGCGACGTCAGGCGTCGCCACCGGCGAGCTCAGCGCGGCCGCGTCGGCGACGGTTAACGTCGACGCCGAGCCGAAGCCACCGCGCACACCGGTCGTGCTCGTGGCGCTGCCCGGCGACACGATCAGCAAATTGCTGCCGAGCGCGCTGATCTGTGAGCTCACCTTCTGCTGCGCACCCTCGCCGAGGCCGACCGTCATGACCACGCCGGCAATGCCGATGAGAATGCCCAGCATGGTGAGGGCGGAGCGCAGACGGTGCGATCGCACCGCATCCCAGCCCGTTCGCAGGGTCTCGAGCCAACCCATCACAGACCGCCGCTGTCCGAGCTGATCAGCCCGTCACGGAGCTGGATGATGCGTTGCGCCCGCGCGGCTACGTCAGGCTCGTGCGTGATCAGTACAACGGTCCGGCCCTGACCGTGAAGTGCGTCGAGCAGGTTGAGGATGTCCTCCGTTGAAGCGGAATCGAGGTTTCCCGTAGGTTCGTCGGCCAGTATGAGAGCCGGATCGGTCACCAAGGCCCGGGCGACGGCAACCCGCTGCTGCTGGCCACCAGACAGCTCACCCGGGCGATGGTCAATCCGGTCGGCCAGGCCCACGCGCCCCAGCTGATCGACCGCCCGAGTTCGCCGCTCGGCGCGCCGCACTCCGGCGTAAGCCAGTGGCAGCTCGACGTTGCGCCACGCCGACATCCCGGCGAGCAGATTGAACTGCTGGAAGACGAAACCGACCCTCCGATTGCGGATCTCGGCGAGCTCGAACTCCGAAAGCCGGCCAACGTCATCCCCGGCGAGCAGGTAACGACCCGTCGTCGGCACGTCAAGGCAGCCGAGAATGTGCATGAGTGTCGACTTGCCCGAGCCGGACGGGCCCATGATTGCGACATACTCGCCCGACGCAATCGAGAGGGACACGTCGCGAAGTGCTTCGACGAATACCGAACCGGTGCTATAGGTCTTCGCCACGCCCTCCAGCTGGATGACGGGGTCGACGGTGACCGCGGGGATTGGCTCGGTTACTTCGGTCGGTACCTCCGGAAACCATTCCACGAAATCGCTGCGCGATTCCGCGGGGACCCCGGACCACCCCCCGGAATCGCTGCGCGATTCCGCGGGGACCCCGGATTCCTGTGTGATTTCGTAAGGACCTTCCAATTGCACCCAAGGAAACTCCTGCGGAATTTCCTCGGGACTCCGCGAATCGGGCGGCATACTGGTCAGCCCCCTCCGGTGCCGGGTGCCCCGCCGCCGAAGTTGCCGCCACCACCGCCGCCGAAGCCCCCGCCCCCGCCGCCGAAGCCCCCGCCGCCGAAGTTGCCGCCGCCGGGAAACTGGCGCGTCCCGCCGCTCGGACGGGCGCTCCGGCTCGCGCTGGACCCAGCACCGCCGTTCGATGTCGATGGGATCGCAACCTCGACCTGGTCGCCCTCGTTCAGTCCGGACGTGATCTGGGTGCTTCCGCCGGATGACAAACCAACCTGGACCGGGTGGCTCACCTGCTTGCCGCCGGAGACCAGGTAGACGACCCGCTGTCCGTTGACCGTATGCACTGCCGCGGTCGGAACGATCAGCACGTCGGACAGCTGCTTGTAGATCAACGACACGGTCGCCGTGTCGCCGGCATGCAACCCGGGCGGATTACCGGTGACCGAGATGACGACCGGGAACGTTGCTACGCCCGACGAGGTAGTGGCCATGACGCCGACCGATGAGATCGTTCCGTACGCCACGCTCGGCGAGCTGCCCGGGACGATCTGCGCCTGGTCGCCGTTGGCAATGAGCCCGACCCCCGTGGAGTCGACTGTCGCGTTGACGACCCAGGACGTGGTGCTGATGACGAGGAACTGATCGGTGGACGACGAGCTGGAGGAGTTCGACCCGCCGGACCCGGAGCCCCCGGCCCCACTTCCTGAGCCGCCGGTACCGCCTCCTGAGCCGCCGGTACCGCTACCTGAGCCGCCGGTACCGCTACCTGAGCCGCTGGATGAGCCACCGACCTGCTGGCCAACCGTGAGATTCACCTCGGCGACTACTCCGGCGATTGGCGACGTCAGTGTCGCCGCGGACATCGCCTGCTGGGCGGAGGTGACCTGGCCCTGCGCCGACGTCGCCGCTGCCGTGTCAGCCGCCAGTTGTGTGGAAGTGGTCGAACTATCTGCGTTGTCGGCGGCCACCTTGGCCTGCGCGGTGGCCAGGGTGGCCTGGGCCTGGGCGAGGTTGGCGGTGAGCGTCGCGGTGTCTATCGTCGCGAGTACTGTTCCCGCGCTCACTCGCTGTCCGGCGGTAGCCGCGACCCGCGTCACCTTGCCCGAAACGGTGAAGTTGACCGCGTCTTGCTGAGCCGGCGCGATCGTTCCCGTCGAGCTGATGCTTTGGCGGATCGTTCCCGTCGATGCGGCCACGAGACGATAGGTCGGATCGTTGGCACTCGAGCTGTCGGCGCTGCGTGCCCACCACACGGCACCCCCAGCGGCGAGCAGCACGACGACCGCGCTCACCACGACCCACCGACGTCTGGGGTAGCGCAAATGCAGCGCCCTCATCCCTGCTGTCCGTCCATCTCGGCCGAGCCTGGTCGGCGGTTGGTCAGGACAGCCTCACGACAGGCTCAAGCCTGGATCAAGCGCAGCTGAGCGTTGCATAAGGCGGACTGCCCGCCGCCAAACGCCGAATCGACGTCGACGCCGGGCACTAATGGAAGCGAGCATCCGTCACATGGGCTCGGAAGAACTCGCCGGCATCGTGGCGCTCGGTCCCCCACCACCATCCGGCTCGGAACTCGGACGGTATCGCGACGCCTTGGACGACCTGCTCGGCCTCGATTGACGCTCCGAACGGGTATCGACCGTAGGCCGCTCCGTCCGGGTTGCCCCACCGGTCAAGCCGCACCTCGGCCATCTCGCCCTGGGGGCCGAGCCGGTAGCGCACGCTCTCCGCATCCGTGCCGATCCGCCAGGTTCCAACGGCCGTGTCGGGTTCCTCAGCTGCCGTCCACGTCGCGAGCCGGAACATCGTGGGCACGAATACGGTCTCGGTGGCAAGCCGCCCAGCCGCGCTGCGGGTGACGTCGTCGCCGCCGGCAGTAACCACCGGAATCAGCTTGAGCAGGCGCCACCTCATCTCTCCTGTGTCCCCAGTTAGTCGATCGAACCCCGTGACCGGGAGCGTGAAAATGCGAGCCGTCGCCGCCCAGACGTACCCCGCCGAGGGCGCGATGACCTGCGTCGCGGTGAACGACCGCCACGCGCCGATGCGTATCTTGCCTCGCATAGTCAATGTCACCGAACGCCACAACGGCGTGCCGGGCGTAATCGCGTGGACAAGCCAGCGCCGTGCGGGCTCGGGCAGGTCCGCCACGGTCGATGGGTCAAACCCTGGCTGGCTCCGGCCGGGCGGCTCGGCCAGTCGGGCCCATTCCACGCGCAGTGCGCGCGCGGCTCGCGGAACCGGCGGCTCGACCGCCGGGCGGCTCGGCTTCGGCATGAACGCGTCCTTTGGCCCCAATGTCGATCGACAACGCGACGTCACGTCCCGCCCAATCATCGAGCAGCCAGGTGTCGCGAGCATCAGGACTTAGGTCCTTATCGCCGCCGCCCGACTGCCTGGCGGACAGGACCTAAGCAACCTTGTTCCGCCTCCCGCGCAGACGTGGGCTTAACGCATGACGACCTCGACACATGCGATCCACGAGACGTTCCGCCGCGCGGTGGTGCGCGCCACCCTGGCGCCGTCGATCCACAACACCCAACCGTGGCGATTCGTGCTGCGCCCTGGGGTGCTTGACGTGTACGCCGATCGCAGTCGCCAGCTCCTCGTCCTCGATCCGACTGGTCGGCAACTGCACCTGAGCATCGGATGCGCCGCTTTCAACGCCCGGGTCTCGTTGGCGGCCTCCGGCACGAGCCCGGCGGTGCGTCGCTTGCCCGACCCGGCGCAGCCGATTCTCCTCGTTTCGATCGACGTCGGGGACGAGGCGGTGGATCGAGAGGTTGCGGCGCTGGATGCGGTGATCGGGTTGCGTCAGACCAACCGTCGTCGGTTCGCGTCGGGCGAGGTACCGCCGGAGGTGGTCAACACGTTGGTGTCCGCCGCCGAGCGCGAGAGCGCGATCCTGCATCCGGTCGATCTGGAGGACGACCGGATGGCTCTCGCTCGTCTCGTGCAGCGAGCAGATTCGCTCGAGATCTCAGATCCGGCGTATCGGGCCGAGTTGCGGGCCTGGACGACGACCGACCCAGATCGGCGCGATGGCGTCCGGGCCCTGGTGGTGCCCCACGTCGACGGGACTGCTGGGGACGACATCCCGATCCGCGACTTCGACAGTCAGGGCAAGGGTGGGCTGCCACCGGAGACCCGTTCGGGGCGGGACCAATGCCTGCTGATCCTCGGCACCACCACCGACCGGCCCGAGGCGTGGCTGCGGGCCGGGGAGGCGCTGGAACGGGTGTGGCTGGAGGCCACCCGCGCCGGCTACGTCGCGAGCCTGTTTTCGCAACCGGTCGAGGTCGCGGCGGTTCGGGCTCAGCTGCGGAGCGATCTTCGCCTGAGCATGCAGCCGCACATGGTGCTCAGGGTCGGTCGGGCTCCGGTAACACCCGCGTCCCGGCGCCGGCACGTCGCCGACGTGTTGGACGACCGAACCACCGGCTAGCAAACCAATTCGAAAGGAGAGACAGATGACAACGCAATCAACGATGACGCGGGCGGCGAGCCACTCAGTAGAGACCGGCGCGCCGAGGACTAACTCCGCGGCGGCGATATCCCTCGCCGTGCTGCGCGTGTCGATGGGATTCGTGTTCTTGTGGGCGTTCCTGGACAAGGCGTTCGGTCTGCACTACTCGACCCCGTCGTCGAAGGCGTGGATCCACGGCGGATCACCGACGAAGGGTTTTCTCACGTCGGTGGACGTGGGGCCGTTGCAGTCGTGGTTCCATTCGATCGCCGGCACGTGGTGGGCGGATTGGCTGTTCATGCTCGGCCTGCTCGGCGTCGGCCTCACGCTGATTCTCGGCGTGCTGATGTACGCCGGCACCGCGGCCGGTGTCGCGCTGCTGGGCTTCATGTGGTTGGCCGAGTTTCCCCTCGCCCAGCACACCAGCGCCGGGGTGGCGAGCGGGTCGACGAACCTGTTCGCTGACTACCACTACATCTACGCCGTCGTCCTCGTGGTGCTCGCCCTCACCGGTGCCGCGCAGACGTGGGGTCTGGGCCGGGGGTGGGCGGCGCAGCCGGTTATTCGTCGCCACCCATGGTTGCGTTGAGTTCGGCCAGGTAAGGGCTGAGCTCCTCGGCAACGATCTTGTCGTCGACCGGCCACGGCGGGGTGCGAGTCACTTGGGCTCGCACCCCCTCCCCGGCGATCAGATGCGCGGTCAGATACAGCGGCGGCCCGCCGGTCAGCAGCACGCCCCGGATGACCGGATGCAGCGGTGGCGGCTCCGGGCCGAGGCCGGCCAGGTGGACGATCGACGCGGCGGCGGTATCCGCCTGTTGCGCGCCCACGCCGCCGTGTTTGACCGGCAGGTGGGTCGCGTCGCCGGCGGCGTAGATCCGGCCGCCTCCTCCCGTCACCCGGCAGCGCTCGTCGACGCGGAGGAATCGGTCCAGGGCATCACCGGGAATACCGCGAACATTCGGCCCCGTAATCGTCGGCACGGTCACGATCAGATCCGGACGCAGGTCACCAGCCGGCGTACGCAACAGCGGTCCCTCCTGATCCCGGAGCTCAGACCGGGTGTGCACGGTGATCTTCGCGTTCGCCAGCACCTCGGTGACCGCGTCGCTGGCCTCGCGGCCGAACGCGGCCAGCGGCCGCAGTCCCGGCTCGCCCACGATGATCTCCGGCCTTGGGCCGTCGGTTTTGGTGGCCTGCGCAGCGGTGAGCAGCGCCAGTTCGTAGATCGGTAACGGCCAACTCGGCTCGGCCGGAGGGACGAACGCGATCCGGCTGATCTCGCCGGACCAGGTTTGTTCGAGCACTTCCCGATATGCGGGTGCGGTGCGATCGCTGAACACGAACACACCCTCCGGTGCCGGCAGCTGATGTCCACCGATCGCCAGCAGCAGCGCGTCGTAGCGGATCATTTCGCTACCGGCGTGCGCGATACGTTCAGCCCGGTCGACCCACTCGAAGCTCTCCCGAATCCACCGGACCCCGGTGTCGGACACGATCCGAGCCACCGGGTAGCGCAGAACCAGTGCGGCGCCAAACGGCTCGAGGACGGAAAGCGGCCGATACACCAGCGTGTCCGACGCGCTCACCAAAGTGATGTCAAACTGATCACCCGCCAGCCGACGCAGCCGCAGCACCGCCTCCACACCGGCCACACCACCACCACAGACAACGACTGAGAACCGGCTCATCGTGGTGTCATCCCCTGCCGAACGCTCACGTGCGCGCGTCGATCAGGCAGGTCGCCCCAGCCGCCCGAGTTCGCACGTCGGTCAGATGGCGAGTCAGGCCGGCCAGCAAGTCACAGTCCCCGAGAGGGATCGTGGCCCGCACCGTCCGACTTGGCTGGTCACCCAGCAGTCCGAAGACTGCCTCGAGCAAGTCGAGCCGCGCATCACGGGGCAGATGGCCAGGTGTCACCGCAAATTGCAGCGTTACGGACGCGGGGTCAGCAGCGATATCAGCGCTCGCTAGCGGCGTGCTGTCCGCCCAGACCACCACCCGTGAGCATTCGCACGCGTAATTCGGCTCGGAATCGATGTGTTGACAGGTCGTCGAGATCATGAGACATCTCCCCCAGGGGACGCACCGTCGTCCATCATGCTCGTTATCGGGGCGTTTCTACATCGGTCCAGACGCCTGAATTACTCGGGACCTTTGACTCTGCTTGGCGAGCCGGTATCGGTCTCACGCTGGAGTCACTGGGAGCACCGGAGGACCGATGACGTCACTGATTCACCAGGAGCGTGGACAGACGCTGCGCCGCGCGGCTGTGCGCGCCACGCTTGCTCCCTCGATTCACAACACCCAGCCGTGGCGGTTCGTTCTGTCAGCCGATGCCCTGGAGATCCACGCCGATCCGTCCCGGCAGCTGCGCGTGCTGGATCCTCGGGGCCGGCAGATGACGATCAGTTGCGGGTGCGCGCTGTTCAACGCTCGGGCTTCGATCGCCGCCGCCGGCTACGACCCGCCGGTGGAGCGGCTGCCTGACCCGATGCAACCTGACCTACTCGCGCGGGTGCTCGTCGGGGAACCTCGCCGGGATTGGGTACCTGTCGGCGCTTTGGACGACGAGGCCGAACGCCGACACACGAACCGCCGCCGCTTCTCCGATGAGCCAGTGCCGCCGGTAGCTGTCGCCGCCTTGGTTGCGGCAGCCGACGCGGAGGGAGCAGTCCTGTTTCCGGTCGAACGCGAAGCACATCGGCAATCAACCGCGCGGCTGTCGCAGCTGGCCGACGAGATCGAAAACGCCGATCCGGCCTACCGGGCCGAGCTGCGCGCCTGGACGACTGACGACGTACGGCGCCGCGACGGTGTACCCGCGGCGGCGGTTCCGCACACCGATGCCGGCTCGGGCGACGAGATACCGATCCGCGACTTCGACACGCGTGGAATGGGCTGGTTGCCGACCGAGACGCAGTCCTCGATGCGCCAATGCCTGCTACTGCTGGGGTCGGCGGCCGACGATCCGGTGGCCTGGTTGCGCAGCGGCGAGGCGCTCGAGCGGGTGCTCCTCGAGCTCACCCGGCGGGGATATGTAGCCAGCCCGTTCACCCAGGTGATTGAGGTGGCCCGGACAAATGCCCTGCTTCGACAGGAGCTGGCATTGACCATGTATCCCCACATCCTGCTGCGCGTCGGACGAGCACCTGCGACCACTCCCACCCGCCGGCGACGTCTCGTCGACATGATTGCCGAAAGTGTCTGAGCGGACGTTCTCCCCCCGAGCGACGGCGGATAAGGTCGGTGGCGATGTCGGGTGAAGCTGAAGCGCACGAGCGCCCCGACGATTCGGGTCGGCTCGTGTTCCCTGACGCGCCGCGCCTGGAGCTCGATGAGCTGCTGACGCAGATCATCGTTCGGGCCGAGGAGGTTCTGGCCACTCAGGGCAGGCTGCGGGGCCTGCTCGCCGCCAACCGGACGATCACCGCTGACTTGACCTTGCCGACCGTGCTGCGGCGCATTGTGGAGGCCGGGTGCCAACTCGTGCGAGCGCGGTACGGAGCGCTTGGGGTGGTTGCTCCAGACGGTGGACTGGCCGAGTTCGTGCACGTCGGGCTGGACGAGCGGACCGTGGGGCGGATCGGGCATCTGCCGGAGGGCAAAGGCCTCCTCGGCGCCCTGATCGACGATCCCAGGACGATTCGGCTTCGGTCCATCGAGGACGACCCGAGATCGGTTGGGTTCCCGCCGCATCACCCGCCCATGACCAGTTTCTTGGGCGTGCCCGTGCTTGTCCGTGGCAAGGTCTTTGGCAACCTCTACCTGACGGAGCGCATCGACGGCGGGGAATTCACCGCCGACGACGAGGAACTGGTAGCTGCCCTCGCGGCGACAGCCGGCGTCGCGATCGAGAATGCCCGGCTTTACGAGCAGTCTCAGCGCCGACAGGACTGGCTGCAGGCGTCGGCCAAGATCACCAGGCAGTTACTGTCGGCTGAGGGCGAGGAGCCGTTGCAGTTGATCGCCCGCGAGGCTCGCCAGATCGCGGATGCGGACGTCGTCACTGTTGTCCTGCCCACCGAATCTCGCGAACGAATGATGGTAGAGGTCGCGGCCGGGCGAGCAGCTGATGAGTTGACCGGCATGAGCTACCCGATCGAGCACACCTTGACCGGGCTGGCCTTGAGCAGCGGGCATCCGGTCCTAGTGGGTGACGCAGACGATTCTGACCACGACTCGCACTTGTCAGAGGTGCTGCCTGTCGGCCCGGTCATGGTGCTTCCCCTCGTGGGCACCGTGGATACGAGGGGCGCGCTCGTCATCGCCCGGCTGCGCGGCCGGAATCGGTTCGATGACGCCGACCTGGACATGGCGACCACGTTCGCCAACCATGCCGCAGTCGCTCTCGAACTGGCCGACGGGCGCGAGAATCAGCAGCGAATGATACTGCTCGAGGATCGCGACCGAATCGCGCGCGATCTGCACGACCACGTGATCCAGCGGCTGTTCGCGGCCGGACTCGCCGTCGAGAGCGTCGCCGCCAGGCCGGGCTCGGATGAGACGTCGCTACGGCTGCGCCGCGTGGTCACCGAACTGGATGAGACCATTCGGCAGATCCGCACGTCGATCTTCCAGTTACGCGGTCCGATGACCGCCGAAGTAGGCACGACGCGCTCGGCCGTCTTGTCCGTGGTGTCGGAGCTCGAGCCGGTTCTCGGCTTCGAACCACGGGTTACCTTCGCCGGGCCGGTCGATCTCGCGGCGCCGGACGCTTCCGTCGATGATCTCATCGCGGCGTTGCGCGAAGCACTGACCAACGTCGCTCGCCACGCCAAGGCCCGCTGCGTCGATGTGGCCGTGGCGGCGACCACGGATTCGCTTGTCCTCGAGGTCACTGACGACGGCGTCGGCATTGGGGACGGGTCGCGCTGGAGCGGCCTGGCCAACCTCCGGGCCCGCGCCGAACATCACGGCGGCACGTTCACGATCGGCCCGATTGCGGAGCCGCCCATGGACAACTACCGACAAGGAACTCTCCTGCGATGGACAATTCCGCTTCGCTGAGCCGGGATTCCACCGACAGCGCCATACGGGTGTTTCTGCTGGACGACCACGAAGTCGTCCGGCGGGGAATTGCTGATGTGCTCGAAACCGACGGCATCACGATCGTGGGTGAGGCCGCGACTGCTGCCGAAGCCTTGCGGCGCATTCCAGCCACGAGCCCGGACGTCGCCATTCTCGACGCGCGGCTGCCGGATGGCAGCGGCATCGACGTATGCCGGGAGATCCGTTCGTCCATGCCCGCTGTGCGGTGCCTCATCCTGACTTCGTATGACGACGCCGATGCGGTGTTCGCCGCGGTGATGGGAGGTGCGTCTGGTTATCTGCTCAAGCAGATCCGCGGGACGTCCCTCGTTGATGCCGTTCGACAGGTTGCGGCTGGCCGTTCGCTGCTCGACCCGGCCGTGACGGAACGGCTGCTCACCCGGCTCCGACAGGGTTCGGTAACGGATTCGCGGTCGGCGACGCTCACCGATCGGGAGCGGGAGATCCTCGGCTTGATCGCTGACGGGCTCACCAACCGGCAGATCGGTGATCGGTTGTTCCTCGCCGAGAAGACGGTCAAGAACTATGTCTCCGGGCTGCTCGCCAAGCTGGGTATGCAGCGTCGCACCCAGGCCGCTGTCTACGGCGCATCCATCCGCGATAAGTAGGAGGTACCCGAGCGTGGCGCTCCGCCCGCCTTCAGTCCAAGTCGCGACCGGCGCTATTGCCACCTCCGGTAGAGCGCTCCGTAGCGTTTCAGATAACTAAGCGGTAGATGGACCTGAGTCGTATACAACACTACGTTTCGTTGTATCTTGAACCGCATGACCGATACCGCCGCGAGACCGGACCCGCGGGTGGAGCGCTCTCGACAGGCGATCATGGATGCGACCTTGCAGCTGCTCGCTCAAGACGGCGATGTGGGTTCACTCACCGTGGAGGCGGTCGCCGCCCGCTCCGGGGTGGCCAAGACCACTATCTACCGACGCTGGCGTGACAAGTGGGAGCTGGCCCTGGACGCCGTCATGATCGACATGCTTCCGCGGTTGGACGAGCCGGTTGACGTCGGCGATACCCGCAAGGAACTGCTCAGGTTCATCAACTCGGTGGTCAAGATGCTGGCTACACCGCCCTATGGCCAGGCCATGCAGGCGCTGGTGTCCCAGATTGCGACCGATCCCGATCTCGCGCGCGTCTACCGTGAGCAAGTGGTTGAGCCCCGCCAGGCTGAGCTCACGCCGGTAATCAAGCGCGGCATCGTCCGCGGCGACCTGCGCCCCGATACCGACGTCCGCCTGATCCACGAACTCCTGGTCGGGCCGATCTTCTACCGCTTGCTGTTCAGCGGAGCCCCACTCGACCGTAATCTCGGCCGCCGCATCGTCGACGCCATCCTCGCCGGATTCGCACCGCGCACCGATGACACGAAGTAACCCGGATCCGGATCTGGGATGAATGCCGACTCAGCCCTGGAGTTGCGCCTCGGAAGGTGGTGAGCTGAAGGCCTCGGGCGACTGCCGTTGAATGACGCCAATGTTCGAGGAGGCACGTCGATGAGAGCACAGCCGGGCGATTTCCTGCTGGTTGAGGGCCCTACTGAGCACAGCCACTCCCGCCGAGGAGAGATCCTCGCCGTACATGGAGACGATGGCGGTCCGCCATTCATGGTCCGTTGGCAGGACAGCGGCCATGAGGCGC
This sequence comes from uncultured Actinomycetota bacterium, assembly GCA_963809815.1. Lineage (GTDB taxonomy): Bacteria > Actinomycetota > Actinomycetes > Mycobacteriales > Jatrophihabitantaceae > CAVVJA01. The sequence continues at coordinate 66,017 of CAWELM010000015.1, forward strand.
TCGTCTTTCCCGGTCCGGACGCGCACGTCGAGGCGACGAACGCTCCCGGAGCCGGATCGGCCTGACCGGCTCAATCCCAGCCGAGCGGTACCAACGGCGGCGGCCACCGGGCGCCGGTCGATGCGTTTGCCACCGCGTCAGTGCATACTGCGGCACGATCCCCGGTCCCGAGCGGAGATCTTCGCGCTAACCGGCGTGTCCGGTCGCGCAGGCTCTCGGAGTCAAGCGAAATGCCCAGCGCCGTGAGGAACTGGCCAGCGGCGAGTCGGCCGCGCGCCCAAGGTCTACGCCCCGGTCGATGCCGACGTTTGGATGAGCATCCCGGAACGCCGGCCCGACGTCCTAGCGGCCATCCTGATCGATGCCGTGCTGAGCGAGCAGGCCGCCGAGACCGCCCCGCAGGCGGTCCTGCGGGCCGCACGCGATCGCGGCGAGGCTGTCGGCGCGGCCGAGCGCTGGAACTCTCGCCCCGGCCGGCTCGGCGCGGAACGCGCGCTCACGTTGAGCGAGAGCTTGCTGAGTCGGCAGGGGTATGAGCCCGACCGCGTCTCACCGACGCGGATCTGCTTACGCAACTGTCCGTTCCATCCGGTTAGTAGGCAGTTCCCCGAACTCGTATGTGGACTCAACCACTCGTTCTTGACCGGTTTCCTGACCGGACTGGATGCGCTGACCGTGCACGCGATCCTGCAGCCACGAACCGGAGAATGTTGCGTCGAGCTGGGCATAGCGACCCCAGCGGACTGAAGGCGACCGTTTTCGTCCTGCATTACCCCGACGTCGAGGTCGCGAGGTCGTACACCGTGGAGTTGCCTATCGTCGTTGCCGTGAACGTCGAGGTAACCCATTGCTGGATCGCGTAGGCCGTCGATGACTGGGCGCTCGTCGAGCCGATGAATCCACCCTGATCGAGCACGTAGTAGTGGATCTCGCCACGAGCAACGAGCTGCTGGAACGCGGCCAGGCTGATGGCCGGATCCGTACCGTTGTATCCGCCGAGCGCCATGACCGGACGGCCGCTCGCCAGCTGGAGAGTTGCTGCTTCGTTGTCACCAGTCGTCGCGGCGACCCACCGGTAGTCGCCACTGTTCGCCTGCAGGGCGGCAGTCAATTCGCTGCTCACGGTGGTCGCGCCGCCGAGACCGACGCCGCCCGGCCCGCCACCCGTCGCGCCGAAGCCGCGTCCACCACCGGGGCCGAGCCGGCCGAAGGCACCGCCGAAGCCACCGCCGGTCGCTCCACCGAATCGGGCACTGCCACCCGGGCCGGTGAAGGAGCTATCCGGCCCTGCGCTCGGGATTGCCCCGGTGTGCACGGTAGAGGCGGTTTGTAAGGCGTATGCCGTCGGTGCGAGCAGCAAGGTGAAGCCGATAGTCATCGCCGTGAGCTTCGTCCAGCGGCGCCCGACTACTTGTGCTGTCGCGACCGCGCCAGCGAACAGGACGACCCAGGCGAGCCACGGATGCCAGGTACTTCGTCCCAGGAGCTCGAACGTCCAGACGGCGCTTGCAACGAGAATGGTGCTGGTCCAGCCCGATGAGTGCCAGAGAGCGACTACGCCGATCGCGACCAGAGCAGCGATGGCCGGAGCTAATGCCACCGTGTAGTAGGGGTGAATGATGCCACTGGCGAAGCTGAAGACCGCGGCGGTCACGACGAGCCAGCCACCCCAGAGGAGCGCGCTGGCGCGTAACCGGTCGGTGCGGGGAGCAGCGCGGGTCGACCACAGCACGCCCGCGAGCGAGATGAACGCGGCGGGAAGCAACCAGCTGATCTGGCTGCCCATCTCGCTGCCGAACAGTCGACCGAGGCCGGTCTGCCCGGAAGAGAACCCCCCAGTGCCTCCGCCGGGACTGCCGTTGTTGCTCGTTCCGTCGAGGCGTCCGATCCCGTTGTAACCGAAGATCAGCTCGAAGATGCTGTTGCCGTTGGTACCGCCGATGTACGGGCGGGATCCGGCCGGCCAGAGCTCGACCAACGCCACCCACCATCCAGCGGACACCAGGAACGTTCCGAGCCCAGCGAGCAGATGCACAACGCGGCGGCGCGGCGCTATCGGCGCGGCCACGCCATAGGCGAGGGCGATGCCGGGAACGACCAGAACGGACTGCAGCATCTTGGTCAGAAACGCGAACCCAAGCATGGTCCCGGCCAATGCGAGCCAGCGAAGCTGGCCGTGCTCGAGCGCCCGGACCGTTGCATACGCCGACGCGGTGAGCAACAGCACGAGCAGCGCGTCGGGATTGTCGTAGCGGAACATCAGCGTGGCCACCGGCGTGGTTGCCAGGATGGAGCCAGCCAGCAGTCCGGCGTTCGACCCAGCGACGCGCCGGACCGCCGCATAGGCGAGCGCGACCGTAGCGACGCCCTCTAGGGCTTGCGGCACGAGCAGAGACCACGAGTTGACGCCGAACAGCCGCATCGACACGTCGATCACCCACATCGAGGCAGGCGGCTTGTCGACGGTGATGAAGTTCGATGTGTCCAGCGAACCAAATAGGAAGGCCTTCCAGCTCTGACTGCCGGCTTGTCCAGCCGCCGCGTAGAACTGGTTCGCCCAGCCGGATTGGTCGAGCCCCCACACATAGAGGGCGGCTGTCGCTCCGAGCAACACGGCGAGCAACAAGCGGTCGCGATGCGACCGCTCCCCACTGCTCATTGTGAAAGGGACGAGCCGGCCGGTCCACGCCGATTTGACCGAACCGGCGAGCGGTGCCGACGGCGAATTTACCACTCCATAAGGGGATTCCGTCGCCGACATCACGCTACCCTCCGGCCGCCGGGGCGGTCAGGTCGTAGACCGTCTGACCGCCCACGGAAGTGGCCGTGAAGTTTGACGTCACCCAGTTGGTGATCTCACTGCTGGACCCCGCGCCGCCACCCGGGCCGCCGCCGGCTCCGCCGACTATGAAGTAGCGGATCTCTCCAGCTGCGACGTAGGCCTGGAATTGCGCGAGTGTCGGCGTCGGATCAGAGCCACTCCAGCCACCAATCGCCATGACCGCCTTGCCGCCACTTGCCAATTCGAGGCTGGCCGCACTTTGGTCACCTGCGGTTGCCGCGGCCCAGCGGGTGGAGGTGGCTTTGAGCAGCGCCGCGAGTTCGGTGTTGGACGAGCTCGGAGCTCCTTGCCCGGATGATCCACCGGGGAATGCGCCTTGTCCTGACTGCGGATCGCTCCCGTTCCCTTGCTGGCCGAATGGGCTTCGGCCCGCCAGCGCATTCCCGCCCATCGACGCACTCGAGGTCGGGCCGGCCGACGGAATCGAACCTGAATGCGGGGTAGCCGCAGTGTCCGCCGCGTATGCCGCCGATCCGCCACCGAGAACGAGCAGCCCGGCCACACTGGCAACCACGACACCGCGCCGACTGAACTGGTTCGGCGGGACGATGATGACCACCGCGGCGAAAAGGGAGACGAACAGGACCGCATAACGCAGGTAGGGATGCCAATCGGCCGCCCGGGTCATCAGCTCGTAGCTCCACACGCCGGTCACGGCCACACCCGCTGCAAGAGTGAGCCGGGCTCCAATGACCGCTCGTCGCCGCCACAGCACCACGGCGCCGATCGCGACCAAAGCAGCGATGGCCGGAGCGAGTTGTACCGCGTAATACGGGTGAATGATGCCGCTCGCGTAGCTGAATACCCCGGCCGTCACGAGGAGCCAGCCACCCCACAGCAGTGCTGCGGCACGAGTCCGGTCGGTTCGCGGGGCCCAGCGGGCGGCGGCGAACAATGCGACGATCGCGAGCAGCGCGGCCGGGAGCAGCCAGGAGATCTGGGTGCCGAAATCGGAGTTGAACATCCGCCCGAGCCCGTTCGAACCGCCGAAGCCGCCGCCGCCACCGGCGCCGCCGCCACCGGGACCGCCGCCGGCCGCGAAGTCGGCACGCCCTAATCCCGGAAGCTGACCGGTTGGGCCGGAGCCGCCCTGACCCCCACCAGGTGCCGCGGCTGCGCCACCGGTGAGTCGGCTCAGCCCGTTGTAGCCCCAGGCCAAACCCCATACAGAGTTATCGCCCGAGCCACCGATATAGGGGCGGCTGCTGGCGGGCGTCAACGTCACCGCGAGCACCCACCATCCGGCGCTCACGACAGTCGCCGCGCCGGCGAGGAGCAGGTTGCGAATGCGCCGGCCCAGCGTCGTATTCGCGGCGACGAGGTAGACGAAAGCGAGCGCGGGAAGCACCGTGAACGGCTGCAGGCTCTTCGTCAGAAAGTCGAATCCCATGGCCGCGCCGGCGACCAGCAGCCAGCGCAGCTTGCCGTCATCGATGGCGCGGGTCACGCCGTAGGCGGCGACGACGAGGAGCAGCGTCATCAAGGCGTCGGGGTTGTTGAAGCGGAACATCAACACGGCGACCGGGGTCACTGCAAGCAAGCCACCTGCGATCAGTCCGGCCGCCGGCCCGAACCAGCGTTTGACTGTGAGATAGAGCAGCCCGACCGCCGCGACGCCCATCAAGGCTTGCGGGACGAGCATCGACCAGGAATTGAATCCAAAAATGCGACCGGCGATCTCCATCGGCCACAACGAAGCGGGGGGCTTGTCGACCGTAATAAAGTTGCCCGAGTCCAGAGAGCCGAAGAACATCGCTTTCCAGCTTTGGGTGCCGGCCTGCACCGCGGCCGCGTAGAACTGGTTGGCGTTCCCTGACGCACCGAGATTCCAGAGGTACAGCAGCGCGGTCGCGGCGAGCAGCGCGAGCGCTGACGGACGAACCCACCTGGGCTGGTCGACCGGACCCGGCAAAGCGCGGCGCACTCCACTCCGTCTCTCAGGGGCAAGTGGGGGTGGGGGAAGATCAGGGCGGAGGTACGGGTAGGTGGTCGTCATGGCAGGTTCTCCACATCCGGTACGGCACGATGGCTGGCTGTTTGAGCTGGTCGGCGGGTGGAGAAAACCCACTCGCGCAGCAGAACGAAGCGGAGCACGGTCGCGGCGAGGTTTGCGAGCAAGAGCACTGCGACCTCGACGAAGCGTGACGGGTCGGGGCTGATCCACGACAGCGCGGCTAGCGCTGCGCTGGTCACAGCCAGACCAAGTCCGAATACGAGAAGTCCTTGCAATTGATGCCGAGCGACCCCTTCGCCCCGCACGCCGAAGGTGAATCGTCGGTTAGCAGCCGTGTTCGCCACGGCCGTGACGAGGAGTGCGACCAGATTGGCCAGCTGCGCGCCGAGGCCAGCGCGGAGCACAACGAACAGGAGCAGGTAGGCAAGAGTGCTGGCCGCGCCTACCGCGGCGAACCGCAGGATCTGGCGTGCCAGCGATGGCGGCACGCCGGGTAACCCGATCGGTTGCCGGCCTAGCTGCTGCCGCAAGTCACGCAGTGGGAGCGCGCCGGTGGCGAATGCGCGGCCAACTCGGGCGATTCCGCGCAGGTCAGCAATGGCGGTGGCAACAATGTCGACCCGGCTGTCCGGGTCATCGACCCAATCGACCGGCACTTCGTGGATTCGCAGGCCGGCCCGCTCGGCCAATACGAGTAGTTCGGTGTCGAAGAACCAGCTCCGGTCGTACACATATGGCAACAGCGCCCGGGCATATTCCGCGCGCATTGCCTTGAATCCGCACTGTGCGTCGGAGAAGCGGGCGCGGAGCGTGGCGTGCAACAGAATGTTGTAACCGCGGGAGATGATTTCCCGCCGTGGGCCACGAACTACCCGGGCGGTTCGCGACAGCCGGGTGCCGATCGCCACGTCGCTGTGCCCTGACATCAGCGGAGCGATCAGCGGCAGGAGGGCCGCAAGGTCCGTGGACAGATCGACGTCCATGTAGGCGACGATGCGCGCGTTGCTGGCAGTCCAGACGTCATGCAACGCGCGCCCGCGGCCTTTCACCGCCAGGTGGACGGCCCGCACGTTTGAAAGCTCGCCGGCCAGCCGCTGGGCAATAGGCCAGGTGTCGTCGCTGCTGGCGTTGTCGGCGATGGTGATCATCGTGGTGAACGGAAACGCGTCGTGCAGGTACGCGTGCAGTCGCTGCACGCTCTTCGCGAGGTCTCGTTCCTCGTTGTAGACCGGGACGACGATCTCGACGTCGGTCGTCCCGTTTTCGGTGGGGAGCACCAGCGCAGTGCTGGCCTCGATGGAGGTCATGGCGTCGCTCCGTTCGGAGTGGCGGGTTATCTCGGGGATTCGGCTACGCGCAAGGCAAGGGCCGGGCAGGCTGCGACGGTCCGCCGCTCGGCTCGGCTGTCGACGGGCGTACCGCGCCGGCCGAGCAGGATGGGGAATCCCCATTCGTCACGGACGATCTGTTCCGGCAGGAGTTCGGCGCACAGACCGTGGCCATCGCAGCGCGTCCAGTCGATCTCGATCGTCATCGCGACCCTCCGATCGGTAGCTGACCTCGGACCGGGCGCCCGCAGCCGCCTCGCAGATGCGCCGCGATGTCGTCCGACAGCGCATTCAGTCCGCTGCGGACGAATCGCGCCGCGCCATCGGGATGCCGGCAGGCGCCGCGCCCGTCGACCAGGTCGGCATGACGCAGCCCCCGGGCGAGACCGTTCCGGTCGCCCGACCAGATCGCTCGGACATCACGGGCGAGGGCGGGCAGGCCGAACACGCACGGTCCGCATTGCTTGGCGGATTCGGCCGCCAACCAGTCGGTCACGCCCAACAGCTCGCCGAGCCCGCACGTCTCGTGATCCACCACGAGAACCACGCCAGCGCCGAAGCTACCGCCGGCCCGGGTGACGCCAGCGCGAGACAGCCGCAGCTCGGGGTCGGCGGGCAGCCAGCTGCCGTGGTAGCCGCCCACAACCACTGCCTGCGCCGGTGCAGCATGACTGGCCTCGAGGAGGACGCCGAGAGGTATGCCCAGTGGCACCTCCACGACGCCGGATCGCGATACGGCTCCGCCGAGTGACAGCAGGGTGCTGCCGGGCTCAGCGAGCGAGCCGGTATCGCCGTAGCGCTGCGGGCCAAGGCGTAGCAGCACCGCGAGCTGCGCGAACGTCTCGACGTTGCCGAGGATCACGCCGTAGGAACTGGCGTGGATGCGCCGGCCAGGGGGGATGGCCGGCCCGCCGCGAATAGACCGCATCACGGCGCGGGCTTCACCGCTGACAAAGCCACCTGGTACTCGATGAATCCGCACGATGCGTGCGTCGGAGCGCTCCGCGATGGCGGCCCGGACCGAATCAGCGCTGAGCGAGTCGTGCACCGCGAGCGTCACCCGATGGGCGCCGAGCGAGGCCGCAAGGCCCAGCGCGCCGTCGAGCACGAGATTGGGGGTGAACCGCAAGAGCAACCGGTCTTTGACGCTCGCGGGCTCGCTTTCGCATCCGTTGACGACGACCTCCCGGCGCGTTCCCGCTGGCAGGGCGCGGATCTTGGCAGCGAGGGGAAAGCCCGCCCCCCCGCGGCCGGCCAACGCGACCCCGTCGAGCATGCCCAGCAACCGGGGCAGATCGACGGCTGGCTGTGGGCCGTGTATCGCGTAGTGCGCGCGGCGGTCCAGGCGGTGCAGCCCGTGATCGAGCCCGGCAAGCAGGCGGGGCGCGCCTATGCTCCACGCCGTCGGCTCGGCTGGCGTGGTCAAGGCAGGGCGGATCATCGCAGTAGTCATCGGGTTGCTTCGATCGGGACCATGGCGCGGCGCACATAGTCGCGGCGAGCGACCGAGACGAGGCGGGCCGTGATGGCTGCGAGGACTCCGACCAGGCAGATCAGGAACAACGCGTCAACCCAGCCGGTGCCGACATCGGTGCCGGACCGGAAGCCGTGGAGTATCGCGGCGGCCCAGCCCAGATAGGCCAGCGCGTGGAGCCCCCGCCAAACGCGGATGGCCTGCGGTGAACCGGCAAGTCGTCCTCGGCTCAGGCCGAGTGCGCTCACGGCAAGGAACACGTACGCGGCGACCGAGCCGAACGCCACCGAACCCGGTCGATAACTGGACTGGAACGGTATGAGAGCGCCAAGGATGCCGACATGCGCTTTGGCGTCAGCCAGGATCGCCGTGATGTGCACCGCGAGGAGTGCCAGCCCGAGGACGGCAGCTGAGCGATGTGCGTACTGGACGGCGACCCGCCGCGCTCGATTCCGGCTCGGCATCGACACCAAGGCCCCAAGCGCAGTCGCCGCGCTGAGCGCCACGAGAGCCGCCAGGCCAGCCCCGCGAGCGGTGTACCAGAGCGTCATGACGCCACCGCTTCCAGACCAACGGAGGGCCACCAGGCCGTCGCCACGATGGTGCCGTCGCGCGCGACGAGTCGAGCGGCAAGCCGACGCGCGGTCAGCCAGTCGAACGCCGCATCGCCGAGCACGATGGCCGCGGTGCTTGCGGTGTTGGCCGCGAGAGCCGACTGGGCGTGCACGGTGACCGTGCGCCATGGCCCGTCCGTGGGCGCCCCGGTCGTGGGATCGACGATGTGGTGCATTGGTTGGCCGCCTCGCGTCCAGCGCCGGACCGTCGTAGTCGACGTCGCCAGACCGCCGTGCCGCACGAGGACAAGCTGCCCCGGAGTGCCGGCCCGTTCCGCAACCAATACATTCCAGCCAGGCGCATTGCCGTGAACGGCAAGGTCGCCGCCGATCTCGACCAGCACCGCGGTGCGATGACGTCGGGACAGCACGAGGGCGGCAAGGTCGGCCAAGTGAGCCTTGGCGGTTGCGCCAAGATCGAGCGCGGTACCGGGCGGCACGGTCAACAGGTCGGCCTCTCGATCCAGCAGGACGTCGTGCCAACTTGCCCGGGCCGGAAGCGGGTATACCGGATCGCTCGAATCGGCTACGGCGCGAATGTCGCGGTCGTAGCCAATGCGTTGCATGGCCAGGCCGACGGTCGGATCCACCACGCCGCCGGTGACGGCCGCCGCGTCCAGGGCGGCTCGCACGAATTCCACGAGCAGCGCCGGCACCGGCGTCGGTCGCCCCGCGTTGGCGTTGGCGCGGGACAAGGCTGAGTCGGGGCGGAACCGACTGGCAGTGCGGTCGACGAGGTCGAGCAGTGCGGTGAGATCACGGGCCGCGACGTCGCGAACAGTCCGATCGGCGACGATCAGCCGAACCATGCAGCTCCACGCCGGTTGGACGTGCGTGCATTGGGCGAGCGTCGCGGCGTCGACGTCGGCCGTGCTGCGCGGCCGGGTGGCTCCGCCCGGGCCGACTGCCGGGTCGAGGGTGCTGGTCATGATCCGTTACTCCCTGCTGCCGCGGCATTGCCCTGGTTGGTCGAGCCAACGCCGCTGGTGCCGTTGTCGGACGAGGCTGAGGGCGAAGGTGTGCTGCTCGCTGAGCTACTCGAGGAACCCGGCGTGCTGGTCGTTGCGGAACCGGCGGTGGACCCTGAGGTGGCGGTCGATTGGGTGCCAGACGTGTCGGTGGATGCGCCGGTTGCGGCGGAATTGGCAACTCCGGCCACGAGCGTCGCGCCGAGGGCGGCACCCGCCGTCGCGACGCCTGCCGCGGTGAACGTGGCGCGGCGCAACACGCGATTCGGTCGCTTGGGGGGTGGTGTCGTCGTCATGTCTACGACGATCACGGGGGGCGACTCATCGCAGCCTCAGCCGACCGTCAAGTACACCTCAAGATCGGTTAGGAGGCGGCTGAACGGCGTAGCAAGATGATCTTTGAGATATCAACGCAATCCGGCACTAACGCCGAGATCATCGGGGCGGAGCGCGCTGCGGTGTTGACGGTGCCTGCGGCGCTAGTGTCCTTAGCGGGACGCTAGGGGGCCCCCAGATAGAGAGTGACTTGCGCGCCGCCGGTTGGTGAGCGGCCGGTATCCATCCAGCCGCCACTCGCCTGCGCGCACCGACGCGCGATCGACAGCCCCAACCCACTAGATCCGCGGTCGCTCCGCCCGCGGATTCCAGCTCCGTCGGGCAACCCGGGGCCGGCGTCGCTGACGGTCAGCTCGGTCAGCCCCGACAGGCTCGACAACCGCGGGGTGAACGCGCTTGCGCCACCCGACGGGAGCGGCGGGTTGACCGCACCACCCGGGCTCAAGACGGCGTTGGATCGGGCCGGTCTAGCGGTGGAGCCGGGCCGGTACCCCCGGACCGCTGCCGGGTCCAACGAAGGCGCCGCGTCCGGCACGAACGAGTCCGTCGGACTTAAGTCCACCGGGCCGGACGAGCCCCACGAGGTCGTTGAGTTCGGGGGCGCCGATTGCAGCGACACCGCGAACGGTGTGCCCTCGGGCGTATGCGCCACGACGTTCTCGATCAGTGCGTCGACCGCTGCGGCCAGATCCTCGGCCGACGCGCGGACGATAAGCGGTCCGTCCGGAAGTGTGAGCGTGCACGCCCGTTCCTGCTCGTCGGTCAGAGCGGACCAGAACGCGACTCGATCTCGCACCACTGCAGTGGCGTCCGCGGCCGGCAACCGGCCTTCTCGTTGCGGTCTCCGGGCGGCGTGGATGACCGCAGTCAGCGTTCGCTCGAGGGCGGACGCCTGGGTTGCGATCCGCTCCCGCTCGGCCGGATCGCGCAGCGACTCCGACTCCAGCCGCAGGGCGGTCAGTGGCGTTCGCATCCGATGAGAGAGATTCGCGACCGTTTCGCGTTCTTCGGCGACCAACTCGTCGATCCGGTCGGCGAGCTGGTTGAGCGAGGCCCCAACCTCAGCCACCTCACGCGGCCCGTTGGTCGGCGCCCGAGCGGTCACATCCCCGGCGGTGAGCTGGTGCGCCGTCTCGGCGGTCTGGACAAGGGGCCGGACGATGCGACGGGTCAGCAACTCGGCGCCCAACACGCTTACCACCAACAACGCAAGACTGCCGCCGACGATCAGCATGAGTCGCCCGACCTCACCGCTGTGCAGGGCAGCGTTCGAGACGTAGACCTGCACGAAGTACACGCCGTCGGACAGCCGCACGGGAAGCTCGGCGACTACGCCACCGGGAATCTGCCTTAGTTGGGCCTGTTCGCCGCCCTCTCCGCCAGGAGGTGGCCCGTTGTTCCCTCCCACGTTCGGGGGCGCCCCCGACGGCGCGCCGCTACCGGATCTGACGGGGCCGCCGAGGCCGGGCGGCGCGGTGCCGAGCAGGGCTCCGTTGGGCGTGCGCACGCTGGTGCGGCGGTCGTTGTTCTGTGCGAGGACCTTCAGGTAGGAGTCGATAGCGGACTGACTGTTGTTCGTGCGAATGGTCAACGCCACGTTGTTCGCCTGCAGCACGGCCGCACGCTCGGCGTTCTGGACCACGGAGGACCGAATCAGGAGCGCCACCGGGATGGCGAACGCCAGGATGACAAGCGTCGTCAGACCGACGACCAGGGCCATGATCTGGCGGCGCATGTCACCCTCCGACGTCCGAGGGAGCCATCAGCCGAACGCCGACTCCACGCACGCTGTGGACGTAGCGCGGGTCAGCCGCGGACTCACCGAGCTTGCGACGCAGCCAGGACAGGTGCACGTCGACCGTTCGGTCCGAGCCACCCCAGGCGAGCTGCCAGACCTCGGCGAGCAGGTCGCGCTTGGTCACTACCTCGCCCGCTCGCCGGGCCAGCGCGAGCAGCAGGTCGAACTCTTTGCGGGCCAGATCGACCGGGCGCCCGTCGACGACAACTTCTCGGCTGCGGGTGTCGATCGTCAGGCCGCCGACCGTGATCAGCGGTTCCTCGTCGGCCTGTCCGGTGCGGCGCAGAACCGCGCGGACTCGGGCGGTCAACTGGGCTGCGGTGAACGGTTTGATCACGTAGTCGTCGGCGCCGAGGTCGAGCAACCGGACGATCTCGGCTTCGTCGTCCCGGGCCGTAGCCACAATGGTGGGGACGTCGCTCACGCTGCGCAGCATGGAGAGCACGTCGGCCCCGTCGATATCCGGCAACCCGAGGTCGAGGAGCACGACGTCGGGTCGCTGGGCCACCGCCGACGTGAGGGCGCCCATACCGGTGTCGACCGCGTTGACGGTATGCCCCTGTTCCCGCAGGGCACGCATCAACGCCGAGCGGATCGCGGCGTCGTCCTCGACGAGGAGTATCTGGACCACTGCGGCGGCGGTCAGTTCGGTTGGTCAGTTCCGCCGTCCGGCTGGTCGTCGCTGGGCCGGTTACGCAGGTTGCGCAGGAACTCGGGATCGTCATCCGGGGCGACGGGCCGGCGGGGTGGGGCGGCGGGTCGGCCGAACTGGCCCGACCAGCCGGCCCGGGGGGCGGCGGTTCGAGCCGGTGGCAGGTCGGACTGGCGCGGGCGGCCGACGGTGAACCAGAGCACGGTGCCCACGATGTTGAGCACCACGATCACAATCACCCAGACCGGCTTGGGGAGCAACCGGATCCGCTCCCGCGGCGCAGTTATGGAATCGAAGAGTGCATAGAGCCAGAAGCCGAACGCGACGAGGGCGAGGAGGCCACCGAACCGGATCATGGCATCAGCCTAGGCTTGCTTGCTGTGGGTTTCGTTGATCTCCAGGACTTCTTGCGCGCATTGGAGCGTGAGGGGGACCTGGCGCGGGTCCACACCCTGGTTGACCCGGACCTCGAGGTAGCGGCGATCGTGCAGCGGGTGGTGCGCGATCGGGGTCCCGCATTGTTGTTCGAGCACCCGCGACGCGGCCGACTACCGCTGGCGATCAACGTTTTCGGCACGATGCGGCGCATGGCCCGGGCGTTGGGAGTTCAGTCCCTTGACGAAATCGGCGAGCGGATCAGCGACCTGCTGCGACCGGAGTTGCCGCGCGGTATCGGCGGCTTGCGCGACGCTCTCGGGAAGGTCGCCCAGCTGCGGGCGGCGCCGCCCCGCCGGGTGAAGGTCGCTCCGGTGCAGGAGGTCGTGCTCAAGGACGACGATGTCGACCTGTCAATCCTGCCGGGAATCAGGGCGTGGCCCGATGACGGCGGCGTGTTCCTGAATCTCGGACTCACCCACACCAAGCATCCCGAGACCGGGGCGCGCAATCTCGGGCTATACCGCCTGCAACAGCATGACGAGAAGACGGTCGGCCTGCATTGGCAGATCCACAAGGATTCAACCTCGCACGCCGCGGTTGCCGAACGACACGGCGAGCGACTCCCCGTCGCCATCGCCTTCGGCTGCCCGCCCGCGGTGACCTACGCGGCGTCCGCGCCGTTGCCGGCTGAAATCGACGAGTACTTGTTCGCCGGATTCCTGCAACGCGACCGGGTGGACATGGTCGAGTGCCTCTCGGTCCCGCTGCAGGTACCGGCGGCGGCGCAGGTGGTCCTCGAAGGATGGGTTGAACCGGGCGCGCGGCACCCGGAAGGGCCGTTTGGTGATCACACCGGCTTCTACACGCCGGTCGAGCCGTTCCCGTTCATGCGCGTCGACGTCATGACGATGCGGTCGGACGCGATCTTTCAGACGATCGTCGTCGGCCGACCGCCGCAGGAGGATGGGCCGATCGGGAAGGCCACCGAGCGGATTTTCCTGCCCCTGATCCGCCTCACCATTCCGGAGATCGTCGACTACGACCTGCCCGAGGCGGGCGTGTTTCACAATTGCGTCATCGTCTCGATCGAAAAGCGGTTCCCCAAACATGCCCAGAAGGTGATGAATGCGATATGGGGCGCCGGATTGATGTCGCTGTCGAAGCTGATCGTGGTCGTCGATGCGGACTGTGACGTGCACGACTACGCGGAAGTTGCGTGGCGAGCATTCGGGAACGTCGATTACGCCCACGACGCGCTGCACACAGTGGGCCCGGTCGATCATCTGGACCACGCCTCCTACGAACAGTTCTTCGGCGGCAAGCTCGGGGTGGACGCCACCCGCAAGCTGCCGGGCGAGGGGTATCGCCGCGATGGGGGATGGCCGCAGGAATGTGTGGTCGACCCGTTGACCGGGCAGCTGGTCGACCGCCGCTGGGCCTCATACCGCATTCAGCGCGGGGCCGACGGAGGCGCTGGGTGATCGGGGGGGTTGGGTGACCGGGCCGGATCGGGCCACATTGCCGCACAGTCCCCGCGCGAACCGAGGCCGGGTCGCGAAGTTCCTCCGGCTGGTGATGATCGAACACTCGGTCTTTGCCCTGCCGTTCGCGTACATCTCGGCGTTGACGGCCATGTGGCAGCTGACCCGTTCGGTCCATTGGTGGGAGCTGGTGCTGATCACCATCGCCATGGTGTCCGCCCGGACGGTCGCCATGGCGGCGAACCGGATCCTCGATCGGGGATATGACGCGCTCAATCCGCGGACAGCACGACGTGAGCTGGTCACCGGTGAGCTCGATTTGCGGGCCGCCTGGATCGGTACGGTCATCGCACTGATCGTCTTCCTGGCGAGCGCCGCCGCGTTGTCATGGCGCTGCCTCCTGCTGTCGCCGATAGCCATCGGCGCGCTGGTGCTCTATTCCTATGGCAAGCGATTCACGGACTTTCCTCAAGTATTGCTGGGAATCGCACAGTTCATGGCACCGGTCGGGGCCTGGTTGGCGGTAACCAACGAGGTGTCGTGGACCTCAGTAGCGCTCGGCCTCGCGGTGGGCACCTGGATCGGCGGATTCGACCTCATCTACTCCTGCCAAGACGCCGAGGTCGACCGGCGCATCGGTTCGCGGTCGTTCCCGGCTCGGTTCGGCGTCCCGGCAGCGCTACAGGCCTCGTCGTTCGTTCACGTCGTGACGCTCGGCGCCTTTGTTTGGTTCGGAGTCGCCGCTTCGCTCGAATGGTGGTGGTGGCTCGGCGTGCTGCTCACCGCGGGCGTGCTCGTCTACGAGCATCGCATCGTGCGGCCGGATGACCTCAGCCGCGTCAACCGCGCATTCTTCACGGCCAACGGCGTGATCGGCATCGGCCTGTTCGTGTTCGCCCTCGCTGATCTGATCGCGCAGGGACTCCGCTGGTAGACCTAGGTGCGGCGATGACGAGGCTGCCATGGGTCGTCGGAGTGTCCGGCGCATCCGGGACCCCGTATGCGCGAGCGGTCCTGGGCGGCCTCCTTGACGCCGGGCTGCCGGTCGACCTCGTCGTTTCGCGGGCGGCTCGGCTGACGTTGCTGGACGAGACCGGCATTCGCTTCCGGGATTCCCATTGGGCGACGGATCTGGCCGCCTGGCTGGATCGCGAGGTGGCGGGCGCGGATGTCGTCTGCTGGCCGCCGACCGACCTCGCGGCGGGCCCCTCGTCGGGGTCCTACCGGACCCGCGGCATGGTCGTGATTCCCGCATCCACCGCGTCGGTGGCGGGGATTGCGGTCGGGCTGTCCAAGGACCTCCTACAACGAGCCGCTGACGTCACCCTCAAGGAGGGCCGGCCGCTGGTCGTCGTTCCGCGAGAGACGCCTTACACCCGGGCGACGCTGCAGCACTTGCTCGAGTTGCACGATGCGGGCGCGGTCGTGCTCCCGGCCAGTCCTGGCTTCTACGGCGCGCCTGCCTCCGTAGACCAACTCGTCGATTTCGTCGCGGCCAAGGTGTTGGACGTCCTGGGCGTGCCGCATGACCTGATGACCCGGTGGACCGGCCGGCTCGGCGCTGCGCTGACTGATCATGACGGGGCACCGCCGGGGGCCGGTCCCGTACCCTGACGGCATGCCGCTCACGCAATCCCGCAAGGCTGAGCTGACCGAGAAGATCGCGGCCGGGGAGCGCCTCGACTATGCGGACGGCGTTGATCTGTATGCCGCGGATGACCTCGCCTGGCTGGGCGGTCTCGCCAACGGCGTCCGGACCGCCAAGAACAGCGACATCACCTACTTCAACGTCAACCGGCACCTGAACCTCACCAATGTCTGCAGCGCCTCGTGCGCGTACTGCTCGTTCGAGCGCAAGCCGGGACAGGCTGACGCCTACACGATGCGGGTCGAGGAAGCCGTCGCGAAGGCGCTCGCCATGACGGACGACGGCATCACCGAGCTGCACATCGTCAATGGCCTGCACCCCACATTGCCGTGGCGGTATTACCCCAGAGTGCTCCGCGAGCTGAAGGCGGCCCTGCCCGAGGTGGCGCTGAAGGCGTTCACGGCGACGGAGGTCCACTGGTTCGAAAAGATCAGCGGGCTACCGGCCGACGAGATCCTCGACGAGCTGATCGACGCCGGCCTCGAGTCGCTGACCGGCGGCGGTGCGGAGATTTTCGACTGGGACGTTCGCAAGCAGATCGTCGATCACGATACGCATTGGGAGGACTGGTCGCGGATCCACCGGCTGGCCCACAGCAAGGGGCTCCGTACCCCGGCCACGATGCTGTACGGCCACATCGAGGAGCCGCGGCACCGCGTCGACCACGTGCTCCGATTGCGCGGGCTGCAGGACGAGACCGGTGGTTTCGTCGTGTTCATTCCGCTGCGGTTCCACAACGACAACAACCGACTGTCCCACCTGCCGATGGCGCAGCCGGCGGATGTGCTGCGCACCTTCGCCGTCAGCAGACTGCTGCTCGACAACTTCGCTCACGTCAAGGTGTTCTGGGTGATGCACGGGTTGTCAACCTCCCAGCTCGCCTTGAACTTCGGGGCGGACGACATGGATGGCTCGGTCGTCGAATACAAGATCACCCACGACGCGGACGGCTTCGGCACGCCCGACAAGTTGACCCGGGACGACCTGCTCGGGCTGATCCGCGATGCCGGATTCCGCCCGGTGGAGCGGAACACGCGCTACCAGGTTGTTCGCGAGTACGACGGGCCCGTTCCGCTCGCGGTCCGGCGAGCCGAGCCGCAGGCGGTCTGGGCGTGACCCAGCCAGGGCCCGACGAGCCGATCCGCGCGCCGGGTACGGAACCGCCGGACCAGCCGAGTCAGCCGGAGGGGCCGCCGCCGCCCGAGCCGTCGTTCGGTCGCTCCATCGGGGCGCTATGGCTGTACACGATCCTGCGGTTCCTGGTCTTCGGAATCCTGTTCGGCCTGCTCTGGTTGGTCGGCGTTCCGGCGTTCCTCGCCGCGGTGCTCGGGCTGTTCTTGTCCGTGCCGCTGTCCTACGTTCTGCTCGCCAAGCCTCGAGCCGCGGTCGCCGAGACCGTCGAGGCGCGGCTCAGCGCCCGCCGCGCCCGGAGCGAGGACCTCAGCTCTCGGCTCAAAGGGGACGACGGAAACGCCACCCCCTGAACCTTGCCGAAGCCCTTCTTGACAAAAGGCACTAGGCGCCGGGGCCATCCCGTGCGCACACTGGGAGGGTGACCGCGCCACGTCCTTCGATCCGCATCGGCTACGCGGAGCGCTCCGCTGCTCAGCAGGCCCTCGACGAGCACCTGACCGCTGGACGGCTTGATCCCGACGAGTACGCCGACCGGTACGCCGCGGCTGAGATGGCCCGGACCCAGGCCGAGCTCGACGCGCTGTTCACCGACCTGCCGGCGCCGCATCCCACGACTGGGAACGCGACTCACCCGGTAACCGCCGGCCCGGCCGGCTATCGGCGGGATTGGTACAGCTACCTCCCCGAGTCAGCGGTCGGTCGCATTGCTGCGCTCATCGCCGTGGTCGTGGCCGTAATTCTGGTGTTTCCGTTCGCCGTCGCGGCCCTGGTGCTGTACTTCATCGTGCTCCCGCGGCTCACGTGCGGCCGACGGTGGGGCTATGGGGGTGGCCCGATGTGGGGCGGGCGTTCCCGACCATGGATCCGATGAGCGGTTCGCCCAGCGGGGCGGAGGGATCGTCCGAGCCGCACATTCGTATCGGCAACGACGAGCGCGCAGCCGCCCTGCAGGCCTTGGATGAGCACCTATCGGCCGGGCGACTGGAGCCCGACGAATACGGCGACCGGGTTGCGAAGGCCAGCGTGGCGCGCACCCGCGAGGAACTCGAGGTGCTGTTCGTCGATCTCCCAGAGCCGCACCTGCCGCGGGGCGCGCAGCTAGCGGCGACCGGGCCGGCACCCGCGCCGCCTCCGCGCCGTTCCGAGCCATCCTCCGACCGGGATGAACGCGTTCTCGGCGGGCGGGCCGGTGCGGTTGTCGTCGCGCTCGCCCCGATCATCGCGTTGGCCCTGTTCTTCGCGACCAGATGGTGGGTGTGGTTCCTCCTCATCCCGGCGGTCGCCGTGGTCGTCTACGGCGGTCGTGACCAGCGCCGCCGCGGCCGATAGCCGACGGTGCTGCTCGGGGAGCGGCCCGTCGTCGGCGTCCTGCACCCGGGCGCCATGGGCGCTGCGTTAGGAGCGGCCCTCAAACCCGTCGCCGGTCAGGTCATCTGGGCGGCCGCCGGGCGCTCGGACGCCACCGGCAAGCGCGCAGAACTCGCCGATCTCGTCGCTGTCCCGGACGTGGCCGAGTTGGTGGCGCGTAGCGATCTCGTCATCTCGATCTGCCCACCGCACGCCGCATTGGACGTTGCCCGCGAGGTCCAGGCCGCCGCTCGCGGTGGTCGTCCGGTCGTGTACCTGGACGCGAACGCCGTGGCGCCGACCACGGTCGCGACGATCGCTGACATCATCGGCCGGGAGCGGGTGGTCGACGGCGCGGTCATCGGCGCGCCGGCGTGGCAGCGGGCGGACACTGTGCTGTGGCTGGCGGGGGAGCCGGCGAAGGAGGTGGCGGCGCTGTTCGCCTCCTCCCCGTTCGATGCTCGCGTGCTGCCCGGGGACCTGGGCTCGGCGAGCGCGCTCAAAGCCTGCTTCGCACTGCAAAGCAAGGCACTCCCAACTGTGTGGTGGACGTTGGCGCAGGCGGCGCGCCGGTACGGCGTAGCGGACGTGGTGCGCGGTGAGCTGGCGCGAGACGGGGTCGATCTAGACGCGGCGCTGGCCGCGTTCGCCCGTCGAGCGGAGGACAAGGCTTGGCGGTGGTCCGGCGAGATGGACGAGGTGGCGGCGGCCCTGGCCACGGTGGACCTGCCGGCCGGCTTTGCGTCGGCTGCGGCGGAGACTTACCGCCGGCTCACCGCGGACGGCGACGGGTCAGCCTGACCCGTGCAGCGCGGTCGCCAGATCGTCGACGACCTGCTTGCTGCCCGCGATGTACCACTGGTGCCCGTTGGCCGGCACGACGGCGACGTCACCGCCGGCCGCGGTCACGATCGCCGCGCCGGGCAGCCAGTCCCAGGGCAGGCAGTCGTGCTGGAGAAAGCCGCCGAGCCGGCCATCTGCCACCCAGGCCAGCTCGATCGACCCCGAGCCGAAAGTGCGCACCGTGCCGGCGCGTTGCAGCGCCCGTAGCAACGGTTCCCGCACTGAGTCGTCCGGCATGGTCGTGGGATGCAGGTAACTCGCCACCGCCGACTCCACGAGCGGTCGGTCGGCGATAGGCGGCACTGGTTCACCGTTGCGTGTAGTCGGCCGCCCGGTACCACCGGACCACAGGTCGTCGGCGGCTGGATGGTAGATGGCGCCGAGCATGGGCTCGCTGCCGTCAGCGAGACCGACAGCGCTGCACCACAGGGTGACGCCGGTCGCGTAGTTGTAGGTGCCGTCGACGGGGTCGACAAACCAGGTCCGGCGGCCTGGTTGCGAACTCCCCTCCTCGGCGACGATGCCGTCCTCCGGGCGGGCGGCGCGCAACCTGTTGACGATCAGCGCCTCAGCGGCGTGATCGGCTGGAGTGACGAGGTCCGTGACCGATGTCTTGCGCGTGGGCTGCACCCCGGAGCGCCGCATGTCTGCGGCCAACCTCCCGGCCGCCCGCACGAGATTCGACGCCAGCGCCAGATCGTCAGGCTCGTCGGTCACCGATCAACACTAGAGCCTGACGTCGCCATGATCATGGCGGCCGAGGCCGGTATTCCGCGCCGGACGGCAGCGGCTCACGCGTAGCGTTGGGACGATGACGACCCCGCCTACGCCGCCCGCGCCGTCACCCCCGCCCATCCCGTCACCGGTGCCGGGACCGCAACCCGGTCCGCCCGCACCACCCGTTCCAGAGCCGACGCCACCTTCGCCGTCGCCCATTCCGCCGCCGACGCCAGACCCGGGGCCGACGCCAGGTCCAGAGCCCGGCCCGATACCGGGACCGGAGCCCGGGCCGCTGCCCGCGATAGACCGTCCCGACCGGTGACATCCGCGCGGCCGCGCGTCGGACACATCCAGTTCCTGAACTGCCTGCCGATCTACTGGGGACTGGTGCGGTCCGGCGCCCTGCTCGACGTCGAGCTGACCAAGGACACGCCGGATCGGCTCAACGACGCGCTCGTTCGGGGGGATCTAGACATCGGCCCGATTTCGCTGCTCGAGTACTTGCGAAACGCGGACGAGCTGCTGCTCCTGCCCGATCTAGCCGTCGGTTCCGACGGGCCGGTGCTGTCGGTCAATCTCGTCTCGCAGGTGCCACTTGCGGCGCTGGAGGGTGGGCGGGTCGCGCTAGGGTCCACCTCTCGGACCTCGGTCCTGCTCGCCCGCATGTGGCTCGCGGAAGTGCATGGGGTCCACCCGGGGTATTTCGTCTGTCCGCCAGACCTCACGGCCATGTTGCTCGAGGCGGACGCCGGCGTTCTCATCGGCGATGCCGCGCTGCGTGCGACGTACGACGCGCCCCGTATGGGCCTCGCGGTGCACGACCTGGGGGAGGTGTGGCGCCAGTGGACCGGTCTGCCCATGGTGTTCGCGGTCTGGGCGGTTCGTCGCTCCTACGCTGTCGCCAACCCGGGCCTGGTCAAGGACGTTCATACCGCGTTCGTGCGCAGCCGCGACGAGGCGCTCGCCCACGTAGACGCCGTCGCGGAACAAGCCGCGCGCTGGGAGGTGTTCGACGCCGGAACGCTTGCCAGGTACTTCCGCACGCTCGACTTCCAGCTAGGTGAACGCCAGCTGGCCGGGCTTTCCGAGTTCGCGCGCCGCGCAGCGTCGGTCGGCGCAGTGGCGACGGAAGTGACACCGGCGTTCGCTGAGGTGTGATTGGACATCAATTGTCAGACGGGGGAGGAGACTGAAGCAGTGCCACCGCTGAGTCGCGCCGAGCAGGATCAGGTGGTTCTCGCCGTGGACGGCAACTCACTCGTCCACCGCAGCTACCACTCCCAGGCCGGCACGGGTCTGCACGGCGCGGACGGCGACCCGATCTGGGCAGTGCGGGGGCTGCTCACGCAACTGGTCGCCGCGGTCGATCGCTTCCAACCGGATGTCGTGGTCGTCGGCTTCGACGATCCGGATCGGAGCTGGCGTCGAGAGAAATGGCCCCAGTACAAGGCAAATCGTTCCGACAAGTTGCCGACACTGGTGCGCCAGCTCGAGGTTGCCACGGAGGTGCTGCGAGATCTGGGGGTTGGCGTTATCGTTCCCGCCGGTCTGGAGGCCGACGACGTGCTGGCCTCCGCTGCTCGTGCCGTCGCTGCAGCGGGTGGTACCACCGTGATCGTTACGTCCGATCGCGACGCCTTCGCGCTCATCGGCGCGGGCACGCACGTGCTGCGCATCATCAACGGTGGCGTCGAGTGTTCGCCGCTGATCACGGCCGAGCGACTGGTCTTGCTGCTCGGCGTCCGGCCCGACCAATACCCGGACTTCGCCGCGTTACGCGGTGATCCGTCTGACAACCTGCCCGGAGTACGCGGGATCGGAGCCAAGACCGCCGCCCGGATTCTCGCCGAGTTGGGCTCCGCGGCAACTGCCTTCGCCGGGCCGGAAGAGGTGGCGCGTTCCGTGGGGTCGTCCGTGGCGCAACGGCTCCAGGCGCCCGACGCCCGCGCGATCTGGGAGCTCAATCGGCAGGTAATGGCTATGCGGGATGACGTCCCTATCGACGTTGCCGCGCTGCCTTCACTGCCCCTGCCGCTGGCGTCCGTGCGCGCCACCTTTGCTGCGATGCAGTTGCGCTGGACTACGGCCGAGGCCCTGCGTGTCTTGTGCGGCGAACCGGGCTCCGCTACCGACGAGCGCCGGCAGGCGTGGGACTACGTGCCACCCGACGTCGTCAGCTGGGCACCGCGCCCAGGTCCGATCGTGCGCCGCAAGGTGCGCGAGGCTGTCGCCGCCAACCAGCTCGCGCTGTTCGACTGAACCGGCGTCAGGTCGCCCCTGGCCTTGCTCGGATTGCCCGACGTACTTCACGCTGTGCCGTGTGTACGGTACGTCCGACCTGCTCGCTGCCTATGACGCGCAGCTACGCGGGCCGGCCGAGTCCGACTCGGCCGTGGAGACGGACTACGACGGGCCGCTCGTGCGCGTCCACTATCTCCATCGCGGCTTTATCGGTTATCGCAGCCTCGTAGGTCTGAGTGAT
Organism: uncultured Actinomycetota bacterium; assembly: GCA_963809815.1. Lineage (GTDB taxonomy): Bacteria > Actinomycetota > Actinomycetes > Mycobacteriales > Jatrophihabitantaceae > CAVVJA01. The sequence goes on from CAWELM010000015.1 coordinate 88,016, forward strand.
CAGCAACTGGACGTGCTGATCGACCGGCAGATCACCCACTTCGCCGAACGCGGCCAGGCCTTCGAATGGAAGACGCGTGGGCACGACTGGCCGTCGGATCTGGCCGAGCGGCTACGAGCCCACGGTTTCGAGCCCGAGCCTTGCGAGACGGTTCTTATCGGCGTGGCTGCCCGGATGGCGGTCGACCCAATGATTCCCGACGCTGTCACGGTCCGTTCGGTGCGGGCCGACGAGGACATGCGGCGCGTCGCGGCGATGGAGTCGTCGGTGTGGGATGAGGACTGGGGCTGGCTCGCGGACGAGCTCATCGGTCTCGTCGCGGGTGGCCACACCGAGGTTCTGGTCGCTGAGTCCGTCGACCAGGTCGTGTCGGCGGGATGGATCGTTTACAAACCGGGTACCGACTTCGCCGGTATTTGGGGTGGCTCCACTCTGAAAGCCTGGCGCGGTCGGGGGATCTACCGGGCCCTGGTCGCCCGGCGGGCGAAGTTGGCCGTCGGGCACGGCTATCGCTTCTTGCAGGTGGACGCATCGGACGAAAGCCGACCGATCTTGCAACGCCTCGGGTTCGTGGCGGTGACCACCACGACGCCGTACGTCTGGACGCCGCCCGCGTCGTAGCCATTAGGGTCGCTGAACGTGACCATTCGCCCAGTGCGTATCGCCCTTCAGCTTCAGCAGCAGCACGCCGACTACCCCGCCATCCGGGATGCAGTGCACGAGGCCGAAGATCTCGGCGCTGACATCGTGTTCAACTGGGATCACTTCTATCCCCTGTACGGCCCGGATGACGACAAGCACCTGGAGTGCTGGACGATGCTCGGCGCGTGGGCGCAGCAGACCAGCCGGGTGCAGATCGGCGCCCTCGTCACGTGTAACAGCTACCGCAACCCCGATCTGCTCGCGGACATGGCTCGAACCGTCGACAACGTCAGCAACGGGCGGTTGATCTTCGGCATCGGAGCGGGCTGGTTCCAGCGCGACTACGACGAGTACGGTTACTCGTTCGGCACCGCCGGCAGCCGACTGGATGCGCTCGCCGAAGCGCTGCCTCGCGTCCAGCGCCGCTGGGCGAGGCTGAACCCGCCGCCCACTCGCCAGATCCCAGTCTTGATTGGCGGCGGTGGCGAGCGAAAGACGCTGCGACTGGTCGCTGCGCATGCCGACATCTGGCACAGCTTTGGCGACGTCGGGACGGTGCGCCGCAAGTCGGCCATCCTGGCCGAGCATTGTGCTGATGTTGGCCGCGACCCGGCTGAGATCGAGCGGTCGGTCGGCGTCCAGGGTGATCCGGCCCGCACCGGCCCGGCGTTACTCGACGCCGGCATAACACTTTTCTCGGTTGGTGTCGGCGGACCGCAGTATGACCTGGGCGGGTTGCGCCGTTGGGTCGCCTGGCGCGACTCCTTGTAGCGGTCGGCCGTACCCTGGGCGCTATGCCAGGACAGACTTCGCCGCTGCTCGAGCGTGCAGCGGACGGTGGCCGCATCAGTCCCGATGAGGCGCTGGAGCTCTACACCGACGCGCCGCTGCACGGGCTGGGACAGGCCGCCGATGCGGTACGCCGCCGGCGTTACCCGGACAACATCGCGACGTACATCATCGACCGCAACATCAACTACACGAACGTCTGCGTAACTGCGTGCAAGTTCTGCGCTTTCTACCGCCCACCGCGACACGACGAGGGCTGGACGCATTCCGTCGATGAGATTATTCGCAGATGTGGAGAAGCCGTCGAGCTCGGCGCAACCCAGATCATGCTGCAGGGCGGCCACTCCCCCGAGCTCGGCATTGAGTGGTATGAGGAGACGTTCGCGGCCATCAAGGGGGCCCACCCGCAGCTGACCCTGCATTCGCTCGGCGGATCCGAGGTCATGCACATTTCACGCACGTCCGATCTCGACGTCCCTACGGTTATCGCTCGACTGCACCGGGCCGGGCTGGACAGCTTTGCCGGGGCGGGCGCGGAAATTCTCGTCGCCCGGCCGCGTACTGCGATCGCGCCGTTGAAGGAGTCGGGCGAGGCCTGGCTCGCGGTCATGGAGGCGGCGCACGAGCAAGGTGTCGAATCCACCGCCACGTTCATGATGGGGACGGGCGAGACCAATGCCGAGCGCATCGAGCATTTGCGAATGATCCGCGATGTGCAGGACCGCACCGGTGGTTTCCGCTCATTCATTCCTTGGACGTATCAGCCGGAGAACAATCATCTGAAGGGACGGACGCAGGCGACGAGCCTGGAATACCTGCGCCTGGTCGCCGTCGCTCGGCTGTTCTTCGACAACATCAATCACCTGCAAGGGTCATGGCTGACCACGGGGAAGGACATCGGCCAGCTGACCTTGCACTTCGGCGCCGACGACCTCGGTTCGGTGATGCTCGAGGAGAACGTCGTGTCGTCGGCCGGGGCGCGGCATCGCAGCAATCTCACCGAGCTCATCGAGTTGATCCGCGGGGCCGGGCGGATCCCGGCTCAGCGCGACACGTTGTACCGCCACCTCGTCGTGCACGAGGATCCCGCGCTCGACCCGGTCGACCCCCGCGTCCATTCGCACTTCTCCTCGACCGCGCTGCCGCTCGTGCCAGCGCAACGGGCCGCGAGCTAGCAGCCACCAACGGCCATGTCCCTAGCTGTCGCGATACCGTGCGGGATCGCTGCCGCGGTGGCCTACGGCGGGGCAACGGCCGTCCAACACTCGGCAGCGCACACCGGCACTGGTGAGGCGGACGCCGTCGGTCTGTTGCGGCTGCTGACCAGTCCCCGATGGTGGCTATCCGTCGCTGGGGACGGGGTTGGCCTGCTGCTCCAGGTGGTGGCGCTTGCCACGGGGCCAGTCGTGCTCATCCAACCGCTACTGGTCCTCGCCCTACCGGTATCGCTGATCGTCGGCTTTCTGATCGGCGGGCCGCGGCCGCGCGGCGCGGACTACGCCGCGTGCGCGTCGATCATCGCCGGCCTCGCGGTGTTCTTCGTCCTCGTTGGCGACCCCGGCGAGGGCGAGCCGCTCCGTCCCGGAGCGGCTCTCGTCACTATCCTGATCGGGCTCGCGGTCGGCGCGGCCATCCTGCTCGCCGTCCGCGGCCGTCGGCCGGCGATCCGCGCCGTCGGGTACGGCTGCGTGGCAGGCGGTTTCTTCGGGATGGTTGGCGTCATGATCAACACGGTGGCTCAGACGTTCGACGCCAGCTCGTGGAGTGGGTTCGCGCATCCCGAGGGGCTCGTTCCGCTGATCGGGGCGGTGGCGCTGGGCGCCTTGGGTTTTACCCTCACCCAGATCTCGTTCCAGATCGGTGCTCTTGGTGCGAGCTTCCCCGCGAATGAGTCCACGGCTCCGCTCGTCGCGGTTCTGCTCGGCGCCGTCCTGCTGCACGAAGAAGTGCCCCTGTCGCCGTTGTATGTCATCGGCTACGTGCTCTGTTTCGCTGCCATCGTTTACGGCACGATTCGGCTCGCCAACTCGCCGTCGCTCGAGCATGCTCCGGAATCGGCGGATGCGAGTCCGGTCGCAGAGACGGGGCGGCCGTGAACCGCGCCACGCTGGACAAGAAGCCGGTCGAGGTCGCCTCCATGTTCGACGGTGTCGCCCGTCGCTACGACATCACGAACAGCGTGATGTCGTTGGGCATGGACCATGTGTGGCGGCGCCGCACCCGGCAGGCGATAGAGCCACAACCAGGAGAACGGATCCTCGACCTGGCGGCCGGAACCGGCGTTTCCACCGCGGAGCTCGCCGACCGTACTTCGTGCCGACCGGTCGCCTGTGACTTCTCGTTAGGCATGCTGCGCGCCGGGCGGGCCCGCAAGAATCGGCGCACGGTCCCGTTCGTTGCTGGCGACGCTTTGCACTTGCCGTTTCCGGACGGGGTATTCGATGCGGTCACGATCACCTTCGGGCTGCGCAACGTCGCTGATCCCGGCACCGCGTTGCGCGAGATGGCTCGGGTCGTGCGGCCCGGTGGCCGGCTCGTCGTCTGCGAGTTCAGCCGGCCGAGGTTCGCGCCGTTTCGTTTCGTCTACACCCGCTATCTGCTCACCGCCTTGCCACTGATCGCGCGCATCGTGTCGTCCAACGCTGACGCCTATGACTATTTGGCCGAATCCATTCGGGCCTGGCCGGATCAGGAAGCACTGGCGCAGCGCATCGACGCCAACGGATGGACCGACGTGCGATGGCGCAACCTGACGGGCGGGGCCGTCGCACTGCACCATGCGCACCGGATAGCGTGAGCGCAGCGGCCCAACCCGATGCCGCTTCCCCCGCGGATCGATGATCCGTCCCATCGTATGGAGAAAGGACTCGCATGACCATGAGTGACGACGAGGCCACGTCGGCCGGTAGTGACCGTGGTGCGGACGGCGCGGCTGACAGTGGCGGTGACGGCGGCGCTGACTTCGGCGACGGCGGCGCGGACGGAGCGGCCGGCGACGGCGGTGCCGACGGTGGCGCAGACGGTGGTGCCGATCGCGGCGCCGGCGATAGCGGCGCTGATGGTGGCGCCGACAGCGGTGGCGACGGGTCGGCCGGTGAGCCGACGGGTCGGCAGGTGACGGCGGAGCCGACGGGCCGGCTGGAGGCTGATCGGTGAGAGAAGCCGGCGCAGCGCCCCATCCGGGCGGCCTAGCTAGCGACCGTTTCACGGCGCTGCGCCGGTGCATTGCCTGCGATACAGCCACATTCGCGGCCACCCGCTGGGGTCGAGCGCCGCTACTCACCCGACAGGGCGAGCTCGATCGGGATTTCGCCGATCTGCTCGACGCGGCCGGGATCGACGAGCTCGTGTCCCGCCGCGGCCTGCGCACTCCATTCCTCCGGATGGCGAAGGATGGAACGGTGCTTCCGGCTTCCCGCTTCACGCGGGGCGGCGGCGCGGGAGCCGGCGTTACGGACCAAGCAGCCGACGACCGAATCCTGACGGAGATGGGCAGCGGCAGCACCTTGGTGCTGCAAGGCCTTCATCGCACATGGCCGCCACTCGTCGACTTTGCCACCGACCTGGCATCAGAGCTGGGCCACCCGGTTCAGGTCAATGCGTACATCACGCCCGCGGAGAACCGCGGGTTCGCTGCGCACTACGACGTGCATGATGTCTTCGTCCTTCAGATCGCGGGCCACAAGCGGTGGCACGTTCACGAGCCAGTCGTGCGGAACCCGCTGCCCGACCAACCGTGGCAACAGCATCGGGCCGCGGTGGCATCGCGTGCCGCCGAGCAAGCACTGATCGATGTCGTGCTCGAGCCAGGAGACTCGCTCTACCTGCCCCGCGGCTACCTGCACTCGGCGGACGCTCTCGGGGAGATCTCCATCCACCTGACGGTCGGCGTCCATCCGGTAACCCGTCATCATCTCGTCCGGCAGCTCATCGCGAGAGCTCAGGACGACCCGGCGCTGCGGACGTCGCTGCCGATGGGAGTCGATCTCGGTGACTCGCAGGTGCTGGCGGCGGAGCTGTCGGCGACCGTGTCCGCTCTCGCCGCGCACCTCGCGTCGGCGGCTGGCTCGGCCGCGGTGGAGGCGCTCGCAGCTGCGGTCGCCGATGAGGTGACCACCCAGACCAGGCCGGCGCCCTTGGGGCCACTGGCGCAGCTGCGGGCTGTCGAAACGCTCGGGCCCGAGACGGCACTTTCGCTGCGACGAGGTCTCCGGTGCCGGATCACCCGTCGCGGCGGGGAGCTGCAGCTTCGCCTGCTCGACCGGACAATCGAGCTGGCCATTTCGGCCGAGAACGCCGTCAAGGCGGTGCTGACCGGGGAACTCCTGACGCCGGCCTCGTTGCCCGGGTTGGATGCGGACGAGCAGCTCGCACTTGCGCGGCGATTGCTGCGCGAGGGCGTGCTCGTGCCGGCCTGAGCGCGTGGCATCGGGACGGGAGGATGGCCGCCACCCGAGTCATCCGCGTCCACGCGAGTCGCTCGATCGATGTGCTCTGCACGCCCAACTGCGCGGCGACCCGATGCTCGGCACTGCGTTCCCGGCCAGCCGGCTCCTGCTCGTCGAGCAACCCGGACCGTGGGGCCGAGCCGGCTTACCGGCCTCCCGGTTCAACCGGGCCGCCGCGGCGGCGCTCGTCGCTCGCACGGCCGAGCGCGGGATCCGGGTCCTCGCGATCCGCCGCCCGGGGCGAACGCCACGGCGCATCGTGCGGAGATGGGCGCTGATCGACGGCCGCAGCGGTCGCGAGGCAGCCCGGTGGGGTAGCTACGAGTCGGATGCGGAGCTGCTCGAACTGCCGCTCGACGGATCGGCCGGCGAGCCAACCCAGCAGCTGGCCTACCTCGTTTGCACGCACAGCAAGCACGACACCTGCTGCGCACTGCGCGGCCGGAACGTCGCCATGGCGCTGCACGAGGTCCGGCCTGGGTTGGTATGGGAGTGCAGCCACGTGGGCGGGGAGCGCTTCGCGGCAAATGTGCTGGTGCTCCCGACGGGCCTGCTGTACGGGCGCGTACTTCCGTTCGCCGCCGCGGAGTTCGTTGCCGCCGCCGAGGCCGGCGAGGTCGTCGGTGCGTTGTTACGGGGCCGGATTGGCCTGCCGCCGGCCGCGCAGGCCGCGCTCGCATTCGCTTACGAACACCTGGCCGTCCGCCAGGTAGACGCCATACGGCTCGTGCACGCGCAGCGGGTACAGGACGGGCAAGCGATCGTGCGGCTGTCGGGACCGCACGGCCTGATCGACGTCACTGTTTTGGTCGAGCGCCACGAGGCAGATCGCCTCACCTGCGATCGGCCTGGGCCGGGCCGATTTCTGGGCTATCGGCCGGTCAGCGCTGCGCCGGTCGATGAATAGGAACCCGCCTCCGGGACAGGCTCAGGTCGACTCCGCCGCCTGCTGCTCCTGGAGTCGTTTCCGAGAGGCCTCGATCTCCTCCTCCGCGGCGGTCCGGCCCACCCACATCGCGCCCTCGACGCTCTTTCCCGGTTCGAGTTCCTTGTAGACCTCGAAGAAGTGCTGGATTTCCATCCGGTCGAACTCGGGGACGTGATAGATGTCGCGCAGGTGATCCATCCGCGGGTCATGCGCCGGGACGCAGAGCAGCTTGTCGTCGCCGCCCTTCTCGTCGGTCATGCGAAACATGCCGAGCGCCCGGCAGCGCACCAGAACGCCGGGGAACAGCGGATCGCCGGGCAGCATGACCAGTGCGTCGAGCGGATCGCCGTCCTCGCCCAGAGTGTCCTCGACATAGCCGTAGTCGGCCGGGTATTGCGTCGAGGTGAACAGCGTGCGATCGAGGCGGATCCGACCGCTCTCATGATCGACCTCGTACTTATTGCGGCTACCTCGGGGAATCTCAATGAGGACGTCGAATTCCACGGCAGGCCCCTTTCGCGCGCGCTCGCGATCATGCTCCCGCATAAGTGTCCTTTGCCCAACCGGTCAGTTGCGATCCGGTGCCGTTATTTGCGCCAGCTAGGGTGGCTCGCCATGAGGCGCCGCGGGGGCCGCACCGTGCTCATCGTGGTGCTGGTCACCGTCCTAGCCGTCGCGGCCGCCGTCGGCGGATATCGACTCGCAAGCCGGATTCGGCAGTCCAACGCGTCCCCCGCCGGCTCGGCATCGACCGTCCCCTTTCCGTCCGCAGCGCGCGGGGCCTTGGCGACACCATCGCCGATCGCGACCGCGTCGGTCGCGCCCGCGCCGACGGCCGCAGGGGTGTCGGCCGCATTGACGCCTCGGCTGGACGACGTGCGGTTGGGCGGCCGAGTGCTCGCCCAGGTTCGGGACGCCCAATCGGGGGCTGTGCTCCTGGACCGCAACGCGGCAACCCCGGCGGCTCCGGCGTCGACCGCGAAGCTAGCCACGGCTGCGGCCGTGCTCAGCGTTCGCTCGGCCACGGATCGGATCACCACCCGCGTGGTGGCCGGGACGACGCCCGGGGCGGTTGTGCTCGTGGGCGCCGGCGATCCGACGCTTACGGCGGCCGCCCCCGGGGCGGCGCCGGCGTATCCGGAGGCGGCCCGGATCTCCGATTTGGCCCGGGCCGTGCGGGCTACCGGCGTCACCCCGAGTGTCGTGGTCGTCGATAGTTCCCTGTTCACCGGTGCGCCAACCGGGCCAGGATGGGGTCCGGGCGATGCACCGAGCGCCTATGCCGCGCCGATCACGGCCGCGATGGTGGACGGCGGGCGAGACACTCCCGACGCCGTCATTCGAAGCGCGGATCCGGCCGGAGCCGCCGGTCGGGCACTTGCGGCTGATCTCGCGCTGTCCGCGTCGGCAGTGACATTCGGCGATGCGCCGGCCGGGGCCCGCGTTCTTGCGCAGGTGCAGTCTGCACCGATCGGCACGTTGGTCGAGCAGATGCTCAACGAGTCGGACAACGTCATTGCCGAGTGCCTCGCCCGACAGGTGGCGCGGGCGACCGGGCAGCCGGCGTCCTTCTCCGGCGCCGCCGCCGCGACGGCGGACGTGCTGCGCAAGGCCGGTCTCGACATCGGTACGGGGCTGCTCGACGGGAGCGGGCTCTCGCCGAACGATCGGATCAGTCCGGCCGCTCTGGCCGCGCTCGTGCAATCGGCAGCAACGGGACCACCGCGGTTGCGCGACGTGTTGGACGGGCTGTCCGTCGCTGGCTGGGACGGGACGCTCGCCACACGATTCGTCGGCGTAGCCGGCGTCGGGGTGGTTCGCGGCAAGTCAGGAACGCTGACCGGGGTCTCGGCGTTGGCCGGCTTGCTCCGCGATCACGACGGACGGCTGCTGCTGTTCTCGATCGTCGCTGACGAGGTTCCTGCTGCCGGCACGAGCGAAGCGCAGCAGGCCCTGGACGCCAGCGTCAGTGCGTTGGTCGAATGCGGCTGCCGCTGACCAACCGATCCCGACCGGAGCGGCGTGGGTGCTTGATCATCGGTCGGTCATGCCCTAGACAGGAGACCGTCTGGTCGGCGCGATCACGCGGAAGGGTGTGGCATGGACGATCCCCTGCCGAAGCGTCTTGGCGCGGAGTTCCTCGGCACGTTCGTGCTGGTATTCGGCGGCTGCGGGACCGCAGTGATCACGGCGAACTTCGGGCCGAGGGGCGTCGGAATTCTTGGCGTGGCGCTTGCCTTCGGTCTGACTGTGCTCATCATGGCCTACGCCGTCGGCAATGTCTCAGGCGGGCACTTCAACCCAGCCGTGACGATCGGGCTGATGATCGCCCGTCGCTTTCCTGGACGCGACGTGGCGGCCTACGTCATCACCCAGGTGGTCGCCGCCATCGCCGCCGCCGTTGCGCTCTGGATCATTGCTCACGGTCAGAAGGGCTTCTCCTCGAAGCAATCCGGATTCGCGGCAAATGGCTACGGTGATCATTCACCCGGCCACTACAGTCTGTGGGCCGTGCTGATCGCCGAGATCCTGTTGACCTGCATCTTCGTCTACGTGATCCTCGGCGCTACCGACCGGCGCGCTACCGCCGGGTTCGGCGGGCTCGCTATCGGCCTGACGCTGACGTTGATTCACCTGGCCAGCATTCCGATAGACAACACGTCGGTGAACCCGGCCCGGTCGATCGGTCCGGCGCTGTTCGCCGGAGGCTGGGCCATCGCCCAGGTGTGGGTGTTCCTGGTCGGGCCGGTCGCGGGTGCGGCCATCGCCGGTGCGACCTATTACCTGATCGTTGGTGGTCCGGGCCGCGAGCCACTAGAGAATGCGCCGATAGGCGAATCGGCGTAAGGGTTGGCGCAGCGCTCGGTACCGTGGCCGTCATGGCCTCCCTGATCGACTGGGATCTCGCGGCGCGCACCGCGCGGCGGCTGTCCCCATCGTCGCCCTCGGTGTCCCGCGACGAGGCGGACGAGACCGTCGGCGAGCTGTACCGCGCCGCGGACACCGCCGCCGGTCATGTCGCCGACCTGACCCACCTGGTCGAACCGCCCATCACGGCGCTCACTCGGGTTGTCGATCGGGACGCCTGGATCGATGTCAATGCCGCGGCGATGCGCAACGTCATGACTCCGCTCGTCGACCGGCTGATGTCGTCCAACTCCGTTGGCAAGATGGCCGAATCGGTCGGCAGCCGGGTGACCGGGGTACAGGCCGGCGCGCTACTCGGGTTCCTGTCCGGCAAGGTGCTGGGCCAGTTCGAGTTCTTCGATCAGCCTGGGGGGCAGCTCCTGTTGGTCGCGCCGAACATCGTTGGAGTAGAGCGCCAGCTGCACGTCGATCCGTCCGACTTCCGGCTGTGGGTCTGTCTACATGAGGTGACCCACCGCGTGCAGTTCAGCGCCGTCCCGTGGCTGCGCCAGCACATGCAAGACGAGGTGGATGCCCTCACCGCCACGGTGGAGATCGATCCCAACGCACTTCGCGAGCGACTGCGCGCCGGGCTCGGCGAACTGACGGACGTCGTCCGGGGGCAGGGTGATGGCTCCGGGTTGTTATCGGTGATCGCCACGCCCGAGCAACGGACGATCCTGGATCGAGTGTCCGCGTTCATGTCCGTCGTCGAGGGTCACGCTGAGTTCGTGATGAATGCGGTGTCCTCGGACGTGATTCCGAGCCAGCCCACGATCGAGGAGCGTTTCGGGGTACGCCGGCGCAGGGGCGGCAACCCGCTCGACCGGCTATTGCGCCGACTGCTCGGGCTGGAGGCGAAGACCCGGCAATACATCGACGGTGCCGCATTCGTCCGAGCAGTTGTGAACAAGGCCGGCGTCGACGGCTTCAATCTGATCTGGACGTCACGCGAGACCCTGCCCACGAAAGCCGAGATCGCGTCGCCCGCCGACTGGATCGCCCGCGTCCATTCCTGACAATGCGCCCATTAGCTTCGTGACGATGCGCCCATTCACTGTCGTGATCTTGGACTTGCTGCCGCGGAGCGACAACATCCCCAAGATCATTGAGCAGGCAGGCTGCATTCCGATGCCGGATTGCACGGCCCGGCCCGGCTGATGGGACCGCATCCGGCCGTGGCCGAAGTCCGCCGAGCTGTGCGAACCGCCCTGGCCGGCGTCGAGATGCGCGTGCTCGTGGCGTGCTCCGGTGGCGCGGACTCGCTGGCTCTCGCCGCGGCGACGATCTTCGAGGCTAGGCGCGCGAACCTGTCGGCCGGCCTCGTCACCGTCGACCACGCGCTGTCGCCGGGTTCCCTCGAGCAGGCGCGGGCGGTCGCGTCGATCGGCTTCGAGCTCGGCTACGACCCAGCGGAAGTCGTTCGCGTCGTCGTGGGAACGGCTGGTGGTCCAGAGGCGGCAGCGCGCGCGGCGCGCTACGCGGCTCTCGACGCGGCCGGCGAGGCCTTCGGTGCGGCCGTGCTGCTCGGGCACACCCTCGACGACCAGGCCGAGACGGTTCTGCTCGGTTTAGGCCGGGGCTCCGGCCCGCGCAGCGTGGCCGGGATGCGACCGGTCGACGGGCGCTACCGCCGACCCTTCCTCGGGGTCCGCCGGTCGACGACGGCGGCGGCGTGCGCGGCTCTCGGCCTCATACCGTGGCAGGATCCGGCCAACCGCGACGCGCGCTTCCAGCGCGTGCGGTTGCGAACCGACGTGCTGCCGCTCCTCGAGCAGGTCTTGCAGGGCGGGGTGGCGGAGGCCCTGGCCCGTACCGCAGCCCTCACGCAGTCCGATCTCGACGCGCTCGACGCGATCGCCGAGTCCTACCTGCCCGCCGAGGGCGGCGAGCTTGACGCGACGAGCTTGGCCGTGCACTCCCAGGCGATCCGCTCCCGAGTGTTGCGGCGCTGGACGACGCGCGCCGGCGTGCCCGCGCTCACAGCGACCCATCTGGCCGAGCTGGATGCGCTGGTCGCACGCTGGCACGGGCAAGCTCGTGTCGATCTGCCCGGCGGGTTCGGTGTGACTCGCGTATCTGGCAGGCTGTGCCTGATCTCGCCGCACTCCCATAAGGGGTAACTGTGTCGTCCGTGCTCGACGCCGATATCGACGCGGTCATCGTGACCGCCGACCAGATATCGGTCAAGATCAGTGAGCTCGCCAAACAGATCGACCAGGACTATGCCGACCGCGAGCCGCTGCTGGTCGGGGTGCTCAAGGGTGCGGTGATGTTCATGTCCGACCTCGCCCGGACGATGTCCCGGCCGTCGACGATGGAGTTCATGGCGGTGAGCTCGTATGGATCGTCGACGACCTCGTCCGGAGTGGTGCGGATCCTCAAGGATCTGGACCGCGATATCGCCGGGCAACACGTGCTCATCGTCGAGGACATCATCGACTCAGGCCTCACCTTGTCGTGGCTGCTGAAGAACCTGCACAGCCGCAATCCGGCTTCGGTGCGCGTCGTGGCGTTGCTACGCAAACCCGACGCGATCAAGGTGGAGGTAACGGTGGAATATGTCGGCTTCGACATCCCGAACGAGTTCGTCGTCGGCTATGGGCTCGACTACGCCGAGCGTTACCGAGATCTGCCGTACATCGGCCGATTGCGGCCGTCCGTGTACGAAATCCAGGCCAGCCGGGTGACTCCAGCCTGACCGCACGCACCGACGGGCTGAGAGTAGGCTGAGGCTAGGTTCGCTGGCGGCGATGCGTTCCCGACGACCGGAACGACCGATCTCGGCGGTGCGTTGTATCCGGTAGCGGGTCGTTCACGATTCTCGGATCGTGGGTGACGCCGTGTACCGTTCCAGGTGAGCATCGCTTCCGATCTCACGCTGGCTTCCAGGGTGTCCCAGTGGTCGAAGCAGGAGGAATGCGAGTCCGCCGCGGCGACTCGCAACGATAATGGATCGTAAGCGCATCGTCAGATCGTGGTGGCTGTGGGCTGTCGTAGCCATCGTGTTGTTCTTCGCGCTTCAGTCGGTGTTGAGCTCGGGCGACGAGTACCACGCGGTGAACACCTCACAGGCCATCTCTCAGATCAACTCCGGCAACGTCGACAAGGCGGTCATCCACGACAAGGAGCAGTCCCTCAACCTCGACCTGAAGTCCCCCGTCGACGGCCACAGCAAGATTTCGACGTCCTACCCGGCCGACGCCACGCAGAGTATTTTCAACGACCTGCAGGCCAAGGTGCCGACGAACGGATTCACCACCCAGGTCAGCAAGAGCAACGGATGGCTGAGCCTGCTGTTCAGCCTGCTGCCGTTCCTCCTGATCTTCGGCGTCCTGTGGTTCGTCATGACTCAGGTGCAAGGCGGCGGCAACCGGGTGATGAGCTTCGGCCGCAGCAAGGCCAAGCTGGTCAGCAAGGACACCCCGAAAACGACTTTCGCCGACGTCGCCGGTGCTGACGAGGCGATCGAGGAGCTGGAGGAAATCAAGGATTTCCTGCAGAACCCGGCTCGTTACCAGGCGCTGGGTGCCAAGATCCCCAAGGGCGTTCTCCTCTACGGACCGCCTGGGACCGGCAAGACGCTGCTCGCGCGGGCCGTCGCCGGCGAGGCCGGCGTGCCGTTCTACTCGATCTCCGGGTCCGACTTCGTGGAGATGTTCGTCGGGGTTGGCGCGTCCCGGGTGCGCGACCTGTTCGAGCAGGCCAAGACCAACGCGCCGGCGATCATCTTCGTCGACGAGATCGACGCCGTCGGGCGGCACCGCGGCGCCGGTCTGGGCGGCGGGCACGACGAGCGCGAACAGACGCTCAACCAGATGCTGGTCGAGATGGACGGCTTCGACGTCAAGGGCGGGGTCATCATGATCGCCGCCACCAACCGCCCGGACATCCTCGACCCGGCGCTGCTGCGGCCGGGTCGCTTCGACCGGCAGATCGCGGTAGCGCCGCCTGACGTCGAGGGCCGGAAGGCCGTGCTCGCGGTGCACGCGAAGGGCAAGCCGTTCGCAGTGGATGTCGACCTCGGCGTGATCGCGCGGCGCACGCCTGGCTTCACCGGCGCAGATCTCGCCAACGTGATCAACGAGGCGGCGTTGCTGACCGCGCGCACCAACGGCCGGCTGATCACCACGGCTGCACTGGAGGAGTCGATCGACCGGGTCATCGCCGGCCCGGAGCGCAAGACGCGCGCCATGAGTGACAAGGAGAAGCGGGTCACCGCCTACCACGAGTCAGGCCACGCGCTGACGGCGTGGGCGATGCCCAACCTCGACCCCGTGCACAAGGTAACGATCCTGCCGCGCGGCCGGTCGCTTGGGCACACCCTGGTGCTGCCGCTGGAAGACCGGTACACCCAGACCCGTTCGGAGATCCTCGACCAGCTCGTCTACGCGCTGGGCGGTCGGGCGGCCGAGGAGCTGGTTTTCCACGAGCCGACTACCGGCGCCTCCAACGACATCGAGAAGGCCACTCAGCTGGCCCGCTCCATGGTCACCGAGTACGGCATGAGCTCCAAGCTGGGCGCGGTCAAGTACGGCACGTCCGACTCGGAGCCGTTCCTCGGCCGGGACTATGGCCACACCCGCGACTACTCGGAGGACATTGCCGCCGACATCGACACCGAAGTGCGCGACTTGATCGAAGCGGCGCACGACGAGGCGTGGGAGATTCTGGTCCAGTACCGGGACGCGCTTGACGAGATGGTGCTGGAACTGGTCGAGAAGGAGACCCTGAGCAAGGAGGACCTCGAGCGCATCCTCGCGCCCGTACGCAAGCGGCCTCCGCACAACACGTTTAGCGGGTTCGGCAAGCGGACGCCGAGCGACCGTCCGCCGGTCGAGATCCCGTTGAGCGCGCAGTCGAACGGACGCCACGACGCCAAGAAGGACCAGGCGCCGCCCGTCCCGCAGCCCACACCGAGCTACGGGCAGCCGGGCTATGGCCAGCCTGGACAGACCTACGGTCAACCTACGTATGGCCAGCACGCGCAGGACCAGGGCCAGCCGGGCTACGGCCAGCCGGGGTCGGGCTACCGGAACCCAGGCCCGGGCTACGGCGATCGGCCTGCGCCCGGAAACGGTCAGCCCGGCCAGGGTTACGGCGTTCCCCCCGGCCCGGGCTACGGCCAGTCGCCGTATCCACCGCCTGGAGGCGGTCAGCCCGGAAACCGGGGCCCGCAGGGGAACCCGTACCCGCCGCCCGGCACTGGCCCCGAGCAGCGTCCCGGCCCGGACGGTGGCACTCAGGGCTCGGCGTGACGCTACGGCGCGAGAGCCGAACCGAAGGTGTCGATCTCGCCCGCGCGGAGGCGGCCGTGCGCGAATTGTTGTTCGCCATCGGCGAGGACCCCGACCGGGAGGGCCTGAAACGTACGCCGGCCCGGGTCGCGCGGGCATACAGCGAGGTTTTTGCTGGCCTGTTCGTCGATCCCGACTCGGTGCTCGAGTCGACCTTCGACGAGGATCACGACGAACTCGTCCTGGTCAAGGACATCCCGCTGTATTCGATTTGCGAACACCATCTGCTGCCGTGGCACGGGACCGCGGCAATCGGCTATATCCCGGGCCCGGACGGTCGTATCACGGGCCTGTCGAAACTCGCTCGATTGGTCGATCTATACGCCCGCCGGCCCCAGGTCCAGGAGCGGCTGACCTCGCAAGTGGCTGACGCGTTGCGCAAGGGCCTGCAACCGCAAGGCGTCATCGTCGTGATTCAGGCGGAGCATCTCTGTATGGCCATGCGGGGGATACGCAAGCCGGGCTCGCTCACCGTGACCTCAGCCGTACGAGGCATCTTCCAGAGCGACCCCCGGACCCGTGCGGAGGCGCTGTCGCTGGTGCTAGGGCGGTAGGGACGTAGTGGCGCTGCCCTCCCGGCCGGATCGCCTGGTCGTCATCGGCGTCCTCAACGTCACCCCGGATTCGTTCTCTGACGGCGGCCGTTTCACCAGTCTTGACGATTCCGTCGCGCATGGCTGCCGCCTGGCTGACGACGGCGCCGATCTGGTCGACGTCGGCGGCGAGTCGACGCGCCCAGGTGCCGACCGGGTCGAGGCCGCCGAAGAGGAACGGCGAGTCATCCCGGTCATCGAGGCGCTGGTCGCCAACGGCGTCCGGGTCAGTATCGACACTTATCGAGCCGTGGTCGCCGAGCGTGCGCTGGCCGCAGGCGCCTCCGTGGTCAACGACGTGTCGGGCGGGCTGGGAGACCCGGACATGGCGGCGGTGGTCCGTGCGGCCGGGTGCCCATGGATCCTCATGCACTGGCGTGGGCACAGCCGCCGGATGCAAGACCTGGCCCACTATGTCGACGTCGTCGACGATGTCCGGCGGGAGTTGGCCGAGCGGGTCGAAGCCGTGAATCAAGCCGGTATCAGCTCCGACCGGATCGTGATCGATCCCGGCCTCGGGTTCGCCAAGACAGCGGAGCACAACTGGGCGCTGCTCGCCCACCTCGACCTGCTGGTCGGCTTGGGCCTGCCGGTGCTGATCGGCGCCTCGCGCAAGTCGTTCCTCGGACGTGTGCTCGCAGATCCAGCTGGCACGCCCAGGCCGGTCGACGAGCGAGAGGCGGCCACGGTCGCGCTGACCGCTTATGCGGCGGCGCAAGGGGCGTGGGGGGTGCGAGTGCACGATGTGCGAGCGAACGTCGATGCCGCTCGCACGATCGCGGCTGTCCGCGAGGCAGCGGCCCGATGACTGACTGCATTGCGCTCACCGGGCTGCGCATACGGGGCCACCACGGCGTATTACCGAGCGAACGACGGGCCGGGCAGGACTTTGTCGTGGACGTGAGCTTAGATCTTGACCTCGCTCCGGCGGCGTTGTCGGATGATATGGCCGACACCATCGACTACGGAGCATTGGCGGAGGCGCTAGCAGCCGTGATTCGCGGCGAGCCGGTCAATCTCCTGGAAACCCTCGCGTCCCGCCTCAGCGACGTATGCCTCGCCGACGCCCGCGTGGCTGCCGCCACCGTCACCGTGCACAAGCCGCAGGCGCCGATCCCGCTGAACTTTCTCGATGTTTCGGTGACTGTGCGTCGAGGTCGGTCGTGAGTAATGCCGTCCTGTCGGTTGGCTCCAATCTGGGCGATCGGCTGGCGTACCTGCGATCCGCGCTGGATCGGATGCGGCCGTGCGTCGACGCGGTTTCGCCGGTGTACGAGACTCCACCCTGGGGCCCGGTGAGCCAGCCTGACTATCTCAACGCGGTGATCCTCGCGTCCGACGACACTGCCGACCCACCTGTCTGGCTCGCTCGGGCGCACGCCGCTGAGGACGCGGCCGGCCGGGTTCGTGACCAGCGCTGGGGGCCTCGTACGCTCGACGTCGACGTGATCGCGGTTGACGACATCGAGCTGAATGACCCGGACCTAACCTTGCCGCACCCACTGGCGGCGGAGCGGGCGTTCGTCCTCGTCCCGTGGCTAGCCGTCGATCCGGAGGCCCGGTTGTCTGGTGGATCGGTCGCCGACTTGGTGGCCCAACTGCCCCCGAGCGAGATCTCTGCCGTGCGCATGCGGCCCGATCTGGTGCTGAGGTAGCGGTGCGTAGGACGAGCGTCGGTGATCTGATTCTGCCCTTCGTGATCGTGGGGCTGGTGGTTTATCTCGTCTTCCGGTTCTTCTACGGTTCGATCCCGCCACTCCAGTACGTCTTGCCGATCCCCATTGCGATCTTGGCCATCGTCGAGTTCTCGCTGGCACGCCGGGTACGGGCGGTCGTGCATCATGATCGTGATGCCAAGCCGATGGCCGCCATCTCGGTAGCGCGATCCGTAGCCCTGGGCAAGGCTTCCTCGCTCGTCGCGGCCGGGATCTGTGGTGCTGCCGTGGGAGTGATCGCCCGCGTTGCGCCCGATGCCTCGACGGTTCGCGCGGCCGGCAACGACTTGCGGGTCGCACTGCTGCTGCTCGTGGCTGGCGGGTTACTGCTCGTCGCGGGGCTTTTGTTGGAGCGGGCTGGGATAGACCCCTCGATTAAACGCCCAGCTAACGGGAATGCCCCAGGTGGATAAGCAGATCGTTTCTGACGGCGTTCCGGCCAGCCGCCTTGGCTGACCCGCTTTCGGCGGTAAGCTCGCCAAATGCCTCGTTCCCGAGCGCGTACTTTGCTGCGCTGGCTCGGCATCTTGTTGGTGCTTGGGCTTGGCGCGATGGCCGTCGCCCTGGTCGTCCTGGGTGATTCCCAAAAGCAGCTACGGATTGGCGTGCTGCTGGGAATCTGGGCAGCCGTTGTGGCGTACTTCCTGCCATCGCGCCGCGAGGAGCAGCCCCAAGCCGTCGCGACCGGTCATGACCCGTCGCGCGTGTACAACGACGTCGGGATACGAACCGCGCCGGACCCGCGACGTGAGTTCCGGGAATACCAAGCGCAGTTGGAGCGGACCTTTCGGCGTGACATGGACCAGGCGCTCAGTGAGCACCTCGCTCGGCTGAGGGGCGAGGTTGCCTTGCTCCGCAACGATCTCGTCGAGCAAGTCAACGGACAGCTTCGCCTGGAACGAACTGAGACGACCCGAGCCCTTGGGTCGGACATCGAGGGTCTACAACAGGAGATCCGCCGGCTCGCGGCCTCGCGGGAGTACCTGACGTCAGTCCCGACATTGACCGCTACAAGGGAGACCGTGACCGTAGCGGCTGCACCCGGCGACGCGTCCGGGGCCGGACAGCGCAGCGTTCCGCGGGTCGTTTCGTCGCCTCCGGCGCGCCCCGTTACCGGTCATGCCGGCCTTGGAGATGCCTCCACTGGCTCCGCCACCGGTGTCCCTCCCGCCGATCGGTTCGATTCCGGTCCCGCCCGGCGGAGCGATGGCCAGCCCGCCACCGCGCGCCGCGTCGCCGCTAGCGACGCCTTCGGTGACGCCACGGCCGGCGACGCCGCCTTTGGCCACGTCACGTCCGGTAATGCCGCCATCGGCGATGTCCCGTCCAGGGATGCCATCATCGGCGACCCAGCGCCCGGCGACGCCACCTCCCGCGCCGCCGCGCCCCGCGGCATCGCCGCTAGCGAGTGCGATCCCACCGGCTCGGGCGGCAGCGCCCCTTTCCCCGGTTGCCCCACCACGCACGGACATGCCGCCGACCCGCTCGGCGGGGTCCGCGATCTCGACGCCGCCGTTCACGCCCCCGCCGCCCACGCCGCCGCAACGAGTCCAGCCGGCGCCGTACCCGGCCCGCGCCGCGACACCGGTCCAGCCAGCCAACGGCACTGGTCTGGCGGGGTTCAGTAACGACTTGGGAGCTATGCGCCCGCAACCGCCCGCGTCCGCATCGGGTTGGGGCGCGCCGTCGCCGAGTTCGCTGCCGTCCGCGGCTGCTCCGCTGCCACCGTCGACTCCGTGGTCTACCGCCCGACCCGCGGGCAATGGCGTGCCCGCGCCGGAGCCGTATGCGCCGCCGGATCCGTTCGGCGAGATGCCGAGAATCGGAGTGTTCCGGGACATGAACGACAACGACATTGTCCCGGCGCTACCGGATGGGTACGTCGGGCGGCGCCGCCGCCCGAGCGCGCCTGCGCACTCGGGCGCACCGGCCAACGGTATGTCCGGGCTCATCTGACCCGAGCGATCGGCGCTACGGCTCGAGCCCAGCTAGTCGTGATCGAAGGGCCAGCCGCCGTCCGCAACAAGTTCGGCGGCGCCTTTTTCGATCGCTTCGGCCGCGGTGCGGATCTCGGCATCCAGCTCGACACCCGTCTGGTCAGCGAGCAGGTAAACGCGATACGCGAGCTCGCCCAGTCGGCCGGACCAGCTGGCGTTCGGCCGGAATGGCCGACGTCCGCGATCGGTGATCTCGGTCGCCGTTGTCGACAGCGCGCCGAGGAGGCTCTGTAGCTCGAGCAGTAACGCCGGGGCGGTCGCGTGCAGGCCGGCGAGGTCGGCACTGTGGGCGACAGTTGGCTGCAGGTCGTTCACGGGCGACCAACATACTGCCTTTGGTCGCGCGGTACGCGGTCCACACGCTGGGGTAGGTCGATCGGCCGCGTAGGCTCGGGCGCGGTCTGCCCTGCTGACCGGCCCCAGCGTCCCGAGGACTCCCCCTGACCACGACACCTGCCACTCCCGCGCGACTACGGGTGGGGATCGTCGCGACCGGGCGAGTCGGTAGCGTGCTCGGCTCGGCCCTCGCCCGGGCCGGGCATCAGATCGTGGCCGCGAGCGGGGTATCGGACGCGTCTCGGCGGCGGGCCGAGCGGTGGCTTCCCGGAGTGCCACTGCGTCCACCCGACGAAGTCGTCGCGGCGGCTGACCTCGTGCTCCTCGCCGTCCCGGACGATCAACTCCGGCCGCTGGTTGCCGGTCTGGCGGCCACCGAGGTCTGGCGGCGTGGACAACTCGTGGCGCACACCTCCGGTGCCCACGGGATCGACGTTCTCGATCCGGCTGCGGCCCGGGGCGTACTACCGCTGGCGCTACACCCGGTCATGACCTTCACCGGCCGGCCCGAGGATCTCGATCGGCTCGAGGGAGCGAGTTTCGGGGTCACGGCCCCGGACGAGCTGCGGCCGGTGGCCGAGGCGTTGGTCGTCGAACTCGGCGGCGAACCGATCTGGGTTCCGGAATCGGCCCGTCCGCTCTACCATGCTGCCCTCACGATGGGCGCCAACTACCTCGTGACGCTGGTCAACGACGCGACCGACACGCTGGCCCGAGCGGGGATCCAGTCGGCCTCCCGTCTCATCGCTCCGCTGCTCAGCGCCGCCCTGGACAATGCGCTTCGGCTGGGCGACGGCGCCATGACCGGTCCGGTGTCTCGGGGTGACACTGCGACCGTGGCCGGCCATCTGGAGACCCTGCGGCGGGCGGCGCCCGAGGTTGTGCCGACAT
Organism: uncultured Actinomycetota bacterium; assembly: GCA_963809815.1. Taxonomy (GTDB): domain Bacteria; phylum Actinomycetota; class Actinomycetes; order Mycobacteriales; family Jatrophihabitantaceae; genus CAVVJA01. Next base: position 108,559 of record CAWELM010000015.1, read on the forward strand.
ACGTCGCGATGGCCCGACGGACCGCACAGCGGGCCGAACAGTCCGGCCGACTACCGGCGTCCCGAGCGGCAGAACTGAACTCCGTGCTGGAGTCGAAATGATCGTCGCTCACACCCGCGCCGAGCTCGCGGCTGCCCGAGCGGAGCTCGTCGCGCCGATCGGTCTGGTGCCGACGATGGGTGCGCTGCATATCGGGCACGCAGCGTTGCTCGCCGTTGCTCGAGCTGACTGCATGTCAGTGGTGGCCAGCATCTTCGTCAACCCATTGCAGTTCGGTGCCGGGGAGGATCTTGACCGGTACCCGCGATCTCTCGCGGCGGACTTGGCGATGTGCGACCGAGCGGGCGTGGACGTGGTGTGGGTGCCATCGGTCGGCGACGTCTACCCGGGCGGCACTCCGCAAGTAACCGTTTCGCCGGGGCCGCTCGCGGATGAGCTGGAAGGTGCGGTTCGACCCGGGCATTTCGTCGGCGTACTGACCGTGGTCGCCAAACTCTTCGGCCTGGTCCGACCGGACGCCGCATACCTGGGCGAGAAGGACTACCAGCAGCAGGTGCTCGTGCGGCAAATGTCCGCAGACCTTGAATTGGGCGTCGACGTCGTCACCGTGCCGACAGTGCGCGATCCGGACGGGCTCGCCGTCTCGAGTCGGAACATTTATCTGTCGACGACCGACCGGGAACAGGCACTTGGCCTGTCCCGGAGCTTGCGAGCCGGGCAGCAGGCCGCCTCGGCTGGTCCAGCTGCCGTGCTCGCGGCGGCCAAGGCGGCTCTCGACCCGGCACTCGATGTCGACTACCTGACGCTGCGGGCGCCGGACCTAGGTGCCGTGGCGGACCACGGTCCGGCGCGGTTGCTCGGTGCCGTGCGGGCCGGCAAGACCCGGCTCATCGACAACGTCGAGGTGATCCTCTGATGCTGCCGATGCGTCTGCGGGCTCCAGCGGCGGGCTGGCATACGGAAACCGACGTGGTGATCGTCGGATCCGGAATTGCCGGGCTGTCCACCGCGCTGCAGATCGCTCGCCAGTCGCCTCTGCGCGTCCTCGTCGTGACCAAGGACGTGCTGGCCGCCGGATCCACGCGCTGGGCCCAGGGCGGCATCGCCGCGGCCCTAGGCGTCGGCGACAGCCCTGAGCAGCACTTCGCGGACACGATCGCCGCGGGCGACGGGATCTGTGATCAAACGGCGGTTCGCGTCCTGGTCCGGGAGGGTCCAGCGGCGGTGCATGAGCTCGCTTCCATCGGCGCCCGGTTCGATCGCGCCTGGGACGGGCAGTTGGCCTTGACCCGCGAGGGTGGACATCACCGAGACCGGGTCGCCCACGCGGGGGGAGACGCTACCGGCGCCGAGATCGAGCGTGCCTTGGAGGCGCGGGTGCTGTCGGCCTCGGGTGTGGATGTCATCGAGCATGCCGTCGTGCTCGACTTGCTCCGCGACACAGCCGGTGTGGCCTGTGGGGTCACGCTGCACGTCTTGGACGAGGGCCAGCGGGACGGGGTGGGCGCGGTGCATGCCCGCGCCGTCGTACTGGCCACCGGCGGCCTCGGCCAGGTTTACACCGCTACCACCAATCCGGCGGTCTCCACCGGCGACGGCGTGGCGGCGGCTCTGCGGGCTGGAGCCGTCGTACGCGATCTGGAGTTCGTGCAGTTTCACCCGACGGTGGTCTGGCTGGGCGGTCGATCCCGAGGGCAGCAGCCGCTCGTCAGCGAGGCGGTGCGGGGCGAAGGGGCTGTCCTGGTTGACGATGGCGGCATCCCGTTCATGGCCGGCCAGCACGAGCTGGCGGACCTCGCACCGCGGGACGTCGTCGCAAAGGCCATGCTGAGGCGGATGCGCGAGACCGGCACTGAGCACGTCTGGCTCGATGGTCGGGCGTTCGGCGTCGAGAAATGGCGGGCCCGGTTTCCGACTATCTACGCGACGCTGACGAGCCTGGGAATCGATCCGGTGCACGAATTGATTCCGGTGATACCGGCATGTCACTACGCATCAGGCGGGGTTCGCACAGATCTCGTTGGACGATCTACGGTGCCGGCGCTGTACGCGTGCGGGGAGGCCGCCTGTACTGGCGTGCATGGCGCGAACCGACTGGCGTCCAACTCGCTCTTGGAGGGTCTGGTGTTTGGGCGACGGATCGCGTCGGAGCTGGTGGCCGATCTTGGTGCGCCGGCAGCGACCGGGGCGCCAGCCGATCCCGAAGGCGATTCGGCCGTGGTAGACGACTCGGTGCGCTCACGCCTACAGCAGATCATGTCGTCACACGTGGGGGTGCTTCGCGACCGAGCGGGTTTGGATGTGGCGACGGCCGAGCTTGCCGAGCTAACTACCCGCACCGGGGCCACCGGCGCCACTGAGGGTTGGGAAACCAGCAATCTGCTCACCGTGTCGACGGCGTTGACCGCGGCCGCCCGCGCGCGCGAGGAGACGCGCGGGTCGCACTGGCGGGAGGACTTTCCGCAACGCGACGATGTGCGGTGGACGGGGCATTTGGACATCCGCCTTGATTCGGACGGAATCGTTCGACAACGGTTTGTCACGGATGTAGTGCCATGATCCGATCCATGACCGGTGGAGCGCGGTCATGAGGCCGGTCGACCCTTCGGTGCGCGCGATCGTTGAGTCCGCGAGGCTGGCGCCATGGCTGGTCGACGACGTGGTGTCCCGCGCGCTCGTCGAGGATATCGGCGCCGAAGGCGACGTGACCACGCTGGCGACGGTGCCGGGAATCCTGATGGGTCGCGCGGACCTGGTGCCGCGGACGGCCGGGGTCGTGGCCGGGCTTCCCGTCGCAGCGTGGGTTTTCGACAGCGTCGGGCAGGGTCGGGTGCGGATGGAGTTCGGTTCGATCGACGGCGCGACGGTCGAACCGGGCGAGGTACTGGCCACGGTGCGCGGTCCCGTTCGGGATCTGCTGACGGCCGAACGCACCGCGCTGAACCTGCTAGGGCACCTGTCCGGTATCGCGACCCTGACCCGCCGGTGGGTAGACGCGGTCGCGGGGACCGGTGTCCAGATACGAGACACGCGCAAGACCCTCCCGGGCCTGCGCACCTTGGAGAAGTACGCGGTGCGCTGTGGCGGTGGGGTGAACCATCGCATGTCGTTGTCGGACGCGGCCCTGATCAAGGACAACCATGTCGCCGCGGCGGGCGGCGTCGTCACCGCGTTCGATCGGGTCCGTGCGAAATACCCCGACTTGCCGGTGGAGGTCGAGGTCGACACCGTCGCTCAGGCCCGTGAAGTCATCGACGCCGGCGCGGATCTGGTGCTGCTGGACAACATGTCGCCGGGCGAGATGCGCGAGGTCGTCGCGTACGTCCGCGAGTCCGGGTCGAGGGCCAAGCTCGAAGCATCCGGAGGGCTGACGCTCGACCGGGCCGCTGAGATCGCTGCGACCGGCGTGGACTACCTGGCGATTGGCGCGCTGACCCATTCCGCTCCCGCGCTCGACATCGGAATGGACGTGCCCTGATGCTGCTCGCCATCGACATCGGCAATACGAACACCGTTCTCGGCGTGTTCGATGGCGAGAAGCTGGATCGCTCCTGGCGCATCAAAACCGATTCCCGAAGCACCGCCGACGAGCTGGTACTCACCTACCGTGGTTTGCTCGCCGACCATCCCGTGGACGGGATCGTTGCCTGCTCCACGGTTCCCGCCGCGATGCGCGAGCTGCGGCAGATGATCGCCGGCTACTACGGCGACCTGCCGACCGTCTTGGTCGAGCCGGGCGTACGTACCGGCGTGAGCCTGCAGTACGAGAACCCCAAGGAAGTCGGCGCTGACCGGATCGTGAACGCTCTCGCGGCGTATCACTTGGTGCACGGTCCGGCGATCGTGGTCGATTTCGGCACCTCGACAAACTTCGACGTCGTCAATGAGCGCGGCGATTTCATGGGCGGCGCGCTCGCCCCGGGGATTGAGGTCTCGCTGGACGCGCTGGCGGCGCGCGCGGCGCAGCTGCGCATGGTCGAGCTGGTCGAGCCGCGCGGACCGATCGGCAAGAATACGGTCGAGGCATTGCAGTCCGGGATCTTGTACGGCTTCGCGGGTCAAGTCGACGGGCTGGTGCGCCGGCTACGGGACGCGCTGGTTCCGGACGATCCGGAGTCCGTGGCCGTGATCGCGACCGGCGGGTTGGCGCCGCTTGTCATTCGTAACAGCGAGACCGTCACCCGCCACGAGCCCGACCTAACTCTCCTCGGGCTCCGTTTGGTCTTCGAACGCAACGTCTGACACGTGGCTCTGTATGCAGATTCCGCTGCCCAGGCGACGGAGTCTGCATACAAATCGTGGCGACCCGGGCGGCCCGTCTAGGGTGTCCGTCGTGGAGCTGCACGTCTTCAGCGAGGCCCAGGAGGGCGCGACCTACGAGGATCTGCTCCGAGTGGCTCGGGCGACCGAATCTCTCGGCTTCGCTGGGTTCTTTCGCTCCGATCATTACCTCGGGATCATGGGCGACGGCTCGCCCGGGCCGACCGATGCCTGGGTGACGCTCGCCGGGCTGGCCCGCGAGACGAACCGTATTCGGCTTGGCACGTTGGTCAGTCCGACGACTTTTCGCCTGCCCGGCCCGCTGGCCATCATGGTGGCCGAAGTCGATGCGATGAGCGGCGGTCGGGTGGAACTCGGGCTGGGGTCCGGGTGGTATGCACCGGAACACCGCGCGTACGGGATCCCGTTTCCGGACCTGCACACCCGGTACGACCGGTTCAGCGAGCAAGTCGAGATCATCGACGGGCTGTGGCGGACGCCGGTGGGCGAGCGGTTCTCCTTCCAGGGTGCGCACTACCAGCTGGCCGACTCGCCGGCCCTGCCCAAGCCGGTGCAGTCACCGCGACCGCCTATCATCCTCGGCGGACTCGGCCGGAAGCGCTCTGCTCGGCTCGTGGCCCGGTTCGCCGACGAGTTCAACGTGGCGTGGAGCCCACTCGCCGACATTTCAGAGATCTTCACCAGACTGAAGACGAACCTGGCCGAAACCGATCGCGACCCGTCGAGTCTCGCCTACTCCGCCGGTCAGACCAGCTGCGTCGGCAAGGACGAGGCCGAGGTACGCCGCCGCGCGGCCGTGCTTCGCCAAGACGCCGGAACATTACGCACAACCGGGCTCGCAGGCACGCCGGCTGAGGTTGTGGACAAGATCGGCCAGCTGGCCGACCTCGGCGTCAGCCGGATCTACTTGCAGTTTCTCGACCTGACGGACCTCGCGCAGCTGGAGCTGATCGCGGCCGAAGTGCTGCCGCAGCTGTGACCGGATCGTCCCGCGTCACAGCCAGCCGCGTTCGTCGGCCACTCGAACGGCCTCGACCCGATTACGCACGCCGGTCTTCGCGATCGCGGCGGACAAGTAATTGCGCACAGTGCCCTCGGACAGGAACAACCGGCCGGCAATGTCCGCCACCGTCGCGCCGTCCCGGGCCGCGACCAGTACGTCCCGCTCCCGCCCGGTCAGCGGCGACACACCTCCAGCCAGCGTCGCCGCGGCGAGTCCCGGATCCACCACCCGTAGGCCACGCGACACCCGGCGGATCGCATCGGCCAACTGCTCGGCGGGCGCGTCCTTCACCACGAACCCGAGCGCGCCCGACTCCATGGCCCGCCGCAGGTAGCCGGGCCGGCCGAACGTGGTCACGATGATCACCCGACAGGCCGGGACCTCCTGGGTGAGCGCGGCTGCCGCGGCGAGGCCATCGAGACCGGGCATCTCAATATCTAGCAGCGCGACGTCAGGGTGTAGGTCCCGAGCGGCCGCCACCACCTCATCGCCTCGTCCGACCTGGGCCACCACGTCGAAGTCGTCTTCGAGCTCTAGCAGCGCGGCGAGCGCCGAGCGCACCAGCGCTTGGTCGTCCGCAAGCAGAATCCGAATCGTCACGCCGGAATCGTCGGCTCGTTCACCGGTTGCGGCCGCTCCGGGGCGACTGGTTGCGCAATATCGACCCGCAATCGCCAGCCGTCAACCCGGCCGGACGTGACCAGCGCGCCGCCGGCTGCCTCAACCCGCTCGCGCAATCCGGTGAGACCGTTGCCGACACCAGCGAGTCCACCCCGGCCGTTGTCGTCGATCGTGATCCAGTTCGGGCCGACCGAGATCGTGCATCGGCTGGCCCGGGCGTGCCGCACGACGTTGGTCACGCCTTCCCGGATCACCCAACCGAACAGCTCGTGCAGGCTCGGGTCGACGATATCGACAGCACCTGGCAGTTCGGCGTGCACTCCGGCCGCGCGCAGCACCTCACGAGCGCTCGCCAGCTCGCCGACCAGCGTGACGTCTCGATATCCGGATATCGCAGCGCGGACATCCGCGAGCGAGCTTCGGCTGAGCTGCTCCACCTCGGCCATCTCCCCGGCCGCGCGTTCTGGATCGAGTTCCGCCAGGCGTTTGGCGAGACCAGCTTTGACGGTGATCGTCGTGAGCGAATGGCCGAGCAGGTCGTGCAGGTCTCGGGCGATCCGGGTGCGCTCGTTTTCCGCGGCGAGCCGAGCCACCTCAGCCCGCGCCGCGGCGAGCTGTGCGTTTGATCGGATGATCACGAAGAACGCGTACATCGCGAAGGCTACGAGCAGAACGGTGATGCCTTGTTGCCAATCGACCTGGCCGCCCCACGACTGGACAACGACGGGCGCGAACAGGTTGAGCAGCACCAAGGCGGCGATCATCGCAGCGGCCCAGCTCGCCTGGCTCGCCACCGTCAGGACGGCGATGTAGACACAGAACACGAGCGCGTCCTGATGAGCGATCGGTAATTCCAAGGCCAGTAACACAAAGGTGGCCGCGTAGAGCCACCAGAACCGCGTACGGTGCGAGCCCCAGCCGGCCGGAAGCGCGGCCAGATAGCAGGCCGCGAAGGCGACGATGATCAGGTAGCCAACAACGGCCACCCAACCGCTCGCGTGCTGGTTGACCCCGGAGGCGGTCTGGCCAAGATAGATCAACCAGAAGCCCGGAAAGACGTAGCGCCACCATCCCAGCCGCCACCTGTTCTGCTGCTCGCCGAAGGACGCGGCGTGCGGCGTCTGGGGGTTGTCGCGGCTGGTGCTCATCGTGATCCGAGCCTAATGCTGATCAGACCCGTTGGGTGTCGCGCCGATATGCACGGGCGGCCAACGCGGTGAGGACGATGGTCCAGACGGCGATGACAATCCAGGCCTTCGGCGGCCAGCTCTCGCCGGTGTAAGCGACATGCCCGGCCTGGACCAGCCAATAGGACGGCAGCAGCTCGACAATATTGAGCAGGGCGCCACTTTGCAGGATTGGTCCCCAGGCGCCGCCGAGCAAGGCGAATAGTGCCGTGATCCCACCGAGTGCCGGCCCGACCGACTCGACGGTGAGTAGGTGGCCGAGCAGCACGCCGAGCGCCGCGAACGGAATAAGCCCGATGAGGATCAACAAGATCATGGTGGCCCACCGGCCGGGCGCCAAATGAACGCCGAGCGTCAGGCCAGCGACGCACAACAACGCGATGCTGACCGCGGCGAGGGCGTATCCGGTAATCACTTTGGCGCGGAAGTAGGTGCGCGGCGTCAATGGGGTCAGCCGAAGCTGCCGGTTCCAGCCGACACTTCGTTCCGCGGCAATACGAGCGCCTCCGGCCAGGACGGCGGCCATCGTGCCCCAGCTGATCATCCCGGCCATGTAGTAGGTCGGGAACGGGATGTTGCCGAGCGTCAGAGTCTTGTTCGCTCCAGCGACGACGTAGAACAGGATGAGCGGAAACACCAGCGAGAAAATGAAGAACCGGGTGTTGCGCACCGTTCGGAGCAGTTCATAGCGCAGGTACGTGACTGACGTGCTCATCGGGTGATCTCCGCGTGGTTATCGGATGTGATCGACGCGTCCTCATCAGCGGTGAGGGCAAGAAACGCCTGCTCCAGACCAGCGCCACTGATCTCGATATCGCGGACGGCCGGGAATTTCTCCAGCAGCGCCCGAATGGCGAGGTCGGAATCACCGCATGTCAGGACGATTGATTCGCCCCGGAGATCAGCCTTCGTGACCCCGGGCAGCGCGGCGAGCACGTCCAGGTCGGCGTTGGGAAGCGTCGCTCGAATTGATCGGGCACCTACCGTGGCCTTGATCTCTGTGGCCGCACCGTCCGCGACGATTTGTCCGCGAGCCATCAAAATGATGCGGTCGGCGTAAGCGTCGGCCTCTTCGAGGTAATGCGTCGCAAAGACGACGGTCTTGCCGCGGCCGGCGAACGTCCGCATCGTCGTCCAGAAGCCGTGCCGTGCCTCTACGTCCATTGCCACAGTGGGTTCGTCGAGGACGAGCAAGTCTGGGTTGGACACGAGAGCGACGGCGAAACGAACGCGCTGCGTCTGCCCGCCCGACAGCTTCTGGGTCCGGCGGCGCTGAATGTCGGCGATTCCGGTGAGGTCGATAACCTCGTCGACGGACATCGGGTGCGGATATAGCGACGCCATCATGGTCACGAGCTCGCGCACACTCAGATCGCGAATCAGCGAGCCCGTCTGCAACATCGCGCCAATGGCTCCGAGCTTGATTGAGTCGGCCGGCGGCCGACCGAATAGGGAGACCGAGCCGGCGTCGGGCTGCAGCAACCCGAGAAGCATGTCGATCGTCGTTGACTTGCCAGCCCCGTTCGGCCCTAGGAGCGCGACAGTCTCACCGGGCGCGATCGAGATGTCGATGCCACGGACCGCATGCACCATGCCCTCGGCCGAGCGAAACGACTTGGTTAGGTCGGATAGGACAACTCCGGCCGGGACGCGGACGGATGGCGTGCTCAAGCTCATGTCACCAGCCTGCCCCCGCCAACGGCAGGTCGGCAGTGCCACGGCGGCAGGACTCTACGATGACATTCGTCAGTGTCCAGTGGAGGACGCCGACTGCGCCCAGGATCCCGCTAGGGTTGCTGGCGTGAGCGAGCGAGCATCGCGGCGAGCCCGAGCGAGCGAGGAGCGCAGCGAGCGGGCCGATTCGCGGGGTCCCCACGAAGACGCGCAGCGTTTTCGTGGGCTGCATGTGCGCTTGCGGGAAGAGGCTGGATCGTGAGCACCCCTCCGCCTGTGGCGGACGAGGACAGCGAGTCCCCTGACCTGCCGGAACAGTTGCGGATCCGGCGGCAGAAATATGATCGACTTCACGACACGCTCTATCCGGTAACGGTTGCGCGTACTCACTCACTGGCCGAGATCCGCGCGGCCTATCCAGACCTCGGTCCGGACGAGCACACCGGCGACGAGGTCGGCGTCACCGGGCGAGTGATCTTCGCCCGCAACACCGGGAAGCTCTGCTTTGCCACGCTGCGCGAGGGCGGCGTCGAACTGCAGGTCATGGTCTCGCTGGACCGAGTTGGAGCCGATTCACTCGTGGCCTGGAAATCGGACGTCGATCTCGGAGACCTGGTATTCGTCCACGGTGAGGTCATCGCCTCTCGTCGAGGTGAGTTGTCTGTGCTGGCCGACTCCTGGCAAATCACGGCGAAAGCGTTGCGCCCGTTGCCAGTCGCGCACCGTCCGTTGTCCGAGGAATCCCAGGTCCGGCTGCGGTACGTCGATTTGATCGTCCGCTCCGAAGCACGGCGCATGGTGGAGCTACGAGCGACGGTGCTGCGCTCCCTGCGTTCTACGCTGGATTCTCGGGGATACCTCGAAGTTGAAACGCCAGTGCTTCAGGTGGTACACGGCGGCGCTGCGGCGCGCCCATTCCGGACCCACCTGAACACCTTCGACTTGGACATGTCGCTGCGCATCGCCACCGAGTTGTACCTCAAGCGGGTTCTCGTCGGCGGCATCGAGCGCGTCTACGAGCTCGGCCGATCGTTTCGCAACGAAGGTATCGACTCGACCCATTCCCCGGAATACACGCATTTAGAGGCGTACGAAGCGTACGGCGACTACGACACGATGGCGGAATTGACGCGCGCGCTTATCGTCGACGCCGCGATTGCGGCGGGCCAACCGGTCGCCATCGCACTGGACGGCACCGAGATCGACCTGATGGGGGATTGGCGCTCGGTCACGCTACATGATGCCGTCTCGGCCGCGATCGGCGAGCAGATCACCGTGGCCACGGATACCCCACAATTGCGGCAGTACGCGAAAGCGTCCGGTGTGCCAGTTCCGGAGACTGCTAATGCCGGCGAGATCGTGCTTGAGCTCTACGAAAAGCTCGTCGAACAGACGCTGATGGAGCCGACATTCGTCCGGGATTATCCGGTCGAAGTGCGGCCTTTAGCGCGGCCACACCGGCGCGATCCGCGATTGGCTGAGGCGTGGGATCTCGTCATCGGAGGAATCGAAATCGCACCGGCCTACTCCGAGCTCGTGGACCCAGTAGAGCAGCGTCGCCGGCTGATGGCCCAAGCAGCGGCGGCGAGTCGCGGGGATCCCGAGGCAATGCAGGTGGACGAAGACTTTCTGCGAGCACTTGAATACGGAATGCCACCCGCCGGTGGAATGGGAATGGGCGTCGATCGCCTGGTGGTGTTGCTCACCGGACGTGGTATTAGGGAGACGATTCTGTTTCCCCTCTTGAAGCCCCTGTGAATCCCGGCGTTGCGCATGGTGAGCGGCTCACCGAATGTCACCTAAGACGCTGCAGTGCGCTAATATAATAAGAATCCAAAATTACTCCAACGAAGGAGCGGTCTGCGCATGGCCAAGAAGGTGCAGGTCACGCTCGTAGACGACATCGATCAGACCACAGCCGCGGAGACCGTGAGCTTCGGCTTGGATGGCGCCGTCTATGAGATAGACCTCTCAAGGTCGAATGCACGGAAACTGCGAGATGCCCTATCGGTGTACGTCGGCAGCGCGCGACGGGTTAGCCGAACCGGAAGGTCCGGACCTCGCGCGGCCCGATCGACGGCGCGCGCCGGTCGGGAACAGACCCAGGCAATCCGCGAATGGGCGCGATCGAATGGGTACACCGTGAGCGACCGCGGTCGCGTACCAGCTGTCGTTCTCGAGGCGTACAACAGCGCGAGTTAGTGTCCCGCGAGGGGAACGAGTTAGTGTCCCGCGAGGGGAGCCTCGCGGGACATTCGTGACGCGCGACACCACGAAGGCGAGCTCGGTAGCGCTCGCCTTCTTGCCGCGCGTTCGCGCGGAACGAGGTGCCGGTCAAAGTCTGATCGGCACAGCGCCTGGACCACCCCTGGGGCTTCTCTAGGGGTGGTTCTGTGTGGCACGTGGTGCTGAGCTTGGAAAAGGTGTGGTGCGACTGCCGGTCTGAGCGCAGGCTCCCATAATCCGAATATATTGGACAATACCGGCTGCCGTCAGTCGAGGCGGCAGCTTGCGTTCGCTTCGAGCGGACGAGCTGGCGGCATCGAAAATCGTGCTGGAACGTTGACATGATTGACGCTCGGTCCTGCCATATATGTGACCGGGCGCGTTACACGCCGGCGCTACAGTCGATGGTGGCACCGTCACTACGGCGCGGGAAGGAGCTGGAACATGTTCGAGAGGTTCACCGACCGCGCACGTCGGGTTGTCGTCCTGGCCCAGGAAGAGGCTCGGATGCTCAACCACAACTACATCGGGACCGAGCACATCCTGTTGGGCTTGATCCATGAGGGTGAGGGCGTTGCCGCGAAGGCCTTGGAGTCCCTCGGCATCTCGCTGGACGCGGTGCGCCAGCAGGTCGAGGAGATCATCGGCCAAGGCCAGCAGGCGCCGAGTGGACACATTCCGTTCACTCCGCGGGCAAAGAAGGTCCTCGAGCTGTCGCTGCGCGAGGCGCTGCAGCTCGGGCACAACTACATCGGGACCGAGCACATCCTGCTCGGCCTCATCCGCGAGGGCGAGGGCGTTGCCGCGCAGGTCCTGGTCAAGCTGGGCGCCGACCTGAACAAGGTGCGCCAGCAGGTCATCCAGTTGCTCAACGGCTACCAGAGCAAAGAGCCGGCCGGCACAGCCGCTGAGTCCACGCCGTCCACCTCGCTGGTGCTCGACCAGTTCGGGCGCAATCTGACCCAGGCCGCCCGCGAGGGCAAGCTGGACCCTGTCATCGGCCGCGAGAAGGAGATCGAGCGCCTGATGCAGGTGCTCTCTCGCCGAACCAAGAACAACCCGGTCCTGATCGGCGAGCCTGGCGTCGGCAAGACGGCCGTCGTCGAGGGACTGGCGCAGGCCATCGTCAAGGGCGAGGTGCCCGAGACGCTCAAGGACAAGCACCTCTATACGCTCGACCTCGGATCGTTGGTGGCCGGCAGTCGTTACCGCGGCGACTTCGAAGAGCGCTTGAAGAAGGTGCTGAAAGAGATTCGCACCCGCGGCGACATCATCATGTTCATCGACGAGATCCACACGCTGGTCGGCGCCGGTGCGGCCGAAGGTGCAATCGACGCGGCGTCGATCCTCAAGCCGATGCTCGCGCGCGGTGAGCTGCAGACGATCGGCGCGACGACGCTCGATGAGTACCGCAAGTACCTGGAGAAGGACGCCGCGCTGGAACGGCGATTCCAGCCGGTGCAGGTAGGCGAGCCGACCGTTGCGCACACCATCGAGATCCTCAAGGGACTGCGCGACCGGTACGAGGCGCACCACCGAGTGTCGATCACCGATGCGGCCCTGGTGGCAGCAGCCGGCTTGGCCGACCGCTACATCTCCGACCGGTTCCTGCCGGACAAGGCGATCGACCTCATCGACGAGGCCGGATCGCGCATGCGTATTCGCCGCATGACGGCGCCACCGGACCTTCGTGAGTTCGACGAACGCATCGCTGAAGTGCGCCGTGAGAAGGAGTCTTCGATCGACGCGCAGGACTTCGAGAAGGCCGCCTCTCTTCGGGACCGCGAGAAGACGTTGCTCGCGGAGAAGGCCCAACGCGAGCACGAGTGGAAAGCGGGCGACCTGGACGTTGTGGCCGAGGTCGACGACGAGCAGATTGCCGAAGTCCTCGCGACCTGGACGGGCATCCCGGTGTTCAAGCTCACCGAGGAGGAGACGGCCCGCCTGCTGCGCATGGAGGACGAGCTGCACAAGCGCGTCATCGGGCAGCAGCCGGCCGTGCAGGCGGTCTCGCAGGCAATCCGGCGGACCCGGGCTGGCCTGAAGGACCCGAAGCGCCCTGGCGGGTCGTTCATCTTCGCCGGTCCCTCCGGGGTCGGGAAGACAGAGCTGTCGAAGGCACTCGCCGAGTTCCTGTTCGGCGACGCGGACGCGCTGATCCAGCTGGACATGTCCGAGTTCCACGACCGGTACACCGTTTCCCGGCTGGTCGGTGCCCCTCCGGGTTACGTGGGCTACGACGAGGGCGGCCAGCTGACCGAGAAGGTCCGGCGCAAGCCGTTCAGCGTCGTTCTGTTCGACGAGGTCGAGAAGGCCCACCCGGACGTGTTCAACACGCTGTTGCAGGTGCTGGAAGACGGCCGGCTCACCGACGGACAGGGCCGCATCGTGGACTTCAAGAACACCGTGCTGATCCTGACCACGAACCTCGGCACGCGCGACGCCTCGAAGGCGATCGCGAAGCTCGGATTCGCCGCGGCGAATGACACCGCCGGCGACTACGAGCGGATGAAGCAGAAGGTGACAGACGAGCTCAAGCAGCATTTCCGGCCGGAGTTCCTCAACCGAATCGACGACACCATCGTCTTCCATCCGTTGAGTCAGGAGGAGATCGTCCAGATCGTCGACCTGATGACTGGTCGTCTTGACGTGCAGCTGCGCAGCAAGGACATGGGCCTCGAGCTGACCCCGGCCGCGAAGTCCCTGCTCGCGGAGAAGGGCTACGACAAGGCGCTGGGCGCACGGCCGTTGCGCCGGACGATTCAGCGCGAGATCGAGGACGCCCTGTCCGAGAAGATCCTTTTCGGCGAGCTGGTCGCCGGGCAAATCGTCGTCGTGGACGTCGCGCCCGGTGAAGATGGGAAGCCGACGTTCACCTTCCGTGGCGAGAGCAAGGCGGCGCCAGTGCCTGACCTCGCCCCGGTCGGCGAAGGCGGCGCGACCAAGTAGTAGCCGCGCAGGCTCTATCCGGCCTCGGATCCGTTACGACGGGTCCGAGGCCGATCCATTTGCTGCGAGGTGACCCACTCCTCCTCGAGCAGCGCGAAGTCCAGCTCGTCCGTCCACTCATCCTTGAACCACTCATTCCGCACCAGGTAGGCCTCCTGCCGCATGCCCAGGCGCCGGGCCAACCGGGCTGACGCGTCGTTGCGAGCGTCGACCCGGGCGATGACTCGGTGCAGCCCCAAATCGTCGAACGCCAGACCTAACAACCTGCGCACCGCTTCGGTGGCATAGCCGTGCCCGCTGAACTCTGGATTGAGGACGTATCCGATCTCGCCTCCTCGATGCTCGCGGCTGTGCCACATCAACACAACATCTCCCACGAGCTCGCCGGTGTCCGTGACCTCTACGCCGAGAGTCAGGTTCTGTCCCTCGTCGTTCAGCGAGGCCCGGGCCCAGGCCGTCCCCAACCGCTCGGCGATGATCGCGGTGTCCATCGGCGTGAACGGCACGTAGCGGCATACGTCGGCTCGGCTGCGGTAGGCCAGTAATGCGGTCGTGTCCGCCGCCGAGAGCGGACGAAGGCTCAGTCGAGGGGACCGCACCGGGTATTCGGGCGCCAGATTCACCAGGCCATGTTCTCAAGCGGCAGGGGGCCCGTGTCCCAGGCGGACACTAGCCCGGTAAGGCGAACCGTCCGTCGGGCCGCGGGTCCACCAGGCCGTCGACGACGAGCGCGTCGAGTGCGCGCTCGCGCTGCACCGGATCGGGCCAGACCACGTCCAGTGCCGCTCGCTCGACCGGATCGTCCGCTCCGCGAAGCACGTCGAGCAGCAGACCGCGGACCTGGCGGTCGGTGCCGGCGAAGCGCTGCCGCCTCGCCGCATGCCCGGTGTGCTCCGGTGCGCCGGCTGCGCGCCAGGCGCAGCGGTCCGCGAGCGGGCATGACGGGCAGCGTGGGGAGCGGGCCGTGCACACGAGCGCGCCCAACTCCATGAGCGCCACGCTGAGCCGGGCCGCCGCCTCGGCTTCGAGTGGCAGCAACGATGCGACCTCGGCGTGGTCGCGGGCCGGCGCGGCCGGCCCGGCCTGGGCCTGGCCGCGGATTGCTCGGGCGATCAGGCGGCGCACGTTGGTGTCGACCACCGGGTGGCGCTGCCGATACGCGAACGCCGCCACTGCGCGGGCCGTATAGCTGCCCACACCCGGCAACATGACCAGGGCATCGACATCGGCCGGAACCTCACCGCCAAATCGCTCGGTCAGCACAACAGCGCATTCCTGAAGTCGCAGGGCCCGTCGCGGATAACCCAACTTGCCCCACATCCGCACCGCGTCCCCGGGCCTGGCGCCTGCCAGATCCGCCGGTGTCGGCCACCGGGCCAGCCAGGCGTGATACACCGGCTCGACTCGGGCCACGGGTGTCTGCTGCAGCATGATCTCGCTGACCAGGACGGCCCACGGGGTGGCGTTCGGCGCTCGCCACGGAAGATCACGGGCCGTCCGTCGGTACCAGGCGAGTACCGAGGTCGCCAGATCCACGCGTTCAGCGTGCCAGACGCCAGGAGGCTCCCGGAATTTTGGATCAGCCATCCGCGCGGTGCCACCACTGCGCGACCGCGCCGAGTTACCGTCCGATGCACCATGATGCATCCGGTCGGCAGCAAGCCACCCGCCGTCTACTGGCGGCGCCGGGCCGTCCTGCTGATCACTGTGGTTCTCCTCGTCGTCTCGCTTTACGTCCTGTTCGGGCGCGGGGCCGGCCGACCTGGAGCGTCGGCCCTCGCCCCCACAAGCACACCATCGACGAGCGCGGCCAACCATCCCACGTCGACGACGGCCGCTCGGACAGCCGCGCCGAGCACAACCGGGTCGAACAGCTGTCCGGGCGGCACGCTGAAGTTAGCGGCGACCACGGCGGCCCCCAGTTTCAAGCTGGGCAGCCAGCCGGTGCTTGCGCTGCAAGTGACGAACACCGGCACGAAGGCGTGCGTCGCCGACCTGTCGGACACTCAAATCGAACTGCTGGTTTACAACGGTGAATCCCGGGTCTGGGGCAGCCACGATTGCCAGGTCGAGCCCGGCACGCAGCTGATGACGTTGAATCCACACCAGGCGGTCCGGCGATCGATCACCTGGACCGGGTTGTCCTCCCAACCACAGTGTGCCGGTACCCGCCAGCTGGTCGGAGCGGGTACCTACACCTTGCACGCCAAGTTGTCCGGTGTCGAAGGCGCGACTGCGACGTTCAGCCTGACCTGACGGGCTTGCCCGTCAGGGGTACCGATCGATTATCGATGCATCCGCGAGCCGGGAGATGGCTTCCCGCACGGACCTCGCCCGTGCCTCACCCAGTCCGTCGATGGCCTCGAGTTCCTCGACGCTCGCCGCCAAGAGCTTCTGGAGACCGCCGAACTGCTCGACGACGCGATCCAGGAGGGGCTCGGGCAGCCGGGGCACACGGGACAGCAGCCGGTAGCCGCGGGGACTGGTCGCCGCGTCGAGCGATTCCGGCGTCCCACCGAAGCCCAGAGTTCGAGCCACCGCCGTGAGGTCGAGCAGGTCGGTCGCAGACAGCTCCGCCAATTCGACCATGACCAGTTCGGAGCTGCGTTCCCGGCGTCCGACCGGCGGGTAGTCCCGCGCGATCAGCTGCCGGTCCGTGTCCACGCCGGCGAGCAGCTCGTCGAGCTGCAATGCCAGCAGCCGCCCGTCGGTACCGAGTTCCACGACGTAGCCGACGATTTCGTCGGCGATGCGGCGCACCATCTCCAGCCGTTGCAGCACGATCGTGGCGTCCCGGACCGTGACCAGGTCCTCGATCTCGAGGGCGGAGAGGGTATTGGAGACCTCGTCCAGGCGGGCCTTGTATCGCTCGAGGGTGGCGATCGCTTGGTTGGCGCGCGACAGCAGCTCGCTCGAGCTCTCCAGCACATACCGCCGGGTGCCCAGATAAAGGCTGATGATCCGCATCGACTGGGATACCGAAATCACCGGATAACCGGTCTGTACCGCGACCCGCTGCGCCGTCCGGTGTCTGGTGCCGGATTCTTCGGTCGGCACGGCAGGGTCGGGCATGAGGTGCGTGGCTGACCGGAGAATCCGCGTGCCGTCGGAGGAAAGCACCACCGCGCCGTCCATCTTGGCCAGTTCCCGGAGGCGGGTGGCCGAGGATTCGACGGACAGCGGGAATCCGCCGGTGCACAGGGCCTCGACCGTGGGGTCCCAACCCAGGACGATCAGCGCCCCGGTATTGCCACGGAGGATGCGCTCCAGTCCGTCCCGCAACCACGTCCCCGGGGCGACGGTGGCCAGGACAGCCCGCAGCGCCACCTCGCGTTCAGTGGTCGGCACGGTCACCTCCGCGACGTCGCTACTCAGCCAGTCTAGGGCCAACATCTTGACTACCATACGTAGCCGGATGCGCCAGTACGGTCACCGGCGCTTGGACGGGCCTCTCCGGCGGCCCAGCGCATCCGCATCCGCCGGCGGATCCGGCGGTCCGGCGCGTGCCCGGATCGGGTCAGGCCCGGGGGCCAGGCCGGCCGCCAGGGCGCCGGCAGCCGAGAGCGCGGCTCCAATTGTCGCGACCGGACGCGTGACCATATCGTTCGTCAGGCGCTCGCGGTATCCCGCCGGAACGAGCGCAGTCGTCATGCCGAGCCGGGCGGCCTCCGCGAGGCGCCGGTCGAGGCCGGGCACGCTGCGGACGTCTCCGGAGAGGGACACCTCGCCGATTGCGCACACCGTCGGCGGCAGTGCGACACCCCGCACTGCCGACGCAAGGGCCAGCGCGATCGCGAGATCAGCCGATGGTTCTGTGGCGGCGATGCCGCCCACCGTCGCCGCGTAGATCTCCTGATCAGCCACCGGAAGCCGCGCGTGTCGGGTGAGCACCGCGAGCAACATGGCGACCCGGCCAGCATCCAGCCCCGATACCGCCCGTCGCAGCGAACCGCCGCCGACGCCACGGACAGCCAGGGCCTGGATCTCGGTAACCATCGGCCGGCGGCCTTGCTGCGTCACGGTGACGCATGTGCCGGGAACCGCGGCAACGCGGTCGGACAGGAACAGTCCCGACGGATCCTCCAGCCCGACGATGCCACCCTCGCGCATCTCGAAGCAGCCGACCTCGTCCGCGGTGCCATAGCGATTCTTGGCGGCCCGGATGAGGCGCAGCGCCGAATGCCGCTCACCCTCGAACTGCAGCACGACATCGACCAGGTGCTCGAGCACCCGAGGTCCGGCGATGGAGCCGTCCTTCGTGACATGCCCGACGAGGACCGTGGCGATTTCGCGCTCCTTGGCCAGGGCAATCACCGCCGACGTGACCGCGCGGATCTGGGTTACCGCGCCGGCCGAGCTGTCGACGCCCTGACTGGTGATCGTTTGGACGGAATCGACGACGAGTAGGCCGGGTGCGATCCGGTCGACGTGGGTCAGCAGCGCGCTCAGATCGTTCTCGGCGGCCACGAACAGGGCAGGATGCACGGCCCCGGTGCGTTCCCCCCGCAGGCGAATCTGGGCGCCCGATTCTTCACCGGTCACAATCAGGGCCGGCGGACCGCCGCGGGCGGCGTAGCGGCGAGCGACCTCGAGGAGCAGGGTCGACTTGCCGACGCCTGGCTCGCCCGCCAGGAGTACCACCGATCCTGGTACCAGGCCGCCGCCGAGCACCCGGTCAAGCTCCCCGATGCCGGTGGGCTGCGCCCGGGCTCGCTCCGGGTCATGATCGCCGATCGGTTGGGCTGGACTGCTGACCGGCCCTGGACGGACCGACCGCATGGCCGCTCCGACGCCACCTTCGATCAGCGTGCCCCACGCCTGACACTCCGAACAGCGCCCGACCCAGCGGATCGCTGTCGCTCCGCACTCGACACAGCGGAACGTTGACGCGGGAGGGCGGGTCGCGGATCGGGTCACGCAGGCAACGTAAGTGCCGGGTCCGACAGATTTGGCGCCGTATCCCCAGGCGGGCTGAGGAGCGGACCCGGGCTCAGCCTTCGGTCGGCGTCGGGCTGATGATCGGCGGACTTGAGGGCGGGCTGGTGAGGCGTACCGGGACCCTGGTCGTCACCGATCCGGCCTTCGCGAACTGGAACGTGACCGTGATCGTTTGAGCCGGGAACAGGTTCTCGGTCAACCCGGTGAGGACCACCTGCGGGTTGCCCGGGTCGAACCCGATGCTCACGGACTCGTCGCCCGGTACCTCGATCGATTGCGCTTGCTGCGCGCCGGGGGACGGGGACGCCTGGACGCCGCCGCGCGCGACGACTTGAACGGAGGCGGACCGATCGCTCGACACCTTGACGAGCTGGTCCGGGGTCGCACTGTTGTTGATCAGAAACATCTGCATGGGGGCTGAGCCGCCTTCAGCCCAGCTCCGATCCGCGGGCGGTGCTACCGCTATGGCACGTAAATCCATGGTGCTGACTGTGGCCAGCGCCCCGTCGACAACCGGCACGATCTCCGCAGTACTTGTGACTTGGCCCGCCGCACATCCGGCGAGCAGCACCGCGATCCCACCCGCGACGAGCATGACCTTCAGGCCGCGCGGGACACTAGGCCGTGCACTCACGTCTCGACTCCTCGCGGTCGGTTCGCGGTGACTCTCGGGGCGGCTGCTGTTCGCGCGCGCCAGAAGTGCACCGGCGAACGGCGACCGAGCCCAGCGTAGCGATCGAGAATCCGTCCGCAGAAGCGGGCCACGCCGCGTGCGACGCCGTCCTCGAAGCCGGCTCGCTAGCCGTTCGACCCGTCTCCTCGAGAAACCTGTTCCACCTCGCATAAGCCACATTCCTCAATCCTGGGTGATCTAGGTCGTGTTACCCTGGAAGAAGTGGAAAGGGGCCCGCACACATGACGTTTCAGGTCGGCGAGACCGTGGTTTACCCCCATCACGGGGCAGCCAAGATCGAAGCAATCGAGAAGCGCACTATCAAGGGCGAGCAGAAGACATACCTAGTTTTGAAGGTCGCGCAAGGCGACCTCACCGTCTTGGTACCCGCTGACAACGCCGAGATTGTCGGTGTTCGTGACGTCGTCGGCCAGGAAGGGCTCGACCGAGTCTTCGAGGTTCTTCGCGCGCCGCACACCGAGGAGCCGACGAACTGGTCGCGGCGCTACAAGGCGAACGGCGAGAAGCTGGCGTCGGGCGACGTCAACAAGGTCGCGGAGGTAGTGCGTGACCTATGGCGCCGGGACAAGGACCGCGGCCTGTCGGCCGGCGAGAAGCGCATGCTTGCGAAGGCTCGGCAGATTCTCGTCAGCGAACTGGCTCTTGCCGAAGGCACCAACGAGGACAAGGCCGAAATCGTGCTGGACGAGGTGCTGGCCGAAGCGGTCGCATAACGTTCGGCTCGTCGATTCCCATGGCGGCGTACGGTCTTCCGACCGTCGCCGCCATTCTTGTTGCCGCGGGCGACGGCGTGCGGCTCGGCGGCACCGTGCCAAAAGCGTTTACGGAGGTGCGTGGCCGCACGCTGCTCGAACATGCGCTGGTCCCGTTCCGGGCCAGTGACGGCGTTCGCGACATCGTCGTCGTAGCGCCGGGGCTGTACGTGGCCCATGCCGCAGCCGTCCTCAGCGACGAGGTCACGACCGTTGCCGGTGGCCCGACCCGGCAGGCGTCGGTGTCGTTCGGTCTCGCGGCGCTGGCCGCTGACGTCGACACGGTGCTGGTCCACGACGTGGCCCGGCCCTTCGTCCCGGTTGAGGTGCTGGACCGGGTGCTGGACGCCCTCGCTGATGGAGCCGATGCGGTCATCCCGACTCGCCCGGTGACCGACACGATCAAGCAGGTCGATGAGGACGGCACGGTCGTCGCGACGCTCGATCGGTCGGAGCTGCGAGCAGTACAGACGCCGCAAGGTTTCCGTCGCGCGGTGCTCGAAGCCGCCCACGCCGCCGGGGTTGGCCGCAACTTCACGGACGATGCTGCCCTCGTCGAGGCGCACGGCGGCCGGGTCGCCGTCGTCGACGGTGCCGACGAGGCCTTCAAGATCACTCGTCCGTGGGATTTGGCGCTCGCCGAGGCGGTGGCCCGCCGGTGATCCGGACCGGGATCGGCATCGATGTGCACCCGATCGAACCGGGCCGCCCGTGCCATCTCGCCGGATTGACGTGGCCCGGCGAGGACGGGTGCGCCGGCCACTCTGATGGAGACGTCGTTGCCCACGCGGCCTGTGACGCCCTGCTCTCGGCCGCGGGACTCGGCGACCTCGGCGCGCTGGTCGGTGTGTCGGACCCGCAGTGGTCCGGAGTGCGCGGTGTGGACCTGCTGGCCCGCGTCGTCAGTCGGGTGAGTACCGATGGCTGGATCGTGGGCAACGTCGCCGTGCAGCTGATCGGCAACACCCCCCGCCTTGCCCGCCGCCGCGCTGAGGCGCAAGAGGTGTTGTCCGCTGCGATCGGCGGGCCGCCGGTCGCGCTTGCCGCCACCACTACCGACGGACTTGGACTGACCGGCCGGGGCGAAGGACGGGCGGCGATCGCGACCGCGCTGATCAGCCGCGGCTAGCGGCGAGCCAGCGCGCGGCTGAGGTCGGCCCAGAGGTCGTCGATGTGCTCGATGCCTACAGACAACCGCAGCAACGACGGCGGCGTGCCCTGGGCCGCGTCCGTCTCGTAGCGGGCGCGGCGTTCGATCAGCGATTCGACTCCGCCCAGGCTGGTGGCGTGCGTGATCAGCTCCACCCGTTCGCACACCGCCTCGGCGTCTTCGGCCGACCCGTCGACGTCGAACGAGATCACCGTTCCGTAGCCCCGATGCAGGCGCGTCGCCCGCTCGTGAAACGGGTCGGACGGCAGACCCGGGTAGCGCACCCGCGAGACCCGCGGGTGCTCGCTGAGCTTGGCGGCGAGCCGCATGGCGTTCGCCTGCGCGCGCTCCATCCGAACAGCCAGCGTGCGCAAACCCCGCAACGCGAGATAGCACTCCAGGGCGCCGGGCATCGCCCCGGTACGGATGCGACGCGTTCGCAATGCTTCCGCACGCTCCGGCGAGCGGGTGACAAGCACGCCCATCAGGAGATCGGAGTGGCCGGCCAGCGCCTTGGTCGCGGCATGCATGACGACGTCCGCGCCGAGGTCGAGCGGTCGGGCGACGAGCGGGGTATTGAAGGTCGAGTCGACGTACACCGTGGCGCCGACGGTATGAGCGGCTTCGACGATCGGAGGCAGGTCCGCAACACCCAGCAGCGGGTTCGTCGGCGATTCGACCCAGATCAGGTCCGCGTCGGTCAAAGCGGCGACCGTCGCCGTCGTGTCAGTGATGTCAACCTCGCGGACGGTCATCCGGCCGAGCCGCACCTGCTCCGCGAACAACAGCGAGATTCCGCCGTATGCCGCCGCGGGCGCGACGGCGACGCTGCCCGCCGGCTGTCCTTCGACGACAGCGGCGGCAGCGGCCATACCGGACGCGAACGCGATCGCCTCGCCGCCCTCGAGGGCCCCAACCGCCGCCTCGAACGAGCGGATCGTCTCGCTCGACTCGACGCGCAGATACCGGTTGTCCACGCCGTGATGGAACGGTGCTGACAGCACGATAGGCGGGTTCAGGGGAGCGTCGGCGGTCCGGGCCGGCCGGCCGCTCGCGACCACGACCGATTCTGGCTGCAGTCCGTCCATGCACCTGACGGTATCCCCCGGCAGATGCGGGTTCTGGGTCCTCCCGGGCGCACGCAACGTGGCCACGAGATGCTCGTCATTAGGATGGCGCGGTGACGCTGCACGTTTACGACTCCGAGACCCGGACGCTGCGCCGGTTCGAACCGCTCATCCCCGGACGGGTGTCGATCTACGTGTGCGGCCTGACTGTGCAGGCCCCGCCACACATCGGCCACGTGCGGTCGGCCGTGAACTTCGACATCCTGCGGCGCTGGTTGCTCGCGTCCGGCTACGAGGTCACCTACGTCCGCAACGTCACGGACATCGACGACAAGATCTTGGCTCGATCCACGGACGCCGGCCGCCCGTCCTGGGCCTGGGCGTACGAGTTCGAGCGCGCGGTGATCGAGGCGTACGCGCTGCTGGGCTGCCTACCGGCCACGTATGAGCCGCGGGCCACCGGCCACGTGCCGGAAATGATCGCGCTGATGCAGCGGCTGATCGACATCGGCCACGCATACGCCGCGGACGGGGACGTCTACTTCGACGTCCTGTCCTGGCCGGCCTACGGCGAACTGTCACGCCAGAAGATCGACGAGATGCAGACGTCGGGCGACAGCGTCGGAGACGACCGCAAACGTGACCCCCGCGACTTTGCGCTGTGGAAGTCGGCAAAACCCGATGAGCCCTTCTGGCCCACCCCGTGGGGCGAGGGCCGGCCGGGCTGGCACCTGGAGTGCTCGGCGATGGCCACCAAGTATCTCGGCTCGACGTTCGACATTCATGGCGGAGGCATAGATCTGATCTTCCCGCACCACGAGAACGAGCAAGCCCAATCGCACGCGGCTGGAGACGGGTTCGCCCGCTACTGGATGCACAACGCGATGCTGACCTTGGGCGGCGAGAAGATGTCGAAGTCGATCGGCAACACCTTGCTGGTCAGTGAGATCGTCACGAAATGGCGGCCGGCTGAGGTGCGATACTACCTAGGCTCGGCTCACTACCGATCGCGGATGGAGTACTCGACCGAGGCGATGGACGAGGCTGCCGCCGCCTACTCCCGGATCGAGAACTTCGTCGAGCGCGCTGTGGAGCAAGTGGGCGCGGATCCGCAACCTCGCCCGTTGCCGCCGGAGTTCGTGGCCGCCATGGACGATGACCTGGGCGTGCCGCAGGCACTCGCGCTGATCCACACGGCTGTGCGGGATGGAAATATCGCGCTGGGATCCGGGGATCTGACCACGGTCGCTGATCGTCTCGGCGCGGTGATCGCAATGACCTCCGTGCTCGGCATCAACCCGCTCGACTGGCAGCGCACCGAATCGACCGACCTGCTTGCCACGGTCGACGGCTTGGTGCAGCTCGCACTGCAGGCCCGGGAGGACGCGCGGTCCCGGCGGGACTATGCGGCTGCGGATGGCATCCGGGATCAACTCGCCGCCGCTGGTGTGGTCGTCGAGGACACCCCCGCTGGCCCGCGCTGGACTTTGAAGGGGCGCTGACGTGGCCGGCAACTCGCGCCGGCAGGGTGCTGTCCGCAAGTCGAAGAAGGGCGCCACGGTGGGGTCGGGTGGCCAGTCTCGGCGAGGGTTGCGGGGAAGAGGGGCGACCCCACGCGCAGAGGACCGCACCGGACACCCGGCTGCCCGGCGGGCGGCGGCCGAGTCCGCTTCTCGAGATAAGGGACGCCGGGGGAGTGGCACCCGGGCTCGACGAGCGGACGCGCCGGAGTTGGTGGTGGGCCGCAATGCGGTGGCCGAGGCGTTGCGAGCCAAAGTGCCCGTGACCGCGCTGTACGTGGCCATTGGCATCGAGGCTGACGAGCGGGTCACCGAGTCAGTTCGGCTCGCCGGAAACCGGGGTATTTCCCTGGTGGAGGTCAGTCGGGCTGAGTTGGACCGCATGACGGGCGGCTTGCCGAACCAGGGCCTTGCCGCGCAGGTGCCGCCGTTTCGCTACGTCGACCTCCCCGACGTGCTGGCCGTCGCGGACGAGGCTTCGGCGCCTGCACTTCTCGTCGCGGTCGACGGCGTGACCGACCCACGCAATCTCGGGGCGGTGATTCGTTCGGCCGTCGCGTTCGGCGCCCATGGCCTGGTCGTGCCGGCTCGCCGGGCAGCCGGGGTCACGGCTGCGGCCTGGCGCACGTCGGCGGGGACGGCGGCTCGCCTTCCGGTGGCGCAGGTGACCAACCTGGTGCGCGCGCTGCGCGATGCCAAGCAGGCGGGGCTCTTCGTTGTCGGTCTCGACGCCCGCGGCACGACCAGCCTCGACGATCTCGAGATGGCCGACCAACCGCTGCTGGTCGTCGTGGGGTCCGAGGGCAGCGGGCTGTCCCGGCTCGTCGGCGAAACCTGCGACCTGACCGTGGCCGTGCCGATGGTTGGGCCGGCCGAGTCACTGAATGCCTCGGTTGCGGCAGGAGTCGCGTTGGCTGAGATCGCCCGGCTCCGTCGCTCTGCGGCGCCCGCAAGCACCTGACCCGGAGACGCGAACGGGATCCCCACCCGGCGGTGGGAACCCCGTTGGCGCGATCGAACTCAGCCGATCCGATCGGCCCCGTCCGGTCCGGGTCGTTCGACCGCCGGCCCGCTAGGCGAGGGGGCGGTTGAACACGTCCTGGGCCGCCCCACCGAGGCGCGCGCCGTTGTCCGGGTTGAACACGTGTTCCTCACCCTGCCGGACCTCGACGTGGATGACGTCGTTGATGCGTGGCGGCACCCGGCCGTCGAACCGCACGATGTACTGCTTCTCGTAGACCTCGGGATCGCCGGTCAGCTCGCCGTAGACGTAGGCGTCGGCGCCAAGCTCCTCGACCAGGTTGACCTTGAGCTCCAGCCCTGAGTCCGGGTTCGCACCGACGTGGAACGACTCCGGACGGACCCCGAGCAGAACCTTCGACAGATTGGCTTTCTTGGCCTCCGCCTCGGCGTCGGAGTGAAGCTGGACAACGATGTTGCCGAGCTTCGCGCCACCGGGTACCAGCTCGGCCGGCCGCAGGTTCATGGCCGGCGAGCCGATGAATCCCGCGACGAACGAGTTGATCGGCCTGTCGTAGAGGTTGCGTGGTGTGTCGACCTGCTGCAGGAAGCCGCCCTCCTTGAGGATGGCGACCCGGTGCCCCATTGTCATGGCCTCGACCTGGTCGTGGGTCACGTACAACGTCGTCGTGCCGAGGCGGGCCTGCAGGGCGGCAATGTTCGCGCGGGTCTCGACCCGGAGCTTGGCGTCCAGGTTGGACAGCGGCTCGTCCATCAGGAACACACTGGGCTCGCGCACGATCGCCCGGCCCATAGCCACGCGCTGGCGCTGGCCACCGGAGAGTGCCTTCGGCTTGCGGTCGAGGTACGGCTCCAGGTCGAGGAGCCTAGCCGCCTCGCGCACCTTGGCGTCCCGCTCCGCCTTGTTGACGCCCTTGAGCTTCAAGGCAAAGCCCATGTTCTCGGCGACCGACATGTGCGGGTACAACGCGTAGTTCTGGAACACCATCGCGATGTCGCGTTCTTTCGGCGGCAGATTCGAGACGTCGCGGTCGCCGATGTAGATCGCGCCCAGATCCACGTCTTCCAGACCGGCCAGCATTCGCAGTGCGGTCGACTTACCGGATCCTGACGGGCCGACCAGCACGCAGAACTCCCCGTCGGGGATGTCGAGGTTGAGCTTGTTCACGGAGGGCACTGTCGCGCCCGGATAGATCCGGGTTGCGTCGACGTACTTGACTCCAGCCATGGGGAACTCCCTTCGGTGTGGGTGACCGCACCGGGTACGGGTGAACCTTCGGCGCTGGCTAGACGCCGTCGGCGCACCTCACGGTTTTCCGATCGATCAGCGTTGGTCCGCCCCACCGAGTAGCAGGCGGCGCCGGTCGACCGGCGTAGCGGTCGGGGCACCGTTATTGGACCGTGACGGAGTGTGTTGAGTCAAGGAAAGGTCGGGACCCAGTAGCGCAGCTTGACACCTCGCCGGTCCTCGAACATGCCGCCGTTGGCCTCAATCGTCTTGCGCGATCCCACGTTGTCCCAGTCGCACGTGACGAGTGCCCGTTCAATGCCCAATTGATGAGCGACGGGCAGTGCGGCTCGCAGCATGGCGGTAGCGTGCCCGCGCCTGCGAGCACTAGGCCGGACGTCGTAGCCGATATGGCCACCAACGTTGAGCAGAAACTCGTTGAGCTGATGCCGGATGGCAATCCGGGCGATGTATTGGTCGCCGTCAATCCACCACAACGTCGTGCACGGGACGTACCCGGCCGGGCGGGGCGTCTCGGGAAGCGCCTGGGCCCGCAGTTGGCTCGTGTAGTGGTCGAATACCGCTGGATCGGCCCAGGTCGGGCCGTACTCGCGGATCTCACTTCCGATCATCGACGTGTCGCTGTCGGTGCCGCGGCCCTCAGCCTGAAACTCCGCCATGGCGGCGAGGAACGAGACGCGTACGCCCCGAGCGGGCGGGCACAGTTGCGGCACGGTCTGAGTCAATCGGCTGCCTCCATCGACTTTCGGTGCCGTGTGCTGCCCGCGCTCGGTGGTCGGTAGAAGCGCGCGGGCGGATCCTCGCCGCGCAGCGTCGCGACCTCGTCCCGGATCGCCGTCATGATCAGGTTCGTCACCTCGACAACCGTCCGGGCGGTTGGCTCGGCCTGACGTAGAGCACCGAGCTCGACCGGATGTCCTACCGACGCGGCGGCGGTGCGTCGCCGCAGGAGATGCCAGGGGCCCTGGTTCGGCACCTGCTGGGAGCCCCACTGGCCGATCGGGATCACCGGCACGTCCGGAGCGAGGAGCACCAGCCGGGCCAGCCCGGACTTGGCCTGCATCGGCCACTGTGCCGGATCCTTGGTCAGCGTGCCTTCCGGGTAAATCACGACCGCCTCGCCCGCATCGAGCGCCGCGCGCGCCGCGTCGAGTGACTTCGCTGCGTCGGACGTACCGCGGCTGACGGGAATCTGCTTCGTCCGGCGCATGATCTGACCGAGCACCGGGTTGTCGAAGATCGAGCTCTTGATCATGAACCGGGGAATGCGCCCCGATTGCCATACCACCCGAGCGATGAGCACGGTGTCGACATGCGAGATATGGTTCGCCGCCAAGATCACCCCGCCGGTCGGCGGGATGCGGTCGAGATGCTGAAAGCGAATCCGGAACATCAGGCTGCTGAACGGGTAGAGCGCGAGCACGACAGCGCGAACCATCCACTCGGGCTTGGGCTTGTGCAGTCGGCTCATGGCGCCTCCTCGCTCCTAGCGCCCCTCACTCCTAGCACAGTGTGCCGTGCGCGCTAACGATCATCCCCTGGTCGGTGGCGACTACGATCAAGGCTTCGCCGGCGTGGCGCAATTGGCAGCGCACTCGACTTGTAATCGAGCGGTTCCCGGTTCGAGTCCGGGCGTCGGCTCCACGCTGAAGATCCCGGAATTGCTGGCCTGGAGACACCTCGCAAGATCAGCGGAGACTCGTCCGAATGTCCGGTCTGTTCCTCCGCTGGCAGACCTTCGGCAAACATCACCCACGAGCCGTAGATCTGACTGCCGATCCGATCGGCCGCGTCCCGCTGCGACGACGGCAGGAGGTGACTGTAGGTCCTCAGCGTGATCGCCGGGTCGGAGTGGCCCAACCTCGCGGGGCGACGACGTGCAGCGGGACGCCAGCGAGCAAGGCCAACGTCGCCGACGTGCGCCCCAGGTGGTGCAGCCGGATGCTGGGCAACCCGGTCGCCGCGACCGTGCGAGTGAACCGGCCGGTGGGGACTGCACCCAACGCGCGTGCGTAAGTCACGTGACGCACAAACAGGTGACCACGCAGCGGCACCGCTGGCGGCGAACCACACCGGGCGAACAGAAAGAAACGCCCTTAGAGAAGCGCGGGCACGATGAGCGAGCACTCCGCGTCAGCCCGATGTCACGTGCTACTCGTCGTTGTCGCTGTAGTGGGCGGACCTTCTCCGTTCGAGTCGCCAGTGGATTTCGTGGGTGTCCGGGTGCCGCCATTCGCGCATGCGGTACTCGAATCCGGGGAGCAGCACGATCGGGATCGGGTCCGGGGAGGCCGGGGCGACGGCGCCCACGACGATCTTCGCGTCGACGGGGATGAACGGGGACTGCGCCGGAACTGGAGCGGTGATGATCTCCACAGGGTCTGTATAGGGGCGCGGCATGAGGCCGACCGTAGCACGCTGTGTGCCAGAGATCACGCTTACAGAACCCTTATGTGTCGAATAGCGATTTGATAGAGTCTGCCTCAATGAGCATCGTACGCACAGCATCCGCAACGCTCGCCGGGGCGGCCGCGCTCGGTCTCGGTCTGGGCCTCACCGCGTGCGGCTCGGCCACGCAACCGGCGGCCGCATCAAACCCGGCCGCCAGCAGCCCCGCGGCCGCCCAGCCCGATGCCCTCGCGATCCTGCGCCAGACCGGCGCGACCCCGGACCCGGGCGCCACCTCCGGCGAGCACGACGCTTACGGCAACCTGATGGCCACCGGCTCGCTCCCCGGGGGCGCGTCAGCGTCCGTCCACACGTCCGCGAGCCAGGCGGCGTTCAGCGCCGAGAAGTCCAGCGCGGTAAGCGCCTACACCGGGTCGGACTTCACCGCCGGGGTGGTGGCCATTCCCGCAGAGTGGACCGTCATCATCGTGAACTCTGGCTCGTCGGGGACTTGGGCCAAGGGTGTGGCCCCGGCGCAGATCGCCGCGCGTGTGCATGGCACGGTGCTGCTCAGCACCACGCCGCCTGCGGCCGCGCCGCCGAAGGCCATGCCGCCGAAGACCACGCCGCCGACGACCACGCCGCCGACGACCACGCCGCCGACGACGCAGCCAAGCAAGACCCCGGCGCCCGTCCAGCCCCCGCTGACCAACGGGGTCGCGGTCGTCACGCAGTACTACCAGGATGTCAGCGACAAGAACTACGCGGCGGCCTGGGCTGTCGGCGGCAGCAACCTCGCGGCCGAGAACGGCCAGACCTACGCCTCGTGGGTTGCCGGGTACGCCGACACGACAGCCAGCATCAGCATCACCTCGTACGGCACTTGGAGCAACGGAGCCGTCTGGTGCTACATCAGCGCGGTCCAGTACAGCGGCGCGGTCAACACCTACTACGGGACATACACCGTGGCGAATGGCGTGATCGTGTCCGCAAGCATCCGGCAGGTTGGCTAGTAGCTAAACGCACGGCGCCCGGCGACTTTACAGCGGATGATCTTGAAACCTGTTGCGCGGGGTACTCTGCCGCTTGTGACCTCCGTCGGGGGCGCTCGGGCTGTCTGCCAAGTGTCTGCCAGTATGTGACTTCCCCCTTTGCTGCCAGGCGATTCTCGACGACGACCCAATCGGCTATCAAGTGGCCGGGAGCGGCTGATGGGCCGCCGCCAGCGAGTCGGTGTCGCGCCGATCCACTGCTCAGCAAGATCAAAAAGGACCGGGCAGCGCTGCCGGAACTTGCCAATCCCAGGCCGCTGGCCGAGGTGCCGTCCTTGTCGCGACCGTGTCAAACCGCGCCATGCCGCGCTGACGTGCTCGACGTTCGTGCTTGCGCTGACTCACTTCGTATGTATACTCCTATGCAATTAATACACACTACTGCAATAAGGAGCGAGGCAAATGCCACCCACGATCGACCCGGCCAAGCGAGGCGCGACCCTTCCGTCCGACCCACACGAGGGTCCGGTGACGCTCATTAATTCGTTCGTCGTCGACCCGCGTCGCGACGAGGCGTTCGAGGCATTGTGGACCCAGACGAGCGTCTACTTCCGGGGGCAACCGGGGTTCGTGGGGCTGCGTCTGCACCGAGCAGTGTCGCCCGATGCAACTTATCGCTACGTCAATGTCGCGGTCTGGGAATCTGCAGCGCAGTTCGCCGCGGCCCACGCGACCGAAGAATTCCGGCAAGTCGTTGGCCAACCGGGCTGGCGTGAGTTCCCGTCAAGCCCCACCCTGTTCGAGGTCGCTATCGCCTACGACGCGCAACCGGTCGCCCGCTGATCTCTTGCCTCCTGCGCGGCGCCGTCTACCGTTTTGCTCTCGGCGACGAGCGGGGCGTTCTTCGCGGGCCCCCGCGCTCGGCCGCAGCGAGGAGGGCGAGCGCCGCGTGGCGGGTGACGTCACGTGCCGCCTTTGGACTGAGACCGCGGACGTCGCTGAGCACGATGAACGCCTCCCAGCCGATCACCATCGCGAGGCTGGACACAAGCTCGTCGTATCTCTGGTGCTCGAGCCTGCTGCGAAGCGGCTCGAGGGCCCATTCGATCCACGCGATGCGGCGGAAGCCGCGACGCGGTTCGCCGCTGGCGAGCGCGTCCGCGTTGACGGTCAGCTTGATCAACCTCCGGCCGAGCGGCAGCGACTGCTCCATGGTCGTGTAGAGCTCGTCGATGAGCACGGTGAGCCGCGCGCCGGCGTCGTCCGAGCGGACGCGCGCCAAGGCAGCGTCCACGTCGACGTTCATGAGCCCCACGGTGGCATCGAGGATCAGCTGATCCAGCGTGGGAAAGTGCATATATACGGTGCGCCGGGACACGTCCGCCGCCGCGGCTATCTCGTTGACGGATGGCTCGACGCCTTGCGAGAGCAGGGTCATGGTGGCGTCGACGATTGCCCGCCGAGTGCGTCGCCGCTGTGCGACCCGCCCCGGACCTGGTGCGGTCGTCGTCATCTGCCGCAACCTCCAGACGTCATCTGCCGCAACCTCCAGAACCCTCGACCAGCCGTCGAAACTAGCTAACCTCTGGCGCAATGGTTGCACATATGTGCAGCAATCGCACAGATGCACTGCGCCGCCGCTTGGCCAGCGCACCCAGGGGCCGCGACGCTACGCCGATCTATAGCGACGCACCTTTCGCGTCACCATGTTGATGTCTTGGGTCGCTAAGCTGCATCCGCATGAGTGTCCTCAACGCCGCCGCCCGCGAGGCAATCACGAGCGGAAGGCTCGCGCATCTCGTCACGCTCAACCCTGATGGCAGTCCGCAGGTGAGCGTTGTGTGGGTCGGGCTTGACGGTGACGAGATCGTCAGCGGACACCTGGACGACCGGCAGAAACTGCGTAACGTCAGGCGCGATCCCCGCGTCGTGCTATCTCTCGACACCGGGGTTGTGAATGCGATGGGGCTCGGCGAGTATCTGGTCGTGCGCGGCACGGGCCGGGTGACCGAGGGCGGCGCCGCGGCGTTGCTACAACGACTCGCTCATGTTTACCTAGGACCAAATGTCACGTTCCCGCCCGGCACAGACCATCCGCCAGGAATGATCTTGCGCATTCGACCCGAACGGATCGGCGGCATCGGCCCGTGGGCGGACAGTTGAGTCGCTCGGAACCGGCCGGCGTCGGTCGTGCGCGCCACGTGCTGGCGCGCCTGCTCGAGCCGTGTCATGTGGCGGGCGGCTCGGGTGGATTCAGCCGGATCGCAGGCCAGCTCGATCGAGTGCGGCGATCAAGCTTGTTCGACGCTTGTACCGCTCGCGAAGCTCGCCGAGTAACGCTCTGAACGCCTCCTGTTCCCCTACCTTCACGTAGAGGTCCCGCATGATCAGGAGGGTTCGGGCCACCTCGGGATAGATACGCGTGTTCGCGTCCCTGAGCAGCTTGTCGAGATACGGGCGGTACAGCTGCGCGGCATCGAAGGGAACGTCGTCTGCGCTGGCGTCGGCGAGTTCGCGCCAGGCCTCGCCCGCGCCGAAATGTTCGGCGGCCGACCAGGCAGCGACGAGAT
Source organism: uncultured Actinomycetota bacterium (assembly GCA_963809815.1). GTDB lineage: Bacteria > Actinomycetota > Actinomycetes > Mycobacteriales > Jatrophihabitantaceae > CAVVJA01. The sequence continues at coordinate 140,801 of CAWELM010000015.1, forward strand.
CGCCGTCCGCGATGGCGATCCGGATCAAGGCCGAACCGTCGCCGCGGCGGGCGGCGTCCTGCTCGGCTGTGGTCAGTGCCCAGGCTCGGTCTCGCTCCGCTGCAGCTGGAGAGTCAGCCGCGCCGATCAGTAACCGCAGGCTGTCCGGGCCGGGTCGGCGGCGAAAGTGGTCGCGCAGCACGCCGATCGCATCGTCGGCCCGGCCGGCGCTCCGGTAGATGTCGGAGACCTGCGCGGGCGCGAGCCAGTAGTCGTTCGATCGGCTGTCGCCATGGTGCGACAGCCTCCCAGCGCCCACCGCGCGATCGACCCACTCGAGAACGGCCCGGTCGCGCTCGGCAGATTGCAGCCGGGTAATGATCGCGCCATACGCAGTGTGCTCGGCGTCGCGGGATAGCAAGCGGACCGCCTCGTCTACATCTCCATCGTGATCTGCGAGCTCGAGCAGCATGCGATCAATCTCGAAGCGGCTGAACCTATCTGCCTCAGCGTGCAACGCATCCTGCCTTGCGAGCTCCGTCCGGTACATACCAAGGCCGCGCTGGCCCAGCGCTGACGCATACATCCCCAGGGTGACGTCCGGCCAACCGGGCGACTCGACGCGAAATTTCATTAGCCAGCGAGCCAGCTTCACGCCGTCGGGTGCACTTTCCACGCAGGCGCGAGCATGCAGTTCCGCGGCTCGCTGACACGCATCACCCAACACACCGGCCGAGTCGTCAGCATCGAGCATGACCTTGCGCAGCCGGGTAACCGCACGCTCCAACGGCTGGCGAACCTGATCAGCCGCCCCCGCGTCGAGCAGCGCCTCCAGGTCATCGAGCAGAACCTGCACGTCCCGCGCAGCATCGAACGACGCGCGATAATCGACGAAACCGCGCGGCATCACCGTCGATACCGCACGGGTCAACTCATCCGGATTCACGGCAGCCGCCGAGCCCGCTTCCACCGCGCGGGCCTGTACGAGCCGGAACGCCGACTCGTCCCGCGCGATCAACTCGGCGACCAGTTCGATGAGCACGGCTCGGTCCAGCTCGTCGAGATACTTGCGCAGCGCGTCGCCTTCGACCTCGCTGACAACGGGAGCCGGATCGGCGTCGAGAACCGCAAGGCCGACGGCCACCAGATGTTTACAGAAGTAGCCCTCGAAATTGTGCGGACACGAGCACTCGCCGTCGAGCGAACGCATCGCCCATGTGAGCCGGACCGAGTAGACCCGCTTGGCCTGGATCGACGCCGTGGCCTGCCCAGCCTGCACTTGCAAGCCGCGGATGTAGCGCACGTACCCTAAGCCGCGCTCGAAGACCACGGGACCCGCGGCATCGAGGAGCGCCGCCTCCGTAAACACAGCGCCATCCTCTCGCAGCAACACCCAGGCCCGAATCGGATCCAGGGGTTGTCTCAACGCTCGATGGGGCGGATCAGGCAGTGGTTGCAGTGGCCTGTCGCCGCGGGAGACCTCCGCGCCGACGATGGTGAAGACTTCGATACCCGCGTTGCGCAGCAGAGTAGGTGTGCCTGTCGGCCAGTCAGGTAGTGGTGGCCAGGACGAGGCGGCGTTTCACCGATTAGCTCCCGGTGGGTGTGGGGACGTCATGATCGGGTTCTTCCCGGGTAGCTGTCTCCCCCAGGGTGCTCGCGGTTCCCGATCTATCGACGAACCAGTCGGACCCATTGGTGCTCGCCGGTGGGTCGGGCGACCTGTAGGCGTCCGCGTCGGGGTTGCCGCCGCGCCGGCGCCGTTGGAACAGCACGTAGATTCCGATGCCGATGAGCAGAAGCAGGCCGTCGGCGACGATGAAGACGACCAGGATCGGGCTGGGTCCGTTCTTGACCGGGAGCCAGTTCAGAGTGCCGGTAACGTCGATCGGTTGGCTTTCGAGGGTCATGTGCACGGTCCAGGTGCCGATGAGCTGCGCGGTGCTGGGGTGGGCTTGGACGGCCGGGGGCCGGACTGCACCCATCCAGTGGATGCGATGGTCGTGCCAGCGGGCCTGGTTGCCGGGCGACATCGGTAGCCACTGCGGGGCGGCTTGCCGGGTAAGGGCCTGGCTGATGTCGGCGAACAGGCTCTGGTTGAGGGTGACCGTCGGGGATGTCGCGTTCTGTTCCACGCCCGCCGGGGTGATGCGCAGGTACGGCTCGTGCGCGTAGCCAAGGATGGTGAGCGTCTTCCCGGTGGCGTTGGTGACCTGGATCCATTCGCCGCGTGGGTCGACGGTGGCGGTCAGGCCGGCGACCGGTGGGGACAACCCGTCCAGGCGAGTGCGGTAGTACGTCGCGTCGGAGCCGTTTGTCGAGTGGGCAGCGGCTGGCTGCGAGCGGAGCGTAAGCAGGAGCAGGACCAGGCCTACCGCCAGCGTCATGTGTCGGATAGTGGCGCCTCGCATCGCTCCTCCTAGCGGACGGTGAGCCGGGTCGTGGCGGGGTAGGCATCGAATTCGCTGGCGCGGACGTAAAGGCGCAGCGTCCAGGCACCGCCGCGCGGCAGCAGCACCCGGTTGGCGATGAAATGCCCCTTCCCGGCGGGGACGAGAGTCAGGCTGATCGGGCCGAGGTGACGAGCCGGCATGTCGGCCTCGGCGCGCATGCCGAGCACATCGGTGGGTAGGCCGTTCGCGCCGAATACGTACAGGTGCAGGTCGATCGCGTGTCCGCCTTCGGGAACGGCGGTGAGCTGTACAGTCACCGGCCCGGCGGTGACGGTCCGCTCCTCGGTCGGTCGATAGGCGATCCGCGCCGGGGTGGTGGCGACCAGTACCGCGGTGACAGCGACCACGCCGACTCCGAGCGCTGTCTCGGCCCGCACCGATCGCGCCAGGGCAGACGGCCCACTCGACATCACGGCCCGGGCGACGTTCGAGCGCACACGTGCACGTGACACGGCGGCGAACCCGAGGATCACGACGAGCAGTCCGACCTTGACCAGCAGCAGCTGCCCGTAGTGGGTGGTGGTGATCGCGCCCAGTTCGCCGATTTGCCGCCATGCCTGGGCAAGCCCCGACACGACCAGGACGATCACACACGTGAGAGCGAGCGTGGAGAACCGGCGCACTCCGGCGATGACCGCCCACGGATCGCCGGACCGCGACCCATCCTCTGGTGATGGATCGGCAACTGCGCGACGCGCGACCGGCAGCGCGACCACTGTGAGCATGGCCAGCCCGCCGAGCCAGATCCCGGCCGCCGCGACATGGGCGACGTCGAGAGGCATCCGGGCCAGGGGCCAGCTGCCCGTGGCGGCGTGTCCCTGGGCGGCGATCGTAATGACGAGCCCGGCAAGCTCGACGACCAACAATCCGGCCAGCCACCGCACGGGACGGCGCGCCCGCTCACTCGTGACCGCCCAGACCGTTGCTGCCACGAGGCTCAACAGGCACACGCGGACTAGGTGCGCCTGCCCGAACCGGGTTGACAGCACTGCCTGCAGCAGCGACTCATCGAGCACTCCGGACAGCCCGGCGCCCGCGTCGGCAGCGCCCTGCAGCAGCAGACCCGTCCCGCTGGCCAGCCCGGAGACTGCGATGCCCGAGCAGATCAGCAAGCGCGTTCGGGGTGCGCTCCACCCGGAAGGCCAGCAGATGAGCAGGAAACCGATCGCTCCGACGATCAGCAGCACTCCCGCGTACCCGAGGAAGCGAGCAATCCCGGCCCCGATCGGCACGCTCGGCCCAGGTAGTGCCGCTGTTGCCGCCACTGGTCCGGCATGGCCTACAGCGAATGTGAACGACCCTGCCACCGGGTGCGAATCTGCCGACACGACCCGCCACATCACGAGATAACTGCCCGCTGCCAGGCCGGCGCGAAGGCTCACCGCGACGTTTCGAGCTGCCGACTCCGGGTGATAAACCCGGCCCGTGTCCACCCGCTCGCCGTCCACCGCGACGACCCGGACCGAGCCCACCCGGACCTCGACCGGCTCATCGAAGCGCAGTACGACCGCTGTCACACTGCGCCCGGCAGCGACCACTTCACCGTCACGTGGGGAGGAGGACACCATCACCGCATGGCCGGACGCGGGCGCAGCAAAAACCATCGACGCGATCGCGGGCGACATCACCGTGACGCACGCCCATGCGATACGACGCCACCGCTGCCGTCTCCGGTCGGCCACCCTGATCCCCCCGAGCCGAAGCCGGCCGCCAGGCAAGGGCGGCCGTCCCCACGCTAAGGCGACCCCAGGTCGATAGATCGATTCATGACCGATTCGTCATGAGGGCCGGTCGACGTGATCCGGTTGCCGACATCAACTGGTCGCGAGTGAAGGGCCGGCAGCGGATTGCGGACGCAATCACCGATCCGCAGTGTCTGAAGCTGCTCATTCTGGATGGTGATGCCGTCGTCGGACGCCTCACGGACACGCTCGGGGAGCCGGCCTACTGCACACGATTCGGGTCGCGGATCTCCGCCGCAGCTACATCCGTCCGACGCCGGCACCGGCTTCCATGCGCGGCACGGATTCGCTCCACACGAGGTCGTGCTGGCCAGACCGCTGTGACTTTGCGGGAGGTCCCGCGATGCACCGGTTAGTGGTGCAGCGCGGCTGTGGCGGCACCCTCGGTCCGTGCTGGCTCGTTAACTCACCCGTTTCGCGATCACGAGTGGTGCTCAGGCCCGTGGAGGTGCGAGTGCGGGTGCTGGTGGTCGAGATGGTTGGGATCCTCGGGGTGGCCGTGTTCGTGTTCGTGATGTTCGGCGTTGCCGGGGATCTCGTGATGACCTTCGCCGTGGGGATGGGCATGGGGGTGCTCGTGCCCGGCGTGTGTCGGGTCGTCCAGGTGGTCGTGCTCATGGATCGCGTGCTCGGTTTGTGTCTCGGTCATGCCGTCACTCCGTTCTGCTTTCCGCATATGTCAACATACACGTATGTACGTGGATAGCCAGGATGACGATGGCGTCGAGCTCGCGGTAGAGATCTTCCGGATCCTCGCCGATCCCACTCGGGTGCGCTTGTTACGTGCTCTGACCGACCCAGCGCGGGAGGACGCCACTCGAGAGCTGTCGGTGAGTCAGCTTGCCGATGCAGTGAACAAGAGGCCGGGCACCGTTTCGCAACATCTAGCGAAGCTGCGCATGGCGCGACTGGTGACCACGCGGCGCGACGGCACGAAGGTGCTGTATCGGGCCGCGAACGAGCACGTTGGTCAGCTCGTCGAGGACGCGCTGCGACAGAGCGAGCATCTTGGGTCGGGCGTCCCGGCGCATCACCGACCCAGCGAGGACGTCCGCCACACGAGTCAGACGTCGACCCGACACAACGGATCCGATTGAGACGGCATCGTGACCAGCATTAGGCCGGTGTTCGAAACCGGTTAGCCTCCGATCGGCGGCGGGTTCGGCGCGCGCTGACCGGTGGGAAGGCTCGACTCTCGTTGGGGACCTGCGGGAGCCCCTGAAGGGGCTGGGTTGCTGAGTGCCGCCTCGGCCATCACTTGCAATAAGAGCCAACCCCGGGTGGGCGCAAGACGTCAACACCAGGAGTTCAGCTCGGTACGACAAGCAGATTCTCACTATTGCCAATAATTTGCGATAAGCGACGGGGTGGGTCTACGTTCGGCGGCGTCGCGAGTGACGCCGGCCAGTTGGAGGGATCATGAGCACGCCGTCGAACGCGGTGCCAGCGGTAGAGCCCGGCTGGCGGCAGCGAACCGCACGATTCCTGCGCACGCTCAATCGCAAGGACTGGACGTCTCTGGCCGGCATGTACGGCTTCATCATCGTGCTGCACCTGATCGGCTTCGGGATCTTGTTCGGGCTGGTCGTGCCGTACCACTACCACATTGGCAGCTCCGGGGTGTTCGACGTCGGAGTCGGCGTCCTCGCCTACACCTTCGGGTTACGGCACGCCTTCGATGTCGACCACATCGCCGCCATCGACAACACCACCCGCAAGCTGCTCGCCGACCACGCCGCCGCGATAACCGAAGAAGTGGAGGGCGACCAGCACTCACAGGTTCGCAAGCCGCTCTCGGTCGGATTCTGGTTCTCTCTCGGCCACTCGACCATCGTGTTCACGCTGGCCTTCCTGCTCTCCGTCGGCGTCAAGGCACTGGCCGGGCCGGTCGAGGACGACAACTCCACCCTGCACTCGGTGACCGGCGTGATCGGCGCATCAGTGTCCGGCGTGTTCCTCTGGATCCTCGGCATCCTCAACCTCGTCGTGCTGTTCGGCATCTTCAAGGTGTTCCGGGAAATGCGCGAGGGCCGCTACAACGAGCAGCAGCTGGAAGATCAGCTCAACAAACGCGGCTTCATGAACCGGTTCCTCAACGGACTAACCAAGTCGGTACGCAAGCCCTGGCAGATCTACCCCATCGGCGTACTGTTCGGCCTCGGCTTCGATACCGCCACCGAGGTCGGGCTACTCGTGCTCGCCGGCGGCGCGGCCGCGTTCAATCTGCCGTTCTACTCAATCCTCGTCCTGCCCATCCTCTTCGCCGCCGGCATGTGCCTGATGGACGCCACCGACGGCGTCTTCATGAATGCCGCGTACGGATGGGCATTCGCCAAGCCAGTACGCAAGGTCTTCTACAACATCACCATCACATCGATCTCGGTCGCGGTCGCGTTGATCATCGGTACCATCGAGCTGATCGGAGTGCTCGCCGACCAAGCCAACATCACTACCGGGCCGATCGCCACCATCGCGAATATCAACCTCGACTACGCCGGCTACGCAATCGTCGCGCTCTTCTTCGTCTCCTGGATCCTTGCGGTGCTGATCTGGCACTACGGCCGCATCGAGCAGAAATGGTCCACCACCCTCACGGCCAACCCCGGAGACGCCGCCAGCGGCCACAGTCCATGACCGCACCCGCGATGGCGATCAACCAGCGGCCGAGCCGCACTGCCTCACGGGTCCTGCTCAGCGAAGTCAGCGCCGACGCCGCGAGCGATCGGCACGAAACACCCGATCCCCCGTCACCTCAGCGCACGCGACCTGGTCCGTTCGACGGACGACATGGGGGTTCCGCTCGACGAGACAACGATTCATCGGACCGTGATCCGGCTCGAAGAACTCGATCTCATCTACCACGTGACGATTCCGGACCAGGCGAAGCGATATGGCCTGAACACTCCTACACCTCACCGCGCCTTAGATCGGACTCAGCTGTGAATTGCGGTGGGCGGGAACTAATCCGGTGTGTCGCCCGACTGTTATCCGGAATGCGCCCCGTTGGGCGCCGCGGACGGATAGGAGCAGGAATGGCCAGAAGGCGTCGTGCGGTTGCCGGAGCCGTCACCATCGGGGTTGTGGGAGCCGTGTTCTGGTTAGCCGGACCCGCCTCGGCCCATGTGACCGTGAGCGCGTCGGAGGCCGCCCCGGGTGCCAGCGATGTAGTGATCACGTTCCGGGTGCCGACGGAAAGTGACACGGCGAGCACGACGGGGCTGGCTGTGCAGTTGCCGACCGATACCCCGATCGCCTCGGTCTTGGTGGCGCCGCATCCAGGATGGACCGACACGGTGCAGACCGTGAATTTGAAGACGCCGATCCACACCGACGATGGGGACATCAGCCAGGCGGTGTCGGTGATCAACTGGAAAGCTAATAGCCCTGCCGCGGGGATCAAGCCTGGGCAGTTCGACGAGTTCGTGATCATTGCCGGCTTGTTGCCGAAGGTGAACTCGTTGACATTCAAGGTGATCCAGATCTACAGCGACGGCTCCCAGGTCGCGTGGATCGAAACGCCGGCGCCCGGAAGCAGCGCGGAACCCGAACACCCCGCGCCGGTACTATCCCTGGCCGCGGCAGCCGGTGGCGCTCCGACCAACACATCGGCAGCGCCATCAGTGGCTGCGACACCGGCCGCGTCCACGCAAGGCGCAAGCAAGGGAGCAGCCACGACCGGGATCGTGCTCGGCGCCATCGGTGTCGTACTCGGCGCCGCGGCCCTCGCGGTCGCCCTGATGCGCCGCCGGCAAACGCCAGCGCAGGCGACGAGCGAGGCGGAGCGAAACGAACAACCCACGCCACTGGTCTGACCCACCGCCGCGCGGGCCAGTTCCCGATCCCCAGGGCGCCGGACGACCGCTATCCGGCCCCTGGGGCGACCGGAGTGCGCCACGCGCGAGGCAGCACAGAACAAGAGGTCTCGTCGCAGCGAGGAGCATGTCGCGGCGGGCATTTTCCACAGGTCTGAACGTCGGCTGTGAATCCGGGTGCGGTGGGAACGAGACGCCGGCCCGCACCGCTATCTCAACGTGGTACCGAAACAATCGGCTCGACCCGAGCGGCTAACCGCTCGGCAGCGGTTGGCCGCGGAACGGTCCGCGGCTGCGGAGGAACGGCAGGCGGCAGCCCGCCGTCGCCGGATGCTGCTCGGGGTGGGCCTGCCGCTCGTGCTGGTGGTTGCCGTGGTCGCGGCGCTGGTCATCGTCAAGGTCGCCACCGGGGCGGGTGGCCCGAAGTCCGGGCCTACGGCCTCGGCGGCTGCGAGCAGCGTGCTCGCCCAGGTCACGTCGGTTCCGGCGAGTGTCCTCAACGAGGTCGGCGTCGGCGTGGCGACGACGAAACCGACAAAGATCACCGCACCGGCCTTGACCGCTGACGGCGAGCCGCGGGTGGTCTACGTCGGCGCCGAGTATTGCCCGTACTGCGCGGCCGAGCGATGGGCGATGGCGGTCGCGCTTTCGCGGTTCGGAACATTCACCGGCCTCGGTGAGACTGCGTCCTCGCCCAGCGATGTTTACCCGAACACGGCGACCTTGACCTTCCACGGCGCCAGCTACGCCAGCAATTACCTCTCTTTTACCGCTCGCGAGATCCAGAGCAACCAGGTGGTGAATGGCACGTACGCACCGCTGGATACGCTCTCGTCGGCGGACCAGGCGCTGTTCGACAAATACAACGCGCCGCCGTACACCGACTCGGCCGGATCGATTCCGTTCATCGACATCGGCGGACGCTACGTGATCTCTGGTGCCTCCTACAGCCCGCAGGTGCTGCAAGGCAAGACACAGACGCAGATCGCGGCCGCGCTAGCTGATCCAAACTCCGCGATCGCCAAGGCCGTCGACGGCACTGCCAATCTGATCACCGCCGCGATCTGCCAGATCACGAACGGCCAGCCGGGTGCGGTGTGTCAATCTCCGGGCGTGACGGCCGCGACCGCGGCGTTGACCGGCTAGCACATGCCCGTCCAGCGTCCTGCCGCCGGGCGACGGTCTGCTCGGACAAGCATCACATCGCTCTGCTTCGCTTCCATCGGGCTGGCCATCTCGAGCTATCTCACCATCGAGCATTACAGCGGTTCGACTGCGCTTGCCTGTCCCGAGAACGCGGCGATCAACTGCGCCAAGGTGACCACGAGCACCTGGTCTCGACTGGGCGGCATCCCCGTCGCAGTGCTGGGGCTCGTCTACTTCGCCGTGATGACCCTGCTGGTCGTGCCGTCGGCGTGGCGGCGCCACCTCCTGGACCCGGTGCGCGTCGCCGGCGCCGCGGCCGGCATGGCCATGGTGATCTACCTGCTCTGGGCTGAGCTGTTCCGGGTAGGCGCGATCTGCCTGTGGTGCACCGCCGTCCACGTCTGCACCTTGGGACTGTTCGTCACGATCCTGTGGCATACGGCAGCCAGTCCAACTGTGACGGGCCACTCCCGACTTAAGTCGGAGAGTTCGAGAAGGTGACCTCGCCATCGCCGACTCGTCGGCGAGCCGGAGGTGCTGGCAGCAGTATGGACGTTCCTTGCGTCGGCTCCCAATACGCGCTTGGCCGGAGCGTCCGGAGCCTTGCTCCTGAGTGCTGAATCGGCGTGGCCGGCGGCGAGGTGTTCGGCGTCTCGCGAGTGCGCCAGCGGATCAGCTGTGGCTGACGTCGACCCAGCGCTGAGCTACTACAGCCGTGGTCGGCGAGCGGGTCTTGAACGCTTTCCGTTTCGTGGAGAATCCTGGGGGAGGTGGCGATCTTGTTGCACGCCGGGCGGGAGGAGGTGCCAGTTGACCGACTCCGCCGGATGGCAGCTTCGACAGCGGTCGGCTGATGCCGCCGTAGCTTCCGTACGCCCGGGCGATCGGGTTTTCGTGGGGAGTGCGTGCGCGACGCCGCGGGCACTGGTCGAGGCGCTCGAGCGACGGGCCGCTCGATGCCCCGGCGTGACGCTCGTGCACTTCCTCACCGACCGAGTCGGGATCGGCGATCCGCTGCGGACGTCCTTCCGACACCGGGTCTTCTATGTCGGGCGCGACGTCCGTGACCTCCTGCCCTCGGGTCAGGTGGACTACGTGCCGGTGTCGCTAGCGGATGTTCCGGCGATGTTCCGGCGCGGGCTGCTGCCGCTCGATGTAGCGCTTGTGCAGGTCGCCCCACCTGACCAGGACGGCATGTGCAGCCTCGGGGTATCGGTGGACATCACGCTTGCGGCGGTGCAGGCCGCGCGGACCGTGATCGCGGAGGTGAATCCCCACCAGCCACGGGTCCACGGCGGTGGGCGGATCCCGGTTGAGCGGATCGCTGCGTTCGTGCCCGTCGACACCCCGATCGTGGAGTACCTGCACGACCCTGTCCCGGGCGCCGCCGAACAGATCGCGCGCTATGTCGCGCGGCTTATCGATGACGGGTCGGCGCTGCAAGTCGGCCTGGGGCGCGTACCGAACCAGATGCTGCAGTTCCTGGGCAACCGGCGCGGCCTCGCGATCCACTCCGACGTGATCACTGAGCCAGTCGTCGATCTGGTCGAGGCCGGGGTCGTGACCGGCACAGTGACCGCGAGCTGGGCCATGGGCACGCGGCGGCTTTATGACCTGCTCGACGACGACCCGAACTTCCGGCTCGAGCCGATCGACCAGGTATGCGATCCCGCGGTCATCGCCGGCCATGACCGCATGGTCTCGGTGACCCAGGCGTTCGCCATCGACCTGAGCGGCCAGGTGTGTACCGAGTACCTGGACGGGTCGCTCTACGGCGGTGTGTCGACCGGCCCTGACTTCCATCGGGGCGCGCTGGCGTCCAGGTACGGCACACCGGTGATCTGCCTAACCGCCCGCACGCCGGCGGGTGACCCGGCGATCCGGCTCGCACTCGGTCCCGACGAGCCGGTTTCGATCGAGCGCGCTGACGTGCGCTGGGTCGTCACCGAGTACGGCACCGCGTACCTGTTCGGGCTGTCGCTGGCCGAACGGGCCGTGGCCGTGATGGAGATCGCGCACCCGGACGACCGCGAGCCGCTGCTGCGCGCGGCGAAGGAGCACGGTGTCGTGACCCGCCAGCAGGCGCTGCGTAGTCGCAGCGCCTATCCCTTGGACGAGGAACGCGAACTGGTCCTTCGCGACCGGCGGCGGGTGCTTGTCCGTCCGACGCGCACCAGCGACCGCGGCGCGATGCAGGACCTGTTCCACCGGCTGACCGAAGAGGACGTGTACACCCGCTTCTTCCAGAAACTCAGCTCACTGACTGACACCGCCGCGGAATACTTGTGCAGCGTGGACTACTCGAACGACATGGCCTTTGCCGCCGTCGTCGGACCGGCGGAGCACGAGCAGGTCGTCGCCGCGAGCAGCTACTACCGCAACCCCGCCACCGCGCTCGGCGAGGTGGCCTACATGGTTGACCCGGCCTGGCGCGGCCTCGGCCTCGCGACACTGATGCACGCGCGAACCCAGGAATACGCCGTCGCTCACGGCCTGCGCGGCTTCACGGCGGACGTGTTGCCGACCAACGGCACGATGCTCCACGTGCTCGAGCGAGGCGACCATGAGACGCGGGTGGAACACAGCGGCGGATTGCTGGATGTGCAAATGATCTTTCGTACGCCGGCTGAGGTCGACCCGTGACCAGCTCGTGGGACAGCTCGCCGCTGTTCCATCTGGTTCCGGCCGCGGCGTTGGACGAGCTTCTCCGGCATGGCGTGCACCGGCACTTCGAGCCGGGCGAGGCAGTATGTCGGGCCGGCGATCCCGGCACGAGCCTGTACCTGGTCGAGGCAGGGCTGCTGCACGTGGTCCGGCCGGTCGACGACGCCCTCCTGGCTCGCGTTCGGCCGGGGAACTTCCTGGGTGAGGCCGCGCCGCTGACCGGCGAACCACGGTCGGCCACGGTGCTCGCCCGGGTGCCGAGCGATGTCATCGAGTTGCCTCGCGAGGCCTTCTTGGACGTGGCCGGGCGGCACCCCATGCTGCTCGCGAACCTCGCCGCCCTGGTGAGTCAGCGGTTGGTCGCGCGGACATCGCGCCACGGCCTGGGCGATCGCCACGAGACGGCCGCGGTAATCCTCGACGCGGAACCCTTCCGGGCGTCCGAGGTCGTAGCGGCTACGCAGGCGGCCACGCCGGGGGCGGTCGGGGCTGTCGACCTGACTGGTTCCCCGCAGTTGGCCCAGCAGGCGCTCGCGCGGCTGGAAGACGCCGCGGCGCAACCTGGAATCACGCTGTTGCTGGTCCGACCGGACACGGCGGACCTCCGTGTCCTGCTCGACTATGCCGACCGGGTGGTGGCGTTGACTGATCCGTCCGGGGCGGCACGGCTTTCACACATCCTGCCGACCGGCCGCATCCAGCACGTCCCACCCGACCAGGCGCGGCTGGGCTGGCTCGGCCGCTACCTGGCGCATACTCGGCTGGGGCTCGCCCTCGGCGCCGGCGGGGTCAAGGGATTCGCCCACATCGGTGTGCTGCGGGTGCTCGAGCAAGCCGGCTACCGAGTGGATCACATCGCGGGCAGCAGCATGGGTGCCTGGGTAGGGGCCTGGCTTGCGACCGGGCGAACGGCAGACCAGGTCGAGCAGACCCTCCGGCGGTCGTTCGACGAAGACGCGGTGCGGGCGCTCTACCGCGAGGGCGTGGTAGCAGGTGAACGCCGGGGCGCAGCCCTGCTCGACCGGTTGGCCCGGGAGACCACCGGAGAACCGACCTTCGACGACCTGGCCATCCCCCTTGTCGTGCTGACCGCCGACCTGGCCGGAAAACGGGCGGTGCCGATCAGCAGCGGTCCGGTGGCAGAGGCGCTGATCGCCGGGATGACCGTACCGGGTTTGTACCCCCCGTTTCGTCGCGGTGAGGAGCGTTTGGTCGACGCCGTCGTCCTCGCTCCAGTGCCGTTCCAAGGTCTCGATCCCCAGATCGTCGATGTCACCGTGGCAGTCAACTTGCTCGGGCGCGATGTGCTGCCGGAATGGCCCGGAGCGCCGGGGATCGCGGCGCGCAGCCGCTCGGACCGGGATGCCGTCGTCGAATCGCTGGAGCTCGCATCGCTCGGCGAGGCCGAGCAACAGACCGCGTTGGCTGACGTGCCGGTCACACCGGTGTTCGGGCCGGGGACGTGGCGCGACATCCATCTGGCCGACCAGTACCTGCGCGCCGGCGAGGCCGCAATGGCTGCAGCATTGCCCTCGCTCCGTGCCCTCGCCTCCCCGTCCTGAGCGTTGGATACCTGACCACGTCGCGGAGTCGATTCGCCAGACGCATAGCCGTCCAGAATGCAGTCGACGTCCGGTAGCGGGTCGTGGGTGGGAGTGTGCAGCACGAGGGGGTGAATCCGCCGATCGCCCGCAGCCCGTGCTGGGAGAGGGTGTTGGCCATCGCCGTCGGCTCGCTGGGCAGGAAGCCGTCGGGTCCGAGCTCAGTGGCTAACAGGCCAACCGCCCGCATCTCCCTCAGTACTCGAGCCGGTTTCAGTTCGTAACCCCACCCCGGTACCTCGCCGACCCCCTATTGGTGCGCCCGCAATCTTCGGCTAGGAGCGGGACGTTGCGGCGGTCACGTGACTCGTACCTCTTCGATGCGCACCGGACGGTGCTCGATCAGAGATTTCGCGCAGGCTTCGGCGATCCAGTCGGCTTCCAACCCGTCGGCGACCGTGCAGGGCGACGGTCGTTTTCCGGCTGCCACGTCGATGAACGTCTCGAACTCGGCCTGGAAGGCGGGCTGGAACCGATCCATGAAGAAGCGGTGCGGTTCGCCGGACGGGAAGGCGACCCCAGGTTCGAGGGACCGCACTGGCCACTTCTCATCGACGCCGGCCGCGACGCTGTCCTTCGACCCGTGTACCTCTAACCGCACGTCGTAGCCGCGCCCGTTGTAGCGGGTGTTGGACACGACGCCGAGCGCGCCGTCCGCGAAGGTGACGATTGCAGCGGAGGTATCGACGTCGCCGTATTGCCGGAAGAAGTCGGCGCCGCGGTTGCTGCCGGTGGCATACACCTCGACCGCTTCCTGTCCGGTTACCCAGCGGATGGTGTCGAAATCGTGCACACCGCAATCGCGGAACATCCCACCGGAGACAGCCACGTACTCCGGAGTAGGCGGCTCCGGGTCGAGTGTGGTCGACCGGATGGTGTTGATCCACCCGAGCGCGCCGCTCTCGACCGCTTTGCGGGCCGCCGCGATAGCGGCGTCGTACCGGCGTTGGAAGCCAATCTGTACCGGGACATCGGACCCGCTGAGACGGCGAAGCAATTCCGCCGTTTCAGCGCCACTGGGCGCGACCGGCTTCTCGCAGAGGGTGGGTAGGCCGGCTTCCACGCAGGCGAGGATGAGCTCGGTGTGTGCGTCCGTACTCGCCGCTATGACGACACCGTCGACACCGGCGGAGAAGAGGTCCTGCAGTGAGTCGACGCCCTCGAGTCCGGGGCGATCGACCAGGTTCTGCACTTTTGAGCGGTCAATGTCCGTGACCACCAGGGAGTCGATGGTCGGAACTCCGGCCAGCGTGTTCGCGTGGAAGGCGCCGATCCTGCCCAGCCCGATGAGTCCAAGCCGCATGTGCGAAGCCCCTTCCGCAGTTAGTTGTCGGGTAGTCAGTCCTGTCGTAATGGTTGCGCTTGAGTCCACTTCGGATTTGCGACCCCTGCGGGTGGTCGGCCGGCGAGCACGTCGACGATCCCGCCGGCCGGGTCGGCGAAGGTGGCGGCTGTTGCCTGCCGGCTGAGTCCATCAGATGCGGGGTGAGGACGACGTTCGGGCGACCGGGCCGTCAGTCGGCAGCAGCAAGCACGAACTCGGCGTCGGCCGGGCACGTCACTCGGTTGTGACGACGTCGGCAGCTGGCGGCGCGGTGATGGTCACCGGCTCGTTGTAGTTCGTCAGCGTGACGGTGTTGGTGGCGCGCTGTCCGTCAGCGGCGATGACGTCGACGACCTTCAGCGGGCGGCCGTGGTCATCGAGCCACAGGTCCAGTGCGATCGTGCTGATCCCGGCCTTAGCCATGGCCTGCCTGATCTGCGTGGTGATCAGCGGACTGTGTAACTTTCGCAGGTCGACGGTCACCGTGTAGCGGGTGGTCGGCTGCCCGGCGACCTGTTCGGTGCCGACCTTCTTGGCCGACCGCGCCGCGAGGACAAAGACGCCGTAGGCGTCGGCCGCGCCGCTCTGCTGGGCGGAGGCGATCGAGCCGGCCAAGGACTTGAGCATGGGGTTCTTACTGGTCGGCGAGGCCAGGATCCACGTCGTCCCGGTGGCGTCGGGGCCGCTGACCACGTTCACGTACGCCCGCCCGTCAACGACAAGCATTCGAATCACGTCGCCGGCCAGGGTTTCCTTCAGGTCCATCGCGATCACTTTGCCGGCAGAAAGCCGCTCGTTGCCCTGCATCGCGACCAATACCTCGTCCCCGGCCTTGGTTTCCCACGTCAGGTGCGCCGATGACACCCCGGCCATGCCGGCTTGCATCATCGACGCGATCTCCGCCGGCGTCACCGCGGCGGCGCTCGTCGAGCTCGGCGCGCGTGACGCAGGACTCGTTGCGGCGCCCGTGCCGCTGGTCGGGTGCCCGCTCGAGCTGCACGATGACATGAGCGCTGCTGCACCGAGCACAGCGGTGCCGGCGATCCATTTCTTCATCCCCGTCCCCCCCAAGTCTCGCCACCGTTCGCGGATGCCATCGACGGATCGCCGGCATGCGCGACAAATGATGGTCGGATCACGTTCGTCGGTCCATAGCCGCATACACACTTCGACGTGCCGTGCTGGTAAGGGATACCTAGCCAACAAGCCACCACCTCGGACCGAGAGCTCGCGAAAGTGTGGCAGCGGCGCGGTTTGGGACGGTCAGCGGCGGCGGTGTCAGAAGTGGATGGGGTCGCGGATCAGTGGGCAGGTCATGCAGTGTCCGCCACCGCGGCCGCGGCCAAGCTCCGCGCCGACGATGGTAATGACTTCGATGCCCGCGTTGCGCAGCAGCGAGTTGGTGTAGGTGTTGCGGTCGTACGCGAAGACCACGCCGGGTGCGACGGCGAGAACGTTGTTGCCGCTGTCCCACTGTTGGCGTTCCGTGGCGTAGGGGTCGCCTCCGGTTTCCACGACGCGTACTAGGTCGAGGTTGAGTGCTTTGGCAACCACGTCGAGGAAGCTGTTCTTTTCCTCGATGACGTCAATCGGGTTCTTGTCCCCCGGGCGGAGAGTGAAAGTCTGTATTGCGTCGACGATTTCCCGGTACGCCGTGACGCAGTCGCGATCGACGAAGGTCATGACGGTGTCCAGGTGCATGGCTGAGCGCAGCTTGGGCAGGCCGGCGACGATCACCCGGTCGGCGGAGCCGTTCGCGAAGAGGCTGGCGGCCAATTGGGTGATTGCTTGTCGCGACGATCGCTCGCCCATACCGACGATGACCGCCCCGTTGCCGATCGGCATGACGTCTCCGCCTTCGAGCGTGGCCAGGCCCCAGTTCTGTTCGGGATCGCCCCACCACGTCGTCGCGCCGATGAAGTGCGGATGGAACGTATAGATGGCCTTCATGAGGAGGGTCTCGCCTTGCCGGGCCGGCCAGTACAGCGGGTTGAGCGTAACGCCGTTGTAGATCCAACACGTCGTGTCCCGCGTGTACAGCGTGTTGGGCAGCGGCGGCATGAGGTATTCGCCCATGCCCCTCGACTCGCGGGCCAACGCGAGGTCGCTGCTTCGAAATTCCTCCGGCAGGTCGAATGTCGACAGTCCGCCGATCATATATTCCGCCAGCGCACGGAGAGGCAGAGACTCGAGGAAAGCGCGGGTGCCATCGACCAGGCCCAGACCCACTTCGTTCGGCACGATCTTCCGGTCGAGCAACCATCCTTTCGCCTCGGGGATCGCGAGTGTGGCCGCCAGCAGGTCGTGCAGCTCCACGACCTCGATACCGCGATCGCGCATCTTGGTCATGAAATCGAGATGGTCACGACGTGCGTTCTGCACCCACATCACTTCGTCGAAGAGCAGGCTTTCGCGGTTGGAGGGAGTGAGCCGCTCATGGGCGAGCCCCGGTGCGCAGACCAGTACCTTGCGCAGTTGGCCGACCTCCGAATGCACGCCATATTGGGCCGACGGACGCGTGACAGGCCCGGTCATCGCACTACCCCCTTCCAGGGCATCGACGGTCCAAGCCATCAGGACATTCACGTGCCGCACGGCGACTTCTGGAGCTAGGCCTCCGACGCCTAACAGGTCGATCTTTGTCCATTGTGCGATTCGCCGCAGTCCGGCAATGACGACTTCCGTCAGCCGGGAAGGTCTTCAGGTCGCTTGGCGGCGAGTTGTCCGGTAAGTAACCCGGTGGACTGGCCCACCTCGATCAAGTAACCGTCTGGGTCCCGCATGTAACAGCGGATCTCTGCGCCGCGGTCGATCGGCGGGGTGAGAAAGGTCGCGCCTCGGGCACTCCACTCCCGGTAACAGGCGTCGATGTCGGCGACCCGGAGATTCAGGAAAATGGACGTGGTGTTACCCGGCTCGTAGTTCGCCACAGTGATGTCGGGCTTGTCCGGGGTGGGCGGGCCGCCTGGATTCATGATGATCCACGAGTTGGCCAGCTTCACCATGCAGGGATTCTCCTCGAGGACTAGCTGTCCGCCCAGCACTTCCGTATAGAACGCGCGCGAGCGGGCGACCTTCCGGACCGTGATGAACAGCGTCGCAAGGAAGCCTTCGCTCGGGATCGGGAGGTTGGCGTAGTCGATGAATACCTTGTTCTCCGGCATCTGCGTCCTTTCGCTCTAGAGCCAGCAGGAGCGACGAAAAGTCAGAGGGGCTCGTCCGGGAACCCCGGCTAATCAACGAAACGAGACTAGCCGCGGATTGCTCAGGTGACGGGGAATCGGTCTTGTATCGAGCGGTTCCCCGTTCGTGTCGGTGCGTCCGCGCCGCCAGCTGTCGACTTGGTCTACGCGCTGATCGTGAGCGCGACCTTTCCGGCAACGTCTCGGTTCTCAAGTCTCTTGAGCGCCTTCGGCATGGCCTCCCATGGCATCTCATCAGCCAGTTGCGGGTCGAGCTTGCCGTCAGCCACCCGGTCGGCGAGGAAGCGAAGGTCGCGGGCGAACGGATCGGGTGCATAAAACACCTCGAATCCTCGTATACGGACGAGGGCATCGGGGTAGACGTCGCTGACGTTGAAGGTCGTCGTCTCATCGGAGCTGTTGCCGAACGTGATCAGTGTGCCCTCGGGATCCAGTCGGGTCAGCAGGCGGGCAAGGGTGCTGCCGCCAACCGACTCGAGAATCAGGTCGAAGCGACCGCTGACGTGATCGGGGTCCGCGACCACCCGGTCGGCGCCCAGCTCGGCCAAGCCGGCGGCCCGCTCCGGGCTGCTAACGAGCGCAGTCACGTCAGCACCACCGAGGTGTGCGAGTTGTATGGCGAAGCGACCTACGCCGCCCGAGGCGCCGGTGACGAGCACTCGGCGGCCCAAGATCGCCGGCCCGAACCGGAGCGTGCGCAGCGCGGTAAGACCGGCCGTCGGAAGTGCCGCCGCCTGCGTGAACGTGATGCCATCGGGTAACGCGGCCACCCAGTTGCGGGGCGCGGATACCCGCTCGGCCCACGCCTGACCCCGGCGGATGCCGACCACCCGTTCGCCAGCATTCGGCCCACCGTCGACGTCCGTGCGAAGAATTCCGGCGAAGTCCCAGCCGGGCCGTAGGCCGTCAGGGGCAGAGGCAAGCATTCGGAGTTCTCCACGATTCAGGGAGATGGCTCGCACATCCACGACAACCTCGTCCGGCCCGACCAGTGGCTCGGGGACCTCGCGTAACGCGATCCCACCGTCGACCGAGCGGTCGACCACCAATGCACGCACGACAGCGCCTCCACGAATCAACGACGTCAGGGCAAGCCAGCTCGTCGGCCCGCGTATTCCTGGGTCGAATGAGCAGAATGGCACCCGGCGCACTCTCGATTGCCTGCGAGTTGCCTAGGTCGCTATTGCGCGACGCAACGGACCTGGCAGGCTTACGCCACCTGAACTGCTTCGACACGTCGCACCATGCGCCTTGGAGGACCAGTGACCGACCTTACGCAGCTCATCGACACCGTCCCGAGCACGCGGTACCCGGTTTACACCCGGCTGAACGCGGGTGACGTGATGCCGGATCCGATCACTCCGCTCGGCGCGACGCTGGTGTGGATCCCGGAGGTGCTGCCGGGCTGGGCTACCGGCTACATGCGGGTCGGTTCATTCACGCCGCAGGAGTTGGACGGCGAGCCGTTCCTCGCTGGTGGGTTCTACTACGGCTACTTGTATGTAAACCAGACGGCGGTGCGCATCATCGGCATCCGGGCCGGCATCGGTACCGATGCGATCGATGCGGCGTTCTTCGCCCACCCGAACCCCCCGCCGCACCGGGCGATGCCGGATGACGTCAACGAAGAACTGTCGGCGGTGATGGCGCAGCGGACGCAGTGGACGTTGACGACATCGAGCTTCCCTGAGTTGGAGGAGGAGCGGGACCTGGCCGAGCGGATTCGGGCTGAGCGGCCGAACCTGGCGACGGCCACCAACGAGGTGCTGATCGCTCGGGCCCGTTCGATAGCGCCGCTGCAGCGGCTGGTGTGGGGCCGGGCCTACAACATCGCGAGCGGCCAGGCCTCGATCGGCCCGGGTGTCATCACGTCGTTGGTCGGCGCCGCCGATCCCACGCTGACGATCCGGTTGATCGGCAGCGCCGGCGACGTTGATTCGGCTTTGCCGTCGTTCGCGCTGTGGGACCTGTCCCGCGAGGTCCGCGCCGACCCCGGCCTGGCCTCCGCGTTCGACGCGGGCGAGGACGGGCTGCTTGACCGGCTGCGGGCCGAGCATCCCGGGTTCGCGGTTCGGTTCGACAGCTTCGTCTACGAGTACGGGTACCGGGGCCCGAGCGAGTGGGATCCCGGCATGGATTCCTGGGAGACCAAACCGGAGCTGCCGTTGTCGCTGATCGGCCGGTTGCGGCACCTGCCGGACGAGCAATCACCCGCGTTCCGGCGGGAGGCCCATTCGGGGGACGCCGCCGCCGCGTTGCAGGAAGCGGTGGAGTTGCTCGGGGACAACCAGGAGGCGGTGCAGACGCTGCACCTGGCCATCGCGTCCGCCCGCCGCTTCGGTGCCTGGCGGGAACGGGGCAAGACGAACGCGGTCAAGCTCATGCACGAGGTCCGGATCGCGTTGTACGAGCTCGGCCGCCGGCTCGCCGCGGCCGGCGCCCTGGATCATCCGCGGCAGATCTTCATGGCGCTCGAGTCCGAACTGGACGTGCTCGCCACCCACGCCGGGGAATACCGCGAGACGCTGCGCCAGCGGGAGAAGGAGTGGCGTCAACTGTTCGACCTCGCGCCGCCCACCTTCGTGGTCGGCGGAGAACCGATGAAGCCGGTGTCGGAGTTGCTCCGCGCCGGAGCGATACAGGAACCCACGGTGACACCCGGCGAGGTGCTCGTCGGCGCGCCAGCCTCCGCCGGCGTCGCCCGCGGCCGCGCCCGGGTGATCCACGACCTGTCCGAAATCGCCGACTTCGAGCCCGGCGAGATCCTCATCGCCCCGCAGACCGATCCCTCCTGGACCCCGCTGTTCATGGTGTCCGCCGGCGTCGTCGTCGACGTCGGTGCCATGGGCAGCCACGCGATGATCGTCAGCCGAGAACTCGGCATTCCCTGCGCCGCCGGCGTCCCAAACGCCACCCGCCGCATACCGACCGGCACACTGCTCGAGGTGGACGGCTCATCCGGAAAGGTCACCGTCCTCGAAGGCTGAGGCCACGGACGCCGCGAAGAGCAGGCCTAGGGCCAGCCGGCGCCGGGTACGGACACGTCAGCGATAAGGAGCTGGCCGGTGCGGGGCCCGGTGGTCAGCCGGTTCAGGTTGTTGGCGAATCCGTCGTTCATGTGCCAGTCGGCGGCCAGCATGAATAGCGTCGTGCCGGCCTCGCCGCCGAGCATGCACGCGAAGCACGCCCGGTCGGTTTCGATCCACTGCCGGACGTGGCCACCCTCGTCGACACGAATGCAGCCGGGCTGGCCGTCTCGCCAACTCGGCCCCCATACCGCGCCCTCGGCATCGATACAGATGCCGTCACTGAACACGTCGGCCCAGACTCGCCGATTGAGCAGGTTGCCGTCTGCCGCGATGTCGAAGGCGGTGAGCGTGCCGGCGAACGACTCGGCGATGATCAGTGTCGAGTTGTCGGCGGTCACCGCCATCCCATTCGGGAAGGCGATCTGGTCGGCGACCTGACGTACTTTGCCTTCGGTGGTGACCAGCGCGATGATGCCGGGCGCTTCTCGGGCGCTCGGGTCGAACTCGCAGCCGCCGTTGAGGTAGATGTTGCCGCGCCCGTCGACGACGATCTCGTTGAGGTTGCTGACGGCGAGACCGCTGGTGTCGACGTGTTCGACAAAGGCTCCGTCCGGTTCCAAGCGGAGCAGGCGGGCCTCGGGCCCCGAGACGACCAGCAGCCGGCCGTCAGGCAGCCAATCGATCGAGAACGGGATGGTGGTGGGCACGCGGGCCATCAGCTCGCTCCGGCCGGTGCCGTCGACCGCAATGATCTCTTGCGCTCCCCAGTTGGCGAACCAGAGACGACCGTCATGCCACCGGGGCGACTCGCCGATCACTAGCCCGGTCATCAACACGTGCGGCTTGGACATGGCTGCATGCCTTTCGTTCAGCGGTGGTTACTCGCTACACGAACGGCGTGCGGTCAGATCGACAGGGCTGCGCGACGCCGGCGAAGAAAGTCGCGTTCGCTGGCGTTGCCGGCACGGTCGATCGCGGCCTCGTACGCTGCCGCGGCTTCCGCGTCGCGACCGAGGCGGCATAACAAGTCCGCGCGCACGGCGTGGAACACGTGATGCTGGCCGAGGTCGAGTTCGTCGACCAGGGCTAATGCCGTCATCGGGCCGTCGACCTCGGCGACCGCAACCGCGCGGTGCAGGGCGACGATCGGGCTCGGCGCAATCCCGAGCAACTGGTCGTATAGCTGTTTGATCTGCACCCAGTCGGTGGGCCGCCCTTCACTGTGGACGGCGTTGATTGCGGCCTGAATTTGGTACGGGCCGGGCTGGTCACGTCGCAGGCAGTCCCGGACGATGGCCCGACCCTCCTCGATGAGCTCGTCGTCCCACTGCGCCCGGTCTTGATCGGCGAGAAGCACCAGGGCACCGTCGGAGGAGGTACGCGCCGCCCGCCGGGAGTCGACGAGCAGCATCAGCGCGAGCAGTCCCCTGACCTCGGGCTCGTCGGGCATCAGCTCAGTGAGCAGCCGCCCGAGGCGTATCGCCTCGGCGGAAAGATCCTCGCGAACGAGCTGATCACCCGAGCTGGCTGCATATCCCTCGTTGAAGATGAGGTAGACGACTGCCAGCACCGCGTGAAGACGATCGGGCAGCTCAGCCTCACTCGGGACGCGGTACGGGATGCCCGCGTCTCGGATCTTTCCTTTGGCGCGGACCAGCCGCTGCGCCATCGTCGGCTCGGGGACGAGAAAGGCGTGCGCAATCTCGGCCGTTGACAGCCCTCCGAGCAGACGCAGGGTCAACGCGACCTGGGCGCTGATGCTGAGCGCCGGGTGGCAGCACGTGAAGATAAGACGGAGCCGGTCGTCCGGCACGACATCCTCCCCTTCGACGGGCGCGCTGGAGGTGTGCAACAGAGCGGCCTGGGCGTGCCGGTCGTCGCGGGACGCCTCACGACGCAGCCGATCGATGGCGCGGTTGCGGGCCGTCGTGATGATCCAGCCCGCTGGGCTGGGCGGCAGCCCGGCCGCAGGCCAGCGTTCAACTGCCGCCGTGAACGCGTCCTGCACCGCCTCCTCGGCGAGATCGATGTCGCCGAGGACGCGGACCAGCACGGCGACCGCGCGCCCGTACTCAGCGCGGAAGATCCGCGTGATCTCGGACGCCGGCCGGCCGCGCATTACCGTACGTCGGAGAACGGGCGCACCTCGATCGGCAGCGGAACCGCCTGAGCAAGCTTGCGGCCCCAGACCAGGGCGGCGTCGAGATCGGCGGCGTTGATGATTGTGAAGCCCCCGAGGTATTCCTTTCCCTCAGCGAACGGACCATCTGTGGTCAGGATCTCGGCTCCGTCGAGCCGAAGCACAGTCGCCGTGTTTGGGTGATTGAGGCCCCCGGAGAAGACCCACACACCGGCCGATCTCATCTCGCGATTGAGTTGGTCCAGATCCTGCATGATCTGGTTCAGGACCTCAGGTGCGGGCGGGGTCCCTTCTGGCTGATAGACGCTGAGCAAGTAGCGCTTCATCTCTGCCCCTCTGACGGTGTCGGTTCGTCCTCTGTACGAACGGCACCGGCCTGGATCGACATCACAAGCAGGCGATCCCAACCTGTGCGGCTATTCGTCCGGATCAGGCGATCGCCTCGGTCAGCTGAGCCACCTCGCCGGCGTCGAGGCGAATGGCGGCGGCAGCGATGTTCTCCTCGAGGTGCCTGACCGATCCGGTGCCCGGGATCGGCAGCATCGCCGGCGACCGAGCGAGGAGCCAGGCCAGGGCTAGCTGGGTCGGCGTCGCGCGATGACGTTCACCGAGCTGCCGGAGCGCGCGATTGTCGGCAACGTCCCGAATTGGCCCCCACGGTAGGAAGGCGAGCGACTCCACCTCGCACAGATCGACCAAGGATTCCGAGTCACGATCGGCGACGCTGTACCGGTTCTGGATCGAGACAACGGACGTCAGCCGCTGCGCAACCCTAAGTTGATCTTCATTCACATTCGACACGCCGATGTGGCGGATCTTGCCCTGGTCCTTCAATTCAACGAGGGCTCCGACCGACTCGTCATAGCGGACACGCGGATCGGGGCGATGGAGCTGGTAGAGGGGAATCTGGTCCAGTCGCAGTCGCCGAAGACTTCCCTCGCACGCTGCCTTGAGATGTTCGGGCCGGCCGTTGATCGGCCACCGGTTCGGGCCGGGGCGCTCGTGTCCCCCTTTCGTGGCGATGACGAGGTCATCGGGATACGGGTAGAGCGCCTCGGCAATCAATGTCTCGCTCACGGCCGGCCCGTACGAATCGGCCGTGTCGATGAAGTTGACACCGAGTTCGATCGCCCGCTTGAGCACCGATTTGGCGACCTCACGATCCGGCGGCTCACCCCAGATCCCCGAGCCGGTTATCCGCATCGCCCCGAAACCGAGCCGGTTGACCGTCAGATCGCCACCGATGCCCATCGTCCCCGCATCGGCCGCGGACGCCGTGTCGGTCATGGACGCGCTCCCTTCGCCATAGTCGCCCCGACCACCGTCGGGAGCCGACGACTCCAGCCTGCCGCATTTTGTGGATCGCGGTCTCGGACCGAGGTTGCCTAGTGGGATACCAGGAGTCGTTGGACCCTTGCTGCGCGGACGTTCGTCGTTGGTGCCGTGGTTGTGCGAAGTGCACGGTCAAGTGGGAAGTCTGTGCAGCCTGTCGCGGCCGAGGAGCCAGCGATGATGTACGTCGGAGATCACCTGAGCGGCTGGGTTTGGGCGTTCATGGCCTTCGGCTCGGTGCTGTTCTGGGCGGTGCTGATCATCGGGGATCGTGGCGATGGTGCGGTCTCTGAACGGCAACAACGCGTTCGGTCCGGGCGGCCGACCCAGCACCGAGGACCTGCTTGCGCAGCGCTTCGCCCGCGGCGAGATTTGATGAGGCGGAATACCGCCAGCGGCTCAGGATCCTGGCCGAGCCGGCGGACGCGCCGAGCCACTCGTCCTGATCCACCGTCGGCGTTCTTGACCCGTCGTCCACCGTCGTTCTTGACACCTCCGTATATCCGTGCAATCGTGCGGATGTACGGAGGTCATCCACAATGCCTGGGACGCATTCCCATCCCGTCCATGCCGACGCGGTGCTGACGGCGCAATCAGAACTGATCAGCGTTGAGGAGGCCGGCCGCTTGGCCGGGCTGCTCGGATTGCTGGCCGATCCGGTCCGGTCGCGAATCCTGTTCGCTTTGGTCGCCGTTGATCGGCTGTGCGTCGGTGATTTGGCGTTGGCGCTCGGAGTCAGCGAAGACGCCGTGTCGTACGGGCTGAAGCTACTGCGCACCGCCGGCCTGGTGACGTTTCGCAAGGAAGGGCGGATCGTCTACTACACGTTGGCGGACGCCTTTCCACATCCGTTGCTCGAACACTGTCTGCGGGAACTCCTGCAGCTCAGCGGCGAGAGGCCCGGGGCATGACCCGGCTCAACGAAGGCGTTTCGGCGCCGGAGCCGGTCGACCATAGTGCGGATCCGGCAACGCACGAGCACGCCGGTCATGAACACATGGGCCACGGGGAGCATGACCACGCCGCTCAGTTCCGCGACCGGTTCTGGCTAAGCCTGCTGCTGGCCCTGCCGGTCGTTGGATTCAGCCCGATGTTCGCCGACCTGCTCGGCTATGGCCTGCCGCCGGGCACGGCCTGGATCTCACCGGTGTTGGGCACAGTCGTTTTCTTCTACGGCGGTTGGCCATTTCTCACCGGTGCTTGGTCGGAGCTGCGCGCGCGCCAGCCGGGCATGATGCTGCTGATCGCCCTCGCTATCACCGTGGCGTTCGGTGCCAGCGCCGCTACCTCGCTCGACATCGGTGGCGTCGACCTGGATTTCTGGTGGGAGCTGGCGCTGCTGGTGGTGATCATGCTGCTCGGCCACTGGCTGGAGATGCGTGCGCTCGGTCACGCAACAAGTGCCCTCGACGCGTTAGCGGCCCTGCTGCCCGACAGCGCGGAGCGGATCGACGACGGAGCAGTGGCGTCCGTTGGGCTGGCTGACCTGAAGCCGGGCGACATGGTTCTGGTGCGCCCCGGGGGGCGGGTACCGGCCGACGGCACGGTGCTGGAGGGCGGCGCCGAACTGGATGAGTCGATGATTACCGGCGAATCTCGACTGGTCGCGAAAACGATCGGGGACCGGGTGGTGGCTGGCACCGTGGCGACCGACTCCGCGCTACGAGTTCGTGTGGACGCGGTCGGCGACGACACAGCGCTGGCCGGGATTCGCCGGTTGGTGGCGCAGGCGCAGGCATCGCGATCCAGAGCGCAGGCGCTGGCTGATCGCGCCGCCGCGCTGCTGTTCTACTTTG
Source organism: uncultured Actinomycetota bacterium (assembly GCA_963809815.1). Taxonomy (GTDB): domain Bacteria; phylum Actinomycetota; class Actinomycetes; order Mycobacteriales; family Jatrophihabitantaceae; genus CAVVJA01. Next base: position 167,022 of record CAWELM010000015.1, read on the forward strand.
CCACCGCGGCTGGGGTCATCACGTTCATCGTCTGGTTCGTGGTTGGTGATCCAAAGCAGGCGGTAGAGCGCACGGTGACCGTGCTGGTGATCGCCTGCCCGCATGCCCTCGGACTCGCGATCCCGCTGGTCATCGCGCTGTCGACGGCGTTATCTGCTCAGGCGGGCATTTTGGTAAAGGACCGCCTGGCGCTGGAGCGGATGCGAACGGTCGACGCGGTGCTGTTCGACAAGACCGGCACGCTGACCAAAGGACAGCCAGCCGTCGTCGATCTCGCCGCCGTCGACCCTTCTGCTGATGGCAGAACCCGAGTGTTAGCGCTGGCTGCGGCCGTGGAGGCAGACTCCGAACATCCGCTGGCTCGCGCCGTTGTGGCGGCGGCGCGTCAGCACGGGGCCGTGGCGACCGCGGCGAACTTCCAGTCGTTGACCGGTCGCGGCGTCCGCGCCACGGTCCACGGAGCGGAAGTGGCAGTGGGAGGCCGGGCCCTGTTGCACGAGTTCGATGTCGACGGGCCGGACGCTCTGAATGATCATGTGACGACGTGGTCGAACCGTGGCGACGCAGTGCTGTATGTGGTGGAAGCGGGCAAGGTCATCGGAGCGCTTGCGTTGGCCGACGAAGTCCGACCGGAATCACGGCAGGCTGTAGACCAGTTGCACGCTCGCGGCATCCGAGTCGTCATGATCACTGGGGATGCCCGGGTTGTGGCCGAGGCGGTAGCAGCGGACCTGGGAGTCGACGAGGTCTTCGCCGAGGTATTGCCCGAAGACAAGGACGCCAAGGTGACCGAGCTGCAGGAGCGCGGACTGCGCGTCGCGATGGTCGGCGACGGGGTCAACGACGCCGCCGCCTTGGCCCGAGCCGATGTCGGCCTGGCGATCGGCGCCGGCACCGACGTCGCTATCGAATCGGCCGGCGTCGTCCTGGCCTCCGACGATCCGCGTAGCGTTCTCAGCGTCATCCGGCTGAGTGCAGCCAGCTATCGCAAAATGGTGCAGAACCTGGCCTGGGCCACCGGTTACAACTTGATCGCGGTGCCGCTCGCGGCCGGTGTCCTCGCCGGTGTCGGCGTTTTACTGGCGCCCGCTGTGGGTGCCATCCTGATGAGCGCCTCGACTCTCGTTGTCGCCGCGAACGCGCAGCTATTGCGGCGGATCGACTTGCAACCCAGCGCCAACTGATACCCAGCGTGGGGGCCGGCCCCCTGGCGTCTGCGTCTGGAGCTGCGTTGGTGTGAGAGCGTCCAACGTGATCCAAGGGGCTGCCGCCGCTGCTGGTCTCGGTGCCGTGATCGTGTGCGCCCAACCACTGTTTCATACGATCAAGTGGCCGGCGTCGCCTACCTGCCCCCTCGCGGTCCGGGCATTTCGGTCCGCCGCGGTTCCGGCGGCCGTGACCGGCTGCTACGGGCAGAACATCCCTTGCTCCGCTCGCAGGGCTGGTTGTAAGCATTCTGTCGAAGGGCCCCGCTGAGCCAAACACGTAGTAAGGAGACGCCCGTGAACCTCCAGCCCAAGCCGCCGACCGCGAAAGGCCCAGCGGAGTGGTTTACCGGAGACGTCTGGATCGACAGCATTGCGAGGGGCGAGGAGCCCTCGCGCGTCCGGGTGAGCGCCGTCCACTTCACGCCGACCGCCCGGACGGCTTGGCACTCCCACGCGGTCGGCCAAACCCTCTATGTCACCGAGGGAAAGGGCTTCATCCAGTCCCGGGGTGGTGAGATCGTCGAGATCCGCTCAGGCGACATTGTCAACACGCCAGCCGACGAGTGGCATTGGCATGGCGCCGCACCCGACCACTTCATGGCGCATTTGTCCATAACCGAGGCCGTCCCGGGCGACCAGCGACCGGAACCAAACTGGGGCGAGCACGTCACCGACGAGGAATACCCCGACCATTGAGCCGGCAAGCATGTCCTAACTAAGGGAGCACACTCATGGAACATCGACCACTGGGGCGTACCGGCGTTTCGGTCAGCAAGCTGTGCCTCGGCGCCATGATGTTCGGCGATTGGGGCAATAAGGACCACGACGAGAGCATCCGGATCATCCACCGAGCGCTCGATGCCGGGATCAACTTCGTCGACACCGCTGATGTCTATTCGCGCGGTGAATCAGAGGAAATCGTCGGCAAGGCTCTCGCGGGCGGCCGCCGCGATGACGTCGTGCTCGCGACGAAGTTGCAGATGCCCATGGGCGAGGACCCCAACCAGCGGGGCAACTCGCGCCGCTGGATCATCCGCGAAGTCGAGGACTCGTTGCGACGCCTCAACACCGAGTGGATCGATCTCTATCAGATCCACCGATACGACCCGGCCGTCGATCTCGAGGAGACGCTCGGCGCGCTCAGCGATCTGGTTCGTCAGGGCAAGGTTCGGTATCTCGGATCCTCAACCTTTCCGCCGTCGGCGATCGTGCGAGCCCAATGGGTGGCCCGCGACCAGCGTCTACAGCGGTTTGTCTGCGAGCAGCCGCCGTACTCGATACTCGTCCGCGGCATCGAGTCCGATGTGTTGCCCACCTGTGCCCGACACGGGATGGGCGTCATCCCGTGGAGCCCGCTGGCCGGCGGTTGGCTGTCGGGCCGCTGGCGCAAGGACGCCTCAGCGCCGTCCTCGACGCGGGCCGAGCGGCTTCCGGGGCGTTACGACATGTCACTGCCCGCTAACCAGCGCAAGCTCGACGCGGCCGAATCGCTCGCCCAATTAGCCGAGCAGGCCGGCCTGTCGCTTATCGAGATGGCCATTGCGTTCGTGATCAATCATCCGGCGGTAACCGCCGCGATCATTGGACCGCGCACGATGGACCAGCTCGAAAGCCAGCTTCCCGCCGCCGACGCTGTCATGGACGAGGGGCTGCTCGACCGGATCGATGAGATCGTCCCGCCCGGTACGAACATCAATCCCGCGGACGATGGCTGGGGCTGGGCCAACCCGGCCCTGAAGCCAGCCGCGCGACGGCGCTAGATCTCCGCCAGCCACTCGACTGGCGGTGCCGGCGACGACCGCCGTGCCGACCACGAGCGCCAATGCGTGCTCGATCACGGTCAGCGGCGCACTGAGCATGACGTCGCCGATCACACCGATGGCAACGAAGGCGGCGAGGGGCAGTGAACGCTGCAGCCAGGCGAGCCCGGCCACAGCGCCGACGACCAGGCATGATGTGCCGTAGTCGACCTCGCTCAGTACGCCGGTGTGGCCGAGCACTGGCGCCAGGAGTGCCACCGTGACCGTTGGCACGAGGTGGCTCGCCGCGACGCACGCCAACAGCTTGGCCCATCCGATCTGTACCTCGAGGACGGCGAAGATGACCACCGCGATGAACAGCGTCCACAGATATTGCAGCCAGCTCTGGGCGAGAAGTCCGCTGGAAACGAGTCGCCATAGTTCGCCGGAGTAAAGATCATCGCCCTTGTACTCGAGCAGGCTCGTCGCCTGCTGTTGGATCGGGCTGGGCGTGTGTACCAGGGCCGTCAGGATGAGGCTGGCCGTAGCCAGGGCGAGACTCGCTGGAACGGCCCGGGCCAGGCCGCGGCTGCGGATACTTTCCCGCAGCGGCTCGAAATGGGCCCGCACCACGATGACCAGCGCACTCGCGATGCCGTGACGGGTTCGCGTTGCTTGAGTCGTTCGCACCCATTGGACCTGTCGATCCGGGGTGAGCGTCGCCGTCACGATCCGACCAACGGGCAGCATCCGACGCTGACCTGGTCGCGAGACGACTGCGCTCGCGGCCGATCGGCGGCTGTTGTTGTGCTGTGATCGGACATGACATCCCCGTACGGTCCCTGGACTCTTCTTCATCACCAGAGCAACACCGGGACGGCCGTGATACTTCTGTTACCTGAATCACCTGGCCGGTCATGGCATCCGGAGCAACCGGGGCACCCGCCGGTAGCGCAGGACCTCGCAACGAAGCGATCCGCGCGCTTGCGTTACGGGAGTGACGCCTGGGAATCTCACCAGTCACTCGGGTCACGTGAGCGCGCGGGATGCGACGCTCGCGGGTCACTTACGGGCGTCGCGTCCGGAGCGGGACTCGGGCTGGGCGTCGGGCTCCCGCAGCGGCGGGAGCCCGCACTGGCAAAGCAGCTAAAGGTCGAACTCGCCATTCCGGGCGCCGTGGAGGAAGGCCCGCCACTCGGCGCCGGTGTAGTGAAGCACTGGTCCGTTCGGATCCTTGGAGTCGCGGACTGCGACCCCGCTGCCCTCGGCGAGGACAGCGACCTCGACGCAGGCGCCGTTGCCGCTGGCCGTGGCTTTCCGCCACGCGAGAGCGTCGGCATCGTAATTCGGTGAGAACACGTCTTTCCCTTCTCGGGTTGGAGGTTCGCCGGCTAGTCGTCGACGAACGTCTTGGCGATCGCCGCGATCTGCGCCGCAGAGTCTTTGGGACTCAATGCCATCGCTCGCAGCTGATCGAAAACACGCCGATAGCGCTCGATATCCGCCCGCGCCTCGAGGTAATGCTCGCCGAGCAGCCCCTCCACGTAGACGACGTCGGGCACCTCCTCGCGGAAGTGCAGGAGGGTGAAAGTGCTGTTGATGGCCGGATGGGCGCCGGCCGTAAACGGCAGCAGCTGCAGGTCGACGTTCGGCTGGGCGGCCCGCTCGACCAGGGTCTCGAGCTGCTCGCGCATGACGTCCGGGCCACCGATGTAGGTGCGGAGCGCGGCTTCGTGGATGACCGCCCACAGGCCAAGCGGCGGCTCGTCGGTAAGCAGCCGCTGGCGGAGCCGTCGCGACTCGACGTTCTGCGCGATCTTGGCCTCGGTGGGATCGGGCAGCGTTGCTTCCAGGATCGCTCGGGCGTATCGCTCGGTCTGCAGGAGACCGTTGATCACGTCCGACTTGTAGTCGGCAATCGACGCGGCGGACGCCTCCAGGCCGATATACGTCGGGTGCTGTAGGTCGTAGTGCTGGAACCAGGAGTCCTCGCGGCTCTGCCTCGCCAGGCGCATCAAATGCTCCCGCTCGGCCTCGCTGACCTCGTAGAAGTTGCAGAGGTCCCGGATGTCGCGCATGTTGACCCCGCGGGCGCCGGTCTCCAACCGGGTGATCTTCGTCGCCGAGACCATCAGTGCCTGTGCGACGTCTTCCGCCGTCTTGCCCTGGGCCATCCGGAGTTGGCGCAGTCGGGAACCAAGCTCTCGACGGCGAAGCGTGGGACTGGCCTGGCGCGCCACGATGCGGCTGCTCCTCTATTGATGGTTGTCTGCGTTCGGCACGTGCCAACAGGACATGCCGCTCGAACTTCCGCGCATTAGATACCCGCAATGGCAGGGAATGCAAGACTCAATCGCCGATCATGACCGAACTCGTCCGAAGATGTCATGCGACGACGGCATGAACTTTTGGTATCAACTAGAGGCACAGACAATTGGCACTTGCCAAATGCAGCTTCCACGTGCATGCTCACGGTATGGGTGGACGAGCACGAAGGAGCCCATAGGCCGACGCAACCGATCCCGGCCGGCCGGCGGGCAGCGAAGCCCGGTCTCACCGGTTCGACCACCCGCAGCGCCCAACCGCGCGGAGCGGAGGTGGTCGATCGGCATCCGACTCTCGCTCGCAAGGCCGCGCTAGGTCCGCCACCACACAGCGACGTCTGGTTCCGCGAACCGACGACTTAGCCCGCGGGTGCCCCCGGACCTCGATTGGCAGCGACGCCGGGGGCACCCGCCACAGACCGACGAACCCGAGTGCCTGGGCGGTTTCCCGCCCGGACGGGAGCACGTCATGTCAACGTTAACGCTGCAATCATTGGCGGCGCGAGACCTGCATGGCTATGACGCACCGAGTGCATCGGGCACCAGCCAGGCGGCGGTGACGCACCTTGCCGTCGCAGCCGTGATCGTCGTGACGGTGATCGTGGTCGTGCTGGCAGTGCTGATTCGGGCTGCGACGGGCGCCACGGGCTTGTTCGGCGAGGCAATGGGCGTCGTGTTCCGCCTCGTGGCAAGCCTGGTGGCCGTCATCGTCGTGCTCGGCGTGTTGCTGGCCTCCAGGACCGGCGGGGCGACCCACGGGACAACGCCTACGCCAACTCCGACCACGAAAGCACCAACGACCCTGCTGGCACCGGGTTCGATCCGGTAGCGGACGGGCCCGAGTAGCACTAGGGCCAGTGACGGCCGGTGCCAGCGAGTTCGGCGGCTTCCTCTGTTGTCGGTATCGCGGCCTGAGCGCCCGGACGTTGCACCGATTCAGATGCGCACAGCACTCCGAGCTCAGCCGCGGCGGCCGGGCTCATGCCGCGAGCCAGCCCGAAGCCGAACGCACCGATAAGCACGTCCCCAGCTCCAGTGGTGTCGACTACTTTGACGGCCGGCGCCGGGACGCGCAGCACAGAGTCGTGATCGACAAGGGCCACTCCAGCAGCGCCCTGCGTCACCAGTAGCCCACCGACCGAGATGCTGCCGGCCGCCGCCAGCAAGGCCTCATCCGCCGTCGAAGTGGTCGAGGTCAGCTGGGCCAGCTCCACCTCGTTCGGCACCAACCAGTCGGTCAACGCCCGCAGTTCGCGGTCCGCGGCGGCTGCCGGTGCGGGATTGAGCACAGTAGTCGCGCCCACGCGGCGAGCGGCGGCAAAGGCCGCACGCGTAGCAGCCTGGGGAATCTCGAACTGCGCGAGCACGACGGCCGGCGAGATCGCCGTCACCGCCTCCACCGCCTGCCTCTCTGACACCACATCGTTCGCGCCGGGGGAGTACGCGATCCGATTGGTGCCATCCGGCTCGACCCAGATGACCGCCACACCGGTACTGACCGCGTCTGCGCGCTCGAGCCAGGTCGTGTCGATTCCGTCGTCGGCGAGCTTGGCGCCAATCATGTCGCCGAACGAATCCCGCCCGACGCACCCGACCATGACCACTCGGGCGCCGAGGCGTCGCGCCATCAGCGCTTGATTGGCACCCTTGCCGCCGAACCCGATCGAGAACGAGCGGCTGATGACGGTTTCGCCCGGACTCGGCACGTGAGGCAGGTAGCTGGTCAGGTCGACATTGCAGCTCCCGACAACCACGATCCTCGGCTCGGGGAAAGTCGACTCGCCCCCGACCGCGGTCACTCGGCGAACACGCAGAATTCATTCCCTTCCGGATCAGCCATGACGTGCCACGAGATGTCGCCGTCCGGCTCTCGGAGCACCGTTGCGCCGGCCGCTCGGACCGCCGCCACGTCGCCCGCAACGTCCCAGTGAATGCTGTTCGGGCCGGATTTCGCCTCCGGTACTGTGGCAAAGTCCATCGTGAAGTTCACGCCTGGGACGTCGGTGATCGTCGAGAACCCGGCCTCCGAATCGGTCACCGTGCCGCCGTACAGGTTGGCCCACCAGCGAGCTTGCGCCGCATGGTCGCCGCTGTCGATCGCTAGCCCATGCAGCGTCTCTGGCGGCGGGTCGGGGCGGAGGAATGCGCAAAACTCTCCACCTTCCGGATCCGCCAGCACCGTCCATCGCCGGTCGTCACCTTCGAACAGGACGATGTGGCAACCCAGCGTCAGCAGCGGGCCCAGCGCGGGTGCATACATGTCGAGATGTACGCGCCGCTTGACGGGGTTGACCTGGGCTACCTGGTTCACCCAGATGATGCAACGCCTCCCCGCGTCATATAGCCCGCCTTCGCCCTTGGCGTCCGGCTGCCAGGACAGCCCGAGAATCTCCGCCCAGAACGGCCCGGCCGTGAGCGGCTGGGCGGCGTCGAGGCAGATCTTTTTGAATCGCGCGACGGCCATGCCGCTCACGCTAGTGTCCCGCTAGGGAGGTTCTTTGCCTGGATGCGCGGATCCAGGCGGATGGATCGCAAGGCGGAGGAGGAGGCGCATGGCAGCGCCATTCGCGACGACGGCCGGGGTCCCCGCGACAATCGCGCAGCGATTTCGTGGGGTGGCGATAACGCAGCGAGCCGCCGCCTGGGCCGTGCAGGCGGGTAAACACACTTCCCTAGCGGGACACTAGTGGCAGTGCTGTCGCTAGACCGGCCTCTCGTCCCGGTGGTCGAGGATCTGGGTCGGCCTCGGCGTCTCGACCCGATCCCACGCCTCGACATCGAGCAACGGATGACCATCGAGATGCAGGATCTCGAGCAGCCGGTCCACGGCTGCGCTCGTGGACTCGATCGCGATTGGCGACTGCCCTCGCTCGACCCGGCGCCGAGCAGCCTCCATAAATGGCTGGAGCGCCGACGTGTCGCAGAACGTCACGCCCGACAAGTCGACATGCAATCGTGCGGACTTCTCGTCGACCAGCGCCAGCGCATCGGCGATATCCGGGACCGCGGCGACATCGAGCTCGCCAAGCGCGATCAGCCGCGGCTCAGTTAGATCCAGATGCAACGAGTATCCGCGGGTGCGATCGGACGTGCGTTGTTCGACCGCCATCGCTCGATCACCGTCACTCATCGGCGCCGGTAGCGCCACGTCAGCGAAAGGGCTACCAGTCTGAGCCGCTGCGAGGAGACTAGCCGTTCTCGCGGACGCCGTCACGTATGCGCCGATGTGGAACAGGGCCATCTCCCAGGCGCATACTCGCGGCGACGGAACCGGCACTCGATGCGAAGGGGCAACAATGAGGTTGCGAAGGCTCGGGCAGTTCGCCAGCGTCATCATCGTCAGCGTCGCCGTGGTACTTACAGGCCAGAGCGTCGCCTCGGCTACGCCCCCGGGTGCCACCTATTACGTCGCCGTCGGCGACTCCCTGTCGCAGGGATTCATGCCGCTCACCGGCAACTCCAACGAGGGATATGTCGACCAGATCTACGCACAGCTGCATCAGAGCCAACCGCAACTGCAGTTGGTGAAGCTGGGCTGTTCCGGCGAGACGACGACAACCATGCGCCAGGGCGGTGTCTGCACCTATCCCGGCGCTGGGTCGCAGTTAGCCGCTGCCGTGGCGTTCCTGCGCACCCACCGAGGGTCGGTCAAGTACCTGACGATCGACATCGGGGCGAACGACATCGATCCGTGTGCCGCGTCCGGCGTTATCGACCAGACCTGCGTCGCTGAGAGCCTGGCGACGATCGGCAGAAATCTGCTGGCCATCCTGGTTTCGTTGCGCGCAGCCGGCGGTTTCGGCCCGCAGTACGCCGGGATGACCTACTACGACCCGTTCCTTGCCGCCTGGCTGCTCGGCCCAGCCGGGCAAGCACTGGCCCGGGAGTCCGTCCAGGTCGCCAACACGCTCAACGGATTGGAAGCGTTCGAGTACCGAATCTTCGGCCTGAAGGTGGCGGACGTGTCGGGCGCCTTCCACACGAACGACTTCACTGAGGTGCCGTTCGGCTCGGGCACCGTGCCGCTGAACGTCGCGACGATATGCGCGCTCACGTTCATGTGCACGCTCAACAACATCCATCCGAATGTTCAGGGCTACGCGGTCATTGCTGGCGCCTTCGAAGCGGTCGTCTCGGCCAAGCCGAACTAACGCCTGATCAGCGGACGGTTTCTCTCCGTCCGCTGGAGTCGAGCCGGCGCGTGAAGCCGTCCGCGTCCAGCCGTTCCAGGAGCGGGATGGCGGTGCGTCGCGTCGTGCCTAGCGCCTGCCGGGCCTCGCTGGTGGTGAATGGCTGGGGTAGTCGCTCGAGAATCCGGCGCGCTTGGTCGAGCGCCGCCGGCAGCAAGACGACCTCCGGCCCGATACGGATCAACCGGCCCGATGCGACGGCGACAGCCAACTCTGCGGTACCGAGTCCGAGCTCGCCGAGGTCCGCTCGGTCGGGTGCTGCGAAGGGCGCGGCGGCGAGGCGCCGCTCCAGCGCCCGAACGGCCGGTTCAGCGTCGCCCAGGGACGCCGTGGTGCCCGGGCGACGTACTCGTCCGGCAGCGAGCTGCAGGTCGGCGTGAGCGACCAACGACTCGAGCAGCGCCCGATCCGGCAGGTCGAGCTGCTGGACAGCGGTCTCGACGCGGAGTCCGGGATCGAGCGGCGCCGCTCGGGCCCGCTCATCGACCAGGGCGGTCAGGCGCCCGGCCCACGCCGTCCAGAGGCCCGGAGCGATAAGCCAATCGCCGGCCCGGCGAACCGGCAGGTCGTCGGCGACGGGCAGGCCGAGCCGGACGAGATGGCTACGCCGCACCACGCCACGGCGCCGAACCTCGGCTTGCGCATCGGCCTCGGTGGTCGCCAGCTCGTCAGCCCGGCGCCGCGCCGCTCCCCGCCGAGTCAGCGCCGGTGGATCCGGGTCGACCACGAGCACGGACGCAGCCAGCACCTGTGCACCGGGATCCCGCAGGATGGCCCGATCGGCCACCTGGAGTGGTAGCGACAGGGGAAGGCTGAGCCGAGCCATGCGTCCACCGAGAGCGCGCATCCGCACCGGTAGTTCCGCGGTGCCGAGGTGGAGCAGCAGCTGCGTGGGCAGCCGGACCGCGTCGACGCTGACCTGTACATCCATACAGGACGTGAAATGCCAGGCCTCGGATGTGACCAAGGGCGCGCCGCGGTGTACCGCGTCGTGGGGCACTCCGCGAAGGTTCACGGCAACCCGCGCGACAGCCGGCACCACGTCCGCGGGCCGCCCGGCGCACTGAAGTCCGCGCACTCGCACGCGCCGGCCGTGGACCTCGAGCTCGTCACCGACAGCGAGCTGGCCGCTGCCGAGCGTTCCGGTCACCACCGTGCCACTGCCGCGAACGGTGAACGACCGGTCGACCCATAGCCGCACTCGCCCGGTTGTCACTGGTTCGGGCAGCCGCTCGACCAGCCGGCCCAAAGCGGCACGTAGCTCGGGCAGGCCTTCGCCGGTGAGACCGGATACGGCAACCGCCTCTACCTCGCCCAGCGAGCTTGCGGCTGCGTGTCGCCGGGCCTGCGTCAACGCGATCGACGGGTCGGCCAGATCGCTCCGCGTGACAGCGACTAGCCCGTGCCGCACATCGAGGGCGTCGACGGCGGCGAGATGTTCGGCCGATTGCTCCCGCCATCCCTCATCAGCCGCGACCACAAGCAGTACCGCGGGCGCGGGCCCGAGACCGGCCAGCATGTTGCCGATGAACCTCTGGTGTCCAGGCACATCGACGAAGGCGAGTAGCTCGTCGGCGGGCCGGCCCGGCAAGGACGTCCACGCGAAGCCGAGATCGATCGTCATGCCCCGCCGGCGTTCTTCAGCCCAGCGGTCCGGCTCCATCCCGGTCAGCGCCCGGACCAACGCCGACTTTCCGTGGTCGACGTGGCCGGCCGTGGCGATGACGTGCATCTAGTGTCACTGTCCCGCGAGGGCGGCTCGAATCGCTGTGGCCAGCCGACTGTCGTCGGCTGGCGGCACGCAGCGTACGTCGATCAGGCATCGGCCGCGTTCAATCCGGCCCACCACGGCTGGCCGACCGGAGCGAAGCCGAGCGGCACACGCTTCCGGCAGCGAGACCGCCCAGCCCGGCAGCGTCCGGCCCGGCGCCCCGCCTCCGCCTACTACCCCGGCCGCTTCGACGACCCTGACGCCTTCCGCGGCGATCGCGTCGGCCAGTCGCTCACACCGCGCGAGCAGCTCGGCGGCGTCGGCGTGTAGCGCGATACCGACGGGCGCCCGCGGTCCGCGCACGGTCGCTTCCAGCGCGGCTAGGCGGAGCTTGTCCATCCTGACCGCCCGCGCCAGCGGGTGTCGGCGAAGCCGCTCGACCACTTCGGCTCGGCCGAAGACCAGCCCGGCCTGCGGGCCGCCCAGCAGCTTGTCGCCGCTCGCGATGACGAGGTCCGCGCCTGCGGCCAGTGCGCTCGCGACATCCGGTTCGTCGGGCAGCAGTGGATCCGGCGCCAGCAGGCCACTGCCCAAGTCGGCCACGACGCGCGCCGGCAGCGTCACCAGCTCGCGGATCGGGACCGAGGCGGTGAAGCCCTCGATGCGAAAGTTGCTCGGATGCACCTTGAGGATGCAGCCGGTAGCCGGGCCAATCGCATCGGCGTAATCGGCGAGCCGAACCCGGTTCGTGGTGCCGACCTCGTGCAGCCGGGCACCCGTCGATTCGATCAGATCTGGCAGCCGGAACCCATCGCCGATCTCCACCAGCTCGCCCCGGCTGACCACGACCTCCCGGCCCGCCGCGAGCGCCGTCGTCGCGAGCAGCATCGCCGCGGCGCCGTTGTTGACGACAAGTACGTCCTCGGCGGACGGAACCGCGGCTCGAAGCGTCGCCAGGGTGCCGCGTCCGCGCTGCGCCCGCCGGCCGGTGGCAAGGTCGAACTCGATATCGACGTAGCCGGCTGCTGCCTCGATCGCCCGCAGCGCCGCATCGGACAGTGGAGCCCGGCCGAGGTTCGTGTGCAGGACCACCCCCGTCGCGTTGATCACCTCGCGGAGGGACGTCGCCGTCTCCGGCAATCCGGCCACGGCGGCAGCCACGACCGCGGCGGGATCCAATGCCCCATGGCGCGCTTGCTGCTGCGCAGCGGCGACCGCCTCCTTGACCGTCGATCGGCCCAGCCGGGTCATCGCCTCGGCCAGCCGGCCGTCGGCGAGGACGACATCCGTCCGGGGAACGCTCCGGCGTGCATCCGCCGTCATCACGCACCTCCGCTCGTACTGTCTCGCGGAGGCGGACGGGAATCGAACCCGCCAAGCCGAGCTGCTCGACTTCACCGGTTTTGAAGACCGGGAGGGCCACCAGGCGCCTGTACGCCTCCGTCGGCGACGTTAGCGTCCCGCGAGAGAAGTATTCACGTTGCCGGACCAATCACGCGATTCGCTGCAGCCGGTCCAGATTCGCCGGCGTGATCATCATGAGCTGGCCGCGGACTACCGTAACGGGGTGACCCAGCCGACGACTCGTCTCCGGCTGACCCAGTACGCCCACGGTGGGGGATGTGCCTGCAAGATCCCGCCGGGCGAGCTGGAGAACCTGGTGCGAGGTCTTGTCCCGCCAACGTCCAGCGGCGACCTGCTCGTCGGACTCGACACCGGGGACGACGCGGCTGTGGTGCGCGTCTCGGACGGCACCGCGATCGTTGCGACGGCCGATTTCTTCCCACCGGTCGTCGACGATCCATACGACTTCGGTCGGATCGCAGCCGCCAACGCGTTCTCCGACGTCTATGCGATGGGCGGCCGGCCAGTGGTCGCGCTGAACTTGGTGGGCTGGCCGCGAGACGTACTGCCGGCAGACATCATCGCCGATATCTTGCGCGGTGGCGCTGAGATCGCGCGCATCGCAGGATGCCATCTGGCCGGCGGGCACAGCATCGACGATCCGGAGCCGAAGTACGGGCTCGCCGTGACCGGCCTGGCTGACCCCGGCCGGTTGCTGCGTAACGATGCGGCCTGCGCCGGCCAACCGATCAGCCTGACGAAGCCGCTGGGTATCGGCGTGCTCAACAACCGTCACAAGTCCACTGGCGAGGTGTTCCCGCAGGCGGTCGAGGTCATGGTTGCGCTCAACGACGTGGCGTCGGCGAATGCGCTCGAGTCAGGCGTGCGCGCGGCTACGGATGTGACCGGATTCGGCCTGCTCGGCCACTTGTTCAAACTGGCCCGGGCATCGGGGGTCGGTGCAGTGGTCGACGCGGCCGCCGTGCCCTACCTGGATGGCGCGCGCGAGGCCGTGCGTGACGGGTTCGTCAGTGGGGGAACGCGCCGCAACCTGCAGTGGGTGCGCCCGCACTTACGCGCCGGCGTCACAGAAGAGGAGCTGTTGCTGCTCGCCGACGCGCAGACGAGCGGCGGGTTGCTCGTTGCCGGCGAGCTGCCCGGGGCCACGGTCGTCGGCGAGTTCGTGCCGCTCGGGACGTCCACGCTGGAGGTGCGCTGAACCGGCTGATGACATCGGTTGCTGTCGCGATAGTTGTATTGCGGACTAATCTGAACGAGTTGAAGGGATCGGCCATGCCTCAGCCCCAAGGCGAAGAACTCGACCGGATTCGGGAACGGCGCGACGAGTTACGCAGCAAGTATCTGGCCCGGGATCGGCAATCGACGGCCCGCGGAGTCCACCACGTCGCGCTTATTTGTCGCGACGTCGAGCAAACGATCAACTTCTATCAGGAGCTGCTCGGCTTCCCGTTGGTCGAGATGGTTGAGAACCGCGACTACACCGGATCAACCCACTTCTTCTTCGACGTCGGGCACGGCAATCTGCTGGGCTTCTTCGACTTCCCTGGCCACGATCATCCGGACTTCCACGAGACGATCGGCGGCATCCAGCACATTGCCATTTCCGTCGATGGCGAACATTTCCAGGCCGCCAGGCGAAAGCTGGACGAGGCGAGCATCGAATATCTCGGGCCGGACCGCGGCGTCGAGGACAGCCTCTATCTGCGCGACCCGAACGGGGCCGCCATCGAGCTGTACAACGAGCGAATCGGCGTCTTCAATGGCGTTCGCCTGACCGAGCCGTCGTAACTGTGACAGCCCGTTCTCAAAGGGCGGCGGGCGCTGTGCCATCGATGGATCGCAGCAATCTGATCAATGGCCGTTACCAAGGAGGGTCGGCATGAGCAACTGGAACGCGATGACCTACGAGGGGAAGGACACGATCCTCGGTGTCGTCCGCAACGAGGCCACGCAGTTCTTCGCCTTAGCTGACAGCGACGAGGCTTGGGAAGCCCCAACCGGGGCCGGGCACTGGCAGGTGCGGGACGCCGTCGCGCATATTGTCGATACGACCGAGGCGTACTTCGTTGCGTTCGACAGCGCTCGGGCGAACACCGAAATGCCGCCCGCCTATGGACTGCCGGGCATGGCCGCGCGCGTTGACCAACAGGCGCTGGCATTGCGGTCCGAACCACGCGCGGCGCTCGTGGAGCGGCTGCGCACAGACTTCGACAAAATGATGGAGATCTTCGACGGGTTGTCCGAGGAGGACTGGACCGGCCTGATCGTGTCGCACTTCTATATGGGCCCACTGCCCGCGTTCTTCTACCCGGCGTTCCAGCTCATGGACTACGGGGTGCATTCATGGGACCTCCGACAGGGCACGGGCCGAGCGCACGGATTGTCCGGTGACGCCGCCGACCTGCTCGTTCCCTTCATGTTCGTCCTCTGGAAGTACACGACAGCGGGCGATAGCCGGCGGAGCGATGTCGGTATCCGAATAACGTCCGGCCCCAATGCGGGTGATACTCGAGTGACCGTCGGCCCCGACGGGATGTCTTATGAGCCTGCGGACGTGTCCGATCTGGACACTGTGCTGGAATTCGACCCCGGCAGTTTCGTGCTTACCGCGTTCGGCCGGAGCAACTCCGGCACGATACGCGGCGACCGGGCCCGGGCGGACCGCTACCTCAACCTGTTCTTCCGAATCTGATCGCCTGAGCCCGGCACAATCAGGCGGCTGGGTTGGTGCAGGCAGCATCGCAGAACGGCAGCCGAGCCGATCGGGTACATACGCACAGCGCCATCCGGGTATCGCGGACTGCGGGGAACGACCCGCGCAGCTCGAGGTCGCCTCGCAGCAGGATCGGTCCGCCCTGGATGACCGTGACGGTGGTCGGAACGTCTGCAACTTCCGCTGGACCGGCCGCCAGCCGATAGTGCAACGCGCCACTCGGACAGCGCCGGACGACCTCCGCGATCTTGTCGGCTGTGCCGTTCGCCGGTTGGATCCACGGCCGCTTGTCGACATCGAACACGCTCGGCGCACCACGCACACATTCCGCGAAGTGGCGGCACCGGCTGCTGTCGAAGTAGACCGTTATCTCGTCGGCGGTGTACGCCCGCCCGGCCGGCTCGGCGGTCATGTGTTCGACCGGATGAAACTTCCCCGGAATCGCTCGTCGACGAGATCCACGTATTCGTCATGCCGGCGTATGTAACCGGCGATGAACGGACACTGCGGAATTACGTGCTTGCCCTGACTCCGCACGTCACCGAGTGCCGCTCGCGCCAGCGCGCTCCCCACGCCCCGGCCCTCATAGGCCGGATCGATCTCGGTGTGGGTGAAAATCACGAGGTCCGGCTCGGTTCGATAGAACGTGGACCCGGCCAAGCTGCCGTCGACGAACACGTCATACCGCTGCTCGCTCGGGTTGTCCCGCACCTCGATTTTTTCCTCGGTCATATTCACCTCTTCGCGCGAGCGCACATGCATCCCACGAAAACGCTACGCGTTTCGCGGGGACCCCGCTCGTCGGCGCTGCCGCACCTATGGTGCTCACGCACGCAAACTCGATCATGCCTGATCTGCGGGGTGCGCGCCGGTCTACTCGATCAGCGTCCCCGCGTGATCGGGGACGTTCTTGAACAGCTCGCGCGGTGGCCGGACGTAGTCCGACTCCGGCGGGCGTTCGGGCAGCTCGAGCGCTCGCCGTGGCACCTCCTGATAGGGCACGGTCGACAGCAGATGGGCAATCATGTTGAGGCGGGCGCGACGTTTGTCCTCGGCCTCGACCACCCACCACGGTGCCACCGACGTATCGGTGTGCACGAACATCTCGTCCTTAGCCCGCGAGTAGTCCGCCCACCGGGTGATCGACTCAAGATCCATCGGCGAGAGCTTCCATTGTCGCATCGGGTCGGTGAGCCGGACGCGGAACCGGCGCTCCTGCTCCTCATCGCTCACCGAGAACCAGTACTTGCGCAGCATGATTCCGTCGTCGACGAGCAACTGCTCGAACACCGGGCACTGCGCGAGAAATCGGCGGTGCTGCTCGGGGGTACAGAACCCCATCACCCGTTCGACCCCGGCCCGGTTGTACCAGGACCGGTCCATGAGGACGATTTCCCCGGCAGCCGGCAGGTGCGGGACGTAGCGCTGGAAATACCATTGAGTCCGCTCGCGCTCGGTCGGAGCGGGCAGGGCGACGATCCGCGCGACCCGGGGATTGAGGAACTCCGTGACGCGTTTGATCGTGCTCCCCTTACCCGCGGCGTCGCGTCCTTCGAAAACGACCAGTACGCGGGCTCCTGACGTGCGGACCCACTCCTGCATGTTTACGAGTTCGGCCTGCACGCGCGCCAACTCGGTCTCATAGATTCGCCGGGGAATCTTTTTCAGCGCAACCGACGAGGCGGCCCGTTTGTGCTTGCTGGCCATCTCTCCTCCTACCGATGCGC
The DNA here is from genome assembly GCA_963809815.1 of uncultured Actinomycetota bacterium. Lineage (GTDB taxonomy): Bacteria > Actinomycetota > Actinomycetes > Mycobacteriales > Jatrophihabitantaceae > CAVVJA01. Next base: position 183,999 of record CAWELM010000015.1, read on the forward strand.
CAATAGGGGCGGTCCGAGCACGATCGTCCCACTCTTCGCCAATGGTTCGACGCTCTGCCGGACCAGCAGAGCCGTCCGCGGTCCGCCCTGGGCGAACGGCGGGCACACCCCGGCCGCGCCAAAGGTTGATGGAGCATGGACGAGGACGACCAGGACGCGTTCGACGCCTACTCGGCGGCCGTGGTGCGAGTGGCCGAGCGGGTGCTGCCCAGTGTGGCGAGCCTGCTTGTTCGGACGAATCGTGGCAGCGGGGCCGGTAGTGCGAGCGTGCTGACCGCTGACGGATTCCTGCTCACCAGTGCGCATGTCGTCGAAGGCGCTGATTCGGCCGAGGCCGCGTTCACCGACGGAACCGAAGTCCGCGCTGATGTCGTCGGACGCGACCCGTTGTCCGATCTCGCCGTGTTGCGGGCCCGGGGGGACGTTCCGGCACCGGTCACGCTCGGCGACGCGGCAGCGCTGCGGGTCGGCCAGCTCGTCGTGGCGCTCGGGAACCCGCTGGGACTCGCCGGCAGCGTGACGGCGGGCATCGTGTCCGCGCTGGGCCGATCGCTGCCCACCCGTTCCGGCCGGGTTGTCGATGAGGTGATCCAGACCGACGCGGCGCTGAATCCCGGCAACAGCGGGGGCGTCCTCGCCAACAGCGCCGGTCGGATGGTCGGGGTCAATACCGCCGTCGCCGGCATAGGGGTTGGGCTTGCCGTGCCCATCAACGCGACGACCCGCGCGCTCATCACGACGCTGATGACGCATGGCCGGGTACGGCGGGCCTGGCTGGGCCTGGCCGGCGCGCAGTCGCCGCTGCCTCCGCAGCTGGTGGCCAAGCTAGGCCGACGGTCCGGGCTTCGGGTCGCCCAGGTCATAGCGGGAAGTCCGGCCGACCAGGCCGGCCTGCGGGTCGGAGACATTGTCGTCGCTGTCGACGGGGAGGACATCGTCGGCAGCACGGCGATCCAGCGGCTGATGGTCGAGCATGTCATTGGCCGGCGCCTGGAAATCACGGTCTGGCGCAACGGCGCGCTGGTAGACGTCATCGCGGTTCCGCGGGAACTGGCCGACGCCTGAGCGCCTCGGCATCGCCGAGTGGGCCGGATGGACGGGTAGGTTCGCGGGGTGGCGCGGCATCGGGCGAGGACAGCCAAGCCGGACGGCGCGGTGGTCTTCTCCGGACTGATCGGCGCTGGAGCTGGCGTGTCTTGGACCGCGCAGCGCGGCTGGCGGGCCGCAGGAATCGGGGCCATCTTCGGCGCGATGGGGCTGGCGAGCTCGGAGCGGGTGGCGCGGCGCCGGCAACGCGTCGGGGAGCTGCCTCCGCTCTGGCAGCGCATTGCCGTAAGCGCGGCACTGGTGGGCCCACTGGGCTGGCTTGTCGGCCGCGCGACCAAGGCGGGGCCGGTTTCCGTCGGCACCGCGACCGGTGCTCTCGCGGGACTGCTCGGAGTCCGGCCGCAGAAGGTCGTGCTCGGTCCGCTGTTCGGCGCGGCCGTCGGCCGGATCCTCGGCGCGCGGAGGCGGCCGGTACCGGCGTCGATCGTCGCCAGCACGACGATGCTCGCCTACCGGATCGTCTCGCCGCTTGTCTTCCGCGACTCGCAGGTGACCCTGCTGGCCGAGGAGGTGCCGGCGGAGGACTTGCCGTTCGTCGTTCCGTTGGAATCTCGCGCCCGGTACGTCGGGACCGGCTACGTTCGCGAGCTGGCCAAGGTCCTCGGCGGCGACTACGTAGCCGATGCAGCGGACGTCGGCATCGTGGCATCCCTTGACGAATTAGCCGGACCGGGCTTCGACCCGGCCGGCGTCGACCCTCGGGTGCGCGAGTTCTACGAACACACCACCCGGTTCACGCTCGACATCGTCCCGCATTGGCGGCTGTGGGTGCGGCCCGGCTACCTGTTCTACCGAACCCTGGTCGCTCGGCCACTCGGGCAGGCCAATGTGCCGACGAATCAGCGGGAAATGCAACGCGGGATACGTAGCCGAATCGACACGATCAGCCAACCCGGCGAAGACGGCGTCGCGATTCGTGGCTGGATCCGATCGTTCACCGATACCGATGAACCGATCTACGTCGGCATCTATACGACCTACCGGAATGGCGGCCGGGGCTACGTCAGCGTTGGTTTTCCGGTCCCGCAGGGGAGCTTCACGGCGACGCTGCTGCCCCGGCCGCGCCCCGGCGGGGGCCTAGTGCTGACCAGCCGTAGCGATCTCGACCAGCCCGGCCACTACCTGACCTACATCGAGCCGACGACCCGAGATCTCACCACGCTCGCGGTCCACGGATTCTCCGAGCAGCTCGACGTCTACGTACAGGACGACGAGCTGCGGGCCGATCATGCGTTCTGGGTCTTCGGTCTGCCTTTCTTGCGGCTGGAGTACCGCATGCACCGAAAGGCCGCCGCCCCCGGTCGTGACCGGTCACTTTGACGAGTCGCCGGTTCGCAGGTGCCGGGACGCTAGCGAAAGCGACACGGCCGTAGGGAGGACAGGGCCTGGGTAGGTGCCCCATCGGCCACCGATCCGAGGGTTCGAGCACCGCATTCGCAGATAACTCGGTGCACTTCCGCTGATCGGCCGTCGGCGTCTTCGGTATAGAAGCGATCCTGGCCGAACCGCATCGAGAACAGGACCTCGATCATGGTCCAACGTTCCTCGGCCTTACCCGGATTGTCTCCGGTACCGATTGCGACGATGTGCCGGTGCCCGTCTTCGAAGGTCTGCCATTCCACGCAGACCACCCGGTATGCCGCCACCGCGCCAGCCTACGATTGGGCGCCCTTCGGACCGTCCGCGGCCGGGACGAGCTCATCACGACCGACCTCGAAAATGGTGCGGCTATGGATCCGGTCCCCCACGGCAAGCGCAATCAGGAGGAGAAGCGCGCAGCTGGCCAGGGTGAGTGCCGACACGTGCGGGGCGAGCACTGCCAGCAGCCCCAGCACGACGACGACCGCGATCCGCGTCCAGGGCACCACTCGCCATACGATCGCCTTGAACAGCGCATGACCGGCCACGAATAGCGCGGTCCCGCCGAGAATGAGCCACCGTACCGGGACGTCCGCGACGTCGGTGGGGTGCAGAAGCACTTCCTCGTCGCCGGCGGCGATGACGATGATCCCCGCGATCATGACCGGGTGGACCAGGGTGTAGGCCGAGCGGCCGAGCCGCCCGGGGTCCTCCGACTCGGCGATGACCCGGGCGGCATCGTCCGCGCTGCGGTCGAAGTAGATCCACCACATCGCGACCGCGCCCGCGAAGGCGACGACGAACGCAGCAACCGTCGCGGCTCCGTCGCCGCTGTGGTCAGCGAACGTCGCGCCCGTGACCACGATGGACTCGCCGAGCGCGATAAGCATGAAGGCCTGGCATCGCTCGGCGAAGTGACCGCCCTCGATTGTCCAGTCCTGCGTCACCGAGCGGCCAAGTCCGGGCGTGTAGAAGCCGACCCAGCCGCCCACGAAGTCCACCAAGATCGCGGCCAGCCACAGCGCCTCGCGCCACCGCCCGTCGGCGAACCCGCCGGCCAGTGCGAGCGCGCCACTGACCATGCACCACGCCAGGATTCGTTCGAAGTTGCGCTGAAGCCGTTCGCCTCGCAACGCGAACACGGTGTAGACGCTGCGGCCGATTTGCATGGCCGCATATGCCCCGCCGACCGCGAGGCCTCGATCGCCGAATGCCTCGGGCAGCCCGGTCGACATCACTAGGCTGGCGAGCATCAAGGCGATCAGCATGAGCCGCGTGGGGTTGCGGTCCGGGTCGAGCCAGTTCGTGACCCACGTCGTGTATGCCCAGACCAGCCAGACCATGCCGAGCAGGAGTGCGGTCTGTAGGGCGCCCTCGACCGTGAGATGGTCAAGCAATCCGTGCGACAGCTGGGTGACCGCGAAGACATAGACCAAGTCGAAGAACAGCTCGATGTTGGTGACCCGCTGATCGCTGTCGCGGGATCGCAGCATGGAGGCGAACGCTGCTGATCTCATGCGCACCAGTATCTGGCCCGGGAGGTCAGATCCTTTGGCCGGTTGGGGCGGCCAGGGCGCGTCCCTCGATCCAGAAGCTCAGGGCACGACGGTGACCGGCCATCGGGCGATCTTCACCAAGCGGGAAGCGATCGATCCCATCCACCGGTGTCCGCCGCTCGTCGAGGCGCCAACGATGACCGCGTCGACGCGCAGTTCGTCGGCGACCCGGACGATCTCGGTGAATGGATCACCGGATCGCTCGAGGAACGTGACCTCCAGCCCCAGGCGTGGCGCCTGTGCCTTGATCTCGGCTCGGATCTGCTCGGCGATCGCGTGGTTCATCTGGACGGCCGCGCCGGCCGCGGCCGGCATGGCCGCCACCAGCGGATTGATCTCGCCGACGAACAAGCAAATCATGTGTGACCCCTGGCGACGGGCCAGCCCGGCCGCGTAGGCGCCGGCCCGTAGGGAGGTATCCGAGTTGTCAATCGCAACGAGGATCCGGGTCGGACCGTCCGTCCCCAGTTCGAACACGAAAGGAGCCCATCACACCTGCGGGTGATGTTCCAGACAGCGGCCGGGAGGTGCTCAAACCAGCCGCTTCTGCCACTCCGTGTCCGATCCCACGACCTCGAACCCGAGATCCCGGTTGACCCGCAGCATCGGTCCGTTCTCCTGCGCGTTCCAGGTGCTGATGCGCTCGACGGCGGGAAGCTCGGCGCGCAGCGCGCGGAGGTTGGCGATCTTGAGCGCCAGCCCCAGACGGTGGCCGCGATGATCATCGCGGACCAGGGTGTCCCACTGAAGGGCCTGTCGAGGGGTGTGCGCCGGTGCGTGCAGGGTGGTGTAACCGACGAGCTCCCCGGTCGCCCGGTGCCGGGCGATCGATTCGAAGGTGCGCCGCCTCTGGGCCCGGGCGAGTTCGTGGCTGCGACGGACCCGGGCTTCGTCCCACCTCTCTGCCTGATAGTCCAGTCCGCCGAGCGGGACGTCGACGCTCATCCACCGCGCCAGCTCGGCTCGTCCGGACAGCCATTCGTCGGGGATACCGTCAACGGACGAGAGGATCTCGTACTCCGTGGCGTGGCGGCACACCTCTGCCCCGAGCGCAGTGAGGCGGCCTTCGGGCACCGGCAGTACGAGGTCGCTGCGCAGTTCGGTCTGCACGACCTCGAATCCGTGGTGCGTCGCAAAGCCGTGAGCGGCGGATGGATCGCTATCGGTCGTTGCCTCGGAGTAGGCGCCGAGAACCGTCCGCCCTGCTTCTGCGGCAAGTTCGTGTGCCGCCATGAGCAGTCGACTGCCGACGCCGCGCCGTCGACGGTCCCGGCGTACCGTCACGTACAGCTCAACTCGGTGCCGGTTGTCCGCCAGCGGCAGCTCGGCCTCGAGCGTGCCGACCACCGCCCCGTCCTGGATCGCCGCGAGCTCCCGCAGCTGCACGGTTGGTTCGAGCCGATGCCGGGCGCGCACTTCGTCCGGCGAGTAGATTGTCCGCCATTCGCCATAGACTTCGGCGGCCACGTCGTCGAGCACGCGGTGCCACTCGAGGAACACCGCGTTCTGAGCTGGGTCCAGCGGGTCGACCTGGACCACTTGCAGGGTCATTCGCCGACGGTGTCAGGATCGCCGTCGGCCCAGCAAGGGATTAACTGCCGTCCGTGAGCGTCTCACGTCCGGCCTACGATCTGGTCACGGGGCGCGGAGGTAGCGATGGACGGATCACATATCGAGCTGGCGCAGACGTTCGCCGATATTGCCCAAGAGCTCGAGAAGCAGCCGTCTCTGGAAGCGACCGTGGATGAGGCGGTTCGACAGGCGGTCGACGTCGTGCCGGGCTGTGACTTTGCCGGGGTGTCCTGGCTGCAGGACAAGCAGCCCATCGAAACGATCGCTAGTACCGACGAGATCGCCACGTTGCTGGACAAGGCCCAGTTCGAACTCAGCGAGGGGCCGTCGGTCGAGTCGCTATGGGACGGGGAGACGTGCTTGATCGAGGACATGCGAGCCGATACCCGGTGGCCGAGGTTCGCCGCCCGGGCGATCGAGCTCGGAATCCAGAGCCTGCTGTCCTGCCAGCTACCGTCGCCACGGCAGACCAGTGCGGCACTGAATCTGTATGCCCGTGAGGCCGGTGCCCTGGACGGGGAGTCCCTGGCCATTGTTCAGGTCTTCGCCGCGCATGCATCGATCGCGCTGACCCACCGCCGCACCGAGGCCGGATTGCGGGCTGCCATCGATACTCGCGGCACCATCGGCCAGGCGATCGGCGTCCTGGTCGAGCGCCACAAGGTGCCGCCCGAACGAGCCTTCAATCTGCTTGTTCGCGCTTCGCAGCGCAGCCATGTCAAGCTTCGGGACCTGGCGGCGTACGTCGTCGACACCGGCGTTGAGCCGGACGCCGTCGCCCGCATGTCGACGACCTGAGACTGTCCCGCTGTCCCGCTGTCCCGCTGTCCCGCTGTCCGGCGCGACGGCGTCGGGAGACCGCCATGGTCGCGGTGCGCGGCCACGGAAAGCAGCGCGTACCCCGCCGTCCCGGTTAGGGTCGAACCGACCCCTCGACGCAGCCCGCGCACCCACCAGCTACGGCTTCACCTAGGAGCGACGATGGAGTATCGACAGCTTGGCCAGTCTGGTTTGCGGGTTTCGGTTCTCACCCTCGGCACCATGACGTTTGGCGGGACGGGCTGGGCGAGCGTCGTTGGATCAACCCACCTCGATGGCGCGAAACGGCAGATCGGCAGGTGCCTGGACGCCGGCGTCAACTTGATCGACACCGCGGACGTCTACTCGGAAGGACTGTCCGAGGAGATTCTCGGCGAGGCCATTTCGGGCATGCGAGACGACGTGCTCCTCGCGAGCAAAGTGCGGATGCCGATGGGCGACGGCCCGAACGATGCCGGACTCTCCCGATATCACGTCATCCGCGGCTGCGAGGCCACGCTGCGACGGCTACGCACGGACTACCTCGACCTGTACCAGGTGCATGAGTGGGATGGCCAGACCCCGCTCGAGGAGACGCTTGACGCGCTGGATTCGCTGGTGCGCGCGGGCAAGGTCCGGTATATCGGAGCGTCCAACTACGCCGCCTGGCAGCTGATGAAGGCACTCGGCATCTCCGAGCGCCGTGGGTTCGCCCGCTTCGTCAGCCAACAGATCTACTACTCGCTGCAGGCTCGCGACGCCGAGTACGAGCTGGTCCCGCTGACCTTGGACCAGGGCCTCGGCATCTTCGTCTGGAGCCCGCTCGCCGGTGGGCTGCTATCCGGCAAGTATCGGCGCGGGCAGGATGCCCCGGCCGGCAGTCGGCATGCCGGAGACTGGAGCGAGCCACCCATCCACGACGAGACCAAGCTCTACGACACGATCGAGTTGCTGGTGGAGATTGGTGCCGGACACGGCGCGTCCGCGGCCCAGGTCGCGCTGGCCTACCTCCTGCGCAAGCCCGGAGTCACCTCGGTCATCGTCGGCGCGCGAACCGACGACCAGCTGGCTGACAATCTGGCGGCCGCGAACCTGCAGCTCGCCGACGATGAGCTGGCGCGCCTTGACGCGGTGAGCGCCATGCCGTTGCTGTATCCCCATTGGCACCAGGCCAATACGGCATCGGACCGGCTTGGCCCGCCCGAGCTGTCGCTGCTCCGGCCACATTTGCCTCGCTAGCTGACGGGACGTCGCCGGGCTGGGAGCCACCTGTCGAGCATGCCGGATCAGGCTGTTGGGCCTGGGGATCAGGTCATCGTTCGCTGATCGGCCGATGCGGCCGTGTCCCGTAACCGCTCGCGCTCTGCTGCGCGGCGCGCGGAAAGCGCCTGGCTGTGTTATCCCACGACCCCCACGAAACCGCCTCACAAGCCACCCCACAACCACCCGACACAACCACCCGAAAAACCACCCCACGAAACCGCTGCGCGATTTCGCAGGGACCCGTTCTCCTCGGGAGTGGCCCTGCCCCAGCTCCTGGTCGTCCGCCTTGCCAAACGCCGCCCGACCGCCGCTCGACACAACCAGGGATAGTGGGACACGACCTACATGGCGGGGTTTCGCCACTCGACGAGCAAGGTGTCTCGCCATCGGCCCGCCTGCCGGCCGATCCGGTCGCGACGTCCCACGACGCGGAAGCCCAGCCGCTCGTGGAGCACGAGGCTGGCCTGGTTCTCTGGAAAGAGGGAACTTTGCACCGTCCACACGTCGGCGGCTGTGGCCGCGTTGAGCACCGCGACCAGCAGCGCTCGACCGATGCCGGATCGGCGCCCGGCTGGCTCCACGTACACCGAGTGTTCGACCACTCCGCGGTAGGCAGACCGGGTCGAGACCGGGGAGCACGCGACCCAGCCAGTCACCCGCCGGTCCCGGATCGCGACGAATCGGAGGTCGGGTCGATGGGACACGTCGAACTGCGGCCAGGCCGGCGCGGTGGTTTCGAACGAGGCGTCGCCCTCATCCAACCCGGCCTGATAGATGCGCAGCACCGCCGCGCTGTGTGCGCCTCGCATCGGCTCCACGGTGATTGTCACGACAGACGTACCTCGTCCTCGATGAAGCGTGGGCGCGCGGCGAGCAGGCCGGCCACCGTCGCGACTCCGAGCGCGGTGAACAGCAGGACGAACAGCCAGTTCCAGTTGTGCGGCTGGCCGAGCAGTACCCCAACGAGCAAGGGGCCGGTCCCGGCGAGGAGGTAGCCCACGCCCTGGGTGAATGCAGCTAGGGCCACGGTTGCTTCCGGTGCGCGCGTCCGCAGCCCGAACATCGTGAGCACCAGGGGAAACATGCCGGCCCCCACCCCAATAAAGAACATCCAGGCCCAACTGCCGCCGACAGGCGCGGTCAGCAGGCCGACGTATCCGACGAGGTAGCAGGCGGCCAAGGCGACAACCAGCGGACGCTGACCGCGGATGGCGAGCATCGGCATGATCGCCGACGTCGGAATGGACAATGCCGCGTAGAACGCGATCAGGATGCCCGCGTGCGTCTCGGAGATTCCTTGATCGCGCAGATACGAGGCGAACCAGCCGAAGGCAATGTAGGCCTGCATCGATTGGCCTGCGAAGAACAACGTCATCATCCATGCGGTCTGGCTCGAGCGCAGTCGCCACACGGGCAGGTGGGGAGCTTGGCTGGTGTCCGGGTCGTCGCCGCGCAGGGTGATCAGCCAGGGCAGTACCGCCAACGCACTGAGCACCGCCCATGCCCCGAGCCCCCAGCGCCAGCCGTTCGGGTCGCCGGCCAGATCGCTGATGGGCACCGTCAGGGCCGATCCCGCGGTGGCCCCCACCGCGAGCGCCGTTGTGTAGACGGCGGTCATGGTCCCGATGCGATCCGGATAGTGCCGCTTCACCAGGCTCGGCATCAGAACGTTGGTGATCGCACCGCCGCACAGTGCCAACACGCTCGCGGCGATGAAGGGAGCCAGGGAGCTGGCGATCGCGCGCAGGACAAGACCGATGGTCATCAACGCCATCGACGTCACGACGAGCAGGTGCTCTCCGATGTGTCGGGCCAGCCGAGGAGCGATCGTGCCGATGCCCGCGAAGCAAATGACCGGCAGCGTGGTGATGACGCCGGCGGCTGCTGGCGTCACGTGCAAGCCGGACTCGACCTCTTCGAGCACAGGTCCGACCGTGACGGCAGCAGTGCGCATCGATAGCCCGGTCAGGACCATCGCCGCCAGCAGCGTCGACCGCGTCCACCGCGACCCGCGGTCGATCAGGACGAGCTGCTGCTCCGCCACAGATCGACGCCTCCCTCGACGGCATGACCGTCGATCTCCGCAAGCTCGTCGACCGTGAAGTCGGCTCTATCCAGCGCGCCCAGGCTGTTCTGCAATTGCTGGACGCTACTGGCCCCCACGACCACCGAGGTGATGCGTTCGTCGCGCAGGCACCACGCCAGTGCCATCTGGGCTAGCGACTGGCCTCGGCGTTGAGCCATCTCGTTCAGGGCGCGGATGTGCTTGAGGTTCTGTTCGGTCAGCAGGTCACGGGACAGCGTGGCGTCCGGCCCCGCCATCCGGGAATCGGCGGGGACGCCCTGGAGGTATTTGTCGGTGAGCAGGCCCTGCGCCAACGCAGTGAAGGCGATGCAGCCGACGCCTTCTCGTTCCAACGTGTCGAGAAGCGATTCCTCGATCCAGCGATTCAACAGGGAATACGACGGCTGATGAATGAGCAGCGGCGTCCCCAACTCGCGCAGGATGCGCACGGCCTCGGCTGTCCGCCGAGCGGAATACGAGGAGACGCCGACATAGAGCGCCTTCCCCTGGCGTACAGCTGAATCCAGCGCGCCCATCGTCTCCTCGAGCGGCGTGTCCGGATCTGCGCGGTGCGAATAGAAGACGTCGACATAATCCAGGCCCAAGCGCCGCAATGACTGATCGAGGCTCGCGAGCAGGTACTTGCGTGAGCCATGGTCGCCGTAGGGTCCGGGCCACATGTCCCAGCCGGCTTTCGTGGAGATGAACAGCTCGTCCCGGTACGGCGCCAGATCCTGGCGGAGGATATGGCCGAAATTGGTCTCGGCCGACCCGTAGGGCGGTCCGTAGTTGTTGGCTAAGTCGAAATGCGTAACCCCGTGGTCAAACGCGTATCGGACGATGGCCCGCTGGGTATCCATAGGCCGGTTGTCGCCGAAGTTCTGCCACAGCCCGAGGGAGAGCTCAGGAAGCAGCACCCCGCTGCGCCCAGATCGCCGGTAACGCATGGAGGAGTAGCGGTTCGCCGCCGCGACGTAGGTCACGCCCGCCAATCCTATTCAGGGCCTCGTTCCCTACTCCACCCGCAACAGCGAGACTCAATCAGGGCGAGATCGGTCGCCGGGTCGCTCGGTCGATCCCTTGATCGCGGTTCGCGACGCTTCATCCAACGAAACCCGGATCCGAGAATATGCACCCCGGCCTGCTCGATCCGTTCGGCGCCTGCCGCTCGATCGGTTCGGCGCCTGCCGCCCGCTCGATTGCCTTTGCGGCTATCGCCTGTGGAATCGGTTCGGCCGAGACGGCCGGCTCGAATCGGTTCAGCGGCCGTCGCTACTCGGGGGCGGGCAGTCGATAGTCGGCGAATCGTTCGCGCAGTGTGCGCTTGGAGAACTTGCCCACGCTCGTCTTCGGGATCTCGTCGATGAACACAACGTCGTCCGGGACCTGCCACCGGGACAGGTGTTCGCCGAGGAAGGACAGCACCTCGTCCCGGTCGAGCTCCTCTCCAGGGCGCACCACGACGCAGGCCAGTGGGCGTTCCATCCACTTCGGGTGCGGAACCGCAATCACCGCCGCTTCGGCGACCTTCGGGTGTCCCATAATCAGGTTCTCGATCTCGACCGAGCTGATCCACTCACCACCCGACTTGACCAGGTCCTTCGTCCGATCGACCAGCCGCAGGTAGCCGAGTGGTGATATCGCCCCGACATCGCCGGTACGCAGCCAGCCATCCTCCGTGAACTGTTCTCCGGGATCGTCCGTGCGGAAGTACTGGCGGGCCACCCAAGGACCGCGGACCTGCACCTCGCCCGTCGACTTGTCATCCCAGGGCAGCAGCTCACCGGTATCGGTATCGGCGATTCGCATTTCCAGCCCGGCCAGGGCGATGCCTGCGGTCGCTCGAACCTCAGCAAGCTCGTCTGCGGTCGCGCCGGCGAACTCGCTGCGCAGCGTGCTCATGGACGCCACGGGGGAGGTCTCGGTCATTCCCCAGCCTTGGGTGATCGGCACCCCGATCGCCTTCCGCCAACCTTCGGACAACGAGCGCGGCACGGCCGAACCGCCGCACATCACCCGTTGCAGCGAGGAGACGTCGTAATCGCCGAGCAAGGGAAGCATGCCCATCCAGATCGTCGGCACCCCAGCCGAATACGTGACCCGCTCCGACGCGATGAGGTCGAGCAGCCCGGCTGGGGACAGGTCCGGTCCGGGCATCGTTATCGAGGCACCGGCTGACATCGCGGTGTAGGGCAGCCCCCAGGCCATCGCATGGAACATCGGGACGACCGGCAGGACGTTGTCGGCATCCGTGATCCGGGACGTGAATGCCGACAATCCCGCGTTGGAATGCAGCCAGATCGACCGGTGCGAGTACAGCACCCCCTTGGGGCTTCCGCTCGTTCCGGTCGTGTAGCACAGCGCCCCCGCCCGATCCTCGTCAGTGACGGAATCCACGAAGTCGACCTCGACGGACCTGCCGACGAGCTCCTCGTAGTGGACGATGCGGGTGTCGTCCGGGATATCGGCCTTCGCTCCGTCATCCATGACGATCACGTGGCGGACGGTCGGCAGGCGTGGCAGCATCCGGCCGAGCAGCGGCGCCAGCGATCGGTCGACGAACAGCGCCTCGTCCTCGGCGTGGTTCACCGAGTACACGATCTGATCCGGGTAGTACCGGATGTTCACCGTGTGAAGGATGTGTCCGGTGCCGGGAACCGCGAAGTACAAGGCCAAGTGACGCGCGGTGTTCCACGCGAAGGAGCCGACGCGAGCGTCCGCAGCCAGTCCGAGAGACTCGAGTGCGCCAGCAACGCGGCGGGCCTCGGTCGCGAGCTCGGCAACCGTCATGCGCTCGATTCCCGCCGCGGTACGGGTGGCGATTCGCCGAGTACTCCAGTAGGTCTCGGCGCGGCGGAAGATCATATTGGTGGTGAGCGGCGTGGTTTGCATGAGTCCGTGCATGTCGGTGATCGTGCGTCAGGAACTGAAGCAGGGCAACAGCGAGCAGCAATTGTTTCAGCCCGTTCATCGGTACGTCCTGGAAATCAGAAAGCGTTGCGTCTGGACGGTCGTGGCACTGAGGAACGGCACGAGCCCGCCGAGGTAGGCGCGAACGGACGGATCAGAGCTGGTGGCGACGTCCGTAGCGCCTGGTAGGTAGCTGTCGGTGAGGTCGTGGTTGCGACCGATGTCGCCGTGGTCGTGGTGCAGCGTGACCGTCGTGACATTTGGCCGATCCGGGTTGGGTTGACCGTCCAGATGAGGGACGACGTCACCGGCGTTCTCCAGCGCCAGTACCTGCACTGAACGCGGTATTCGATCCACGGTCGCGCTGATCGGAGCCCCGGCCGTGATAACTCGATCCACGTGGAACTCGCCCGTCTGCGCGAAGCGGGTCGCGGCGTTGACTGCCACCATCCCGCCTTCGCTATGCCCGAGGAGCACGACGTCGTCATCCGGGCGAACGCCGGCCTGTCGCATCGCGAGTTCAATCCCCTCCTCATAAGCAGTGCGTTCACCGGCCAGTGATCGGAGGTTGGTGGCAATGCTCGTCACGTCTGAGTTATGGGCGGCGAGTGACCAGGACTTCGTGCCTGGGATGTCGACGACCACGTGCCGCGGCGCTCCGGGCTGACCGGACCGGGTCAGGAGGCGCACATCGATCTCGCCCGCCTGACCGGCTCTCCGGCGGTCGACCCCGCTCAAGAGGTCTCGAAGGGAACGTGGTGGGCCGAGCGCGTCGCCGGCGACGTCGGCGCCCAGCTTGGCGACGGCGGCGTGCCCGTCCGGGAACTGCCGGGCAAGTTCCGCTGCGGCGGCTGGCGTAGCCCGGGCGGTGAGCAGGGCGGCGAGGGTGCTCACTGCGACGTCGACGAGCTGTGGATCGCGGGTGACCAGGTGCTGCAGCGCCGCGCCGGCGCCCGACACCGTAACGACTCCAGTCGTCTCGGCTGCCGTCATGGGAAATCGACGAATCAGCTCGGGGATCGGCCCCGCCAGCCGGGTTAGATCGTCGACCGCTTGGTACCGCACGGCTGAGGCTCGAAGGGCGAGCGCCAGGCCCGCCCCGCGCAGCGCGAGAGCGGTCACGCCGCCCGGACCATCGGTTGCCCGAAAGATCGCTGCGCTCACTTCGCCGGCGCCGATCGGATCCAATCCGGCCGAGATCAGCAACGCTGGATGCAGCAGCACGGCGTGTAATTCCGTGGCCAGATGCCCGACATCATCAGCGACCTGGGCGATCTGTCCAGCCGCCACCCGTAGGTCCTCCAGGTGGGCCGTGATGCCGCCAGGGCCACCGTCGACCTCGATCGGGTTCACCATCGTCACCTGCCGAGCCAGGACAGAGCCAGGTCGGCTACGAACTCCAGTGGAGTCGCAATCGCAGACTCCACGATCTCGACTTGGCGGCCGTGCCGCCGCAAGGCCGCTGCTGCTGCATCCACGTCCACAGCAGACGTGCGCATGGCGGTGGCCAGATCACTGGCCTGACGTCGGAACGCCTCCGCCGCGGTCGATTGCCACCGCGTGACCGAAGCGGCGAGGAGCAGACCCCGGGCGCGGCCCCGCAGCTCGTCGGCACACCCGTCAACCCGGCGCACCAATGCGCCGAGTTCGACAGGATCCAGCACGCTCGTCATGGCACGACGATCGCCGGATCGCCGAACGTCGCGCCACAGACCGCAGCGATCTGTGGACAGCGGCGAGGGTTATCCACAACTTGGCCGGGCCGACACGCCGCAGGGCTGCAGTAACGAGAATGACAAGCATGAAATTAGCTACGGTAACTTCGCAGACAGCCAGCCGGAGAACGTGGGGGTGCACCGCATGGAGTCCGCCTCCGCCGACGTGCCAGTCGCCGCGGCCTCGGGCTCGAACACCGCCGAGCAGGCGGACCTGATCGACGGACTGACTCGTCGTGACCGGGAAATCCTGACGTTCGAGCGGCAGTGGTGGAAATACGCTGGCGCCAAGGAGCAGGCCATCCGCGAGCTATTCGACATGTCGGCTACCCGCTATTACCAGGTGCTGAACACACTCATCGATGCGCCCGCCGCGCTCGCCGTCGATCCGCTGCTCGTCAAGCGGCTGCGACGCCTGCGCGCGGGACGGCAGCGGCAGCGGTCAGCGCGCCGGCTGGGGATCGACGTCTGATCCATATCGGCGCCCATTAGCCTGACGCCCGTGTCGCACCTCGCTCCCCGCTCGCCGGGGCGGTGGCGCGTTGATCGAGCCGTCGGCGTCGTTTTGACCATCGTCGGGCTGGGGGTGGCGGCGGTCGCGCTCATCGCGCTGCAACGCCCTGGAGGCCGACAGGGGAGTAGTGAGACAGGACCGGTTACGGCGAGCGTCCCGTCGTCGGCTCCGCGGTCTGCACGACCGTCCAGTGCGCGACCGCGGACGACACCTGCGCATGTCACACCGGCGGCACCCGCGCTGGCGAGCTCGCTCCCGCTCATCGTTCTGAACAACACCGCACGCGCCGGGGCCCAGAACATCGCCCAACAAGAGTTCGAGAAAGGCGGGTGGACCGTTTCTTCCGTCAGCACGCTCGACAATCAGATCCTGTCGACGTGCGTGTACTACGACCCGGGGAACCCTAACGCGCTGGCTGCGGCTAGGCGGTTGCAACAGCAGTTCCCAACTATCAGGCGCGTTGTGCCACGGTTCGCCGAGTTGCCGCCCGGACCGCTCGTTGTCGTGCTCACGTCCGATTTCGCCGGCTGATCGCGCGCGACCGGTCCGGTAGGCCCGGGTATGAGACCATGGACGGACAACTGAAGACCGCTCATCCAGAGGGGCAGAGGGACCGGCCCGATGAAGCCCCGGCAACCACCGCGTTGACTCGAATCACGGTGTCGTGATCTTTGCGAGGCCGCCGCGGCAGGTGCCAAGTCCGTCCCCGACCAGTATCTGGTCCGGGGAGAGATGAGGAGAAAGGCCTCGCCCATGACTGCTGTCCTGGACCGCCCTGCGGTCCCTGCCTCGCCCGCCTCCGCGCTGGTCTGTCGCAACTGCAGCGCTCGCTATCCGCTCGGTGCCCAGCACGCGTGCCTCGAATGCTTTGGCCCACTGGAGATCGGCTACGACCCCGCCGCGCTGGCCGGGGTGTCGCGCGCGGACATCATCGCCGGCCCGCACTCGATCTGGCGTTACGCGGGCTTGCTACCGGTGGGGCAGGACCCGCTCACCCGGGTCGATTCGAGCACTGGCATGACACCGCTCATTCGCGCTGACCGGCTCGCCGACGAACTCGGCTTCACCGCCCCCGTATGGATCAAGGACGACTCGGCGAATCCGACGCACTCCTTCAAGGACCGGGTGGTCAGCGTTGCGATAACAGCGGCGCGGGAGCTGGGCTTCGACCGCATCGCATGCGCGTCGACGGGGAATCTCGCGAACTCGGTGTCGGCCCACGCGGCCCGTATCGGCATGCGGTCGATCATCTTCATCCCGGCCGACCTCGAACCGGCGAAGGTCATCCAGACCGCCGTCTACGGCGCCACCTTGGTGGGTATCGACGGCTCTTACGACGACGTCAACCGACTGTGTAGCGAGCTGTCAGAGTTGGACGAGTTCGAGTCGACGGCATTCGTGAACGTCAACGTGCGGCCTTACTACGCCGAAGGGTCCAAGACCCTCGGGTTCGAGGTCGCCGAGCAGCTGGGATGGCGTCTACCCGCGCAAATCGTGGCACCGATGGCCTCGGGATCGCTGCTGACCAAGGTGCACAAGGCGTTCCGCGAGCTGTCGTCGGCCGGCCTCGTGTCACGGTCGTCGTGGCGCGTGTACGGGGCGCAATCGGCGGGGTGCTCGCCGATTGCCACGGCGTTCGAGAACGGCTGGGATGTGGTACGGCCGGTGAAGCCGACCGGTATCGCGAAATCGCTCAATATCGGTAATCCGGCGGACGGCCCTTACGCGCTCGACGCGGTTCGCAGTACCGGCGGCGCGATGGCGCAGGTAACCGACGACGAGATTCGAGCGGGAATTCTGCTTCTGGCGCGGACGACCGGCGTGTTCGCCGAAACCGCCGGGGGCGTCACCGTCGCGGTGCTGCGAAAGCTGAGTGAATCGGGCGCACTGGACACCGGCCAAGAGACGGTTGTCTACAACACGGGGGACGGGCTGAAAACCCTGGACGCGGTGTCTGACATTGCGCAGCTGATCGCAGTTATCCCACCGACCGTCAAGGCGATACGCAACGCGGGACTGCTCTGAACGACTGCCGCCCGGAGCCGGTCGTCCAGCTCCACCGGGGCGGTCGAGCGGCGGCTTCGGCTCACGTCAAGTGCTTGGTCAGCGACGCCTAGCCGTCGTAGCGATCGTGCCTCCGCCTGCCGATCAAGCGCGGGCATTCGGACCTTGCTTGGGCCCAGGGCACGACTCGACGGCGCGTGATGCCTGCGCTGCGCCTAGGTAAGCGATCGCCACCTCCGAACAGGCAAGTCCACAGCCAGCTGACGCCGGGTTGGTGGCACGACAGGGTCTTCGATGGGCAATCTCCTTCGGCAGGGCCGAATCCCACAGCGATCGCGGAAGATCGAGGCGGCGCGCCATGACGGCGGTGCGAGCTAGGGAACCGGGCCGAGCCATTGTCGGCAGCGGTCAGGTCCGTGCTGCGCGGAGGACATCGAGGCTGAGGACATCGAGCCCAGGGCGGTAGCGGCTCGTGTGTTCGGCTTACGTGATCATTGCGGAGCATCGCATGCTGTCTATCGGGAACCGCCCGCTCCGCGTTCGGTAGCGCTACGTAGCCGACCGGCCGGCTCCGCTTGACCGCGCGCGGCGCTCCAGTGGCGGCCGATGAGGGGCAGGCGTTACGCGGCATCATCGCTGCGGGTCTATCTGGCTCTTTCGGCGTCAGCCGTGTACCTTTCGCCTCGGTCGAGTGACGAGCGTTTCGAACAACTAGGACCACGTGACATCCGGCTCGCCGGCGGCACGTGCACTGCGGTGAAGCGGGACCGAGGAACGAAGACCCCGGTGCCACGATGTGTGGCGTCGGAAGGCCCCTAGCAAGGAGTGCACGTGGCACAGGGCACCGTGAAGTGGTTCAACAACGAGAAGGGCTACGGCTTCATCGCCGTGGATGGTGGGCAGGACGTGTTCGTGCACTACTCCGCCATCCAGGCCGACGGCTACCGCTCCCTGGACGAGGGTCAGCGCGTCGAGTTCGAGGTCGCCCAGGGCCCGAAGGGCCCGCAGGCTGACGGCGTACGCATCGTCGGCTGAACCACCTCAGCGCAGGAAACGGCCCGGCCGGTGAACGGCCGGGCCGTTTCCCGTCTGCGGAGGAATGTCCCTGCCCGCCCAATCGTTGGCATCAACGTGAGCGAGAGAGCACAGTTCGGCGCCCTAGTTCAGCTGACCGCCAAGCCAGGCAGTCGGGACGAGCTCGTCCGGGTCCTGGGCAACTACGCCCGCACCCTTGACGACGGCGAGCCCGGTACCACGCTGTACACGGTGGCGGCCGACCCCAACGACGATGACCTCGTCTGGATGTGGGAAGAATTCGCGGACGGCGAAGCAGTGCAGGCCCACTTCCGGCACGACTTCTTCCGCGCCCTTCAGCTCGAGCTCGAAGACCTTCTCGCCCAGCCGCCCGCCATACGCCCACTTGCACCCGTGGTTCGGCACGTCAGCAACGGCGTCACCACCGAGTAGGGCTCAGACGCGGCAGAGCCGGACTGAGATGATCACGTCGACCCAACGCCCAATCAGGCCGCGACCTTTGGTGACTCCGGACGCATAGCGGTCGACGGTTGCCGTGCCTCGGGCGTGGAATCCACGCTCGTCCGGTTCCAGCACGGACAGTGCCAGCGTGACGTCACAAGCAGCGCGGTACTCGAGCCGGCCGGCCAGTTCCCACCCGCCGTCGGCGCCCATCCGTAACTCGGTGCTGGTGAACGTCATCGTCGGGTGCTCGTCGACGCAGAAGAACCGATTTCGAATGTCCTTGTCGCGTCGACCATTCCCCGATTGGAACGATGACATATCGAACGTTGCCTGGGCTCGCGAGGCGCTCGGGTCGGCTGCGACGTCGACCTCGAGGTCGACCAGATCGATCGTTGCGTGCACGCGCGCGCCAAAGGCGCCGCGTGCGGTAATTGCTACCTCGCTGGTCGCCGGGTCGAGTACGTAGCTGCCGGAGGCGATCGCCGGCATGGTTTGAGTGGTGGTCATGGTGTGCTCCCAAGGTCAGTGGCCGTCGGCCGTTTGTCGTGTGGGATCACTGTCCGGGAGCTGGCACCCACCGCCATCAGTACTGGCACTGAGGCGACTACGTAACCTCAGGGGTCCGCTCCGCCAGCCCGATCTGCGTGGCCCATGC
This sequence comes from uncultured Actinomycetota bacterium, assembly GCA_963809815.1. Classification (GTDB taxonomy): domain Bacteria; phylum Actinomycetota; class Actinomycetes; order Mycobacteriales; family Jatrophihabitantaceae; genus CAVVJA01. The sequence goes on from CAWELM010000015.1 coordinate 202,996, forward strand.
CGCGAGTTGGGTTCGGTTGGCGAGTTCCAGCTTCATCAGCGCGTTCCGCACGTGCGTCTCAACCGTTCGCTCGGACAGCACGAGATGACGGGCGATGTCCCGGTTCGACCGTCCTTCGGCCACCAGTCCGACGATTTCCCGCTCGCGGACGGTCAGCGCCGCGGCTGGTTGTTGTGCCCGCCCTCTCAGCGCCTCGAGGACCGTGCGAGCACCCGCCGCGACGTAGCTCATCTGACACTGCTCGGCGGTGCGCCGGGCGCTGGTCGCGAGCCGCTTGGCGCGGCTCAGATCGCCGGCCGAGCCGCGGCGCACGAGCAGCTCGGCGCAGGCCAACTCGGTGCGCGCCTGGGGCACGACAGCGCCGATCGCCGCCTCCAGCCGCGCGGCCTCGTCGAGATGACTTACCGCGCCGTCGATGTCGCCGGTTGCCTCGGCGAGCAGGCCCAGGAAGTAGGACGTCGATCCCCAGACGCCCGACATAGACACGAGATATCGGGTTGCATAGGGCTGGATCGCGCCGTAGCACCATCGCGCGGTCTCTGAATCGCCGACCAGCGCGGATGCGTGACCCGTCGCGAGAACAGTCGGAAGCCAGCGCACGTCTCGGGGCAGAGTCGGCAGTTGCGGCACCACTTGCTCCAGCACCGCTCGGGTCGCGGGCACATCGCCCCGTTGAGCGTGGTGCGCAGCGAAGAGTGCGAGCGTGATCGGCGGGAACCACGGGCCGATAAGCGCGGCCATCTCCTCGAGGTGTCCGTCAAGCGGGACGGGATACTCGGTGTACCTCGCAATCTCGAGGCGGAACGCCAGCGACAACATCTGTGCGGTGGGGTCCTGGCCGCGGACGGCGAACTCGACGCCTTCCTCGGTGGCCGCGATCGCAGTCGGGAAGTCGCCCGCCATCAGCGCCAGCGCAGCGCGCAGCCGCATGAGGTGCCACCGTCCGATGAGCCAGCCCAGCCGATCGACGAGATGGGTCAGGGATCGCTCATCACGGGCGACCTCATCCATCCGCCCGAGCTGGAGGTTGTCCTCGATGCGCCAGAGATGAGCCCAGAAGGCCACGTCGGCGCGATCGGCTCGACCGCGAGCGAGCCGGCCGGCTCGTTCCGCGATGGCGAGGCGCTCGACGATGTCATCCGGGCTGGAGAGCGCGTCATGCCGGGCGTGCAAGGCCAGCAACAGGGCATCCGGATCCTGGGTCGCTTCGGCTAGCTGAAGCGCTCGCGCGGCTGGTGCGGCCGCTTCCGCGATCCGGCCGAACTCGCTGAGCGCGATCGCTCGTTGGGCGAGCACCTGGGCGTGATCGGCGCTGTCGTCGTCGCGGAGCAGCGCCTCGGCCCGGTCGCAGAGCATCAGGACCTCGGCGGCCACCGGGCCGCCGACACCGCGGATCACCAAGGCGGCCCGGGCGGCCAGGTCGGCCCGGCCGGTGGCTTCCGCCCGATCCATGACGGCCCGGCACGGACGCAGGGCGTCCCCGGGGCGTCCCGCTCGGTAGAGGCCCTCGGCGAGGTCGAGTTCGAGGGCGTCCCGATCCTCCGACTCCCGCCCACCGATCAAGTCCAGGCCGGTTTGCGCCCACCGAATCGCATCGTCGAAGCAGAGCGAGCGAATGGCCTCCCGCGCGGCGCTCCCGCAGGCCACCAGAGCGTGTCTGGTCGACTCCGGATCGATTACCGCGCGCAGCCGATGCCGGGCTATCTCGGCGGCGCGGCGGCCGTCGCCGGCACCGGCCAGCACATCGGCTGCGCGTTCGTGCCATCGGATGCGCGTGGCTCGGTCGAGATCCTCGTAACAGGCGAGCCGGACGAGCACGTGGGAGAACCGCAGTTTCGTGGGCAGAGCCGGGTCATCGGCGATCAGTTCGGCAAACAGCGCCTCTTCCAACGCAATCCCGAGATCGGAGACCACGTCCGAGACGACGGAGCCCAGCACCGCAACGTCGAGATCATCGCCGAGCACCGCGGCCGCACCGACGACGGTGCGGCAGTGGAGGCTCAGATCACCGAGTCGATGCCTGACCAACCGCTGGATCCGATCCGGCACGCCAAGGTCCGCGATGGGTCGCTCGAGCTGCTCTTCGTGGTCCAGCAACCGGATCACTTCGCGCAGGAACAACGCGTTCCCGCCGGTGTAGTGACGTAGCTCGGCCGCCCTTGCCGGATTCACCTCCGAGTCTGTACGCAGCCATTGGGCGACATCCGGCACCGCGAGGCCGGACAGAGGCAACAGGTTGGCTTGGTCGGTGTCCCCGGACATCGCATCCCGGCTCGTCCCGATCAGCAGCAAGCGGCCCTCGGGCGCGAGAGCCGCAAGATGGCTGAACAGCCGGAGGGTCTCCTCGTCGGCCCAGTGCAGGTCTTCCAGGCCCAGCACCAGACCGTCGAGGCGCGCGGCAGCGATCAGAGCTCGCGCGACTGCGTCGCGCCGCCGGAATGCCAGCGTGGCCGCCGACTCGGCCGGCGCCGGCAAGACCTCGGTTGGATCTATCAGGTCCGCGGCGACGTTGGCCGAGCGCAACTCGGCCACAAGGTGCGACCACGGCCACAGGGCCGGCGCGTCGTCGTCCGAGGTGGCACGTCCGACCGCCGTCGGGACGCCACGTTCCCGGGCTCGGGACAGCGCCTCGGCCAGCACCGTCGACTTTCCGATACCGGCCTCTCCGGTCACCAGGACGGTGGCACCGCGGCCCGCGAGGGCTGCCGCGAGCAGCCGCTCGATCTCGGCCAGCTCGCGGTGCCGCCCGACCAGCACGGTGTCCACGTCAGCAGTGTCCCGCTTCTTGCACTCTCCTTGGGTGAGTGCTAAACCTGAATTGGCACTCGGCTAGGCTGAGTGCCAGCCGGTCGTGGTGAGGTGTCCCCGTGGACACCGTCCGTCGCGGGCACTGCGCGCCGGTCTACCCCCAAGTGTTGTTCATTGAAGGGACGACAACCGTATGGCCAAATTGATCGCGTTCGACGAGGACGCCCGCCGGGGCCTCGAGGGCGGGATGAACATTCTCGCCGACGCCGTCAAGGTGACGCTCGGCCCTAAGGGCCGCAACGTCGTTTTGGAGAAGAAGTGGGGCGCACCCACGATCACCAATGACGGAGTCAGCATCGCCAAGGAGATCGAGCTCGAAGACCCCTGGGAGAAGATCGGCGCCGAGCTGGTCAAGGAAGTAGCGAAGAAGACCGACGACGTCGCAGGTGACGGGACGACCACTGCGACGGTGCTGGCCCAGGCGCTGGTCAAGGAAGGGCTGCGCAACGTGGCGGCCGGAGCCAACCCGATGGCCCTCAAGCGCGGCATCGAGAAGGCAGTCGAGTCTGTATCCGAGGTTCTGGGCAACCAGGCGAAGGACGTGGAGACCAAGGAGCAGATCGCAGCCACCGCGTCGATCTCGGCCGCCGACAACAGCGTCGGCGAGCTCATCGCCGAGGCGATGGACAAGGTCGGCAAGGAAGGCGTCATCACCGTCGAGGAGAGCAACACCTTCGGCCTGGAGCTGGAGCTCACCGAGGGCATGCGCTTCGACAAGGGACACCTGTCGCAGTACTTCGTGACCGACGCGGAGCGTCTGGAGACGGTGCTCGACGACCCGTACCTGCTGATCCACGAAGGCAAGATCAGTAACGTCAAGGATCTGTTGCCGCTGCTGGAGAAGGTGATGCAGACCGGCAAGCCGCTTGTGATCATCGCCGAGGACGTGGAGGGCGAAGCGCTCGCCACCCTGGTCGTCAACAAGATCCGGGGCACGTTCAAGTCGGTGGCCATCAAGGCGCCCGGTTTCGGTGACCGCCGCAAGGCCATGCTCGCGGACATCGCCATCCTGACCGGCGGCGAGGTTATCAGCGACACGGTGGGCCTGAAGCTGGAGAACGCGACGCTTGACCTGCTCGGCCGGGCTCGTAAGGTCACCACGACCAAGGACGAGACGACGATCGTCGAGGGTGCTGGCGACGCCGACCAGATCCAGGGCCGGGTCAACCAGATCCGCGCCGAGATCGAGAAGAGCGATTCCGACTACGACCGGGAGAAGCTGCAGGAGCGGCTGGCCAAGCTCGCCGGCGGCGTCGCGGTCATCAAGGTCGGTGCGGCCACCGAGGTCGAGCTGAAGGAGCGCAAGCACCGCATCGAGGATGCGGTACGCAACGCGAAGGCGGCTGTCGAGGAGGGTCTGTTGGCCGGTGGCGGTGTGGCGCTGGCCAACGCGGCGGCGACCGCGTTCGAGAAGCTCGACCTGACCGGCGACGAAGCGACGGGTGCGAACATCGTCAAGGTCGCCCTCATCGCGCCGCTGAAGCAGATTGCGATCAACGCCGGCCTCGAGGGCGGCGTCGTCGCCGAGAAGGTCGCGAATCTGCCGGCCGGACACGGTCTCAACGCCGAAACCGGCGAGTACGTCGACATGTTCAAGGCGGGCATTGTCGAGCCGGCGAAGGTCACCCGATCCGCGCTGCAGAACGCCGCGTCGATCGCCGCGCTGTTCCTCACCACCGAGGCCGTGGTGGCCGACAAGCCCGAGAAGGCCAGTGCCCCAGCCGGGGGCGGCGGCATGCCGGGCGGCGACATGGACTTCTGACCCCGGTCAGAATCCACGAAGTTCAAAGCTGGGGCGGGCCCGATGGGCCCGCCCCAGCTTCGCGCTTCAGCCCGCAGCCGAGATGGGCGGCCGGCAGGGACGGCGCGGCCACACCGGCCGCCTAGGCTCGGGGCAGGACGGCACCCCCGAACCGAGTTGAGGAAGGTGGCTATGGCAAAGCCGGACGATGGGCCGGACGAGGACGAGCCGACGCGGCCCTCCCTTCGGGAGGCCGCGGCCGACAAGACCAGGGCCGTCACGTCCGCGACGGCAGATGTCATGCGCGACGCCTTTGACAAGGTGATCGAATCAATCGACGACGCGGCGACGCGGCAACAGCAGAAGGCGGCGGTCAAGGAGGAAAAGGCGGCCGCCAAGCAGGAACGAAAAGCCGACGAGAAGGCGCAGAAGGCCGAGGAGAAGGCGCAGAAGGCCGAGGACAAGCACGGCCGTGCCGCTGCCGCCGGCGAAGATCGCGATCCGCCGGCCGAGGCCTGACGGGCGACCCGACGACCGCTCGCGAATTGCCGGAATCTCAGCCCAGCTGTTGATCGACGTAGCACCACCGCCAGGCTTCACCCGGCTCGATGCTGCGCATCACCGGGTGGGTCGTCTCCTTGAAGTGGCCGGTCGCGTGCCGCCCGACGGACGAGTCACAGCATCCGACATGCCCGCAGGCGAGGCAGAGCCGGAGATGGACCCAGCGGGTGCCATCCCGGAGACACTCCTCGCAGGCCCCTGGCGTTCGCGCGACCGCGACCCGGGGCGCCGTCTTGAGATGGCTGCAGTCCCCGGTTGGTCTCGGCGGCGCGCTCAGCTCGTCATCGAGCCGTGACTCTGCGTCGTCGATCCGGTCGAGGATGGACTCCTCGATGTCAAGGGCACTCAACGCCGACCGCAGCACCTCGTCGTCGTAGCCGCCTCGATCTCGCGCATCCAGGATCGACGTCCGCTCCGCGTCGAGCATCTCCAACCGCAGCCGCCGGTAGGTCGCCTGCGGGGTCTCCAGCTCCTGCTGGGGTCGCCCAAGCCGCTCCCACAAGGCGTTCGAGCGTCGAGTGGACCGGTCGTTCAGCTCGGCAATGACGTCCTGCGGATCCTCCGGCGTCTTGACCCGGTCCAGTCGTTGCAGTCCCGCCTGCGCTGCCGTGTTGACCAGCGAAGCGGCCTGTAGCGCATCCTCGGCGGGGTCCGGCCCGGTGAGTCCGAGCCGCCGGATAAGCCATGGCAAGGTCGAGCCTTGCAGCAACAGGGTGCCCGCCACCACGGTGAAGGCGGCGAGCTGGAGGAGCCGCAGTTCCGGAGTACTGGCCGGGAGCAGGAACGCGGCGGCCAAAGTCACGACGCCCCGCATGCCCGCCCAGGACACCACTGTGCTGGCGTCCCATCCCCACGCGGACCGCCGCAGCCGCCGCGGGCCGTACTTGAACACCAGGACGATGCTGTTGATCCACACGAACCGAGCCGCGATAGTCGCGGCCAGGACTGCGACGCAGGTGACGACAATTTCGAGACCGGACAGGCTCGTATTCGAGATGCCCTCAATGACCGTGCGTAGCTCCAGGCCGATCAGCAGAAACACGGCGTTCTCGAGCAGGAACGCGATTGTGCGCCAGTTGGTGTTCTCCGCGATGCGCGAGGCGGCCGTCTGCAGCTTCGGTGACTTGTGGCCGAGCAGCAGTCCGGTAACTACGACGGCCAGTACCCCGGACGCGTGTATCGCCTCGGCTGGAATGAACGCGACCCAGGGCGCCACGAAGGACAACGTCGTGTCGAGGATCGGATCCCGAATGTGTTTGCGGATCTTCGCCAGCACTATGCCGGCCAGTAGTCCAACTGCCACCCCACCGCCGGCTGCGAGGACGAACCGCCAACCGATCTCGATGACCGTCACCCTCCGGGTCAAGGCCGCGATTGCGACATTGAGTGCGACTAGGGCGGTGGCATCGTTGACCAGGCTCTCGCCCTCCAGGATCGAGACGATCCGCCGCGGCATCCCGACTCGCCGGGCAATGGCGCTGGCTGCGACGGCGTCGGGAGGCGCGACGACGGCACCGAGAGCGAATGCGGCCGCCAGCGAGATGGGGGCAACCCACCAGGCGACCAGTCCGACGGTCACCGTCGTAAACACGACGGCGCCGACCGACAGCAAGATGATGGCGTTCCGGTTCGCCCGGAAATCCACGAGAGAGGTCCGGATCGCGGCTGAGTAGAGGAGCGGTGGCAGCAGTCCGAACAACACGATGTCCGGGTTGACTTCGACCCGCGGAACTCCAGGAACGAACGAGACGATGACGCCGACGATCACCAGGACGAGCGGCGGCGACAGGTTGAGGCGTTCTGCCATTCCGGCCACGACACCGACGACGATGACGAGACCGACGATCTCCAGTGCGATTTCCACTGCGTCATCTCCCGATCAGATATCCGGGCCTTCGCTAGCAACAGGATGGACTAGAAGGCGCCGCCCTGATCACAGCGGGCGCAGGAGGTCGTCGGCGTCGACGATGGTGTATCCGTAGCCCTGCTCGGCGAGGAACCGCTGCCGGTGTGCGGCATAGTCAGCGTCCAGCGTGTCGCGAGCCACGACGGTGTAGAAGTGCGCCTGCCGACCGTCGTGCTTGGGGCGCAGCACCCGGCCGAGGCGTTGAGCCTCCTCCTGGCGGGAACCGAAGGTGCCGGAGATCTGCACGGCGACCGCGGCCTCGGGAAGGTCGATCGAGAAATTGGCGACCTTGCTGACGACGAGAACACGCTGCTCGCCGCGCCGGAACTCGTCGTAAAGCCGTTCCCGCTCGCGGTTCGTGGTCGAGCCCTGGATGATCGGCGCCCCGTCCAACTCGGCAGCCACTTCGTCGAGTTGATCGAGGTAGGCGCCTATGACGAGAACCTGGTCGTCCGAGTGCTGATCGACGATCCGACGGATGACCGGCAGCTTCGTTCGTGCCGTAGCGGCGATGCGATAACGGTCCTCTGGCTCGGCGGTTGCGTACCCCATCCGTTCGGCGTCCGTGAGCGTGACCCGAACCTCTGTGCAGTCGGCGGGCGCGATCCAGCCCTGGTTCTCGATGTCCTTCCACGGTGCGTCGTATCGCTTCGGGCCGATCAGGCTGAATACGTCACCCTCGCGGCCGTCTTCCCGGATGAGGGTCGCGGTCAAGCCCAGCCGTCGACGGGATTGTAGATCGGCGGTCAGCCGGAAGATCGGCGCCGGCAGGAGATGCACCTCGTCGTAGATGATCAGGCCCCAGTCGCGGGAATCGAACAACTCGAGGTGCCGGTAATCGCCCTGACGGCGTGTGGTCATGATCTGGTACGTGGCGACCGTGACCGGTCGAATCTGCTTGCGTTCCCCGGAGTACTCACCGATCTCGGCGTCGGTGAGCGACGTGCGAGCAAGCAGTTCCCGCTTCCACTGCCGCCCCGCCACCGTGTTGGTGACCAGGATCAACGTCGTGGCCTGGGCCTCGGCCATCGCGGCCGCGCCGACAAGAGTCTTACCCGCTCCGCAGGGGAGGACGACGACACCGGAGCCACCGGCCCAGAAGGACGCCACAGCATCGCGCTGGTAGTCGCGCAGCTGCCAGCCATCCTCGCGCAACGCGATGTCGTGCGCCTCGCCGTTGACGTAACCCGCAAGGTCTTCAGCGGGCCACCCGACCCTGAGCAGGGCCTGCTTGAGCCGTCCGCGTTCCGACGGGTGTACGAGCACCGTGTCGTCGTCGATGCGCTGCCCGAGCATGGGCGCGATCTTCTTGCTCCGGAGCACCTCTTCGAGCACGGCCCGGTCCAGCGAGAGCAGCACCAGGCCGTGGGTCGGGTGTTTGACCAGCTGGAGCCGTCCGTACCGATCCATGGTGTCGGCGACGTCCACCAGAAGTGCGTGCGGCACCGCGTACCGGCTGTATCGAACGAGCGCGTCGACGACCTGCTCGGCGTCGTGGCCAGCGGCGCGGGCGTTCCACAGCCCGAGCGGGGTCACGCGATAGGTATGGACGTGCTCAGGAGAGCGTTCGAGCTCTGCGAACGGGGCGATGGCCGAACGCGCATCGGGCGCGAGCGGATGGTCGACCTCGAGGAGCAGCGTCTTGTCGGATTGGACAATAAGTGGGCCATCTGTCATGAGCGGGCACCGATCACGAGGACACAACAGGACCGCAGTGGTCCGCGCCCGCGGGCTAGCACGGTCACGAGGAACCGTCCTCTGCGGAGCATCGCAGGGCCCGCAGGGCCCGAACGCGGAGTGCAGGTGGGCAGCGGAGGGCGGTGACGGGCGGCAGGGTCATGAACCTTCCCGGGTCGAGGGTGACAGCTGATTCTCTCAACTTCGCGGCTGCTGGGTGATGTTCCACCCCGGCTCCATCTGGGGGTTGATTCGCTATAGGCGGAATCCGGCGAGTCTTGAGGCATGACATTCATCGACTACCTCGTAGACAGCATCCTGATCCTGATCGTGGTTCGCCAGGTTCTGGAGAGTCGGTTCGACAAGCGGGCGATCATCCTGCCGTTGGCCATCGTGGCGGTGGTGGCGCACAGCTATCTGCACGCGATTCCGACCAGTGGCAACGATCTGCTGCTGATCGCGGGGCTGGCTGGGGTGGGTGTCCTGCTGGGGACGCTGAGCGGGCTGGTGACTCGGGTTCGGGCCGACAGCGGCCAGTACGCGCTGGTGAAAGCCGGGTGGGCCTCGGCCGGGCTGTGGGTGCTGGGCATGGGCTCGCGGATGGCCTTTTCGGTGTGGGTGGCCAACGGTGGCCAGGGCGTGGTGGCTCGGTTCTCCGAGATGCATCACATCACCAGCGGGCAGGCCTGGACGGCGGCACTGGTGCTGATGGCGATCGGTGAGGTTGCGTCGCGGATCGGCGTGTTGTACGTCCGCAGCCGGCAGGCGCTCGACGCGTACGCGGCCCACGGCCACCGGCCCGCGCTGCAAGCCGTTGCCTGATCGCAGGCGCGCACCATTCGGCCGGCCAGGTCTCCTCGGCCGGCCGTTTCACGTCTTGCCGCGGAGCAGCTACTGGCCAGCCAAGCCGTGCCGCCAGGCCCAGGCGACCAGGCCTGGTCGACCGTCTACGTCGAGCTTGGACAGCACGTGGTTGAGATGGGTCTTGACGGTCGCCTCACTGACGACGAGGCGACGGGCAATCTGCCGGTTGGACAGGCCCTCGGCTACCAGCCGTACGACATCGACCTCGCGCCGCGTCAGCCCTTCGACGAGATCGGGCGATAACGCCTCCGGACCGGTCGAGGCGACGGTCGACGCCGGCGCGGGTGCGGCCGTCACCATCTCGACCAACCGTCGCTGCACCGCGGCGTCGAGCACGGTCTGCCCGGCCGCCACGTCCCGGATTGCCTTGAGGAGCGTCTCGCCAGTCGCGTCCTTGGTCAGGTAGCCTGCCGCGCCCGCGCGCAAGGCCGGCAGCACGGCTTCGTCGTCTGCGTAGGTCGTGAGGATCAGCGCCCGGGTGGACGGCGCACGGGTCACGAGCTCGGCCGTGACCTCCGCCCCGGTCAGACCGGGCATGCGCAGGTCGAGCAACGCTACCTGCGGTTGCGTCCGCTCTATCAGCGCAACCGCCTCCGGTCCGTCAGCCGCAGCGCCGATGACGTTGATCTCGTCGCTCGTCGACAGAAGCAGGATCAAGCCGTCACGGACGACCGCTTGGTCGTCGGCCACCACGACGCTGATCATGTCGCCCGCCCATCGACCGACTCGCCGGCCACGGGCACCTGCAGCTCGACCGACCAGCCACCCCCCGGGCGCGGCCCAGCCCGCACGGTGCCGCCTACCGCAGCCATGCGTTCATGCATGCCGGCCAGCCCGAGGCCGCTGCCCTGGCCGCGCACCACTTCGTGGCCCAGCCCCGGACCGGTGTCCTCGATCCGGACGACAAGCCAGGCCGCCGTCCAGCAGAGCGACACAGTGACGTGCGATCCGGGCGCATAACGAGCCGCATTGGTCAGTGCCTCCTGCACTGCTCGATAAGCGGCATGGCCCGCTTCCGGACTAACCAACGCCGGAGTGCCGGTCACGTGCAGCTTCGCATCGCCCGGATGCCGGTCGACCAGAGCTCCGAGGTCATTTACGCCGAGTCCGACGGGATCGCGGAGCGTCCCCACCGCCGCCCTCGCCTCCGCGACTCCGTCCCGCGCCAGATCGGCGGCCCGGTCGAGCGGGCCGAGGACATCCGCCGACGCACCCTCCTTCGCCGCAACGGCCCGGGCCGCCTGCAGTTGTAGGGAGAGGCCGGCCAGGCTGTGCGCAAGCACGTCGTGCATTTCCCGGGCGATCCGGCCGCGCTCGCGCAATGCGGCCGCTTGCGCCTCGGCGTCCCGGCCGATCTCCAGCTCCACGAGCAGGGCCTGAGCGCGATCTCGCTCGCGCACGATCTCCCGGCGCTGGACTGCCCGCTGGGCCAGGAACGGTACCGCAAGACCCGCGAGTAACCCGGCGAAGCTGTCGGAGACCCACCACACGGCCAGGCCGAACAGCACCGTCACCGCGATCAACAGGGCGGTGGCAACACGCGCCGGGAAAACGTTGGGAATCGCCATAACCGCGACCAGGACCGGGATCTCGCCCAGGCCATTTGGCGCGAGCAGGATGACGGCCAGGCCGGCCGCGATGGCCACCAGGGTGGCCGCAGGCCGATAGGCCGAATCGTCGCGGGTCGACAGCTGGGTGCCGAGCGCGGCGACCGCCATCAAGAAACCAGCAGCCACCTTGGCGGCGAGGCCGTGCGCCGCCCACACGGCCGCCGCGACGAGCAGCGACCAGGCGATCACGCGCCACCAAGGTGGAAGCCGAGCCCAGGGTGCGGTGGCCGGCACTAGTTCTCCTCGCGCTCCGTTGCCCGCGGCAGGACGCCGTTCGGCTCGAGAACGCCAACCCCGGTGATGTGGTGCAACGCGAAGGACTCCAGGCGCCCCGAGGAGGCGTCGATGCCACGCACCATGCCGCCACCGAGTGAGATAGGCGCGATCGTGTGTCGTGACGCGCTCCCGTGCGCATCGACGTAGCCCAGCCACACCGTCTGACTCCGACGGATTGCGTCACGGAGCAGCGCGAGCGTGGACGCGGTCGTCACTCCTGGCACCGTCGACGCGGGTGCCTGGACCCTCCGGCTGAGTTCAGCGATCTGGTCGCCTGCGCGTAGCCGGTTGACGACTTCCGTCAGGTGGTTCGTGGTGTTAGTCGCGGGTCGCAGCCGGCTGATGCGAGCCGACGATCGCGCGGTCACCCGCGGCGGATGCGCATCGAGGCTCAACGCCTGCCCGTCGGCTGCCTCGCCGGCGGGCGCATAGTTCGCCGCCCGAAGAACCTCCAGCACCCGGTTGACCGGAGCGGGCGAGACGGCGACGGTCGGTGCAATGCGGCGGAAGTCCAGGCTGCTCACAGCGCGGTCGACAATGACCCGGGTCAGCAATGACTCGTCGTCGCAGCGTAAATACGCGGTGGCAGCCCCCGATCGCAGCAAGCCATGCCGCTTGGCGACATCGTCGATCAGGTAGCTCAGGGCCTGCGGGACCGGCGTACGCGACCGTTGCGTGAACAGGGCCGCCAGGTCCGCGCCGCTCCGCCCGGAGTCCAGCGCCCGGCGCACCGACATCTCGGTAACGCGGTACACGCTCGCGCCGCCGGTCGACTCCAGATCCGCCGCCAATCCCAGCTCGCGGGCCAGCTCGGTCGTGGGCGGTCCCGGTACCACAACGGTCAGGTCCGGCTGAATGAGGAAGTCTTCGACCGGAGGTGGTAGCGCCTGCTGGACCGAGATGACAGCCGCCGGGCGTGCTCCGGCCAGCAGGGCACGACCGTAGCTGGTCAATCCTCCGGCCGCCGTCAGCCCGAGCTGGTCGGCCTCGGCCAGGACAGCTTCGACCATCGGACGTTGGCCGGCCGCGCGGCGTGGAGCCAGCCAACGCAGCCGGTCGAGGACGTCCCCCCGGTCGATCGGAGCGCTGCCGGGCGGGAGGTCACCGAGCGCCGTCAGAGCGGTGCGGCGCACTGCGGGAATCGTCCCACGCTCGGCGTCCGGACCTAGGGCGGTGATCAATCGATCGCGTTCGTCACGTAGGCCGACGAGGCTGGGCTGCCGAGTCATCGTCAGCCAGGCCGCCGCGAGCGTGAGCCATCGGTCGGCCGGATCACGGTTCAACCAGCTGTCGTAATCCGTTGTGGGAAGAAACGCCGGCTCCATGCCACCGCGAGCTGCGACGAGGCCGGCCGCAGCCGCGGTTTCGAGCAGGACGGCGGCAACGTCCTCACCCACATCGAGTGCTCGGGCCGCACGGCGCAACTCGCGGACTCCGACGCCGCCCCCGCGTAGCGCCGGCGCGGGCCGATGGGTCCACTCGGCACCGAGCGTCTCGACGAGCCGCACCGTGTCAAGGACCGCGGTGGCCCCGAGTCGATCCAGCTCTTCAGGTGCGCGGTCGACGGTCCGAATTGGCGGCGGATCCGGCGACACCGCGCCGAGCGGTTCGGCGCCCCGTATCGCGAGCCCGATTTCCCGGGGCAGCTCGACGGTCTGCATATCGATAGGGATCAGCAGACCGCGCGCGATCAGCCGGCGCGGCGGCGTCGTGTCGGTAGCCGGGTCCGCAGGCAGCAGGGCATCGCCGACGGCGCCGATGGGCGGACCCGCGGCGAGCCGCTGCACGACGTCCCGCTCGGCCGGCTCGAGCCCCTCGAGCATCGCGGCGACCTTGGCGGGGGAGCGCAACACGCGGGCCACCTCCTCACCGGACCGAGGTTGGATCGCGGGCGGCAGTCCGAGCGCGCGTAGCACGGGGGCGAGCGCTAGGTCGGACACGGCCCCGAGCAGCCGCGCCGCCGGGCGACCGAGTCCAGCCGGGTACGGGCCAACCGCGTCCGGCACGCTCGCCACCAGGTGCAGCCCGTTGTCGTCACCCCAGACGAGCGCGAGCGTCCGAAGCTCGTCCAACGCGTGCGCCAGCCGGCTCGCCGTCACGCCAGGCAGCCACCGAGCGAGCGCGTCCACTGGCACGGCGCGTTCGTGCAGCAGCACCCGGGCCTCGAGAACGCGCAACGTGAACGCGTCCAGCGCGTCGACGGCTCGTTGCACGGAACTGCGCACCCCAACGCGGCTCGCGAGGGTTGCGATATCGGCCGGCGCGGGCAAGGCGACGTCCGGCCTCCGGCGGAGCAGCTCGATCAGTTGCTCGTCGCTTCGACGCCGCAACCACTCGGCGAGCGAGGCAGCGCGGCCGCGCTGCGCCTGATCGGCGCCTGGTTCGGCCATCCGGTGCTAGCGCCCGCCCGCCAGGTGTGGACGGTCGGCCGGGCCAGGGTGCACATAACGCAAGTGGTCAAGTCTCAGGGGAAATTGCACGTCGTCGCCGAACGGTGAATGGGCGCCGGCGCTGTCCGCTGCGAACTCCGAAACGAGGAAGTCGGTCTGCGGGGGTTGCCCGGCTCGATACGGGCGAACGGGGTTGGCGTCCTTGCGAGCCATCGGCGCCACCTTCGGGACTCGAGGAATTTAGGCAGACATACCAGTCTGCCATGCACCGAACGCTAGGACATGTCCTACTCTCCGGACCCATGGCGTTGGTGATTTCGGTCAACCTCGCTCGGGTGCGCGTGCCGGGTTGGAAGCAGGCGGTCGGGCGGACCGGCATCGACAAACGGCCGGTAGCCCACCGGCTGCGCTTCGCCAACGATCACGTCGAGGGGGATGCCGTTTGCGACGTCGAGCATCACGGCGGTTACGACCAGGCCGTGTACGCCTACGCGACGGAGGACGCAGCCTGGTGGGCCCGCGAACTCGACCGCGTGGTCGAACCTGGTCAATTCGGCGAGAACCTCACGACCGAGGGCCTCGACCAGACCGGCGCGGTCATCGGGGAACGATGGGCAATCGGAAGCGCGGTCTTGCAGGTCAGCAGCCCCCGCATTCCTTGCCGAACGCTCGCTGGTTTCTGGGAAGTGCCCGACATGATCCGCCGCTTCACCCAAGCCGGCCGACCCGGCGCATACCTCCGGATCGTCACCGAGGGAGACATAGGTGCGGGTGATCGCATCGAGGTCGTGCATCGCCCGAGCCACGGAGTCACACTGGGTGAAACCTTCCGTGCCCTTACCGGAGATCGTCGTCTTGCTCATCGGCTGCTGGAGGCACCGGAACTGCCGGCCGCCGCCCGGGCCCGCGCCTACATCTGGCTCGGTGACCGGTCGTCGACCGAGCTGGCCACGCCCGAGTCCTAGTGTCCGGGGAGGGAAGTATGTTCACCATTCGCGGCGCCCAGCCTCCCGCTCGCCGGGTTGTCGCCACCCCGGCCGTCGTCGTCCATACCTTTCGGGTGTGGCCTCCTGGTCTGCCTTGCCAGCCGAAGCCTGGATCACCGCGTCTGGCAAACGACATGCCTCGCGGGACACTCGTCGCTTTCGCTCGATGCCTTGGCGTATCCGGCAAGCCGGGCACGCCAGCACTTATCGGCCTACGGCGAGTTCTTCTTCGTCCCCAGCCGAGCACAATCTCTATGCCAACCCCGCACGCGACGCAGTAACCTGTGCAGGGGAGGCGCCGCCGGTGCGGTGCCTTCTGTGCGTCCAGCCGGACGTCACGTCCAATCGACAAGCAGGGAGTACCGGTGCCTACCGGCAAGGTGAAGTGGTTCAACGCGGAGAAGGGCTTTGGCTTTCTCGCCGAGGACGATGGAGAGGACGTATTCGTCCATCGTGACGCCCTACCCAGCGGGGTCACCGAGCTCAAGCCGGGGCAGCGGGTCGAGTTCGGAATCGTGCAGGGACGCAAGGGCAATCAAGCGTTGTCGGTGAGGGTCCTCGACCCGGTGCCGTCAGTGGTCCGGGCCACCCGAAAACCGGCCGAGGAGATGGCGCCGCTCGTCGAGGATTTGATCAAGATGCTCGACAGCACATCGAACTCGCTCCGTCGAGGGCGCTACCCCGATAAAGGTGAGGCTCGCAAGGTCGCTGGGTTACTCCGCGCGTTTGCCGACAACCTCGACGCCTGACGGCCCGGCGGCTTGTGGCTGGCTTGGATCACCGCAGAGCCGGGGCACTGGGCGTGAGTCCGGCCGCGTGCGCGCGGGCGAGCAAGGTTTCGGCCGCGGCGTACCCGTCGATGCCGAGGTCGCGGGTGTAGTCGTTGACGTAGAGCTCGATGTGGCGGGCCTGCACGTCCCGCGACATCTCGGCCGCATGTTCGGCTATGTACGCGGCTGATTCGCCCGGGTGCGCCCACGCATGTTCCACCGACGCCCGCACCACGTCGGCCAGTCGAGCTGCATCCAGCTCACGGCGCGCGAGGATCGCCCCAAGTGGGATGGGCAGACCGGTGTTGGCCTCCCACCACGCGCCGAGATCTACCAGCGCCGTGAGGTCATAGTCGGGATAGGTGAAGCGCGCCTCGTGGATGACCAGCCCGGCGTCGTATCGGCCCGCGCGCACGGCGGGCATGATTTCGGCGAACGGCACGACGTCGATGGCCGCCGGCTCCTGCCCGCTGGTCCACAGGCGGAACAGCAGGTACGCGGTCGAACGCTCGCTCGGGACCGCCACCCGACGACCGGCTAGCTCCGTCGGTGTGTCGCCGCCGGTGAGCACGAGCGGTCCGCAGCCGCGGCCGACCGCGCCGCCGCAAGGCAAGAGCGTGTAGCGATCCATGAGCCAGGGCAGCGCCGCGTAAGACACCTTGATCACGTCGAACTCGCCTCGCTCGGCCGCCGTGTTCGTCACGTCGATGTCGGCATAGGTGACCTCGGTCGTCGGCGCGCCGTCGAGCAAGCCGTGCGTCCAGGCATGAAAGACGAAGGTGTCATTGGGACACGGCGAGAAGGCGAGCCTCATGTGAGGTCTCCGATTGCGGCCACCGCCCGGCCCAGAGTCGACAGCGCGGCGTCTATCTGCCAGCTGATCCGGTCGCGTGGCCCGACGACGTTGCTGATCGACCGCAGTTCGGCGTAAGGCACTCCGAACCGCGCGGCCGCAGCGGCAACGCCAGCTCCCTCCATGGCCTCCGCTCGAGCGTCGGGATGACGTCGCCGGAGCGTCGCCAGGGTGTCCTCTGTGCCGGTCACGGTGGTCACTGTTAACACGGTGCCGAGTACCCCTTCGGTTCGACGTGCGAGTTGCCGAGCCAGCTCCGCGTCCACCGGATAGCGCTCGTCTCCGAATCCGAGCGCCGACAACGGACGGAAGCCGTCGGGTGTCTCTGCTCCGAGGCCGGCGAACACGATCTGATCGGCAACCACGACTTGGCCGACCTCGGTTCCGTTCAGTCCACCTGCAATCCCTGCGCAGATCACAACGTCGTAGTCATGATGCGCCAGCAACGCTGCGGTGCCAGCAGCCGCGGCGGCGGGACCGACGCCGACGGCGTGGACGTCGGCTGCGGCTTGCTCGCACGCGGCTTGCTCCGCGGCCACCGCGGTGGCGACTAGAACTCTCACGATCCGGTTGTGGACACGGACACCAGGAAGCTCCATTTGCTGCCGTCAGCCTGTCCGTTGCGTAGTTGATCGACTTCGACGATGAACGGTGCCCCGCTACCCACGCCGCTGGTCACTTTGTACGAGTGCGAGTCGGTGATCGGTCCACTACTACCGATCTGCTGGCCATTGTCGGTCAGGCTGAGCGCCCGCACCTGCCAGCCCCGACTCTTCACCGCGCGAGGGACGTCGACCAGTACCTTGTCGTCTGCCGGCACAGTCACAACGGGCAGTCCGCTGGCGCCTGGCTTCCGGCACGAGTTCGCATCGAAGCAGTAGGCCGAGGGTGCCACGGTTACCACCCGACCGGCGCCGACGACGGTGATCTGCGGCAGCGGTTTCTCGCAGGCGGTGAGCACGCCCGCAGCCACAGCGGCCGCAGCGAGCGTCGCGAGCGGTGCCCGCCGATAGCGTCGGGAAGTCCACACGGGCATCAGTCGGAGGCTCTCTACGGGTTCGGCTGGCCGGGCGCCACGGTACCGGGTGCATGCGGCACCTGCTTGTGGTCGGCGACGGTGCGGGATGCGGCGCGGCCGTGCAAGGCCACGACCGTTGTGACCACACAGACAACGCCGCCGGCGACCCAGAAGCCCACCGCCCCGTTGTCAGCGGGAAGCGCGACACCGATCGCTGCCCCGAGGACCCATGCCAGCTGCAAGAACGTCTCGGAGCGGCCGAATGCGCTCGAGCGCATCGTTTCGGTGACGTCCCGCTGGATGACCGAGTCGAGCGAGATCTTGGCCAGTGAGTTGGCAATCGCGCTGAGCAACATAGCGAGCAGGGCGAACCAGGTGCTGAATAACACGGCCGTGAGGAGGCACACCGCGGCGGCTGTCGCGGCGCCAATGAGGATGATCAACTCTGGCCGGGCAAGGGTCATGCGGGTCCCGGCTGCGGTGCCCACGAAGTTGCCCAGCCCGGCGGCGACGGCCAGCCCACCCAATGCCAGCGCGGCGGTGAACCCGTGCGAGGTCGTCTCGATGTAGAACGCGAGGAAGACGGTAAGGAGGCCCGAGAGGAACCGTAGCGTCGCTTCGCCCTGCAGTGAGGTGATCACCTGCGGCGGGAGGCCGCGCTGAGCCCACTGCCGGACTGCCCGAATCGAGGGGGATCCGGGCAGCTTGACCGAGGGCCGAGCCTGGTCGGGATCCCGCGCCGAGTCAACCTGCTTCGGCAACCGAAAGGCGAAGAACGCGCAGATGCCGAATCCGACTGCCGTCACCACGAGGCCGGCGGTGTACGACCCGGACACCTTGATCACCCCGGCCACCAGGCCGCCTCCGATCAACGCGGACGCCAGCCCAAAGACCGACAACCGGGCGTTCGCCTCAACGAACGTCATGCCGGGTGGGACGAGCCGGGGCGCCGCTGCGGCTCGGACGACGCTGTATGCCTTGGACAGCACGAGAGATCCGAGCGCGCACGGGTAAAGCACGAGCAAGTTGGTCGGATGCCCGGCCATGATCAAGGCAAGGACTCCCCGACCGATCGCCGACGCCCCCATCGCCCAGCGCCGCCCGTGCTGAAACCGGTCGAGGGCCGGTCCGATGACCGGGGCGATCAGCGCGAACGGTGCCATCGTGACCAGCAGGTAGAGCAGCACGTTGCCGCGCTGTGCATGCGGGGACGCGCCGAAGAACACCGTGCCGGCGAGTGCAACAGTGACCATCGCGTCGGCGCCATAGGACAGCACCTGATTCCAGATCAGATGGCTGAGTCCGGACTCGCCGGCTCCCTTGGCGGTGCTCGCGGTGATCACCTTTCGGGTGACGCTTCGGGCGATGCCCCGCTTCTCCGGAGGCCCCTTCGTCGCCGACTCGCTGCGGTGGTAGGTCGGTCGGTCGAACTCGCCGGTGGGAACCGGGCTTTGCTGGACCGCTGGAGCCGTTGGTGGTCGCGAATTCGAGGGGTAGGCCGGCGGGTTTGGCACTGCTGGCGGGTGGGCCGTGGGATGGTGAGTGTGCCCAGACTTTGAGAACCGCCCGGCCGGGCGGTCGCCTCCGGAAGTCTTGCGTGGCACGGCTTCCATCCTGCCGTACCGATGGGTATCGGCCGAGGCTCTGAGGAACAATGGCGCTATGCGCTTCGTCGAGACACCTGATTCTGTGCGCTTCCACGGCAAGCCCGATGCGATGTGCGCGGCGGCTGTCGACTTGGCTCGACAGGCGGCCGTCGACGTTGGTGGCGAGTCGGTCGGTGAGCATCGGGCCGTTCATGCCGAGGGGGACCGTCTGGTTACGCACGTTTTCGCAGCGAACGTCTCTGGCTACGCCGGCTGGTTCTGGTCGGTGGCGGTGGCTCGGGCGCCCCGCTCGAGGACCATCACAGTGGACGAGGTGGTGTTGCTGCCCGGTCCGGACGCGCTGCTGGCACCGCCGTGGGTGCCCTGGAGCGAGCGGCTACGGCCAGGGGACCTCAACCCGGGGGATCTCCTGCCGGCTGACCCGGACGACCCGCGCGTGGTCACCGCATTCTTCTCGACCGACGATCCGGCCGATGCGGAACAGGCTACCGAGGTTGTCTTCGAGCTCGGTCTCGGGCGCGAACGGGTGCTGTCCCGCGAAGGTCGAGTCGAGGCGGCCGAGCGGTGGCGGGCCGGAGACGTCGGCCCACGCAGCGCGATGGCGCGCAGCGCCCCGGCCCACTGCGGTACCTGTGCGTTCTGCGTTCCGGTCGCGGGCTCCTTGCAGGCCGCGTTCGGCGTGTGCACCAACGAGCTGTCACCCGCTGACGGACGCGTTGTCAGCGTCGAGTACGGCTGCGGGGCGCATTCCGATGCGCGGGTGGGTACTTCGTCCGCCAAGAGCCGCAGTTAGACGATTCGCCCGGCGCGCTTGTGCCGACTGAGGATGACCAGGCCAGCGAGACCGAGTAGCCAGCCCGCGAGGCAGGTCCACAGCCAGACCTGATGATCATGCCGCTCCAGCCAGTTCCACCAAGGCAGAAGCGCGACGAAAGCGACGAACCATATGGCGGTACCGATACCGATGACTCGGGCCGAGTCGACCCGGGGTGGCTGCAGCGGCTCGGCGCGTTCCTCGCTCGCCATGCTTTGGACGCTACTCGACGAGACAACTGGCCGAGAAGCAGAAAGTTAGGTAAACTAACTATGTGGACACCGTGATGGTTAGCATGACGCCGGCTGAGCTGGCTTCGCAGCTGCGCCCGGCGCTGTTGCGTCTGACCAGGTTGATCCGCAATCAGCGTGTCGACATGTCGGTCACTCTTACTCAGCTTTCTGCGCTTGCCACGCTGCGCAAGCACGGGCCGATGAGCGCGGGCGAGCTTGCGGGGGTCGAGCGGGTTCAGCCTCCGTCGATGACGAAGGTGCTCGCACTTCTCGAGGACCGTGGCCTCGTGACGCGGCAGCCGCATCCGTCCGACCGTCGACAGGCCATCATCGTGCTCGCCCAGCCCGGCGTCGACCTGCTCGACTCCGAGCGTCGCTCTCGGGACGCGTGGCTGTCCCGGCGTTTGGCCGAATTGAGCGAGGACGAGCAAGCGTTGTTGCTCTCCGTCGTCCCTGTGCTCGACAAGCTGGCGGAGCAGTGACGGCGGTTGTTACTTCGCCTGCATCGACCTCACCACCTGACTCATCCGTCACAGCTCCGCCGCCCGACTCGTCCGTAGCTGCACCACCGACCGGAATGTTCCGGTCGCTGCGGGTCCGGAACTATCGGCTGTACGCCGGCGGTCAACTCGTCTCGCTGACCGGGACCTGGATGCAGCGGGTCGCCCAGGACTGGCTGGTTCTGGAGCTCACCAACTCAGGCACCGCGCTCGGCATCGTCACAGCACTGCAGTTCCTGCCGTCGTTGCTGTTCGGGCTGTGGGGCGGCCTGCTCGCTGACCGCTACGACAAGCGGAAGCTGCTCCTCGCGACACAGACTGGCCTCGCGCTCGTCGCCCTGATCTTGGGCGTGCTCGACGTCACCGGGATCGTGCAGTACTGGCAGGTTCTGGTGCTCGCCCTCGCGCTGGGACTCGTGTCCGCAATCGATTCACCTGTGCGTCAGTCGTTCGTCGTAGAGATGGTCGGCCCCGACGATCTGACGAATGCCGTCGGCCTCAACTCGACGATCTTCAACTCGGCCCGCATCCTCGGCCCGGCGGTCGCCGGCGTGATGATCACCGCGATCGGTACCGGCTGGGCGTTCGTCGCCAACGGGATATCCAGCATCGCCGTGCTGACCGGCTTGGCCCTGATGCGGCCGGCCGAGTTGCGCCCGTCGCCGGCGATCGATCGAATCCGCGGGCAGCTACGCGCTGGGCTGCACTACGTCCGGCAACGGCAGGACTTGCTGCTCACCATGGTCATGGTGTTCGTCGTCGGCACGTTCGGCTTGAACTTCCAGATCACGACCGCCTTGCTCGCCAAGCAGGTGTTCCACCGGAGCGCTACCGGCTACGGTTTGCTGTCCACCGCACTCGCCGTCGGCGCGTGCGTCGGCGCGGTGCTTGCCACCCGCCGCCGGACTCGCCCAAGCCTGCTCTTCCTGCTCCTGGCGGCGATGGCCTTCGGCCTCCTGGAGATTCTCGCCGGGTCGATGCCAGGATTCGGCGCCACCGCACTGATGCTCGTGCTGGTCGGGCTGGCCATGCTCACGTTCACGACAGCAGCCAACTCGTCAGTCCAGCTGGGGGTCGAGGCGACGATGCGCGGTCGCGTCATGGCCCTGTATCTGATGTGCTTCCTGGGCGGCACTCCGGTCGGCGCGCCGATCGTCGGCTGGGTCGCCAATACCGTCGGGCCCCGATGGGGAATGATCGGCGGCGGCTTGGTGTGCATGGCGATGGCCGTCGGCATGGCGCTCTATCTAGTCCGGCGGCGCTCGCTCCACATCGCGGACATAACCGATCGGTGGGAGAAGATAACGAGCCGATATTAGGCCGAGCTTTTGCTGCGACCGGCTCCTATAGTCGTCTGGTGGGCGTTTTCGGCCACCGGCGTGACCTCCGTCTTTGGCAAGCGGAACTGGGCGGAGCGAATTGGCCTGAGTCCGATCAGCCGAAGCGTCCGCCGATCCAGCAGGTCGCGGCTGATCTGCGGCGACTGCGGCGCCAGCTCGAACGCTTACCCAAGGGCGCGTCGTATGTCCGAGTGGCTGGCGTCCAGCGGGCCTACGACGAAGTCCTGGTCATTGCCTGCGCCGAGCTCGGAGTGGACACCACCTTGAGCGAGACACCGGCCGGACAGCAACGGGATCTGGAACGGCTGCGGGTCGAGTTCATGCTCGGCGAGTGCGGCCTGTTCTTGTAGCCGCGCCGTCTGTGTCGCACCCGGTCGAAGTCACCGATCCAGCTGATCCGCGGTTAGCGGACTTCCGCGACCTCACCGATGCGGACGTACGGCCGGATCGGCGTGGCGTGGTCATTGCCGAGGGCGTCGCTGTTGTCGAGCGACTGCTGACCTCCCGCTATCAGGCGCGAGCAGTGTTCGGTGAGGCCACTCGGCTCGACGTGCTCGCCAACGTGCTGGCCGGCTTTCCGGATCTGCCCGTCTACTCCGCCAATCGGTGGTTCTTGTCGGATGTGGTGGGTTTTCGCCTGACCCGCGGGGTGCTTGCGTCGGCGAACCGACCGCCCGCACCGTCCGTTGCGGACGTTCTCGCTGGGGCCACCCGGGTGGCCGTCTTGGAGTCGCTGAACGATTTCGAGAACCTTGGCTCGCTGTTTCGCAACGCCGCTGCGTTCGGCGTCGATGCCGTCCTGCTTGACGCTCGCTGCGCCGATCCGTTCTACCGGCGGAGCGTGCGGGTGTCGATGGGTCACGTGTTGCACGTGCCCTTCGCCGTGTTGCCCGATCCGTGGCCGGAGGCGCTCGAAACGCTGCGGGAGAGTGGCTTCACCCTTCTGGCGTTAACGCCTCGGGCTGACGCGATGCCACTGCCCGCAGTCGCGCCGCCGGACCGCTGGGCGATCTTGCTCGGCGCTGAGGGTCCCGGCCTGACCGCCGCGGTCCGGTCCGCTGCTGATGCGTGTGTTCGCATCCCGATGGCACCGGGCGTCGACTCGATCAACGTCGCGACAGCGGCCGCCGTCGCGTTCGCGCACTTGACGGCCGACGCGCGGATCACGCCCCGTCCCATCGATTCACGCGCGCGCACGGTACGTGTGACTACTCCTGATCACCTCAGCAGTTGACATCTGTCCCATCAATGCGCGGGAAGCAACAGAGATTGGGACTGCGCCAAGCGCCTCGAACACGCATGCCACGACCCAGTTCGGCTTGTGGACCACGTCCTCGTACGTGAACCGGACGAGCCGTAGTCCCATGCACGTCATCGCGTTGGCGCGCCGTCGGTCGTTTCGGTAGTGCGCCCGATCCGAGTGATGCTCGAATCCGTCGAGTTCCACAACCAGAACGCCTTCGACGAGCAAGTCAACCCTTCCTACGCCATCGAGGTAAACCTGCGTCTGCACGTCCAGCCCGCGTACCCGCAGCAAAACGCGGGCGATCGTCTCCAGCGGCGATTCACTGTTCGCGTCGGCAAGGGTGAGCAATATCCGGGCAGCCGCCGAGCCCTTGGTGCCGAGCCGCGCGTAGAGCTCGGCCACGGTGACGCGACGGGCGGCGAGGGCGCTGTCGACGATGACCAGAGCGGCCATCGGAGGCAGACAGCGCAGCGCCTGCGCGGCGCAGTCCAGCGTGCTTGCTACCGGTAGCGGCCCGTCGTAGCGGCACGAGCGGCCACGGTGCAGGACCACGGGCGCGGTCAGCCCGACCGGGTTGTTCCGGGTCGCGATATGGACGCGGCGCGTGGGTGCGAGGACTGACAGTCCGAGCGCGCCTGCCCCCGAGGCGCACGTCAACAGGCCACCACAACGGACGGCGGCCAGGATGGCCGCGTCTGCTCCGGGCAGGGCATACACACCGCGGCCGAAGCGCCGGACGTGTCCCGCGGCTGCCGCTCGGGCCAGCCCGCGTTCGCTCACGCCTTCGTCGAGCAGCACGGCCCGCCGGCTGCATCCGCCGAGTCGCCGCAGAATCGGCACCGGATCCGCCGAGAACACGCCGACACGATGGCGCATTGCGGCGATCGACGCGCTGCGTTGTCCACAGACCGTCGGCTCGCGCGCAGCCATGTGACGTGAGTGCACTCCTGACCACCTCAGCCGTCACCGCTGTCCCACCGATGCGCAGGAAGCTGCGGTGGGAGGCGCGGGGAGCGGTGGGAGGCGCGGGGAGCGGTGGGAGCGCGGGGAGCGGGGGAGCGCGGGGAGCGCGGGGAGCGCGACCAACGGCAGGATGGGTTAGACCAGCGAGTCTCGCCAGGAGGTGTGCAGCTGGGCGAACTGGCCCTCCGTATCGGCGATCAGCGACTCGGGCGGTCCGTCCTCGATGATTCGCCCGTCGTCGAGGACGAGCACCCGGTCGGCGATCTCCACCGTGGACAGCCGGTGGGCGATGATCAGCGCGGTGCGGTCCCGCAGGACGGTGCGCAGCGCCCGCTGAACGGCTCGCTCCGTTGGCACATCGAGCGATGAGGTCGCTTCGTCCAGGATGAGCACGGCCGGATCGGCAAGGAACGCGCGCGCGAATGCGACCAGTTGGCGTTGCCCCGCCGACAGCCGCCCGCCGCGCTTGCGCACGTCGGTGGCGTAGCCGTCGGGGAGTCGCTCGATGAACTCATGTGCCCCGACGGCGCGGGCGGCCGCCTCGACGTCCGCCGCGGTTGAATCGGGACGCCCGAACGCGATGTTGTCCGCGACCGATCCGGAGAACAGGAAGCCGTCCTGGGTGACCATGACAATTGCCTCGCGCAGATCGGTTTCGGCAATCTGCCGGAGGTCGACGCCGTCCAAGCGCACGCTCCCGGTGACCGGGTCGTAGAAGCGCGAGATCAGCTTGGCGATGGTCGACTTGCCGGCACCGGTCGCACCGACCAGCGCCACGGTTTGCCCGGCGGGCACATGCAGGTCGAGTTCCGGCAGCACCCGACGATCGGACCGGTAGCTGAACGCGACCCGGTCGAAGTCGATGGCTCCGCGCGGCGGGCGCGAGAGCGGGGTCGGCTTCGCCGGCTCCGGTACGGCCGGATCCTCGGCCAGCACCGCGGCGATCTTCTCCAACGCAGCTGTCGCGGACTGCAAGGAGTTGTAGAAAACCGCCACGTCCTCCATCGGGTCGTAGAACTGCCGCACGTACAGTAGGAACGCCGTCAACACGCCGAGTTCGAGGCTGCCACTCGCGACGCGATAGCCGCCGACGATCAGCACGCTGACCATGGCGATGTTCCCGATCAACGCGCTACCCGGAATGAACACTGCGTGCAGCCGGAAGGCGGCGGCGTTGGCATCCTGGTAGCGGCCATTGAGCCCGGCGAACAACGTGTCATTGCGCCGCTCACGGCGGAACGCCTGCACCGCGCGTATGCCGTTGAACGTCTCCACGAAGTTGACGATCAGCGTGGCCACGGTCTCCCGAGTGCGCCGGAAGGCCACCGGCGCCCGCGAGGCGAACCAGCGGTAGAGCACCGTCAACGGGATCAGCGAGGCGAGTGCAATCGCGGCCAGCGGGAGATCGAGCAAGCACATCAGTACCGCGATCGCCACAATGTTGAGCACCGCTGTGATCAACCCATCCAGGCCGGAATCGAGGAGCTCGGTGAGCGTGTCGATGTCGGAGGTCAGCCGGGAGATCACCCGCCCGGACGTGAAGCGCTCATGGAACGACACCGATAGCCCTTGCACGTGGTCGAAGGCGCGCCGACGCAGATCGAAGAGAATCGCCTGGCCGATCCGGCCAGCTCGCAGCACGAATACCGCGCGCAGCCAGCCGGAAAGCACCGCACAGATCACGAGACACGCCGTTATCACGGCCAGCGGCGCGTAGTCCCCGCCCGCGGCGGCCGGCAATGCGCGGTCGATCGCGATGGCGACCAACCACGGGGCGGCCATCGTCGCGCCGACCTGGACGAGTGCGACGAGCAGCACCCCGATGATCGCTCGCCGATGCGGTCGAAGCAGATCGCCGAGCAAGCCGCGGGCCAAGTGCCGCAGCTGCGTTCGGTCGGACGGCGCGATTTGGTCTTCGGCCTGCTGGAGAGCGGCCGCGTCCTCTGTGAGCAGTCCCTGCCAGTCGGCGCTCACCTGGGCGTCCTCGTCCCGCTCGCGGTCGTCGGGTGGTCGTTCGGTCATGACGACACCCCCGACAGCTCGGACGACTGCGCCAGCAGCGCGCGGTACCGCGGCTCGGCCGCGAGCAGCTCAGCGTGCGATCCGACGATGGCAATTCGCCCGTCGACCAGCATCGCGACCCGGTCGGCGAGAAGCACGGTCGAGGGACGATGGGCTACGACGAGCGCCGTCGTCGTCGACAGCACGTTTCGCAGCGCCGACTGCACCTGCGCTTCGGTTTGCACGTCCAATGCGGACAGCGGGTCGTCGAGCACCAGCACCCGCGGCCGGCCAAGCACGGCTCGGGCCAAGGCGAGCCGTTGTCGCTGCCCGCCCGATAGCGACATGCCTTGCTCGCCGATACGAGTGTCGAGCCCGAACGGAAGTTGGTAGACGAAGCCCGCCTGCGCTATTTCAAGAGCCTCCGCGAGGCTCGCCTCGCTCGCGTCCGGCCGGCCGAGCGTGACGTTCTCCCGCACGCTCGCGGAGAACAAGGTGGCCTCCTCGAACGCGGTCGCCACGTTAGCCCGGAGTTGGTCGAGGCTCAGATCGCGAATGTCACATCCGCCGATGGCGATGGATCCGGCGGTCACGTCGTAGAGTCTCGGCACCAACTCGAGCAACGTCGTCTTGCCCGACCCGGTGGCCCCGACCAGGGCCATGGTCTCGCCGTCGTGGATGGTCAACTCGATGCCCCGCAACACGTCGTCGTCGGCGTCCGGATACCGGAAGCGCACCTGGCGGAATTCCAGTCCGCGCTCCTTCGACCGCGGCGTCTTGGGCAATGGCCGGTCGACGATCGACGGCTGCTCGTCGAGCACCTCGAAGATTCGTCGCGCCGCCGACGCCGCTTCCTGGGTCAGGGCGAGCAGCCAGCCGAGGGCGATCATCGGCCAGATCAACCGCAGGTACAGCGTCAGGAAGGCGACGAGCTGCCCTGCGCTGAGAGTGCCGTGTGCGGCAGCGAACACTCCGCCGCCGGCAACACCCGCGAGCAAAAGTTGCGGAAGACCTTCCAGCAGCGCCCAGAATCCCGCCAGCGTACGGATCTTGGTGAGTTCCGCGCCCCGCAAGACGCTCGCGTCACGGGTGAACGATGCCAGCATCTGCGGGCGCCGACCGTAGGACTTGATCACTCGAATGCCGAGAGCCGACTCCTCGACCGACGTCGCGAGATCACCGGTCAGGTCTTGGGCGCGTCGCACATCGCGGCTATAGCGCAGCTCGAACCTCCGCGTGAGCACAAGCAGCGGCGCCATGCCGACGAGCACGAACAGGCCGAGTGCCGGTTGGAGATGCACGAGCAGGATCACGACGACGATGGTGGTGATCGAATTCGCTACCAGGAAGACGAAGCCGAAGCCCACGAACCGTCGGATCGTCGACAGATCGGTCGTCGCGCGCGAGAGCAACTGACCCGACGGCCATCGATCGTGAAACGCCACGGGCAGCCGCTGCAGGTGGCCGAACAGTTCCTGCCGGACGTCGGTCTCCAGACCCAGCGCGGCGCTCGCCATCGCGTATCGCCGCGCGAAGAACAGGACCGCTTCGGCAATGCCGAACAGCAGCGCGACTCCAGCCAACGGCCAGATGCCGGCGGTGTCGTGCGAAGCGATCGGACCGTCGACAATTCGCCCCGCGACGAGGGGAACCAGGGCTTGCGCCAGCATCGCGCCGCAGGCCGTGACGATCATGAAGGCGATCGTGCGACGGTGCGGACGGGTCCAGCGGCGCAGGCGCAGCAGGGTTTCGATCGCCCCGGGGTCGCGTTTCATCGCGGCCCGATTCACATTGCTTCACGATACGTAGCGGGTTGAACCGACTCGAACGATTTTCGGTGCCTAGGGCCAGCGCGGCGGCGGGCTCAGCCGTTCTCAGTCGCGATTACGCCGGACGCCAAGCAGAATGTCGTCCCACGACGGAACCTTGGGTTTGCCTGGCCGGGCTGGCTCGGCTACCGGCCGCTCGGCCGAGCGAGCGGATTCGGCTGGCGCCGACACGGTGTCGCGCGGGTTGGCTCCGGGCTCCGTCGGTGCCGATGCGGCCGGCAGGGCCGGACTCCGGCCCCCTCGCGGTGAGCGGGACGCGCGGCCCCCGGCGCCGGTGGCCGGAGGGAGATCAGTCCCCGCCAGCGGCAACGGCGGAGCTGCGCTCCCCCCGGCGGGCGGGCGTATTGCCCGCGCCGCCGGAGCGACGGGGGGACCCGGACGAGGGTCCGCGTCGCGCATCAGCGGCATCGGAATGGGACCGGTTGTCTCCTCGGGCGTCGCATCCGGTGGCATGTCCGGAACCGCGCGCACGACAGGCCGGATCGGCCGGTCGGACAACAGATCCGCCGCTGTCTCGTCAAGCGGCGTGAGGGTTCGGCTGGCGAGTGCGAACGACCAGCGAGCAATGCGGTCGGCAGCGTCCATTCCGTGCCAGGCCGCAGACACGACCCATTGACCGTCCGCCCCGCGCAAGGCGTCCCAGCGCACGTCGGACGGCTCGATGGCATGCACCGCAAATCGGCCGTCAACGGCCGTCCCGAACTCGACCAGCTGTCCGTCCGCGGTATTGCGGCGGGCCCGCGCCCGACGGGCTTCGTCGGTGATCCGAGCGCGCTCTTCGAGGACCTGGCGGGCGAAAAGAAGCACCCGCTCGAGAGGCATGCCTGCTTCCTCAGCGACGTGCTCCGGCACTTCTCCGGCGCGGACCCGCACCTGGATCTCACGCGGCGTGATCGGGACCTGGTCGGAGCGAACCTCTTGAGCGGGCGCCACGTCTGACCGGACCGCGCCTCGAAGGTCATCGTCGATCGGCAAGCTGAACGCCTCCTCGCCGTCGGCGGTCTCGACGATCACGGAGCCGCCGTCTTCGCCTGGACCGACGAAGCGCAGCTCTCGCATACGGCGACGATACGGAGCCGGGCTGGGATACGCGGGAGCACACGCCGGGCCCCCGAGTTATCAGCCGTTGACCATCCCAATAGCCGGGTCGAGGACTCGGGTCGGCGGGAAGACGGTCAGGCTGGCAGGTCTGCGCCCAATGCGCTAAAGGAATAAACCGGGCAGGCATCCCGGATGCGCTGGCAGAGAAAGTGTCTCATTTCGCGCTGTGCCCGCAAATTGTCACCCAGCGCGAGGTCGCTTTACGGTGATCACATCTGTTGCGTGGAACCATCCCTATCACCCCGATTCGTCGGGGGAGAGCGCCGGCCACTCGACCCCCCGCGGGTGGCCGGCAGTTTCTTTGCGGGTCAGGCCATATGCGCGATGTCGTCCCAGCCCTCGACCTCCGCGGGCTTGCGGGCCGCCGGGCCGATGTACCGAGCGGACGGTCGAACCAGCCGCCCCGTTCGCTTCTGCTCCATGATGTGCGCGCACCAGCCACCGGTTCGGGCGCAGGTGAACATCGCCGGCATCATGTGCGGATGTACCTCCGCGAAGTCGAGGATGACGGCCGCCCAGAACTCGACGTTCGTCTCGATGGGGCGGTCCGGACGGCGGTCACGCAGCTCGACCAACGCCGCTTGCTCGAGCGCCTCGGCCGCCTCGTAGCGGGGGGCCTTGAGCTCACGGCACATGCGCCGTAGCACTCGGGCCCGCGGATCCTCGGCTCGGTAGACGCGGTGGCCGAAGCCCATGAGTCGCTCGTGCCGGTCGAGGATGCCGGACACCACGCGGCGCGGATCACCGGTTCGTTCCACTTCCTCGATCATCGGCAGCACTCGCGCCGGTGCCCCGCCATGCAGCGGACCGCTCATCGCGCCAACGGCACCAGACATCGCGGCCGCAACGTCGGCCCCGGTGGAGGCGATAACCCGCGCCGTGAACGTCGACGCGTTCATCCCGTGCTCTGCGGCAGAGACAAAATAGGCGTCGACTGCTTTGATGTGCTGCGGATCCGGATCCCCGCGCCACCGAGTCATGAATCGCTCGATGATCGTCTTGCACTGATCGATCCGCGACTGCGGCACCGCCGGCACCCCAACGCCGCGAGCCGACTGGGCGACGTATGACAGCGCCATCACCGCTGCGCGGGCCAGCTGGTCGCGTGCCTCGCCGTCGCTGATGTCCAGCAGCGGACGGTAACCCCAGATCGGGGCCAGCATCGCCAACGCCGCCTGGACATCTACCCGAACGTCGCCGGTGTGTACCGGGATGGGGAACGGCTCGGCCGGGGGCAGCCCGGGGCCGAACTTGCCGTCGACGAGCAGAGCCCACACGTTGCCGAACGTGACCTTGCCGACCAGGTCCTCGATATCGACCCCGCGATAGCGCAAGGCACCCCCGTCCTTGTCCGGCTCGGCGATTTCCGTCTCGAAGGCGATGACGCCTTCCAGTCCTGGGCTGTAGTCGTCTGCCATCGACGTCTCCGATCGAGTAGTCGCGAGGTCCTGCAGTCGGACGAGGGCGTCACTTGTTGACCATTCTGCTCACATGGACGCACCTATCGACAGCAGGAGATGCGAAGATCCACCGAGTGAGTGATCCAGCCGCCATGCGTCGCAGCTATCTGCTGGGCCAGCTTTGCGAAGACAAGTTGGCACCGGACTGGTACGCGCAGCTGCGCTCGTGGTTCGACGAGGCGGTCGCGAGCGGTCTTGTCGGCGAAGCCAACGCGATCCAGCTCGCGACAGTCACCCCCGACGGTCATCCGGCAGTGCGTACGGTCCTGGTCAAGGGCCTCGACGAGCGCGGCATCGTGTTCTATACCAACCAGGAATCGGCCAAGGCACGTGACTTGGCTAACCGGCCTTACGCCGCAGCGGTGTTCGCCTGGCTGCCACTTGAACGACAGGTTCGGCTCGCTGGGCCTGTGTCGATCGTCACGCGAGCAGAGACTGAGGCGTACTTCGCCAACCGGCCCCGCGGATCGCAAATCGGGGCGTGGGCGTCACCGCAGTCCGAGGTGGTGGCATCGCGAGCCGAGCTCGACGAGAAGGTCCGGGAGGTCGAGGAACGATTCGCCGACGCCGGCGTTCCTGCGCCACCGTTCTGGGGCGGCTACCGGCTCAGCCCGGACATGGTCGAGTTCTGGCAGGGCCGCACCGACCGGATGCATGATCGGCTGCGCTACCGACGCGTCGAGAACGGGTGGACGATCGAGCGCCTCGCGCCATGACCGACGGCGACAGCCAGCGTCAACCTACGGCGCCCGCGGCCGACCTCGATGAGGAGGTGCTCGATCCGGGCGATCCAGTCGAGGAGGCGCGCGGTTTGCGCGCCGCGCTGCGGCGCCATGCGGTCGACACGCGTCCCGTCCGCATTAGGGACTACCGACGGCTATTGGTCGGCCAGGGCACAGCATTCATCGGCTCAATGGTCACCCAGGTCGCGGTACCGGTCGAGGTGTACTCCATCTCGCATTCCTCGCTGCTGGTCGGGCTGGTCGGGTTCGTAGGTCTGCTGCCTCTCGTCGTGTTCGGCCTGTACGGCGGGGCGATCGCTGACGCCGTTGACCGCGGCCGGTTGTACTTCTGGTCGTCGGTCGGAACATGGCTGGTGACGATCGCGCTGCTGGTACAGACCCTGATCGGGCTGAACAACATACCCGTGATCTTGGGCCTCGTCGCTGTGCAGGCCGGCGCATTCGCCGTCGCGTCTTCGGCCCGTGGCGCGATCATTCCGCGCATCGTCCCGGCGGATCTAGTCGCTTCAGCGAACACGTTGAACTTCACCGTCGGCAATGTGGGGCAGGTCGTCGGGCCGTTGCTCGCCGGTGTGCTGATTTCTCTCGACCAAGGATTCGCCTACGCGTACGGCCTTGATGCGGTGCTGTTCACCGCCGCTCTCTACTCGGCAATCCGGTTGCCTCCGCTGCCCCCCGACGGTTCCCTGGGCCGACCCGGATTCAGTTCGGTTATCGACGGCCTCGTCTTCATCGGCTCCCGGCCGGTTCTGCTCATGTCATTCCTGGTCGACATCGTCGCGATGGTGCTGGCCATGCCTCGAGCGCTGTATCCCGAGGTCGCCGACGAGCGTTTCCACGGTTCGGTCGGCCCGCTGTACGCGGCCCTTGCGATCGGCTCGGTGCTCGCCGGGATTTCCGGCGGCTGGATCGCGCGGGTTCGCCGACGAGGGGTCGCGCTGACCGGTGCGGTGGTCGCATGGGGCACGGCCGTCGCGATCTCCGGTCTCGCCCATCAGCTCTGGCTGGTCGTGATCCTGCTGGCTCTAGCCGGTGCAGCCGATCTGGTGAGCGCGGTGTTCCGTCAGACAATCCTGCAGACCTATGCGCCGGACGAGATGCGAGGACGGATGCAGGGCGTCTTCATCGCCGTCGTCGCTGGTGGCCCCCGGCTCGGTGATGTGCGCGCCGGGGCGATGGCCGCGGCCACGTCCGCCACCGTGTCCTGGGTGGGCGGCGGCGTCGCGTGTGTCGTCGTAGTCCTGGTCGCGGCGATCGCCGTCCGGCCGTTCTGGAACTACCGGGTCGATCCGACCAGCGACGAGCCGGTTTCTGCGGGACACTAGGTTCTCGATCATGACGCTCACCGGGCAGCAGTTCACGATCAGCTCTGGCGACTTCGCGGCCACCGTGGTCGAGGTCGGGGGTGGGTTGCGATCGTTCACCTACCGCGGTGAGGACGTTACGGCGACCTACCCCGAGACCGAACTCCCACCGAAGTGCTGCGGTGGCGTCCTCGTGCCGTGGCCGAACCGGCTCCGGGGCGGACGCTATTCGTTCGGCGGAGTCAGCTACCAGCTGCCGATTACCGAGCCGGCTCGGGGGAACGCCATCCATGGTCTGGCCCGCTGGGCCCGCTGGGTGCCGGTTTCACACGCCCCGGAATCGGTCACCCTCGCGAACGACCTGGTGCCGCAATCGGCGTGGCCGTTCGAGGTCCGCGTCGAAGTGACATATGCACTGCACCCAGAGTTCGGCCTCGTCGTAACGGCCCGGGCCAGCAACCACGGTGTCGGCCCGGTGCCCTTCGGTGCTGGCTTCCATCCATACGTGTCGCTGCACGGCCAGCCGCTCAAGGACGTCACGCTCATGGTGCCCGCGTCTCGGCGCCTGCTCCTCGACGAGGCCTTCGTCCCGGTCGGTGTCCAGGACGTCACCAACACCCTCTACGACCTCCGCCTCGGCCCGAAGTTGAAGACCTTGCGCCTCGACGACGCGTTGACCGGGCTGGAGGTGCGCGATGGGCGAGGCGCCGCCGAGGTGCGTACGCAGTCGGGCGGCGCCCGGGTGTGGTTCGACGAGACGTTCCAGTACCTGCAGGTGTTCACGGCGGACGACTTCCGAGCTGGTGTCCCGGCCCTGGCGATCGAGCCGATGACCTGCCCGGCTGACGCATTCAATAGCGGAGTCGGGCTGATCATCATCCAGCCCGGCGGATTCTGGTCGGGTTCATGGGGTATCACGCCACTCGATCGGTAATCTGCAAGGAATGCTGGACATCTCCAACCTAGAGAAGTCCTACGGCTCGGTTCGCGCCCTCAGCGGAGTCTCGCTACAGGTGCGGGATGGCGAGATCGTCGGCTTCGTCGGCGCGAACGGCGCCGGCAAGTCCACGACAATGCGGATCGCCATGGGGCTGCTGGCTGCTGACGCCGGCCGGGTCCGGTTTCGGGAGCAGCCGCTGAGCTTTGCGACCCGCTTGCGAATGGGCTATATGCCCGAGTCTCGCGGCCTCTACCCGAAGATGCGCATAGTCGACCAGGTCGCTTATTTCGGTGAGCTTCGCGGTATGACCGCCGATGATGCGCGCGCGTCCGCGGCGCGCCTCATCCAGCAGCTCGACGTCCTCGCCGAGCCGAACGCGCAGCTGCAGACGCTGTCGCTGGGCAATCAACAGCGGGTGCAACTGGCGGCCGCACTCGTACATCGACCGGAGCTGCTCATCCTCGACGAGCCGTTCGCGGGCCTCGATCCGGTAGGCGTAGACACTATGGCCGGGGTGCTCGGTGCTCGGCGCGCAGCCGGCGTAGGCGTGCTGTTCTCCAGTCATCAGCTCGACCTCGTCGAGCGCATCTGCGACCGGATCATCATCATCACCAGCGGGCGCATCGTCGCGTCAGGCACGCTCGCCGAGCTGCAACAGGCAGCCGGACGGCGCAGAGCTCGAACTACGGGTCGATACCGCGGATCCGGACTGGGTGGGCGCCCTCCCCGGAGTCGAAGTCATCGGAAGCGTCGCCGGCCGACTGCGATTGCGGCTCGATCGGCCTGAGGATGATCAGGCTGTGCTAGCCGCCGCCATGCAAGCGGGTCGGGTGGAGCAGTTCGGATGGCGTCAACCACCGCTGTCCGAGCTGTACCGCGAGGCGGTCCAGGAATGACGACGATACGTTTGATCGCCGGCCGTGAGATAACGACGCGGTGGCAGCAGAAGGGCTTCCGCATCGGTTTGGCCGTCGCCGTCGTGATCGTCGCGTTGGGAGCGCTGGCGCCCCGACTGGTCAAGGGCCTGGGAGACAACACGATCACGGTCGGCGTGTCAGGGACGAACGCCACAGCTCTTGCCTCGGCGGTAAGTCAGACAGCGTCGGCCCAGAACCAGAAGGTCAACGTCGTGGTGACATCCCCGGCCGACGCAATGACCAAGGTCGAGAAGGGCGCCTGGGACGCCGCAATCGTAGGTGACACGAAGATCGTGGCAAAGGAAGGCAATTCTTCGGCCGTTGCGTTACTGCAGGTCTCGCACAAATCCGTCGATACAGTCCAACGGCTTGCCCAAGCCGGGCTGACGAATTCGCAGGTGCAGGAAATCCTCGCGGCCGCGCCGCTTCCCGTCACGGCCACGCGGTCGGCGGAGAACACCCAGCGTCGCGTCATCGCCTCCGTCACCGTGGTATTTCTGTTTACGCAGCTCATCGCCTTTTGCACATGGATGGCGACGGGCGTCGTCGAGGAGAAATCCACCCGGGTCGTTGAACTTCTTCTGTCAGCCGTCCGCCCACTCCAGCTACTGACCGGGAAGTTACTGGGCATTGGCGCGCTCGCCATGTTTCAGGTCGCACTGCTTGGCGGCATCGCGCTGACAATCGTGTCGACGACGGGTTCTCTCGACGTGCCGGTCTCGGTATACGCCACGATCGGCACGAGCTTCCTGTGGTTCGTGCTCGGCTTCGCATTCTTTGCGTCTCTCTCAGCTGCCCTCGCCTCTCTCGTTTCGCGGCAGGAGGAAGTGAGCGGGGTTATGTCACCCGTGACCTCGCTGTTACTGGTCTCCTATCTGGGCAGCCTTTACGCGGCCAACGCGCCAAATTCATCGCTGTCGCGGCTGCTCTCGCTGATTCCGCCGATCTCGGCGATCGCCATGCCGGCTCGGATGGCGAGCGGCCAGGCGTCTGGGGCTGAAGTGGTGCTCGCGGCAGTGCTGATGATCGGCGCGACGGTTGCGATCCTCGCGATCGCCGCGCGAATTTATCGAGTAGCCATCCTGCACTCGGGCAGTCGGCTCACCCTGCGTCGGGCCTGGCACGGCGAGGCAGTGGCCGACACGATCTGATCGATCTTGACACTCGCTTTCGGCTCGCGGCGCGGCGGCGTCAACGGTCTGTGGCATGTCCATTCGATTGGCGGCCCCGCAGCTTGCGGTAGTACGCGGCTTGTTCGCCGGCATCAGGCAGGACCAGGCGCGCCGGCGGCTTGGGATCTTGGGGCACGCCGGCGCCGCTGATGCCCCGCCTCCAACTGATCCGGGCCGGGTCTGACTCAGCCGGTGCCGGCCAGCCATGGGCCGACCACGTCCGGTAGAACGGCGTGAAGACCCGGAACGGTTGGCCGTCGGACTTGACGATGCGGCCAGGGGCCACCGCGTAGGCAGAACCGGTGCGGATGAGCGGGACCTCGCCCAGCGCCGCGTCCACCCGCTTGTCGCGCGCGGCGCCGTAAGGCCCGAAGTCTGTGCTGATGTGCGCGCTGGTCGCGCCGGCGTCCCGGGCGACGGCGGGAACGACGTTTCTCGGGCGGGCCCCCGCCGCACGACCAGCGCCCGCCGTGCTGGCGCAACTGGGCGTCCAGATCGCGCAAGCTCTGTAGAGGAACGCCAGCCGGGGGCGCCCGACGGCCGACGCAACGCATCGTCGAGCACGAAGAGCGCGACGACCCGGTCCGCGTCGGCAGCAGCGGCCAGCGCAGGATGGTCGCGCAATCGCAGGTCGCGGCGGAACCACATCACCGAGGTCGTTGGGCCGGGCACATGGCCAGTCTCCCGGTCATCGTGCTTGAGTGGACTCGAAACCTGCGCCTGCGCGAGGGAACCGGAGGCAAATGTGAGCGAGTCCGACGACCTGTATGTGGGGGGCTTCGAGGGCGACACCCAGTTGGATCCGTCCGAGACCTTGACGGGGGACAACACTGAAGATCCGCTCGACGCCGGCTATTCGCCGCCCGACTACGAGCCGCATGCGACCCGCTACGGCACGACGGCGGAAGAGCAATGGGAAGGCGAGTCACTCGATCAGCTGCTCGCTGAAGAGGAGCCCGACGTCTCGGCAGCTGACTACCCCGTTGCCGATGACTACGACATCGAATTCACCGCACCGGATCCCCGCACCGGGCGGCTCGTCGCTCCGGATGAGGGCACGCATTCAGACACCGAAGCCGATGAGGTCGCGGACGACGTCGGCCGATCGGGTGGCGCC
This sequence comes from uncultured Actinomycetota bacterium, assembly GCA_963809815.1. GTDB lineage: Bacteria > Actinomycetota > Actinomycetes > Mycobacteriales > Jatrophihabitantaceae > CAVVJA01. The sequence goes on from CAWELM010000015.1 coordinate 239,743, forward strand.
GCGAGCGCCGAGGAGGCCGCCGTTCACATCATCGAAGAGGAGTGACATGCGCCTGACGAAGTTCGCGCACTCCTGCGTTCGGTTAGACGACGACAGTCGAGCTCTCGTCGTCGACCCAGGCAGCTTCCTCGACGCTGCCCAAATGACGGACGCCTTTCAGGGCGCGCATGCCGTGCTCGTCACGCATGAGCACGGCGACCACATCAACGTCGAGGCCGTGCGGGCGGTCGCGACCGCAGATCCGGAACTACACCTCTGGGCGCCGGCAAGCGTGGCGACCCAGTTCGCGGGACTCGGCGATCGTGTCCACACGGTCCGTGCGAACGAATCGTTCAAGGCGGCCGGATTCGCTATCCAGACCTTCGGGGGCCAGCACGCGTTGATCCATCCGACGGTTCCGATAGTCGCAAACGTTGCGTTTCTCATCGACGAACGGGTCTACCACCCCGGCGATTCATTGATCGTGCCGACAGCGCCGGTAGAAACCGTGCTCGTGCCGATCCACGCCCCATGGTCCAAGACGGCCGAGGTGGTGGACTTCGTCGTGAGCGTCCGGGCGAGCAACGGCTACCAGATCCACGACGGCCTGCTGAACGACGCGGGGTGCCAGCTCACCGAGGCCCATGTCAGCCGGATCGGCGGGCAGCATGGCACGCAGTACCGGCACCTGGCCACGAGAGAAACGGCCGAGGTTTGATTACCCTGCGTGGGTGACCTCGTTCGACCGCGCCCACGCTGTGCTCGCCGCGCACCCCATCGTCGACGGCCACAACGACCTTGCTTTCGCGCTGCGGGAGCAGGTGGACTACGACCTGGATCGGTTCGACGTCACGGCTCGGCAGACTCTGACCCAGACCGATCTCGTTCGGCTCGCAGAGGGTGGCGTCGGGGGTCAGTTCTGGTCGGTGTACGTCCCGTCATCGGAAACCGGCGACCGCGCCGTGATCGGGACGCTGGAGCAGATCGACTTCGTACACCACCTCATCGAGCGGTACCCGGACCGCCTGTCTCTCGCGCTCAGCGCCGCCGACGTGGAGAAGGCCCAGGCCAACGGAACGATCGCCTCTCTCCTCGGCGCCGAGGGTGGCCACTCGATCGGCTCGTCCCTCGGCGTGCTACGTATCCTGCACCGGCTCGGTGTGCGGTACCTGACACTTACCCACAACGTCAACGTTCCGTGGGCAGACGCCGCCCTGGACAGCCCTCGCCTCGGTGGCCTGTCCGACTTCGGCCGGCTCGTCGTCCGGGAGATGAACCGGCTGGGCATGCTGGTCGACTTGTCCCACGTCGCCGTCGGCACAATGCGCGACGCGCTCGAGACGACGTCCGCGCCGGTGATCTTCAGTCACTCGTCTGCGCGCGCGTTGTGTGATCACGCCCGCAACGTGCCTGACGAGGTGCTTACCGCGCTGGCGACGAACGGCGGCGTGTGCATGGTCACCTTCGTCCCTGCATTCGTCTCGGACGACTGTCGAGCCTGGGAGCAAGATGTCGTGGACGACATGCGGGCGCGCGGCGAGGACCCGGTGGACTGGACGGCCTACACGGCCGCCCTGCAAGCCCACGCCGCCAAGGCGCCACCGCCGATCGCAACCGTGGCCCAGGTCGCGGACCACATCGACCACGTGCGAGAAGTAGCGGGAGCCGAGCATGTCGGGCTCGGCGGCGATTTCGACGGGTGCGATCCGATGCCAGCAGGCCTCGAGGACGTGTCGGGTTACCCGACGCTGATCGCCGAACTGATCGATCGCGGCTGGTCCGACAACGACATCGCGGCGCTGACTCGGCGGAACATCCTCCGAGTGCTGGCGGACGCCGGGTCCGTTCAGCGGGAGTGATGCGCTGCCGGACTCGCGCTATCGACGTAGTCGTAGCAGGGCTGCGTCGTCGCTAGCGGTCGTCCAGATCGAGTCGCCAGTGATGAGTAGGCTGCCTCCACTCAACGATGCCGGCGCAGCGACTCGTTCGACGACCGCGTTGCGGTTCGGATCGATGCGCAAGAGGAAACCGGACTGTTGGCGGGCCCAGATCGCGCCTGTGTCGTCCACGGCGAGGTCGCCGTCCAACCCGACAACCAGCTCTGGGTACCGCTAGCGATGGCACTCGACCCAGGGCATCGTCTCACGTCGTCGTGACGGGCACCGTCTCGATTCGATTGTCAGGACACTCGTCCACCACCGTGCCGATCCGGACGTGGATCTTCACCGACCGCATGGAGCCGACTCCCGGCGAGTCAATGGACGTGAGCACTAGTGTCTTCTCATGCGCTTCGGACTGTTCGTCCCACAGGGCTGGCGACTCGATCTGGCTGGCATCGAGGCAGCCCAACAGTGGCCGACCATGCTCGAGGTAGCCCACGCCGCCGAGTCCGGACCGTGGGAATCGATCTGGGTCTATGACCACCTCCACACCGTGCCAGTGCCGACCAACGAAGTCACCCACGAGGCCTGGACGCTCATGGCCGCATTCGCGGCAAGCACCCAACGGGTTCGGCTGGGGCAGATGTGCACCTGCATGGGGTATCGCAATCCGGCCTACCTCGCCAAGGTCGCGGCGACCGTCGACGTCATCTCTGGTGGACGGGCCGAGATGGGTATCGGCGGAGGCTGGTACCAGCACGAATGGGAGGCGTACGGCTACGGATTCCCGCCTGCGGGTGACCGGATCGGCATGCTCGACGAAGGCGTGCAAATCATGCGCCAACTCTGGACGAACGGCGTCGCGACACTCGATGGCAAGTACTACCACGTCGACGGTGCCATTGGGCATCCGCGTCCTGTGCAGGCCGGTGGCATCCCGTTCTGGATCGCCGGCGGCGGAGAGAAACGAACTCTTCGGATCGCGGCCCGATACGCCAACTGCACGAACTTCTCCGACGGCCGCGCCGACGAGTTCGCGCGCAAGTCGCAGATCCTGGCCGACCATTGCCGCGATGTCGGCTCGGACTTCGACGCCATTACCCGATCGGTCAACTTCAACGTCGTCATCGGCGAAACGGCGAAGGACGTCGCTGATCGCCTGGCGTGGATTCACGCGCAGTACGAGCCGCTGGTGCCCGCCGAGCAGTTGGCCGCGCAGGACAAGCTGTATGCCGGAGGTCCGCTGGTCGGCACGCCCGAACAGATCATCGAGCGGCTGCGGGAACTCGCGGCACTCGGCATGAGCTACGCGATTACGAACTTCCGGGATGCCGCATACGACCGGTCGAGCATCGAGTTGTTTGCTCGCGAGGTGATACCGGCTCTGACCTGATCGTGAACGGAGACATCGGTGGATCTGAGAATCGGATACAAGGCCTCGTCGGAGCAATTCGGACCGCGCGAGCTGCTGGAATACGCCGTGGCGGCCGAGGAGCACGGCTTGGACAGCGTGACGGTTGCTGACCACTACCAGCCGTGGCGGCATGAGGGCGGTCATGCGTTCTATTCCTTGGCCTGGCTGAGCGCTCTCGGCGAGCGGACGTCGCGGCTGATACTCGGGACGAGCGTCCTCACGCCAACATTCAGGTACAACCCGGCCGTGATCGCCCAGGCGTTCGCCACCATGGGCGCGCTATTTCCGGGACGGATATTCCTTGGTGTCGGTACGGGTGAAGCGCTCAACGAGGTGGCGGTGGCCCGTCTGGAGTGGCCGGACTTCAAGGAACGCTTCGCGCGCTTGCGTGAAGCCGTGCGGCTGATTCGAATACTCTGGAAAGAAGATCAGGTCTCGTTCGAAGGCGAGTTCTACCAGACGAGCAATGCCACGATCTATGACCGCCCGGAGAGTGGCGTCCCGATCTACATTGCCGCCGGAGGGCCGGTAGTCGCCCGATACGCGGGTCGCGCGGGCGATGGGTTCATCTGCACCAGCGGCAAAGGAATGGACCTGTATACCGAGAGGCTCATGCCCGCTCTCGACGAAGGCTTGCAGGCGTCTGGACGGGATCGGTCAGATATCGATCGGATGATCGAGGTCAAGCTCTCCTACGACCGTGATCCGATGCTCGCGCTGGAGAACACGCGCTTCTGGGCCCCGCTCTCGTTGACGGCGGAACAGAAGCATGGCGTCGACGATCCGCTCGAGATGGAGCGCCTTTGCAACGAGCTGCCCATTGAGGAGGTGGCTCGGCGGTGGATCGTCGCCTCAGATCCGGAGACGGCGCTCGCGCAAATAAAGCCTTACGTCGATGCCGGGTTGAACCATCTGGTGTTCCACGGGCCCGGCGCCGACCAGATGCGCTTCCTCGATCAATTCAGCGAAGACGTCGTCCCCGGACTGCGTGCACTGGCGTGATGCCGGTCGTTTCCAGCTCGACCTGCCATGTTTCAATGGTGATCTTGGACTCATCGGGCCGATGGCGAGAATAACTCAAAGATCGTCCGGCCTCGTGATCCTGAGGGTCGCACGTGCAGGAACAAGTGGTCGGACGGGCGACACTAGCTCGGGCTCGCTAGCGAGCCAGTAGGTAGCTTCAGCAGGTATGACGTATCCGGGCGCCGATCGTTTTCTGCCGGAGAAGATACGGCTGTCTGACTTGCGGCGGGCAGCGCGTGCCTGTCGGGGGTGCGACTTATACGAGTCAGCTACGCAAGTGGTGTTCGGAGCCGGATTGGTCAAGTCGCGGATGATGCTCGTCGGCGAGCAGCCGGGCGACGTAGAGGACCGCCGCGGCGAGCCATTCGTCGGCCCGGCTGGGCAGGTACTGGACCGAGCTCTCGACGCGGCCGAGATCGAACGATCCGAGATCTACCTGACCAACGCGGTTAAACATTTCCGCTGGAAGGCCACGGAATCGACGTCCCGGCGACTGCACGCGACACCCAGCGCACGCCAGATCGCGGCGTGCCGTCCCTGGCTCACCGGAGAGCTTCAAGCCATCCGGCCGACCGCGCTGGTCGCGCTCGGGTCGGTTGCCTCGCAATCGTTGTTCGGCGCAGCCTTTCGGCTCACCCAGCACCGGGGCGAATTCCTCCCCTGGCCGCCTCCCACCGGCCCCTACGCCGATTCACAGCAATCGATCGATGTCGTCCTGGCCACCGTTCACCCGTCCGCCGTCCTGCGGGCCGACGATCGGTCGCGCCGCGAGACGTTCGACGGACTGGTTCGCGACCTCCGTCAGGTAGTCGCAGCGATGTGACGCCAGCCCGCTCAGCGCTGTATTTCGATCAGCTCGACGACGCGCTCGACCGCCACAAGCGGGGACGACGCGATGATCATCGGAACGGAGACACCAGCAGCATCCCAGACCGACCACCCGTGGAGGGTGACCACCGGCACGCCAAGGCGGTGCGCCACCGCGACCTCGGATAGCGTGCCCCAGCTCCCACCTACCGCAATGACCCCGTCCGAGCTACGGACCAGGAGACCATTGCGCAATTCGCCGAGACCGGTCGGGAGCGCGAGGGTCAGTTGCGGGGACGCCGCTTCGCGATCTGCTCCCGGCAGCAGGCCGACCGAGATTCCTCCCGCCTGACTGCATCCTTCAGCCGCAGCCGCCATCACGCCGGTCAGGCCACCGGTCACGAGGCGGATGCCTCGCTCGGCGAGCAATCGGCCAACCTCTCGGGCCTGGTCGCAGTCCCGCTCGCTCGCGTCCTGCCCCGGTCCGACAACGGCTACATACACTGTCCACGCTCCCGCAATATGCGATTTGATTCGCGCTCGACCTCATCCGTTTCCTCGCATCAGCTTGGTATAGACCGCCTGGGACGCGGAACTCGGGTCAACGCCGAGTTCGTCTCGGAGCACGACCCGCAGCTCCCCGTAGACCTGAACCGCTTCAGCGACGTTGCCCTGAGCGGCGAGGCCCTCCATCAACGTCTGGTAGCCGCTCTCGCGAAGCGGCGCCGACCGGATGAGAGTGCGGGCAGCGCGGACGGCCGCGGGAAGCTCGGTTCCGCCCGTGCGCAACGTCGCCGTTGCGTACGCTTCGAGCGCTCGCAGCCGGATCTCACCGAGCAGCCGGCGTTGTTCGTCGATCCACGGCGCATCCTCGCCGGGCAAGAACGTGCGTTCGGCCACGAACAGTGCCGCTAGAGACGGCGCCCACGCTCGCTTCCACTCACCGAGAGCGACCTTCGACTCGGCCCGGTGGACCGCCTCCGCAGCTTTCTCCACATCGACGCTGCTGTCGGTCGGCAGCCGCAAGCGCACGCTCGATCGGCCCTCGACCGCGTCCGCCCCGAGGATCCTGCGCAGCTTGGACAGCAACGGGTTGAGCCCCGCGGCTGCCGATGCGGGTACCGGCTCGGGCCACAGCGCGTCGGCGAGCCGATCTCGGCCGGTGGCGTGATCGCGATTGATGACCAGGTAGGCGAACAGCAGCCGGCCTTGACGGCCGGGAAGCTGCGGTTCGAGCCGTTCCCCGTCGCGCTCGACAATGGTGGCGCCGCACAGCTGGATCCGCAGCCGCGGCGCCGACGCCAAGGTCATGCCAACATTCTGGCAATGGCGCTCGCGTAGAAACGTTCGAGGAGGACGAGATGGCCAGGATCATCCGGTGCGAATGCGGTTACGTGGCCAGGGGCGACAGCGACGAGGCCGTCGTCACGGCAATCCGAGCGCACATGGCCGCCGACCATCCCGCCCTGCTGCAAACGGTCGAGCGGGAAGACCTGCTCGCCTGGATACAGATCGAGTAGCCACGGCAAGGAGGCCTGCGATGACATCAGCACCCTCGATCATCATGGATCAGACCCACAGACGAGCTGATGTCTTAGTGGGACCGGATTGGCTCGAGGAGCACCTTGACGATCCTCGGGTGCGCCTCGTCGAGGTTGACGTGAGTGCGACGGCGTACAACCAAGGTCACATTCCCGGTGCTGTCCTCTGGAACGTCTATAGCGACCTGAAGGACAGCGAGTACCGACTGTTGGATGCGGCGGCCATGGCAGGCCTGCTCGTCGGCGCGGGTATCGATCCCCGCTCGACGGTGGTGTGCTACGGCTATGCCCCTGCGCTCGCGTTCTGGCTGATGAAGCTCTACCGCCACGCGGACGTGCGCATGCTCGACTGTTCTCGACGAGCTTGGATGGACGACGAGCGGCCCTGGACGACCGATGCTCCGACTCCGAACCCGACGACCAGATACCCGCTGGCTGCGCCGAATGCCGGCATTCGGGCCGACTATGCGACCGTGCGGGCGGCGATCGGGCGGCGATCGACGGCGATAGTCGATGTCCGAAGCCTGGCCGAGTTCCAGGGTGAGCGGTTCTGGCCGTCCGGAGCACCCGAGCCGTCTGGTCGTGCCGGGCACGTTCCCTCCGCCATTCACCTGCCGATCGACAACGTCCACGACGACCGAGGTCGGTTCCGTTCCGTCGACGAACTCCGCCAGCAGTTCGCGCCGATCGCCGCATCGCCGGTCGGCAACGTCATCACCTACTGCGCCATCGGCGGCCGAGCCGCCACCGCCTGGTTCGTGCTGACCTACCTGCTCGGCCACCCGGACGTTCGTGTCTACGACGGATCCTGGGCCGAGTGGGGTCACAGTGGCGCGGCCCCCGTGACCACTATTGCCTGCAGTGCCGCGTCGTGATTCATACTCGACGGGATGACCTTGCCTAGCGTCTGTGAGCCATACGCGACCGGGTTCCTCCGGGAGCCGGCGAATGCGATTTCCAGCGCGGCATTCGTGCTTGCGGGCGCGGGCATTCTCATTGCGAGCCGGCCAGGCGTGGCTGGGGGTGGCGAGCCAGTCCGCCATCGGCGGACCGTCTTTGCCTTACTCGTAGCGAGCGTCGGCGTGGGATCGTTCATCCAGCACGGGCCACACCCGGAGTGGCAGGCCTACGCCCACGACCTCCCGCTCGTCGCCGTTCTGGTGTTCGTCGCCACCGATGCTGCCGCCGATCTCACTGGCCGGGAGCTGTCAAACCGGTGGTGGCTGATCCCGTCGGCGGCGCTGGTTCCGGTCGTGGCCTTGGGCGCGACGGCATCCACCATCGCTCAGGCAGTGATAGCGGCCGCCGCAATCGGTGGGAACCTGCTGCGGGCAGCGCGGCGTCCGGTCTTGCGCCGGGTCCTGACCTCCGCGCTGGTGATCGCCGCCGCTGGCGTGACGATCGGCTCGCCGTCCGATCCAACCTCGCTGTGTCGAGCCGACGGCCTTCTCCCACGACACGCAATCTGGCACGTACTCGCCGCCGCCGCCTTGTGGCGGCTGGCGACGGTAGTCGGAGCGCGCCGCGCGTCGTCACAAGCCGAAGTCACGACCGTGCCAGTCGGTTCGCCGCTATAGCCACTCGGGTGGTACTCGGCGCGCGTAGCGTCTGCGGTCATGGATGTAGCCAACTTGGCCGACCTCTACAACCTGCCGCCGCTCGAGTGGGCCCCCATCCAAGCGCGGCTCGAATCCGGCATTAGCCAAGGACCAGGCACTGGTGGTCCGAACCGGCACACGTGCTGGCTGACGACGATCAACCCGGACGGTAGCCCGCATGTCACGGGCATCGGTGCATCATTTGTCGATGGCGCTTTCTGGTTCCAGTCGGGTGAACGGAATCGCAAGGCCAAGAATCTTGGCCGTGACCCACGCTGCGCCCTGAGCGTCGCGACGGAAGAGTTCGATCTCGTCGTAGAAGGCGAGGCCTGGCAAGTCACCGATCCACCAACGGTCGCCGCCATGGCCGTGCTCTGGGCGGCGGAAGGCTGGCCGGCCCAGGTGGATGAGACGGGCCGGGCGCTCACCGCCGAGTTCAACGCACCGTCCGCTGGTCCGCCGCCGTGGTTCGTGTATCGGCTTAGCCCGCACACCGCGACCGCATTGCAGACCGTAGATCCCGGCGGCGCGAGCCGTTGGCGGTTCTGACGCGGCGTACACCACCGTCTGTCGATTGCGCGGTCAAAACAGGAGGTGTTCATGACCGGTCCGGAGTTCGTCACAGTCGAATTGTTTCTGGCCAGCTCGGATCGTTCCCTCCATGCACGTGAGCTGGCGGATTGGACATCAGCTGTCGCCGACCTGTCGACCGCTGCCGATGCCCGCGTCGTGGTGCACGACGCAACCGCATTAGGTGGACTGGCGCACGGTGATGAAACTGCCAGCGCGCCGACCTTCGTAGCGCTGCTGCAAATACGCCAGCTGCCCAACGGGCTGTCACCGCAGATATTGGCTGCGCTCGCAGCTGCGTTGGATCAGTGGCCGTGGCTCGACCGTGAGCGGTCCACGGTGTTGGTCGGTCCGGAGCTTGTTGTCGTCCCGGGTGAGCAGCCGCTGTTGCTCGCCATGGCCCTTCGTCGATGGGACGCGATGAGCCGAGCGGAATTCCAGCGTTATTGGTCGACTAACCATGCGGAGCTGGGCCGCCAGGTGCCAGGTTCGCAGGGCTATAGGCAGGTGCACACCGATGCGGAGCTGACCAATCAGGCCCGCGGAATTCTCGGAGTGAGCGGACCGGACTACGACGGCGTAGCTATCGCCTGCTACGCCGATCAAGCGGCGTTCCTCGGCATCATGGCGAACGAGGCGGTTGTGCAACGACTGCTGGCGGACGAGCGCAAGTTCATCGACCACAGCGCAGCAGCCATGGTTGTCGGCTACGACGCCGACAAGCAGAGGACCTGATCGGGTCGACGCATCGCCGCTCGGGCTGTCGACGGTCAAAGTCCCGGTCAATCGCAACGGCCCGCTATCCGGCGCTGACCCGTACCCCGCCTTGCTGGACGTCGAAGATGAACCGCGGTTCCGGTGCGGTATCGCAATACGCCTGGGTTTGCTCGAGGGTGCCGATGCCGACGAACGTTGTGCGGTCGGGGATGACCGGGTGTGGACCAGTCCCGTTGTCGGCGATTTGCCACCAGCCCCCGCTTCCGATCTGGGTGGGGTCGCTCGATTGGGTTATGGGGCCGCCGACCCACGCGCGGTCTCCGTGCACAGTCAGGCAGCTGATCGGACCGCTGAACGTGGTTTCAACGCCGGCTTCGTAATAGTGGTAGCTCCAGTGGCCGCGAACCGTGCCGTCGGAGAGCTTGATGGCACTGTAGGCGAGTGGGTCTTGTTGCACCGTCACACCAAACACCGACGGGCCGAGCAACACGTAGGTGTGTCCGTCCACACGGGCCGTCACTGGATCCGTTGGCGCGGGTGCCGCAGCCTCTGCGGTGGTCGGCAGCACGGCGCTGAAGAGAATGGCCACTGCTACGAGGGCGAAACGATGCATGACGGACCCTCCGATGTGCCTCGACGACGGTGTCTTGCGGCGCCCACAATGGTGTCCGACGAGCCATCTGTCTTGCATGGATCGCACCAATTGGGACGAAAACAACATTGGGTGTCGATGGGGGTGCCACCACGACCACGTCCGTACCTGTGACTACAGGCAGCATCGAGTTTCGCGTCGCGGATGTCGGTGCGTTTCATGTGGCTCGGATCGTCTTCCCGCCCGAGCTCACCCTGCCGCTGCACAACCACCCTCGCGCTACCGTCGCCGTGATCCTGCGCGGCGGCTTCGATGGAACGACCCGCGGCCGATCGCACCCGTGCCCCACCGGATCAATGCTCACTGAGCCGGCGGGCGAGAATCACGGCAACCGGTTCGCGCCCGCCGGAGCGACGGTCCTTGTCGTGCAACCGGATCCGGCACGGGCCGAGTTGCTCGAACCGTTCGCGGCCCTGCTGGACCGGTTCGACTACCAGCAGAACGGGTTCATCGGTAGCCTGGCGCGGCGGGCAAGTAATGAGTTGAACGCTGGAGATGCAGTTGCGCCGTTCGCCCTGGAAGGGCTGATTCTGGAACTGCTTGCGACCGCGGCGCGGGTTCGGAACCCGAACGGCTCTCGCATTGGACGGCGGCCGCCACCCTGGCTCGACGAGGCCCGAGATCTGCTGCACGCGAGGCCCGGCCAGAGCCTGCGTGTCAGTGAGGTCGCTGAAGTCATCGGTGTGCACCCGGTGCATCTGACCCGAACATTCCGAATCCATTACGGCGTGACGGTCGGCGCATACCTCCGCAACCTGCGCCTGGAGCAGGCCGCACGTGCTCTGGCAGACAGCACGAGCACCATCGCCGATATCGCGGCGCAGGCGGGCTTCTACGACCAGAGCCATTTCACCCGCACGTTCAAACGCAAATTCAGCTTGACCCCGCAGGAGTACCGGCGGGCCGCGCGGTGCTGACCCTAGCCCTGGGTCCGCAGGCCAAGCCTGCTGTCAGCTGTCGTGCTTGAGCGGCACGGTGCTGAGCAGTTGCTGCTTAACTTCGGCCTTGAGGACCTTGCCGACCTTCGAGCGCGGCAGGTCGGTCCAGATCTCGAACTGTTTGGGGGTTTTCACTCCGCCGATTCGCTCCCGAACGTAGTCACGCAGCTCGTCGACATCGAGGTCAGACCCCGCCTCGAGCACGGCTACGACGCGCTCGCCCCACTTGTCGTCGGGAAGGCCGATGACCGCACAGTCGCGAACCGACGGGTGACTCAGGAGTGTCTGCTCGACTTCGGCCGAGTACACGTTGAACCCGCCAGTGATGATCATGTCTTTGGCCCGATCGACAATGAACAGGTAGTTGTCATCGTCGAGGTAGCCGATGTCTCCGGTGCGATGCCATGGGCCGCTGCGGGCCTCCGCGGTTGCCACCGGGTTCTTGTAGTAGCCGGGACTGACTAGCGATCCACGGACGACGATCTCGCCGCGCTCGCCGCGCGCGAGCAGCTGTCCGTCCGGATCCATGATCGCGACGGTGACGAGCGGGGCCGGACGCCCGGCCGAGGCGAAGCGCTCTGTCGCGGGCGTTCCGTCGGCGCGGAAATGCTCGGCGGGGGCCATCGTGGAGACCATCATCGGCGCCTCGGTCTGGCCGTACAGCTGGGCCATAACCGGTCCGATCACGCCCAAGGCCTGCTCCAGCCGCGCAGTGGACATTGGCGCTGCGCCGTACCAGAAGCATTGCAGGGACGAACGCTCCGTGGACTCGAGCTCGGGCTTGCCGAGCAGCAGGTAAATCAACGTCGGTGGGAGGAAGGTGTGAGTGACGTCGTACCGGGCTACGGCGTCGAGGAAGTCGCCGAGGTCAGGTTTGCGCAACACCACGATCCGGCCGCCGAGCGCCAGCATCGGAAAGCACAGCACGCCGGCCGCGTGCGTCAGTGGCGCCAGGGCCAGATAGACGGGCCTTCCCTGGAACGGGTAGCTCATCAGAACGATCGCGGTCATCGCTTCGAGGTTCGCGCCGGTGAGTACGACCCCCTTGGGACGCCCGGTTGTGCCACCGGTTCCGGCGATCATCGCGACGTCATCGGGCGGCTCGGCCTGCCACGGCTCATCTGAAATCCCATCGAGCCAGGTCTCGAACTCGGTCTCGAGACAAACGAGCACGGTGAGCTTGGCCAGCTGATCGCGGATCTGATCCACAAGCGGCGCGAATGACTTCTGGTAGATCAGCGCCGTGCAGTCGAACAGGTCCAACAGCTCGCGGTTCTCGGCTGCCTCATTCCGTGGATTGATCGGGCACCAGACCGCGCCGGCACGGGATATCCCGAACACACACGAAAACGCGACCGGATCGTTGGCGGACAGAATCGCCACTTTGTCTCCCGGCCGGACGCCGGACCGCTGCAACGCCTTCCCAATGCGATACGACAGGCGTTGCACGTCGCCGTAGGTGCGCTCGTTCTCGGCGGTGGTAAGGCATGGCCGGTCCGGGCCGAGCGACGCACCCTTGTCCAGGTAGTCGATCAGCCGCACGTCAGTCGAGCACCATCACGCTGGGCTTCATCACCAGGCCGAAACTGCGCAGCATCCCAAGCAGCTCGCGATGCCCGAACGCTTGGCAGGCCGATGCAAATCCGACTCGGCGCGGCGGTTGCTGCAGCAGGGAGTACGCCGCATATGCCTGCAGCAGACCGGTCTGCTTGTAATTGCTATTGCCGTGCAATACGACATGCACCCGGCCTAGCGGTCCGCTGGCGTACACCGATTCGAGCGACGTGTTCAGGCGCGGGTTCTCGCGCGGGGGCATGCCCGCCTGCAGGGATCCTGCGATCTCGCTGAGCTTGGCCTCCTGCTCATCCGGGGGCAGTGGTGCGATCTGGTCCTGGTACATCGCCACGGTGTCGACAACACCCTGCATGACCGATCGTTCGAACACTCCGCCGACCGCCTTGACGTTCGCGACGCGCGGGTCGTCCTTGAACCAGACGGGGTGACTCGTGCCGCTCCAGGGCAACGCCAGCGCGAGCTCGTGCTGGCCCGGGACGACTACGTCGTAGTGGGCTTTCTTATCCCACTGCACGTATTCGTTCTGCTGTAAGTAGAACCAGTCGGCCTTGACGACCGTGAAGATCGTCTGGGTGGACGCGTAGGTCGGGAAACCCTTCCACAGAACCAGGATGTCGAGGGTATCCAGGCCAGGATGTTCAAGCGCGATGTTGGCTGCGATCTCGCCGGTCGTGTACATCTGTGCGACGCTCGGCGAGACGATCAAGCCTTTTTCTGCAAATGCCGAGTGAAAATCATTCTTAGCCACCATCGTCCAGTCTTGCTCGCCGGTGGTGTCCAAATAGTGACAACCGGCCGCCGCCGCAGCCTCAGCTACTTCCCCTCCGTAACGGATGAAGGGGCCGACAAGATTGCATACGACGCGCGAACCGGTGAATAGCTCAGTGAGCGCCTCCACCGTGTGCTGGACCTCGACGACCTCGTGCTCCACCGTCTCGAGTCCAGGAACGGCGGCGAGGCCGGCTTGCACCCGGTCCTTGTCGCGTCCGGCTGCGGTGAACGGAACATTGAATTCGCGCAGGTACTCGCAGACCAGACGGCCGGTGTAGCCGGACGCGCCATATACGACGACGGGCTTGTCGCTCATGCTTACATCCCCATTCCGCCGTCGACCGGCAGTCCGACGCCGGTGATGAAGCGGGCAGCATCCGAGGCAAGAAATGCCACCGCGTCGGCGATGTCGGCCGGTTCGCCCAGTCGGCCGAGTGGCGTGAGCCCGACGACTGCTTCGACCGCATGCGTCGGGCTGGGAAACAGGCCGAGATCGGCGCAGTCGACGGCGAGTTGCGAACCCATGATCGTCGGGACGAGGCCGGGGTAGACGCAGTTGACCCGGACGCCATACCCGAGCTTGCCAGCCTCCATCGCCGAAACCCGGGTGAGCCGATCGATGGCCGACTTGGTGGCCGAGTAGATCGCGATGCCAGGGAACGCGATGGTTGCGGCCACTGAGGCGGTGTTGATGACCGCGCCGCCGTTGCCGGCCGCTCCACCCGGGCGCATCGCCCGGAACGCATGCTTGGTGCCGAGAGCAGTACCGAGCACGTTGACCGAAAGCATTCGCAAGGTGTCGGCGGCGTCCAGGTCGGCAACCAGCTGGGTGATTTCGATTCCCGCGTTATTGACCAGGATGTCGAAGCCACCTATCGCCGCGATAGCTTCCTCGACGGCGATTGCCCAGTTGTCGTCGTCGGTCACGTCCAGGTGGACGAACGCTGCCTTGGTTCCGTTGTCCGAGAGCGTCTTCGCACTTGCGGTGCCCTCCTCGTCAAGCAGATCGGCGATCACCACTGACGCACCAGAGTCGGCCAAGGCCTGAGCCATTGCCGCGCCTAGTCCGCGCGCACCGCCCGTGACCAATGCGTGTCGCCCGGCAAGATCAATTGCTGTCATGCGGTCCCCTCGGGGTCATCTCGTAGACGTGACCACAGTCACGCTAGCTGTTCTTGGACGACCGTCAAGATAATCTCAGACATTCGTCCAATTTTTTTCGGTCGGTCGTCCAAAGTCGGCCCCGCCCAGGTATGGTCGAATCGGTCCGAAGGAGGGTGTTGTGTTGCAGACCGATGTGCGTCCCGCCGACGAGCGCATCTCGCGGCGGCAGGTGCACAAGTTCACCGAGCGTCGCACTGAGTTGGCCCGCGCTGCTCTGAAAACCCTGGCTGCTCTCGGCTACGCGCGCACTAGCCTCCGGGAGATCGCGCAGGATGCCACGTTCAGCCACGGCGTACTGCACTACTACTTCACCGACAAGATCGACCTCATCACCCATTGCGTGCGGGTCTACAACGACGAATGCGTAACCCGCTACGACGAGATTCTGGCTAGCGCGCGGTCAGCGACGGATCTCAAACGGCGATTCTGCGACAAGCTCGCGGCGACGATGGTCGACGACGCCGAGATGCACCGGCTCTGGTACGACCTACGCAATCAAGCGCTCTTCGAACCCGCATTTCAAGCCGACGTCACCGATATTGACTTGACGCTGCAGCGGATGATCTGGCGGATCGTCTCACGCTACGGCGAACTACGTGGTCACCGCCCTAAGGTCGCCGAGGACGTTGCCTACGGACTGTTCGACGGCATCTTCGAGCAGGCGCTCAGGCGACATCTGTTCGGCGACAGCGACGCCCAAGCGCGACTTCGCAGCCAAGCTGGCCGCGTGCTGGACATGGTGTTCGACTAAGAACTCGACGGACTTTTGCAGGAGTCCGCCCGGTATGGCTTCTCGATGGGTTCGGGTCAGCCAACCGTCGAGCGCGGCTCATACGTCGCGCAAATAGACAAGAACACGGCGACCCCGTACGACGTGGCGGCATCGGCACCGTTCACAGTGCCCGAATGCGTCGATCCGAGAGGATGTTGCTTCCTGCGCGCGGGCCGCCAGCTTCCGGCTAGGGATTTCTTAACAGTGCGGTGCGAGTGTGCAGCGCATGACGCGCAGAATTCCTATCCGCAGCCTCATCGCTGCTGGGCTCGCGTCAGCGGAGCTCGTCATCGGCGCGCCGCCGTAACAGCGGCATTGACGGCGCTAACGCTGCCGTCAACGGTGCCGCGATAGTCGCCGTGCGCATTCAGCACTGCGGCTCCGGCCACCGAACTCAGACGACCGCGCTCGGCCCAGCTGTTGGCGCGGCGGGCAGCAGCCAGGATCGCGAGAACGCCGCAGGTTGGGAGGGGCGGCCGGGGGTGATTGCGATCCTGGTCCTGCTCATCATTCAGCTCGTCTCGTCGAGCTGCTGTACGTGAGTGTGGCAAGGGCCAGACATCGTCGGCGCGTTGCGTCAAGCGCGCGCCCTGGTGCCGCAGCGCTCATCATGGTGTTCGTGTCTGTCAGCCTGCTGCCTAACGGCAACCCGACGCTCAAGGAGTTGAGGATTGGCCCTGGAATCGCTGCGCTGGTGGACGTCAGCCTCGGAGGAAGCAGATTCCTCGATCGACCAGGTCGCCCGGAGCGGGCGGCTGCGCGCGCGCTCGAGCTACTAGGACCGATCGCATGACCAAGGCGCGCGTCCTGGTTGTCGATGACGACGAGGTCATCGTCGACTCGCTGCGGCGCGGGCTCGAACTCGAGGGTTACTCCGTCGCGACCGCTGGAGACGGCACCCAGGCGCTCCGAGTTGTCGCGGCAGACCAACTTGATGCGGTCGTGCTCGACGTCGGCCTGCCGGATCTGAACGGTCGAATCGTTGCCGCACGAATGCGCGCCAGCGGCCTGGCAACACCGATCCTGATCCTGTCCGCGCTCGATCAGGTCGACGACCGCATCGCTGGACTGGAAGCCGGTGCGGATGACTATTTGGTCAAGCCCTTCGCGATGGACGAGCTGACGGCACGCCTTCGCGCGCTGCTGCGCCGCGCCACCTATCACTCAGATCACGCGACCAGCGTCGACCCTCCGGTGCGCCTGGGCCCCTTGCTCGTCGACTCGCACGCCGCCGTTGCGACGTGGGACGGTCGCGATCTAGGCCTGACCCGACGCGAGCTCGCTCTGCTCGAGACGCTCGCCCGCAACCCGGGCGTCACCCTGAGCCGGGGCCGGTTGCTCGAGCTGGTGTGGGGCTATGACTTTGTGCCGGACAGCCGCGCGCTCGACGTGTTCATCTCCTACCTACGCCGCAAACTGGACACCGCCGGCGCGCCCCGCATACTAGTGACCGTGCGAGGAGTGGGCTTTGTGTTGCGGCGACCGTGATGAGGTCCTCGCTTAGCGTCCGAGTTACCGCTGGTGTCCTTGTCGTCGTTGCTGCCGTGCTCATCGGCGGCGGTTTTCTCATCGTCAATGTGACCGAGCAGCGTGACGCCCGCGACGCCGGCGGCGAACTACAGCGCATTGCGGGGAACCTGACCCCGTGGGTCGCGGGCACCCTCGGCATCGGCCGGCCCGCGAACTCGCCCGGTGATGCTGTGCCGTCGCAGCTGCTCGACTCGCACGGGCAACCGGTTGCGGTGAATACCGCACAGAACCCCCCTCCGCCGCCGGGACAGAACCCCCCGCCGCCGGGACAGAACCCCCCGCCGCCGGGACAGAACCCCCCGCCGCCGCTGCAGGACGCTGGGCTGGAGCCCCTCCGTGATGCTTTCGCCGCGAGCGGCGACACGGCGAGCCCGGTCGGTCAGATCGCTTTTGTGCGTGCCCTGAACACGCAAACCGGTGAGCACCTCATCCTCGGCACGGTCCCGCAGGGTTTTCCCGCAATGTCGGCGCGGGCGGGAGTAAGTACCACGACAATCGCGGGACACCAGTGGCGCAGCGCAGTCGTCAGCGGCCCGGCCGGCCTGTTGATTGAGGCCGCGGCGCCTGAACGAATCTCCGCGCGGGCAGCGAGTTTACGCACGACCGTCATCTGGACCACCCTCGCCGGACTCGCGATCGCACTGGTCGCCACGCTCTTGGTGACCCGCCGCGCGCTACGCCCGCTCAAGGTCCTAGCTCGTAAGACGGCGCGCATCAGCGATGCCGAAGACCTCGGCGTACGCGTGCAAGCTTCCGGACAGCCGACCGAGGTCGCGGCGCTCGCTGGGGAGCTCGACGGAATGCTCGCACGCCTCGACAGCACGATCGCCGCTCGTGAGCAAGCGCTCCTCGCGGCGCGCCGCTTCGCAGCCGACGCGGGACACGAACTACGCACCCCGCTGCAGAGCATCCGCTCCAACCTCGACATCGCCCGCTCCTCGGACGCGAGCCCGGACGAGCAGCAGTTCGCGCTTGCCGTCGCGACCCAACAGTCGGAGCGGATGAACCGACTCGTCGACGGACTGCAAAGCCTGGCCCGTGGCGAGGCCGGCCTCGTCAAATGCGGCGCCCAGGTCGATCTCGGCGACATCGCCGACAGCGCGGTATACGTCACCCGCACCCGCCATCCCGACATGTCCATCGACGTCGACCTGCCCGAGTCCGGACCAACGGTCCTCGGCGACGGAGACGGACTCTGGCGGGTGATCGAAAACCTGCTCGAAAACGCGGCCCGGCATGGACGGCCCGGCGGGCACATCACCATGCAGGTCGCCCCGCTCAACGGCGGCGCCGAGATCCTCGTTGACGACGACGGCCCCGGCATCCCACCAGCCGAGCGTGAACGGGTGATGCGCCGCTTCCAACGCGGCCCGGGCGCGACCGCCGCGGGCAGTGGACTCGGCCTCGCCATCGTCGAAGCAGAAGCTCACCGGCACGGCGGAAGACTCTCCCTGGGCACCTCCGAACTCGGCGGCCTCCACGCGCGAGTCAGCATCCAGGCGCGGTAGCACGCCGGCCACGACCACTCGAGGGACTGACACACACCCTCGCTGGGCCTAGCTCGCTGCTTGTCGCACTGCGTGAGCAACTGCCTACAAAACGTCGTAACGGGGTTGACAGCGTCGGATTAGCGGGTTAAACCCTAAATAGTCGAGACGTCGGCTCTCTCCGGAACGTCACAGACGTCCGCCGAGGGTCATTAAGGCGGACGCAATGAAAAGACTCATCCTCGTCCTTGCCGCAGCCATGATCGCGTTGCTGGCCTCGGCCGCAGCCTCTCCGCAACGGGCCGTTGCCGCCAACAACGGATTGAGCTCGGCCCAGCGGGCTGACCTCCGGGCTATTGCCCACGACACGTGGCGGTTTTACGCGGTCGATGTCGACCCGCACACCGCACTGCCGATGGACAACGTCACCTACGCGGGCGGCGCGACGACCCCGACGGGTTACGGGCGGTACACCTCGGCAGCCAACATTGGTGTGTACCTCTGGGCCGTGGTCTCGGCCTACGACCTCAAGCTGATTGGCCGGCCGGAGGCCCGCGCGCGCATCCAGGCCACCCTCGGTGAGGTAGCGCAACTGCGCCGGGACCACGGGTTCCTATTTCAGTGGTACGACACCACGACCGGTCACGTAATCCGTAATCCAGGGGATATCGACTGCACCACCGAGACGACGCCGACGTTCGACAATTGCTACTTCATCTCCAACGTTGACAACGGCTGGTACGCGTCTGGACTGATCGTGGTGCGGCAAGCAATGCCCGAGCTCCGGCAGCTCGTGAATGGCCTGATCGGTCCGATGAACTTCGGGCTCTTCTATGACGGCCGCGCCGAGACCGCGTGCAACACCAACCCGGCGATTCCCGGCAACCAGCCGACTGGGCAGATGTTCGGAGGTTATTACGCCGGCCTGCCTCCGGATCAGGGCGATAACTGGACGCACTACTACCACAACGGCGCTCTCTACAGCGATCCGCGGATCTCGGCCTACATCGGGATGGGCCTGCATCAGATGCCCGGCAACGTGTGGTGGCGCAGCTGGCGGGAGTTGCCGCCGCCGGCTCCGTTCCCGCAGTGCCAGACCACCGACCCCGACTTCTCCTGGCAGGGTCAATGGCCCATGCCCGGGTCATGGCAGACCTACACCGATCCCCAATCCGGCCGGCAATTCCCGGTATGGGAAGGGCACTACGTCTATACCGGCTCGGACCTGGCGTTCATCCCCAGCTTTGCCGGCGGGATGTTCGAGGGCTTGATGGCAAACGAAGTTGTGCCTGAGACGTCATGGGGACCGCATAGCTTCGGCCTGGCCGACCGTCGCACCGTCGACGTGCAGATCAAGTACTCCAGCGAACAGCTGCACTTGCCCGTATGGGGAATGTCGCCGTCCAGTACGCCCGATGACACCGGCGGGTATTCCGGTTATGGCGTTGAGGGGCTGACCTTCCCGTACTTCGGCGCCGGAGCGGACGCAGATCACCCCAACCTCGGCCTCTCGCAGTGCCATGGCTGCGCAACCGAAGACGTCGTGACTCCGCATGCGTCCTTCCTTGCCCTGGACGCAGCGCCGCAGGAGGCCTACGCCAACATCCAAACGCTGCGCCGGCTCTACCCGGGCATTTACGGTGCGGGCGGTTTCTTCGACGCTGTGAACCCCACGACTGGATCGGTCGGTCATCGCTACCTCGTCCTGGATCAATCCATGATCATGGCGGCGCTCGACAACGTCCTCAACGACCGGGCCATGCAGCAGCACTTCTCCCGCGATTCCGTATCCTGGGCAGCTCGCACCTACCTCGGCATCGAGAACTGGGGATCGGCTAGCCCGACTCTGGGACGACCGTCCGCCGGTTCGACGGACCGTCGCCCGCGGAGGATCCGCTCGCCACAGCCGCCGAGTACGACGCTGTTCTCGCCTGCGGCGATGACCACCGATGCCCGGCGTGTGCTAGCGGGTATTGGCTGACAGCCGAGGGGCTGCCTCGAGGCGGTCGGCGAGCCGGTGTAGTGCAAGTGCCGCGATGCGGCGCACCCGCCCGGTCGAAACCGGCCGGGTGTCCGCCTGGACGGTGGCACCTGGGAGGGCTGAATGGGCGAGGTCGCGGGTCTGCTGGACGCCTAATTGGCCAGCCATTGGGTCGAGCATCGGGACTCCTTCGTTGTTACACTACTGCGGTAGTAGCTAAGTGAGAGCGTGACACTACTGCGGTAGTGCCGTCAAAGGAGTTTTTGCAAATGCCAGCGCTCGACGAGCTCATTGCCCACCTTCAGGCTCTCGGCTTCTCGCAGTACGAGGCCCGCGCCTATTGCGGTCTCTTACAGAAATCACCGGCCAACGGCCACGAGGTGGCCAAGACCGCCGGGATCCCAACATCCAAAATCTACGAAACTCTGGAGCGGCTCGCCCAGAAGGGGGCCGTGCTCGTTCAACGGTCCGAGCCCACCCTGTGGGCCCCGGTGCCGCACCGGGAACTCGTCGCCACGCTCCGACGGAAAGCCGAGGAAACATTCGCCGCCGTCGAGCAGGGACTTTCCCAACTCGGCGAAGAACAGGACAACCGGCTGACCTGGAGCCTGTCCGGGCATGGACATGTCGTCGACTCGATGCGGCGGGCGATCGACCGAGCCCAAGAGCGTCTCGCCGCCGCGATCCCCAGCCGCGAGTTGACCGAACTGGCCGCGCGGCTACGGGCTGCCGCCGAACGCGGCGTCGCGCTCGACCTGCTCGTCGACAGTGGGACCGCCGCGGACCTGCCCGAGGGGGCCACGGTGCGGGTGGCGCCGTACCCCCAATCCCAGGCGGACCGCGACCACCTCGCCATCGTGGTGGGCGACGGCGAGGAGACCGTCGTAGCCGAGCTCGGACGAGATCGGCCACAGGGCATGTGGACGCACCATCCCGCGGTAGCCCGGCTGGCCGAAGAGCACATACGCAGCCATCGATGAGCGCGCGCCGCCGCCGGAAGGCCGCGGGTCTGAAGCGCGAGCTCGCCCAGCCGATTGCGCTCAGACAGCAGGCCGGTCGGTTACGAGGCCAGCTCCTATACACAGTGGACGGATGCGGGCCTAGTAGGGATGCCATGCGCTCCGCGACGCTGGGCTGATCACCCAGGTGCTTGATGCCACGCCGCTTGGCGCCCGTCGGTGTGCGCCGTGGCCGGCAGGGTCGATAGATGATGTCCGCTCGCCAAAACGGCCCGTACCGTCTACCAATCAGCGGTTGCGGGCGAGACTGACGATTGACCGCAAACAACGCGCATTACTACGCTCGGGGCGCGTCGCCTTCGCGGGAGATGTCATGTGTACCCATCGAGCGACATCCCGGAGTCGATCATCGACGCCCGGACGTGAGCAGGCGCAAGCAACCCCAGTTCCTCTGGCTGAGGACTGCGTCGTCCATCGATTCATCCGTCACTGAAGGAGGTCGAGCTATGTCCAGATGGCAGCTCAAAGACCGTGTGCGCGGGAGGAAAAAGGTGGTGGTCGCCCTGGCTGTCGGCGTATTGGCAGTCGGGGGGCTGTCTGCCTTCGTCAGTCAGGGCAACGCGGCCGCCCCGCAGCCGCCATGGCTCAACCCGAACAAGCCGATCCACGCGCGCGTCAACTCCCTCCTCGGGGCAATGACCTTGCCCGAGAAGGTCGGGCAGATGGACCAGCAACTCGTCGACAACCTGACGAACACCTCGTCGTCCCCTGGATGCGGCAGCCAGGGCTGGGCTCAGCTGGCCCAGAGCTGCCTGAAGACGTGGCTGGTCGACAACAACGTCGGCTCGCTGCTCGCGGGCGGCACCGACAACCCGCCGGATACGACCGGCGTGCCCGGCGCCACCGGCAACACCGGTTACGACTGGGCCAACGAGTACAACATGATCCAGAAGTACGCGATCCAGAACTCGCGGCTGCACCTTCCGGTGATTTTCGGCGTTGATGCCGTGCACGGCTTCGGCCATCCGTGGCAGGCGCCACTCTTCCCGCAGTCGATCGGCATGGGCGCTACGTGGGATCCATCGGCTACTGAAGCCGGCGGTGCCGCTACCGGGAGCGCGCTGCGGGCCACCGGCTGGAACTGGGACTTCGCTCCGGTGCAGGACCTCTCTCGCGACAACCGATGGGGCCGCACGTACGAGACCTGGGCCGAGGAACCGGATCTGTCCGCGGCCCTGGGCGCCGCCAACATACGCGGCCTTCAGTCTGCAGGTCCGGCCGGCTCGCTCGGTGTGACCGCGACCGTCAAGCACTTCGCCGGCTACTCCCAGGCGATCAACGGCCACGACCGCAACGAGGCGCTGCTGCCGCTGAACTACCTGCAGAGCATGATGCTGCCGTCGTATGCCGGTGGCATTGATGCCGGAGCAGGCACCGTCATGGTCGACTCCGGTTCGATCAACGGCGTTCCGGCGACGGGGTCGCACTACCTGCTGACGGACATCCTCCGCGATCAGATGCACTTCCAGGGCGTTGTGATCAGCGACTACCAGGACGTGCAGGCGCTGCAGACGGCCTACCACACTGCCGCCAACCCGGCTGAGGCGATTGCCGAGGCCGTGAACGCCGGCGTCGACATGGCCATGTACGTGATCAACCCCGATCAGTGGCAGTCCGCCATCCTGCAGGACGTGAACTCGGGCGCGATCAAGATGTCGCGGATCAACGAGGCGGTGGGCCGGATTCTGACGCTGAAGTTCCAGCTCGGCCTGTTCGACCAGCCGTGCGTCAGCAACCCGAACACGCCGTGCGTCGACGCCAACGCCGCCAACGCTGCGGTTACCGCGGGTCGTACCGGCACGCTCAGCGCTGCGCAGGAGTCGATGACCTTGCTGCGCAACCAGAACAACACGCTGCCGCTCTCCTCGACCGCCAAGGTCGTCGTCACCGGCCCGAGCGCCGACTCGATGACGAACCAGCTCGGCGGTTGGAGCGTCAGCTGGCAGGGCGTGTTCGGCGCCGGCCATGTCTGCTGCATGGGGCCGCCTAACCAGATCCCGCCGGGCACCACCGTGCAGCAGGGCGTCAAGAACAACGACCCGAACGCGGTCTTCGTCGCGGACGGCACCGCCGCCGCGAGCACGCCCGCGGACGCCTACGTCGTCGCGGTCGGCGAGAAGGCCTACGCCGAGGGGCTGGGTGACAACCCGGCACCGCAGCTACCGCCGGATCAGAAGGCGCTGATCAGCGCACTGAAGGCGACAGGCAAGCCGGTGATCGTCGTCGTCATCGCCGGACGTCCGGTCGGCCTGGGTCCGGATGCCGAGAGCGCCGCCGGCGTGCTGATGGCCTACCAGGGCAGCACCGAAGCCGGCCAGGCCGTCGCCGACGTGATCTTCGGCAAGGTCAACCCGAGCGGAAAGCTCGCGATCAGCTGGCCGTCGGACGCGGCAGCGCCGGGCGGGGACTTCGACGGCAGCGCGCCGTCACCGCTGGGTGACCAGCCGAAGTTCTTCGACCAGCTACCGGGCACCGGGTCCGGGCAGGGCCACGCCTACAACCCGCTCTACCCGTTCGGATTCGGGCTCTCGTACACCACGTTCACCACGACGAACCTGTCGGCCACGCCGAACGTGTCGAGGAAGGGCACAGTGAACGCGACCTTCACAGTGACGAACACGGGGTCGCGTAGCGGGACGAACATCGTCCCGGTGTACGTGGCTCAACCCGTGAGCAGCGTGGTCGTGCCGCCGCAACGGCTGGTGGGCTTCACCCGGGTGACACTCGCCGCCGGGCAGTCCAAGACCGTGACCGTCTCGTTCTCAGTGTCCAAGCTCGCCGAGACGATGGGCGACATCAACGCATCCGGGCCGCCGAGTGTCGAGCGCGGGCTCGTACATCGTCCAGATCGAACAACAACAACACCACGCCGTACGACGTCGCCGCGTCGGCGCCGTTCACCATCAACTGATCCACGACGGCTGACCTCGCCCCGTCCATCGGGACGGGGCGAGGTCCCTCACCGACTCGGCGTACTTCATCCTGGACTATGTCTCTCTACCGGCGTGGGCTTAGCTCGCAAATGAAGCTCCGAAAGGAGAAGGCCATGACGACGCCCACGGTCCAGCGCCCTGCACCGCCGCCGGGTGGCACACCGAGCGTCCAGGCGGCTGTCCATTGGTGCCCCCGGCAGGATTCGAACCTGCGACGCCCGGCTTAGGAGTCCGTGTCCGGGGTCGTTGGTCATCGCCGAAAATCGATGGACGCCCCGCATTTGCTGGGCTTCGTGCGTTGAAGCGAGTTGATCGTTCGCGGCGTGTTGCGGACCTGGTGTGTACCCGTTGTGTACCCGAGTAGATCAAGTATGTCGGAGTGACGAAGTGATTCCGCACCGACCGGTCGCGTCGCCACCGTGTTGCGGGTTGAGGTGTTGTCGTGCAAGTGCTCAACCGGTCCAGGTCGTACGGCGCCGGGAGTATCCGGTCGAGGCACGATGTTTGCGACGGACTCAATCTCACCGTTGTGCACTGCCGGGAAGCGCCGCCGCGTCACAGGCGATCTCTCCAACGCGTCAAGCGACCGGTGATCTCACTGCACGAGTACAGCTCGAACTATTCAAGGGTTGTTGGCTACGGTTGGTTAGGACTGGAGGCCAGTAATTTCGGGGCTTCCAGCGTTGGCTGACGACGGGAAGTTGCGGTCCGTGACGGTTCTCCTGCGTACCCACTGCGTAACCGGGAAAGATCAACTCATAACGGCGTCCCTGCGCGTTTGATGCCCAAGAAGCGGAGCGTCACGATGGCACACTTGAACCAGCTGCCGTGGCGTGCTCTTGTCTGGCATCGGACGGTCCTGCCCTTACCGTCGACGCCGACCGCGGCGTTCATCCCGGACAGGTCCACAACGGTTGAGTCGAGCGGCAGCGACTGCCCGCCGGCGCTGTGCCCGGTCCTGCGGATTGCCAACTTCCGCGGGACGCGTTGGCCGCGCCGATGATCTCGGCAACCTCTCGCGCCAACGCCGGCGTCACTACACCGAGCGGCCTGCCCCGCAACATGTGGCCGAAGTCCTCCGCGACAGCCGCGAGCCGTGTGGGGCTCAAGAACCTCGGTTCGGGTGTCTGAGCGTGGTTCGGCATGATCTTTGGAGTGATCTTCTCCGTCGTATACGCGGTCCTGCGGGTGGTGCTCGGTCTGGTGGTGCTGCGGGGACGTGGCGAGGAGGTGAAGGATGTCGAGCTGCTGGTGCTGCGGCACGAGGTAGCAGTGCTACGCCGGCGGGTGAGTCTTCCTCGGTTGGTGACAAGAGGTAGTAAGCGCACTTCTCGGCGCGGCATCGCGGTAACGATCGTGATCCAGATCTCGGTAATGATCGTGATCTCAGGCTTACTGCTCGGGACGGCTAGGTTCAACTGATTGTTGCAACGCCTCGGTTTAGGTCTTCCTCGATGAGGCTAGTCATGACTTCGTTCGGAGTTCGGAAGCCGTGTCGTTTGCGGGGGCGGTTGTTGAGGATGTCGACGACGCGTTTGAGGTCTTCGGCGGTGTGGACGGATAGGTCGCTACCTTTGGGGAAGTATTGGCGCAGCAGGCCGTTGGACGCTCCTATGTTTGTCAAGCCGCCGCCGGGGGCGTGATCGTGACGGTTGGTCGTGGTGCGGTGGCGGCTTGGATTCGGCGGTAGAGGCGTCGTGCGAGAGCGCGTTTGAGGGATCGGCGTATGTCGCGGTGGGTCTTGCCTTGGGCGGTGCGTTGATCTCGTAGGCACGGGATTCCGGGTGGCAGCGCAGCCGGGTGATGGCGATGGTGTGCAGTGCTCGGTTGAGGTCGCGATCACCGCCGCGGTTGAGTCGGTGCCGGGTGCGTTGGCCGCTGCTGGCTTCCAGCGGCGCGACGCCGGCCAGTGATGCGAATGCGGCTTCGCTGCGGACCCGGCCGCGGTGTGACCAGGTGACAAGCAACTGCGCGGCGACGACGGGACCGACGCCCGGCTCATTGAGGAGTGCCGGCCCGGCGGGATGTTCGCGGACGAGTTTGGTCAGTTCCCGGTCGAGTTCGGCTGCTTGGGAGATGAGGAACTGGATGCGGGCTGCGATCGATTGCAGCGTCAGCACGGTCACGCGGTGTTCGACGGTGGCCTGGGTTGGGCTGGTTAGCTCGGTGATGCGCTGGAGTTGGGTGGGAAGTGAGGCGCCGCGCAGGCCGACGCGTAGGTGCTCGGGCGCTACGACGATCAGGCTCTTGAGCTCGTTGATCGCTTTGGTGCGGCTGACCAGAACCGCTTGTCTGGTAACGAGAATCTGCCGCAAAGCCTCCCGCAGGCCGCGGCTGCGGGGCTCGGCCTGATGGTCACGAGCCAGCGCGACACGCGCCGCCCGGACGGCGTCAAGGCGATCATTCTTCGCGCCCCGGCGGCGTTTGCCGCCGTTGACCTCGACGACGTCTTCGCCTAGTTCGGCCAGCGCAGCTGCCAGCCCAGCGGCGAAGCTCCCCGTGCCCTCCAACGCCCACACCCGCCGGCCCGGTGCCAACCTGAGCGCCCAGTTGATCAGCCGGCGGTAGCCCGGCCCGTCGGCGCGGTCGATGTGGTACCCGCGGACCACGCCCGTCGCGGTCGCGATCACCGCCAGGTCAATCGTGTCCCGGTCAGGGTCGCCCCCGATGACGTACTCGTACTGATCTGCCAGCATGACCACTGCGGTTGTCCTCCTCGTGTCGGCGATCGCGGTCGGCACCGGCCTGGTCAAGGTCACCTGTCGCGGCAGCACTGTGAGGGGTCACGTCCGCAGACGGACAAGCTCCTAGTCAAGCCAAGACGAGTCGGCCAGGTCCGTGTCGGCAACCCGAGGGGCGGGTCCAACGAAAGGCACGCCGCGAAGGACGGCCAGTATTGCTCGAGAGCCACCTCACGCTGCCGACACCAGCCTCGCCGAACCTGACCTCAGCAGGCCGGAACAACACTCACAGTGTTCTCGTTGGTGCCGCGTTGGTAGGGCGAGTACGGGTCGGCGAAGTAGATCTTCAGGCCGGTGGCGGCTGCGAGGTCTTTGTGTCTGGCCATTTCCTTGCCGCGATCCCAGGTCAGTGTCTTGCGCAGGACCTCGGGTAGCTGAGCGACCTGGGCGGCGATCGCGGTGGCGACCTGCTCTGCCCGGTGCCCGTCGGGCAGGTGGACCAGTGTCAGGAAGCCGGTGGTCCGCTCGACGACGGTGCCGATGGCCGAGTTCGACGCCACGCTGCCCATGATCAGATCGCCCTCGTGGTGGCCGGGCACCAGCCGAGCGTCCACGTCCTCGGGGCGCTCGTGGATGCTCACCGCGTCGACGATGCCGCCCCGCCCATCTCGGCAGGTGCGACTGGCGCGAGACTGGCGGGCTGTGCGACCGGTGCGCAGGTGGCTGCGCATCTCGCGGCGCAGCTGCCCGACCGGGCGCACGTAGATGGCCTGATAGATCGCCTCATGGCTGATCCGCATGGCCGGGTCGTCCGGAAACTCCACGGGCAGCCGCCCGGCGATCTGTTCTGGTGAGTCCTGCACGTCCAACCGCTCCTGCACCCACTGCCGCAACCGGCCGTTGCTGGCCAGCTTGCGCGCCTTGGGCCGCCGCTGCCGCTGATGAGCCAGGGTATGCGCCCGCTCCGGCTCATACCGGCGGGTGCGCTCATTACAGTTGCGGTGCAGCTCACGGCTGATCGTGCCCGGATCACGACCCACCGCCCGGGCAATCTCACGGACACCGGCCCGCGCATCGTGCAGCCGAGCGATCTCATACCGCTCCTCCCGGCTCAAGAAGCGCGCGTCGAGCACCGCAGTCCTCGGTATCACCCCACCGACTTCAGCGCACCACAACCACGCCGCCGAGCACGACACACCAGCCAGCGCCGCAGCGTCCTTGACCCTGTACCCGGCGCGCAGCAGATCAAACACCCGACGCCGGCCGGCCACATCCCGCGGATAAGGCACAAACACCCCCAAGATCAGGAAGTGTTGCAACCACCGCATGAATCTGGGACGACTACAAGTCCAAGATCATCAGCCGTGACCGTGCATGAGAGCGGTAGCCGTGACGGTTGGTGAGACGGTCAGCTTCCGAGGTCGGTCAGTCGAAGGTGAGGGTCGTGGCGAGCCAGGTCCCCGATCCGGTGCCACTAGCGGCGAAGCTGCCTGGAGCAGTGGTCACCTGGTACGCCCGGCCAAGGAAATCGCTGTTGATCGCGTACGTCGTGATGGCGTGCCAGCCGCTGTTCCACGTCGGTGCCGACCCGGCGAACAGTGCTACGGCTCCGAATACAAACTCCGTCGCGTTCGTTGTCGTGCCCGTCGGCCCGGATGAGTAGGACGCACCGGCACCCGTCGCGGCGATCTGGCGGTCGACGCCGACCACACCGCTCACCTCATCCGCAGTGAGCCGGTAGGTGGCCGAGGTCGGGAACGTGGCGCTGATCCGCTGGTTAGGTGTCAAACCGCTGCGAGCGACACCGGAGAGGACGACGAGTCGATGTCCGGCGCCGTCGGACACATCGCTCGCCACCGTCAAGATGTCTCCGGCGTCATCGGTGCCGGCCACCGGACCGCTGGACGTTCCCGACAGGGCGAGCGTAGCGACGATGAGGTCGCCGGCGGTGACGCCGCCAGTCCGCCATACCGTGACGTATCCGGAGGTGTGCAGGCTGGTCGAGTAGTTGGTGGCGATCTGGCTGACGTAAGCGATGGGACCGCTGCCACCCCCGGCCGGATTGGCCGCGACTGTGCTCGTCGCGCTACTCGATAGCCCACCCGAGTCCGTCACCGTCACCGTGACCTGGTAGCCACCGGCCGACTGGTAGGTATGCGACGCCGTCGCGCCACTCTGGGGGCCGACGACGGACCCGTCACCGAAGTCGAACCGGTAGCTGAGCGACTGGCCTTGCGGGTCGCTCGACCCGGAGGCGTCAGCCGTTACCGGTAGCGGGACAGTTCCGGATGTCGGAGTCACACTCAGCCGGGCGGTCGGAGGCGAGTTGGGTGGCGGAGCGGCGCCACCGTATTCGTACGCGCCGCGGTCGTCGTACGTGCGCGGCCCGACGCCGGTGTTGGCGACGAATGGGTCGTCGACGCGAGCCGCGCCGGAGATGTCGGTGGGTTGCTCGCCCGACGCGGCTGAATCCGCCGAGTCGATTGCTGGTGACCCCGGGGACAGGCGCAGATCCCAGTTCGCGGCATCGTTGAATGCTGGATTGGCCTGCAGCCCACGGCTTTCCTGGCCGGTTGCCGCCTGCATGGCGGCCAACGTCGAGTACGACGTGCCGAATACATACATCACACCGGGCTTGGATAGATAGACGAGGTTGCTGTTGACCGTTGTCGATGCAGGCGCAGAATCCCAGATGCCGATGTTCCCGGCGCGCCGGCTGCAGGCGATCCCTTGATAGGCGGGGTACACCGCGTTGTCCACCGCGATGTTGTTTTCAACCAGGTAGTTACCGGACGTGCCTTCGACGTTGATGCCGGAGGTGCAGTTGTGGAAGATCGTGTTGCCGATGAGGCGTCCGCCCGTCACGTTCAGATCGTCGATGCCGTGGTCACCGTTGTTGTATGACACGTTGAGTGTGGCGAGATTGTTGTCGCCTCCGGGGTAGAACTGCAGTCCGGAGTCCTCGTTGTCATGCAGAAGATTGCCGATGATCATGTTGTTCGGTGCGACGACATTGATCCCGTTGGCGTTGCGCTGATAGCCGCGGGCGTTCAAGCTCGCCTCGTTGTAGCTGACCAGCGTCTGTGTGGTCCCGCCCGTCAGATAGATGCCGGTGTCGCTGTTGCGGTCAGCCTGGTTGCCGGTGACCGTCGACGCGGTTGTGCCGGAGAGCACAATGCCGGCCGCAACCTGGCCGCTCGCCGGGACACCGGCCTTCGTCACCACGTTGTTCGAGATCGTGATGTGGTCCGAGGACGACACCGAGATGCCGTTGCGGACGGTGCCGGTGATCGTGAAACCGTTGACAGTGACGTATGAGCGTCCGGAGATGGAGAAGCCGTAGTTCCCGCCCTGGATCGTGACACTTGCCCCGGGCGCCGGCTGGAACACGATCGGGCTGCCCGCCGTGCCCGACT
The DNA here is from genome assembly GCA_963809815.1 of uncultured Actinomycetota bacterium. Classification (GTDB taxonomy): domain Bacteria; phylum Actinomycetota; class Actinomycetes; order Mycobacteriales; family Jatrophihabitantaceae; genus CAVVJA01. Next base: position 270,191 of record CAWELM010000015.1, read on the forward strand.
TCGCCACGCTGACGGTGCCCGAATACGTGCCGGTGGAGATCAGGACGGTCTGACCGGCGGCGGCGACTGTAGCTGCCTTGATGATCGTGCAGAACGGCTGGGTCTGCGTGCCCGATCCGGTGTCGGAGCAGTTAGCCGGCCCGACGTAGAGGGTCGTCACGGCCGCGTTAGCAATCGGCATGGCCCAGCCGACGAACGCCGCAGATGCGGCTGTCGCCGCGACCACCGATAGAAGGCGCCTCATGACCACTTCCCCGGGTAGCGGGCCCGAGCGAGCCCATGGTGGCGCAGCACTTGCCATGACTGCGCTGACCGCCCCGCCTGGAGAACGGTCATCGCATATGGATCGTCGTGCAGTGAGAGCGGCTGGCATACCTGCGTATGCCTGAGGTCGACTACGACAATTGCAGGGTGGCGGGTGGTTACCGCGCTACATAAGCCACTCGCCAGTGTCACCTCTCACCACTCCGTCGCGCACCGCGGCCGCCGCTGCCTCCAGCCGGGAGTGCGCGCCCAGCTTGGTGAGCACGTTCTGGATGTGGCTGCGGGCGGTCGTCCACGAGACGCCTAGGGCCTTGGCGACGGTAGTCGTGTCGGCTCCGGTAACGAGGTGGCCGAGTACCTGGCGTTCACGCGAGGTGAGATGAGCAGCCGAGCGTTGGACGGGACTCAGCCGACGAGCGGAACGTGCCTCCGGGCGCAGCGTCGTTATGTCGAGGACGACCTCGCCAGCATGGACGCGCGAGATCGCTGAGGCCAGGTCCTGGATGCGACAACCCTTGTGCGCAAAGCCAGAGACGCCGGCGAGTCTGGCTCGTGCGACGAGATCGACAGTGAGCCGCCCGGTGAGAAGCAGGAACCTGGTCGACGGCGCGGCGGCCCGCAATTCGGGCAACCGGCCGATTGAGCTGACTTCCGCCGGCCGAGTCAGCGCGTCTCCGTTGAGAGTGAGCGGGGGGCTGTAAAGCATATCGAGGACGCAGACGTCGACGCGGGCCCGGCGCAGCTCGGCAAGAGCACCATCAATGGAGCGCGTCGCGCCGATGATCTCGAAGCCGGCTCGGCGCAGTACGACGGCCAGGGACTCGGCGAAGACCGCGTGGTCGTCGCAAATCAGCACTCGCATATGCCCCCCCGGGATACTTCGACTGACGCGTGCCCGCCTGCCGGGTGCGCGTCCGATGCCTTACCCAACGCCCGTAGCTGCATCACCATCCACTGCTGGCAAGACAAGCCGGACGCAGCTTCCGCCCAGCTCGCTGTCCCGTATCTCGACGACGCCACCGCGGTCGACCGCGAAGTCCTGAACGATGCCGAGCCCGAGTGAGGACGCTCCGTTTGGACCTAGGCCGAAACCGGGCCCATCGTCATCGATCTGGGCGAAAACTCGATCCGCGTCGACCGAGACCTTGACTTCGACGCGGCCGCCCTGACCGGCAGCGCGGAACGCGTTCTGCACGATGTTGCGCAGTGCTCGCCACAGCGCTAGCGGGTTGGCCATCGTCCAGGCGGGAGTCGTTCGCAGCTGGACCCGAGCCATGCTGGTCATGCGCATGGCGGCGAGCACCTCGGCTGCGATCATGTCGACGCGCACGGGGCCCGCTGGTGGTGCCTGGTCGAGAGTGTCGCGATCGGCCACATCGTCATAAATCCGTACCAGCTCCTCCAGCCAGCGCACTTCACAGCTAAGCTGCTCGATCCGTGTTCGGCTGTCCGTGCCAATGTCCTTGGAGCCGCGCACAACGTCGGCCAGCAACATGATCGTGGCCAGCTCGTGGTGGATGTCGTGACGGATCTTCGAGATGTCGGCTGGGTCGCTGTCGTCGAAAGCCCGCGTCGTCGAGGCTCCGGTTGGCGGAAAGGCGTCGCTTATCGGTATTCGCAGCTCCCCGTGCACTGCGCTCCTCCCCGATGTTCCGAAGCGTCAGGGCGACCCGCTGTACGAACGGCGCGACGTCCCCAGACCACCGCGTTACTTTGTGTGCACTGAATGTTAACGCCAAATGACGAAACCGTGAACTGTCTGAGCTCGTGCATATGACGTAAGTCGATCTACGTCCTCTTCGTGATGCCTCTCGCGGGCCGCTGGGCCATTCTTCGACAGTGGCTGTGATGACATTTCTAGGTCATGCCGGCCTGGCCCTCCGCGCCGCGCAGTTCAGCCTGCTCGCTGATCCGTGGTTCTCGGGTATCGGAGCTTTCCTCGGCTCGTGGCATCAATTCCCTCGCAACGACCATCTCGACACCCCCGCTCAACTCGATGTTGACTGGGTCGCGGTGTCGCATGAGCACCTGGATCACATGGATCTGGGTGTGCTGTCGCGTCTGCCGGAGCGCACGCGGGTGTTGATCCCGCGCTATCCCTCGACGGTCTTCCATGATCGGCTGGCCGCAGGCGGTGTCCGTCGCGTCATTGAACTGATGCCGTGGGTGCCGTTCCCCCTCGATGCATCCGGCTCGTGGATCACCGTGATTCCGGAGCAGTCGCCGATGTGCCACGACGCCGCGTTCTTGATCGTCGCGGACGGTCGCTCGGTGCTGGACTGCAACGACGCGCGGCTGACAGCGGCCCAGGCTCGCCGGGCCGCCGTCATGGCTGGTGGGGTGCTGGACGTGATGGCGCTGCAAACGTCCGGAGCATCCTGGCACCCCATCTGCTATGCGTACGCCCCCGAAGTTAGGGCTCGCATAGAGCGGGACAAACGGATTGCGAAGCTGCGAGCCGTGCAACGGCTGGTTCGGGCCACCGGCCCGCGGCTTGCCGTGCCCTTTGCCGGGCCGGCCTGCTTCCTCGACGGTCAGCTGCGCCGGCTCAACTCCTCGATGGGATCGGAGGGGATCTTTCCGGATCCAGCGCAGGCGACCGGATGGTTGACCGAGCATCTGCCGAGCCAACCTGGGCGCACTTCGAGCCAGGGGACACTCTCGATCTGGACACCGGTGCGGCAACCCGGGATGCCGTCTCGGCCCGGTTCTCGTATACAGACGGCGTTGATCATCGCGGGCTGGCAGAGTACTTCGACTCCTACGCGGCGAGCCGATCCGGCTCACTCTCCGAGGTATACGCGGCCTATCCCGATCCCGGCCCCGACCTCGCCAACCTGTTCGCACTCCATTTCGGGCAACTGGGCAGCCTGTCTCCGTACTTCCTGTCCAAGATCGGCATGACCGTGCGGTTCGAGGTGACCGGGCCGTACGGCGGAAACTGGGACGTGCGCATGGACGGCGCCGGCCTCACGGTGGACCTCTTGGGACGTACGGCAGCGCCCGAATACACGTTCAGTGTCGAAGGACGATGGCTGCGCGCCGTGCTGACCGGCTGTATCGGATGGGAAGATCTGCTTCTTTCGTTCCGCCTTACCGCGCGCCGCGATCCGGATCACTACAACGACTATTTGATCGGCTTACTGAAGCACGCCAACCAGCCGGCCTTGCGTGCGGTCGAGGACTACGAAACCGGCCGTGACGAGGATGAACGGATCGTCGTCGATGGCTACGAGATCAATCGGTATTGCCCCCACGCGGGCGAGGATTTGGCGATTGGCGCCGTGGTATCCGACGGCGTGCTGCACTGTCTCGGCCACAACTTCATGTTCGACCTGCGCACTGGCGAATGTGTCAATGCACGGTGTCGTCCGCTCGAGACCCGGCCGGTTGCGGCCGCCAGCCGAGCACGTACCTCAGGGTCTCTACTAAGACGGTGACCGTAGCCCGCAGGCTCGGCCGGAGGACGAACGTCGCGTCCATCGCGACGCGGGCCGGCACCAGGGTGCTGAGGTAGATGTCCTCGTCAACGACGGGTTCCTGGCGCCAGCACGTCGGCGTCGCGCATCCGGACTTGGGCCGGTCCGGCGAGCCCCGGACGGTGCTGGAAGACCCACTGGCAGTACTCGGGGTAGCGACTGGCCAGGGCCGGTGTCTCGGGACGAGGACCCACGAGTGTCATGTCCCCGCAGAGCACGTTCCACAGCTCGGGCAGCTCGTCGACCGAGGACCGGCGGAGGAACCTCCCGATCCGGGTGACGCGCGGATCGTCAGTGGCGGTGACCTCAGGCCCGACGGCGCCCATTCGCATGGTGCGCAGCTTGTACATGACAAACGGCCGCCCGCGTTCGCCGACCCGGATTTGCGTGAAGATCGCCGGCCCACGGCTGGTGAGACGGACAGCGGCCATGACGGCTAGCAGGGGTAGGCCGAAGAATGAGCAGGCCGACACTGGCACCGATGATGTCGAGGCTCCGGCGGGCTGTACTCTGTGCAGTCGGGGACATGGCGTCAGCCCGTACCT
>CAWELM010000016.1:0-144481 GCA_963809815.1 uncultured Actinomycetota bacterium
CTCGTTTCTGGTGTCGGCTGGCACATGGCCTCGATCTGGCCGTAACAGCGGGCAGCGGGGAGCACCGCGACGCTTCCTCCGGCTCGCCTAGCGCGAGCCAAGGCCCGCGGTACGGAACCGGCTAAACATCGAGTTGCGAGAGGACGGGATGCCGCGCCCAACCGGTGAGCGACGCGACCGCCCGACGATGCACGACGTCGCGGAACGTGCGGGTGTCAGCCTCAAGTCGGTTTCTCGGGTGATCAATGACGAATCCGGAGCGTCGCAGCAGACCCGGACCCGGGTGTGGACGGCCATCCGCGAGCTGGGGTACCAGCGAAATGACACCGCCCACGCGCTGCGCCGCCGGGACGGGCGGTCCGCCTGCCTCGGTGTTGTCCTCGACGACGTGGGCAACACCTTCGCGGCGGCCGTCCACTCCGGGGTGGTACAGGTCGCCAACACCCACCGGTGCCTGGTGTTGGCGGCAAGCACGCACGGCGACCCCGACATTGAGCGGCAGCTGGTGTACCGGCTGCTGGGCCGCAGGGTCGACGGCCTGGTCATCATGTCGGCACGCACCGACCACTCGTATCTGACTGGCGAGCTGGAGCGCGGCGTACCGATCGTGTTCGTCGACCGCCCCGCCCGCGGCATCCGGGCGACGTCCGTGCTGGCCGCCAACCGCGCGGCAACCCGGGAAGCGGTGGAGCATCTCATCGCCCACGGCCATCGGCGGATCGCATTCCTGAGCGACTGGCCAACCCTGTACACGACGGCGCAGCGGCACCGCGGCTATCTCGACGCGCACCACGCCCACAAACTGCCGGTCCAGCGTGATCTCCACCGGTCCGGCCTCGTCGACGCCGCGAGCACGCAGCATGCTCTGAGCACCCTCCTCACCGGCCAGGATCCGCCCACCGCGCTATTCGCTGCCAATAACCACACCTGCCTACGCGTACTTCACGCCCTCCACCGGTCCGGGCTGATGGGCACCGTCGCGCTCATCGGATTCGACGACATCGAGTGCGCCGAGCTGCTCAATCCACCAGTCAGCGTCCTACGTCAAGATCCGGCCGCCATGGGACGGCTCGCCGCTGAGACCATCTTCGCCCAGCTCGCCGGACAGCAGCCGGCCCGGCGACAACTGCACATCCCGGTGACGCTCGAGCCGCGCGGTTCCGGCGAACTCGCCGGCCCCACAATACCCATCCACAAAACGGCCCCGGCACACTGATCATCTTCCCAGTCGTGCCACCCCAGCGTTCCGGGTCACGCAACCGTGACACAACGGGCGACACCCAGCAACTGTCCGTTCGGTCGCTGCTGCAGCGACCCCCACAACGCGGTGCTGGATGCGCCTGCAGACGGACCCCGGACATCCCAAGCTGGTGCACGGGGATCGCGCTATGCATACGTGAGCCTGTCGCATAAACAGTCTGCGGCAGGCCGGGGAAGGTTGGCGGCGGGAAACTGGCAGGGCCGATCGTGATCATCGGCTTGCGGTGTCGTTCCTCAGTCAGCTGCTGCATTGGTGCAAATGCCGCTTGCGCAGGTTGTGGGCGGCGGCGACGCGCAGCCACTCGCTGCTGCACGCCGCGGCGCGACATCGTGGTCAACTTCTGGCAGGTCTTGATTTGTCCGACGATCGGTTGCACGGTTTGGCCGCGGAGGTTGTAGTCGGCCCTGCCGCGATGGTGACGCACGCATCTCCGGCTCATAGGCCGCACGGCCATGACCATCGGACTGGTAGCTCCGGCGGAAGGCGCCCAGGTCCACGGTGGCCACCGCGTCCAGCACTACGAACACAAGATCGTCTTCGGGCAGCCACTCGCGCATGCCACCGGCATCAGCAACGGTTAATCACGCTGCGGAAGCAAGAAGTTCTGCGGCACGCATCATGATCCCAACATGGACGCCCACCCGGCCGAAGACGCGCCATCTATGCGACAGGACTCACGTATGCACGCCGAGGTCGCACGAAGGTGCACGAGCCCGGCCCTGTTTCGGTGAGTGTTCGCATGCCCGGAACGAGGCGGCGCGGGCATGGGTAGGTTCTCCGGACGACGATCTGACGGCGACGGAACCGACTAACGCGAGCCGGTCAGGCGGGTGGAAGAGCGAGGCGACCAAGCGTGCGCCGAAGATGATCTTCATTAGTCCGCAAATAGTCCGCAAGAAGTTCGCAAACGACCGATGTTGATCATTAGTCGCCAACGATGGCCGACAAGCTTCCGCCCAGTAATTACTGCCGCTAGAGGGCTATAGGTGCCGACGTATTGAGGGAGCGAAAACTCGCTCGAACGTATTCACAGGGCACGTGTCACGTCATGGGGGAGTGGTGAGTGATCGCGCCTGGGTCATCAGCTGCCTGCGAGGGAGATCGCGAAGGCGATTTTCGTTCACATCGCATGACCGACCAGCGTGCTTCAATGCGGAGATCACGGTGCGAGGCGAGGAGCTTCAATGGCTAGCACTGCAAAACGCTCGGATGGTCGGTGGCGTGCACGTTACCGCGACGCCGCCGGCGTCGAACATGCGCAGCGGCGACTTGTCGAGTGGCGGAAGAAGGCGCCACGTTCCACGAGCCGTTCCACGTCGGCGCGACGCGAAGGCCGGAAGACGCTACTGGCCAGCAAATTCAGCGTGCCTCCGGCAGGACTCGAATCTGCGACGAACCGGACTAGGAGGCCGGCTGAAAGTCCGATCTGCGGTGTCTGCGGCTTATTCTTCTGCCATTTGTGCCGTTTTCGTGTCGGTGTTGGCCTTGTTGCTTGCAATTGATTCCACGAAACGTTCCATGACACATGAAGCCCGGACCAGGCGCGCGGGCGCATGACACCAACATCAGTTCATGCGGGCATCCTGGCAGCCGATAACTGAATGGCCGACGGTGTTATTGCCTAGCGGCTCGAGGTCGCCGGCTACCGGGCATGGGGCCGGCGGCAAGCGATCAAGGGAGGTCCCGTGACTGACAAGCGGGTTTGGTTTATCACTGGCGCCGGGCGTGGGATGGGGGTCGACTTCGCTAAGGCCGCGCTGGCCGCCGGGTACGCGGTCGTCGCCACTGGCCGCAACACCGAGGCTGTGCGGACGGCCGTTGGCGAGGCCGAGGACCTGTTGGTCGTGCAGCTGGACGTCACCAGCCCGGGGGACGCCGAGGCCGCGGTCAAGGCGGCTGTTGACCGATTCGGACGCATCGACGTGTTGGTCAACAACGCCGCCAACTTCTATGGGGGCTACTTCGAGGAACTGACGCCCGCGCAGATTGAGGACCAACTGGCGACGGGGCTCATCGGCCCGATGAACGTCACCCGCGCCGTCCTGCCGGTGATGCGCAAGCAGCGCTCGGGCCACATCATGTCGATCTCGTCAGGCGCGGGCCTTTCTGGCTTTGAGTTCAATTCCGCTTACGCCGCCGCCAAGTTCGGCCTGGAGGGCTGGATGGAGTCGCTCCAGCCCGAGGTCGAGCCCTTCGGCATCACCACCACCATCGTCAACCCCGGGTTCTTCCGCACCGATCTCCTGACGCAGGAGTCGGCGATTTACGCCACGCCGTCCATTGCGGACTACGCCGATCGTCATGCGGAGCGGGTGCAGTGGTACGAGAGCATGAACGGTCAGCAGGCCGGCGACCCCGCCAAGCTCGCGCGCGCCCTCATCACGATCGCCAGCCAGGAGCAGCCGCCGCGCCGCTTTATCGCCGGCGCGGATGCCATCGGCATCGCCGAGCAGAAGGCGAAGGACCTGCAGGAGCAGGCGAACGCCTTCCGCGACCTGTCGACCTCACTCGCACGGGAGGATGCATAGCCATGGCCTGCTCTGGCGGATGATCGACTTGGCTCCCTGAGTCGGGAATGTCCGCGCACACTGCCGGGATCCGTCTCAGGTCAGCGGCGCGGCTGTGAAGCGGGCCAATGCGTCCAGCAAGCTGTCTTGAAAGTTCGTGTTGCGGGCTGCCGGGTGCGGGGTGCGGAGCCGCTGGTGGTACCAGTATCCGCCGCTGCTGCGCGCCTCGGGTTCGTCACTGGTGGCAAGCCATTCTTGGGTTAGGTGCCCGAGCCGGAGGTCGTCGGGAGCACCCGCTCCGCCCATTCTGGTGGGCACCCAGCCGGGGTCGACGGCATTGCTGTACACATCGGGCCAGATGCGAGCGACAGCGACGGCGAGGGCGGTGACGAACAGCTTGCTGTCCGAGTACGAGCCGGTCCCGCGCCTTCCGCTCCAGTCCACGCCGGCCACATCGGCTCGCCCCCCGTGGTGCATGCCGCTGCTGAGGTATACGAGCCGGTGCGGGCGATCGATGAGGGCGGTAAGCAGGTACGGAGCGACGATGTTGACCGGCATGACCTGCCGGCCGCTGTAGACGCCGGCGTTGTGGATCACCGCGTCAACCCGGCCGAGCTGGTTGACCTGGTCGGCCAAAGCCCGTGTCTGGTCCAGGTCGGCCAGATCCCCGACGACGGCTGACGCGCCCCGGCCGATGAGGTCGTTCACCGCGGTCAGCCGCTCCGCGCTGCGGGCGTGGACGATGACCTCGTGCCCGTCGCCGAGCAGGGTCTGAGCAGTGGCTCGACCCAGCCCGTCGGCGGAACCGGTGATGAAGACGCGTGCCATATGCCTCCGTCCGCCGCACCTCGCTCGCGTCGGGCAAGGAGTGTCTGGTGGCGCCGTCCGGCGCGGGCGGCATTTCAGCGGCGACAGTCACCGCCCTGCTCCTGCTGTTGCGGCGGCTGTCCCTAGGGTCACGGGGCCCTGGCAGGTGCCGGGGGTCGGCCTCACCACGCGTACGCCTGCGGGGCTTCCCCCGGCCCCGGCCAGATCCGGTCGAGTCGTTCCGCGACCTCGGCGTCCCACTGCACCGACAGCGCGCCGAGGTCCGCCTGCAGCTCCTCGATCGTCATCGCTCCGACGACCGTGGTGGACACGACAGGGTTCCGCAGCAGCCAGGCCAGCGCCACGTCCGCCGGCTTCGCGCCCAACTCCCGGCACAGCCCTTCATACGCTTCGAGCTGGTCGCGGTGCGCGTCGATGCGGTCCTGCATCGAGTCGCTCGAGATGGTTCCCTCGGTGGCGGCTTCGAGCACGCCGGCGAGCAGGCCGGCGTGTAGCGGGCTGTACGGGATCAGGCCGATTCCGAGGCTGCGCAGCGCGGGGATCAGCTCCAGCTCCACGGCTCGCACGGCGAGGTTATAGAGGCTCTGCTCGCAGACCAGGCCCATGAAGTGCCGTGCCGACGCGGCCGACTGGGCGAGGGCCACGTCCCAGCCGGCGAAGTTGCTGCTGCCGACGTAGCTGATCTTGCCCTCGCGGACCAGCTGCTCCATCGCCTGCCAGATCTCCTCCCACGGCGTGGCCCGGTCGACGTGGTGCATCTGGTACAGGTCAATGTGATCGGTCTGCAGCCGCCGCAGGCTCGCCTCGCACGCGCGGCGGATGTGGTAGGCCGACAGCCGGCGGTCGTTCGGGCCGAGTCCCATCGGCTGGTACACCTTCGTGGCCAGGATGATCTCGTCGCGGCGGCCACTGCGCTGCAACCACCGGCCGATGGTCTCCTCCGAGATGCCGTACCCCTTCTGCATGTCCGGCGACTGCGGCCCGCCATAGACGTCCGCGGTATCAAAGAAGTTGATGCCCGCGTCGATCGCGGCGTCCATGACCGCGAAACTGCTCGCTTCGTCCACAGTGAAACCGAAATTCATGGTCCCGAGGCCGATCCGGCTGACCAGCAAACCCGAGCGGCCCAAGTGCCCGTACGCCATCTCGCCGCTCACGCCGCGAGCATACGAACCACCCTTTCGGCGAGGGATGCCCGGCCAGGACATTCGGCCTCGGCTTGGTGGGTGGCGTTGAGCAGGGCGAGCGAGGCGTGGCTGGCGAAGATCGCGCCGAGGGCGAGGTCGAGGTCAGTGAAAACGCCGGGCTGACTGGCATAGAAGTTGAGGGCGCCCCGCTGGGTGTTGTCGAGCAGCAGTCTGACCCCGAACATGCTGCGCACCCCGGTGTCGGTCACTGCGCGGGCCGCGAAGCGGGGCCATTGCTGGTCGGTGGCCAGATCGTCGGCGCGGGCGATGTCGTGCCCGGTGAGCGCCTCCAGGCACGGTCCCTGGCCAGTTTCGTACTGGATCGCGTCCACGCGGTAGGGCAGCTCACTGGTGCCGGCCAGCGTCTGCGGCCGCTGGCCGCCGCGGATGATCGTCAGCGAGGCATCCTCACTGCCAGAGACCGCTTGTGCCGCGAAGCGCACCACCCGGTCCGGATGCAGCGGTTCGGCCCGGATCGTGATCACGGCCGCGGCCAGATCGGACAGTTGCCCCGCCAGCTGCCTGCGCAGCTGTTCGACAGATCCGTCGGAGGCCTGAGTCATTCCCTCACCACTTTCCAGCTGCTCGCGGATACCGGGTAAGGCCACCACCGGGGCCGAGCGTAGCCGCCGATGGCCTGGTGTGGTCTCGGTGCGTGCCTCTCATGGTCGGGCATGCGCCGCTACGCAGCGTCCGACGAAAGCGATAACGATTTGAGGACCTGAAGGCGGCGCCGATGCCGGAAATCGTGGACGAGGGATCGCGAGTGGGAGGCCGCAGGGGGTCAAGAGGTGAGGTTGAGGTGACGCAGCTTGGCTGGGTCAACGATGAGGCCCAATGCGGCGCGGCGTCCGTTGACGACAGTGAAGCCGAGCACGGAGATCGGTTCCACCCTTGGTGCCGAACAGGGCACCGGCCCTGCCGTTCACTTAGACAGGGTTGGCGAATGAGATGAATCGTGGCGTAGTCGCGAGCACGTGCCGGGCGATGGGTTCCGCGCCGATCTGAGGTTCCCGCGCGCGAGGTCCGGTCCGAGGTCGGAGCGCGACGCGACGCTGGGAACGAGCTCGGTGAGCAGCGCGTCAAAAGTCTCCCGGTATTAAGCGGCGGTGCGAAAAGCGTCGACGATTTGCTGCAGCAGGGCGACATTCCGACCAGATTGCGGAGCCGCCTGATCGGATGTCGTGTACGGCTCACCAGCTGCCGCGCCATTCAGCAAGGTGCGCTCGATCCTCGACTTGTCCGGCTGCCTGGCCGGGCGGCTTCTGGTGATGCGGCGTGTCAGGTCTGTTGCTCGGCGCCCAGGAGCGCGAGGGCGTTGTGGATGCCTTGGGCGAGGACCGCATCGGCGAGTTGTCGGTCGGCCAGCGCGCGGGATAGCTGCAGCGTGCCGACCATCATCGCGAAGACGCTGAGCGTCTTCACGCGCGCCGACTGCGGGTCGTCGGGTGCCAGGCGGGCGGCAACGTCGTCGATCATGGCGAGCACGCCGTCGGTGTAGATCTGCTTGGTTGTGTCGGTGCAACGTCCGATTTCGTCGAGCAGGGCGGCGGAGGGGCAGCCGTCGTCGGGGTTGTCGCGGTGCTGAATCGAGAGGTAGTCGCGCACGTACTGCTCGACTCCGGCGCGGCCGGGCGCTAGGACGCTGAAGCTTTCGCGCTGTTCGCGTAGCTGCTCGGCGAGCGCGGTGGCGACCAGGTCCTCCTTGGATGCGAAGTGGGCGTAGAAGGCGCCGTTGGTCAGCCCGGCGTCCGCCATCAGCGTGGCGATCCCGGAGCCGTCGATGCCGTCTCGTTTGAACCGCCGGCCGGCCGTGTCGATGATCCGGCGCCTGGTCGCCTGCTTGTGTTCTTTCCCGTACCGCGCCACAGGCACCTCCACTCGGTTGGAAGGACAGCTTGACCTTCGCCTGTTCAGCCGATTATAGTACGACCATAATAGTACGGTCATAATCCAATGAGTGGGGAGTGCCTGATGACAACAACTCGGCCGGTGGCGCTGGTGACGGGTGCGACCTCAGGAATCGGGAAGGCGGCCGCTGCGGCGCTGGTCGACGCGGGCTTCGAGGTGATCGGAACGGGTCGCAACACGGCCCGGATCACGCCTCGAGACGGGGTGACCTACCTCGACCTCGACGTGACCAGTGACGCCTCGGTCGCTGCCCTGGTTCAGCAGGTGATCCAGCGGTTCGGCCGGATTGACGTGCTGGTGAACAATGCCGGCGTCGGCTCGGCGGGGGCCGCCGAGGAACGCTCCGTCGAGCAGGACCAGGGCGTCTTCGACATCAACGTCTTCGGACTCATCCGCATGACGAAGGCCGTCCTGCCGCACATGCGCGCCCAGGGCGGCGGACGCATCATCAACATCTCGTCCGTGGCGGGGTTCGCCCCGCAGCCCCACATGGCCGCCTATGTCGCGTCCAAGCACGCCGTCGAGGGCTACTCCGAGTCCGTGGACCACGAGGTCCGCGGGCACGGCGTGCGGGTCCTTCTCGTCGAGCCCGCCAACACCAACACCCCATTCGACGGGAACGTGGTGCGCGCCGACGCTCCTTTGCCGGTCTACGCGCAGCAACGGCTGATCTTCGACGAGCTCATCGCGACGGCGATGAAGGACGGCGACGACCCCGCAATCGTCGCCCAGGCGGTCGTCGCGGCCGCGACCGACCGCAAGCCGAAGCTGCGTTACACCGCCGGCCCCGTAGCCGGACGCCTCAGCATGCTGCGCCGCATCGTCCCCGCCCGGGTCTTCGACAAGCAGATCCACAAGTTCAACCGGCTGGCCAGCTGACGCCGCCCACAAACCACACCAACCAGACACCAACCTTCGTGCCAGCTGAGCGCAACAGCCCGCGTTTACAAACCATCAGGAGAAATCCATGAAGACGTCCTCGCAACCCGATTCCGGAACCGAAACCTCATATATCCACGCGCGCACACAAACGGTGGATGTCAATGGAACTCGGTTCGCGTTCCGCCAACTCGGTCCGGATTCCGGAACACCGGTGATCCTGCTCAACCACTTGGGCGGGAATCTCGACAACTGGGACCCGAGGGTCGTCGACGGCCTCGCCGCGGAACATCGAGTGATCACCTTCGACAACCGGGGCGTCGGCGCATCACAGGGATCGACGCCAACCACGATTGCCGCCATGGCCCGCGATGCGGTCAGCCTCGTACGAGCACTCGGCTTTGACAGGGTTGACCTGCTCGGGTTCTCGCTCGGCGGGTTCATCACCCAGGTGATCGCCCAAGACGAGCCGCAGCTGGTTCGACGGATCGTGCTGGCCGGCACCGGGCCGGCCGGCGGCGAGGGCATCGACCAGGTCACCTCCCTCACCATCAAGGACATGAGCAGAGCCGCGTTGACCTTCAGCGACCCCAAGCGTTATCTGTTCTTCACCCGGACGGCCAACGGCAAGCAGGCCGCCCGGGACTTCCTCGCGCGGCTGAAGGAACGCACGGCCGGTCGTGACGCCGCGATCTCGCCCTTGACGTTCCGGGCGCAGTTGAAAGCGATCCACGCGTGGGGGCGCCAGCAGCCTGCTGATCTGTCACGCATCGTGCAGCCCGCGCTCGTGGTCAATGGCGACGCCGACCGGATGGTGCCGAGCAGCAACACGGTCGACCTGGCGCGGCGCCTACCGAACAGCGAACTCGAGCTCTACCCCGACGCCGGCCACGGCGGCGCGTTCCAATACCACGACGCGTTCGTGACAAGGGTTCTGCAATTCCTCGAGCGCACCTGATTCAACAACCCGAACAGGAACCGGAACCATCATGAAGGCATTCACGATCGATCGCTACGGCAGCAACGACAACGTTCACGCCGTCCAGGTGCCGGACCCGCAGCTGCGGGATGACGACGTGTTGGTTGAGATCCACGCCGCGAGCATCAATCCGCTGGACGCCAAAATCAGGGACGGCAAGGTCAAGACCATCCTGCCGTATCACCTGCCCGTGATCTTGGGCAACGACCTGGCCGGACTCGTCGTCCGGGTCGGCTCCGCAGTCCGCCGCTTCCAGCCCGGAGACCAGGTCTACGCCCGCCCGGACCAGCATCGAATCGGCACCTTCGCCGAGTTGATCTCAATCAAGCAAGACGACGTCGCGCTCAAGCCGACCGGGCTCACCATGGACGAGGCGGCCTCCCTCCCCCTCGTCGCTCTGACCGCGTGGCAAGCCCTTGTCGAACGGGCCGATCTGAAGCCGGGTCAAAAGGTTCTCATCCATGCCGGCTCCGGCGGCCTGGGATCCATCGCGATACAGCTGGCCCGCCATCTCGGTGCCAGCGTGGCCACGACAACGAGCACCGCAAACGTGGAATGGGTCAAGCACCTCGGGGCCGATCTCGTCATCGACTACCGCACCAGCGATTTCGCAGACCTCGTGCGCGACTACGACGTCGTGTTCGACCCCCTGGGCGGAGACACCCTGAACAAGTCCTTCGGGGTGCTCAAACCAGGGGGGAAGCTCATCTCCGTCTCCGGTCCGCCCGATCCCGAATTCGCCAACAGTGCCGACCTAAATCCGATCCTGCGGCAGGCGATACGGCTCCTGAGCTACCCGACCCGGAGGATCGCAAAACGCCACCGCGTCAGCTATTCCTTCCTGTGGATGAAGGCAAACGGCCACCAGCTGGCCGAGATCGCCTCGCTCGTCGACTCAGGCATCATCCGCCCCGTCATCGATCGTGTCTTCCCGTTCGAGTCCACCAAGGAAGCCTTGGCCTACGTCGACCAGGGACGCGCCCAGGGCAAGGTCGTCGTCACGATGAAATGAACATTGCCACAGCGGCTCCGGCACGGTGGCGAAGACGAGCGAAGTGACCACGCCGAACTGCCCGCCGCCCGCGAAGCGCCCAGAACAGCTCTGGCTCCTGGTCCGCGTCGCAGTCCACGCGTCGTCCGCCGGCGAGGGCCACCTGTGCGCCGACCAGCGCATCGCAGGTCAGCCCGTGCCGGCGACCGAGCAGGCCGAGCCCGCCGCCCACGGTGAGTCCGGCGATGCCGACCGTCGGGCCGCAGCCGGCTGGGATGGTCCGCCCGCGCTCGTGCAGTGCGTCGTACACCTGGGCCAGCCGCGCGCCCCGCCCCGATCGTCGCCAATCCGTCGACGTTGACCGTGACGGTATCGAGGCGGCCGAGGTCGAGCATCAGTCCCTTGGTCGAGGAGCGGCCGGCGAAGCAATGCCCGCCGCCACGCGGGACGACGTGCGTGCCGGTGACTCGCGCGTAGGCGACCGCGCGGGCGACGTCTCGGGTCGACGCGCATTGGACGACCGCCCGTGGGTGCACGTCCCGGTACCGGGGTATTGCCGGGCGACCAATGCGCGATGACCGGCAAACGGCGAGGTGAACCCACCTCCGTGACCGTCCCGTAAGCCGGAACCTCCACCGGCACACTCGACGTGGTGAGGCCGGCGAGCGGAGGCCGAAGCCGAGCCGTCCCGTAACACTGGTCGGGTGAACCTTCTCGGTGAAGGGGCCAACCGGCACCGTCACCCCGATCATCGCTGGCTCACTACGGATCATCCATCGCGCTGGCAACGGGCCCCGCCGCTACGCACCAGGCCCTCACCCATGGACGTCGACAGCAAAGCCAGCCGCAATCGCTGACAGCATTCTACCGTGCAAATGAAGCCGCAACGATTATCAACCATAGTCAGCGCATACATACGCTTTTCAAGTCTTTACTGAATAGCGGCACGAATGCTACCAATAGGTAGGCGCCAAAAAAGGCGCCGCCGCTGTTTCTGGCGGTAATTGCTTGTAGTTATTGGTGGTTATTGAGAAATGCGTGGCGGCGTGAAGGTGTACCGGGGTTCCTCGGCCGCTGCGCGCTGTTACGTGGAGGCGGATCGGTCCCGGGTGGATGACTACTACCTCGCCGAGGGGACCGGGATCGCCGAGCGGCTCGCGATCGACGCCGACGGCCACGTGGTCGCCCTGCCGACAATGGACGGGGAGACTTACGAATCCTGGGTCGCCGGGGTCGACCCGGAGACAAGTCAACCACGAGGTCGCCTCCGCACGGACGGGCATGCGGTGCGGTTCGTCGAGTTCGTGGTGAACGGGCCGAAGTCCTGGTCTTTGGCCGCGGAACTACACCCCGAGGTTGCCGTCGCGTACGAGGTGGCGCAGGCGCGGGCGGCCGAACAGATCCTGTCCTGGCTCGGCCAGCACGCCGTCACCCGCGTCGGGCCGCGCGGCGCGCAGGTCGCCGTCCCAGTCGAGCGGATCGAGGCGGCGGTGATCCGGCACTACACGTCGCGGGCGGGTGATCCGCACCGGCACCTGCACGTTCAGGTGAATGCGCGGGTGTTCGCCGCGGGTCGCTGGCGGGGCCTGGACACGGTCGCGGTGCGGGATTCGATCGCGGCGATCAACGGGATCGGGCACGCCGCGGTCATGTGTGATCCGGAATTCCGGGCGGCGCTCGCCGCACGCGGATATTCGTTGACTGGTGATGGTGACATCGAGCCGTTGATGGAATTCGTCGGCCCGTTCTCGAAACGTGCTGCGCAAATATCGGCGAATATCGAGAAGTTCGAATCCGAATGGCGCGCGGCCCACCCTGGGCAGGAGCCGGGGCCGGCGATTCGCCGGTCGTTCGACGCGCGGGCGTGGGCGGTCGGGCGCCTGGACAAGGTCATCCCGGTCGACGCGGCCGCGGTGCGTTCCCGCTGGCTGGACGAGTTGCACGCGCTCGGCTACCGCAACCCGCGTGGGCCGATCCAACTCGCCCTTCCGCTCGCCGGGCAGCTGGATCGTGACGCGGTCGCCGCAGACGTCCTCACCCGGCTCGGGGCGCAACGGTCAGCGTGGAACCACGCAGACGTCCGCGGCCAGGCCGAGCTGCTCATCGCCGCAGCCAGCACGGTCGCCGACCCCGCGGTCCGGGCCGAGCTGGCCGAGGACATCACCAACCGGGCCCTCGCACTCTCGATCCCGCTGCTCGACCGGGCTGGGGTTCCCTCACACATCCGGGCGTTGACCTCACACCAGGTGATCGCAGTCGAACACGACCTCGGCGGACGTTTCGCCGTCCGCGGCGCCCAACCGGCCGCACCGGCCCGCCTCACACTCGAACCCGATCTCGACGCGGGGCAGTGTGAGGTCGTCCGTGCCGTCAGCGGAACCGCGCCGCTGGTGGTCATCGAGGGCGCGGCCGGCACCGGCAAGACCCGCACCCTCGCCGCCGCCCGCCTGCACCTCGCCCGCCAGGGGCACCGGCTGATCGTGGTCACCCCGACGTTGAAAGCGGCCCGTGTCGCGCGGGTCGAGACCGGCGCCGACGCCGGCTCCGCGGCCTGGCTCGCGCACCAGCACGGCTGGCGCTGGAACGAGCTGGGTACGTGGACCCGGCTGCGTCCCGGTGACGTCGACCCGGCCATCGGAGGTGTCTACCTCGGACCCGACCACCGCGCGCTCCTGCACGCGGGTGACCTCCTCTTGGTGGACGAGGCGGGGATGTTGGATCAGGACACCGCCCGGGCGCTGCTCACGGTCGCCGACGAGACCGGCGCGCGGCTGGTGCTGGTGGGGGACCGCCACCAGCTCCCCGCCGTCGGCCGTGGCGGCGTGCTGGACCTCGCGCACCGCTGGGTCGACCCGGCCGCACACGTCCTGCTCGACGCGGTGCACCGCTTCGTCGACGCCGAGTACGCGCGACTGTCCCTGGCGATGCGAACCGGCGAAACTCCCGGCGAGGTGTTCGACGCCCTTGCCGAACGCGGCCTCGTCCGCGTCCACGCCACCGCGCACGACGCCCGCACCGCCATCGCTGCCGCCGCGGTCATCGACTCGACCACGGCTGTCATGGCCGGGACGCGGGAAGAGGTTGCGGCGATGAACGACGCTATCCGCGCACTTCGCATCCGCAGCGGTCAGGTCGACGACGGCTCCGGAACGACCACGACGGCGGGGGAGCGCCTCGCGCTCGGTGACGTCGTCGCAACCCGACGCAACGACGCAGGCCTCGACGTCGCCAACCGCGACACCTGGACCGTCACCCGTGTCGGCCGCGACGGCTCGATCTCCCTCCATGGCGAGCGCGGCGGCCGCGACCTACCCGCGCCCTACGTGCGCGAGCACGTCGAACTCGCGTACGGGACCACCGTCCACGGCGCGCAAGGCTCCACCGCACAGACTGCGCATCTGCTGCTCGGGGAGCACACGACCGCCGCGCAGGCCTACGTCGGCATGACCCGTGGCCGCGTCAGCAACACCGTCCACGTCATCGCGACCGACCTGGACGAAGCGCGCGAGCAGTGGGTCGCGGTGTTCGCCCGCGACCGCGCCGACCTCGGCCCCGGCCAAGCCCGCGAGACCGCGGCGCGCGATGCCGCCCGCTACGCCACCCGCCCGGCCCAACACGTGCCGCCGAGTGAAGATCTGAGCCGGGTGCTGACCCGCCTGGCCGCGGCGTGGACCGAACAACGCCGGGCGCATTTCGCCCTCGATCACCTCTGCCGCGATCTCGAACAAGCTCAGGCCGACCAGGCGGCCTACGAGCGCCGCCACGACGTCGCCGGACCCGCTCACGCGCACATGGTCAGCAGCCGCCGCGCAGCGAACCAGGCCAAACAGGACGCCGAGCCGGCGAGCGAGCTGTTACGGGAAGCGATCAACCGCGTCCGGGCCGGCCTGTACCGCGAGTGGGAGCACGATCGGCCGCTCGCATCCACGGCGGTCCTGCGGATCGAATCTGGACCCGGGCGGCTGCACCTGCACCGCGGGGAGGTCCATGCCGCTCAGGAACAGCTGGACAGGTGGGTCGCGAATTGGAGCGACATCATCGACCTGCACCACCGGCCCGGCCGCGTTCGTAACGTCGCCCTGCACGGCCTACGCCCCGAGGACCTCGACGCCGCCCTAGCCCGCCACGCCCGGCTCGTCGCCGAATCCCACCACCCCGCCGAGACAGCGATCCTCCGCCGCGCCGACCGGCTCGACGCCGCAGCAAACCGCGCCGCAGACCGCTACGTCGAAGTCTCCCGCCAAGCCGACCGGGAGGTCGGCAACCTCCGCGGTTACACCCCCAACGAACGCCTACCCGAACTCCTCGACAAGACCCGAGCGGCCGAACGGCGCATCGTCACGGCCGATGAGCGGGTCGCGCGGCTGTCCGACGACCCCGCGATCACCACGAGCCCCGACCCAGCCGGTGTGCTGCGCGCGGCCCGCGCCGACTGGACCAGCCAGCGGCAAGAGGCAATCGCAGCCGCTGCCCAACGCGCCCGCACCGCCGACGCCGACCGCATCAGCCGGCGCCACCACCACGACTACACGGCGGCCGCGCACGTCGACCACGGCCCGAGCATCGGCAGATGACCCGGAAACTCTCTGTGCCGCAAGTGTCGACTTCGGCACGCGACTGGTAAACGACCGAAGGAATCGGTGGCGGTTCCAGCCCCTCCAGACCGCTTGCCACCAGTGACAGCCGAAGCCAGCCGACCGCGTCCGCCCAAGAGACAAAAAGATCTTGGACCGAGGTGTCATCTAGCGGGCAGAAAAAGTGCCTTCTTCTAGTAGAAGCGCCAAACCCGGAAGGACCATAACCATGAACGCCGAACTGCTCACCATCGCCGAGGCCGCTGCCGTCCTCCGCACACCAGTAGCCACCCTGCGCTACTGGCGCCACCGAGGCACCGGCCCGCGGAGCTTCAAGCTCGGACGCCACGTCATGTACCAGCGCGGGGACGTCAGCGAATGGCTCGCCGCTCAGGTGAACGCGGCGCCGGAGACGGCCTGACGGTTCGCCCGGCGTCCGCTCGTTCGTCAGGATCCGTTTATGATCTCCAGGCCGTCGTGTTCGACGAAGTCCTGGAAATCCTTCACATTCAGCGTGGCGAGCGGCAGTCGTCGCGTGAGGCAACAGGCCGCGATCCAGGCGTCGTTCGTTGGCCTCGGCCGACCGCGCATCTGAGCACGGGCTTGAAGTTCGCCCCAGGTTCGCGCCACGGCTTCGGAGTACGGCAGCACCAGCAGTTGGGACATGAATCCGCGGAGGTCTTCGGTGCGTCGCGGTCCCCAGTGCTGGACGAGCGTCCACTTGGTCAGTTCGCCAATCGTCACGAACGTGACGGCGGGCGTCCGTCCGGCAAGTCGCGCGGCAAGCGGCGTCGGGACTCGACCGCGGAACATCGCGGAGGCGACATCCGTGTCGACGACGACGAAGCTCACGAGACGTCGGCGTGCCGCGACGCGTGCAGGTCCTCGATGAAGTCGGTCCATTCCTCGTCGGACTCCCAGGAGTCCGGACGGGCCAAGTCGGCGACAGAACGGATGGGGCCGACACCCTGCCGACGCGCGAGTTCCTCGGTGGGAATCTCGTCGTCAACGGGCCAGTTCGGCGCGGGCTCCGCGGCGTTGGACATGGGCGATCACCTCGTGTCCATCATGACATCCCGAAGGCTCGCGGTCGGCGCAGTCTCTCCGCGGGAACGTGGACCCCGCCGGGTCTGCAGAACGGGTAACCAGCGAGGTAGTCCCAGTACTCACCTGTAACCGTAGGCAGACATCTGGCCTACCCTGGGAGACGGGGCGGTCCGACGCCGGCGATCGGAGCAGACGCCAAAAGCACAGGATTTTGGCGAAACGGCTCCGGCGAAGAGGCCCAAACCCTTATGGCGTAAGGGTTTTGCATAGCGCTCGGAGCAGCAGGCCTCATAATCCCTGGGTCGTGGGTTCGAGTCCCACCCGCCCCACCACGCGCGACAAGATCCTCGACCGGCGTGCCACTGATGTTCCTCCCCCCGGGTTCAGAGCGTGACGCTGGAAAGACATCGACCTCGAGGGACCTCAAGAAACCGGCCGCCCAGCTGAATCGGACCTAGATAACGGCTGAGCAGGATTTGGGACGTGGGCAGTCGGTTGTTACCCGCGAGTTGAGCTAATCCGCTCGCACTGCGATATGCTCTCGATCCGATGCTCTCCGTCCGCGACCGTGTACCCGAAGTAGCGCTCGCGCTACGAAGGGAGGCGAGCCATGACAGTGGCACCGCAGGGTGAGCTGACGTTGCCGGTGAACAAGCTAGCTTCGTGGCATCTGCCAGTCGCCGCTGTTACCGGCTCGGGTGAACCGCTCGTGAGCTCCAGCACGGAGGAGATCGCGGCTTGCGACTCGATCCCATGGCCCGGCCCAACTGTTCTGCCGCAAGTCGGGCATATCCAAGCCAGGCGGCCATTTGGAGAGGCCTCGAGGCCTGCGCCGCGCAGGCTACGTCATGGAGGTAGAGCGGAGATGCGAGTACACAGGACCCATAGGCTGTACCTGAGCGCCCTGTCGCCATCGCTGTGGCCGGCATAATGGCTCGGCCTAGGGTGCCTGCAGCGACGCTGGCGGACCTCCGGCGCCGACTTCACACGGCGAGCCCGCCGTCGATCGGATATCCCGCGGCGACAGATATCAATTACAGCGCTCTCGCAGGAATACACAACAGCATCATTAACAATGTTGGCGATCCGGAGCGAAATGGTCGTGATCCGCGGAATTCGAAGGCTTTAGAGAGGCAGGTTGTAAGGCAACTGGTAGAAGTATTCGGTGGAAACCTGCGCGAATGCTGGGGTTACGTGACGCAGGCTGGATCTACTGAAGGCAACCAGTATGGGCTGTGGCTGGCGCGGGAGCATTTCCCCAATGGCGTCGTGTATTGGTCGGCCGCGGCGCATTTCAGCGTGGCGAAAGCGGCGCGCATCCTGGGGATGTCTGCGCCCGCAGACTCCGTGGTGATCTCTACCGATGAACGCGGTGAAATGGACTACGACGACCTTGCCCGTGCGGCGGCGGCTCGTGCCGATCGACCAGCAATCGTTGTCGCGACGGCAGGCACCACGATGACCGAAGCCGTAGATGATCTGGGCCATATTCACGCAGCGCTTGACGACTCCGGAGTACCTGGCCGGCACGTTCACGTTGACGGCGCCCTTTCCGGCGTACCGCTAGCCCTTGACGGCGGACCAACCGCGGGTTTGTTGTCCCGTCCTGCGGCAGGACGTCGCGCCGAGGCAGACAGTGTTTGCATCTCCGGCCACAAGTTCTTCGCAACGCCACACATTAACGGTGTGGTCCTTACGAGGCGCAGGCACGCCGCACGGGTCACCCGCGGAGTGGAGTACATTGCCGACGTCGACGTGACGATTAGTGGATCCCGGTCGGGGCACAGCGCCGTCGAGTTGTGGTATGCCCTGACCCATATCGGTCTCGACGGTCACCGGCGGCGAGCTGAACAGGCGCGTTCGGTTGCAGCGTATCTAGAGCGACGGTTGGTCGCGGCCGGATGGACTGCATGGCGCCATCCACATGCGTTCACCGTCGTACTGAAGTCACCTCCTGCGGAGGTCGTCGCTCGGTGGTCGCTGGCAACGAGCGCCGGGTGGGGCCATATCATCTGCGTGCCGGGGCTTACGCGCGCGACCATCGATATGTTCCTCGCCGAGTTGGGCCTCGGACCTAGCAGAAGTGCCCTCGGTTCTGGTCCGACCCGTCAGACTCTGGCACTCCGTGCCGGAGTGGCGTGAGAAGGGTCTAGTCTGCTCTTCGTCATGTGCTTACGCTGCGGGCCACGCGCCAGGTATCGATCCGCGTCAGTTCACCACTCTGGGTACTCAGTCCAGGATTATTGGACGAACCAACCGTCCGCGTTCGAGAGAAGCACGACGTCACGCCCGCGGATGAAGCGCCCGTCTAGAGACTTACCGCTGCATACACGGCCTGCAGCCGGCACGTCAGCCGATCGCGGGATCGCGGGTGCGTCCGAGTGCGTGTCCGCTGGACCAGCCATGTTGGAGTCGCTACCGTGACAATTCCCGCTTCACCGCATGGTCTCACTAGGAAGAGCGTAGGGTCGTCAGGGCTGTCGGTGCTTGGGGTATCCGCTTCGGCGCCAATGACTGTTCTCGCTGGTGGGGTGATAGCCACCTTTGCGACGGCTGGTGTGCTCGGCGTGCCGCTGGCATTTATCCTGCTCACCATTCCGCTACTCTTGGTAAGCGTTGGGCTCGTTGCGATGAGCCGGGACATGGAGCACGCAGGGGCTTTCTATGCCTTCCTAGCTCGGGGGCTCGGCCGCACGTGCGGACTCGCTGGAGCGGGCGTCGCATTGGTCGCATATAACGCCATCCAGATCTCTCTCTATGGTCTCTTCGGAGCGACGGTAGCTGGAATAGTGGGTGGCACCTGGTGGGTATGGGCTGCCGCGGTCTGGGTCGTTGTAACGCTGCTCGGACTCCGACATATCGAGCTGAATACGCGCGTAGTAGGCGCTGTGCTGTCCGTCGAGCTTGCGGTAATAGTCTTGTTCATCGCCGCGTCCGTAACTCACCCTGCGGAGTCTGGCAACAATATGGCGTCCCTCAAGCCAAGTGCGCTATTTGCCAACGGCATTGGTGTTGTACTCGCATTGACCGTCGCCGCCTTCATCGGATTCGAAACAGTCATTGTCTACCGGGAGGAGGCTCGCGAGTGGCGGGCAGTACGACGCGCCGCACTTGGCACGGTCCTGTTTCTAGGCGCCTTCTACACACTTGCCAGCTGGGCTCTAACTGTTGTCGTTGGCCCTTCTCAGATTATCGATGCCGTGCGCAGTCCGGGGTCGGCCGGCCTGCCATTCTCGGTGCTTGAGACTCACTACGGCCCGATCATGTCCGGGCTCGGTCAGGCCGTGCTCATCACGAGTGTTTTTGCGGCTATGGTCTCCTTCCATCATGTGGTTGCCAGGTATATATACGGTCTGTCGCGGGAGGGAATATTGCCGGCTTCGTGGGGTGTCACCGGGGGATCGATAGGCGGCGTGCCGATCGGCGGATCCATTGTGCAGTCCGTCATCGCCGCTGCAACGATTCTCGTAGCTATTGCCTTGAACGCGGACCCGTTTACGGCCGTCTTCGCCCTGCTGTCTGAGGCCGCGGCCATAGGAGTGCTGCTTCTTATGATCGGCGCGTCGCTGTCCGTGATTTTGTTTTACCGGCGGACGCCTGCGCGTCCTGAAAGATGGCAGTGGCTTATTGCACCAGCCGTGGGTGGTGTGGCGCTCGCCGTGATCCTTGCAATCACCGTTTTGAATATCACGGCGGTCACTGGATCAACGACGTCTTACGTGCAGTGGCTGCTGCCCGGTGTCATCTTAGTTGCGGCGGTAACCGGTGCAGTGTGGGCGCAGGTTCTCCGTCAGCGGCGGCCAGGTGTGTACGCAGCGATTGGCTATGGACTACCCAAGCCCCTTGCCGTGCTAGACCGATCCCTTTCACATCTTGAACTCTGACAAATCATCGACGACAGGACTATCGCAATCGTGGAACCGAGAACTACTGCATGGGATGCTGATCAACCAATGGCGTGGTGGGGGGCCGAGCTTGGTGCTGATCCTGGTCGGCACCGGGAGGTCGGGCAGCAGGTCGCGGCCGTAGAGGAAGAGGGAAACCGAACCGATGCGGCCGATAGGACGCAGCAAAACAGGCTACGTGGAGATGTCGTTGATCGGCTTGCCCTTGCGTGCCGTCGGCACGCCCGGCATCGCGCCGATCGGGAGTGGGAACGAGGCCACCCCATCAGCCAACACCTGATCGTTTTCTTCTATCGCGAGCCAGGCCCCGATGAAGCTCCCGATTTGCTTCGCGTAGCCACGCGGATCTTTCTTGCTGGTGACGACGTCGCCGATTTACCGAGCATCGTGACGCAGCTGTATGCGTTGTCCCGTGAGTATCTCGCTATGGGGAGATACGACCCACGCGAACAGTTGTCCACTCGCGTCGAGCCGATGACCTCAAGTGCTCAGTACGTCGGCCTCGGAGCGGCAACCTTGGATCCATACGATATTCAGCGCGAATCCAATTTGCCCGATGAGCGTCCATTCCGAGCTATCGCTGCACTTAACGACGGCACCAGAATGCTGTCAGTCTGGACGGGCGGCCAGGGCTCGGTGCGCACCGAGTCCACTCATACTCTGGACGTCGGTGCAACTCGGACACGCACCTGGGCTTGGGCTAGTCCAATGTTTCTGCAGGGCCGATCTGAGGTCGCAAGAACAGCAGCTTCCCTCATTCGCCTGAATGAGTTCATCTTGGAGAACTCGCAACCAGACCGGATGGCACGGAGTCAGCGCGGCGATAAATGGTGGCGGCGCTTCTGACAGACGGCCAATTGTTGACGAGCGTCCCCGGCCGCCGTTGGAGTCGGTCATGGGCGTCATGCTTGGCGCTGCGGCATTTGAGATTCGTAGATCGTCGATCTTGGGCGGCAGAGCGTTCAACTAATCTGTTGAGCGTCCCGGCGACGGGCAAAGAGATCGCGGTCGGTTGGGCAGACGCGAGGAAGGCGCTGTCGGCGTGCGCGCGGATGACGTTGAGGCTGTGGCCTGATCCGGGCCGGTAGAGGGTCTCGCTCTCAGCGCGCGGACCTTGTCACGGTTCGTGACGGCGATCGTGTATTGCCGCTACCGTGAGTGAGAGTCCGGACGCGACAACACGGCGGGAAGGGCTTGACGACGACATTGCAGCGAGAGGGAGACCGGCCTCGAGGGCATGTCGGTGCAAGCTCGCACAGGCCTGTCAGGTTCTGCTCGCGGGCAAGACGTCACCGAGGTCAATCAACGTCCTGGTAACTGGGACCCGGCTGGTGTGATCGACGACTACACCATTGGTGATCACGCAGCGTTCGGGATATCACTCATCAGCGGTCCACCTGTCGCCTGCACTGACAGTTGATCGACCCTCGATCTACATGGATCAGTTCTCGGATCCGACCAGGATGCGTGGCTGAACTAGGCCGGCCGAGGATTTGGCGGGCCGAGGTTCGGGTGTTTTGAATTTGGACGGAGAGGTCGGGACGGAGCTTGCGGGCAGGCGGGCGAGCGCTGTTGACGGGCACCAATGGCGGTCTCGGTGACCAGTTCGTCAAGGCGCTGCTGGCATGAGGGGTTGTTCGTGTTCATGCCGGCTCCCGAAACACCGATGCGCTCGCACCCGTCGTGGCACGGCACGGTCAGCGCCTAATGCCGGTACAGCTTGATATCACCGACCGCGACGACATCCGGGAGGCGGCGCGGCGTCACGATGGTGTCGACCTGCTTGGGTCGGACACCGGCGAACCATCCGTCTGATCCGTGGCGTCAACCGCCTACGAAGGTTGGTCCCGGTCAGGCTTTGAGGTCAATTTGTTCGGACCGCTGGCGGTGGTTCGGGCATTCCGGCAGCGCGATGATGCTCGCAACAGGGGTCCGGTCCGAGCTGAAGGACGCTGAAGGACATTGGCATAGTAGTGGCCAGCCGGTTCCGGCTCCATCGACAGGCGCGTCATCGCTAGCAGGGACATGCCCCAGGCGCCGCCGCGGCTGGTGGCTGACCGTTCACTCAACGCGTGGCAGGCCGAACGGCTTGGTCTTCCTGGATCGCCTCGCCGAGCTAGTCGCGCATGTCGTTTCAACGACTGGATGCGGTTCTGGACGGTCCTAAGGCGGTGATGACCGAGCTCATCGTGGCATTCCGCCGCGACGCTCAGTCGAACCCCGCCAACGATGGCCAGCCGTAATGGGCGACCCCCGTAAGTGAGTAGCGTCTGTCAGTCCTCTTCGCCGAAGGCCTCGCGCAGCTTGGCTTCCTGCTCGTCGCTGAGGTTCGTGCGGATGAGCTGGGCGTGTGTCTCAGCGAAGGCGCTGCGGACTCGGTCGACGACGGCGTTCTGGCTCATGAGAAACAACGCGGAAGTACCCGGCGTCACCTCATCACGCACGCTCTTGATGAAGTCGTCGCTGATGCCGACGTCCGTCATGGAGCCGACCAGGGCTCCGGTGGCGGCGCCAATTGCGGCACCGACCAGCGGGATGAAGAAGATCAGACCGAACAGGAGTCCCCAAAACGCACCACCGAGTGCCCCCGCTCCGGTCGTGCTATGCAGCTGGCGGGTCTTCGGCTTCTTCTTGTCGGGCGGCCAGCTGACAACGGCGCCGTCCAACACTTCGATGAGTGCCTGCTTCTGCAGTCCTTCGAGGGTCTCGAGCGCCTTTTCGGCTCCAGATGGATCGGCGAATTTCCACACTGTCAGGGTTGCCATTCGTCTCCTCACATAGCAAGAAATCGGGACTTGGCTGGAGCTTGAACTTCAGGTGGTCTTGCGAGGTCTTACGGGTTGAGAACGAGAGCTTTGACCTGTCGAACTCCGCCTGGACAAGACTCCGCTGTCGCGAAGCTTGGCCAGCTCGGTTAGCTTGCTGACCAGATCGTCGCCGCCTGCGGGCGCGGGCGCAGGAGCCGGGGCGACAGGCGCCGGTGCGGGTGGCGGCGGGCGGCCTGTTGGGCCTCATTGGCGGCCGCCTGCTCCTTCTCCGCGGCCTTGTTCTGTGCGTGCCGGTTTACCGCGTTCGCGGTCGCGGTCGCAGTTCGGGCGACCACTGCCGTCCGGCCGACGGTGTCGAGCAAACCCGGCCGACCTCGTCGTCGCATCTCGCTCTCCCTGGGTCATCAATCCGCGAAGGCCGCTGCGGCGACCGCAGCGTCCACCGCATCACGCGGTACCTGCACGTACAACGCAACCTCGCCGCCGGCCTTCCGCCCGGCGCTGGCTACGCCGCGGGCCCAGCTCTCCTCGTACACGATGATCGCCGCGGACGCGCCCGGCTCCAATGAGTCGCGGATGACCTCCATGTCGTCTTCGTTCACGAGGGTCTGGGCCTTGATCTCCAATGCTCCGAACCCGATGTCGTCGAGATTCTCGTCGACGTCGGTGATGCGGATTTGCCCGTCTTGCAGACGACTGATGAAGACGAGATCCGGCACCGTCACCTATCCCTGAGATACGACCTTGGCCACCGCTGAGACGACATCGGGATCGGCTCGTTCGCCGGGAAAGACGAGAACGACCAACTCGACGGGGCCAGGCTCCATGGGAGTCCTTTCGCCTGACGACTGGGAATCGATGGCGGAAGCCGCACGATATCCGCCGATCAACGGTCTGACGTCGACCAGTCCAGCCTGCTCCAAGCTCTGACCGAGGGGGATCATCCAATCGGGATGAGCGGCAGGCGCTGCTATCGGGTTTCGGACTCACGCCGGCCGGCGCGATAGTCGCTCCACACGACGTTTACAAGTATTGAAGCGATGATGAGGTTGCCGATGATCAGCAGCCAGGCCAGCATCACGGCTGCGACTCCGAGAGATCCATACAATTGTGACGATTTTTCAAATCGTGCCGGCAGGTAGACGCGGCTGACGATTCTGAGGATCGACAGTCCCGCTCCGAATGCGAGACAGCCAGGAACGAGGTCGAGCCAATCCCGACGGCGATCCGGCAGCCGCTGGCAGAGGACGAACCACACGGCAGCCGTTGCGATCGCACTGAGCAGGAACGTGGCCAGGTAGCCACCTGGGATGGCGTGGTCCAGCTGGCTCACCAGTGCGGCGAAGCCGATCAACGCGATGCAGGCGCCGGCGAAGACCAACGTCGTAATCAGCACATGCTTCTGCTTCATGCGGGGAACTGGTGCACCCCACAGGTGGGCGTTCACGACCACCAGGTTGCGCATCAAGGTGCGAGTGGCCCACAGAAAGAGCACGCCTCCTAGCAGCACGGCGAGCCACCACGACCGATGGCCCTCGTGGAGTGCCGCGACGACCTGCTGGCTTGCGGCACCGGTGATTCCGGCGCGCTTGCTCGCTGACTCGAGGTTGGCCGAGTTGGCCTGGCTTTGGGCTACGGCCGCCAGGATGCCGGCTGCTATCAGCGCCAACGGCAACAGCCAGAGGAAGAGGCGAAACGCGGATGCGCTGGCAAGCAACATGCCCTGCCGACCGGTGTACCGCGCGATCAGGGCCAGCGGCAGTCCAAGCAACGGCTGGTCCTGAGCCCGCTTCTGGTAGCGGTCGGCGGCCGCGTCCGCCCGGGCGCGCCACCGGGCAACCCTTCCGTCGACGGAACGAATCTCGGCATCTGGCGGCAGGCCGTCGTCGGTTGATGATCTGTCCAACGAGCCGGCCGACACGCTCCAGCCTAACGGCGGCCACGCTGGGCCGGCTCCATCTAAACGCGAAATGTTCGCGACGCACAGCATGCCGGTGATACGTGGGATTGCCCTATCGCTTACCGTACGGTCACGCCCGACGGGACCAAGCTGAAAGGAAACATCTAAATGAGCGCCGCGCCGCTGGGAGCTGCCCAGAACTATCCGCTGCTCAACCTGTTCTGGACGATGCTCTGGCTGTTCGTCTGGATCTTGTGGATCTTCCTCCTGGTTCGCATCATTCTGGACATCTTCCGCAGCGATGATCTCGGCGGATGGAGCAAGGCGCTGTGGGTGATCTTCATTATCATCCTGCCGTTCATCGGCGTCCTCGTGTACTTGATCGCTCGCGGTTCGGGCATGCAGAAGCGTGACGTTCGTGACGCGCGCGCCGCGGATCAGGAGATGCGCGGCTACATCCGGGAAGTGGCGGCAACGCCGGGTGCCCCGAGCACTGCTGAGGAACTCACCAAGCTTGCGTCATTGCGTGATCAAGGTGTGTTGACCGAGGCTGAATTCGACGCGCAGAAGGCTAAGCTGCTGGCTTAGAAGCGGTGCTGATCCGTCGCGCCGCGTTCACCGGAGGTGAGTCGCGTGACGGAGGTCGGGGGCGCGGCTGGTAGCCAGGGGCCGTCCGCCTCATCCGGCGATTCTCGCGCAGTCCCACCGGTTGTCGATGTGGCAATATCGGCGGGGCTGACTGCCGCCGGGATGGTCGCCCGCTCAGCAACCACCGCCTACCGGCTTGGTGCAGCCTTTCGCGTCGCTGGTGCTTCAGCCACCGGTCTTGCCGGAGAGGTACTGGCCGCAGCGCGGTATTGATCAGCTGGCCGATCGGGGTGAACGGGCGCGCAAGCAAGGTGTGCGTCAGGCCTGGGCGCTGCTCGACGATCTTGTCCCGTTCGTCGTGGACGCCATCCTGGATCGGATCGACCTCACCCAGATCGTTATCGACCGGGTGAAGGTGACGCGAATCGTCGACGAGGTCGACATCGCCGGGATAGTTGGTCACCTGGACTTCGATTCGATCATCGAAAGTGTGCCGATCGACCACATTCTGGAGTTGGTCGACATCAATGGAGTCGTGGCCAGGGTAAACCTCGATCAGATCATGGCCCGGGTCGACGTCAACGCCGTCGTGTCCACGGTCGATATTCCGGCGATCATCTCGCGCGTTGATTTGGGGAGCATCGTCAACCAGGTGATCGACGAGATCGACCTGCCGGAAATCATCTGGGAGTCGAGTGGGGGGATGGCGTCGGCAACGGTGGTCGGTGTTCGCATGCAAGGCAGAACGGCCGACGAGCGGATCGACCGGATCGTGGATCGAGTACTCCGTCGCCGCCGCGATCGGAACACGGCGGCGCCGGTTGATCGGAGCGAGCCATGACCGACCGGTTCGCAACGGTCCCGGCTCAGGCCCGCGATTTCCAGGGTCAGCGAGCCGGAATCGTCACCCGGGTCGCGGCGGCTGCGGTGGACTTTCTACTCGTGATCGTCGCGATCTGCCTCATCTACGGCGGAATCGCCGGCGTCACGTTCATCATCCATCCGAGGTCATTTCACTGGCCGAGCAACACCGGCTGGACCTTGCCGGTCCTCTATTTCGTCCTGCTGACGGCGTACCTGTCATTCTCGTGGGCCGGCACTGGGCGAACCTACGGCGCCGCGCTGCTGGGCGTACGGGTCGTCAACCACAAGGGTGCGACGATGCGATTACCGGCTGCGATCCTGCGGGCCGTTCTCTGCGTGGTGTTCCCCATTGGCTTGCTCTGGGTGGCTATTAGCTCGGCCAACCGCTCGATTCAGGACGTCATCTTCCGGACGTCGGTTATCTACGACTGGAGCCCCCGAGCAGAGGTCGAGCCTTCAGGCCAAAAGACTCGGGCGCTGCCGGGGACCTAGGTCAGTCGTCAACTCTCCGGTGCCGTGACGCATTTGTGTGCCGCTGAATTCATCCGTAGCGGTGATGGACTGCGCTCGGGCCGCCCCCTACGGTTGTCGTGGGTCGGACGGGGGAGCCTGGACGCCCCCGAGGAATTGGCTGGGTGATGGCGGTCCCTGATTTGATCGTGGATCTGCCGTTTGGCGATGGGAGCGTTTGGCGTGTTTGGGCTGTGGGGATTGTGTTCGTGATGCGATGACTGATGAGACGTCCACCCCAGAAGTCGTAGGGCCTGGGGCCGGGGGCGGGGCTCCGGCTGCTGCGGAATCTCCGCCGCGTCGGTCGGCTGGTGCGCGGGTGGGTGGGATCGCGCGGTCGGCGGGTATCAGCATCATTTTGGTGTTGAGTGTGATTTGTTTGGTGTTGACGCCGGTGGTGGTGTGGGGCCGGAATCTGTTGCTGAACACCGACCGGTATGTGCAGACGGTGGAGCCGTTGGCGAGTAATCCGGGTGTGCAGAACACGGTGATCGCCGCGGTGGACGCGCAGTTCCAGGGTCGGATAGACCTCAAGTCGGTGCTGGATCCGGTGCTGCCGCCGCGGGCGGCGCAGGTGTTGGTGCCTCCGCTGCAGGGTGCGGCGGACTCCCTGGTGAATACGGTCACCACGAAGTTCGTGCAAAGCGATGCGTTCAAAACGGTGTGGCAGACCGTGAACCGGGTGGCGCACACCCAGATCAACTACCTGCTCACCGGGCAACGACCGAAGAACGCCGCGGTGCAGGTGGCCGGCAACGGTGATGTGAGCCTGGATCTGTCGGCGGTGGTGGTGCAGGTGAAGGCCCGCCTGGTCGACGCCGGGCTGACGGTGGCGTCGAAGGTGCCGGTGGTGGGGTCGACGATCAAGGTGGGCAACGTCGCCGGGTTGCAGCACGCTCAATCGCTGACGAACAAGCTCAACAAGGTGGCGAATTGGCTGCCATGGATTGGCTTGGTGCTGCTCGTCGTGGGCGTCCTGCTGAGCCGACGCAAACGGCGGGCGCTGGTCGCGTCGCTGCTCGGTGTGGTCATCGGCCTGGTGATCGTGGGGATCGGGATCCTGATCGGCCGCGGCATCTACCTGAACAAGATCACGACGCCCAACCTGACCCGGGACACGGCGCAGTACATCTTCGACACCGTGGTGCGCTACCTGCGGTTGGGTATCAGACTGCTGGCGCTGCTGGCGTTGCTCGTCGCGTTCGGGGTCTGGGTCTCGGGTCCGGGCTAGGTTGCGACCCGGTTCCGTACCTTCGTCGTGCGGTGGCCGCGCGAGGCCGGCTCCCGGCTGAACGCCGGCCCGGTCGGACCCTTCGTGGATCGGTACGCAATCGCATTACGGGTCGCAGTGATCGCCATTTTGGGCGTGATCCTGCTGCTGTTCGACTCACCGTCGCTGGTCACCGTCATCGTGCTGGCAGTGATCTGCGTGATATTGCTGCTGATCATCGAATTGTTGCGAGCGTCGGCACATCGCGCTCGAGCGGAGGCGGTGCCGGAGGGCGCTGGATAGTCGCCCGAGGTCACGATCGCTGTCCGCGCGCTCGGGGCGAGGGGCTTCGGGAAAGCTGAACCGTTGCGATAGCTGCGAGCGCGTCCCACACGAGCGCGGCGAGGACCGCTGGCCAGCCACGGCCGGCGATCCGTCGTCCGACATCGCCCACTGCAGCGCACACGATCCGAGTTGGGCGCTCGTTGACCGTGACTACGGGAGGGCGCCGTAGCCAGGTCTCTTGAGCGAATGAGAGCGCAATCGCCGGGATGACCAGGGCGCCCGGTGCCCCGGCGCGATAAAGCACTATTCCCGCGGCGATATCAGCGACTCGATCACATGCGTGGTCGAGCATGCTCCCGTGCGCGGACGAGGTGTCGGCCACGATCGCCACGGCACCGTCGAGTCCGTCGGCGATGGCCGATCCGATGAGTAACGGCGTCGCGCGCCCGGGACGCGCGCGGGCCGAGGCGACTGCCAGAACCAGGCCCGTGAGGGTGACGACGTCGGGGGGCACTCGGGCTGTCGTGAGCGGCCGGGCCAGCCGCCACATCGCGCGCAGCCACCACAAAAGGACTCCGCGCCTGACCTCATATCCGGGGTGCCGGGCCGCCCACTGCGCGCGGAGATCGTCCTCGGTCAACCGGGCTGACGGCCTGCGCGCCACGTCGCGAGCGTATTCATACGACGTGGCTGCTAGCGCGAGTGGACGCAGCCGGTCAGGGTGACGCGGATAGCATCAGCGATCGTGGTGGGATCGGCCAGCGCTGAAGATCGCGTCCTGGTATCCACCCGCGTGGTGTCGGCCGCGATCGTTCCATTCCTGCTGCTGGCGTTTGCCGTGCTCGTCCCGTGGCCGACGGACACCAAGCGGCTGTTCGCCTGGGCAATAAAGCCCACGATGTCGGCCATGATCCTCGGCTCGGTGTATCTGGGTGGCGCCTACTTCTTCGTCCGAGCTGCTTTAGCCCGCCGTTGGCATACGGTCGCCGGTGGTTTTCCGCCGGTAGCGACGTTCGCGGCGCTGATGGGGATCGCGACGATCCTGCATTGGGATCGCTTCATTCACGGCAACGTCGCGTTCTGGTTGTGGGTGGCGCTCTATGTGACAACTCCCTTCATCGTCTTCGGAGTGTTTGTCCGTAACCGGCGTGAATACGTCGCCGCTACCGGCACCGAGTTGGTCATCCCCCCACTCGCGGCCGCGGTGATCGTCGCGGCTGGGGGACTCGCCGTGCTGACGAGCGCGTTCCTGTACCTGTTTCCGGACGAGGCCATCGATATTTGGCCATGGCCGCTGACCCGGCTGACTGCCCGGATGTTGGGCGCGATCTTTGCGCTCGGACTGGCCGGTCTGGGCGCCTGGCGCGAGCGCCGCTGGAGCGCGGCCCGGATTCTCGTGCAGGTCGCCGGGATCATGGTGCTGCTCATCCTCGTCGCGGGCATCCGCGCCCGTAACGAGTTCGACGCCTCCAACGTATTGACGTGGCTATTCGCAGCCGGCTTTTGCGTTACGGCGGCGGGCGTTGTCATCCTGTACTTGCGGATGGAGCTCTTGGCGAATCGGTGATGATCATGCCGGGCAGAGTCGGCTGGCGTCGTCCGGTAGATGTGGGGTGCGACGCGGATGATGCTCGCTGAAGTGCGCAGGCTGAGGCCGAGCCGCGCCGTCGTCCGAGCCATTCGGGTTGTCGTCGGCCTACTTGTTATTGGGGTACTTGTCGTCGAGGGCGTGGCCCTCGCCGGTCATTCGGGCGCGCTGGCCGACGCCTTGGCCCATGCGAACCTCGGATTGGTGGCGCTGGCCCTCGCGCTCGAGGTGGCGTCGTGGCTAGCGTTTGCTGCCCTGCATCGACGCATGCTGTCCAGTGGCGGGCTGCGTGTGCCGCTCCCGAAGATCGCTTCAGTACTGCTGGTTGCCAACGCCTTGAGTGCGACGTTGCCCGTGGGCTCAGCCGTAGCGACCGGCTATAACTTCACGCGGTTTCGCCGGTTCGGGGCCAGCGTGCCGCTTGCGGCGTGGGTGCTCGTGATCAGTGGTCTGATCAGCAGCGCCACGCTCGGGGCATTGGGACTCGCCGCGGCCTCCGTCGTCGGATCGAACCGGACGAGTTCGGTGGCCGCGATCATCGCGGTCGGGGTCACGCTGACCGTCGCCGGTGGGTTGTATGCCGCGAACCAGCGCCCGGAGGCTGCCGTCCGGCTCGGGCGGAGCGGCGTCCGCGCTTTGAGCCGAATTAGCCGGCGCTCGCTATCGCACGGATTCGACCGCGTCGATGCCTTCGTGGCCCAGATCGTGATGATACGACCGCGCGGCCGCGACTGGCTCGCCGGTGTCGGCTTCGCTGCTGTCAATTGGATCGCAGACGTGGCCTGCTTCGTCATGGCCTGTCACGCCGTGGGGATTTCCGACGTGGCTCCGCGGACGATCGTGATCGCGTACGCTGCGGACGCCGTGGTCGGCGCCGCTCCGCTGCTTCCGGGCGGGATCGGGCTGGTCGAGGGCGCGCTGGTTGTCGCTCTCGTTGGTGGCGGCATACCGTTCGCCGCTGCCACCGCCGCCGTAGTGATCTACCGAGGGATCAGTTTTGTCCTCGTCGTTGTCGTTGGCTGGACGTTGTGGCTCTGGACGCGATACGGGCAGCGTCACGCTCAGGATGCGCCCGTAGACCTGACGCCACGGCGAAGTGGTCGAGCCACGCCACACCGTGCCCCCGCGACGGCTCCGCTCGCGGCAACAACTGGCCAAGACGGGTAAAGCTTTTCGGTTCGTATACCGATCAGGGGTATTGTCCCGTCTGCGGTCACGCTCCGTGACTGCGGGAAACCAAGCACCGCAGCCATCGGCTCACCTGGGGTATGTGGCATGGCACATCTGGTCGAGTTCCGGCTTCTTGGCGCCCTCGAGGTGGTCATCGCCGGCCGACCGGTAATTCTCGGGGGCCGGAGGCAGCAGGTTGTCCTCGCCACGCTCCTGGTGTCGCATCCACACCCGGTCTCTAGCGACCGCTTGATCGACGCGGTGTGGGGCGACCATCCGCCGCCTACTGCGCCGGCCACCTTGCAGGCTTACGTCTCCCGATTGCGCAAACTGCTTGCCGCCGCAGGCGTCGGGTTGCAGTCGGGCGCCCGAGGCTACCGACTCGAGATCGACGACGACGCGATCGATGCCTGCCGCTTCGATCGGGCCGTCGACAATGCGCTAGCGCTCTCGCAAGACCAACGGAATGCGGAGATCATCGATCTGCTCGAACCGGCGCTCGGCCTGTGGCGGTCTGCGTACGCATTCGGTCCGTTGCGCGATGCCGGTTGGGCCGTGGAATTCAGCGCGCGGCTTGCCGAACGCCGGCTCGTTGCCGAAGAGCTTCTGGCTGATGCCTACCTCGAGTTAGGCAAGCATCTCGCCGCTGCGATCCGGCTGGAGGGCGCGCTAACCCAATGGCCGTTGAGTGAATCACTGGCCAAGCGCTACATGCTCGCGCTCTATCGCGGTGGACGCCAGGTCGACGCCCTTGCGGTATACGAACGAATCCGCCTCGAACTCAAGCTCGAACTCGGCCTGGAGCCGTCGGCAGAGCTACGCGAGTTACACCACGCCGTCCTCAATCAAAGCGTCGTGCTGGACTGGCGGCCAGCATCGGCCCGGCAATTGGTACGCATCCTGCCGCCACGGAACCCGTTGTTCACTGGGCGCGAGGAGCTGGTGCGCACAGTCCGCCGCCACCTTTCCACCAATGGAGTCGTGACGATCCACGGCCTGGGAGGCGTCGGCAAAACCGACGTGGCATTGGAAATCGCACACCGGCACGCCGGTCCGGTTTCGTGGGTTACGGCGGAGAGCAGGACATCGCTGTTCGGCGCTTTGACCTCCCTGGGGAGACGCCTGAATGTGCAACTCGGCTCGGATGAGGCCGATCTGCTTTCTGGCCTCTGGGCGGCGATGAATGAGCGCGAGGATTGGCTGCTCGTCTTCGACAACGCCGAAGACCTTGAGCTTGTGCGGGAGGCGCTGCCTCCGCTGACGAGTGTGCGTGTGCTCATCACATCGCAAAGTCCGGCCTGGGCGGCCCTCGGGCCGACCATTCGGGTGGACCCGTTCGGACCGACGGTCGCCGCCCGCTTCCTGTTGACCCGCTCCGGCCGCCGCGACCCACAGGCCGCGACCACGCTCGCAGACCTGCTGGGCAACCTCCCACTTGCCCTCGAGCAAGCGGGTGCCTACATCGACCAGACCGGTCTGAGCCTGGCCGAGTACCTCCGGTTGTTCCACCTTCGTCGCGATCAGCTGCTCATGCGGGGCGCGCCGGCCAACCATCGCCAGACCGTGAGCGCGACCTGGCAGATCGTGTTCGAACGCGTTCGGGCCAGGTCGCCGTTGGCCGCTCGAATCCTGGAGACCTCGGCGTTCATGGCGCCAGACGCCATTCCGCTCAGCTGGATCTCCGTGCTCGTGAGCGGTCAGGACGACGAGATGGAATTCGCCGACGCCGTTGCCGAGCTGCTGCGCTACTCCCTCGTCGATCGCGGTGAGGGCAATCTTCGGGTGCACCGGCTCGTGCAGGCCGTACTGCGCGCGAAGCTTCCGGCTGAGCAGCGAGTAGCCCGGGCGACCGACGTCGTCACCCTGCTGCGACGGGTTGCGCCGCCAGTGCCGACCGACCCGGACGGCTGGACCACTTGGGCCGTGCTTGCCCCGCACATCACCGCCTTGCTGAACTTCAGCGAGGACCTCAACGCGCTGCCGACCGGCCTTGTCGCCTTGGCTCTCGACGCGTTCCGCTACCTTCGCGCTCGCTCCGCTCTTCCCTCAGCGCATTCGATTCTCGACTCGCTGATCGTGGTCGGGCACGCGACGTCAGCGGACCGCCCCTTGCTCGGTGAGCTGTACGCCGAACGGGGAGAATTGTTCGACGCAGAAGGGAAACTCATCCTCGCGCGAGAGGAACTAGAACGGGCGATCGCGCTGATGGGCGGAGCGGCTGATGCGGGAGACCTGCCATCGGCCAGAACATTGGCTCGGCTCGCGCATCTAGTGAATTGCGCGGGCGAACCGGACCGAGCGGTGGAGTACTACCAGCGTTGTCTGCCCGTTCTGCGCGAGTTGGGGGACACGGCCGAGATCGTTCGTATGCTGATCGGATTGGGCTATACCTACTGGGCGCTCGATGCGTTCGCCACCGGAGCAACACAATTTCACGACGCATTGGAGATTCTCGATCAAGCCGGCTGGGCGGAACACCCATTGGCCGCCGAAGCGATGAGCGGACTCGGCATGATGCTGCATGATCAGGGCAGGCCGGCGGAATCCCGGGACCTGCAGAGACGGGCGCTGGCGGTGCTGCACCTGGTTTATGGCGAGGTCGACCATCCGATCGTGGCCGAGGTCCACGACAAGCTCGGGTGGACGTTACGGTTGCTAGGCGACCTTGAAGGAGCCCGGGCCGAGCACGCTGAGTCGGCGGCAATGATGAGCCGGCAGTTCGGCCCCGACGATCCCCGAGTAGCTATGGCCTTGACGAACCTCGGTCTGGCCGAACTCGAGGCTGGCGATATCGGCGGGGCGCGCGCCCACCAGCAGCGGGCGTACGAGGCCCTGCTGCGCGCGTACGGCCCCGATCATTGCAATACTCGGCTGGTTGTGGGCCGGCTCGAGGACCTCGATCGTCGATCGGTCGCGAGCATTCCCGGGCGGTGACCCCAGCCCTGGTCAGGTGGGCAGGACGATGTCGTATCCGAATTCGTTGCCCGCGACGCAGGTCACCCGCAGATCGTCAGTGAGCACTCGGCGCAGGGCGTCATACGTCTCGGGCGGCGCGACGCCGGGCTGGGCGGTGCCAGTCGGCATGACCAGTGGCTCCTGCTCCTGCGCGAAAACACAGTTGTCGTGCAACTCGATAGCGACCGGCACGCCCAATGCGTTCTCTACCACCGCGAGCCGACCGGACGGATCGACCTTCCGCTGCTGGCCAACGCCGTCGAGCACCGCCCGTTCCAGATCGACCGTGAATTCGTTGCTGACCACATGCCCCGGCGCGACACCGGCATATCGGATCTCGATTCGATCACCAACGAGCCTGATGGTCTTCTGGAACTCGTTCCCGCTGTGCCAGACGATCCCGGGCTCACCGGCCCGCCGGGCCACACCGTCTTGCCGACAGGCGTCGTCGAATTGCTCCGGCGTAACCGGCGGCGTGGGCTGCTTCCCCATCGCCGGTCCGTAGCGGCAGGTCACGACGGGGGAGTCACCGCTGGTGTCGACGTCGCACTCGTAGGCGTTGAAGTTGTCCGGATACCACGTCAAGAGCCGCTGGTCGGGCTGCCTCGGGTCGACGTACGTACCTGGCCGCCACGCGGCTTGGCCGACGTCCGAGGCCACATAGCAGTGATTCGGCGTGAATACGGTGTTCTGCAGCCGTGCGCCGTCGCACGGGATCTGGTCGATGGGGCCCGGGGTCAAGAACTGATGCGATTTGATCGTTCCGCTCACCGAGATCGGACGTCCGTCGACCCAGCCGAACACGTGAGTGATCCGGCCACCGTTGCGATCGATCACAACCAGAGCAGTCCGGTTGTACAGCACGATCGTCGGAAGGCAGTCATGGTCCCAGTACGTGCCTCGTTGGTTCGGGCTGTGCTCACCGGACCAGTACGGGTCAGCGCTCCCTTGCGCTTGCACCAGCTGCAGTAGCGGGCCGCCGCTTGTTGCGTACTGGCTGGGCTCGATGGCGCCGATGACGTAGGTCTGAGCATTCCCGCCCGACGACTGACCGCCGGACCACTCCGCCCAGATGGAGGCATTGAGATACACCCAGGCGTGACGCTGCTGGATGCTCTCGGACACGACGAAGTCCTCCGGCGGCCAGCTCTGTGGATCGCCATTGGGATTGGTCAAGGGCTGTTGGCTCCACATCGACTCGTGCGTGCAGGCCAAGAAGTACATCCACGCGAGCTCATGCAGGCCGTTGCGATACTCTTCCGGCCAGGCAACAAGTTGATCTTCGAGGGTGTCACTCATTTCCCGCAGGGAACAGCCCAGCCAGAGGGACACCGTCTTGGCCCACCATTCGTACCAGGTGTCGAAGTGAATCCGGTTGCCCTGCCGGTCGATCGATTCCACCCCGAGCGGATCGACACTCGGGCAGATCGCGCTGGACACAGTGATTGGTTCTGGTTGGCGGTACAGCGTCGGGTCGAAGCCGTTTTCGTCAACGGTCCAGGCCCGCACCCACGGATGGGTGCTTATCCAGCACAGGGCGGCGAGATAGCCGCGCGTGTAGAAGATCGGCGAGCCGTCAAACCAGCCGTCTCCGCAGGCGTGGTCGAGATCGTCGCCGTAGACGTAGATCTTGCTCGGGCCCGGCTTGCGGAACCGTACGGCGAGCATCAGCCGCCGACGCAACCAATAACCCACTTGGCCCTTCAGGATCTCGTCCAAGCCGGCGTTGAGCATCTCGTTGCGCAGCTGGTCCTCAATGAGCAGAACGGTGAGACCGGTGGCCGCCTCCGTCCACAAGTAGTTGCCGTCGTCGCCCGTCGCATGGCCTTCTCCGAACAAGCAGGCATCGACTCCGTCCACCCGGCCGGCAACGGTTGATCGGTCGAACACGATGTAGCGCAGCTCATTGCGTTCCAGCAATGTGCTGTAGGTATCGACCTCCGATGACGTCGCGCGGTAGATGCGCTGATCCGGGTAGTAGGTGCGATCGGAGCTGCGTCCGAAGGACGATTCGATCACCCGCTCAGCCAGGATCAGCTCTCGCTGATTGGTGTCGCGCTGATAGTAGGGAGGACGGTGCGCGCCGAATCCGGCGTTGCTCGGGGAGATCAACCCGCTTGCAACCTGGTCGGACAACAGCGCGAATTGGTCCGCCGGCAGTCCAGATCGGAGAAGCATCAACACGCCGGCGTTGAATGCCCATTGCGTCCTGACCTGGTAGTCCCGCTGGGCTTCGAGCGCGTACCGGTATCCGTCGGGGATGCCGTTCTCTCTTGTTCCGGGCCGACTGGAGTATGCGGCCTCCTCGTCGGCAAAGGTGACCTCGATATAGCTCCGGGGCGGCCGGTACGCGCCGATGGGCCAGGTGAACAGATCGTTGAATCCCTGGATGCAGTACTGGAGCAGAATGAGTGCCGTAGGCCGGAAACCATGGGTCTGATCAACGTGGGCAGGATCAAGCGACACCACGTGGGAGTCAGCGGACGAGCCCCGCCCGGTGATGATCTCGACGGTCTGCAGAGGATCCGCAGCGTTGCTTTTCACCGACAACACGAACGCGTCGGCGCTCCGGTCGATGGTCGGCCAAACATAGTCGTCCGGCGCGCCGGCCGACCAGGGCAACGGCGCCGGGTTACCGACATCGATGGGATCGCGGTCATTGAGCCGGATCTGTACCGGGGCTATGGCCGTGTTGTTGGCGACATCGTCCGTACGGAGCATGTCGAGTCGAATGTGATCGAAACCGTTGTCGTTCTCCTTCACGAACAGCACCCACCACTGGTCGTCCGGAAGGAGTACCTCGGCTGAGGCCGGTCCGGCCGCGCCCGGTGCTGATGGGTTGGGTCCGGGGCGACTAGTGCGGGATTCGCGCAGGTGGCTTTCCTCGAAGACCGGTGCGACGAGCCACAGCGCACCCCTCGCGGCAGCAACGACAGAGCGATCGGTAAGCGCCGCGGTGGCCTCGAATCGCAGCAGGGCGCCGGCCGGTAATCCGGTCAGACCGATTTCGTAGTAGCGGTTGCCTGGTACGTAGCGCGGGTTGCCCGGCCGATTGTCGACGACTGCTCGCACGTCGCTGCAGTAGCGATGCGCCTCCTGCCAGCCGTGCTCTGTCGGGCTGCTGTCGGCCCGCTGGTCTATTGATGAGACGCTCAGCTCGTTGACCGTCGGGTCGCCGGCATACGGCTGCCAGCGCCCCTGCAGAAAGCATTCCGCCCGAAAGTCCACCGACGGGACGTCGTTCTGGGCGGTCCACACTCCGACGATCAGCGTGAGATCGATGGCTTCGCCGTTGGGCGTGGTGCCGGCCCGGACCACGGGCTGTGTCTCCAGGCTGGTGCACGTCCAGCACGTCAGCATCGTCATCGACTTTCTCCCGGCGATCCGCCCCGGATCGGATGGATCCGGGGCGGCCTAGTGATCAGACAGCGAGGGCAGCCCGTTCGTCGGGCTCGAGGTCGCGCAGCAGGCACCGCAGCTTCCGGAGCGCGCGACCACGGATCGGGCCGATACTGCCGACCGGCATGCCGAGGGAGCGGCTGATCTCGGCGTAGCGCGGCTGGGCCGGATCAAGTTGTAGCTGAATGAGCCGCCGCTCGCGGTCCGGCAGCCGGTCGACGGCCTCGTGCAGCCGTTTCACGGCCTGCCGGTGGGCCACTGCATCCGCCAGATCGGATGCCGCGCTGCCAGCCGATGACTCGGGCAGGTCAGACACCGGATTCTCGAGGTACCGGCGTCGGTGGGCCGATATGCACTGGCGGCGCATTGTTGTGGCGAGCCAGCCGCCGACACAGTCAGGATTGCGGATCTGCTCGATGTTGCGGAAAAGCTGCAGCCAGGTCGACTGGGCTGCGTCTTCCCGTTCCTCGGGCGTCAGGCGGAACTGATGACCGATCGCCGCCAGCATGCCGCGATATCTCTCGACGATGTCGTCGAAGTCGCCCGGGGTGAGACCAGCGTCGTTCAGATATCGGTTCTCGGTAAGCATCGGCGGGCCTGTCCCTCTTACGAGATAGCAACGGGGACA
Source organism: uncultured Actinomycetota bacterium (assembly GCA_963809815.1). Taxonomy (GTDB): domain Bacteria; phylum Actinomycetota; class Actinomycetes; order Mycobacteriales; family Jatrophihabitantaceae; genus CAVVJA01. The sequence goes on from CAWELM010000016.1 coordinate 37,935, forward strand.
CCGTGACCAAGCCTGTTTGCAAATTCCTTGCAAGGTGCCGACTCAGGCGAACGACTGATTCGGGGCGCTGCGCGCAGCGGTGCCGGGCGGAAAGGGAAGCGTCAGGATTGCGCCGGGGCTGCGGCCGTCGGCTGCTCCGGAACCAGTGGGCGGCACGCCCCCGCGATGACGGCGGCCAGCGCGAGCAGCCCGGCGGCCACCGTAAGCGAGTGCAACACGCCGAAGTGGTTGCCGAGGAAGCCGATCAGAGGCGGCCCAGTCAAGAAGGCCGTGTAGCCGATGGAGGCGACCGTGCTGACGCGGCTCGCGGCATAGCGGGGATCGTCACCGGCCGCGCTCATGCCGACCGGAAAGCCCAGGGCGGCGCCCAGTCCCCACGCCACTGCGCCGATCATTGCGGTGATCAGGGTGCCCGAGAACACGACGAGGATCAGCCCGAGGAGTGCAAGCAGCACGGATCCCCGCAGCACGCGCACGCGTCCGTGACGGTCGAGTAAGCCCGGTCCGAACCACCGACCCGCGGTCATCGCGGCGACGAAAATCGCGAAGGTGAGCGATCCGACCGCGGCAGCAGCGCCGTAGCCATCGATCATGGCCAGGCCGAGCCAGTCGTTCCCGGTGCCCTCGGTAAACGCCATGCACAGCACGAAGACCCCGATCAACAATGTGCGGGGCTCGGTCCAGGCCCGGAACGGGCTGCGCCGGCTGCCGTCCGGGTGAGTCGGAGCGGCGTGACGACCGGGCAGGAAGAAACGGACTGTGGCCGGTATCGTCACCGCGACGACCGCGGCGACCAGGACGAGATGCGGGGAGATGCCAACGCCCGCGGCCACGATCACCGATCCGAGCAAGGCCCCGACGACGGTCCCCACGCTGAATCCGGCATGGAATCTCGGCATGATCGCTCGGCCGAGATGCTTTTCCACCAGAGCCGCATGCACGTTCATCGCGACGTCCCACACGGCGTTGCCGAATCCGATCAACGCAAGACCGACGATGACCGGAAACACGCCATGCGTCGCGCCGATGCCGGCGACGACAAGGCCGGCAGCCAGCAACATCGACATCACCACGATTGCGCGCGACTCGCCGAGACGAGTCACCATGAGGCCGGACAGCGGGAGCGCGACCAGCGAACCGAGTGCGGCCGAGAGCAGGATCAACCCAAGCTGGGCCGGGCTCACCCCCAACTCGTCGCGGAACTGCGGTATACGAGATGCCCAGCTGGCGAAGGCAAACCCGTTCACGATGAAGACCGCGTAGACGGCGAGCGTTGCCTTGCGCAGCTGTATTGCCGGAGGTGCGAGGAGTTCGTCAGGGCCGTGCGGCTCGATTGTCACTTCCCGCGGACCTTCCCGTGCTTGACATCATTTCCCCGGGCAGCCAGTCGAGCCAGGGATGGCTCGAGGCGACGGTGGCGGCATTCGAGACCCTCTGCAGCGGCAACTCCCCGACGAGCGGGTCGATTCCGCACGCCGTCAAAGCATGACGTGGCTCACGTCGTGAACGGCTTGGCGGATTCTTGGGCCGGGCGGCGGAGGGACTCGATCCAGGCGCACCACGCCGCAAGGCCGGCTCCGGTTCGCGCACTTATTTCTAATGTCGCCGCGGTGGGATTTACGGCCTGCAGGTTGCGGCGAAACGCGTCCAGATCCACGTCGAGGTACGGCAGCAGATCAATCTTGTTGATCAGGACCAGGTCAGCTGAACGGAACATGACCGGGTACTTCAGCGGCTTGTCCTCGCCCTCGGTCACGGCATGGATCATGGCCCGCGCGTGCTCGCCGACGTCGAATTCAGCCGGGCACACCAAGTTGCCCACGTTCTCAATGAGGATCAGATCCAGGCTGGCTAGCGGCAGGCGGACGAGGGCAGACCGAACCATGGGCGCATCGAGGTGACACTCTCCGCCGAAGCCATCACCGGTGTTGATCAGCTCGATGGTCGCGCCCAGGTTGCGCAGGCGGTCGGCGTCGAGGCTGGTCTCGATGTCGCCTTCGATGACCGCGACCCGAAGCCGATCGGTGAGCTCGCGCAAGGTCTCGCGCAACAGCGTGGTCTTGCCAGCGCCCGGTGCGGACATCAGGTTGATCGCAATGACGCCCTCGCGTTCCAGATCGCCGCGGTTCTCGGCGGCCTTGCGATCGTTCTCACCGAACACCCGCTCGAGGAGCTGAACGCGCTCGCGGCCGGTCTGGTACTGGGTGTGGTCGCCAGTGTCATGGGCATGCGCCGCTGGAGGCCCGTCGCCGTCCACCTCATGGTCGTGCCATGACCCGTCGTCGTGCCGGTGGAAGCGGCCCACTCTCACACCTCCGCCAAGTCGAGAGCGGTGACGTCGAAGTCCTCGCCGCCCAGCACCTCGACGTCCAGGCTCTTGCAGGCGGGGCATACGAACGCAATCGTGCCGTCGAGTGCGAACCGCTCGTTGCACGCTCGACACCGCAGTGTGGCCGGGACCCGCTCGACATCCAGCACGGAGCCGGCCAGGTCGGTGCCTTCGCTGACGAGCGTCCAGCAGAAGGCGAGCGTGTCCGGGACGACCTGGCGCAGCTGGCCGATGCGCAGGTGGATCACTTCCACCCGGCGCGGACCGGCGTGACGAGTAGCCACGTCGGCGATGGCCCCGCACAAGGACAGCTCATGCACGCTGTCGCTCGGTGCCGTTCGAGTTCCGGTGTTCCGGGATATCCGGACCCAGAATCCATGATCGCCTTCGCGGCCCGGCCGTGGACGACGTGACATCAGCGGCGGCGTCGAGGCGGGTCGTGGCATCGTCCGGCGCCCAGTGTCGTGGATTGTTCGTCAAGCCCAGGAGATAGGTGATCGTGCAGTCCAAGGCCACGGCTAGCTCGGGCAGCCGGCCGACATCGACGCCTTGGCCGTTCTCCATCGCCGAGAGGGTGCGGTTTGTCGCGGCGACGCCAAGCTCGTTCAGCCGCTCGACGACCTCACACTGGGTCAGGCCCAGATCGTGGCGTCGCTCGCTCAGCCGACGCGCACATATCCAATGCCGTTCGCGGTTCTGCTCGTGAGCAGTTGACACCATTGGCCCGGCCTCCCCGATACCGGCCAGTCTCCTCCGGGCGGTCAGCGAACGTCAATCCGCTGGACTTTGCCAGCTATTCAGACATCTCGGAGAGCGCCTTGACGTCGTAGTGCGAGAAGTTGAATGCCGGCGATCCGCCGAGCAACCGTTCCAACTCCTCGTGCGAGTCGACGTCGAAGATCCACACGCCGCCGTGCGCCCCGACAATGTGATACCGAGCGACGACCTTGCCCCGACGCTCGAGTTCCGCGGCGTACGCCGGCACGCGGGCAATGGCGGCACCCATGTCACGGGACAGCAGCGCCAACTCCAACTGCCAGGTCACGAGGAACTTCATGTCTCACCGCAGCTCGTCGAACGCGAATGTCGCCGCGGACGATACGCGCAGCCGGACCTGGTCTTGGGATCGGATCGATCGTCGCTCCTAGCCGTACGCATACGGCATGCAATCATCTCGGAATCCAGGATTTCGGGAGTCAGCGAAGACATGGGAATGGCCTTATGACATAGGTGTTTCCTGTCTTGCGCCGATGATCGCTCGGCGTAAAGTCAGGTTGTCGCAGCAACATCCCGCTGATGATGTGGGCGCGTGTGCGTCCCCGCAGAGGAGGTGCGCCACCGTGACGACCACTACCGCGGACAGCCGGCAAACCCAGGACGATGAAGGCGTCGTCCATATCCTTTGGATGAATGGGGGGCTGGGCTGCGACGGTGATTCCGTCGCCCTGACAGCGGCAACGCAGCCGAGCATCGAAGAGATCGCCCTCGGTGCGCTCCCGGGGCTACCCAAGATCGCCGTGCACTGGCCGTTGATCGACTTCGAGTGCGGTCCCGAGCAAGGGGCCGACACCTTCATCAAGTGGTGGTACAAGGCTGACCGCGGTGAGCTGGAGCCGTTCGTCCTGGTCGTCGAGGGATCGATCCCCAACGAGCAGCTGAACAAGGACAACGGCGGGTACTTTTGCGGCTTCGGCAACGACCCGGAGACCGGCGAGGTGCGGACGACCAACGAGTGGTTGGACCGGTTGGCGAGCAAGGCCACCGCGGTGCTTGCCGTCGGGACGTGCGCGACGTACGGCGGGATCCATGCGATGGCCGGGAACCCCACCGGCGCCATGGGTGTGCCGGACTATCTCGGCTGGGACTGGAAGTCGAAGGCTGGATTGCCGATCGTGTGCGTGCCCGGTTGCCCGATCCACCCGGACAACCTCTCCGAGACAATCCTTTACCTCCTCTACCAGGTCGCCGGCCAAGCGCCGATGATCCCGCTCGACTCGGAACTGCGGCCGCAATGGCTGTTCGGCGCGACGGTGCACGAGGGCTGCGACCGGGCCGGTTACTACGAGCAAGGTGAGTTCGCCACGGAGTACGGCTCGCCGAAATGCCTGGTCAAGCTCGGCTGCTGGGGCCCGGTCGTCAACTGCAACGTGCCCAAACGGGGCTGGGTGAACGGAATAGGGGGATGTCCGAACGTCGGTGGCATCTGCATCGGCTGCACGATGCCCGGCTTCCCGGACAAGTTCATGCCATTCATGGACGAGCCCCCAGGCAGCAAGGTGTCCACCCGAGCCAGCAAGACCTACGGCGCGACTGTCCGCACGCTGCGCAGGTTCACCCAGAGGACGCTCAACAAAGAGCCGTCCTGGCGGGTACGCGGAACCGAACTCAAGACCGGCTACGAGAAGGTGCGGTGACGTCGATGACGGCAACGGCGGACAAGTCCGACCTCGTCGAGATGTCGTGGGATCCCATCACACGCATCGTCGGCAGCCTCGGTATCTACACCAAGATTGACTTCAAGCAGAAGAAGGTCGCTGAGTGTTACAGCACCTCCTCGATCTTCCGCGGCTACAGCATCTTCATGAAGGGCAAGGATCCGCGCGACGCGCATTTCATTACCAGCCGGATCTGCGGAATCTGTGGCGACAACCACGCCACCTGCTCCGTCTACAACCAGAACATGGCCTACGGGGTTCACCCGCCGGCGATCGGCGAGTGGATCATCAACCTCGGTGAAGCCGCCGAGTACATGTTCGATCACAACATCTTCCAGGAGAACCTGGTCGGTGTGGACTTCTGCGAGCGGATGGTCAAGGAAACCAACCCGGGAGTACTGGAGCGGGCGAACAACACCGAGGCCCCGCACGCCGACGCCCACGGCTACAGAACGATCGGTGACATCATGCGGGCCCTCAACCCGCTCGAAGGTGAGTTCTACCGCGAAGCGCTGCAGGTGAGTCGGTGGACCCGCGAGATGTTCTGCCTGATGGAGGGTCGGCACGTCCACCCGTCGACGCTGTATCCGGGCGGCGTCGGGACCGTGGCGACGATCCAGCTGTTCACCGACTACCTGACCCGGCTGATGCGCTATGTCGAGTTCATGAAGCGGGTCGTCCCGCTGCACGACGACCTGTTCGACTTCTTCTACGAGGCGCTACCCGGGTACGAGAACGTCGGGCTTCGTCGCACACTCCTTGTGTGCTGGGGCTCGCTGAACGATCCGGCGCACTGCGACTTTACCTATCGGAACATGACGAACTGGGGCCGGAAGATGTTCGTGAGCCCTGGCGTCGTCGTCGACGGTCAGCTCGTGACGAACGACCTGGTGAAGATCAACCTCGGCATTCGGATCTTGCTCGGCAGCTCGTACTACCAGAGCTGGGAGAACGAGCCGATGTTCGTCGAGCGGGACGAACTCGGAAACCCGGTCGACCGCAACCACCCGTGGAACCAGACGACGATTCCCGACCCGCAAAAGCGCAACTTCGACGACAAGTACAGCTGGGTCATGTCACCGCGCTGGTTCGACGGCACGAACTACTTGGCCTGCGACACCGGCGGCGGCCCCATTGCGCGGCTGTGGGCGACGGCCCTCGGCGGCTTGGTCGACATCGGCTACGTCAAGTCGACTGGGCAGAGCGTGCTGATCAACCTGCCCAAGACGATGGACAAGCCTGAGGTCACCTTCGAGTGGAAGATCCCGCAGTGGAGCAACGCGCTCGAACGTGATCGAGCCCGCACGTACTTCCAGGCCTACGCGGCCGCTTGCGCGCTGTACTTCTGCGAACAGGCACTTGCCGAGGTTCGCGCCGGCCGGACCAAGACTTGGCAGTCGTTCACCGTGCCGGACGAGGCGTTCAGCTGCGGGTTCACAGAGGCAGTGCGGGGCGTGCTGAGCCACCACATGGTCATCAAGGGCGGCAAGATCGCGAACTATCACCCGTATCCGCCCACCCCCTGGAATGCCAGCGTGCGCGACGTGTATGGGACACCTGGCCCGTATGAGGATGCAGTACAGAACACGCCTATCTTCGAGGAGAATCCTCCGGACAACTTCAAGGGCATCGATGTCATGCGGGCCGTGCGCAGTTTCGATCCGTGCCTGCCGTGCGGCGTGCACATGTACCTCGGCCCCGGAAAGACCCTGCAGACGGTGCACAACCCCACGCCGATAACCTTGTCGATGTGAGGCGTGGCTGTGCCGGACGGTGACGTTGGCGCGCAGGTCGAGGCTCTGCTTGGGGAACTGCTCGACCAAAGCGGCCATCTTGCGGCCGACACCGGGGAGAGAGATCGTCCGACTGCTCGTCGAGTACTACGGCGCCGGCCTCGCACGAATCTGCGAGATCATCGGTGCGGAACGGCCCGACCTGGTTCACCAGCTGGCCGCGGATCCGCTCGTCGAGAGCCAGCTGATTCTTCACGGACTACACCCGCTGACCGTGGATGAACGCATCGAAGCCGCACTGGACCGGGTCCGGCCCTACCTCGGCTCGCACGCCGGAGGTGTGTCCTTCTTCGGCGTCGACCCGGACGGGGTCGCTCGGCTGCGGCTGTCAGGCAGTTGCCACGGATGTGCCTCGTCGACCGTAACGGTGAGCCTGACGATCGAAGAGGCGGTGCGGGCGGCCGCGCCGGAACTCACCGGCATCGTGGTCGACGGTGAAGTCCAGTCCTCGCCGGTACTGCAGATCGGGCGGCGACCTGATGCGCCAACACCGGAAGCGACGCACCCCGTGTGGCGGCATCCCTCGGCCGCGGAGCTTCCGCACGAGGGAGAGGTGACATCCGTCCAGCTCGGCGGAAGTCACGTCATGGCGGCACGGATCGAGGACACGTACTACGCCTACGTCGACCGCTGCCCGGCTTGCGAAGCCTCGCTCGTCAGCGCGGCTCTACACGGCTCGGTGCTGACGTGCTCGAACTGCGAGAGCCGATACGACGTGCGGCTCGCCGGACGCGCCGTCGACGGGTCCGGTCGCCACCTCGATCCGTTGCCGTTGCTCGACGACGCGTCCGGGATCCGCGTCGCCCTGCCGGAGGCGGTGTGATCGTCGTGCCGGCGGGACTGCGGCGCTTCGTCACCCCGAGCGGCGCGCAGCCGCGGCCCGGCTTCGCGCCGCCCCGCTCGAAGGTGGCGCCTCCGGGCGAGTCGTGCGAGATGTGCGGAGCCGATCTCGTGGACGAGCACCCGCACGTCGTGAATCTCGACTCGCGTCACCTGTTGTGCACCTGCCGACCCTGCTATCTGCTGTTTACCCGTGAGGGCGCCGGGCGGGGCAACTACCGCGCGGTGCCGGATCGGTATCTCGTCGATCCGGACCTGGCCCTAAGCGACGCGCTGTGGGACCGGCTCCAAGTTCCTGTCGGGATGGCCTTCTTCTTCTTCAACAGCACGCTCGGCCGGATCGTCGCGCAGTACCCCAGCCCGGCCGGCGCCACGGAGTCGCTGCTCGACCTCTCGGCCTGGGACGCGGTCGCAGAGGCGAGCCCGCTTGCTCGCGAGTTGTTGCCCGACGTCGAGGCATTGATCGTGCGCCGATCCCGTGAGGGCAACGAGAGTTATCTCGTGCCGATCGACGCCTGCTATGAGCTGGTCGGACGGATCCGGATGCATTGGACGGGCTTCGACGGCGGAGGGGAGGCACGGCAAGACATCACCGACTTCTTCGCGCGGGTACGGTCGCAGAGTCGTCCGATCCGCTCGACGATGGGGTCGACCGATGCCTGAGCTCGCCTTCGACTGCATCGAGGTCCGCGCCGATCCCTACGCCGCCGGTCCGACGCTCGTGTTCAAGCTGCGGATTTCGGAGACGACCGGAGAACGCGTCCATGCCATCGCGCTGCGGGTTCAGCTTCGGATCGAACCGCAGAAGCGCCGGTACACCCCTGCTGAGGCCCGACAGCTCAACGACCTGTTCGGGGAGACTTCGCGCTGGGCGGAGACGCTCAAGCCGCTTCAGTTCGCCAACGTAGCTGCGATGGTTCCGAGCTTCACCGGCGGCATCGAGGTCGACCTTCCGGTCGCGTGCACGTACGACCTCGAGATCGCCGCGACCAGCTACTTCCACGGGTTAGAACAGGGCGACATCCCGTTTCTGCTGCTGTTCAGCGGGACGATCTTCACCCGCGGGGAGACCGGCTTCAGCGTGGCCCAGGTGCCGTGGCACAAGGAGGCGAACTACCAAGTGCCGGTCACCGAATGGCGGGCGATGATGGACGCGTTCTACCCCAACAGCGGGTGGTTGCGGCTGCGCCTAGACACGCTGGAGGCACTGCGTGCGTTCAAGACCGCCCGAGCCCTGCCGACTTGGGAGCTTGCCATGACGACTCTGCTCGCCGAAGCCGCCGACTCCGCGCCGGGCGAATCGTGACCGGGGCGCCCAGCAGTGGTGCAGCCCCTATGGGCGACCCGTTCGCCTCAGTGCGCGAGGTAGCCGACGCGCTGCTGTACGAGGGTTACGTTCTCTACCCGTACCGCGCATCGTCGGGGAAGAACACGAACCGCTGGCAGTTCGGCGTCTTGATGCCGCCCGGCTATGTGGCCGACGATTCCTCGGAACGGTCCGGTAACCAGACGGAGATGGTCTTCGAGGCCGATGCTGATGCCACTCTCCGTGTGCGGACACGCTTCTTGCACGCGCAGCATCGCACCGGCGGCGATCAGCCGGAGTGGGACGAGGCGGTCGACCGGCAGGTCGACGTTCACGTGCCAATCGCGGAGCTTTCGGCGCAAGTTCGGGAGTGGCCGTTCGCGGTCGAGGCGGAGGCCGCGGATTCAGCTGGTGTGCACCGGGAAGCTCGCGCGATCGCCGGTGCTATCGCCATCGGGGTAACGGAGCTGCCTGGACCGTTCGGTGCGCGCCGGCTCACGGTCCACGTGGCGAATCGAACCGCGGGACGCTTTCGCGGCCGCGATGACGCACTGCGCAGCGCCCTAGTCGCGGCGCACACGTTCTGCGCCCTCGAACCGGGACGATTCCTGTCGATGACCGATCCGCCGGAGTGGGCTGCGCTCGATGTCGCCGGCTGTCGGAACGACGGCACCTGGCCGGTGTTGGGCAGCTCTCCGTCGGTGATGCTGTCCTCACCGATCATCCTCGAGGACAACCCCCAGATCGCGCCCGAGAGTCCGGGCGCGCTCTATGACGCGACCGAGATCGACGAGATCCTCACCTTGCGAACCATGACCCTCACCGACGCGGAGAAAGCCGAGGCGCGCGCGACCGATCCCCGCGCGGCGGCGGTGATCGATCAGGTTGAAACCTTGCCGCCGGATCACCTCGATCGGCTGCACGGTGCGGTCCGATATCTCCGGCAGGTCACCGGCGAGGAGACCCGACCCTACGACGGTCCGACGGACGGTGCGCCCCCGCAACCCGACACGTTCCTGACGCCAGGCACCCCGTGGTGGGACCCCGGGGCAGACCGGTCTGTGTCCCCGGAGACGGATGCCATCGTGATCGACGGCGTGCGGATCGCCCGCGGGTCCAAGGTCAGGCTGCGGCCGGGCGCGCGTCACACGGACGCTCAGGACATGTTCCTCGCCGGCCGCGTGGCGACGGTTCAGGCGGTTTTCTTCGATGTGGACGGTGAGCAGCACCTGGGCGTGACGCCGGACGATGACGAGGAGTGGGCTGAGATCCAGCGCTGGCATGGCCGGTATCTCTACTTTGCGCCTGACGAGGTGCAACCAGCCGACGTCGAGTCGGCCTCCGACGGCGAACCAACTTCGGACGGCGAGCCATGAGCCGAATGCTGGTCGCCGGCGTCGGAAACATCTTTCGGAGCGACGATGGATTCGGCGTCGAGGTCGTGCGCCAATTAGCCGGTCGACCGCATCCCGATGGCGTAGAAATTGCTGACTACGGAATTCGGGGGGTTCACCTCGCCTACCGGCTGCTGGACGGGTACGACGTTCTCGTCCTCATCGACGCGGCCCCCCGCGGGCACCCGCCGGGAACTGTCACCCTCGTCGAAGTCGATCAAAGCCAGCTGGCGGGCGCCGGACCGGCCGTTACGAGTGGCGCAAGCCCGCTCGTCGACGCCCACGGGATGGATCCGGCCACCATGATTGCGCATCTTGCCGCACTCGGTGGACGGGTGCCCTCGGTCCTCATCATTGCCTGCGAACCTGAGATCATCGAGGAAGGCATGGGCCTGAGCGCGACCGTGCAGGCCGCGGTGCCCGACGCCATCGCCCTTGTAGAGCAGGTCATGCAGCAGAACGACGGATCGCCGGAGGAGGTGACAACGTCATGAGTCTCGTGATCAAGCTGGCACTGGTGGGCATCATTGCGGCGGCGGTCGTGGCCGCCTTCCCAGACGTCAAGCGCTACCTGGAAATCCGCCACATGTGACTCGGCTGCCTGACCGCGCCGGGAAGCTCAGGCGAGAGTAACGTCCGATGAGTTCGACCAGTTTGGACCGTTCGGCACACGTGCGGCCCGGTCGATTCGACGCCGGACTCTCCTTGCGGCGCCGCCGGACCGGCGAGCACGAGGGCCGCACACCGCGGTATCGGGGATGGGGCACGCCATGGCGGGATGCGGGGCGGCGGACCGGCACCAGCGCGGTGTTGAGCCGTCCCGCGTGCGGTGCATGCTGACGGTCACCGGTCTGGTGCAGGGCGTCGGATTCCGTCCTTACGTCTATGCGCTCGCCCGCGAGCTCGGTCTGTCCGGATCGGTGGGCAACGCGGCCGACGGGGTGATCGTCGAGGTCGAGGGTGGTGCGCCGGTTGTGGCGGAGTTCCGTCGTCGCCTCGGGCCGGAGGCCCCCGTTCTTGCGCGCGTCGAGACAGTGACGGCGCAGCTGGTGCCTTGTCGCGGTGGCACCGAGTTCATCATCCAGCCATCTCGGCCCGGGCCGGGGCGGACGCTGGTTTCGCCCGACGTTGCCACCTGCGAAGCCTGCCAGGCGGAACTGGCTGATCCGGCCGATCGCCGATACCGGCACCCCTTCATCAGCTGCACCAATTGCGGACCGCGCTTCACCGTCGTCGTTGATCTCCCGTACGACCGGCCGATGACCACGATGGCGGAGCTACCGTTGTGCTCCGCGTGTGCTGCCGAGTACGCCGATCCTGCCAACCGACGATTCCATGCCCAGACGGTCGCGTGCCCGGACTGCGGGCCGGTCCTCACGTTGCATCGTCCGGGCGAGCCAGACCTCCAGGGAAATGCTGCGATCGCGGAGACGCGTCGGCTGATCGATGCCGGCGCGATCGTCGCCGTTAAAGGAATCGGCGGCTATCACTTGGCCTGTGCCGCGACCGACGACATCGCCGTTTCTGCTTTGCGTAAGCGGAAAGACCGCGGCGACAAGCCGTTCGCCGTGATGGTGCCCGACCTCGAGACCGCCCGCGCGATCGCCGAGGTCGGCGACGCGGAAAGTGCTCTCCTGCAAGACGATCGACGACCGGTCGTGTTGTTGCCGAAGCGCCGCGACCCGTCGCTCAAGTTGGCGGACGCGGTCGCACCCACCCATCCGGACATCGGCATCATGATCGCCTATTCGCCGATACACCACCTGTTGTTCGGCCTATCCGGAGACGCGCCTGGCCCGCAGGTACTGGTGATGACGAGTGGCAACCTGGCCGGCGAGCCTATCGTCACCGACGATGCCGATGCACTCGACCGCCTCGGCAGCATCGCCGATGCCTGGCTCGCTCACGACCGGCGCATCTACGTGCCTTGCGACGACTCGGTCGTGCGCGTGACCGCGGGCGGGCAGTTGCCGGTCCGCCGGTCGCGCGGCTTCGCTCCCATGCCGTTGGCCTTGCCGGTTGAGGTCATGCCCGCCCTTGCGGTAGGCGGCGATCTGAAGAACACGTTCTCGGTTGGGGCCGAGCGGTACGTCTGGCTGTCCGCCCACGTCGGCGACATGGACGACCTCGCGACTCTCAAGGCGTTCGACAAGGCGACGAGCCATCTCCAGGCGATCACGTCGACCCGGCCCGAGGTGCTCATCGCCGACCGGCATCCGGCTTATCGCAGCGCGACCTGGGCCCGGCGGAATCCGGCCGGGTTGCCGGTGCGGACCGTTCAGCACCACCACGCGCATGTGGCTTCCGCCATGGCGGAGAACGGCCACGACGGGCGCACGCGGGTCATCGGAGTCGCGTTCGACGGCACCGGTTACGGGGACGACCATGCGGTATGGGGCGGCGAAGTCCTCCTCGCTGACTATGACGGCTATGAGCGTGCGGCCCACCTGCGCTATGTCTCGCTGCCCGGTGGAGATGCCGGCGTACGCAATCCATGCCGGATGGCGCTCTCCCACCTGCATAGTGCCGGTGTGCCGTGGGATCCCGGGCTGCCCTGCGTGGCCGTGTGCACCCCGACTGAGCGAGGCGTGCTCGCTCGGCAGCTGGAGACGGGCGTCGGCTGTGCGCCGACGTCGAGCATGGGCCGCTTGTTCGACGCGATGTCGTCCCTGGCCGGCGTGTGTCATCGGGTCGCGTACGAAGCCGAGGCCGCGATGCGGTTCGAGGGCCTGGCCCGCAACGTGATGCAGTCGGGTATCGCGGCCTATTCGTTCGGGCTGAACGACGACCCGGCGGCTCCCGCGCAGCTTGACCCCGGACCGGTGATCGCAGCGGCGGCGGCCGACGTTCAGTCCGGGGTCGAGCCCGCCGTGATATCTGCGCGGTTTCACCTCGCCGTCGCGCGACTGGTGATCGACTTTGCGATGCGTATCCGTGATCGCACGAGGGTCAACACCGTGGCCTTGTCCGGCGGCGTTTTCCTCAATGCCTTGCTGACCTCACTGACCGTCGGAGGCTTAACCGAGGTCGGCTTCCAGGTGTTACGCCATCGGCTCGTACCGCCGAGCGACGCCGGCTTGGCTTTGGGGCAGCTCGTCGTGGGTGCACACATCCGACGGCAGGCAGAACATCGCTCAGCCGGGAACTCGACACCAACCCCATTGGAGGAACCATGTGCTTAGCCGTCCCGGGCAAGGTGCTCGACATCTGGGAGCGGGATCAGACTCGGATGGCGAAAGTCGACTTCGGTGGAGTCGAGAAGGATGTCTGCCTGGAGTTCGTGCCGGACATCGAGGTTGGTGAGTACACGATCGTGCATGTCGGGTTCGCATTACAGCGGCTCGACGAGAAGTCGGCGATGGAGACGCTCGCTCTGTTCAGGGAGCTGGGTGAGCTTGACAAAGAGTTCGGCGACGCCTGGGCCCAGGCCGCTCGCGACAATGGCCGGGAGGTGCCGGAATGAAGTACATCGATGAGTTCAACGACCCGGAGCTGGCCAAGCGGCTGCTCGACGACATCCACGCCACCGTGAAACAACCGTGGGCGATCATGGAGGTCTGCGGCGGCCAAACGCATTCGATCATCCGGCACGGCATCGACCAGCTCATTCCCGATCAGGTCGAGATGATCCACGGCCCCGGCTGCCCGGTCTGCGTCACGCCGCTCGAGCTCATCGACAAGGCACTGGAGATTGCCTCGCGGCCAGACGTGATCTTCTGCTCGTTCGGCGACATGCTCCGCGTGCCGGGAAGCGGCCGTGACCTGTTCCGGGTGAAGAGCGAAGGTGGCGATATTCGGGTCGTGTACTCACCGCTCGATGCGCTCAAGCTCGCCCGGGAAAACCCTGATCGAGAGGTGGTTTTCTTCGGTATCGGGTTCGAGACGACGGCCCCGCCCAATGCGATGGCGGTGTTCCAGGCCAAGCGGCTCGGCGTCCCGAACTTCAGCATGCTCGTATCCCATGTGCGGGTTCCGCCGGCTATCGACGCGATCATGCAATCACCGGCCTGTCGAGTGCAGGCGTTTCTAGCAGCCGGTCACGTGTGCAGTGTCATGGGCACGCAAGAGTATCCGCCGCTGGTAGAGCGTTATTCCGTACCCATCGTCGTGACCGGATTCGAGCCCTTGGACATCCTCGAGGGCATTCGGCACACGGTGCACCAGTTGGAACGGGGTGAGTCCTATCTGGACAACGCATACGCGCGGGCCGTCCCGCCGGAGGGCAACCTAGCTGCCCGGAAGCTGCTGTCGGAGGTATTCACGGTTACCGATCGCGGATGGCGTGGCATCGGTGTCATCCCGGATAGCGGCTGGCGCCTCTCCGAGACGTATCGGGATTTCGATGCCGAGTACCGGTTTCAGGTGGGTGACATCCACACTGACGAATCTGCCGTGTGCCGCAGCGGTGAGGTGTTGCAGGGTCTGATCAAGCCTCACGAATGCGCGGCGTTCGGCACGCAGTGCACGCCCCGCAACCCGCTCGGGGCGACGATGGTCTCGAGTGAGGGCGCGTGCGCTGCGTACTACCTCTACCGCCGGCTGACCACGCCGTCGACGTCCCAACGGGAGGTGGCCTCGATTGGCTGAGGCAGTCGACGCCCAGCCGCTGGATTTCGAGGGCTGGGCCTGCCCGGTGCCGCTGCGCGACAGTCCCACGATCCTGATGGGACACGGCGGTGGCGGTCAGATGTCCGCCGAACTCATCGAGCACCTGTTCGTGCCGGCATTCGGGTCAAGCCCTGGTGGCCTCGCCGACTCGGCTGTGGTGGAGCTCGGTGGCGCGAGAATCGCCTTCTCAACCGACACATTCGTTGTCCGACCGCTGTTCTTCCCGGGCGGTTCCATCGGGCACTTGGCTGTCAATGGCACGATCAACGATCTGGCGATGAGCGGGGCCACGCCGGCGCACCTGTCGTGCGGGTTCGTTCTGGAAGAAGGGACCGAGCTCGGCATCGTAGGCCGAGTGGCGAGCGATATGGGGGCGGCTGCGCGCGCTGCGGGGGTCACGATCGTCACCGGTGACACCAAAGTGGTGGACTCCGGTCACGGTGACCAGGTCTATGTGAACACCGCGGGCCTGGGGTTGGTGCCATCGGGCGTCGACATTCGGCCGGACCGCGCTCGACCGGGCGACGTGGTGATCGTCAGCGGTGCTATCGGAGTACACGGAATCGCGATCATGAGTGTCCGAGAAGGGCTCGGATTCGGCTCCGAGATCACGAGTGACACCGCAGCGCTGCACCCGTTGGTGGCCGCCATGCTGGCGGTTACGCCCGACCTGCATGCGCTCCGCGATCCGACCCGAGGCGGCTTGGCGACATCGCTGAACGAGATCGCGGCCGCGTCGGGCGTCGGCGTGCGCCTGGTGGAGAAGGCCATTCCGGTGCCGGCCGACGTCGGCAACGCCTGCTCGATGCTGGGCCTCGACCCGCTGTACGTGGCGAACGAGGGCAAGCTCGTAGCGTTCGTGCCCCGCGAGCACAGCGACGCCGTCTTGGCGGCGATGCGGGCCCATCCGCTTGGCGGTGGCGCCGCCATCATCGGCGAGTGTGTGGAGGACCACCCGTCGATGGTGGTCGTGACGACGACGTTCGGTGGCACTCGCGTCGTCGACACGCCACTCGGGGAGCAACTACCGCGGATCTGCTAAGCGATCGGGGGCGGACGATCGGGTCACGGTTCGTCCCTTCCAGGCGCCGCCGTGGCCTCGACGGTGCTGCCGGGCCGAGTCGATCGTCATCGCCAGGTAGCCGACCGCAATGAGCGGCAGCAGGACTGCGCGCGCCGGCGACAGGCGGTAGAAGCGCAGCATTGGGACGTAGGTCGCGGCCATGATCGTCCAGGCGGCCGCGCCCAACGCCGCGAGAAGTGCGTCTCCCGCTGCCAGTCCGGCCGCTGTCGCCATGGGAGGAACGACGTAGACGAGCAGTAAACCCAGGACGGTGCCCGCGAGCAGCCAGGGCGAGTACCGCAATTGGGTGTAGGCGCTGCGGCTGATCATCGCCCACAGGTCGGCCGGGCGTGAGTACGGTCGCACGCTTTGGATGTCGCTGCTCAGCCCGAGCCAGATGCGAGAGCCGGGCCGGCGACCTTTGACGAGGTGCCCCAAAGCCACGTCGTCGATGAGCGCGTCGGCAATACAGGGCAGACCCCCGGCGTCCTGCAGTGCCTCCGTCCGCACGAGCATGCAGCCGCCTGCGGCTGCGGCCGCAGTCGACGCGGGCTGGTTGACTCGGGAGAACGGATACAGCTGCGCGAAGAAGTAAACGAACGCGGGGATGATGAGCTGCTCCCACCGGCTGTTCGTCCGCAGCCGCACCATCTGAGACACGAGGTCCAGTTCGTGCCTAGCTGCGGCGGTGACAAGGGAGCTCAGCGCGTTGGTGGGGAAACGCACGTCGGCGTCGGTGAAGAGCAGGTACTCGGGCGTCCCGGCCGAGCGGACGCCGACCGCCATGGCCGCGACCTTGCCGGCCCAGCCCGGCGGCGGCCCGTCCCCCCGTACAACGTGCGCACCGATGCGGCGAGCGACGGCTCCCGTACCGTCGGAACTCGCGTCATCCACGACTACCACTCGAAATCGGCCTGGGTAGTCCTGCGCGAGCAGGCTGGGCAGAGTCGTCGGCAGGATTTCGGATTCGTCGCGCGCCGGCACGATCGCCGTCACATCTGGCCACCCCGCGGCCGGGTCGGAGTTCGACGTCGTCGGCAGACGCACCGCGGTGCTCCAGAACCGGCCGTGGCCGAGCGCGAGGTAGATCCACGTGGCGAGCGCTAGCGCGGCCAGTACGACGACGGTGATCACTGTCCTATTGTCGGACCCCGTGCCCGGGACCCGGTCGGCGCGGTAAGCCTGATCCATGCGCATCGTCGATCTGTCGATACCGATCGATACGGACACCCAGGTGTTTCCTGGTGATCCGGTTCCTGCCTTCGCTCCGGCCTCCACCCTCGCCGTCGAGGGGTACAACGTGCAGCACGTTGCGCTTGGCACGCACACCGGTACCCACGTCGACGCTCCTTATCACGTCCGCGCGAACGGTGCCCGGGTCGACGAGTTGCCGATCGACCGGTTCGTCGCCCCGGCGGCCATCGTGGATCTGCGTGGCCGGCCTCCGCGATCGGCGATAAGCCGGAGCGACCTGGCCGGCACCCCCTGGCCGCCGGGCGGCGCCGCCGTGCTGCACACCGGCTGGTCGCGCCATCGCGGAACGCCCCAGTACTTCGATCACCCGTTTCTCCTGCCCGACGCGGCCCAGTTCCTGCTTGACGCCGGCCTACGAATGCTTGCTCTGGACACCCCCAATCCGGATCCCACTGATCTCGGCGGGAGCGGGCCGGCCCGGCTGCCTGTCCACGGCCTGGTCGCCGACGCCGATGGCATCGTCGTGGAGAACCTGACCGCTCTAGAGAAGATCGACTTTCCCGATCCATGGCTGTCCGTGCTGCCGCTTCGGATAGCAGGTGCAGACGGTGCGCCCTGCCGGGCCGTCGCCTTCACGATTTTGGACTGAACGGGAATTGAGTCGACTCGACTCATGTTTACCCTACGACCGGCCCATGTCGGCCGGGATTTCTTACCAATGGAGAGGTGAAGATGAGCAGTCTGACATTGTGGAGCAGCCCGTTGGCCGACTTCGACACCGTCGTGCGGCGGACCTTCGGTCCTAGCGCGTTCGGTTCGGTGCGGCGAACGTTCGGGTTCACGCCAGCCGCGGAGGTGACCCGCGACGGCTCGGACGCTGTATTGCGGCTCGAGCTGCCAGGCGTCGACGTATCGAAGGACGTCGTCGTCGAGGTCGTGAATGGCCAGCTGGTCGTTCGGGGCGAGCGGCGCGACGAGCGTGCGTCGTCCGAGCACGGCCGCACGGTGCGTGAGGTGCGGTACGGATCGTTCCGGCGTGCCTTTGCGCTGCCGGTCCAGGTCACCGGTGACGACGTCACCGCGACGTACGACGCGGGAGTTCTGACGATCCGCGTTGCCGGCGCGCACGCCGGTATCGCCGGTCGGCGCATCGCCGTGACGACCGGGACGCCCGAGACCACGCCGGCCGAGTCGGCCTCGGTCGAGGCTCCGGTTGAGTCAGGCGAGCAGCCCGCCGCCTGATCGTTCCACCCGCAGGCCCGGTCCCAGAGGGACCGGGCCTGTTTGTGTTGCGAAGCGCCGAGCACGTTCCGATCCCGACCAGCCAATCCCGATCCAGACGCCAAGGGCCGAAGCAGGTGCACCTAGCAGCGCGCCACCCGTTGCCGCGGCGACAGGCGCAATGCCGGTGAGCAGTCCCGAAAGTGAACCCCAGGATTGCGGGTAGACTAGGTTGTAGAACTGCAACAGTTGTTGGATCGCACGATGAATACGGTGAGCAGAGGACTCGCAGTCCTGATTCGGGACTGAAGAGTCCCGGGTTAGAAGATGGAGACAGTCACTATCACCGAAGACGAGACACAGTCCAGGTTCAGTGCTAGCGCGGACATGGCAACCGGGATCGTTCGAGCCCGAGGCGTGCTTGACCGTGAGACGCTCAATTCGCTACGCGCCGAGATCGATGTTCTGGTGAGTGGGGGACACCGCACCGTGACGGTAGATCTCGCCGAGGTGTCCTGCGTCGACCAAGCCGCCGTGGTCCTGTTCGCTGCCCTGCAACACGGCCTGTACACGCACGATGGCGAGCTCCGGCTGACCAACGCGTCGACCGGTGTCCGTAACACGCTGATCAACGGACAAGTTGCGTATACCGACGACGCGGCCTAGCGGAGGCGCGTGGATCGCGAGAAGACCTTTGTCCGATACTAAAAACGCGTGTCGATATCGGCCCGCACAATAGTTGTTGAGCTGCAATCAATCGTGAGAAGCTACTGACATGAGGCGCGAGAGCAGTACGACGGCAGCCGGTCGTCGCCGCGCGGCAGAGGTCGATGCGATCCTCGCTGCCACTCGGGTGATGGTGGCCGTTAGCGCACAGTCGATCGAATCCGTCGAGGACATCGTCACCCTGACTCAATTGCGAGCGTTGGTGACAATCGCCAGTCATGACAGCCTCAACCTGGCTGGACTGGCGAACGCACTCGACGTCCATCCGTCGAGCGCGACCCGCGTTTGCGACCGTCTTGTTGCCGCCGGCCTGCTGGACCGCCGGGATGCCGTCGAGGATCGCCGGCACTTGAATCTAGCGTTGAGCCCGAAAGGTCGCAGGCTGGTCGACACGGTGATGGATGATCGGCGGGTCAAGATCGAGGCGATCATGCGACGGATTCCGGAACGCCGCCGCCGCGAGGTCGTGGAGGCCTTCGGTGTGTTCGCTGCCGCGGCCCACGAATTCGATCCCAGCGATCTCTGGGCCCTGGGCTGGCAAAGCTAGCGGCAGGTCGCCCGTCATGTGCGGGTTGAACTCGTGCCGGTCACGTCGATGTTCGCATACTTGGTCAGCAGCGTGGCCGAAATTGCTCGCTTGGCCAACGTCGCTTGCCGAACGCGCTACCTACGCATCAGCGACCTCCAGCGGACACGAGTGTCCCGCTAGTCCGTCGCCGCCGGCGTGACCGGGCCGAGGATCTGTTCGATCGCCCGGTGCGCGGCGCTGGACCCGAGTTCGCCGTGCCGGTGCTGACACCAGCCGAGCGGAGTCGCGCCGAAGCGCGAGTCGCGGAGCGCAGGGTCTGCGCCGCGTGCGAGTAGGTGCCGCACGGTTTCGACCTGGCCGCTGTAAGCCGCCTCGTGTAATGCGGTGGAGCCGTCCCGGTCCAGGCCGTCGACGGGCGCACCAGCGGCAAGGAGTTGATCAATGACCGCCAGGTGGCCATGTTCGGCCGCGATGCGGAGCGCGGCCACTCGGTCGCCTCCCGAGAGCTCGGCCAGCGGCCACCCGTCCAGCGAGCCGGAGGCGGCGGCGTGCACAAGATCGCGCGCTCCTGCTTCGGTCAACAGCTCTGCCACTCCGGTCATGCCGAACACTGCGGCATGCCGCAGCGCGGTACCACCGGGCACTCCGCCGCTGGTCTCGGCCGCTACCGCCGCGCGGTCAGCCCCCTCGGCAATCAGCACGGCCGCGAGCTCAGCATCGCCGTAGCTGGCAGCCGTGATCAGGGGAGTCTCCGCATCCCCTGGCAGCCCGTCGACCGGCGCTCCCGCCGCGATCAGCATCCGGGCGAGCTCACCCGTGCTGGACACCTCACGCCAGGCACCGGTCGTGGTGTCGTAGCGCAGCATCGCGACGTAACCAAGTGGGCTAGGCCCGGACGGGTGATCACACCAATGCTGCATACGCTGCCAAGCCAGTTCTGGCCGCCGATCGAGCAGCGCCCGCAAGCCGTCCACGTCGCGGGCATCCAGGATCCGGCGCCGATCGACCTCCGTCTTCAGCGCAACCCAACTGGCAAATCCGTAGCGACGCGCCACGGTCAGCTGCGCGGTCGCGAGACTCATAGGACCGGCCACGGCGGCGAACGAGCGCACTGCCGTCTCATCTCCGCGACGCGCCGCGCGCAGCAGGTCTTTGGCCTGCCGACGCAGCTGATCAAGATTCGCACGAGCGGGCAGATCCGGCATGACAACGTCCCTTCGGCCCGACGGTCCGCGAGCCAGGCACCAGGGAACGTCACTAACGCCCATATGTGTGCATACGCATGGAGGTGGACTCAGTCCTACCCGCGGACCCGGCGGCAGCCTCCGACACCGTGACCTCAGCGTACCGACCGACCGCCGGTCGAACGCAGACGACGGCCGTCTTGTCTTCGGTGCTTGCCTGTGGAGTCGTCGTCAAGCGCGGTCAGCTCCGCGGTACGCGTATCAGAGGCTGCGTCGGCGCCTCTTCATGACGACCGCGTTCGCCACCTGTCTGAGAGCGAGCACCGATGACGACGTTCGTTCCAACGCGCGACCTGACCGCCTCGACCGCACCAATCAGGCACAGCCGACACCTCGTGCCGGTCGGCCTCGTTCTCGCCGCAACGAGCCTCTCCATGATCGCCTTTGTGCAGGCAGTCCGGCCGAGCGCGCATGACGCCACGACGCTGGTTCGCGACCACAGCGAAGGAGAGCTATGGCGGGTGATCGGCGCCGGAGTGCTCGCCGGCGGCTGGGCGCAGTGGATCTGGTCGGTGCTGGTGGGGTTGGCGATCTTCGCGCTGCTGCAGGCGCGCATCGGCCGCGCGAGCGCTTTTGGCTGCGTGGTTGCCACCCATTTTCTGCCGGCTGTGGCTGTCGTGTTGGCTGTTCCCGTTCTGGGCAACGCCGAATTCCTCGCCTACCTCGATGCCGCGATATCCGCAGCGGTGGTGGTGGCTGGCGCCGCGATGTGGTCCGGTCTCGCGCGCAACGCACGGTGACGCAGTAAGCCGGTCGGGCCGTTCTGGCGACGAGGCCCGGAGGCCGGGGTCGGGTTTCGGCTGCGGAGCACCACGGGAACACGTGACCGGGTCGCGTGGTTGGCTGGGAGCAGACTTGCCCGTCAGCCCGAGGAAGGCATGTGGTCACACATCCTGATCTCGCTTACCGGTCCGCGCAGGGCCGGCTCGTCCTGCTCGCGACGATCCTCGGCAGTGGGCTGGCTCAGCTTGACGGCAGCGTGGTCAACGTCGCGTTGCCGCGAATCGGGGAGAACCTCGGCGCCGGGTTGACCAGCTTGCAGTGGACGATCAACGCCTACACGCTCACCCTTTCCGGTCTGTTGCTGCTGGGCGGGTCGCTGGGTGATCGGCTCGGCCGACGGCGGATATTCCTGGTGGGCGTCGTCTGGTTCGCGGTGGCCTCGGCCGGCTGTGCTCTCGCGCCCACCTCCGGGGTGCTCATCGCAATGCGCGCGCTCCAGGGAGTGGGCGCGGCCCTGCTCACCCCGGGATCGTTGGCCATCCTCGAGGCGGTGTTCCGACGTCAGGACCGGGCCCCCGCCATCGGGGCCTGGACCGGACTCGGGGGTGTGGCCACGGCGCTCGGTCCCGTGCTCGGCGGCGTGCTCGTGGGCCTCGCGCCATGGGGCTGGCGATTGGTGTTCTTGATCAACTTGCCGCTGGCAGTGGTGGTCGTCGTAGTCACCCGCGCGGCGGTTCCCGAGACACGCGACGAGGAGGCCACCGGGTCACTCGACGTGCCGGGCGCGCTGCTCGCCGCTGTCGGCCTCGCCGGCGTCATCCTCGCGCTCACCGAGGGACCCGCCCGAGGATGGCCGCCCGCCGTGATCGTGAGCGGACTGGCCGGCATCGTGCTGCTGGTGGCCTTTCTCGTCAACGAGCGGGTGCGGCCCAATCCGATGATGCCCCTAGATCTGTTTCGTTCCCGCCAATTCGCGGCGGCGAACCTCGTCACTTTCGTTGTGTACGGGGCATTGAGTGGCGCATTGTTTCTGCTGCCCGTTCAGCTCCAAATCGTATCGGGATTCAGTCCTGTTGCAGCGGGCAGCGCCTTGCTACCGATCACCGTGGTCATGCTGTTGCTCTCGGCCCGGATGGGGCGATTGGCGACGAGAATCGGTCCACGATGGCCGATGACGGTCGGGCCGATCGTCGCCGCCGTCGGCATGGCGTTGCTCGGCCGGCTCGGCCCGGGATCGACCTACGTCGGGGGCGTGTTGCCTGCTGTTCTGGTATTCGCGCTTGGCTTGTCGATCACAGTTGCTCCGCTGACCGCGACCGTCCTCGCGGCGGCGCCAGAACATCAGGTTGGCGTGGCATCCGCCGTGAACAACGATGTCGCCCGAACCGCCGGCCTGCTTGCCGTCGCGGTACTTCCGGCCCTGGCCGGGATAACGCCGGCCGTCTATGCCGATCCAGCTGCGCTCTCGTCCGGGTTCCATCGGGCTGTACTGATCTCGGCTGGGCTGTGCGCGGCTGGTGGCGTGCTGGCTGCGCTGACCATCCAGAACGACGTGCTGCGCGGTCCCGCTGAGAAGCCGGCGGTCGCACCGGCGTCAGACGTCATCGATTTCGCGAAGGAGGATGTGGACCTGGCGGCGTGCCGATGCCAGGCTGCGCTCACCACTCCTACGCTGCCGCGGAGGCCGCCACGGAGCTAGTTAGAACCCCACGTGCGCGAGGCCTTGGCGGAGCAGAGTCCCTTGGCCGCCGGCCATCTCTTCGATGACGGCGTCGCCGGCGGCCTCGGCCGGCGAGAACCACGTCAGTTCGAGAGCGTCCTGTTGGGGTTCGCAGTCCCCATCGACCGGAATGACATAGGCCAGCGATACGGCATGTTGACGGGGATCGTGAAACGCCGTTACCCCAGGCGTGGGGAAGTACTCCGCGATCGTGAACGGCGCCGGCGAGGGAGGGACCCGCGGCAACGCAAGCGGCCCGAGGTCCTTCTCGATGTGGCGGAGCAAGGCCGCCCGCACCCGTTCGTGGTAGAGCACTCGTCCTGATACCAGCGCCCGGCTGATCTTGCCCTGCCCGGTCACCCGAAGTAGCAACCCGACCGACGTGATCATGCCCTGCCCGTCGACCCGAACCGGGATCGCATCGACGTAGAGGATCGGCAGCCGCTGGCGGATCGACTCGAACTCCTCCGGGGCGAACCACTTGCTCTGGGACTGCGAGGTCATCTGCGTCATGTGATGTTTCTATCGTGCCCGCTCCGGCGCGCACGAGCGGCTGCAAGACTCGGGTTGTGCCCGGCGTCGAAGCGATCTTGTTGATCGCCGCCGGCGTCGCGGCAGGACTCATCGGGAGCGTTGCCGGACTGGCCTCCCTCATCAGCTATCCGGCGTTGCTTGCTGCCGGGCTCCCGCCGATCTCCGCCAATGTCACGAACACGGTCGCCCTCGTGTTCAGTGGCGTCGGATCGACGTTGGCGTCTCGTCCAGAGCTGCGACAGCAGCGAGGCCGAGTGCATCGACTCGTCGTCGCGGGGGTTGCTGGCGGCCTGGTTGGCGCCGCGTTCTTGCTGCTGACGCCGGGCGGCGCATTCGAGCACATAGTGCCCTGGCTGATCGGCCTCGCCTCAGTCGCCATCCTCCTGCCCAGACGCGCAGGCGTATCGCAGTTGCTCGAGCAGGATGCCGATTCGGGCGGACTCGCGCTCGGTGCGTTCGTGATTGCCGTCTACGGGGGCTATTTCGGAGCCGCGGCCGGGGTTGTGTTGCTCGCGCTTCTATTGCTCGCTACCGGCGACACGCTGCCCCGCAGCAACGCACTGAAGAACGTCGTGCTGTGCGCGGCCAATGTTGTTGCCGCGACGTTGTTCGCAATCTTGTCCGACGTGCGGTGGCTCGCGGTCCTCCCGCTATCCCTCGGGTTCTTCATCGGCGGCACGCTCGGCCCGGCATTCGTTCGGCGGGCACCGTCACGTGGCTTGCGCGTCGGGATCGCGCTAGCCGGCCTGGCCGTTGCGGTCCGGCTCGGGTGGCAGGCCTACGGCTGAGCACTGAGCTTCGCCAGGGCACAGCGCAGTTGATCCGCCGTCTCATCGGCCAGCTTCTCGATGGACGAGCGGAGGAACGGCGAGGCCAGCTTGGCCACGCCCTTGAACGCGAAACGAGCCTGGTAGTGGATCGCGGTGCCGGTTGCCGTGGAAGTCAGTCTCATGTCGTCGGTTGACGTGACGGTCTTGTTCTCGCCGACGAAGGTGAGACGTCGCACTGGCTCGAGTCGGGTCAGCCGGTATTCGAGCTCGGTCTCGCGACCTCGGAACTGCGACACATTGCGGAACCGTGCTCCGACGGCGATCGGCCCGGTATCGACTCTCTTCGTCCGGAGCGTTCCTGGATCCCACTCCTCGGTATGCGTGAAGTCGGACAGATAGTCAAAGACCCGGTCGATCGGACTGGCAGTTTCGACGGTGCGTTCGACGATCAACATCTGCCCCCCCTTGCGTGACGAGTCGCTTACTCCATGGTGCACCTGAGCAGAGTCGGTCACGCCCTGGTTGAGTGTGACTCGTGGACGCCAAGGAATGGAATGACCGGTACGCAGAGACGTCGCTGCTGTGGTCGGCCGCACCGAATCGTTGGGTGGCAGCCGAACTCGCGGACGTGCCGGTCGGCCGGGCTCTCGATCTGGGCGCGGGGGAGGGACGTAACGCGCTGTGGCTCGCGGCCCGCGGATTCACCGTGACGGCGGTTGACTTCGCGAAGGTGGCCCTCGATCGAGGTCGGCAGCAGGCGGAGGCCGCACATGTCCCGTCCGAGCGGATCACGTGGATCGAGGCGGATCTCCTTGACTATCGCCCGGCGCCGTTTGCCTTCGACGTGGTGATCATCGCTTACGTGCAAATGCCCGAGGAGTCGCGGCGGATCGTCACGGCTCGGGCCGTCGCGGCGGTTGCGCCTGGTGGTGTGTTGCTGGTCATCGGGCACGATCTGGCGAACCTGACCTATGGCACCGGTGGCCCGCAGCAGCCGGATGTGCTGTTCCGGCCCCAGGACGTGGTGGCCGACATTCGGTCGACCGGCCGACCGCTTCGAATTGTCCGGGCTGACAGCGTACGACGGCCGGTCGATGCCTCGGATCGTGACGCGATCGATGCCCTGGTCCGGGCCGAGACGGTCACTTAGCAGCCCCCGGGGCAACTCGCCCGACGTCGCATTGTGGGGCGCCGGGTCGATCGGCATGATCAACCCCATGAGCGAGCAAGTGCTGGGCGTGATCAGCGCCGCTAAGGGTGAACCGGTACGCACCGAGACCGTGATCGTTCCGGATCCCGGACCGGGTGAGGCACTCGTCCGGGTAGCGGCCTGCGGCGTCTGCCACACCGATTTGCACTATCGCGAGGGCGGCATCAGCGACGACTTTCCGTTCCTGCTCGGGCACGAGGCGAGCGGCATCGTCGAGGCGGTTGGCGATGACGTCGTCGACGTCGCGCCGGATGATTTCGTCGTGCTGAACTGGCGAGCTGTTTGCGGGAACTGTCGAGCGTGCCTGCGCGGCGAGCCGTGGTACTGCTTCGCCACGTTCAACGCCACGCAACGAATGACCCTGACAGACGGCACACCGCTGAACCCGGCTCTTGGCATCGGGGCGTTCATCGAGAAGACGCTTGTGCACTCCGGTCAGTGCACAAAGGTCGACCGAGCGGTCGCTCCGGCCGTCGCCGGCCTCCTGGGCTGTGGGGTGATGGCAGGGCTCGGCGCCGCACTCAACACAGCCGGTGTTCGACGGGGCCAGTCAGTCGCCGTCATCGGATGCGGGGGAGTCGGGTGCGCGGCGATCGCGGGGGCCCGCCTCGCCGGCGCAGCGCGGATCATCGCCGTCGACATCGACGATCGCAAACTTGCGACAGCTTCCGGGCTTGGCGCTACTCACACGATCGACTCCCGAGAGTCCGATCCAATCGAGGGCATTCGACGGCTCACCGGCGGCTTCGGTGCAGACGTCGTGATCGACGCCGTTGGCCATCCGGAGACCTATCGGCAGGCGTTCTACGCCCGCGATCTTGCGGGCACGGTCGTGCTCGTGGGGGTGCCTACGCCGGACATGCGGTTGGAGTTGCCGTTGCTCGATGTGTTCGGGCGCGGGGGCGCATTGAAGTCGTCCTGGTATGGGGATTGCCTGCCGTCGCGCGACTTTCCGCTGCTCATTGATTTGCACCTACAAGGCCGACTGCCGCTGGACGCGTTCGTGAGCGAGACGATCGCATTAGGCGACATCGAGGAAGCGTTCGCGGCCATGGGCCGCGGCGATGTGCTGCGGTCCGTCGTGCTGTTCTAGTGTCCGCGAGGCCGCAACTGGAGAGTCGAGTAGCGCAACATCGGCCTCATAGGTCACAATAACCGCACGCACCACCACGACGGGCGCTGGGGAAGGCGTTTCCGTCGAGTTGTGGAGGTGTGCCGTGACGGCTGCCCGCGCAGGCCGTGCGCTGGTGACGTCGGGCGTGGTGTTCATGCATTGCTGCCCGTCTGCCATTGCACCTCACGTCGAATGGGCGATCGCCGAGGTTCTCGGTCGGCCCGTACGCCTGGAGTGGACCGCTCAGCCGGCCGCGCCTGGGCACCTGCGAGCCGAGGCCTCCTGGACGGGTGAGGTTGGCACTGGCGCGCGGTTCGCCGGATCGCTGCGCGCCTGGCCCATGCTCGTCTATGAGGTGACCGAGCAGGGCACGGCACTTACTGACGGAGAACGCCTCGCGTACCTGCCCGGTCGTGGCTTTCATCGCCGGACCACATCCGCGAACGGCGACGTCGTCGTTGGGGAGGAGAGACTTCGCGGCGTGCTGAGTCGAGCCCGATCGGCCGACGACTATGCCCACGCCTTGCAGGATCTCCTTGGTACGGCGTGGGATGCCGAGCTCGAGCCCTACCGGCTCGCCGGAGATGGAGCTCCGGTCACGCTGCTGCACCAGGTCGTCTAGCCGACGCTCGAGGTCGTGCTTCCCGCGCATCCGCGGCGCGGGGCAACCCTCCTGATGTTCTCATCCGTCCCACCAGTAACACCCGCGCGCTGGCCACGACGGGGTCCAACGGGACTCTCGCTTGCTACAGCGGGATGTTGCCGTGCGCACCGCGTCCTGCGGGAGCGGCGGCCAGTGCTTCGACGAGAGCGCGGCGGGTCTCGGGTGGCTCGACGATCGCGTCGACGACACCGATATCCATCGCCCGGCCGACGCCGCCGGCCATCTTCTCGTGCTCAGCGGCGAGCTGTGCGTGTAGCGCCTCGCGCTCGCCCGGCGGGGCGGCGGCGAGCTTCTTGCGATGCAGGATGCCGACCGCAGCCGAAGCCCCCATGACCGCGACCTCGGCTCCGGGCCACGCATAAACCCTGTTCGACCCGAGGGCGCGGGCATTCATGGCGATGTAGGCGCCGCCGTAGGCCTTCCGGGTTACCAAGGTCACTCGAGGTACGACCGCCTCACCGAAAGCGTGAAGCAGCTTCGCCCCCCGCCGCACGACGCCGTCCCACTCCTGTCCGACGCCGGGCAGATAGCCCGGGACATCGACGATGACGACCAGAGGCACCCCGAACGCGTCGCACATTCGCACGAACCGGGCCGCCTTCTCCGCCGACGCTGAGTCAAGGCAGCCGCCGAGGCGCAGCGGATTGTTGGCCAGGACACCTACCGTGCGTCCGGTCAGCCGACCGAGCCCGGTCACCATGTTGGGGGCCCACCGCGCATGCAGCTCGAGGAACGTGCCGTCGTCCAGGAGCGCCAGGACGAGCGGGTGCACGTCGTAGGCGCGCTTAGGGCTGTCCGGCAGCAATGCCCGCAGATCTTTATCCGGGCCGACCTCGTCGAGGTGGAAGCTGCCCTGATGGGCGAAAAGTAACGCCGTCGTGCGGGCGACCTCGATGGCCTCATCGTCGGAGTCGGTGACGATATGAACGACGCCGCTGCGTCGTCCGTGGGTGTCCGGGCCGCCGAGCGATTCCATGTCCACGTTCTCGCCAGTGACGCTGCGCACTACGTCCGGACCGGTCACGAACACCCGGCCGCCGTTCGACATGATCACTAGATCGGTCAGCGCCGGACCGTAGGCAGCGCCACCCGCAGCCGGACCGAGGACGACCGAGATTTGCGGTACCCGGCCAGAAGCGCGCACCATCGCGGCGAAGACCGTGCCAACGGCATGGAGCGCCTCGACCCCTTCCGCCAGTCGGGCGCCCCCCGAATGCCACAGCCCGATCACTGGCACTCGCTCGCGGACTGCGTGATCGATGGCGTCCACGATGTGTGCGCACCCTTCGGTGCCCATCGCGCCGCCCATCTTCAGCGGATCGCTGGCGAAGGCAGTGACGAGCGCGCCCCCGATAGTGCCGCGGACCGCGTAGACGCCGCTGTCGTCGCGAACGTGCAATGGGACGAGACTGCCCGGGTCGAGCAGCTTCGTCAGGCGTAATTCGGGATCGCGCGGATCGCGATCCGGGACGATTTCTACCGGAGGATTCGCCGTTAGTGTCATGGCATTCCTTGGCTCGATCAGGCTTTTCGGAACAACAAGGCCACGTTGTGCCCGCCGAAGCCGAAGGAGTCGTTGAGTGCGGCAGTCACGGTCATCTCTCGTCTCTGTCGCGGGACGTCGACCTGGACGTCGTCGTCCGGGTCGTCCAGGTTGATCGTCGGAGGCACGACGTCGTTGCGGACGGCAAGAACAGTCGCGATCGACTCGATGGCGCCGGCGGCGCCCAACAGATGCCCGGTCATGGACTTCGTGGCCGTGACAACGGTCTGGTCGCCAAGCAGTTCAGCGATCCACCGGGCTTCGGCGCTGTCGCCGGTGGGAGTAGATGTCGCGTGGGCGTTTACATGCACCACGTCGCTACGGTCAAGGCCTGATCGCTCGAGCGCTATGCGAGCGGCGCGGCGCTGTCCGTTTCCGTTCGGGTCGGGTGCCACCATGTCGTAGGCATCGGAGGTGATGCCCGCTCCGGCGAGCGTGGCATAGGGCTCCCGGCCCCGAGCGACAGCTGATGAGCGCCGTTCGAGGACCAGCGCTCCAGCGCCTTCGCCCAGTACGAAACCGTCCCGGCCCTTGTCGAACGGACGAGATGCCCGCTCCGGCTCGTCGTTGCGGGTGCTCATCGCCTGCATCTGGGCGAAGCCCGAAATGGTGAGCGGATGAACGCAGGCCTCGGTACCACCGACGAGGACCACATCGGCTCGGTCCAGCTCGATCAAGTCGAGACCATAGGCGACGGCCTCCGCGCCGGATGCGCAGGCGCTCACCGGAGTGTGAACGCCTGCGCGGGCGCCGATTTCCAGCCCCACGTGCGCCGCTGATCCATTGGGCATGTCTTGCGGTATGAGCAGTGGGGAAACTCGGCTAGGCCCCTTGGCCAGGATGACGTCGTGCTCGCGGATCAGGCTCCCGACGCCACCGATGCCGGTGCCGATTACCACCGCGACCCGCTCCGGCGGCAGGCCGGACTCGTCCGCCCTGCCGGTGAAGCCGGCGTCCGCCCACGCTTCTCGGGCGGCGATCACCGCTGCTTGCTGTGCTCGGTCCAGCCGCCGGGCCTGAACCCGAGCCAGCACCTCGGTGGGGTCCACCGCCATTCGGGCCGCGATGCGCACCTTCAGGTCGGCGGCCCAGTCCTCGGTGAGGGCCACGACACCAGACCGCCCTTCGAGCAGGCCGGCCCAAAACGTCGCCACATCCCCCCCGAGGGGGGTAGTGGCGCCAAGGCCTGTGACGACAACGTCGTCGATCATCGTGGTGTCCTCCGAGCGATGTGCGGAACGGTCGAGCTCGCTGTCGGTTCGAGCTCAGCCGTTCGTCTGGATGTAATTGACGGCGTCGCCGACGGTCCTCAGCTTGGGCAGGTCGTCGTCGGGAATCTTGACGCCGAACTTCTCTTCGGCGGCCATGGCCACTTCGACCATTGACAGCGAGTCGACGTCAAGGTCGTCGGTGAACGACTTGTCGTCGGTGACGTCGCTGGCGTCGACGTCGGCGACTTCGTTGAGGATCTCAGCGAGCCCGGCGCGGACTTCGTCGGCAGAGGCAGCCACAGTTGACAATCCCTTCCTGGTTGATCCGCACACCCCGGTTGGTGAGCGGCGTTGTCATGGAGCGATTACGACCTGACCGGCGAACGCCAGCCCGGATCCGAAACCGAGGAGCAGCACGGGTGAGCCGGACGGAACCTCGCCGCGTTCGACCATTTTCGACAGCGCGAGTGGAACCGTCGCGGCCGAGGTATTGCCCGACTCGACGATGTCGCGAGCGACCCGGTCGGACGGGATGCCGAGCTTCTCGGCGATAATGTTGATGATCCGCAGGTTGGCTTGGTGAGGGACGAACGCAGCCAGATCGGTCGGGTCGACTCCGGCCTGCTTGCAGGCTTCCCGAGCAACCGGCGCCATCCGCGTGGTCGCCCAGCGGTAGACAGACTGCCCGTCCTGCTCGAAGAAACCAGTCGTCGGGTTGATGATTACCTTGTCCGACAGCGCACCGTCGCTTCCCCACACGACCGGGCCGATGCGCACGTCGTCCGACCGTCC
Organism: uncultured Actinomycetota bacterium; assembly: GCA_963809815.1. Lineage (GTDB taxonomy): Bacteria > Actinomycetota > Actinomycetes > Mycobacteriales > Jatrophihabitantaceae > CAVVJA01. The sequence continues at coordinate 68,898 of CAWELM010000016.1, forward strand.
GACGACGGCCGCACCCGCTCCATCGGCGAGGATCACGCACGTGGCGCGGTCGGCGAAGTCGATCCATCCGGAGAAGCGCTCCGAGGCGACGACCAGGACGTTGCGCGCGTGGCCGGACAGGACGGAGGCCGAGGCGGCGTTCAGCGAGTACGTAAAGCCCGAGCATCCGGAATTGACGTCATAGGCACCGGGTGCCGCAATGCCAAGCCGGTGGGCGAGCTGCGGTGCGGCGCTCGGCACGGGCGATGGCATGGTGCAGGTGGCGACGATCACGAGGTCCACGTCGCTGGTCGCGACTCCACCGGCGGCTAGGGCCTTACTGGCCGCCGCTTCGCCCATGTCGATCACCGTCTCGTCGGGGTCGGCGAACCGCCGTTCCGCAATGCCCACGCGAGAGCGAATCCAGGCGTCATTCGTGTCTACGCCGCGGGCGACGAGGTCGTCGTTGGTCACCACGTTGGACGGCTGGTAGTGGCCCAGGCCAAGGATCCGAGATCCGGGCACAGACGTACTGGTGTTGTTCAGCATGAGTCCTAGAGCTCCGGTCCGTTCGAGAGTCGAGCGACTGGCAGCCCGGCCGCCACGATGTCCCCGCTGTGCCGTAGCCATTCCGCCAAAATCCCGCCGCTGGGCGCCACGACCTGGTGCTCGTCCCGGTTCGTGCGCACCGTCCCCAGCAGCGTGCCCGGCGTGATCTCCGCGCCTTCATCCACGATCGCGGCTCGGGTGAAGATCCCTTTCACCGGCGTCACGACCACGTGGAAGTCAGGCGTGTGCTCGCCTTGACCGTGCTGCGGCCGAGAACTGATCATTTCGAGAGCCCTCGGCAGGTCCTGCGGGCTCTTCATCGCGAGCAGGTCGATGCCGGGCAGTTCGCGCTTCGCCAACCCGACCAGAGTCCCCGCGGGTGGGAGCTCAATCGCGGCGGTGACGCCTAGATCCCGGAGCGTCTGTTGGCAGAGGTCCCACCGCACCGGCCGGGTCACTTGGCGGACGAGGCGGGGCAAGACCTCACTTGCGTCAGGAACGGCCGTCCCGTCCGCGTTGGACAGCAGCAGAAACAGCGGATCCGCTGCGGTCAACGGCGCGGCGTACGCGCGCAGGGCGTCTTCTGCCGGTCCCATGAAGTGGGTGTGGAACGCACCGGCAACGGCGAGGGGTCGCACCCGAGTGCCCGGCGGCGGATTCTCGGCGAATGCGGCGAGTGCGTCCCTGGTTCCCGCGGCCACAATCTGGCCCGCTCCGTTGCGATTGGCCGGAGTCAGATCGGCGGCTTCGATCAGGGCGGCGACCTCGTCGGCGTCGGCCCCACCCAGAACGGCGCTCATGCCGGTTGGGACCAGGGCGCAGGCGGCGGCCATTTCAGCGCCTCGCCGTGCGGCGAGCGCGACCGCGACATCCGGGGCGAGGGCACCCGCGAGCGCGGCCGCGGTGAGCTCGCCGATACTGTGCCCAGCGACCACCACCGACCCGCCGGCATTGCCCCGCAGGCCGAGGTGGTCGGCGACTACGACGCCGAGAGCGACGATCAGCGGCTGGGTGACCGCGGTGTCCTTGATCTCGTCCGCGTCTGCGGTCGTGCCCAGCCGGATCAAGTCCAGATCGACCAGCTTGCCGTACTCCGCCAGCCGCTGCTCCACCCCAGCAAGCTCCAGCCAGGGCGTGAACATGCCGGGAGTCTGCGCACCCTGCCCGGGAGCGAGTAGTGCGATCACAACATCTACGATTCCGTACGTGGGCTGTGGTGGCGAGGAGGCGCGGCACAGTATTCCGGACCAACACTTTGGAGGATAGCTACAAACTTTGCGGCTACGTAACGGATTCTTGCTGCTGCTGATGCACGACCTGGACAAAGCCCACGGATATGGTAATGGTGCGCATCCCCATGATGGAGATCAGCTCGGCTCGGGGTGACGCCGCGTTGTCAGGCGGAAGCCTCCAACCGGCCCAAGGTCAGCGCGATATGAATGGCATAGGCGCCACGGGGCGTGGTCGGCGATTCGCCGCACAGCTCACCGACCCGGCGCAGCCGGTAACGCACCGTGTTGGGATGGACGAACAGCGCCCGGGCCGTCGCCTCGAGCGAGCCGCCGACCTCCAAGAACGCGGTGACGGTCTCGAGCAGGACGTCTCCCGCCTTGGCCAGCGGGCGGTAGACATGTTCGAGCAATTCCTCTCGCGCGTCGGCATCACCGGCCAGCGCGCGCTCCGGCAATAGTGCCTCCGCGCTGACCGGTCTTGGCGCGCCGCCCCACGCCGGGGCCGCGCGCAGCGCGCTCAGCACGGCCCGAGTAACAGCCGTCGCACCGGCCACGTCGCTGGTTGACCAGCCAACCACTACCGGCCCGTCGGCGAACACCGGCAGGATGTCGCCGGCCGCCGTCAGCGGGTCGGCTATGCCGCTGAGTACCACGATCAGCCGGCCGCCGTGCACGCCGGCGATGACGTCGTAGTTCGTCCGGTGGGCCAGCCGGTGAACCTCGGCCAGAATGTCCTGCGCATGCTCCTGGTCGGGCGCGATACCTGCCACGGTGGTCACAGGACCGGTGGTCCGCCAGCCCAGGGCAGCGACCTGGCTCTCCGGCGCGCCGATACCGCCGCCGCGGACGAGTCCCTCGATGACGAGCGCCTCCAGGCGGGCATCCCACGCGCCCCGACTTTCGGCCGCGCCGGCGTAGACCCGCGCCGCGGCGAAGGCGATCTCGCGGCTGAACCGCAGCAGTTCCTCGCGCAGCGCGCCCTCGTCACCGGCTGTCGCGAGCAACGGCACCTGTTCTTCCGCGACGGCAATGGTCTCCCGCACGAGTTCAACCGTGTGCTGCAGCGTCACGGTCCGCGCCATCGCGCGGGGCGCCGTGCCGAACACCTCGCCCGTCAGCCGAAGCACGTCGTCGGGGGAGCGCAACCACTCGACAAACGACGCGATGCCCGCCTGGGCAACCAGCATTACCCAGGACCGCTGGTCAGCCGGCAACGCGCGAAACCAGGGCAGCTCGTCGTCCATCCGAGCCACGCTCTGCGTGGCCACCCGACCTGCGGCCTGCTCGATCCGGCGAAGCGTCTCCTCGTTCAGCCGGCGCTTTCCGGCGCCGCTGCGCCCAGGCGGCGAGGCTCGCTCGTCGCCTCCGCCATCTCTCGGCGCCGGTGCTCGTCGCTCGTTCGTCAACATTGCCTCTTCGCGGGAGCGCACCTGCGTCCCCTCGCTCCTAACCCTGCCATGCTGACCGCTATGACTCCGACTGCGTGGGCCTGGGTTCGGGCGTGATCGCGCGCAACCCGGTCGAGGACCTACAGCGGATCGCGTTCCTGCTCGAACGGGCCAGCGAACCAACCTATCGGGTCCGGGCGTTTCGCAACGCCGCTGCGGCTGCGTCGGGCATTCCCGCGGAGGAGCTGACCGAACGCGCGGAGGCCGGGACCTTGCGTGAGCTTTCGGGCATCGGCGAGGTCACGGCGCGCTGCATCACCGAGTCGCTGCATGGTGAAGAACCGGTCTACTTGCGTCGACTGGAGGCGACCGGAGGCGCTCCAGTAGCGGAAGGCGGCGCTGCCCTCCGGGCCGCTCTGCGCGGCGACTGCCACACCCATTCGGACTGGTCCGACGGCGGCTCGCCGATCCTGGAGATGGCCCTGACTGCGCGGGCGCTCGGTCACGAATACCTGGTGCTGACGGATCACTCGCCGCGACTGCGCGTGGCTAACGGACTGTCGGCTGATCGCCTTGAGCGGCAGCTCGATGTCGTTGCCAAGCTGAACGCCGAACTGGCGCCGTTCCGGATTCTCACCGGGATCGAGGTCGACATTCTCGACGACGGCAGCCTCGATCAGAAACCGACCTTGCTGGGCCGGCTCGACCTGGTTGTCGCCAGCGTGCATAGCGGACTCCGTATGCCGGCGTCGGACATGACGCCGCGCATGGTGGCCGCGGTCGCCAATCCGAATACCGACGTGCTGGGTCACTGCACGGGACGAATGGTCATGGGTTCCCGACGTCGCCCAGCATCGGAATTCGACGCGGATATCGTCTTTGCCGCTTGTGAACGCTTTGGAGTGGCGGTCGAAGTGAATTGCCGCCCTGAGCGCCTCGATCCGCCCAAACGGCTGTTGCGTCTCGCCGTCGAGGCCGGGTGTGTCATGTCCATTGATACCGACGCCCACGCTCCTGGTCAGCTCGACTGGTTGCCCTATGGCTGCGAGCGAGCCGCGGCCTGTGGTGTGCCGGTCGAACGAATCGTCAACACCTGGTCCGCGGACGAGCTGCTGGCATGGACTGCGACGCACGGCTTCCGGCCGTGACGATCGACGTTCGCCGGGCGAGCAACCGCACCAGGATCGAGCAACCGGGCATCGTCACGTGGCACAGCTTCTCGTCCGGCCCGCACTACGACCCGAACAACATTTCGTTCGGTGCCTTGATCGCGCACGACGAACATTTGCTGGCCGCTGCTGCCGGGTTCCCCAAACACGCGCATCGGGGTGTGGACATCGTCAGCTGGCTGCTCGACGGCGAACTACGCCATGACGGCCGGGCGATCGGCGTTGGCAGCGTCTTGCACCAGCGAACCGGCGACGGCATCGAACATGTCGAAGCGAATGCCAGGTCTGATCGTTCGCTCCGGTTCGTGCAGATGGCGCTGCTGTCTTCGGAGACGACAACGCCACCGTCGGAACAGCTGATTGATCTGCCGGCCAGGCCGAGGCACGGTGTGGAGCTGGTTCTTCAGCTACCCAACGCGGCGCTCTATCTGGCTCGCCTGTCGCCACGGCTGCCGGCTCACGTGCCATCGACCGACCGCGTGCATCTGTTCGTCACCCGCGGGGCCGCCAGTCTTCGCTCAGGAGGAACTCAGGGACCTCGATTGGCGGCCGGCGACGCGGCCCGTATCGCGGGCGAGTCCGAGCTATGGCTGGGCACCGGAACCACGTCCGAGGCGTTGATCTGGACGCTCGCCGATTAGGGGCCTCTGTCGTCCGTGCGAGCCGAATCGCGAGCAAGGCACCGGGCGCCTACCGTGAGATGGACATCGACGAAGGGACGGGTAATGACCATTGACCGAGGGATTCTCGCGCTGCTGGAAGCGAAGCCGGGGAAAGGCGACGATCTTGCCGCGTTCCTTGCGCAAGGCCGTGAGCTGGCCGTAGCGGAGGAAGGCACGGTCACGTGGTACGCGTTCAAACTCAACGACACCACCTATGGCATCTTCGACACGTTCGAGGGCGAGGACGGGCGGCAGGCACATATGAACGGTCAGATCCCTGCGGCCCTCGGCCAGGTCGGGCCTGATCTTCTGGCTAGCGACCCGGACATCCGTTTCGCCGAGGTCATCGCGGTCAAGTAGGTCCCCCCGCTACGTTCCTCCTCCCGCATGGGGATGAGTGGGTGCTACGGCGAGACCGACTGGGGGGCCGAGATCGACACGATTCGTCGCGCCCTCGATCTCGGCGTGACGTTCATCGACACCGCGGACACACACGGCGCGGGGTACAACGAGGTCCTCGTGGTAGCGGGCGCCCGTTCTAGGACGCCAACCCGCAGCTCGCGCCTCGCGAACGTCAGGCGTCGCCGCCGACGGTGCCTACCCCAGCGGCGGTCACATCGAGCAGCTTGTACCGGTCGATCGCCTCGCGCGGTGCCTCTGGCTTGACCTCGCCGCGCTTGGCGAGAGCGGTAAGCACAGCCAGCACGATCGATTCGGCGTCGACGTGGAAGAAGCGCCGCGCTGCCCCCCGGGTGTCGGCAAAACCAAAACCGTCCGTGCCCAGCGAGGAGTAGTCAGTCGGCACCCACCGGGAAATCTGATCCGGCACGGCCCGCATGAAGTCGGACACCGCCACCACCGGTCCCGAGGTATCGGCGAGCCGGGCCGCCACGTACGGCACTCGAGGAGTGTCCGACGGATCCAGCAGGTTGGCCTCTTCGCAGGTGACCGCGTCGCGGCGCAGTTCGTTCCAGGACGTCACCGACCAGATGTCGGCATCGACGCCCCACTCTTCGCCCAGCAGTCGTTGGGCCCGGAGCGCCCAAGGCATCGCGACGCCCGACGCCAGCACCTGGGCGCGGGGACGTCCTTCGACGCCTAGCGCGGGGGAGTACAGGTGCATGCCGCGGAGAATGCCCTCGACATCGGCGTTCTCCGGCTCGGCCGGCTGCACGATGGGCTCGTTGTAAATGGTGAGGTAGTAGAAGATGTCCTCGCCGGTGCCGTTCGGTCCTCCCGCGTACATGCGCCCTAGCCCGTCGCGCACGATGTGCGCGATCTCGAAGGCGAACGCCGGGTCGTACGCGACGGCGGCCGGGTTCGTCGACGCGAGCAGGAGCGAGTGCCCGTCCGCGTGTTGCAGGCCTTCGCCGGTCAACGTGGTACGCCCGGCCGTTGCACCGAGGACGAACCCACGGCCGAGCTGGTCGGCGAACTGCCAGAACTGATCACCTGTGCGCTGGAAGCCGAACATCGAATAGAAGATGTAGAAGGGGATCATCGGCTCGGCATGCGTCGCGTAGGACGTCCCGGCGGCGATCATCGACGCCATCGAGCCCGCTTCGCTGATGCCCTCGTGCAGGATCTGTCCCTTCGTCGACTCCTTGTAGGACAGCAGTAGTTCCCGGTCGACCGCCTCGTACTCCTGGCCGTGCGGCGAGTAGATCTTGGCCGTGGGGAAGATCGCGTCCAGCCCGAACGTGCGAGCCTCGTCGGGAATGATCGGCACGAACCGCCTGCCGATCTCCTTGTCCTTCATGAGGTCTTTGAACAGCCGCACCAGGGCCATGGTGGTCGCGATCTGCTGCTTCCCCGAACCGGCGCGCAACTCCGCGTACGCCGCGTCGCCAGGCAGCTTGAGCGCCTGCGCGCGTACTACCCGCTTCGGAAGGAACCCGCCTAGCGCGGCCCGCCGCTCCTTCATGTACATGATCTCGTCGCTGCGTTCGCCCGGGTGGTAGTACGGCGGCAGGTCGGCCTCGAGCGCCTCGTCGGAGATCGGCAGGTAGAGCCGGTCGCGGAACGCCTTGAGGTCGGCGACGGTTAGCTTCTTCATTTGGTGCGTAGCGTTGCGGCCCTCAAAGCTCTCCAGCGTCCAGCCTTTGATCGTGTGGGCCAGGATCACGGTCGGTTGTCCGACATGCGCTCGAGCGGCTTGGAAGGCGGCGAACACCTTGCGATAGTCATGGCCGCCGCGGGACAGCTTCCGCAGGTCGTCGTCGGACAGATCCTCGACTATCTTGCGCAGCCGCGGATCCCCGCCGAAGAAATGCTCCCGGATGTAGGCCCCGGACTCGACCGTGTACGTCTGGAACTGTCCGTCGGGCGTCGTGTTCATCTTGTTGACGAGTACGCCGTCGCCGTCCTTCGCGAGCAGCGGATCCCAGTCCCGACCCCAGATGACCTTGATGACGTTCCAGCCGGCGCCTCGGAAATACGTCTCCAGTTCCTGGATGATCTTGCCGTTGCCGCGCACCGGGCCGTCGAGGCGTTGCAGGTTGCAGTTGATGACGAACGTGAGGTTGTCCAACTCCTCCCGCGCGGCCACCCCGATCGCGCCGATCGACTCGACCTCGTCCATTTCGCCATCGCCGAGGAACGCCCAGACATGCGATTTCGATGTGTCCGTGATGCCGCGGGCCGCGAGATAGCGGTTGAACCGAGCCTGGTAAATAGCGCTGATGGGCCCGAGGCCCATGGACACGGTCGGGAACTCCCAGAAGTCCGGCATCAGCCGGGGATGTGGATAGGACGACAGGCCGAGTGGTGCGTGTGACTTCTCTTGGCGGAAACCGTCCAGGTTCGCCTCGGTGAGGCGTCCTTCGAGGAAGGCGCGAGCGTAGATACCGGGCGCGGCATGGCCCTGGAAATACACCTGGTCGCCCATTCCGCCGTTCAGGTCCTTGCCGCGGAAGAAGTGGTTGAAGCCCACCTCGTACAACGATGCCGCGGACGCGTACGTGGCAATGTGGCCGCCGACGCCCACGGACTTGTTCGCTCGGGACACCATGATCGCCGCATTCCACCGGATGTAGGCCCGGATGCGGCGCTCGATGTGCTCGTCGCCGGGGAACCAGGGCTCGCGCTCGGGCGGAATCGTGTTGATGTAGTCGGTGCTGCGCAGCGCAGGCACGCCGACCTGCCGGGCGCGGGCCCGTTCCAGCAGCTTGAGCATGAGGAACCGAGCGCGCAGACGCCCATCGGTGTCGATGGCGGCGTCGAACGACTCCAGCCACTCCCGGGTTTCATCTGGGTCGATGTCCGGTAACTGGTTGGGCAGCCCGTCGGTGATGATGCTGAAGCGGTCCTCGGTCACCAGTCCAGTGTCCCCTTCACAGCGCCCACGCCCAAGCCAGGTGTCGGAGGCGGCGGCGGCAGACGCTACCGTTTGCTAACGACGGACGGATCGAGCCGGGCACGCCGGCTCAAGCCACTCATCGGGAGGGCAGGCTGTGACGACGACCCCCGGAAGCGCGGGCGCGGATCGCGGTGGGACGGGCGCTCCGTCCAATATCGCCGCGATATTGGGTCTGAAGCCGGGCATGGTCGTACAGGAGCTGGGCTGGGACGAGGACAGCGACGATGCGGTCCGCGCTGCCGTCGAGGAGCTCGTCGGCGAGGAAATGGTCGACGAGAATTCCGACGAGATCGTGGAGGCGATCTTGCTCTGGTACCGCCAGGACGACGGCGACCTCGTCGACATCTTGGTCGATGCGATCGCCCCCCTGGCCGACAACGGCTTTATCTGGCTGCTGACGCCGAAACGCGGCCGGCCGGGCTACGTCGAGCCGTCCGACATCGCTGAGGCAGCACCCACGGCCGGACTGGCGCAGACCTCGCTTGCCACCGTCGGCTCGGATTGGGGTGCGGCACGCCTGGTGGCGCGTAAGTCGCGCGGCGAGCGTCGCTGACCCTCGGAGGGGCACCGATGGTCATCAAGGTTGGGGACGTCGCACCAGATTTCACACTGCGCGACCAAAACAACGAGCAGGTCACGCTGTCCGACTTTCGGGGCCATAAAGCCGTTCTGGTGATCTTCTACCCGCTTGCGTTCACCGGCATCTGCACCGGGGAGCTGTGCACCGTCCGGGACGATCTCCCCACGTTCCAGAATGACGAGATCCAAACGCTCACGATCAGCGTCGATTCGCCGTACTCGCACAAGATCTTCGCCGAGCGTGAGGGCTACGAGTTCCCCTTGCTCGCCGATTTCTGGCCGCACGGCGCGGTGGCGAAGGCGTACGGGGTGTTCAACGATGACGTCGGCTTCGCCAACCGGGGCACCTTCCTCGTCGATGTCGATGGGATCGTGCGGTTCAGTGAAATGAACAGCCCGGGCGAGGGGCGTGACCCGCAAGCCTGGCGGGACGCGATCAAGAAGCTGCGAGCACGCTAGTACGGCAAACCCGGGCGCCAGCCGGGTCAGTGCGCGGGGCGTCCGTAGCGGTCAGCGAGCCGGGCCGCTTTGGCGTCCGCCGGCGTGATCGGGGGCGCCTCGTCGTCCAGCTCGGCGCTGACCCGCCTGCGCTCGGCACGGGCCATGACGATCGGCGCGGCCAGGGCAAGTGCGGCGAACAAGTACCACTGGATGACGTAGGCGAGGTGCTGCGGTTCGGCCGCGCCGCCGGCCGGATTCGACAGGTCCGGCTCCGGGATGGCGACCAGCCCCGAAGTTCCGGGTTGGCCCGCGGACAGCTCGACGTATCCGTCGTAGACCCGCTCGCCGAGTCGGCTGGACTGCTCGCTGGCGTTGATCGAGTTGATCTGGCCGGCCGGTAACTGGGCCGCCTTGTCCGACGTGGTCTCGGCCGGCATCACTCGGCCGACGATCGTGTGTGTTCCGCTGGGTGGCGCCGGTGCGGTGACCCCGGCCGTACGGCCGCCCGACGAGATGAACCCGCGCACGACCAGAACGGTGGCGGTCGACGTCCGCAAGGGCGTGAGCACGAGGTAACCGACGTCGTCGTCCACGCTGCGCTGACGGACCAGCCCTTGCCCGGATTCCTCGTACGTGCCGGTCATGGTGACCCGGCGGAATTGGATGTCGTCCGCGCGTGGCGAGGACTGGGTGCCGTAGATCGGCAACACGTCCCCCACATGTGCCACGGAAGCGTGATCGTTGTGCCGCAGCTCGTTATTGGCGCGGTGCTTGCCGGCCAGCCGCGAGATCTGCCATGTTCCCAGGCCGATGCATATGGTCGCGACCAGCAGCATCACTGCCGACAGCGCGACATATCGCGGCTGCCGCAGCGTCTGGAGCACGAGATCACGGTACGTCTCCTGGCAAGGCGAGCTCGGGGTACCCTGACGCGGACGTGCTGTGGACGGCCCCGACGTCTGGAGCCTTGCTCGGGCGCTTAGCTCAGCGGGAGAGCACTCGGCTTACACCCGAGCGGTCACTGGTTCGATCCCAGTAGCGCCCACCAGCGAATCCCTAAGCACAGCACGCCAAACCCGATTGGCGTAGACGTGCCAATCGCTCACGTGCGATCTGCGTGCGATAAGGCTTCGGAAAGCTGGGCGCCGACAAGGCGGCCCGGCCGCGTGCGCGAACACAACGACCGGGCCTTGACCGGAAGGACCCCGGCCCGTGAACACCCAACCATCCCCATCTGCCCGCCGCATCACGTGGTATCGAGCAAACGGCGTGGCGTGTCGAGTACGTCGCCGGCCGCTGGTCGTTGTCCCGCTACGTGACAGCTACCGAGACGTGGCAGCGTGTCGGCTCGTACCCGAGCCGCAAGGCAGCGATCAGCGCGGCCTACGGAGAGGACGGCGACGCGTAGCCCCCGGCGCAAAGAGCGCGCCCCGCCCTAGGTCTTCTGACTAGTGTCGCGTGTTTGAAGTCTTCTTACGGTTTGTCTTGGTGAGGATTTCGTCTGCGGTTTTCGTCCAGACGAACGGCTCGCAGCGCTCGTTCCAGCCGTCGATGAAAGTCTCGATGGCGGTGATGAGGTCTTTGACGGAGGTGAAGGTGCCGCGGCGGATGGCCTGCCGGGTGATGATCCCGAAGAAGACCTCGACGAGATTGAGCCACGACCCGCAGGTCGGGGTGTAGTGCATCGCGATCCGCGGGTTGTTCGCCAGCCACGCCTTCACCGTCGGGTGCTTGTGGGTGGCGTAGTTGTCGGCGACGACGTGCAGGTTGACCCGTGGGTAGGTCTTGGCGACCAGTTTCAGGAAGTCGAGGAACTCGACGTTGGTGTGCCGGTCGTAGCAGGCGTCGGTCACTTTCCCGGTCGCGACTTCCAGGGCCGCGAACAGGCTGGTGGTGCCGTGGCGGACGTAGTCGTGAGGTGCTTTCTCCGGTAGCCCCGGGCGCATCGGCAGGATCGGCGCGGTGCGGTCGAGAGCTTGCACCTGGGTTTTCTCGTCGATGCACACGACGACGGCGTTGCGCGGTGGGTTCAGGTACAGCCCGACGACGTCGCGGATCTTGGCGTCCAGTTCGGGGTCGGTGGAGAACTTGAACGTCTCCCGGCGCCAGGGCTGCAGTTTCCAGTCCCGCCAGATCCGGGCCACTGACGCGAACGAGATCCCCAGGTGCTTCGCAAGCAGGCGCGCGGACCAGTGCGTCACTCCAAGCGATTCCGGCGGCGACGTCAAGGTCGCCACCACGACCTCGGCGTCATCGATCACCGGTGGCCGGCCCGACCGGTCCAGATCACCCAACGCGTTCACGCCGCCAGCCTCATACCGGCCACGCCACTGGATCACAGTCGGGCGGCTCATCCCGACCCGACGCGCGATCTCCGCGTTCGGCAGACCCTCCGCAGCCAGCAGCACGATCCGCGCCCGCTGCGCCAACCCCGCCTCCACCGTCGAGGACCGCACCAGCGCAGTGAGGTTCAGCTCATCACCGGCACGCAGCACAAGAGGCGCAGCAACAGACACACCTCATTGTCCCGAAGTCACACCGTAAAGTCATTTCCGACACGAAACACTAGGGGGCGGGGCGCTTTCTTCTGCAGGAACCCTCGCGCCGATTGGGGCGCCGGCGGAAACCCTTTAGCGCATGCGGTCAACCCGTCAGAGACCCGGGCACGTGCCGGGATCCGGCTGGTCAATTCTCGGGGAGCCGCCCGTCGGCACACGCGGGAAAGTGACGAGAAGAATGTAGGGCATCGTGCTGTCGTTATTGGTGACCTGATCAACTTCGCCCGGGCGTTCGATGAACGCGTCCCCGGCGCTGTACGTTTCGATCTGGCACTGGCTGCCGACCGCCGCGTGAACGGTGATCGATCCCTGCTTGACGACGATGATCGCGCCCCCCGGATGGGAGTGCCAGCCAGAGGAGCCACCGGGCTCGACCGTCAACTGCACCATGACAATGTCCGTCCCGAATTGAAGCGGGATGGTCCCCTTCGAGACGTCATTTCCACGCGCCAAGACGACCTGCGACAGCCCTGACGGCGGCGTGGCCCCGCCAGGTGCGACGGAAAATGCCAGTACCACGCCAACGAGTGCTACGCCCACCAGTGACCATCGACCGAGTCGCTTCATCGCCTACTCCTTATCGGAACGCTGTGCGAGTCATTAGACCAAACCAGGTGCTCGCTGGGAACTATCTTGGAATCGTCCTGGAACCTTGGACGCCTGGGGACCAAAGCCTCTGCTCGTTTCAGGTCGCGTTGGTTCTACTTAGATAGTGGCTCGCCCAAGCCGGTCCCTGTGCGTCGTCGTCCTCGCCGCCGCGTCGCTTGCGGTGGCGCTGGCAGGGTGTGGCAGCACAACTAGCCGGTCGCCCAACGCCGCCATGATGGGCGGCCGTGACTCGGTGCCAGGGATGATGGCGAGTGCCCCGTCGGGCTACCACTACTTTCGGCTGGCATGTTCGGCGCCGTCGTCGCTGCCCGGCAGTACCGTGCGCGTCGTCCTCGCCGATATGGGGATGACGCATCTAATGGGCGGCGTCGCGCCGCTGGGCGGCCACATGATGTTGCACGCGACGCCCACCACTATTCCTGCGGCGCAGGTCAGTCTGGTGCCTTACAACATGGGCTGGCGCACGCATGAGTTGGTCGTACTAAAGCTGCCTGCGGGCACAGCAGCCGGTCAATGCCGTCCGGGCGCAGACGGGAAAGTGAGTGAGTCCGGAAGCCTCGGCGAGGCATCCAACTCGTGTGCTGCCGGCGCGGGCGACGGAATCACCGCCGGCAGCGTTGGTTGGACAACCGTCAACCTCGCTCCCGGCAGATACGAACTGGTGTGCAACCTACCCAACCACTACGCCAACGGCATGCACCAACAACTCGTCGTAACCTGAAGTGCGCTTTTAGCGGTCCTCGTCCCGCGGGAAAGCGGTCGCCCACGGCGGCCGGGTCTGCGGCTCCGCGCCCACCGGCCACGCGAGCCGCCGGCCGGCTTTCTGCAGAACGTGCTGCCCGTCGTGACCAACGACCAGCTGGCAGCGGTCACCCTCGCCGTCGACCTCGGCGCACCGGTACTGGTCGAGGTTCCACGGGTCGCTCGGCGCCGGGTACAGATACGCCATAGCTCGGTGTCGCTCACGGCTCTGACAATGTGGGTCGGCCTGGCGCCGAGGAAGGGTTCCGCCAGGCCGGCTCCGAGTCGGGGGATCTTCCCATCCCCCTGTCTGTCAGCGTCCGACGCCGCGGGAACGTCACACATGGGGCACCCCGGGCATACCGCAATACACCGTGCTGACGGTGCTACCCGTGTACTTCCACGTCTAGATTGATCCAGGTGACCAGCCGAGAGCAGGTGTTCCTCGTGCCGGACCGGCCCGAGGCGTGCACGTGCGAGGTGTTGCCTACCTTGCCGGGTCCGGTTGGTGGGGGTCGGGACTCGGTGCGGTTGCGGCAGGATCCGGGATGTCCGGAGCATGGGCATCTGGTCATCCCAGGGTGCGTAGCATGGCCCCGGCTGGGCCGCCTGATCTCGCCGAGGCTGTCGTCAGCCGCGGGTCACCCGTGCATACCGTGGTGACCGTCCATACCGGCTAGCTGACCCAGACACGCCCGGCGGGTGTGTGACCAGGGTGCGTCGATTCGCCTATGTCCCCCCGCAAACACTGCGCCCAGAGACACCGGGACACACCTACGTCATACCCGTCCGGGGGTGAACCATCGGGTGACCCATCGGCCTGAACCACCTGGGGGGTCGTGAGCCAGTGGGTCACGAGCAAACACGGGGTTCAGAGAGGTTCACGAAAAGGGTGAGTCACTGGGTCATACCCCCCTAGGGTATCTGTCGGAACGATGCAACATCCCGCTGCATCACAGAACACCCTTACGGAACAGTGTGGTTCTCTGTTAACCCGCAACGGAACGCGCTTACACGATGCCGAATAGTGCCAGGCGTCGGAACAATCGTCCGCTAAACGGGTACGCCGTGTCTCCATGTCTCAAACGTTTAGCCCCTGGCCGCAGCCCGAGAGGCTGGAGTAGGGCCCTAACCACGGCCAGGGGGTCAGAGGTTCGGCGCGTCCCCGGCGCCCGGCTCATGCGCGGTCGCGTCATCAGGCAACCTCGCGTCAAACCACGCCTGCGCTTGCTGCTGCTGCATCGCGTTACCCGACATCGCCGCGTTCACCGCCTCAGCGAAAGCGCAACTGTCGCCTCATACGCGACGTCACCGGAGAACGGGCTAGCACCGGACGGGGCGGTCACTCCATGCCCCGATACTGCCGGCGCAACCAGCGGGCACGGACACCCCGACCAACCGCGGCCGGGTCCGCATCGTCCGGCATCATCCGGGCCGCTATCTCGTAATGCAGGGCCGGAGGTTCGTGCACATCCAGATCCTCACCGGAGTCCGGGTCGACACCGGCGCGACGCAGCGCAGCCCGGCGTCGCGAACGTTCCTGCGCATCCTCCAAATCCATCGTCGCCGACACGTAAGCGAGCCGTTCACCGTGGCTCATACCCACACCCGGCGGCATCTCCCGCCCCGACTCCAGCGAGCGGTAAACATCCCGCATCGGAACGCCCGCCGCGGAAGACTGCCGCACAACCCAATCATCGAGAGCACGCCGAAACGACTCGTCAGCCCGCGCCAGACGCGCCCGCTCCTCACGCTCACCCGCCCGGCGATACCCCTCAGGGTTCTGCGCGACGACCAGGGCGACGCCGAGCGCGAGGTAGGACTTGCCGATTTTGGGCGGGCCGGCGAGCAGGGTGATTCCGCCGCGGGGCAGGATCTTGTCGACCAGGTAGCTAGGCGCGGGGAAGTTCATCCCGTCGAGCTCTGCGAAGTTGATCGCTTTGGCGAACGGGTCCGGCTGGCCGGCGAGCACGCCGACCGCGTCCCGGACGTGACTGGGCGACAGGCCCGACGCGACCAGTTCCGCGACCTACGCCTGCACCTCTCCGTGCTCGACCTGGATCAGCAGCACATCGCGCCTGCGCGGGAGAACGTGGGTGGATCGACTCGTACAGCGCGAACATGGAGGGCTTGAGATTGACCTTTCCCGTCAGCATTGCTGGGCCATCGCGCCGACCGTGATTCGGGAGCGCGCGAGATCGACCTAGGTTCCGGTCTGCACGGCTGGCGTAACGGAGTCGAGCCAGTTCTGGGCGTCGATCTTGCGGGAGGAGTGGCGGGAGTGTTCCTTGCCGTCGTGGTCGCGGTACCGCGCCCGCCATTGGCCCTCCGGACGCTTCGCGATGTTCCCCAGGTAATCGCCTCCAAGCCGCGTGACGACCTCGGTGTACCACGACGATCCGCCAAGCCGAACCGCAAAGAGGCAGCCAACGACAACCAACGCCAGTAACCTGTTTCCGTGGCCTTCGAGCGGATCACGATCAACCCGGACGTCATGGGTGGCATGCCCGTCATCCGGGGCCTGCGCATGCCGGTTGCCACCGTGGTGGCCATGGTCGCTGACGGGATGTCCGTGGCCGAGATACTCGACGACTTCCCTGATCTCGAAGCCGACGATATTGCTGAGGCGCTGCGCTACGCCGCTGCGGCGGTGCGTGAACGAGAACTGCCGTTACGCCCCTCGGCATGAGGTTCTTGCTCGATGAGAACCTGTCGCCCAAAGTCGCTGCACCGCTTCGCGCAGCCGGCCACGACGTCACCATCGCTCGCGAGGTCGGGCTGCGCTCCGCGACCGACCAGGTCGTCATCGAGACGGCTCGGCGCGAGGCTCGGGTGCTAGTCAGCGCCGATACCGACTTTGGTGCGATCCTCGCCCTGTCGGGCGCCGCAACGCCGTCGTTCGTTCTCGTGCGCCGGGCCGCGAACCGCAGGCCAGATGAGCAGGCAGCACTCATCCTGAACAACCTCGAGACCGTCGTCGCTGACCTCGCCGCCGGCGCCATCGTCGTCCTCGGCGAAACAACGCTTCGCATCCATCGCCTGTCCATCGGCGAAGACAGCTCACCCTGAGCCTGTCCGACCCTCACGCCACCGACTGCCAGAGCCTCACGCCAGTTGCCTGGGAACCGCCCCGGCTGTCGCGACGAGGGCGAACAGCCATCCACTGAGAATCACCAAGCACAGCAGGTAAAACTCGATTGATGCCTGCGAGCTCTGAGCAAGCCAGGGTGATTGGGTGCTTGCCCCGCCCGCGCCGAGTTGAGGATGCCTTGGTATATCTGCGTCGAGGCGTTGCCCCGCCAGATAGGAGAGCACCAGCAATGAACGGAAGGCCATCATTCGAGCCGTACGACTTCCTCGGCCGTCTCAAGCGAGATGAGATCTTTGTCCCAATCGTCTTGTATGGCATTGTCAAGCCCGCCGAAGACAATGACGATTATCTGCTGTTCGCGCACGGTAACGCCTGTAAGAACTGGTTCAGGATCCCACTGTCCAGTATCGAGAACGTCAGCGTGCTGAGGTTTGTGCCTTGTGACGATCACAAACATCCGTTGGTTTCTCTCGCGCTAAAGCAGCCCGAAACGGAAGAGGGACAGCTGTTTGTCTCGCTCTTCCAGGCGACTTCTGCTCAGGCCCGGAACCAGGTGTCCATTCCACGACAGCGTCGCTACAACAGAGCGCCATTCGAGGGTTCACGCCCGCGGCTTTTGGCTCAAGACCATGGCGTCCCGCACGGACCACCAGCGGGGGACTTAAACCCCTCGTGCGCAGGTTGCCCGGCCTGGGTTGATGACCAGGGCTGGTTCGGCATCCTGGTTGACTGCGACGCAACCACGTGTACCTACGAGGAGTACTAGCCGAACCGTTACGCGAGCGGCGGTTCGACTTCGGTGAGGCTACATGTGCCGGTCGTGGACGGGGCTGTCCACGACGTAATTCTGCTCACCCGCGCCACCGTGCAGACCGCATCGCGGCCCGCAGTCGCCGACGCGCAGAGTGAATAGATGCATACCGTCCTTTGAGGACCCAGCCGAAACGTGCATACGGTGGCTCACACTGCGTCGTTGTCAGCTGCGTCGCGCCACTCGGCGACGCGACGCTCGATGGCAGAGGTTTTCTCCTTCGGGTCCATCTCCTTCATCAGGCGAAGCCACTCCTGTCCTGCGAAAACACGCGCGAACTCCCGACTACCGGCGGGTGCGTTCAGCTGAACGCGGCGCGTCGCCGCAGTCTGGATGCAACGACGAGCCAGCTTGATTGCGTTAGGGGCGACCTCAGTCCAGCTGCCAAGCGCGCGTAGCGCCCCTAACGCGACAATCCTCAAGCTCAGTAGGCGAAAGTCGATTGGGAAGCATTCTCCGCCTTATCGGACCTGTGAGCTGCGTGCGACCCTCCGGACCGGTCATCCGGGCCGGGCGCACCACTTCTGATCGCCCAGTCATTTCCGCTCGGCGCTATAGGCTCGATTTGGGCGCTGTCAGGGCGGAGGAGCCATGAATGCGAGTTCCGACCATGTCGGTGTCACACCCGGGAAGTCTGCCTCGGTCGGAACCCCGCGGGCTGCGCGCCGCCGGGCGGCGGGCATATACGGAACGGTCATCACAGCGGCAGTATTGGCATCGGCAGGCGGCCGCTTACCCACACCGGCTTTAGCCGTTGCGGTCCTCATCACGTTGATCGTGTATTGGGTGGCCGAGTTGTACTCGGAGATCCTCGGCGAGCAGGCCATGTACGCCGGTTCGCCAATTGGGCCACGAATCCGGGACGGGATGGCGAGCACCTGGACGATGGTCTCGGCTGCATACATTCCAGTTCTAGCGCTCCTTGTCAGTCGTCTGTTCGGAGCGTCGGCGACGGTGGCCGCCAACATTGCGCTCGCGGTGGCGGTAGTCGTGCTGGTAATTCACGGCTGGTTTGCCGGTCGTGCCGCGAGGTTGCATGGTGTGCAATTGCTGATCGTCACAACGATCGCGGGCGGCCTAGGTATCGTGATGATCATTCTGAAGAACTTTGTCGTGACCAATCTGCATTGACGACGTACCGACGAGCGGTCAGCTGAAGATCGGCGCCTCGCCGACCGGTACCGTGCTGATCGTGCCTCGCGTTCTTGTGACCGGGATGTCGGGCGCAGGCAAGACGACACTCCTCGATGAGTTACGGCGACGCGGTCAGCTGACCGTCGACACCGACTACGACCAGTGGGAACTCCCAGATGGCACGTGGGATGAGCCCCGGATGGCCCGGCTTCTTGACACTCATCCCGACGTTGTCGTATCGGGCACGGTGTCGAATCAGGGCAACTTCTACGCTCGTTTCGAGTACGTGGTCCTGTTGAGCGCACCGCTGGACGTATTACTCGAGCGAGTTGTTCGCAGATCGAACAACCCGTACGGCAAGACGCTTGAACAGCGGGACGAGATCCGACGGTATCTCGAGGAGGTTGAGCCAGCGTTGAGACGCGGAGCGAGCCTCGAACTCGATGGGCGTCTTCCGGTGAGCGTGCTCGCCGAAAGACTTGAGACCCTCGTGGGGCAGCAACCCGATCGTGATCGTGTCGGCGTCAGCCGAATCCAATCGGGAGGTCTAACGTCGGCCCATGGGCAATCGACGGTTAGACGTCAAGGCGTTTGGCCTTGCGGCTGTTTCGCTCCTGCTGACCGGTGCTGTGGTCGTGTGGTCGCTTCGACGCTGGACCAACCATGACGTTAGCGACCCGGGCGTGACTCTCTAGTGTCCCGCTAGCGGCGTTTCGGCAGCCGACTTGTAATGCCCCTCCGCGCCTTGCCTATATTTTCGAGGCCCTGCGGCAGGGAGGGGTGCCGCGAGGGTTGAGCTGAAGGTAACCCGCGTCCGCTGTTGCGCGTCAGATCCCAGGCGCACTCGACCATTATCAACCGGTAGGTGTTGCACCTCGATTCTGATCTCCACGCACTTGAGGCTCAGGATCACAAGGCGAGATGATCTCGGCCTTGTCGTCGCTATCGGGCGATAAGTCCAGCCGAAACGTGCCAGTGCCGCTGCGGCACTGGCTCAGTAGCCATAGCCGGGATTCGACTGGCCTGAGTTCGGCGCGACGACGCCGCTCGTGGTGGCCGAATGCCACGTGAAGGCGGTACCGGCGAAGCTGTCCTTCGTGTTCTCGCCTTTGGCGTCGCCCGCCGCGTGGTCGAACGAGAACGTGTACAGCGGCCCACCGTTGAACTCGACCTGAGTCGAGCCATCAGGGCGGGACACAGTGCTGAGCGACACACCGGACGGACCGGTGGGTTGTTGCCCCTTCGCGAGGGTCAACGGGGTCCAGATCGCGAGGCAGTCGCGGCTCGAGCAAAGGATCTTGCCGGCTGCCTTCTCCTGGTCGGACGTGTACAGCGTTCGGCCGCTCGAATTGACGAGTACTTGGTCGCCCGAGACGTCGCGGACGGCGACGGTTGTGCCTCCACCAGCTTGGTTGGGTTGGGTGTTTCCGGAGCTGCAACTGGTCACCAGCGCGAGCACGCCCAGCCCGGCCGCGACCGCCGCCCCGGCATACCAGCCACGCGCGTTCGTGATCATGTTTCTCCTTCGTGCCATCGAGTTATCTGGCTTGGTTGGGAACGACGAGCCGAGCGAGTTGCTGACCGTCGGAGGTCACGATGTCCACCTCGCTGAGCTGGTCGATCGGTATCGCGGTGGTGCCCGCGACATCCGCGCTGCCCTGGTACGTCGCGACCCAGGTCGCAGCCATGTCGCTACGACCGTCGCGGGCGCGCGCGATTAGTGAGCAGTGCTCGCCGGGCGGAACCGAGCTCAGCGTCAGATGCAGCTCGGTGCCCCACGTTCGTCCGTTCAGGGTCACGGCGGCTTGGACGTGGCTGTGCGGGTCGACCGTTCGAATCGCCACTGGCTGATGACCGGTGTGAGCGAACTCCTCTATTCCGATCGCGGCGGCACCGGCGATGGTCGCCGCCGCGGCGAGACCCGCCAGCACGGCCACCGGGCGACGCCAGCGCGGCGTGGTGCGCTTGCCGCGCGAGGCGGTCCGCGGCCGATCCAGCGCGGACGATTGCTGGGACCCGTCGAGGATCGACGAGTCATCGAGTCCCGCGATGTCCTCGAGCGTTACGGTGCGCAACAGCCCTGGGATCCAGGCCAGGCGGACAACCTCGTCTTGGCAGATTGGGCACCCGGCGATGTGGTTGCTGACGTCTTCTGTCTCGCCGGGTTCCAGGGCGTCGAGTACGTAGGCGCCCAACCAGGTCTGCTTGACACATGTCATGGCCCGTCCACCCCGCGTTCCTGCAAGGCGAGCCGCATCGCACGCATCGCGTAATACACGCGCGAGCGTGCCGTTCCTGGCGGCATGTCGCGTTCCACCGCGATCTCTGCTGCCGTGCGGCCGCGATAGAAATAGTCGATCAGGATGGCGCGGTGCGGAGCCGTCAGCGAACGCAGTGCGTCCAACACGATCGCCGCGTTCAGCGCGGCATCCGCGCCGTCAATCGTGGGCGCGTTGGTGAGCTCGGCGGCCGGCGCTTCCGTCGGTCGGGCGTCCCGGGCGCGTTGCGCATCGATGACAAGATGGCGGGCCGTTGTGAACAGCCATGGGCGGACGCGATCCACATCTAGCTCGGCCGAATGCCGCCAAGCGCGCAGTAGCGTCTCTTGAACGATGTCCTCGGCAGCCGCCCGGTCGCCATTCAGTGACCGCTGAACGAAGGCCAGCAGCAACGGCCCGTGCTCGGCGTAGAGCGCGCGAATCAGCTCCTCCCCGGGAAGCTGCGTACTGCCCATATCCACTAGTACGGATGTCAGGCCCTGACCTACTCAATTCCCCGCAAAAATGCGCGCAACGCTGCTCCGCAGTCCGTCACACATAGGGCAGTTGGAGCCCAAGGTTTCGCGTTCTGCTGCCGGTATGACGGTCAGGAGTGGACTGGCCACACCTCGTAACGCTAGGCTTCGCCGCGGTCGGCCGAGCAGACGTTGAAAACGACCCCGCAACCGTTCGCGCCGATCGAACAGAGAACGCCCCGCGCCGACGAAGGTGCGGGGCGTTTGTTCACCGGTCTGCGCACGCGCGCCGTCGTCCTACAAGTTTGTAGTAGGCTTCCGACCCGCAGGACGCCCGCATATCCCTCCCATGCGGGCGTCCTGTCTTCGTCGGTCACTCTGGCGCCAATCACCTCGTTCAGATTCGCTTGACATACGTCGTGACTCTGTGAAAGCTAGGAGTTAATAGGACCTATTAGGAGTTGCTCCTGTGGCTACTCTGCCCGCCGGCGAGATGAGCCAGCCGGCCACGATGGAGGACACCTGTCCGTGGTGCGGACAGCCGATCGCCCACGAGAAGTTCATCGAGATCAAGGCCCGTATCCGGGCGAACGAGCGGGCGCGGACGCGGGACCTCGAGCGTCGCCTTCGCGACGAACAAGACGCGGTCCTGGCTCAGGTGCAGGCGGCGGCGGAGCTACAGATCAAGAAGGCCAACAAGCTCTTCGAGGCGCAGGCGGCCGAAGCGCGGCGGAAGGCCGATGCAGCAGTCAAGGCAGCCAATAGGCAGGTTCAGTCGTTGGTTCGCGCGGCTCGAGACGAGGAGCGGAAGAAGTCCCGTGCTGTGGTCGCGGCCGCCAGCGCGGAGGCAGCCCGGCTTCGAGCGGAGGCGGACCAGCGGCTGGCCGAACAACGAGCGCATGACGACGACGTTCTCAAAGCCCGGTTGCGGGAGCAGCGCGACGCGCTGGACAAGGCGACCGTCGAGGCGATCAATGCCGAGAAGGCCAAGGCGTTCGCAGACCGCCAGAAGCTCGAAGCCAGGCTCGCGCAACTGCAGCGTCAGGTCGCACACAACGCGGCGGCTGAGCTCGGGGAAGGCGCTGAGCTGAACCTGTACGAGCAGCTGCGAGACGAGTTTCCGGGCGACACGATCGTCAGCGTGAAGAGGGGGCAGCCTGGCGCCGACCTCGTTCACACGGTGATCGAGAATGGTCGAGAGTGCGGGCACATCGTCTATGACTCAAAAAGCCGAGCCGCCTGGCGAAACAGCTACGTCAGCCGCCTGTTGGACGACAAGATCGCCGCAAAGGCCGATCACGCCGTGCTGGTCACGCGCGTGTTTCCGGCCGGCCAGGCGCAGCTCTACGTCCAGGACGGAGTGATCATCGCAAATCCAGCCCGCGTCGTAGCGCTGGCGCAGATGATCCGCAAGCACGTCGTGCAGCAGGCGACGCTACGCGTCAGCGACGAGGCCCGGGCCGAGAACACGATGCGGCTCTACGACTTCATCACCTCGGATCGTTGCTCGGTGCTCCTCGAACAGATTGGAACCGTGTCCGACAGGCTTCTCGACCTCGACGTCAAGGAGCATCGAGCGCATACGGCTACGTGGAAACAGCGGGGTCAACTGATCCGCGAGATCCAGCAAGCGAGAGGAACGCTCGTCACGGAGATCGACCTCGTCCTGACGACGCCCGCCGGTCAGTCGGAAGAGGCGACATGAGCGAGCCCGGACCGGACCGGCACCGCCGATCCACGAAGATAGCGGCGTTTCAAGAACGACGGCTGGGTGGCACCGTCATCCGCACTCGGCGGTCCCGTCTCGACGTGGCCGATCTGGTACCCAATGACCGACAGCCACGGCTCGGACCAAAACAGGACGATGAGCTGCAGCGGCAGATCGAGGCGAACGAGGGACTATTCGAGCCACTGTTGGTCGAACCGCACCCCGACCGGCCCGATCAGTACCGGATCATCGACGGCGAGCGGCGCTGGACGAATTCCGTGGCGCTGGTCGAAGAAGGGAAGTCGCAGTTTTCCCAGGTTCCGGTCGAGATCACCGACCGCACCCTCACCGACGAGGAGCGGTTGCGGGCTTGGATCTACATCCACCGGCAGCGAAAGGAATGGGACGCCAAGGAAAAGGAGATGGTCGCCTACCGCCTGGTCGAGCTCGTCGGCCGGGCCAGCGCGGCCAACATCCTGGGCACAACCGTTCGGGAGCTAG
Source organism: uncultured Actinomycetota bacterium (assembly GCA_963809815.1). Classification (GTDB taxonomy): domain Bacteria; phylum Actinomycetota; class Actinomycetes; order Mycobacteriales; family Jatrophihabitantaceae; genus CAVVJA01. The sequence continues at coordinate 92,142 of CAWELM010000016.1, forward strand.
ACAAGCTCGTGCAGGTGTTCGAGCTGTCCCAACGCTTCACGAATCTGCGGGATCCGGCGTCCGCGATCACGTGGGCTCGTGAGCTCACGGGCGTGAACAAGTCGCTGCTGACCCCCTCGATCGTTGATGCCGTGGTCACGAAAGTAGCCCGCCAACAGATCACGAACTCGAAGGATCTTCGCAAGCTTCGAGTCATCCTGCGAGATCCGGTCGCGCGCGCACACTTCACCGACGACGACGCGACGATTGATTCCGCCATGCTTCGCGTAGCCGGCGCGGCCAAACCGGCAAATGGTCTGGTCGACCAACTGGACGCAGCCATGAAGACGATCCGAGACGTGCCCTGGACCGAGCTGGAGAAGCTTCGAGGGGACCCGAACGTCGTCCAACGAGTAGCTGAAGCAGAAGAACTCCTACGCAGCCTGCGACTGAACCTCAGTTCCTAGTCGCCGAAGTGCTGTTTACGAAAGGGGGTATCTGAAGACCTGACCCAAGCAACCACCCGCTCGACCCGCGCGGTAACCATCCACGAGCGACGGCCCCCGCTTATCCCTTGGCCGGGGCGGAGGCCGTCAACGCCGGTATCTCGACCAGCACAGAAAGGCTCTCAAGAATGCCCAGTTCGCACAACCCGGCGAACGACAGTCCTGATCCCCGAACTCCGGCTTCGAGTCCCCAACCTGAGCCGCCGCGCCGGTCCGTGCTCCTGCACCTGCATCGCCCCCGTCGAAGCGTCGAAGCCTTTGAGGTCTTCGACGACGATGCCCGCATCCGCGACATCATTACCGTCGCGGACGACTTGATCTTCCTCGACGACGATGACGAACCTATCGACGTCAACCTCACCCTCGCGCAAGTCATCGGCGGACGCGGCCGGCACCATCATCATTACGACATTCACCGCCATCCCTGCCGCTGGATCAATGCGTACATCAGCTACGGCGACGGGACCCAGACATTGCAGGCGGCACCATCGAGCCGCATCGCGACCGTGCGACTTCGTGCCCTCGACCTGTTCGGGATCGATCCGGACGCCGCCACAAACCTGGTCCTTCGCATCCCGGCCACCGACGCTGATCTGCCGGAAAGCGAATATCTGTCCAACCAAGCCGGCGCCAAACCCTGCCGCATCGACTTGACTCTGGTCCCGTCCTTGTAGCCCGGGCAGTGCGCCGTACGTTTGAACGCGGCGTCGGTGGTCAGTTGGCTGCGGTTGTCCGGGAACGCAAGCCAGCGGCGGCCAGGTCGACGAAGCTTGCGTCGGGCAAGTAGGCGCGGGTAAGGGCGAGCCCGATGCGCGGCAGAGCGGCCTCGTCCGGATAGGCGAGGTACAGCGGATCGTGGCGCGGGAAGAACTTCGACTTGAACCGGTCGAGCGACCGAAAGCCGTACAGCGGTTCCAGTTGCTCGCCGAGCCATCCGAGCAGCGCATCGACCGCACTCGCGTCCGGGTTAGTGGACGGGTCGCCGGCCAGCGGCGCGCCGGATAGCGACACGAGCAACGCGCCCTCCTCCCGGAACGCCACGCATGACGACGCGATCAGGAATTCCATGACCGGGCGGAAGCCGTCCGGTAGCCGGCGCATGACATCAAGCGTCCAGCCGCGGATGGTTGCCCCCGGACCATAGATGGGCAGCCACGAGGTCACGCCGTGCACCGTGCCGTGCCCGTCGACGGCAAGGCCGACCCGCACCGCGGGATCGAGCGCCTCATCCACCCCACCCAGGGTGAACCCCATTTCCGGCAGGCCCTTGTCACCTACCCACTGCTCGGAGATCGTCCGGACCTGGGCAATGCGGCTTGCCGGCATGTCGTGCAACGCGCCCAGTTCGAACGTCACGCCTTCCTTCGACGCGCGGTTGAGTGCTGAGCGGACGTCCTGCCAAGCCTTGCCTTTGAACTGCAGATCGGGCAGGTCGATCACCGCTTCGACCGCCACCTCGACGGTGCGCCATCCGTCGAGCCGCACCCACTCGCAGACCTCGCCTGTCACCGAGAACAAGCAGGGGAGCAGCCCGCGGCCCTGGACATGGTCGATGAAGGCCAATCCCATGGCGCGACGTTCGGCCGCGTCGATGGCGATCGGATCGCACAGCCCCACGGCCACACCGCCGTGCGTCTGGTAGGCGACGTATCCGGGGCGGTCCGGTTCGACGTACCACTCATTCGCGTCCCAGGTGGTCATCCACGACAGCCGGCCGCCACCGACCTCGCGCAGGATGTGCTGCACGTCGCTCCGTGTCGCGGTGTCCGCTGTCGCCGCACGTCGCCGATCGCGCCACGGGGTCGCGCGGAACGCCCGGCGACCAAGCCAAAGAACGCCCAGCTGCGTCAGCCACAGCAGTGCGTCCGCGATCGACGCGCCGAGCGAGTCGATGTCGTATCGCGTGTCGGTTGTGCCGGTAATTATGACCGCGGCGATGACGGTGACGACGCCGAGCAGGGCGAGGCACTCGATGACCGTAATGACCATGGCTATTTGCCAGGCGAGGCGTCGTCCGCGGCGTAGCCCTTCGGCGAGCACGAGCGGCAGCAGGACGCCAAAGACCAGGTCGGTCCAGTCGAACCCTGGGCCGACCTGTGGGCGTAACGGGGCCGCGCTGCTGGGGGCGATGATCAGCACTAAGCGAATCGCGGCAGATACCGCGAAGACGAACGCGGCGGCCATTCGCCATTCGTGCCGGCTCACTCGAGGAACGGCGAAGGCCGGGGCTCGGTTCTCCAGCACCGGTCCGAACAACAGTCCGAGGCCGACAGCCAACAGCTGTTCGACGTCGCGGGGGGCGCCGCGGTAGAGCGTCAGCAGCACGACGTAACCGATGAGCAGGACCCGCATGCGCGAGCGCCAGGGCGCGCGCAGCGTGACGGTGGCTGCGGCGAAGGCGCCGAACGCACCCGGTAGAAAGCCGGTCAGCTCTCGGTGGGCCAGGTCGACCGCCCAGTTCCAACCGGTCGCGCGTAACGGGATGAACAGGACGCTGGTGAGGAGCACGACGACGAGCTGAATGGCGACCGTTGCGATGGCCGTCGCTCGGGTGCCCAACCGCCATTCCGCGAAGCCGACGAGGATCACGAACACCAACAGTGCGGCGATGTAGCCCGACGGTTGCAGGGCATACACCGACCCGGTCACCGGTGTCCACCATCGCCCGTGCTCGATGGCCGGCACGCCATAGGCGACGTTATGCAGTAGGGGCCGGTCGCGTAGCGCGTGCCACAAGGTGCCGGAGAGCAGTCCAACCAGCACGATGACGGCGAATGCGCCCAGCGTGAACGGGAATGTTCGCAACACGGCCCGGGGCCGCTTCGGAAGAGTGCGCCAGCCGGCGGGCGACGCCATTGATCAAGAGTATCCGGCCGGTAGCGTCATTGCCGTGCCCCGAGTTGCTGAGCTTCGGATGGTGCTTGAGCAGTGGTACGACCCACGCCGAGCGGAGTCGTGGGATGCCGTTGGTCTTGTCTGCGGCGACCCCGACGACAACGTCGGTCACGTGTTGCTCGCCGTCGATGCGGTACCCGCTACCGTCGCTGAAGCGATGAGAGTCGGCGCCGAGCTGCTTGTCTCACATCACCCGCTTCTGCTGACCCCAGTGCACGGCGTCCCGGCCGACGACCCCAAAGGCGCGTTGGTCCATCGGATGATTCGCGCCCGGATCGCGCACTATGTGGCTCATACGAACGCAGATGCAGCCAATCCCGGAGTGTCGGACGCGCTCGGCGACCTGCTCGGGCTCGGCAATCTGCGTCCCCTGGAGCCGCACCGGTTCGACCCGGACGACAAGCTCGTGGTGTTCGTGCCGTTGGCGGATCTGGTGCGTGTCGTCGATGCACTCGCCGCGGCCGGGGCCGGGCGCATCGGAAACTACGAGCGATGCGCCTGGAGTGCCACTGGCATCGGGACGTTCCGGCCCGAGCCAGCTGCCACCCCGTTTACCGGCCAGGTCGGAGCGGTGTCGGAGGTCGCCGAGGCCCGGGTCGAGATGGTGGTGCCCCGAGGTCTGCGCGGCGACGTTCTGCAGGCCTTGCGGGCGGCGCACCCGTACGAGGAACCAGCGTTCGATCTCTATGCTCGACTGCCGGAACCGGCGGCCTCTATTGGCATCGGCCGGGTGGGCGAGCTGCCGTCGCCCACGACTTTGCGTGGATTCGTCGATCTCGCGGCGCACGCCTTGCCACCGACGACGTGGGGCCTACGGGCATCGGGCCGTCCCGATCGACCGGTCCGGACGGTCGCCGTGTGCGGCGGATCAGGCGGGTCACTCGTCGAGGCCGCGCGTGCCGCCGGAGCGGATGCATATCTCACCGCCGACCTTCGACATCATCCGGCCGTGGAAGCGGTGAGTGAGCGCGGCGCCGACGCGATGGGCCTGGTCGATGCCGCGCACTGGGCGACTGAGGCACCGTGGCTCTCCGACGTCGCGGCCCGCCTGCGCACCCGATTCGCGGGGGAGGGTCTTAAGGTGACGGTATCCGCGGAGATCACCGATCCGTGGACGCTTCATGCCCCATCACCTGGATCGAGCCTGACCTGACTGTGAACGCCGACCCTGCCGCCCAGCTGCGGCTGCTCGACCTACAGGCGGCCGACACGGCGCTTGCCCAATTGGTCCACCGCCGCAGCACACTTCCGGAGCTGGCCGCACTCGCCGATGCGACACAGCGCACTGAGGTGCTCGCTACGGAAGCGGCTGAGCTGGAGACTCGACTCGCCGACGTCGATGTCGCTCAACGCCGGCTCGAAGCCGAAGTCGACAACGTCCGAGCGCGAACGGCGCGCGACGAGCGACGGCTTACCGGGGGAGGCCTACCGGCGAAGGAGCTCGAGAGCCTACAACACGAGATCGCGACACTGGCCCGACGTCAGAGCTCTCTCGAGGATGACGTGCTGGACATGATGGAGCAACGGGAAAGCCTTGACTCCAAGCTGCAGTCCGTCGCGACCCGTCGAGCCGACCTCGACGCGGAACGGGAGAAGCTCGAAGGCGCGCGAGATGCCGCTTGGGCCGAGATGGATGAGCAAGAGCGGCGACACGCGACTGATCGTCAAGCGATAGCCGGTGAACTCCCAGCCGATCTGGTTCAGCTTTACGACCGCATCCGGCTCGCGAGTGGCGGGGTAGGCGCTGCCCTCCTGCGGAACCGCCGCTGTGAGGGTTGCCGGATCGAGCTAGCGGGCAATGAGCTCGCCACCGTGCGTCATTCAGCGCCTGACGTCGTCATCCGCTGCGACAACTGCCGGCGCATCCTTGTGCGCACTGCCGAATCCGGGCTCTGAACACCATGGTGGAGCGCGTCATCGTCGAGGCAGACGGCGGATCACGCGGGAATCCGGGACCGGCCGGCTACGGCGCCGTCGTGCGCGACGCCGTCACCGGTGCAGTCCTAGCCGAGCGCAAGGACGCCATCGGCGTTGATACCAACAACGTCGCGGAGTATCGCGGCCTGCTCGCCGGGCTGCAGGCCGCGGCCGAGCTCGGTGCGACATCGGTCATCGTTCGCATGGATTCCAAGCTCGTCGTCGAACAGCTGTCCGGCCGATGGCAGGTCAAGCACGAGCGATTGCGCCCGCTCGCGCGGGAAGCCGCCGCGCTGCGGAGCTCCTTCGCCGAGGTTTCGTTCGAATGGGTTCCGCGCGAGCAGAACCGGCATGCCGACCGGCTCGCTAACGAGGCGATGGACGAAGCGGCAACGCGTCCGACGCCAGCACGATCGCCTCGATCGTCGGCTGCACCGGCAGGTGCGTGGATGCCCCCGACGGGTGCAGCGACTCGGCTGATCCTGGTTCGGCACGGGGCTACGGCGCACAACGTCGAGAATCGGTTCTCCGGCGGGAACGCATTGCCGTTGAGCGACCTCGGTGAACAGCAGGCCAAGCAGCTTGCCGATCGCCTCGCAACGTTCTCCGCGATCAGCCTCGTCGCAAGTTCGCCACTACCCCGCGCCCGGCAGACCGCGGACGCCATTGCGGACCGATTGGGATTGCCCGTCGTTGTCGTCGACGGGTTCACCGAACTGAACTTCGGCGCGTGGGAGGGGCTCACGTACCACGAAGTCGTCAGGGAATGGCCGGATGAGTGGGTGCAATGGTCGACGAAACCCGACGTCGCGCCACCCGAGGGTGAATCGATCGCCGAGCTCACCCGCCGAGTCGGTCGCGCTCGGGACGAGATCGTCGCGCGCGTCCCGAACGGGCAAGCAGTCGTCGTCACGCATGTCACGCCGATCAAAGCGTTGCTACGAGTTGCCCTCGACGCTCCGCCAAGCGCGCTGTTCCGATTTCATCTCGATCCGGCGTCGGTGTCGATCATCGACTACTTCTTCGACGGCGGCTCGTCGGTCCGGCTGGTCAACGACACCAGTCATCTCGACGGCCCGGGCCCATCCTGATTACCGCCTTTAGCTACCGCGTATCGCGCGTATTGTCAGCCAACCTCCGACGAGGAGGCCGAAGACGACAATGCCTGCGCGCAACAGGCGCTCGTCGACACTCCGTGCGAACCGGCCACCGAGGATTCCTCCGAGCAGCGCGCTTGGCGCTGCGATGGCCACCTCGAGCCAGTGCACAGGTGCGAACAAGGCAAAGGCCAGGAGAGACACGGTGGCGACGATCACGGAAATGATGCTCTTGAGGGCATTCGTCTGACGCAGCGGCGCGGCCAGCGTCAGTCCGATGACGGCAAGCAGGATCACGCCTAGCCCGCCGCCGAAGTAGCCGCCGTAAACGCAGCTGACGGCAACAGCTATGAGCAGTGCACGCGGTCGCTCTCGATGTCGGCCGTCGTTATCCCTCAGGCGGCGGGTAATCGCCGGCTGGGCCGCGACGAGCAAGCTAGCCACAATGACCAGCGCAGGTACGACCAGGTCAAACGCACGCTCGGGGGTGAGCAGCAGGAGCGCGCAGCCCGCCGCTGCCGCCACAGCCGCGGTCGGAGCCAGGGACCGCGCTCGATTCGCCTGATCGTGCACCAGGGAGCCCAGACCGAAGAGCGTTCCGACATATCCCGGCCACAACGCGACTGAATTGGTGACGTTTGCGGCGACGCTACTTACCCCGGTGGCCACGAGCGCAGGGAACAGCACGAGCGACCCACCGCCCGCTATCGCGTTGACGAAGCCACCTACGAGACCTGCCGCGCAGAGCAGGCCGATATCGGTGACGGTCACAGTGCCGAGGCTAGGGCGTGTACCGCAGTCCCTGCTCGTCGCGCAGCAGCGCGTGGGATTGCGGGACGCGCCCTGGCAGCGACGCCATGGACCGTCCCGCGTAGGATTCACAGTGCGGCGGACGAGCCGACCGGGCGACCGCGTCGAGACGGTATTTACCGATCTCGCCGAGGAAAGTCCGGGCTCCATAGGGCAGGGTGGTTGTCAACGGCAACCCGGGGTGACCCGCGGGACAGTGCCACAGAGAACAGACCGCCGGTTCTTGCGAGAACCGGTAAGGGTGAAACGGCGGTGTAAGAGACCACCAGCGTTCCGGGTGACCGGAACGGCTCGGCAAACCCCACCCGGAGCAAGGTCGAGAAGGGCTCGTGCGGGAGACCGGACGAACCCGCGCAGGTGATCGAGGGTGGCCCGCCCGATGCCTGCGGGTGGACCGCTAGAGCCTGCCGGTGACGGCAGGCCGAGATGGATGGTCGCCACTTGATGCGACGAGCATCGAGAACAGGACCCGGCTTATAGGTCGACTCGTCCGCCGCCTCTCGTGGGAAGAGTCATCGCGGTCTAACGTCATCGACGATCGATCGACGACAGTGAAACCTAGGGGCGATGGCGATGGCTAAAGATCTCGAAGGCACGTACTGGTACTGCCTGGACCATCATCGAGTGGAGATCTTCGAGAAGACGGATAGTCAAAATCGCATCGGACCGTTCAACACTCCCGAAGAAGCAGCAGGCGCGCTACAGATGATCGCCGATCGAGAAAAGCGTTACGAGGAAGAGGATTCTGCTTGGGAGGACGACGACTGACGTCGTACTGTCCCACTGCTGGCTCGACGCCGGCAAAGAAAATCCGGCGTGGCGTATTGACGTTGACACTCATTGCATCGTCCACTGATCATCGATGTTCTGCGACTGTTGCCCTTGAGGAGGCACGGCATGACCGCACCCGGACGCAAGGCGCCGGCGAAGAAAGCGGCTAAGACAGCTGCGAAGAAGGCTCCGGCCAAGAAGGCTCCGGCCAAGAAGGCGCCCGCCAAGAAGGCGCCCGCCAAGAAGACCGTCGCGAAGAAGACGGCATCGGGGACCAAGGCAGTGAGGAAGGCTCCCGCCAAGGCGAAGGCCACAGCCACGAAGACAGTGAGGAAGGCTCCGGCCAAGGCGAAGGCCACAGCCTCGCGGGCAGCGAAGAAGGCTCCCGCGAAGAGGGCTCCCGCGAAGAGGGCTCCGGCCAAGCGCGCGAGCAGCTAGGCAGCACGCGACCAGCGAGGCAGCCACGCAGGCGAACTGTCTCGATCGGCCAACTCGATATGGTCACGTACGCTCGCCGGTGCGCCGCTCGACTTCACTGGCTAGTGCAGTGAAGTCGGCGGTGCCCGGCGAGCTTTGTGCCGCCGTCATCGATGAAACGAACGATCGGCTGCCTCGCGTTCAGCCCCACAATCATCGCGCTGAGAGAGCGCAGCTTCGGTGTGCGTCGCGGCAGTGCGAACGCAGCACGTGGACTGTCCCGCGACACTAGTGGTATGCGTGCTCCTCGGCCGGGTAGGTGCCCGCACGAACTTCTGCGGCGAACTCTTCGGCGGCGCCCCGGAGAAGTCCGGCCATGTCGGCGAACTCTTTGACGAACTTGGGCTTGTGCTCGCCGGTGCGTAGGCCGGCCATGTCCTGCCAGACCAGCACCTGGGCGTCGCAGTCCGGTCCGGCGCCGATACCGATCGTCGGAACGTGCAGCTGAGCGCTGACCTCGCGAGCGAGCTCAGACGGCACGACTTCGAGCACCACCGCGAATGCCCCGGCCTGTTGCATTGCCTTTGCGTCTTGCACTAGGCGGTGCGCGGCCTCCTCGCCCCGACCCTGCACCCGGTAGCCCCCGAACGCGTTCACCGATTGCGGAGTCAGGCCGAGGTGAGCCATGACCGGCACACCGGCGTTCACCAGTGCCTCGACTTGCGGCAGCACACGGTGGCCGCCTTCGAGCTTCACCGCCTGAGCGCCACCGTCCTTCATGAAGCGCGCCGCATTCTCCAACGCCTGAGTCGGCGAGGCCTGATAGCTCCCGAACGGCATGTCGGCGACGACCATCGCCCGCTTCGTACCGCGCACGACGCCACGTACCAGCGGCAACAATTCGTCGACGGTCACGGGCAGGGTGGTCTCGTACCCGTAGATGACGTTCGCAGCGGAATCACCGACGAGGAGAACCGGCACGCCAGCCTCGTCGAATACCCGGGCCGTCGAATAGTCGTATGCGGTGAGCATGGCCCACCGCTCGTGTGCGTCCGTCGCGCGCTGCAGATCGCGGATGGTTACGCGGCGGTTTTGCACTCCGCCGTAGAGGGTTTCGGGCATCTCGCACCCACTCTCTCCTCGAGGCCGGCCTGCCGGTCCCCGGGCTCCTGGTGTGGAACGAACGCCCCCATCGTGCACTGCGCGCCCATGGATTGTCTCTGTGAACGTTGTCACCCGAGCCGGTCACCTCAGAGGAGGATGCGTCAGCCAGTGGCATCGAGCGCGTGCTCGCGCCAGCGACTGGTGATAGGCAGCCGCCGATCGCGCCCGAACGCTTTGAAGCTGATCTTCGGCCCGGGTGGGTACTGGCGGCGCTTCCATTCCGCGGTGTCGACCATGCGAGCCACCCGCATGACGAGCTCCGGATCGAACCCCTCGGCCACGATCTGGTCGAAGCCCTCGTCGCCGTCGACGTATCTCGCGAGCACGGCGTCGAGCAACTCGTAGTCCGGAAGCGAGTCGCTGTCGAGCTGGTCTGGTCGCAACTCTGCGGACGGTGGCTTGTCGATCGAGTTCTGCGGGATGGGCGGCTCCATCCCTGCCGCTTCGGCTTGCGCGTTGCGCCACCTCGCAAGCTGCCACACGAACGATTTGGGCACGTCCTTGATCGGCGCGAAGCCGCCGACCGCGTCGCCGTAGATGGTTGAGTAGCCAACGGCCAACTCGCTCTTGTTCCCCGTGGTGAGAACCAGATGCCCGTCGGCGTTCGACAGCGCCATCAACGTCGTCCCGCGCACCCGAGCCTGGACGTTCTCCTCGGCGACGCCGGTGAGCCCCAGGGTGGAGACGAACTCGGCCACCATCGGCGCGATGGGCACGACCCGATAATGCGCGCCGATTCGTCGGGCGAGATCGGAAGCGTCCGATCGGGAATGCTCCGACGAATAATCGCTGGGCATCGACACACCGAAGACCCCGTCACCGCCAATCGCATCAGCTGCGACGACGGCTACCACCGCTGAGTCGATGCCACCCGACATGCCGAGCACGACGGAGCGGAACCCGTTCTTACGGATGTAGTCCCGCGTCCCCGTGACCAGCGCTCCCCAAACCTCGGCCTCGTCGCTGAGCCGGTCGGCCACCGAGCCTGCAGCAGTCGGCCGATCCGCAGCGGGCGGTGTGCCCGTGTCGTGCCGGTGCACGGTCATCGGCAATCCAGCCGGCGGCGGGGCCGGATCAGGGACCGCCAGTGGGAGGGCCAGGTCGATCAGATGGACGCCCACTACGTACTGTGGCGCCCGCAGCAACACGGCACCGTCCGCGCTGACCACGGTCGAGTCGCCATCGAAGACCAGCTCGTCCTGGCCGCCGACGGTATTCACGTAGGTGACGATGGCGCCTGCCTCTCGGGCTCTGCGCCGCAGAAGCGGCAGTCGAACATCGTCCTTATCGCGCTCGAACGGTGAGGCGTTGATGTTCACGACCAGGCCGACGCCCATTGCCCCGGCCACCATGAACGGGCCGCCTTCCTGCCACAAGTCCTCGCAGATGGTGAGGGCGACGTCGACGCCTCGGAAGCGCACGATCTCGAATCGGGTTCCCGGGACGAAGTAGCGGGCTTCATCGAACACGCCGTAGTTCGGCAGGTGATATTTGAAGTAGGTCGAAACGACTTGGCCACCGAAGCAGAACGCGAGGGCGTTGCGTGGCCCGGCGTCGTCACCGACATACCCGATGACTACACCTACGTCACCGAAGCCCCCCGCGGCTAGGTCGGCGGCGAGCTTCTCGGTCGTCGCTCGCGACGCCGCTCGGAACGACGAGCGGAAGACCAGGTCCTCGGGTGGGTACCCGGTGATCGCTAGTTCCGGAAACAGGACGAGGTCAGCGCCGGCTGCACAAGCCTCCGCCGTGCGGTCCAGGATGACTGCGGCATTGCCGGCCAGGTCACCGACCGTGATGTCGACCTGCGCCAGGGCAACTCGGAGCACGGGCATGACACCATTCTCCTGATCTCCGGCTGCCGTCTCGTGCGGGCGAGCCGATGATCGCCGGCATATCGTGCCTAAAGCGGATTATGTCCGAGATCACGGACCGTCGCCTGACCGACGCGCGTATGGGACGGAGGGCTCGGGCGGATCCCCGGCAGATCCTGTGCGTTGCCTCAGCGTGAGCCGATTGTGATGTGGCGTTACGCCGGTATGGCCGATCGTATTGTCACAATAAGATGGCCTACGCCGTCCGCGTGGGTCGTTGTGGCTTCGGAGGACGCGGTGGCTGGGGGAGTTCGGTGGGCTGTGGCCGCGGCGGTCGCAGTGTTGGCGCTCGCCGCATGTACGGCCACCAAATCGACTGGGCAACAGTCGACCTCGACCAACCCGACAGCGACCTCCTCGAGCCCGGCTAGCGGGGCCGGGGCGACGTCGTCCAGCAGCTCAGCCGCTCCGGCGCCGGCGCTCGTGACCCTGCTACCAGCTTCCGGCACCGCGGGGGTCAGCCCGATCGCGCCGATTAGCGCTTCCGTGAGCGGCGGCACGCTGACATCCGTCACCCTGACCAATGACGCCGGAACCGGCGTGATCGGCACGATGGCAGCAGACCGGACGTCGTGGAGGGCAGGCCAACCGCTCGGGTACGGCAAGCGCTACACGCTAACCGCACGCGCCACGAATGGCGCCGGCGAGACGGTCACCAAAACGTCGGCTTTCGGCACCGTCACGCCGGGCAACATGACCATGGCCTACATCAACACGGCCGCAGGTTATGCACTCAATCCAGCCCGGACCTACGGCGTCGGCCAGGCGATCAAGGTCCACTTCGACGAGCCCATCCGTAACAAGGCCGCCGCCGAGCGCGCGCTGTCGGTCACGACCGTGCCGCCCCAGGTCGGAGGCTGGAACTGGTTCAGCGATCAGGACGTGCACTGGCGGCCGAAGGTGTACTTCACGCCACATACCCGAGTAACGGTGACGGCGAAGATCTACGGCGTGCAGGTCGGTCCGGGCCTTTATGGCCAGGCCGACACCAGCACCTCATTCCGTATCGGCGAGGCCCAGATCTCCAAGGTCAACGATTCCGACAAGATCATCCGGGTCTATCGGAACGGCGTGCTGATGCGTCAGATGCCGACGTCAATGGGCAAGGGCGGCACCATCGCCGGCACCAACGGCCAGAAAATCTCGCTGTGGACCAACAGCGGGCTGCACACCGTCGTCGATGCCGAGAGGAACATCACAATGACGTCCGGATCCTTCGGTGTTCCGGACAATTCGCCCCAATCTTACCGAGTCAGCATTCCGTACGGAGTTCGCATTTCGATGGGCGGCGAGTTCATCCACTGGGCCGACTGGTCGGTGCCGGTGCAGGGCAAGATTGACACGTCACACGGTTGCTTGAACGTTTCGCCGGCGAATTCCGTGTGGTTTTACAAGTTCTCCCAGCCCGGCGACATCGTCGACGTCGAGGGAACCCCGCAACGGCTACACGCATGGGACTCGGGCGACTGGACAGTCACGTGGGCGACCTGGCAGGCCGGAAGTGCGCTGCATTGAGCGCGCGGGAACGTGAGAGCAAGGCAGGCAGGGGAGAATGACGGGGGAAGGGCCGGGCCGCAGGAGCCCGGCAAGGGGGTGGATGTTCTGAACCGCATGCGTACCGTCGGCGCGGTCGTCACCATCGTGGCGCTGCTTGCTACGGCGTGCTCCCGCACGGGACACGAGGCCGCATCATCTCCGTCGGCAACAGCCAGTCCGACGAGTTCGAGTTCAGAATCGTCCTCGCCTGCCGCCAGCTCGTCGGCGGCCGCCGCACCAGCGGACCTGCAATTCAGTCCCGCGGGTGGATCGCAGGGCGTCAACCCCACTGCACCGGTCAAGGTATCCGCACTCGACGGCGAGTTGACGTCCGTCAAGCTCGTCAATCCGGACGGAAATGCAGTCTCCGGGGCAATGGCGCCGGACCGCCTCTCCTGGTCCGCGACCGAGGTTCTCGGGTACGGCAAGACCTACACGATGACCGCGACCGCGGCGAACGGCGACGGCCGGCCGGTTACCCGCAGCGAGAAGTTCACGACCTTGACCCCCGGCAACATGACCATGCCGTATGTCACCACGACCGGAAGCACGCCGATGCGAAACGGCGCGACATACGGGGTAGGCATCGTCCCGGTCGTGCACTTCGACGAGGAGATCACCGACAAGGCCAATGCCGAGAAGGCGCTGGTGGTGACGACCAACCCACCGGTCATTGGGTCCTGGTACTGGACCGACGATCAGACGGCGCACTGGCGCCCGCGGACGTATTACAAGCCGGGCACCACCGTCACGGTGGCGGCCAACGTGTACGGCGTGCAGGTCGGGCCGGGCCTCTACGGCCAAGCCGACGCCTCCGTCTCGTTCAAGATCGGCGCCAAGCACGTTTCCATTGCGGATGACCGCACCCACACGGTGAGCGTGTACTTCAACGACAAACTGCAGCGGGTCATGCCGACATCGATGGGCCGGGGCGGGAGCGTCGACGTCAACGGTCAGACGATCTCGTTCTGGACGCAGAACGGCACCTATACGGTGATCGGCCAGGGCAATCCGGTGATCATGGACTCGTCGACCTACGGCCTGCCGGTGAACTCCAAGCTCGGGTACAAGGAGCCGATATATTGGGCGACCCAGATCAGCACCGACGGCGTGTACCTGCACGAGCTCGAGGCCACGGTTTGGGCGCAAGGTCACACTGACGTGTCACACGGTTGCCTCAACCTCAACCACGACAACGCCTACTGGTATTACAAGACGGCCCAGATCGGCGACCCGGTCGTCGTGAAGAACTCCGGCGGGACCCCGTTGCAAATCTGGCAGAACGGCGACTGGTCAGTCCCGTGGACAACCTGGGTCGCCGGTAGCGCCTTGCACTAGCTGTCCAGCGGATGTCCCGCGCCAGGCGCTGGCGGCTCAGGGTCGGCGCTGCGCGAGTTAGCCTGCTCGCAATAAAGCTACGCAAGACTGGAGCGCTGTGGACCGTCAACAGGAATTCGTCCTGCACACCCTCGAAGAGCGCCAGATCCGCTTCGTCCGCTTGTGGTTCACCGACGTTCTGGGAACGCTCAAGTCCGTCGCAGTCGCCCCGGCGGAACTGGATGGCGCATTCGAGGAGGGCATCGGCTTCGACGGCTCCGCTATCGAAGGATTCGCCCGCGCCAGCGAGAGCGACATGCTCGCCCGGCCTGACCCGGCGACCTTCCAGATCCTGCCCGAGCCTGAGGGTCGGCCGGCCGACTCGGCTCGCATGTTCTGCGACATCACCATGCCGGACGGGTCCCCGTCGTGGGCGGACCCGCGATACGTGCTCCGCCGGGCGCTGTCGAAGGCAGCCGAGCGGGGATTCACCTTCTATACCCACCCGGAGATCGAGTTCTTCCTCTTGAAGAACCGCCCGTTGGACGGCACCGAGCCGGAGCCGATCGACACCAGCGGGTACTTCGACATGACGAGCCACCCCAGCTCCCACACCTTCCGGCGCGACGCCGTCACCACGTTGGAAGCGCTCGGCATTTCCGTCGAGTTCAGCCACCACGAGGTCGCACCCGGGCAGCAGGAGATCGACCTGCGGTACGCCGACGCCCTGTCGATGGCGGACAACATCATGACGTTTCGGCACGTCATCAAAGAGGTGGCACTCTCGGTCGGCGCCCACGCCACCTTCATGCCCAAGCCGTTCCGGCACCGTCCGGGAAGCGGTATGCACACTCACCTGTCGCTGTTCGAGGGCGATCGGAACGCCTTCCACGACCCGACCGACGAACTCAACCTCTCCAAGACGGCCCGGGCCTTCATCGCCGGGCTCTTGCGCCACGCTCGGGAGATCACCGCGGTCACCAACCAGTGGGTGAATTCGTACAAGCGTTTGTACGGCTACGCCGCGCGCGGCGAACTCGTCGAGGCGCCGACCTACGTCTGTTGGGGCCACGCCAACCGGTCCGCGCTCGTCCGAGTGCCCATGTACAAGCCGGGCAAAGCCAACTCCACCCGGGTCGAGATGCGTTCGCTCGACTCGGCCTGCAACCCGTACCTGGCCTTCGCGGTCCTGCTTGCCGCCGGCATGAAGGGCGTCGAAGAGGGTTACGAGCTGCCGCCCGGAGCCGAAGACGATGTGTGGTCCCTGTCGGACGTCGAGCGACTCGCGCTCGGATACGACGAGCTCCCGCATAACCTGGCCGACGCGCTCCGCGCCATGCAGGACTCGGAACTCGTCGCCCAGGCGCTTGGCGAGCACGTCTTCGACTTCTTCCTGCGCAACAAGCGCACTGAGTGGAACGACTACCGGGCCGAGGTAACACCGTTCGAGCTGCGCCGGTATCTGCCCCTGCTCTAGTCGGATCCTGAGGGCAACTCCCGTCCAAGATCCCAGCGCTCAGTACGCTGGGCGTCGTGTCTGGGCCGCCGATCCTGCTCATCGAGAACGACGAGCGTGATCCGGTCGGACCACTCGGAGAGTGGCTGCGTGACGCCGGCGTCACGCTGGTGATTTCCCGTCCGTTTGCCGGCGACCAATTACCGGCCGATCTGTCTGGGTACGCCGGACTGATGGCCATGGGCGGACGGATGAGCGCCGACGCCGACGATGTTGCGCCCTGGCTGCCAGCCGAGCGGGCGTTACTCGCGCAGGCCGTCGCCACCGAGGTACCCACTCTCGGC
This sequence comes from uncultured Actinomycetota bacterium, assembly GCA_963809815.1. GTDB lineage: Bacteria > Actinomycetota > Actinomycetes > Mycobacteriales > Jatrophihabitantaceae > CAVVJA01. The sequence continues at coordinate 108,225 of CAWELM010000016.1, forward strand.
ATCTGTCTCGGCCATCAGCTGCTGGCCCTGGCCACGGGTGGGCGAGTCGGCCCGAACCCACTCGGTCCGCAGGTCGGCGCTCAACTCATCGCCAAGCGGGCCGCGGCATCAACTGATCCCCTGTTCGGGCCATTGCCGATTACCCCCGACGTCATCCAGTGGCACCGGGACGGAGTGCTCGAACTGCCGCCTGGTGCGGTGCTGCTGGCGGCATCACCCGGGGCCGAAGTCCAGGCCTTTCGGATCGGGCGGCTCGCGTGGGGCATCCAATTCCACATCGAAACGACCCCCGCCGGCGTACGCCGATGGGCAGAGGCGAACGCCGCCGAACTCGCCGACTACGACGTTCCGGCCCTGCTCGAGCGGGTGGACCTGGTCCAGTCCGACCTTGCCGCAGTGTGGCAGCCGTTCGCCGCCGCGTTCGCCGCAATCGTCCGCGACCCCGACTCGGTCCGGCCGGCCCGGGCGATACGTCAGACCACGGCCGAGCCGATCACCGATCCGGCGGAGATCAGAGCTGCGCTCGCCGCCCAGATGCAGGCGGGGCGCGGCAGTTCTCATCCGACGGCGCTCCCTTGGCCCGAGAGCACCGCGCCCGACTCCCCATGACTACCACCCCACAAATTCGCGGGGTCCACGGCCCCGTGATCGGTACCCGCTCGTGACTGTGCTTCCCGCCGGCCTCCTTCGTGCGCTCCTGTTGTGTCCTTCCGGCCCCCGGACTCAGGAGGCCGGCTCATGACTATGGCCGACGATCGGGCGGATCGGCTCTCGCCCCCAGGGCGGATGAACCAGCGACTGGCGCGGCTGGGGTTCATGGACCCGGACCGCGCGGCCGAGGTGTTGGCGGGACCCCCGTTGTCCTGGTGGGACAGCGAAGCGAGCGCGCCGGCGAGTCCCGGTGCCGCCGCAGTCATCGCCGCACTCGGCCGTGCTTCCGACCCCGATCTGGCCGTGAACGCACTCGCGGACCTAGCCAGGACGGTGGTGGGAGACGACGTCGCATTGTTGCGGTCCGCACTCGAGACGAGCGGCCAGGTGCGCTCCCGCCTGATCAACCTGCTCGGTGCCTCGATCGAGCTAGGTGCGCATTTGGTGGCCTATCCGGATCACTGGCGCGTCATGTTGAGCGCTGACTACGACGCGGACGGGGTCGCGCGCCGGCTGGCGGACGCGGTAGGCGCTGACGTGACGGATCCGGTCACTGGAACCGGTGGGGGCCGGGCCCGATTGGGTGGCGCCGAGGCCGTCGCGCGGCTCCGGATCGCCTACCGTCGGGAGCTGGCCGATATTGCGGGTCGGGACATGGCCGGCGACCTGAGCCTGCCGGCGGTCACCGAGGCGCTGGCCGATCTCGCCGGCTACACCTTGCAGACCGCTCTCGCGGTCGCAGCGTACGACCTGACCCCGGATGCGGCGCCCTGCCGCCTGGCCATCATCGGGATGGGCAAGGCGGGAGGACGCGAGCTGAATTACGTGTCCGACGTCGATGTGATCTTTGTCGCCGAGCCGGCGGATGCGGCGACGACGGATGCCGGCACCGAAGCCGCGCTGGGCGTCGCAACCCGCCTGGCGTCAGCGACGATGCGCATCTGCCGCGCCGTCGCGTGGGAAGTCGATGCCAACCTTCGACCCGAAGGCAAGGACGGTCCGCTCGTGCGCACCCTGGCCAGCCATGCCGCCTACTACGCCCGCTGGGCTAGCACCTGGGAGTTCCAGGCGCTGCTGAAAATGCGCCCAGTGGCGGGTGATCCGGAACTCGGCGAGCGCTATGTCCGCACTCTCGCCCCGATGGTCTGGTCCGCGGCCGAACGCCCGGACTTCGTCGCCGATGTTCGGGCTATGCGTCGCCGGGTGCTCGCCCATGTGCCGCCGGCCATCGCGGATCGGGAGCTCAAGCTCGGGCCCGGCGGCTTGCGGGACGTCGAGTTCGCGGTGCAGCTGTTGCAACTGGTCCACGGCCGGGGTGACGAGACACTGCGTGAGAGCGGGACGCTTCTGGCGCTCGCCCGACTGCGCGACGGAGGTTACGTCGGCCGCGACGACGCGGTGAGTCTCGCCGACGCCTACACCTTCCTCCGAGCCACGGAGCACCGCGTCCAGTTGCGCAGGCTGCGCCGGACCCACATCGTGCCCGAGCAGCCAGCCGAGTTACAGCGGCTCGCTCGAGCGATGGGTTACCGGCCAGACGGGCGCGGAGACGCGCGAGAGGTCTTCCAGGCCGAATGGGCGCTGCACGGGCGCGAGGTCCGCCGACTGCACGAGAAGTTGTTCTACCGGCCGCTGTTGGAGGCAGTCGCTCGCGTTCCGACCGAGGCGCTGCGCCTGACGCCGGTCGAGGCGCGCCGGCGGCTTGCGGCCCTCGGCTTCGTGGATCCAGACCAAGCGCTTCGGCACATAGAGGCGTTGACGGCCGGCCTGAGCCGGCGCGCAATTCTGCAGCGGACCCTGCTTCCGGTGATGCTGAGCGATTTCGCCGACGCCCCGAATCCCGACGCCGGCCTGCTCGCCTACCGCCGGGTGTCCGAGGAGCTCGGCTCTACGCCGTGGTTCCTGCGGCTGCTGCGCGACGAGGGCCAAGTCGCCTCGCGATTGGCGTACCTGCTCGGTACCAGCCGGTACGTCTCGGAGATGCTCGAACGGGCGCCCGAGGCGTTGCAAATGCTCGCTGAGGACGCTGGTCTCTCACCTCGCGGTGAGGCGGAGCTGCGCGCGGTGATGGTTGACGCCGCCAACCGGCAGGACAGCGACACCGATGCCGTACTGGTGGTCCGCAGCCTGCGCCGCCAGGAGCTCTTGCGCACCGCGTTCGCGGATCTGCTGGGGCGCCTGACCATAGCGGAGACGGGCCTGGCCATCAGCCGGACCACCGAGGCGACATTGGACGCAGCGCTGCACGTGGCCCGTCGATCGGTGGCTCGGGACCTCGACGTCAGCGAGCTGCCGATCGACTTCGCCGTCATCGCGATGGGCCGTCTGGGCGGCTACGAGGTTGGCTACGGATCCGACGCCGACGTCATGTTCGTCTACGAGTCGCGGGATCTAGACCTGCCCGACGAAGCCGCAGCGCGAATAGCACACGACATCGCAGAGCGGATGCGCAACCTGCTGTCGGTACCGAGCGGCGACCCGCCGCTGGGTGTGGACGCGAACCTGCGGCCCGAGGGGCGTAGCGGCCCGCTCGTCCGGTCGCTCGCCTCATACGCCGGCTACTACGCGCGCTGGTCGTCGGCCTGGGAGGCGCAGGCGCTGTTGCGCGCCCGGTTCGCCGTGGGCGATGTCGGATTGGGGGACCGGTTCACCGCGCTCATCGATCCGGTGCGCTACCCGGTCACCGGCGTTAGCGCCGAGGCTCGCGCCGAGATTCGTCGGCTGAAGAGCCGAATCGACACTGAGCGGCTGCCGCGCGGCGCGGATGCATCGACGCACTTGAAGCTTGGCCGGGGCGGCTTAGCGGACATCGAGTGGACGGTGCAGTTGCTGCAGCTGGCGCACGGGACGGACATCCCGCAGCTGCGTACGCCGCGGACTCTCGACGCGCTTCGGGCGGCCCGTGCTGCTGGATTGCTAAACCCGCAGGACGCTGACGCACTCGCCGAGGCGTGGCAGCTGGCAAGCCATGCCCGCAATGCGGTGATGCTCGTCCGCGACCGGGCCGATGACCAGCTGCCTTCGCAAGGCGTCGCCTTGGTTGGCGTCGGCCGCGCGCTCGGATACCCGGTCGGATTCGATCCGGGACAGCTGGTCGACGACTACCGCCGGGTGGCTCGCCGGGCCCGGCGGGTGGTTGAACGCGTCTTCTACGGCTCGACGAGCGCTTCGTCGCGCTCGGTCTCGACCGCGGGTGACGGAGCGGGAACGTGAGCGGGTCGGCCTGACATCAGGTACTGAATTCCGAAGCCGACGCCGACGACAGCAGCCCCGGCGACGGCATCGATGATGAAGTGGTTCGCGGTGCCCACGATGACCAGCAGGGTGGCCACCGGGTACAGCACAGCCAGCGTGCGCGCCCACCACTTGCGAGTCGTGTATATCACCGCGATGGCGCTCCACAACGCCCATCCGATGTGCAGGCTGGGCATCGCGGCGAACTGGTTGGTGTGCTCGGCGATGTTCGGGTCCGCGAACGAACCCCAGGTGTGATACTCCGCCAAGGTGTCGATGTAGCCGTACGCCGGCAGCAGTCGTGGCGGAGCCAGGGGATAGAGGAAGAAACCGGCGAGCGCGACCAGGGTCAGTGCGAACAGCGCGGTTCGCAAGCCCCGATACACCCGCTTACGGGCGACGAACAACCAGGTGAGGACGCCGACGGTCACGACGAAGTGCAGCGTCGCGTAGTAGTAGTTCATCAGCTGGGCTAGCCAGGAGATGCCGCTCACGAACCGGTTGACCGACAGTTCGAAGTTCAGATGCAGGTGCTCCTGCAGCCACTGCACGCTGCTGCCATGCCGGTACGCGATGCTCGGCTGGTTGGGGACCAGGTTGCGCGCTTCGCGGTACAGGTAGTAGCCGATGCCGATCAGCACCAGTTCTTGCCAGAGAACCGGGCGGCGGTAGCGCAGCAGCTGGTTGGGGAACAATCCGCGAAAACGCGGCCCCGACGGGGCCGCGTTCACCAAGGACGCGTTGTAGCGGACTGCCACCCAGCCATAATCTCATCCCTGTCTCCTGCATTCCCGTGGTATCCCGCCTCCGCTCAGCGCGTGTTCAGGCGTCGGGTCGACAGGGCCTCCTCGGCCCACGCACCGGGCGACTGGACGCGATAATCTCCGGACCCGAGCAGCATCCGGCGAGCGTGAGGTTGGCGAAATGACCAGTCAGAACGGTACAAAGGGCGCACAAGCCCAGATCGGCGTGACCGGGCTCGCGGTGATGGGCCGAAATCTGGCTCGTAACCTGGCGCGTCACGGATTCGTAGTGGCGTTGCACAACCGGACGCCGGCCCGGACCCGCAGTTTGGTCGCGGACCATGGTGACGAAGGTCACTTCGTGCCGAGTGAATCATTGCCGGATTTCGTCGCGTCGCTGGAGCGACCCCGTGCGGTGATCATCATGGTGCAGGCCGGCGGGCCGACGGACGCTGTGATCGACGAGTTGTCCCCGCTGATGGAGTCGGGCGACATCCTGATCGACTGCGGGAATGCGCACTTCGTGGACACTCGCCGCCGCGAGGCGGCGCTGCGTGGTCAGGGCCTGCACTTCGTTGGTACCGGGGTATCGGGTGGCGAGGAGGGCGCGCTGCTCGGCCCGAGCATCATGCCGGGCGGCTCGGTGGAGTCCTATCAGAAGCTCGGCCCGATGTTCGAGTCGATCGCGGCGCAGGTGGACGGAACCCCGTGTTGCGTTCACGTCGGTCCGGACGGCGCCGGCCACTTCGTCAAGATGGTGCACAACGGCATCGAATACGCGGACATGCAGCTGATCGCCGAGGCTTACGACTTGCTCCGTACCGGCTTGTCGGCAAGCCCGGCGGAGATTGCCGACATTTTCCGCACCTGGAACGAGGGTGAGCTGGAGTCCTTCCTCATCGAGATCACCGCCGATGTGCTCGGTCACGTCGACGCGGCCACCGGTCGGCCGTTCATCGACATCGTGCTGGACCAGGCGGAGCAGAAAGGTACCGGTCGCTGGACGGTGCAGAGCGCACTAGACCTCGGGGTTCCGATCACCGGGATTGCCGAGGCGACCTTTGCCCGCTCGCTGTCCGGCCACGCGGACCAGCGCGGGGCGGCGCGAGCTACGTTTGCGAACGTCGTCGTGGCGCCCTGGGTCGTAGACGACCGCGAGACCTTCGTCGAGGACGTGCGCAGGGCGTTGTACGCCTCGAAGGTCGTCGCCTACGCGCAGGGGTTCGACCACATTGCCGCTGGCAGTGAGGAATACGACTGGAACATCGACCGGGGTGCGATGGCGACCATCTGGCGGGGCGGCTGCATCATTCGGGCGCGGTTCCTCGATCGGATCCGTGAGGCGTACGACAAGGATCCGATCCTTCCGTCGCTGCTCGTCGCGCCGTACTTCGCTGGTGCCGTCTCCGACGGCGTGGCGAGCTGGCGTCGCGTTGTGGCCGATGCCGCTCGGGCTGGTGTTCCCACGCCGGCGTTCTCGTCTTCGTTGGCGTACTTCGACGGGCTCCGACGGGACCGGTTGCCGGCCGCGCTTATCCAAGGCCTGCGCGACGACTTCGGGGCACACACCTATCGCCGGGTCGACCGAGACGGTGCCTTCCACACCCAGTGGGCCGGCGACAAGACCGAATCGCCGGCGTAAGAACAGGAGCTCAGGCCGACGCGACCTCGGCTAATGAGCGCGCAAGATCGGCCGAAGCTGGTCGAGAACGCCCGGATCTTCGATCGTCGACGGCACCGGCTCGTCTCGCCCTTCGGCGATGCCACGCAGGGTCTTGCGCAGGATCTTGCCGGAGCGCGTCTTGGGTAGGCCGGCGACGACGTCCACATCGCGGAACGCCGCTACCGGGCCGATCTCGCGGCGGACCGCATCGACAAGCTCGCTGCGGAGCGTGTCCTCGTCGATGTCGGCCCCGGCTTTCAGAACGACGAGCCCGCGCGCAAGCTGGCCTTTGAGCGGGTCCGGAACGCCGATGACTGCGCATTCCGCGACGGCCGGATGCGCGGCCAGTACCGCCTCTATCTCGCCCGTCGACAGCCGATGGCCGGCCACGTTGATGACGTCGTCGGTGCGGCCCATGACGTACAGGTAGTCGTCCTCGTCGCGATAGCCACCGTCACCGGTGAGGTAGTACCCGTCGTACCGCGACAAGTACTCCTCGACATAGCGCTGGTCGTCGTTCCAAAGTGTCGGGAGCGAGCCGGGCGGTAGCGGCAACTTGATGGCGATTGCGCCCTGTTGCCCAGGCGGCAGCTCGGCGCCCTCCGGATCGAGAATGCGCACATCCCAACCGGGCACCGCTACCGTGGCCGAACCGGGCTTGACCGACATCGGCTCCAGCCCACGCGGGTTCGCGGCGATCGGCCATCCGGTCTCGGTCTGCCACCAGTGGTCGATCACCGGGACGCCGAGCTTGTCCCTCGCCCAGCCGAGCGTGTCCGGGTCCAGCCGCTCGCCGGCCATGAACAGCGTGCGGAACGCCGACAGGTCGTAGTTGGCGATTTCCTTGCCGTCAGGGTCGATCCGTTTGATCGCCCGCAACGCGGTGGGCGCGGTGAACAGCGCTTTCGCCCTCGTCTCGGCGAGGACTCGCCAGAACGCACCGGCGTCCGGTGTGCCGACGGGCTTGCCCTCGTACATGACACTGGTCGCGCCGATGAGGAGCGGCGCGTAGCAGATGTAGGAGTGGCCAACGACCCAGCCGACGTCCGACGCCGTCCACCACACTTCACCGGGATGGATGTCGTAGACCGCATACATCGAGTACGTGAGCGCGACCGCATGGCCGCCGGCGTCGCGTACCACGCCCTTGGGTCGGCCAGTAGTGCCGGACGTGTAAAGGATGTAGAGCGGGTCGGTCGCCTTGACCGGCACAGGGTCGACGGGCTTCGCGTCGGCCATCAGCTCGGTCCACTCCAGGTAGCGAGGACCGAGTGCCGCCAGTTTGGCGTCGCGCTGCAACATGACGATCCGCTCGGGCTGGTGTGTCGTCATGGTCAGCGCCTGGTCGACGATCGGTTGATACTCGACGATCCGCGTCGGCTCGATGCCGCAGGACGCGGCGATGATCAACGTAGGCCGGGCGTCATCGATCCGGGCGGCAAGCTCGCGCGGGGCGAAGCCGCCGAAGACGACGGAGTGCACGGCACCGAGCCGCGCGCAGGCCAGCATGGCGATGACAGCTTCCGGCACCATCGGCATATAGATGATGGCGCGGTCGCTCTTCCTAACGCCCAGGGCGGCAAGGCCGCCGGCGAACCGCGCCACCTCATCGCGCAACTCCCGGTAGCTGTATGTCCGCTTGGCGCCCGTCACCGCCGAATCCCAGATCAAGGCCGGCTGATCACCGCGGCCGCCGTCCGCGTGCCGATCCAGCGCGTTGAATGCGGTGTTCAGCTCGCCGTCGGGAAACCACCGGTACAGGGGCGGGTTGCTGTCGTCGAGCGCCCGAGTTGGCATCACCGTCCAGTCGATAGCTCGCGCCGCGTCGAGCCAGAACTCGTCTCGTGACTCGATGCTGCGCCGGAACTCGGACAGATAAGCGCCCATTGGGCCTCCCCGGATCGATGGGACGTAGGCGGCGGCATTGCCATTATCGCCGGGCGCTGGCGGCTCGCTGTTACCTTGCCGATGATCTTGAGCCTACCGTCGCCCCACGGCTACCAGACCAAGATCACAACCGAGCTCACGACGGACCCCTCTCGAAGCCGACAACCTCTGCCTCGACCACTGATCTCCGGCTGTCCGATCTTCACGTCGTAATTCAGCTCGAACTTCGCACGGCCGCGGTTGAGAATCGCTGGGAGGTCAAGATCAACTCAGTCCGACGTGTTTCCTCGTCGTCCCGCCTCCGTAATCGTGTGCGCTGCGCGAGCTGGTTCGCTTACCGAGGACGCAGTCGCCGCAAACGGCCACTCGAGCTCCCGTGGCCTGGTAGATGAGGCAGCAGCTGCGGCGCCGGAAGCCGGGGCCGCTGTGCAGCTTGCCGCCATCCACTCGGTGATCGGCCAGCACGCCGTCGGCGACAGCGCGGGCCGGCTCGGTGAGGTCTGGACGAGCCATGGCGAGCTGGTGCGCAGCGCTGTTCGCGGCGGAAGCGATGTTGCCCCAGAGGGCTCGTGACGGGACGCCATATCTGGAGCAGATCAGATCCGTGAGTTCACCGACCGCGCCATCGAGCAGATCGGACTCGACCGAGGTCGTCGCGAGCGAGAGCGGGTAGACGCCGCCGAGATCGTCCTGCCACCAAAGGTCAGTCCCCGTTAGGGAAACCGCTCCCCACCCGGAGGCCTCGATGGCCAAGGCAGGAGCCAGGATGCGGGCGACGACGCCGAGCTGGACCACCGAGGCGGCGACGCGTTTGGGCACATCCGGCCGGGCTGCGCGAAGGGTCGCATGCACGTACTCGACCCGCTCGTCGAGGGGAGCGGGGTCGTCTGTCAGCTCGCGGAGCGAGCGCCACTTTCCCTCGGGAGACTCGCCACCGCGGTGCGTCTGCGCTGTGAAGAAGCCGCCCAAGGCAGCGAGCTTGTCGGAGATCGTCCGGCGAGCTCGCTGATGCGGCTGACTGGCTATGCGACTGCGACCGGGTCGTCGGAACTCTGTGTCGTGTCCTTGTTTTGGCGGCCGACGACGAAGCGGTCGACGAGCGCACCGAAGATCATCGCCATCGTGGTCCAGATGAGCAGCTGGTTGATGATCGAGTACCACCGGAATTTCCAGAGCACATCCGCGTCGAACCCGGGGTAGACGATCTGGCCCGGTTGGAATGTCTTTCCGTCGACGGTCAGCGGTGTGGCCAGGATGTTCGTGATCGGCTGCGGCGTTTCGGTCGCGGCGTAGTTGTAGCCGAACTGACCGGCGTGTGCCTTGTTGGCAGCCAGGTGTCCCAGCGACGGCAGCACACCGATGATCACGCCGTAGACGACGAAGAACGCCAGCGCAGACAGCAGGATCGACTTGTAGAGGCCGAAGCGGGGCAGGAGCTTGCGGGTAAGAAACACCGCCAGGCCCAGCAGCACCAGCGACACAGCGACTGTCGCCAGGTACAGATGTCCGCGAGTCGTGATCGTGAATTCGTGCCCGATCGCGGGCGGGTTGGCCGGGTATTTCACGAACGGCAGCAGGTAGACGCCGAGGAATCCGAAGGCGGCGATCTGCCAGGCCAGTGTCTGCGGGCGGACTGTGAAGCGCCCGTGCAACACCAGATAAGCCACCGCTACGAGCGCGCCCATCGCAGTGGAGAACGCCACGATGCCACTGAACATGCCGATCGTGGACTGGATCGTCCGACTGAAGAGCTCCGGACCATCCGGCGCGACCGGTCGCCCGGCGGCCTGGTTCAGCGCGGTGAGAATGTCGTCACGGCCAGACTCGTAGTCGATGGCCTTGTTGATAAGAGGCTCAGCCAAGATGCGGGCAAAGACGAAGCCCAGCACGCCGGCGATGAAACCAGCGAGGGCTCCGCGCCCGATGACGCGGATCTCCATCTGTGCCCCTGATCAATGGCAGGGAAAGCCGAGGAAGTGCCGCGCGTCGTGCACCCACTCGTGGATCACCATCGTCTTACCGAAGACCGAGGTCATGCCCTCGTCCACACCTACGAGGTAGTAGACGACCAAGGCGAGGAGCAGCGTCAGGCTGAGCAGGGTGATCACGCGGGCCTTGGACAGCGCCTCGGGCGAAACCTTGACTCCGGGCGCCGAAGACGGAGCCGGAATGCTTGTCATTGAGCCTCCTTCAGGGATTGTGCGTCCCTACCAATGGATGGGCGTCATGACGGCGAAGTATCTGACTCACCCGAAACTCGCCTCGGGCTCACAGTGGCGCAACCGTCCCGGAGTCTCACCGGCTTCCTTACGCCGTCATGCGCGGTCAGGTTAGCAGCACGCTGGAGAAGCCGGTCAAACCTCTGGCGAGAACCACCGGATCTTGGTGCGGCGGCTACCCTCGGCGCGTGTCTTCCGGTCCTGGCTATCGAGTCACAGTTTCGGCAGCGGGACTGCTGGCCGGCGTGATTGTCGACCAGTGCGTCGGCGACCCTCGCCGAGGACACCCGGTCGCTCTGTTTGGCGGCGCGGCGGCCCGGCTGGAACGGGCGATGTGGCGTGACGACCGCGCCGCTGGTGGCGCGTATGCGGCGGTGTTGGTTGGCGGCGCCGTGGGTCTCGGACTCCTGCTGAGGCGAGGATCGGCGCGGACCCTGTTCGCGGCTACGGCGGCTGGAACCTGGGCCGCGCTCGGTAGCCGGTCGTTATTCGACGAGGCCGGAACCGTGGATGCGCACCTGGGCCGGGGAGACCTTCCGTCGGCTCGCCGGCAGCTCACGCATCTCGTTGGTCGTCGTACCGACGAACTCGACGAACCGGAAATCGCCCGTGCCGTGATCGAGTCGGTCGCCGAGAACACCAGCGACGCGGTGATCGCTCCGCTGTTCTGGGGGGCAGTGGCGGGCCTGCCGGGCTTGCTCGGCTACCGGGCGATCAACACGCTCGACGCAATGGTGGGACACCACAGCCCGCGCTACGAGAACTTCGGGTGGGCGTCCGCCCGGGCCGACGACATCGTCAACTACCTCCCGGCTCGGCTGACCGCGATGCTCACGGCGGTCGCCGCGCCGCTAGTCGGCGGGCGCACTCGTGAGGTGGTAAGGGTCGTGCGACGTGACGGGCGACGGCATCCGAGTCCCAACGCCGGCATGACAGAAGCGGCGTTCGCGGCGGCGCTCGGCGTACGGCTCGGTGGGCGAAACGAGTACGGAACGCGGGTCGAGGAGCGCCCGATCCTCGCCGCCGACGGCCGGGCGGCAGTGGCCGCTGACCTCGAGCGGGCGGTCAGGCTCGGCCGGTCGATTTCGTTCGGTGCCGCAGCGGTGTGCGCAGGGCTCCGCCTGCTGCGAAGGAGACGCCGGTGAAAGGTGCCCTGCTCATCGCGGGGACTTCCTCCGATGCGGGCAAGAGCGTCGTCACGGCAGGGTTGTGCCGGTGGCTGGCCCGGCTGGGCGTTCAGGTCGCGCCGTTCAAGGCGCAGAACATGGCATTGAACTCGGCCGTGACGATCGACGGCGGGGAGATCGGACGAGCGCAGGCGATGCAAGCAGCGGCAGCCGGCACCGACCCTGAGTCGCTCATGAATCCGGTCCTGCTCAAGCCGGGCAGCGACGCCCACAGCCAAGTGGTACTGCTCGGCCAACCGATCGCAGAAGTGGGAGCGCTCGACTACCGCGACCTCAAGCCCAAGCTGGAGTCCGTCGTCCTCGAGAGCCTCGCGACGCTGCGCGAACGCTTCGACGTGGTGATCTGCGAAGGCGCCGGGAGCCCGGCCGAGATCAATCTGCGCGACCGGGACATCACGAACATGGGACTGGCCCGCCGGGCGAACCTGCCGGTCGTGATCGTAGGAGACATTGACCGCGGTGGACTGTTCGCGGCGCTCTACGGCACGCTTGCCGTCCTCTCTCCCGAGGATCAGCGACTCATCGCCGGCTTCGTCATCAACAAGTTCCGCGGCGACCAGAGGCTGCTTGCTCCCGGGCTCGACACACTGCGCACCCTGACCGGTCGGCCGACGCTCGGGGTGCTGCCATGGCAGCCCGACCTCTGGCTCGATGCCGAGGACTCGCTCGACCTCGACTCCCGCCCGCGTACTTCGCTGCCACCATTGGCCAACGAATCGTTACGCATCGCAGTTGTGCGCCTGCCACGGCTGTCGAATGTCACCGATGTCGACCCGCTGGCGGCTGAACCCGGCGTGATCGTCACTCTTGCCACCGAAGCGGCGCACCTCATCGACGCGGACCTGGTGATTCTGCCGGGAACACGCGCGACCGTGAGCGATCTGGGTTGGCTGCGCTCGACCGGCATGGCCGACGCGATCATGGCCCGGGCCGCTGCCGGGCGCCCTGTCCTCGGCATTTGCGGCGGCCACCAGATGCTCGCCGACACCATCGACGACGAGGTAGAAAGCCGCGCCGGCTCGGTGGTGGGTCTCGGCTTGCTTCCGACACACGTCCGCTTCGCCACCGAGAAGACCCGCGCCCGTCCGTCCGGCGAAGCATTCGGCGAGCGGGTGGACGGATACGAGATCCACCACGGGGTCGTGATGGTCCACGGCGGCGCCCCGTTCCTCGACGGTTGTGAGCTCGGCGCAGTCCGCGGCACGAGCTGGCACGGCATCTTCGAGAACGACGACTTCCGCCGCGCGTTCCTGCGCGACCTCGCGGAACGCACTGAGCGTGACTTCGTTCCCGCGCCCGACGTCAGCTTCGCGGCCGTCCGCGAGCGCCGATTCGACCTGCTGGCCGATCTGATCGACGAGCACGTCGACACTGACGCCGTCGTCGAACTGATCAGCAACGGCGCGCCGGCCGACCTTCCGGTGATCACCAGCAGCCTGGGCTAGCGGTCCTCCAGGTCACCCTCTGTCTCCAGGTAGACCTGCCGCAACATCGCCAGGGTCTCCGGTGTTGGCGCGTCCCACAGCTTGCGCTCGGCGGCCTCCAGCAATCGCTCGGTGATTCCGTGCAGCGCCCAGGGGTTCGAGCGGTTGAAGAATTCGCGCATCCGCTCGTCGCGGACGTAGGTGTCGGAGAGCTTCTCGTACATCCAGTCCTCGACGACGCCGGCCGTGGCGTCGTAGCCGAAGAGGTAGTCGACTGTGGCGGCGAGTTCGAACGCGCCCTTGTAGCCGTGCCGTTTCATCGCCTCGACCCAGCGCGGGTTGACGACGCGCGCGCGGAAGACGCGGGCCGTCTCCTCCGAAAGCGATCGGGTGCGGATGGTGTCGGGCCGGGTCGAGTCGCCGATGTATGCCCGTGGCGCCCGGCCGGTGAGCGCGCGGACGGTCGCGATCATGCCGCCGTGGTATTGGAAGTAGTCGTCAGAGTCGGCGATGTCATGTTCGAGGGTGTCGGAGTTGTGCGCCGCGACCGCGATGCGCCGGTAGGAGGTCTCCATATCGCGGCGGGCTTCGCGTCCGTCGAGTCCTCGGCCGTAGGCGAAGCCGCCCCATGCCGCGTAGACCTCGGCGAGGTCGGCGTCGTCGCGCCAGTTGCGGGCGTCGATGAGCGGTAGCAGTCCGGCCCCGTAGGCACCGGGCTTGCTGCCGAATATGCGCGTGGTAGCTCGGCGTTCGTCGCCGTGCGCGATCAGGTCGGCCCGGGCATGCGCGCGAACGTAGTTCTGCTCTGCCGGCTCATCGAGTGTCGCGACGACGTGGACGGCGTCGTCGAGCATCGTCACGACGTGCGGGAATGCGTCGCGGAAGAAGCCGCTGATACGGACGGTCACGTCGATGCGGGGGCGGCCGAGTTCGTCCAGCGGGATCGGTTCGAGCGAGCTGATGCGGCGCGACGCCTCGTCCCACACCGGACGCACGCCGAGCAGGGCCAGCACCTCGGCGACGTCGTCACCGGACGTGCGCATCGCCGCGGTGCCCCAGATCGACAGACCCACCGATTCCGGGTAGCCGCCGGTGTCGGCGAGATAGCGCTCCAGCAACGAGTCGGCCATCGCCTGACCGGTGTCCCATGCCAGTCGCGAGGGCACCGCACGCGGGTCCACGGAGTAGAAGTTCCGGCCGGTCGGCAGGACATTCACCAGCCCTCGGAGCGGCGAGCCGCTCGGCCCGGCGGGGACGTAGCCACCGTCGAGAGCGTGCAGCACCCGCGGGATCTCCTCGGCCGTGCCGGCCAGCCGGGGGACGACCTCGGTCGCGGCGAACGTGAGCACCTGCCGCACGGGCTCGGGCAGGTCTGCGGGGACGGCAGCCGGGTTCCAGGCGGACACCTCCATCGCTTCGACCAGAGCTCGGGCCTGTGCTTCGACGGCGTCGGCAGAGGTTCGCTCGTCGGAGCGCTCGACGTAGCCGAGCGCTTCTCGCAGACCCGGCAGCGCCTCGGCCTGCCCGGCCCACATCTGCCGACTACGCAGGATCGCGAGCACGAGGTCGACTCGCGCCGAGCCGGTGGGGGCGTTGCCGAGGATGTGCAGGCCGTCGCGGATCTGCGCGTCTTTGATCTCGCACAGCCAGCCGTCGACGTGCAGCACGAAGTCGTCGAACTCGGCGTCGTGCGGACGGTCCGCCACCCCAAGGTCGTGGTCGAGCTTGGCGGCCTGCATCAGCGTCCAGATCTGCGCGCGGATCGCCGGAAGTTTCGCCGGGTCGAGCGCTGCGATCTGCGCGTGTTCGTCGAGCAGCTGCTCCAGGCGGGCGATGTCGCCGTAGCTCTCCGCGCGGGCCATCGGCGGCACGAGGTGGTCGACCAGCGTGGCGTGGACCCGGCGTTTGGCTTGGGTCCCCTCGCCGGGGTCATTGACGAGGAAGGGGTAGACGAGCGGGATGTCCCCGATCGCGGCATCGGCCGAGCAGGCCGCGGACAGGCCCGCGGTTTTGCCGGGCAACCACTCGAGATTGCCGTGCTTTCCTACGTGCACGACCGCATGTGCACCGAACTGCTCGCGGATCCAGTGGTAGGTCGCGAGGTAGTGGTGCGTGGGCGGCAGATCAGGGTCGTGGTAGATCGAGACGGGCTTGGCCCCGAACCCGCGGGGCGGCTGCACCATCACGACGACGTTGCCCGAACGAAGGGCGGCCAGCACGATCTCGCCCTCGGGGTCGTGGCTGCGGTCGACGAAGAGCTGTCCGGGTGCCTGGCCCCAGTGTTCGATGACGTTGTCGCGCAGTTCCGGATCGAGCGTGTCGAAGAAGGCGCGGTAGTCGACTGCGCTGATCCGCACTGGATTCCCCGCAAGCTGCGCCTCGGTGAGCCAGTTCTCGTCCTGGCCGCCCGCGACGATGAGGGCGTGCATCAGCGTGTCGCCCTCTGTCGGCAATGCGTCGCCGATCTCGTAACCGGCCTCGCCCATCGCGGCAAGTAACCGCACGGTCGAGGCTGGGGTGTCGAGGCCGACCGCGTTGCCGATGCGGGCGTGTTTGGTCGGGTAGGCCGAAAGCATCAGCACGATCCGTCGTTCCGCGGGCGGTAGGTGTCTGAGCCGAGCGTGCTTCACGGCGATGGTCGCGACACGCGCGGCACGCTCGGGGTCGGGAACGTATCGGGTCAGCCCGTCCTCGCCGACCTCCTTGAACGAGAACGGGACGGTGATAAGCCGCCCGTCGAACTCGGGGATCGCGATCTGCGTTGCGGCATCGAGGGGAGTGAGGCCGTCGCCGCTGGCGAGCCACTGCTTGCGCGACGAGGTGAGGCAGAGGCCCTGGAGGATCGGGACGTCGAGAGAGGCGAGTGCGCCGACGTCCCAGTCTTCGTCAGTACCGCCGGCGCTGACCGACGCAGGAAGCGAGCCACCCGCGGCGAGCACGGTCACGACGATCGTGTCCGCTGCCCGCAACGCGTCGGTGAGCTCGGGTTCCGCCGTGCGCAGCGAGGAGCAGAACACCGGCAGGGCACGTCCACCCGCTGCCTCGACGGCATCCGCCAGCGCGTGGACGAAGTCGACATTGCCGGCCAGCTGGTGAGCTCGGTAGTAGAGGATCCCGACCGTCGGGCCGTCCGTCGCCACTGCGGGACGTTCCAGCAGACCCCAGGTCGGCATCGCCTTCGGCGGCTCGAAGCCCGCACCAGTGAGCGCGATCGCGTCGGACAGGAACCGGGCGAGCTGGCCGAGGTTCTCCGGGCCGCCGTGGGCCAGGTAGGCGTGCGCCTCCGCGACGATTCCGCCGGCCACCGTCGAGAGCCGCATCAGCTCCGCGTCCGGCATGGCCTCACCGCCGAGAACGATCGCCGGCACGCCCGAGGCGAGTACCGCGTCAATGCCGTTCTCCCAGGCGCGGTAGCCGCCGAGGATGCGGATCACGACTGCGGTCGCACCATCCAGCAGGGCAGAAAGTGCGGCGAGATCGGTGCGATTCGGGTTGCCGAGCCGGTAGTCGGCACCGCTGGCGCGCGCCGACAGCAAATCGGTGTCAGAGGTGGAGAGCAGAACGATCACGGTGCTCCTGCCCAGGGTCCGCGCCCCAGCATCGGTGGATGGGCCTGCGGCAGGCGGGCAGTTCCTGACTCACGACGCAGCTACTGCGGCGTTGCTCACAGTGGCGGGACCGTGCCGGATTCACACCGGCTTCCTGGCTCGCTGCCGAGTTGTACTTCGGTTTGTGCTGGGCAAGCCTCGCACACCCTGTCGTAGCATCCCGCGCATGGCCAGCTCGCAGCACGAGATCCGCATGCGCGAGGACGCCTGCCCGGGCGTGCTGCGGCTCGCTGAGGCCATAGACGGCCGACTGGCCCGTATTCGCCTGGTCGGGGGATTTCTGTCCGCGCAGGGGATCGCCGCCCTGCGTGACGCCGCCGTCGCGCTGGGCGACGGGCGAGTCGAGTTGACGTCGCGGGGCAACCTGCAACTGCGTGGCCTCGCCGCAGACGTCGGCGTCGAACTCGGCGCACGCCTGCACGCAGCGGGACTGTGGCCGTCGCAGAGTCACGAGCGGGTTCGCAATATCGTCGCCAGCCCGCTCGCCGGGCTCGACCGCCCGAGCGACCTGACCGCGTTGGTTCGCACGCTGGACGAGTCGCTCTGCGCCACACCGCGGCTCGCCGAGCTCTCCGGTCGTTTCCTCTTCGCCGTGGACGACGGACGTGGCGACGTCACTGGGCTGAAGCCCGACGTTCTCCTTCAGAACGGAAGTGTCAACGGATTGCGAGTGAGCGATCCCGTGGCCGCTGCGATCGCCTTCGCCAATGCGTTCCTTGACGAGCGCGAGGAACAAGACTCGGCAGCGTGGCGGATCGCAGATCTCGTGGAGGGCGCGGCGCGCGTGATATCCCGGGTGGGCGGGACGCCGGTCGAGCAAGCGGTGGCCAATGTCGCGCCCCCGCCCGCAGCCGGTCGGTTCACTCGGTTCGACGGCCAAACGGCCCTCGTCGTTGCCGTGCCGCTCGGTCGCCTCAACACCGACCAGCTGCGCTGGCTCGCCGACGTGATCGGGACGGCACCGGCTCGCGTCACGCCGTGGCGCAGCATCGTCCTGCCGAATGTCGACGCCGTCGTCATCGACACCGCAGGGCAACTCGGCTTCGGCATCTCGCCGGACACGCCCTGGTCGAACGTATCCTCCTGCACCGGTATGCCTGGTTGTGCGAAGGCATTCGCCGATGTTCAGGCCGACGCACGCGCGGAACTCAGCCGTTGGCCCGGGAAGGCTGTCCACTGGAGCGGGTGTGACCGGAGGTGTGGTCGCTCCACCCGCACCGAGGTCGACGTCATCGCGACGGAATCCGGTTACGTGGTCGAAGGAATCTGATGCGCGACTATATTCGCGACGGTGCGGAAATCTATCGGCGCAGCTTCGCCACCATCCGCTCCGAAGCCGACCTTGCCCGTTTCGACGACGAAACCACGGGCGTCGTAGTACGCATGATCCACGCCTCCGGCATGGTCGATCTCGCCGCTGACGTGGAGCATTCCGCCGGTGTCGTGCAAGCAGGGCGCGCGGCGCTCCAGGCCGGTGCGCCGATCCTGTGCGATGCGCAGATGGTTGCTGCTGGAATCACCCGCAAGCGGCTGCCGGCGACAAACGAAATCATCTGCACCCTCAGCGATCCTCGCGTACCAGAGCTGGCGCGCAGCATCGGTGACACGCGCTCGGCGGCGGCGCTTGACCTCTGGGGTGACCGTCTTGCCGGTGCAGTGGTGGCGATCGGCAATGCGCCGACCGCGCTCTTCCACCTGCTCGACCTGCTTGATGAAGGTGCAGCCAAACCTGCTGCGATTCTCGGTCTGCCGGTGGGCTTCATCGGCGCGGCCGAGTCGAAGGTGGCACTGGCCGAGTCCGGCCATCCGTACCTGGTCGTGCACGGACGTCGCGGCGGCAGTGCGCTGGCCGTGTCGGCCGTCAACGCGATCGCGAGTGAGGCCGAGTGAGCGAGGCGCGCGGAGCGGGAGGACGGGGCTGAGCATGGCGGGGACTCTCTACGGCGTCGGCCTCGGACCGGGTGACCCCGAACTCGTCACCGTCAAGGCCGTGCGGCTCATCGCCGCGGCCGACGTCGTCGCCTACCACTCCGCGCGGCACGGCCGCTCGGTCGCACGGTTGATCGCCGAGCCATACCTGCGCGGCGACCAGATCGAAGAACAGCTTGTCTACCCGGTGACCACCGAAACCATCGATCACCCCGGCGGCTACGAAGGTGCCATCGAGGAGTTTTATCAGCAGGCCGCCGCGCGGCTCATGGCGCACCTGGACGCTGGACGCGATGTCGTGCTGCTCGCCGAAGGGGACCCGCTCTTCTACAGCAGCTACATGCACATGCACAAACGCATCGACGGCCGATACGCGACTTCGATCGTCCCTGGCGTGACGTCGGTGAGCGCCGCCAGTGCCGCCCTAGCGATGCCGCTCACCGAGGGCAACGACGTCCTGACGGTGCTTCCCGGCACGATGGCTCAGGAGCAGCTGACCGAGCGGCTCATGACCACCGATGCCGCGGCAATCATGAAGATCAGCCGCAGCTACGCGGAGGTGCAGCAGGCGCTGAAGGAAGCCGGACGGCTGGAGCAGGCGTATTACGTCGAGCGTGCGTCAGGTGACAAACAGATCATCCAGCCCGCAGGCGCCGTCGACCCGTCGGGCGTGCCGTACATGTCGATCGTGATCGTCCCCGGCCGGGAGGCGCAGGGACGTCCAACGGCACCGGGCGCCACCACTGGGAGCGTCATCGGAGTCGGTCGCGTCGACGTGGTCGGCCTCGGGCCGGCGGGCCGGGACTGGCTGACCCCGCAGGCGATAGCGGTTCTTTCCGCGGCAGACGACATCGTCGGCTACGCGCCATACGTGGAGCGGGTGCCGGTGAACCCCCGCCAGCAACGGCACGCCAGCGACAACCGAGTCGAGGCCGAACGCGCCGAGTTCGCCCTCGACCTCGCGCGGCGCGGTCGGCGAGTCGCCGTCGTCTCGTCCGGCGACCCAGGCGTCTTCGCGATGGCCACTGCCGTGCTCGAGGCTGCTGCCGACAACGAACGCTTCGCCGACGTGCCGGTAGAGGTCGTCCCCGGCCTCACCGCGGCCCAGGCGGTCGCCAGCCAGTCGGGCGCCCCCCTCGGCCACGACTACGTCGTCCTCTCGCTCTCGGATCGCCTCAAACCTTGGGACGTCATCGCGCGGCGTCTGGAGGCCGCTGCTTCCGGCGACTTCGCGATCGCGATCTACAACCCTGCCTCGAACACCCGGCGGCAGCAGTTGGTCGACGCCCGCGAACTGTTGCTGAAATACCACGACGCTGCGACACCGGTGGTGATCGGCCGCGCGGTGGGCACCGACGATCAGCGGGTCACCGTCACGACGCTGGGCGAACTCGACGCCAACCAGGTGGACATGCGTTGCCTGCTGATCATCGGATCGAGCCAGTCCCGCATTGTCAACGCAGGTTCGGATCAGGCGCGCGTCATCACCCCGCGCCGCTACCCGACCGAGTGATCCAGGCCAGCGCGTCATCTACCGTCGCGACGACTTCGCTACCTTCCGGGAGCGGCGGCCGCTGCACCATCACGACGAGGACGCTCAGCTCGCGGGCCGCTTGCAGCTTGGCGGCCGTCATCGACCCGCCGCTGTTCTTGGTGACGAGTAGACCGACGCCGCGCTCGCGTAGCAACGCCCGCTCGCCGTCGAGGGTGTAGGGACCGCGGTCGAGAAGCAGCGTCGTCTGAGGTGGTACCGGTCCCTCCGGTGGGTCGACCGTGCGCACGAGGAATCGATGCCGATCGTCGTCGGCGAACACAGCGAGGTCGCGGCGTCCCGTGGTAAGGAAGACCGACTCGCCGCTCCACGTGCGCACCGCCTGCGCGGCTGCCGGCATGTCGGCGACCACCTGCCACGACGACTGGATGTCCCAACCCGGACGGCGGAGGACTAATCGCGGCACGCCGACCTGCTCGGAACCGATGGCGGCGTTCCTGGTGATCGTCGCCGCGAAGGGGTGAGTGGCGTCGACCACCGCCGCGATGTCGTCGTCACGCAGGAACGCCGCCAGGCCGTCGACGCCGCCGAAGCCGCCGATGCGAACCGACCCCTCCGGCAGGCGCGGTTGCTGCACGCGCCCGGCCAGCGAAGAGATGACGTCCCTGCCGTCGGCCACGAGCGCCGCGGCCAGAGCGCGGGCCTCGCCGGTTCCGCCGAGGACGAGGATGCGCACCGGCCGAGACTAACGAGCGTTACGCGAGACTGATCGCATGCGTGAACTGCTCGTCATCGGCATCGGGCCCGGCCACCCTGATCAGATCACCGTCCAGGCGGTGCAGGCCCTCAACCGGGTGGACGTCTTCTTCTTGATCGACAAGGGCAATGCGAAGTCCGGCCTGAACGCGGTGCGAGACGAGATCCTCAAGCGCCATGTCAGCGACCTGAACTTTCGTATCGTGGAGATCCCCGAACCGCCGCGTGACCGGTCGCCGTCGCTCGGCAACGCGGCCTACGAAGGCGCCGTGCAGGACTGGCACGAGGCTCGCGCCCGGCGCATCGGCACGGCATTGGCGGCCGAACTCGCCGACGACGGTGTGGGCGCGTTCCTGGTATGGGGCGACCCTTCGGTCTACGACTCCACCCTGCGCGTCATCGACCGCATCGTCGCGAGCGGCGTGGTCGAGTTCGAGTACGCGGTGATTCCTGGCGTGACGAGCGTGCAGGCGCTGGCCGCCGCGCACCGCATCCCGCTGAACCGCATCGGGGAACCGATCTACATCACCCCCGCCCGGCGCATCGCCGACGGCCTCCCGGAGGGCCTGGACAGCGCCGTTGTCATGCTCGACTCCGGCTTCACCGCCGCGGTGTTGGACGAGCCAGGCCTGGACGTCTTCTGGGGCGCTTACCTCGGCACAGACGACCAAGCACTCATCGCAGGACGGCTCGACGAAGTCGCCGACCAGATCGCCGAGGTACGAACGCGACTGCGCGCCGAGCATGGCTGGATCATGGACACCTACCTACTGCGCCGCCGACGCGCGAGCGACGCCTCAGACGCCTGAGCTGCTGGTCCGCTCGCGGGTCGTCGAGTAGAGATGGCTGTCCCGGAAGCCCTCCGCGGCCAGCACGTTGCCGACGATGATGACGGCCGTGCGCCTGATACCCGCAGCGTGCACCTGCGCCGCGATGTCGCCGAGCGTGCCGCGAAGGATCATCTCACCGGGCTGGCTCGCATATGCCACGACGGCGACGGGGCAGTCGAGTCCGTAGTGCGGTTCGAGATCGGCGACGACCTGGTCGATGCGCTGCACAGCAAGGTGCAGGACGAGTGTCGTCTTGGTCGCGCCGAGTGAGGCGAGTTCCTCCCCCGGAGGCATCGCGCTGGCCCGCTGCGCGATCCGAGTGAGGACCACCGTCTGCCCGACCTCCGGAACCGTGAGCTCACGGCGCAGAGCGGCCGCGGCCGCAGCGAAAGCCGGGACGCCGGGCGTGATGTCGTAGTCGATGCCGAGCCGATCCAACCGCCGGGCCTGCTCCGCGACGGCGCTGAATACGGCTGGATCGCCAGAGCACAGGCGCACAACGTCCTTGCCGTCGGCAGCCGCGTGCAGCGATCGCCTCCGTGATCTGGTTGAGGTCCAAGTCCGCGGTGTCGATCAGCGTGGCCGTGGGCGGGCAGTGCGCCAGCAGCTCGGCGGGGACGAGGCTGCCGGCGTAGAGGCAGACCGAGCACTCCGACAGCAGCCGCTGCGCGCGGACGGTGATGAGGTCGGCAGCACCTGGGCCGGCGCCTACGAAGTGGACGGTCACTCCTGCTCGTGTCCTGACTTCCGAAGGGACCACTGCACGACCGGCAGAGCCGGTCGCCAGGTGGTGAAGCTGCCGAGCGCGTCCGCCCGCTCGACGGCGATGCGGGTGAGCGAGCCACCGAGCTGCTTCCGCCAGGCGACGAGTGCCTGCTCGCCCTCGATCGTCACGGCGTTGGCAACAAGTCGTCCCCCGGGTGCGAGCGCCTCCACACAGGTTGGCACGACGCCGTCGACGGTGACGGCGCCGCCGACGAAAACTGCGTCCGGCCTCGGAAGGTCGACGAGCGCGGCCGGCGCCGTACCG
This sequence comes from uncultured Actinomycetota bacterium, assembly GCA_963809815.1. GTDB lineage: Bacteria > Actinomycetota > Actinomycetes > Mycobacteriales > Jatrophihabitantaceae > CAVVJA01. The sequence goes on from CAWELM010000016.1 coordinate 130,878, forward strand.
GCGACGATCTGCAGCCCGGGGACACCAAGCGCGCTCGCGTTGCGAGCGATCCGGTCGCGACGCTCTGCACGCGGTTCGATGGCGATGGCCCGGCTGGCCGGGTGCACGCGCATCCACTCGATGGCGACGCTCCCGGAGCCCGCGCCGACGTCCCAGAGCAGCTGGCCCGGCACGGGCCCGAGCGCGGCCAGCGCAACGGCGCGAATCTCGTGCTTGGTGATCTGCCCGTCCTGATCGAAGGCGCTGTCCGGCAGGCCCGGGGTGCGGGGCAGCAGCATAGCGTCCGGGTCGGCCACACACTCGATCGCCACGATCGCCAAGCGGCTGTGCGGTGCTTCTCCGGCCGGCGCGACCGACTCGGCGTCTCCGCCGAGATCGGCGAGGACAGTAACCGGGCTCGACCCGAAGCCGCGCCCCGTTAGCAGCGTGCGGATGTCGGCCGCCGCGCTCTGTTCGGCTACCAGGACGAGGACGCGCCGGCCGGGTTGCAGAGCCGGGTGCAACAGGTCAAGCGGACGCCCAACCGCGCTGATCACCTCGACGTCGTCCAGCGGCCAGCCGAGACGAGCGGTGGCGAGCGACACCGACGAAGGATGGGGGAGCACGGTCACCCGGTCGGCCCCGAGTAACCGAACCAGGGTCGAGCCGATTCCGTAGAGCATCGGATCGCCGCTCGCCACTACCACGATCGATGTGTCAGCGTGGTCGCCGAGAACGACTTCCAACCCGGGAAGCAAGGGGCTGGGCAGCAGCACCCGCTTACCGGTCACAGCTTCCGGCAGCAGGTCGAGTTGCCGTGATCCGCCGATGATCACCTGCGCGGCCGAGAGGGCTGAGGCGCGGCTGGGGCTCAGCCCGTCCCAGCCCTCCGCGCCGATCCCGACAACGGTGACGGGGAGGTTGGGCACGGCTAACAGTGTGCCGGAGGGCTGTGAGACGATCGCCGATGAACGGCTGTCGTGGAACACCGGTGCGGCTTGCGTGACGCGGCCAAGTCCGGGGCGGTCCCGCCACTGTGGCCGGTCTCGGGAACGCTGTCAGAGACCGGGAGCCAGGACATCGACACCCGTGCCATCGGGCTGCTGCCCAGTGGTCGTCGCTGACGGCAGGCGCGGACACCTGCCGGGTGAAGGGCTGTGGTGTGTACACCCCATCCGCACAGGAATTGTTCCCGTTCAGCGCCGTCGTCGGCATGGACGACATGCGCCTGGCCCTCATCCTCAACGCGATCTCACCCGGCATCGGTGGCGTGCTCGTGCGCGGCGAGAAAGGCACGGCGAAGTCAACGACCGTCCGCGCGCTCACCGCGGTTCTTCCCTCCGTTGAAGTGGTCTCGGGCTGCCGGTTCTCGTGCCCGCCGTCGGCCCCCGACCGGCGGTGCCCGGACGGCCCGCACGCGCATGACGCCGAGACCGAGGTACGCGCGGCCCGGCTGGTCGAACTTCCCGTCGGTGCGACCGACGACCGACTCACGGGATCGCTCGACCTCGAGCGTGCACTTACTGAGGGCGTAACGAGTTTTCAGCCCGGCCTGCTCGCGCAGGCGCATCGCGGCGTGCTCTATGTCGACGAGGTCAACCTGTTGCACGACCACCTCGTCGACCTGCTGCTCGACGCCGCGGCGTTGGGCACCAACTACGTCGAACGTGATGGCGTCTCGGTCCAGCACGCGGCGCGCTTCCTGCTGGTCGGCACGATGAACCCCGAGGAGGGCGAACTGCGGCCGCAGCTGCTGGACCGCTTCGGGCTCACCGTCGAGGTTGCCGCTCCCCGCGAACCGGAGCTCCGGGCTGAGGTCGTACGACGGCGCCTGGACTTCGACGCCGACCCCGCTGCCTTCGTAGCGCGCTTCGGCGACCAGCAAGAAGCTCTCGCCGAGGCAATCGCGAAGGCGCAGGCGCAGCTCGCATCGGTCGTCCTCGACGATGCCGCGCTGCAGCTGATAGCGGCTGTCTGCGCCGCATTCGGCGTGGACGGGTTACGAGCGGACATCGTCATCGCCCGGACCGCCACCGCACACGCCGCGTGGCGTGGGCGCGGCGGACGTAGAACGGGAGGACATCCGGGTAGCGTCGCGCCTCGCGCTTCCGCACCGCCGTCGCCGCAACCCCTTCGACCCGCCCGGGTTGAGCAGCGAAGACGAGCAGCGACTCGATGACGCACTCGGGCCGGAACGCGACGACGAACCCGACCCGGAGCCGCCGGGGGCCGGCTCGGCGCCGGAGAACGGTCCGGTTGAGAGCTCGGCCGGCGATGACGATGGGTCCGCTCGGGCGAGCGAAGCCGCGGCTGGCTTCGGTGGCCGAGATTCCGTAGCCAGTATTGGCGCTACGTTCCGAACCGGTCGCCTCGAAGTGCCGGGCAAGGGGAGCGGCGCCCCAGGACGTCGTTCACGCGCGTACACCGACGGCGGGCGGACCATCGGCGCCCGCGTCCCGCACGGGCCACTGCGCAACCTCCACCTCATCGCGACCCTCATGGCCTGCGCTCCGCACCAGAGCCGGCGTGGACGCCTCGGCGCCGGTCTAGCCCTGGAGCGTGCCGACCTGCGCGAGCGACACTGCGAGGGACGTGAGTCCAACCTCGTACTCTTCGCCGTGGACGCGAGCGGATCGATGGCTGCGCGGCAACGCATGTCCACGGTGAAGGGTGCGGTGCTGTCGCTTCTGCTGGACGCCTACCAGCGCCGCGACAAGGTCGGGCTCATCACCTTCCGTGGCAACCGGGCCGAACTGCTGCTCCCGCCCACCTCGTCGGTGGACGCCGCAGCGGCTCGACTGGACAGCCTGCCGACCGGCGGCCGCACACCGCTGTCCGCCGGCTTGCTAGAGGTCCGCGCGACGCTACAGCGCGAGCGCCTTCGTGACCCGAGTCGGCGCGCGCTCGTCGTCCTCGTCACCGACGGCAGACACACCACAGGCGCTGACCCCCTCGCGGTCGCAGGCTTGCTGCGGCGCGAGGGCGTCGCCGCCATCGTCATCGACTGCGAGGCCGGCCCGATTCGCCTCGGCCTCGCCGCGACGTTGGCTAACGCTCTCGGCGCGGTCTGCCTTCGTCCTGAAGAGCTCTCCGCAAACGGCCTCGCCGGCGTCGTCCGCTCGCATCGAGAGGCGGCCTGACCATGCCCCGCGGCATAGCTGAAACGATCCCCAACGACGGCCTCACCACCAAGCAGCGCCGCAACCGCCCGCTGCTGATCGTGCACACGGGGACGATGAAGGGGAAGTCGACCGCGGCTTTCGGCCTTGCGCTGCGCGGCTGGAACCAGGGCTGGGGCGTCGGCATCTACCAGTTCGTCAAGAGCGCCAAGTGGAAGGTCGGCGAGGAGGCCGCGTTCCGCGCGCTGGGCCGCCTACACGAGCAGACCGGTGAGGGTGGCGAAGTCGTCTGGCAAAAGATGGGCGAAGGCTGGTCATGGATTCAGCGGGGTGACCCCGACGACCATGCTGCCAACGCGCAGGAAGGCTGGGAGCAGATCAAACGCGACCTGGCTGCTGAGCGCTTCGGCATGTATGTCCTGGACGAGTTCACGTACCCGATGAAGTGGGGCTGGATCGATGTCGCCGACGTCGTCGATGTTCTCACCACTCGACCGGGGCACCAGCACGTCGTCATCACCGGCCGCGACGCCCACCCCGACCTCATCGACGTGGCAGACCTCGTCGTCGAGATGACCAAGATCAGGCACCCGATGGATGCCGGCCAGAAGGGGCAGCGCGGCATCGAATGGTGACGATCCCTCGGGTCGTGATCGCAGCACCCGGAAGCGGTCACGGAAAGACCTCGATGGCGACCGGTCTGCTCGCCGCCCTTCGGCAGCGTGGTCTTGCCGTCTCACCGCACAAGGTCGGCCCGGACTACATCGACCCGAGCTATCACGCCCTGGCCGCAGGACGCGCCGGACGCAACCTGGACCCGTGGCTGGTCGGCGAGGAGCGCATCGTGCCGCTGTTCCTGCACGGGGCCCGTCTGCCCACGCCTGCGGACATCGCGGTGATCGAGGGCGTCATGGGACTGTTCGACGGCGCTGGCGCGGAAGGTGACTTCGCCTCCACCGCGCACGTCGCGCGACTACTCGACGCCCCGATCGTTCTCGTCGTCGACGCCTCGGGTGTCAGCTCGTCGGTCGCCGCCTTGATACACGGCTTTCTGACCTTCGATCCGCGGGTGCGACTAGCCGGAGTGATCTTCAACCAGGTCGGTTCGGAGTATCACGCGCACCTGCTGCGTTCGGCGGTCGAGCCGGTGGGCATCCCGGTGCTCGGCGTTGTTCATCGACAGGACGGGCTCGCTGTCCCCTCCCGCCATCTGGGGTTGGTCCCCGCCGCCGAGAGGCGGCCCGAGGCGCAGGCCGCGGTCGATGCCCTCGCCGCCGTCGTCGCCGAGAGCGTCGATCTGGATGCGGTGCTGCGGATTGCAGCCACGGTCGGGGAGTTGTCCGAAGCCGCGGCCGAGACCGTCCCGGCTAGGGCGCCGCTTACCCGTATCGCAGTGGCGGCCGGCGCGGCATTCACATTCGGGTATGCCGAGCACCCCGAATTACTCACCTGGGCCGGGGCCGAGGTCGCGGGCTTCGATCCGCTCCGCGATGAGACGCTCCCGCCCGAGGTCGATGCCGTAGTTATCGGTGGTGGGTTCCCGGAGGTTCATGCTCCGGAGCTGTCCGCCAATAACGCGCTGCGCGCCGAGATCGCCGCGCTGGCGTCCGCTGGCGCGCCGGTCGTCGCCGAGTGCGCCGGCCTGCTCTACCTGTCTCGCACATTGGACGGCCAACAGATGTGCGGCGTCCTCGACCTAGACACAGCGATGACCGGGCGCCTCGTCCTCGGCTACCGAACGGCTGTCGCCCGCACGGACTCGCCGATTGCGGCCGAGGGGACGCGCGTCCACGGCCATGAGTTCCACCGCACGACTGTTCGCGCTGCCGGAACCGAAGCCAACGCCTGGACGTGGAGCACGCGCGGAGAAGCCGTGACTGAAGGCTTCGTCCGCGGCAACGTTCACGCCTCCTACCTCCACACCCACTGGAGCGGCATGCCCGGAACCGCCGAGCGCCTCGTCGCCGCTGCTCGTCAGTACCGGGCGGCTCGACGCGTAGGAGCCGCCTCCTGATAAGCACACCCGATCTCTCGCGCCCCGGCGACGCCGACCTCGTCCGCGGCCTGGTTGACCTGGCTGTGAACGTGCACGCCGCGTTGGCCGAGGTACCGACATGAGCCCAGGTACTGGCAGGCCAGGACGTGTCGTCCTGATCGGCGGCGGTCCCGGCGCGGAAGACCTCATTACCATCCGCGGCCTTGACCGGCTCTTGGCTGCCGACGTTGTCATCCACGACCGGCTCGCGCCGACCGGACTGCTGACCCGGCTCGGGCGCGACGTCGAAGTCATCGACGCCGCACGTGCACCGGGCAAACGCACCCTGGCCTACGACGAGATCGTCGCGCTGATGATCGATCGCGCCCGCGCCGGCAAGACCGTCGTGCGCCTCAAAGGCGGCGACCCATTCGTCTTCGCACACGGCGGTCAGGAGCTGATCTCCTGCGGTGAGGCCGGCATCGCGGTCGAGGTCGTGCCAGGCGTCACCAGCGCGACGGCCAGTGCGGTCTTCGCGAACCTTCCACTCACGAGCAGCGAGGGCGCCGCGGGCTTCAGCGTTGTCTCCGGCCACCTGCATCCGGACGATCCCGCCAACCGCGTCGACTGGACGGCCCTCCGCCACTCCGGGACGAACATCGTCGTGCTCATGGGTATGCGCCACCTCGCCGCCATCGCCGATCGCCTCGTCGCGGAGGGAGTCTCGCCCGACGCGGAGGCTGCGTGCGTGGCTGATGGAAGTCTGCCGACGCAGCTGGTGGTGCGCGCCCGGCTCGCAGATCTCGCTGCGTCGGTAAGTCAGGCCGGACTTGCCAACCCTGCGACCGTTGTCATCGAAGCAGGCGCTTCCCGAGTCTCCTGCCGAGCGCTTGTTCTCGGCGGGAGCCGATCGGGCAAGTCGCGTTATGCCGAACGGCTGGCCTCCTCAGCAGCTTCGGTCACCTACGTCGCGACGGCGACTGGCGACCCCGGCGACCGTGAATGGGTCGCACGCATCGAAGGTCACCGCCAGCGCCGTCCGGCGGCGTGGGAGACCGTCGAGACGCGCGACCTCGCGAAGCTCTTTGCCCGCGACGACGGCAGCGTGTTACTCGTCGACAGCATCACGACCTGGCTCGCCGGCGTCATGGACGAGTACGGATGCTGGGCTGAACCGCCTGAGCCCGACTCCGACCAGCGACTCACGGAGGCCCTGGACTCGCTGGTGCGTGCGTGGACCGCTACCCGGTCAAGCATCATCGCCGTCAGCGACGAGGTCGGCGGCGGGGTCGTTCCGCCGACTTGGGCCGGCCGGCGGTTTCGCGATCTGCTCGGCGGGTTGAACCAGCGCCTCGCCGCCGCGGCCGAGGAGGTCTGGCTAGTCACGGCAGGCATCCCGCAAAGGCTCCGATGACTGCCGAACGATGTCCTGCGGAGCGCGCATGACGCTGGTCCGATCGGTGAGCCTGTTCACGCTCGTCCCGGTACGTGCCCGCGCCGAGCTCGCACCGGGGGAAGGCGTGTCCGCGCTGCTGTGGTTGCCCGTCGTCGGTGGCGTGGCCGGTGCCGTTGCCGCTTTGCCCGCGGCAGCCATCCGGCACTGGGTGCCGCACGCCACGTTCCTCGGGGCTGTGCTGGCGGTCGCGGTACTTGCCTGGCTTACGCGTGGCCTGCACCTCGACGGGCTCGCTGACACCGCCGACGGACTCGGCAGCGGAGCGCCTGCCGCTCGGGCGCTGGAGATCATGCGCCAGTCCGACGTCGGCCCGTTCGGCGTCCTGACCCTTGTACTGATTCTCAGCTGTGACATCGCGGCGCTGGACGTCGTGCGCGGCGGGGCGTGGGTTACCGTCGTGGCGCTCGGCGTGTCCGCCGCCACGGGTCGAGTTAGTGCCTTGGCCGCTGCGATGCGCGGCGTTCCGCCCGCACGCGAGTCGGGTTTCGGCGCAATCGTCGCCGACGGCGTCAGCCCGTTCGCCGTGTGTGCCTGGGTCGTCGTCGTCCTCGGCGTGGGCGCCGCACTCGCGCCAACCGTCTCCATTCCGATCGCCTGGATCGTCGTGCCGCAAGCCGTGGCCCTGCTCGCCTCCTACCTCGGGCGGCTGCACATCGTCCGAAGGCTCGGCGGAGTCACCGGCGACGTCTTCGGCGCACTCATCGAGACGACCACTGCAGTTGCCCTCGTCGGGATCGCCCTGCGATGAGTGAGCCCACCTACCCCCGCCCAGTTCCGCTGGTCGGCGACACGACTTCGGCGGCCACCCGGGCAGCCGACCCCGGCGGCTGGGCCTTCGACGACGGCACCGTCGAGGCGCTGCATACCGTTCTGTCCGCCCGCCGCGACATCCGCCGCTACCGCCCCGACCCGGTCCGGGCGGATCTGCTTCGTGAAGTACTCAGGGCCGGCCACCAGGCTCCGTCCGTCGGCCACTCGCAACCCTGGCGCTTCATCGTCGTCACTGAGCAGGGCACCCGCGACCGCGCGGCCGTGCTGTCCGACCGGGAGCGGCTGCGCCAAGCGGACCTGCTCACCCCCGACCGGCGCGCCCGGTTGCTGGACCTGCAACTCGAGGGGATCCGCGAAGCGCCGATCGGCATCGTCGTGACCTGCGACCGCCGCGCCCAGGCGGCCGGGGTTCTCGGCCGGGCGACCTTCACCGACACCGACCTGTGGAGCTGCGCTTGCGCGATCGAGAACATGTGGCTCGCCGCACGCGCGGCCGGCCTGGGCATGGGTTGGGTGACCCTCTTCCGGCCCGACGACCTTGCCGACTTGCTCGACCTGCCCGAAGGCGTCGAGACACTCGGCTGGCTCTGCCTCGGCTGGCCGGACGAGCGGCCGCCCGACCCCGGCCTTCAGCGCCACGGCTGGTCCAAGCGCCTCGCCCTCGATGACGTCATCATCGCTGAGCGCTGGCCCACCGAGGACGCACCGGCGCGGCCGGTCTCGCACCTTGCTGCTCCCGACCAACGCGCCGTCGTGGCCGGACGTGACACCGGCGACGACCTCCTCACCGTTCCCGGGTCGCTCGGCGTGCTGGATGTGGCGATCAATCGCGTCCTGGCACTCAACCCGAGCCCGCCGACGACCGGCACGTTGATCGTGGTGGCGGCCGGTCACCCCGTCGCCGGCTACGGCGTTTCTGCGTATCCGGCCGCTGTTACCGAAGACGTGTTCGCGGCCACGAAGGCCGGCGTCTCCATCGGGGCAACGACTGCGCTCGGTGCGGGCTTGCGGGCGCAGGCCGTGCGCGCGGCGGCCGAAAGCCCGGGTGACCTCGTCGAGTCGGACGCGATGAGCCTCGACGACGTCGAGGCGCTCATAGACCAAGGACGTGCGCTCGGCGAGCGTCTCTCCGATGACGGCCTGATCTGTCTCGGCGACGTCGGTATCGGTAACACCACCGTTGCCGCCGCGCTGCTCCACGCATTCCTCGGCGTCCCGGTCGAGGACGGCGTCGGACTGGGCGCCGGGGCGGATGCCGCGATGATCGAGCGCAAGCGGGACGTCGTCGGCCGGGCGGTCGCACGGGCCCGAGATGCTTACGCGGACAAGCTGGCCGACCCGCGCTACGCACTCGCGGCCGTCGGCGGCCCCGAGACAGCCGTGCTTGCCGGTGTTGTCCTCGGGGGGGCGCAGCGGCGCGTCCCCGTCGTCCTCGACGGATTGGTCACCTCCGTCGCCGCCTTGCTCGCGGTGCGGATGCAGCCGGCCGCGCACAGCGCGCTCGTCGCCGGACAGCGCAGCCGGGAACGGGCCCACGACATCGTCCTCACCGAGCTCGGCTTGGAGCCGTTGCTGCAACTGCGCCTACGCGCAGGAGAAGGCGTGGGCGCCTGCCTCGCGGCTCAGCTGCTGCTCACGGGCCTACGAACGCGCGCCACTACGGCACGCGTCAGCGACCGTTGACCGGAAGATCCACGGCCAGCCAGCGAGCGCCGTTCGTGCCGTCGAGGACGGCGACTGAGCCGTTCGGGACATCGACCCACGTGCCGGCTCCAGGCAACGCCCCCACGCGCGCGGCGAGCAAGGCAGCCCTGATCGCATCACCGTGGCTCACCACGACGATGGCACCCGTTGTGATGAGCTCGTCGGCAAAGTCGGACAACGCAGTGGTCATCCGCGTCGCCATCTCGCGGAGCGACTCGCCACCGCCGACACGCAGGTCCGGGTCGGACCAGTCGAACGCGGAGCCGGCGGCGAACGACTCGGCGTAGCTCAGGCCCTCGAACGACCCCAGCGACTGCTCGCGGAGCCGCGCATCAACGCACAGCCGAGTGCCGAGCACTCCGGCGACGATTTCTGCTGTCTGCACGGCGCGAACCAGGTCGCTGCTCACGACGCAGGACACCGGCGTGCTCCCGATGTCCGCGAGCAGCGCACGAGCCGCGGCCTGGGCCTGCGCGCGGCCGTGCTCGGTCAGTTGCGGAAGCCGCGTCTGACCCTGCGTCCGTTGCGCGACGTTCCACTCCGACTCTCCGTGACGGACGAGGTAGATCACAGCTTCGTCGGCGTGAGCAGCATGTCCATCCGGCACTTGAGACACAGCCGCTCATCGTGCGGTGAGCCGTGAGGGATCGTGGCAACCAGTGCGCGGGCGTCCTCGACGATCTGCTCGGCGACCTTCGCACGAGTCTTCGCTTGATACAGCCTGCTGGTGAGGGCGCCAACCTGTCGACGGTTCGCATCGAGCCTGGCGAACTGCTCCGCTGTGAGTTCGACCGTGGAGTCGGGGGATGACACTGAACCTCCCTCAGGATCTCGGGTCTCGGTCTCGGTCCGTGATCAGGAGCGGGTCTGACTTCCAGCTTGCGCTGGTCACACTGCCGCGACGGTGCTGCAGTTGCACCGGCTTCCCAACCCAATCAAGGCAACCGCGCGAAGCCTAGCCGCCCCGCCCGCACAACTACGGCCCGCGCCTCTCAGCGCCTCAAGCCCACGCCGCACCCGGCTGTCTCCTCACACTGCATCGCCCCATTACGTGTCCGCTCCACCGTCCCGCCTCCCTCCGGGGACCGATCCGGGCGGCGGCAGGTCGCCGCCCTATACGCGGCGGCGACCTTCTTGTCGATCTTGCACCGCAGCTCCCGATCGCCCAGGTGTTGGAACAACCGACGACGCGTCACGACGACTCAGACGTCGTAGTAGAGCTCGAACTATTCCGCGGCTGAGGGCAATCAACTCTTGACGCTGGAGGGCAGGAAATCCGGGCGTGTTGATCGGTTGCGACGCGCTGCGCAGCCAAAGTGACCGTACGGCCGCAGTTCCGGACGTTGTCTGGTACCCACCATCTCTAGGGTGAGACGGTGAACGAGCGCGCCGGTGCCATCGGCGGGGCAACTGTCTGGCGCGTCGTCGCCCCAATCGTCGGTTGCGGCCTGCCGTACTGATCTCGCGAGGTTGAGGGGAACGCTATGGAGTTCGGGGCTCATCTCCCGCTGATGGACTTCGGGGGCCATCCGTACAGCCTCGCCCATCTGGTCGCCTACACGAGGACCGCTGCGCAACTCGGCTTCGGCACCCTGTCGGTGAACGATCACATGGTTTTCTCCCGGCCCTGGCTTGATGGACCGGTCGCGCTTGCCGCGGTGATGGAGCACTCGGAGAAGATGACGCTTGCGACGACGGTCGCGCTCGCAGTGGTGCGTGGACCGGTACCGGTCGCCAAGACGTTGGGGGCGATCGATCGTCTTTCGGGTGGTCGGCTGCTCGTGGCAGTAGGTCCGGGCTCTTCGCCTGAGGACTACGCGGCCGTCGGTCTCGACTTCTCCGAACGATGGCAACGGTTCGACGAGGTGATCGGCGCGCTCCGCGCATTGTGGCGGCCGGCCGGTGCGCCGTTCGTCGGGCGCTTCTATTCGACAGAGGGCCTTTCCTTGGCACCTCTGCCAGCGCAATCGCACGGACCACCGATCTGGGTGGGTAGCTGGGGCTCAGCCGCCGGGCTCCGTCGGGTGGCCCGTCTCGCCGACGGCTGGCTAGCGTCGGCCTACAACACGACACCGCAGCTCTTCGGCGAAGCGTGGCAAGCTCTTCGCGCGACGTTGGCCGATCACGGTAAGGCTCCCGACACCTTCCCGAACGCTCTGGCAACGATGTGGTGCTACATCACCGACGACCGCGACGAAGCCGACCGCATCCTCAAACAGCGGGTAGTTCCCACCGTCCACCGACCCGAGGACATGCTTCGCGACCGCCTTCCGATCGGCCCCCCTGACCTGTTCGCCGAGAAGTTGACAGCATTCGCGAAGGCGGGCGCACAACGCGTCTTCATCTGGCCGGTTGCCGACGAGCTGCACCAGCTCGAGCGCTTCTGGAACGACGTGCGACCGCTCGTCGCCGCCGCGTAGGCCCCATCTGTGCCAGGAGAATCTGGGCTACCTCGTTTACGTGCCCAACTCGACGTTCGTAAGCGGTTTCGGTCGGTGTCTGTCGGGCGGTGCTGGCGTAGGCCTACGCTGCGGCTAAGGCCGGCCGGGTTAGGTTCATTCCCACCCTCGAGCCCGGCCGGCCTGCTCCCACACTCGTGCATCTAACGGAGCGTGCGCGAGCATGTGTACGCTACGTGACGGCATTCAGGTCTGTCGCCGGCAATTGTCTCCGTGCCGTCAACGGCGCGATTGTGGACTTGGCCGTTGTGCGTTGTGACGAGTTCTCACCGGGCCGCGCTGACATGCCGTCCTGGTCGCCGTCCAGTTCTGCGCAGAGCCTCTGCCGTCGCCGCGCCCCGATGTCAACCACCCGGCAACAGGTGAGGTGATACCGGGCTCGCGCGCGACCTTGAGAGTGCATCCTTGTGTCAGTCTTGAGTCTCATTCGTCGGCCAAGCAGCTGCGCTCGTGGACATTGACGGGCCAGCGCGACGTTGGGTGTGGTCGCAGCGTCGCGCACGTGGGGCTCAAGTGACAGTGTTGTCCCCATTCGGGCGACGGGAAGGTTGGGAGATCATGCCGAGCCGTGGGGACTGGGACCCCCGCCTACGCCAGCTGGGTGAGTACATCCGGATGCGGCGACGGATGGCTCAACTCTCGCTTCGCGGACTGTCCGAGCTCGCTCAGGTGTCCAATGCCTACCTCAGCCAGCTCGAGCGCGGACTGCATCAGCCCTCCCTACGGGTCCTGCACGCGATCGCCGACGCTCTCAATGTCTCCGCCGAGGCGCTAATTGCTCACGCCGGCATGGCGGAGCCCGTGCCGGCCGATAGCTCGTCAACCGGCACTGACACGGAAGAGGCCATCGGCAGCGACCCCGAGCTGACGCCCGAGGAGAGGGACGTCTTGATTCGTCTCTATCGAAGCTTCAAGCAGCAGCATCGATCGATCGCTTGACGTATACGGCATAGCGCGTAGTATTTCGAGCGCAACTCCGAGGCCAGGCAGACGCTCATCGCGGGGAAGGACATCACCGGTGTCAGCTCCCCCGCTTGAAAGCAAGCCGCGCATCCGATACGTCGACGTCGATGGGCTGCGGCTGCGTACCTCCGTCCGGGGCGCCGGGCTTCCGCTACTGGTGCTCACTGGCATCGGAGCCAGTTTGGAGATCTCCGTTCCGTTCGAGCGCGCCCTGAACGCGCACAATGTGCAGACCGTCGCCCTGGACGCGCCGGGCACCGGCAAGTCCTCGCGGTATCGGCGGCCGCGCCGCATGCCCGGACTCGCCCGCACCGTCGAACACACGCTGGACGCGCTCGGCTACGACCGCGTGGACGTCCTGGGTGCGTCCTTCGGCGGTGTGCTGGCCCAGCAGCTCGCCCACCAGGCCCCCCAGCGGGTGCGCCGGCTCGTTCTCGCCTCCACTGGAGCCGGCGTACCCGGCCTCGGTGGCGTGCCCGGGTCGCCGCGCGCCCTGCTCGCTCTCGCTACCCCGCGCCGCTACCAGTCGCCCGACTACTACCGCCGTATCGCCGGAGCACTGTACGGCGGGCAGGCCCGCCGCGAGCCCGACCCGCTGCTGCACGGCTCGATCGCGCGATTCTCCGAGACTCCGTCCCTGGAGGGCTACTTCTACCAGCTCTACGCAATCAGCTTCTGGACCGGCCTGCCGTGGTTGTGGCATCTCCGGCAACCCACCCTGGTACTCGCCGGTGACGACGACCCGATCGTGCCGGTGGCCAACGGCAGGATCCTCACCGCGGTCATCCCGCATGCCAGGCTGGAGATCATCCGTGGGGGAGGCCACTTATTCCCACTGGAGCGGCCCACCGAGATCGCGGCTCTCGTAGCCGAGTTCCTCCAAGGCGAGGGCAGCGGTGAGTCCGTCGTCGGGCAGAGCGGGCGCGACTAGTGCGGGATCCGACCTCGTCGACGAGGTAGCACCGGCCGGCGCTGGTGCGCTTCCCACATGGTTCAACACCATTGATGGCCATCGACGACCGTGCGTCACGCAAGGGGAAACCCGGTCCCGATCAGGAAGCGCCGCGGCCCGTGGCCGTGACGAGGATCTGCTCCGCCCTTGATCGTCGGGCCCGAAAGTGACTGGAGGCCCCGGAATCCGAGGCCTCCAGTGCGACTCAGACGTCGTAGTAGAGCTC
>CAWELM010000017.1:0-603138 GCA_963809815.1 uncultured Actinomycetota bacterium
CTTCCACGCAACATGGGCGCTTGCCGCGCCGCAGCAACGCGTGTTCTGCGTGCTCGCTGACCTCGAGCGCTACCCCGACTGGTGGCCGGCGTTCAAACGCGCCCACCTCGTCGACAGCAATCATTGTGATCTTGCGGTGCGAACACTGCTGCCCATCACGCTTCGCTTCACCCTCGAGCGGGACGTCGAAGATCCGTCGACGGGACTGCTCCGCGCCACCGCCACCGGAGACATCGTCGGCCTGGTCGAGTGGCAGGCTCACCACCGCAAGGAACCGGGACACCCTGGCCCAGTTCACAGAAGACGTCACCCTCGAGCACGCTCAGGCGGCCAGACTCGACCGCGCGATCCGCCCGCTCCTCGAGTGGAACCACCGTCTCGCCATGAACTCCGGTGCCGCCGGCCTCGCCCGCCACCTTCGCCGCCCTGACTAGCCAAGGGCCGCACAGGATGGTCACGAAGTTCTCTGGCACTACGGCACTTCGGCGTACCGCCGCTGCCTACCGGTTATGCATGGCAGTCCTGCCGTTGACGTGTATGTCGAACTACACCAGTGGTGGTCGTAGGGGTACGTAGTGCCAGCCCGTCGCATGAAACGCTGGACGTGCCCTCACCCCGAATGGCATCCACGGAGAAGAAACCTCCGCCAGCGTGTCACCAAATGGCCCTCGGTTCTGCCTTCTTCGGTCAACGGCGACAGCGACGGTGGGAGCGGCAAGTGGCGAACTACGAGGAAGCCGGTGGCTCACCAACAGCGACGAGCGAGAACGACGTCGCCGGGGCCGCCGCGTACTCGACGTACCGACGGCAACGGCAGCAAGCGCATTTGGCTCTTCCTCGTGCCTCGTGCGCTGAGCAAGCAGCGGTGGATGAAGGAAAGGCGAGCGAGCCCTCCGTTGCGGGTGTCCTGGCCTATAGAGCCGACACGACCGAAAGTTCGCCTGCAAGCGCAGGCAGGGGTCGGGCCGAGAGCATGGACCCTCGCCACCTGTTCCTCGACGCAAAGGCCGTAATGCAGCGCTATGGCTGGGGCAAGACTAAGGGCTATCAGAACCTGAAGAACCGAGAGCTCGTCCCACCCCCCGTGATGACACATCCAGACCGTTGGCGACTGGACCAGCTACTCGCTTGGGAGGACCTTCGGATCGCGTCCGCCTCGATTGATCTAGTCGGTCCGCACGGCCCATCGGGGGAACGGTTGGAGGTCGGATTCCCTGCACCTAAGCGCGTAAGGCGCAAGTCTGCGTGAGGCGTCCCTGGGAGCTCTCATCCCCTCACCGTGGAGCTGCACGGAAGCCCGATTTCATAGGAGCACTCCCCACACGTGGCACCACATCGCCGCGGTGCTGGTGTTCCACCGCGACTTGCTTCGAGTCGGTGACCCGCGCGAGCTCGTCGTGACAGGCTTCGAGCGCCGCGACTAATCGTCGTTCTCGTCGTCCAGCCACGCTAGCCCCCGATCGACCGCCGCGTTCACCGCGTCGTCCAGTTCGGGCATCAGGTGCCCGTACCGGTCGATCGTCACCTGGATCGACTTGTGCCCCAGCCTCCGCGAGATCACCGGCAACGGCAACCCCTCGGCGATCAGCTGCGAAGCGTGCGAGTGGCGCAGGTCGTGCACCCGCGGACGCTTCGTCAACACACCCTCGCAGTCACACGAGGGGGCCGCCGCCGGCGGCCGGATCCGCCTGCCCGTGCCGCGCTGCAGGGCCAGCCGCGCGGTGCGCTCCGCCGGCGTCTCCCGCGGCTCGCCGGCGTGCTTGCCGCAGACGCTGGCCCGCGCCAGTGCGGGAGCCCACGCCGAGTCGTGGAACGTCGAGTTCAACATCTGCCCGCCCTCCCGTGCCGGGAACACGAGCGCCTCGAGTGGCCGGCCTTTGACGTGTGCGCGTAGCAGCGCAGCGACCTTCGGCGACAGCGGCAGGGTGCGCCGGCCGCGGCGCGTCTTCGGCTCCCCGATCCGGTACGTGCCGTCCGGCTGCCGTTTCCACGCCCGCACCACCGTCAGCGTGCGCCGGCGCCCGTCCAGCGCGAAGTCGGCGACGCGCACCGCGGTAGCTTCCCCGAACCGCAGACCAGTCGCGAACAGCAGCAGTGCCAGCAGCTGGTAGAACGCCGGCACGTTCCGGTGGATCAGCTCGAACTCGGCCGGCGTGAGAAACACCATCTCCTCGACCCGCACGTCCGGCGACTCCCGCAGCCGGGACGCGAACGGGTTGTGGTCGCACACCGGCGGCCGGTGCGCCATCCCGTCCGACATGATCGACGAGACGAGGCCGTGGATGTTCGCGATCGTCTTCGGCGCGAGGCCGCTCACCTCAAGCGCGTCCAGCCACTCGGCGACATGCCGCGCCGTGATCCCGCCATCGACCGGGAGCGCACCGAGATACGGGTACACATGGCGCTCAAGATCCCGCCGATAGTCAGCCTTCGTCCTGGCGCTCGCCCTGGAACGCAGCGACACCGCATCCTCGGCCCAGTCCCGCAGCTTCGTCACCGTTCCGTGCACCGGCAGACTGCCATCGCCAGGGAACCCTTCGCCCTTGACCCAGCCGTAGGGCCACTGATTGCCGCCCGCCTCGACGAGCCGCCGGAACTGCGTGGCGTTGTGTTCGTCGGTGAAGAGCTCGTACTGCCGCTGCCCATTCTCGCGCCACAGCACTCGCCAGGTCGGGGCCATGGTCTTGTTATTGCGCTTCTCGATGCCCGCCACGGACGGCAGGCTACCGCCAGGTCGGTCCCGCGTGTTCCCGTACTCCTTGCTCATATGGTTCTGCCCCCGCGTTTGCGGGGGCAGAGTGGTGGAGGTGGCGGGAATCGAACCCGCGTCCTTCGTCGCTTCGACAGGACTTCTCCGGGCGCAGTGTGCGTTGTCTCTGCTCGACCCCACCGGTCTTGCACACGAGCCGGTGTGACGGGTCCAGCCGCTGTGTGATGTCCCGTTGACACCCGCGACCGGTCTCAACGGTAAGTCACCTCACTGATGCCAGCTGACCGGGCCGGTGACGAACCCGGGCTGACAGAGTCACTTCGCTACTTAGGCAGCGAGAGCGAACTCAGCGCGATTGGAATCGGCGCTTGTTT
Organism: uncultured Actinomycetota bacterium; assembly: GCA_963809815.1. Lineage (GTDB taxonomy): Bacteria > Actinomycetota > Actinomycetes > Mycobacteriales > Jatrophihabitantaceae > CAVVJA01. The sequence continues at coordinate 3,085 of CAWELM010000017.1, forward strand.
TGTATGCGTCGCATGATTAACGAGGTCAGCAACGCAATCCTCGGCCCGCTTCTCCTGTCTCGACGTCCGAAGTCGAGACCATTCACCCCCTTGTCGATATACGTCCAGCGTAGCGACTCGGCTCCGCCGCTCCCAGCGAGTAGAACTGTCACATGGCCGAGGTGGCGCCAGAAATCGAGACCAAGTTCGACGTCGCGCCGGACTTTGCCGTGCCACCCCTGGACGCGCTTGCCGGAAAACACGGCCACGTCGACGTCGACGTCGTGCACCTGGTCAGCACGTACTACGACACCGAAGCACGCGAGTTGCTACGGCAGCGGCTGGCGCTGCGTCGTCGCCTCGGCGACGCTGACACGGGCTGGCAGCTCAAGGTGCCGGCGTCCGAAGGCCGTACCGAGCTGCGCTGGCCGCCGGAGGGTGACGAACCCCCAATCGAAATGCTCGATCTGCTCGGCCCGTTCCTGCGCGGCCATCCCCTCCACCCCGCAGTCACGGTGGATACCACTCGTACCCGGCACCGTCTCGTCGCCGAGGATGGCAGCATGCTCGCCGAGATCGCGGCAGACGACGTGCGCGCTATCGACGAGGGCGGTGGGGTAAGAGCGCCTCGATGGCACGAAGTCGAGGTGGAGCTCGGCGCCGGCCCGCGCGACCTCCTGCAGGAGGTCGGCAAACGGCTCCGGCACGCCGGCGCTTGCCCGTCCACCAGTCGATCGAAACTCGCGCGGGCGAGCGTCGGAATCGGCAACGAAGGAGTGGGCACGCCGCGAACCTCGGCCGGCGCGCTCCTGCTCGACTACCTGAATACCCAAGCGGATGCCGTCGTCGCCGGACACTTCGCGATACACCGAGATGCCGACGACGCAGTGCACAAGACCCGGGTGGCGTGCCGGCGCACTCGTAGCACGTTGCGCACCTTCGGCGACTTCTTCGACGCCGACCAGGCGAGTGGCTTCGAGGCCGAGCTGAAGTGGTACGCGGAGGTGCTCGGCAACGTCCGCGACGCCGAAGTGCTGCGGGCCCGATTCAAGGCAGCCGTCGCCGATCTGCCGGCTGACGTGGCGGTCGGCGATGTCGGGCAGCGCATCGACAAGTACCTCGAGGCCGAGCACGACCAGCGGATGGACCAACTGCGCGTGGCGATGCGCAGTGAGCGGTATGCGGCGCTCCTTGCCGAGATCGGTCGGTGGCGCGAGGACCCGCCATTCACGGCCGCCGCAGGACGGCCGGCGGAGGCGTTGCAAGAAGTCGTCGAGCGGATGGCCAAGCGGCTCCGCAAGCGGGTCGCTCGAGCGACGAATGCAAGTGGCTCTTCGGAGGACATGCACCGCGCTCGCAAGACCGGCAAGCGCACTCGCTATGCGGCCGAGGTGGCCCCGGTCGAGGAGATCCCCGACCTTGTCCATCACGCCACGGCGTTGCAGGACATCCTGGGCGAGTACCAGGACAGCGTGGTCGCCACCGCGCTGCTGCAGCGACTCGCGGAGGACGCCCCAGCTGAGGCTGTTCTGGGCTTCGGCGTGCTTGTCGCTCGAGAGCGCCGACTGGCTGAGGAGGCCCGGGAGCGGGCCCGCGCCGAGAACTGAGCCCCCAGGTCGTCGTCAGCGACGGCCGTCGTACCGTCCGCCGGTAGTCGGCTAACCGCGAGGCGATTTGCCGTCGAGTGTCAGCCGAGGAGCCGCTGACCGTTGCGCCAGCAGACTGCCCGTAACCAGTCGTCGCCGAGATCGAATCGTTCGAGGGCAGCCAGTTGCTCGGCGTATCGATAGGGAATGTTCGGGAAGTCGGATCCGAGCACGACCCGGTCGCGCAGCGCGGCAAGCCGCGGCAGCAGCCCTCGGTCGAACGGCATCAATGCCTCGGTAAATGGCGTGCCGACCATGGTGGTGTCAAGGTGCACGTTCGGGTAGCGCTCGGCGAGTGCGATGTGCTCGGCGTACTCCGGCATTCCGCAATGGGCGATCACGGCGGTCAGCTGCGGGTGCCGGCGCAGCACAGCCTGCATAGGCTCCGGCCCGGTATAGCGACCGGAGATCGGTCCATTGCCGCAGTGCACCACCACGGGCGTGGCCGCGTCGGCGAGCAGTCCCCATACCCGGTCCAGCCGGCGGTCGGCCGGGTCGAATTCGCCGACCTGGACGTGCACCTTGAAGATCCGGGTGCCGGCCTCCAGCGCCGCGCGGACGTACTGGTCGACGGACGGTTCGGGGTAGAACGTCCCGCTCGCGACGCAGCCCGGCGTATCGGCGGCGAATTTCCGCGCCCAGGCGTTCAACGATTCCGCCATACCAGGCTCATGCGGATACACCAGGGCTGGATAGATCCGGACGCCAAGTGCCCGCAGCGTCGCGGTTCGTTCGGCATCGCTGGTTCGGTAAGTCACCGGCCAGGAAACGCCGTAGCGTTCGCGAGCCTCGTCGAAGAAGCGCCAGACAGCCGCCATCACCCGTTCCGGCAGAAAGTGCACGTGAATATCGACAAGGCCGGGCAATCCGAGGGCGCCCCACCAGGCGGGGACGTCCTCGTCACGCATCGATTCCTTTGGCGCGACGACCCAGGGCCCGGCGAACCTCCCGGTCGGCGTCTCGTCGAGCTAGATCCTGCCGCTTGTCATAGGAACGTTTGCCGCGGGCGAGGGCCAGTTCGACCTTGACCTTGCCGTCGGAGAAATACAGGGATAGCGGCACTAGTGTGAGTCCGCTTTCCTTGGTCTTTCCGATCATGCGAAGGATTTCGCCCTTGTGCAGAAGGAGCTTGCGGGTACGACGCGGTTCGTGATTCGTCCAGCTGCCCTGCAGGTACTCCGGAATGTGGACGTTGCGCAGGTAGACCTCGCCGTCATCGATGCTGGCGAACCCGTCGACGAGCGACGCGCGACCCAGCCGAAGCGACTTCACTTCGGTGCCAGTTAGAGCTATGCCGGCCTCGAATGTCTCCAGGATGGAGTAATCGTGGCGCGCCTTTCGGTTCTGCGCGATGATCTTGCGACCGGATCGGCGGTTGCTCGACGTGTGCGTGGCCACGCTAGCCTCCCGCGAGGGAGGTCGTTTGCCGGACGTGGCGATGCGGATGGCCGTCCGGCCAAGGGGGACGAAGAGGCCATAGCACCCCTTTGGCCGACGACGAGGAGCCGGGGTCCCTGCGAAGTCGCGCAGCGATCCGGGGTCCCCACGAAATCCCGCGGCGATCCGGGGTCCTCACGAAATCCCGCAGCGATCCGGGGTCCCCACGAAATCGCGCAGCGATTTTGTTGGGGGGTTTTGTGGCGTGGTTTTGTGGGGTGCGGATAACGCCGTCGGCGTGCATCCGGGCGTCGCAGATGGTGAACATACCTCCCTCGCCGGACAGTGGTGACGCTAGAGCCGGACGTATGCCCGGAGCGTCACCGCAGCTGTTACCGCTGCGAGCACCACACCGATAAGCAAGCACGCGCCGCCGGCTAGTAGCACGTCGCTAGCGCTCAGGTCCGGGATCACACCGCGGGACACCTGGGTACGGAAGATGCTGTTCAGGACGAACTGCTTGCCACCCCACAGCGCGATGATCGCGAGCACGCCACCGATTGCCGCGGAGATCATCGCCTCGATGATGAACGGCAGCTGAGTCATCCATCGGGACGCGCCGACCAACCGCATGATGTTCGTCTCGGCTCGTCGTTGCTGGGCGGCGACCTGGATGGTGATCGCCATCATGATCACCGCGCAGAACAACACGACGATGGCGCCGACGACGGACATCAGCCGGGCGCTATCGATGATGTTGAGGATCGTCTCGATGCTCGCGTCCTGGTTTTGGACGTTGTCGACGCCTTGTTGTTCCTCGTACTTCTGCCGGACGGCGTCGTAGTCCTTCTGCGTGTCCTTGAGCTTGATCGTGAAGGAGGACGGCAGCTGACCGGGCTCGATGAACTGGGCGATGGCTGGATCGAGCACCTGCTTGCCGCGCTCATACGCCTGTTGCTCGGAGACAAAGCTCACCGAGCTGATGAGCGGGTCCGCTTGCAGCCGTTGCTGCAGCGCATTGCGCTCGGCCGGGGTGATCTTGTGCGTGCAGCTGGCCGTCTTGTCGGCGCACAAATAAATGGAGACATTCAGCCGGTTTTCATACAGCTTGCGGAACCGACTGATCTCGGTGCTGGTGAGGAAAGCCGAGCCCAGGAAGACCAACGACACCGCGGTGATGAGCACCAGCGCGATGGTCATCAAGAGGTTGCGGCGCATGCCGTGGGCGACACCTGACATCACGTAATTGGCGCGCATTACGTCCTAACTGTCGAGTCGGGTTCGAGGGAGATCAGCGACCAACGCCGTAGACACCCCGGGCTTGGTCGCGGACCACCTTGCCGAAGTCCAGTTCGATGACCCGTCGCCGCATGGCGTCGACGATGTTGTTGTCGTGCGTCGCCATCAGCACGGTCGTGCCGGTGCGGTTGATGCGTTCGAGCAAGCGCATGATGCCTTGGCTGGTGTCGGGGTCGAGGTTGCCGGTCGGCTCGTCGGCCAACAACACCAACGGCCGGTTGACGAACGCGCGGGCAATCGCGACCCGCTGCTGCTCACCGCCGGACAGCTCATGTGGATGCCGGTAGGCCTTGCCATCGAGCCCGACCAGGTCGAGCACCTCGGGCACCGTGCGCTTGATCGCCCGCTGCGATTTGTTGATCACTTCCAGCGCGAACGCCACGTTGTCGTAGACCGTCTTCTTCGGCAACAGCCGGAAGTCCTGGAACACGCAACCGATCTTGCGTCGCAGCTCAGGCACCTTGCGGCCCGGCAACCTGGAGAGGTTCCGACCGTCCACGTACACAAGCCCCGTGGTCGGTTTCTCCTCTCGAAGAAGAAGGCGAAGAACGGTCGATTTGCCCGAACCGGATGGTCCGATCAGGAAGACGAACTCACCCTTGTCGATCTCGACGGAAACCGTGTCCAGAGCCGGACGTGTCCCCACCGCGTAGATCTTGGTGACGTTGTCGAGAGAAATCACGGGCGGGAAGTTTACCGAAAAGTTACCGGTGCAAGTGCCGACTCACAGGTCAGTTACGCCGCCGCCACCGGATGCCCGCCTCGATGAACGCGTCGATGTCGCCGTCCAGCACGGCCTGGGGGTTGCCGACCTCGTACTCGGTGCGCAGGTCCTTGACCATCTGATAGGGGTGCAACACGTAGCTGCGCATCTGGTTGCCCCAGCTGTTCCCCGCGTCTTTGAGGGCGTTCATCCTGGCTGCCTCGTCCTCCCGACGGAGCTCCAGCAGCTTCGCTTGCAGCACGGCCATGGCACTGGCGCGGTTCTGGATCTGACTGCGCTCGTTCTGGCAGCTGACGACGATTCCGGTGGGTAGGTGGGTGATCCGGACGGCGGAATCCGTGGTATTCACGCCTTGTCCGCCTGGTCCTGACGACCGGTAGACGTCGACTCGGATGTCGTCGTCGGGGATGTCGACGTGGTCGGACTTCTCCACGACGGGCAGGACCTCGACTCCGGCGAAGCTCGTTTGCCGGCGTCCTTGGTTGTCGAAGGGGCTGATCCGAACCAGCCGATGCGTGCCTTGTTCGACCGACAGCGTGCCGTACGCGTAGGGGACCTTGACCTGGAACGTGGCGGACTTGATGCCTGCTTCCTCCGCGTACGAGGTGTCGAGAATGTCAACCGGATAGCGGTGCCGCTCGGCCCAACGGAGATACATCCGCATGAGCATCTCGGCCCAGTCTGCTGCGTCTACGCCGCCTGCTTCTGAGCGGATGGTGACTAAGGCTTCACGGGCGTCGTATTCCCCGGACAGCAGGGTGCGGACCTCGAGCTCGTCAATGCTGGTGCGAAGAGCGATGACCTCGGCCTCGACCTCGGCTCGTGACGCGGCGTCGTCCGCCTCTTCGGCGAGGTCCCAGAGCACCTGCGCGTCGTCGACGCGGCGCCTAAGTTCCTCGACCCGGCGGATCTCTCCCTGTGCGTAGGACAACCGACTGGTTACCTGCTGTGCCTGCTCCGGGTCGCTCCACAGGTCAGGGGCTGACGCCTGCCGCTCCAGCTCGGCGACCTCCGCCCGCAGCGTGGGGACATCCACCACTGACTCGATCGAGCTGAGGGTGGCGGAGAGCTCCTTCAGCTCAGCGGGCACATCCGTCACGATCATTCAGGGTACGCGGTGAACGCGCCTGGATCTTGAACCAAGACTCCGCGGGCCTGGATGACCGTGATCGGCCGTGTTGCCGCCGGCCCGTCAACCGTGTTCGCGCCCGTTGCCGGGTTAGCGATGCCCCGCCATGGACCGCCGTCCACCGAGAACTCGCCCGCCCATGTGACGGTCGCCGATACCGTCATCGCGCCTGTGCTGACGTAGGTGTGCCCGAAGTACCCGGCGCAGACCGCCTCACCGCAGCCGTCCGCGGCGGCGTATGGGCGGCCGAGGCCGGCTGACGTGTCCGTGCTGCCGTCGCCGAACGCCCAGGCCGTCGCCCGCGCGTGGATGCGCAGCCCGACCTGATGACCAAGCAACGTCACCGGACCTAGCGACTGATCCGCTGCTGAATTGACCCAGAAGATCGTCTCCATGTTCACCAACGTCCGGCCCTTCCCGGGCGCGGCGCCGATGGCCGGCGATGGCACCAATCTCATGACGGCCGCGTATGCGTCGAATGGCGTAACCTGCGGCGGCGGAGGCGGTCCGGCACCCGGCACGACGTTGCAATCAAACCCGTTGAGCTCCCAGGCCCCACTCGGGTTCTGCTGTAGGAAGCCCACGGTTGTTGCCTTGGGATCCGTCGGCGCCTGTGCTCGCGACTGAACCGAACAGCTTCCCTGCACGGCCGCGCAGAAATGGTTCGGCGAGTTCTCAGAGATCATGCCCACTTTTACGCGGCCACAATCGACCGTTTCGATCCGGGGTCCTGTATTCTCGCCTGCGACGGTGATTGAACCATTCGCCGCAGGTACGCATCGCACACCTTGGTCTGGCTAGAACGTAACCCCGTCCAGATGCCGCAGCCGAGGTACCGTTTGAGCAAACATCAACGGTGAGTCCATCGCGATGGCCGGGACCAGCCACTGAAGCTGGATCAAAGTATCGACGCCAGCACAATTCGAAAACGCTTCTTCATGACCCACTCCTGCTCTACGGCAATCCATCCATTACGCGCCCAGGCATAGCATACAGCTCTGGACTCATGCCTGCGTTGGCGTTCTGTAGATATGAGAGCGACTTGACTCTCGGCCTAATTAACGGAGTCGGCTTCTTGGACGGTGTTTATCGTGACAATTACGTATTCGAGACCGTCATGGAGACGCTCCTATCGCAATCTTACTCCGATATTAGCTTTAGGCGACCACCTTGAAGGTAGTCCGTGTGCCGCAGGTCGCAAAGAATTGCGTCGCGAAATATAGGAGTTACACGCGGCGCAGCTTGGAGCGCTGATCGGAACCAGCAGCTGATGGGTCCGTTGTCGCGATGCTCCAGTCCAGTGCTCTAATAAAGTAGCCGGCGAAGGCTAATGCTCCCTCTTGCGTGTGTTGCTTTGCGGCCGCCGGCATGGCGGGTGGCCGCTCGCCCGGCCGCACGTTCGGGCCACTGGTGGCTGGGCTGGTCGGGCTCACTGCGGGCCTCGCTGTCGGCGTAGAAACCGGCCCCGAAGCTAGCGACGACGTGGACGGATGCTCGGCGGCACCACCACCGCAGGCTGCCGCGACCAACGTCACGACGGCCACCAGGCCGGTCACACCGATTCGCATAGGCAAATCCTGTCTCACTCCCCTGACACCTCGACCGGGCTACGACCGATCTGTGGATAGCTCATGACAGCGGCGCTCGGGCTGTGGATACCGCATAATGATCAACGCCGCCGCCTTTGCCGAAGACCGCACCGAACGCGATCTCGGTGTGCTCGACACAGGCCAGAGACACCGTCTCCGCATCTTGGCTCAAGGTCGCCTCGACATGCACGGCCGAACGAGATGCATCACGAGACACGTACTGGTCGACGGCCTCCTGCACATTTGCCAGACGCAAGGCGGATCCGCCCACGTCGCCGGTCTCTCGAGCGGCGGCGAGGTCAGCCGACGTGGCCGCCGCAGCTGCCGCACCGTCACAGACACTCTGCAGGTTGCGCTGCTGCAAGAATGCGTCACCGGCCGCGACACTGCCAGCAACGATCAGAAACGCGACCACGAAACAGCCGAGAATCAGCGGAATCGTCGAGCCACGGTCGTCGGCCAGCCGCACGCCCACATTCATGGCGCCACGACCCGATAGTCATCGATGTGGAGCACATAACGACCAACTGTCGTGATTCCACGGCCGGATATCAGCGACGGAACGGCGGGGAGAGATGCGTGTCGAATAACGCACACCGCGAATTGTGCGCCGGGGTTTAGCGCCGGCGTGGTCGTCCCAGACTCGCAGGTCCCATCCGCCGCGACGTAGCGCACAATCGCATCGTCGGAAAGACCTTGATCGGCCAGTGCGAGTCGCACCGCAACCTCCGCGCGCTGCAGGCCCTGATCGGTGGAGTCCGCGGTGGCAAAGGCTCGACCGGCCTCACGAGCGGCATGCGTTACGGCAACGCTGCTGCGCTGAACTGACGCTACCGCGACGACGAAGTACACCAGTGGAATCAGGATCAGCACCGCAACGAAGACGAACTCGATCACGGCATTTCCCGCGTCTCCGACCTCATCGTGGCTATTGCTCCCGCGAGGTCGCACCGCAAAGTGCCGATAGCACGTGGCCGGCCTCACGGCTGGCCCTCCTTGAGCGCGCTGGACGTGACGTCAATCCGCAACAACGAGCCGATAGGCAGGAAGACAGACCGGATATGCCCCGCGCATCGCACGACGACGAGCGGCAGCCCCGACGCCGCATCCGCTCCCGGCCGACCTGCGCACGGCACATCCCGTGCCACGCCTTGGGTAAGACCGTTGCCGACGAGGTCGCTAGCCCGAAATCCGCCACGCGCATAGTCGACACCGGCAGCCGCAGCGAAGCGAGCACCGTCCGCCGCGCTCGCGGCAACGATATTGCGCACGTAGCAGAACACCGCGACCTGCAATACCGAGAACAGCAAGAAAACAAGCAGAACGGAGATCATGGCGAACTCCGCGACCGCGGCGCCTCTGTCGCGTCCGCTGCCTCCGGTGAGCATTCGCACGCGCACGAGCAGCGCGTCGCGCACTGCTACCCGCCAGTCTTACCGGTCACGGAGTCGATGGCGTCGCTGATCGCAGTGGTGATCTTGTCTCGGAACAGCGCGAAAATGACGACGACCAATCCGGCGGTCATGATCGTCACCATTACCCAGCCGGGGACATCGCCACGTTCGGGATCCTCACCGCGCACTCGCGCGTAGGTGAGCCGTACCCATGCGGCGAGCAGGTCTACCGACATGCCGAACCTCCGAGATCAACGGGTGAGTGAGACGAGCGTTACCAGGCCGGGATAGAGCGCAAAAAGCACTGTGATTGGCAATAGGAGAAATACGACGGGAACCATCATGGAAATTTCTTTGCGTCCGCCCGCCTCGAGAAGTGCGCGCTTGCTGGCCTCGCGCACGTCAGCGGCTTGGGCCCGCAACACGTCCGCCATGGGAGTGCCACGCTCGATCGCGACCACGAGTCCTTGCAGGAATCGGGCGAACGGCTCCAGTGTCGTTCGGTCTGACAGTGCAGTGAGGGCTCGAGTAATCGGTGCTCCCGATCGGACCTCGGACAGGGCCAGGTCGATATCTCGGGCGAGCTCGCCGCCGGTCAGCTGCGAAACTCTGATCAATGCATTGCCCGGTGCCTCGCCAGCTACCACGGCCAATGCGAGCAGGTCGGCAACGACCGGGAATTCGGCGAGCATTGCTGCCTCACGCCGCCTCAGCTGTCTCGACTGTGCCCAATCGCGAGCAAGGATCCCGGTGATCAATCCGATGATGGCGGCGCCTATCGCCAGCAGGACGTTGACGTCGCCACGCAGCACACCAACGCCGGCGACAAGGAGAGCACTCGCGATCATGGCTAGAGTTCCCCACACCACCTGCTCGAGGCGAAACTCCTCGACCGTCATGCGGGAACTCAACCCAGCCAGGCGGCGTCGTACTGACGCTCGGCCACCAACGACACGATCGAGCAGACCGACAGCATCGCCGAGCGCCGGCCCGAACAACCGCCGCAGCACGGTAAACGGTGCGGATGTCGCTGTAGGTCGGGCCAGCAGCTTCGACGGCGCCGGCGTATCGCCGAGGTACGGGGCCACGCGATCGGCCAACCTAATCGGGCGCATCGGCGGGCACGCACGCACGGCGATGATCACGCCGACGGCCAGCATGAGCCCGAGCAGTCCACCGAGCAGGACAGGTTTCACCGTAATACCCGCCGCTCCTCAGGCAATTGGCCGATCCGCAGCATGATGCGATACGCAACAATGCAGACGACTGCGCCAACACCGAGCAGAACCACGCCGCCGGTCGAGTTGTACGCCTGCAATGTCGTCGACTGAGTACCGAGGAGCAACAGGACGATCCACGGGGCGGCAACGGCTAGCCGCGCGGCGTTGACAACCCAGCCTTGTCTGGTCTCCAGCTCCGATCGCGTCCTCGCATCTGCGCGCAGTAGTTCCGACAGCGTTCGCAGTACCGTGCCGAGATCGCTGCCACCGACCTCTCGGGCGAGGCGCATCGTCTCGCACACTCGGTCGCCTACCGGATCGGCCAGGTCATCCTTGAGCGCGTCGAGGCACGGGCCGAACCGGCCACTCGCGCGATAGGCCGCGCCGAACCGAGCAAACGCCGGGCGAAGGGGCGCTGGGCCGCGTGACGAGAGCGCAGACAATCCCTCCGGGAGCGACATGCCGGCGCGGACCGCCGAGGCCAGATTGTCGACGGCCTCCGGCCACAAGTCGCGCAGTGCTGCCATGCGACGTCGTCGCATTCCGCGCAGCACCGCGATTGGAGCTACGAAGGCGAAGCCGGCAAAACATGTGGCGACAGCGAGCGCAGCGGTCAGCAACAGCACGACCAGGCCCGCCATCGCGGCGCAAACCATCTGCACGCCGAGTAGCTGGGTCGATCCCACGCCCTCGACACCAGCTTGGCGAAGCAGATCTGTACGGCGGCGGTGCCAGCCAATGCTCAACGTCGATCGCCGTTTCGGTGCGCGTGAGCCGCTGCGCCAGATGAGCAGCAAGCCCGTGCCGAGCATCAGACCTAGGAGGGCACCCACTTCACGCCTCGTGGGCCGCGTGTCGCCGGACCGGGCGGTGCCCGAGGGCCGAAATCAGGTCCACGCCCGCCTGCTCGTACCGGTCGGCGTGGGGCGGGAAGCCACCTGCTCGCTCGAGCTGATTACCGCGACTCGTGAAGATATCTGCGACTTCGATTACGTCGCTCTCGATTCGCCCTGGAACACCGACAATTTCTCGGACGCGTCGATGCCCTCCAGCATCGGTACCGAGATGAACGACGAGATCCACGCTCGTCGCGACGGTCGGCACGACGAAAGCCGCCGAGACGTTCTCGCCGGCCAACAGGGGAAGAGTGCACATCTTCAGCAGAGCCTCCCGAGCCGAGTTCGCATGGAGGGTGCACATTCCTGGAATTCCACTATTAAGAGCGATCAATAAATCAAGGCATTCCGCCTGTCTGACCTCACCGACGATCAGGCGACTTGGCCGCATTCGAAGGGCCTCTTTCACCAAACGTCTGAGGGGAATCTCCCCGGTGCCTTCGAGATTTGCCTGCCTGGTTTGCATGGCCACGACATCGGGCAGCTGCAGCTGAAGTTCGAATACCTCCTCTACCGTCACAGTGCGTTCGCGGGCCGGAATCGCCGCGCACAAGGCATTCAGCATCGTTGTCTTCCCGGCCTGCGTCCCGCCGGACACGAGAATGTTCAATCCGGCGGCGACGCTCGCCTCGAGAAAGTTTGCCGCCTGCGCGGATATGGAGTTCAAGGCGACCAGTTCGTCCAACGTCGCGATGCTCAGCACAAACTTGCGGATGTTCACCGCCAGGTGAGTGCGCGTGATGTGCGGGATTACCACGTGCAGTCGGGAGCCGTCCGGGAGCATCGCGTCTACGAAGGGAGTGCTCAAATCGATCCGCCGGCCGGAACTGCGGAGCATTCGCTCGACGAGGTCGGCAACCTCATCGCTGGTAAGGATGAGCGTGGTCAGCTGCGAGCGGCCACGCCGGGCGACGAACACCCGGCCCGGCTCATTAATCCAGATCTCCTCGATCTCCGGATCATCGAGAAACGGCTGCAGCGGACCGAATCCGGCTACCGCGTCGACGACTCGTCGCGTGACATGGGACGGATCGCCGAGCGGCGGCAGAGCGGCAGTGACCGCTCGATCCCGGTAGTCGCCGACCACCTCGTCCACCAGCTGACGAACTGCGCCGCCCTCGGCGACCGGGTCGATCCCTCGGCGGCGGACAAGTTCTCGCACCTCGTCCTCGACGATCGCCTGCGCGGTCGACAAATCCGATCTCCTTGCCAGCACCCCCAGGGCCGTGAACACGCAGAAACTACCGGTCACTCTCACCGAATGCAATCAATCGGGCACGGCCTGTGGATAACTCGGGAGCTGTGGATAACCCTCCTCGCCGAGGGACCCGCACGACTGACCACCGCACCACCGGGGATCGTTATCCGGCACCGTGATCCCGAGGCTCGGACGCGTCGCGTGGGATAGCGAGGTCGAGCTGGTGGGCCGTCCTGGCCGCCTCGCGGCGACTGGTGACGCCGAGCTTGACCAGTATCCGAGACACGTGATGCTCGACCGTCTTGTCGGACACGAAAAGCTTCGCGGCAATCTCGCCGTTGGTCAGGCCATCGACGACGAGCTGCAGGACCTCGATCTCCCGGGCGGTGAGGCCCGCTGGGTTGGCCCGCGTGCTGGGTCGTACGCCGCGGGGCACCCGCTCGCCCAGAGATCGCAGACGTTCGGCAACGAGCGCTGCGGCGGGTCCGGCGCCAAGACGGTCCAGGACGTCAAAGGCCTCGGTCAGGGCCGGCGGCGTGCTGACTTCGATCAGAGCCAATGCCCGTTCGTAAGGTCGACCGAGAGCCTGCCATGCATCGGCGGCCTCCTGCCATCGGCCATTGATCTGCAAGGCAACGTGGCCCGGCGTGCCGGCCGCCGCGTCATGCTCCTCCCCTAGCCGGACAGCCCACGAGATGAGGTGCCCTCGATGTTGGGTGGTGACGGGCTGGTCGGAGCGGTCAAGCACGCCCCTGATCAAGTCGCGAGCACCGGCCAGATCACCGCGGAGCCATGCCTCCTCGGTCAGCGCCAACGCGACGGGGGCGATCAGCGTCAGCTCACCGGTGCGTTCCGCGAGCTGCATCGCTTCTAGCAGGGTGGCATGGGCGTCGGGTTCGCCGCGGCGCATCTGGATCGTCCCGATGGTGGTCAGTGCCGGGATGTGTCCGACGGCGACCGTCCCGGCTCGTTGCCGAATGCACCAGGCACTAGCTATAGCGTCGTCCCAACGGCCGCGTTTGAGTTCGGAGTCGGCGAGGACGGCGGTGACGCACACGTACCGCAGGGTCAGGTTGCGGTCTTCGGCATAGCGCAGCCCGTCCGCGATGACGGTGTCGGCGCGATCGAACCGGTCGTTGTCCACGAGAACGGATGCGAGGTTCGCGTAAGCCCGTCCGCCGAGGTGGCCGAGGTCGTGCGCCAGCGCCACGTCCAACGCCTGCTCGAGGTAGGTAACGCCGGTGTCCACGTCGCCGTAGTAGCCCTCGGCCCAGCCGATGGAGTTGAGTGCGTTCGAGTCCGCGTAAGGGTCGCCGACCAGATGTGCGATCTCGATTGCGCGGCGCAGGGTCCCGATGGCCCGGTGCGGGTCGCCGCGGTCCACGTCGAACGTGCCAGCGCCGGCGAGGGCGCGACCCAGCTCGACGGTCGGTCCGTGGGGTTCGAGTACGGCGACGGCCTGAGCGGCGTGTCGGACGGCCGCTTCGCCCTGCCCGAGGTACCAGCAGATGTACTCGAGGGCGACGTGTGCGGCGCCGACCTTGACCGGGTCACCAACCTCGTTCCGCAGCCGAAGCGCCTCCTCGGCCGCCGTGAGCGCTTCGTCCATCTGATCGGTGACCATGCATTCGGCGGCGAGCGCGTCCAGCAGTTCGGCGCGCTCCGCGGCCGAGTGCGACGAGGCGAACCGCAGTGCCGTGCGGTAGTGGTGCACCGCTTCCCGATGCGCTCCCACGTCAGCGGCAGCTCGACCTGCCTCCTGGCCGTACCGAAACGCGCAGTCGCCCTCGTTGGCGGCCGCCGCATGATCGGCCAACCGTGCGACGTCGACGCCACGCCGGTGCTCCAGCACGCGCAGGATGGCTCGATTCACGGTGGCCCGCCGGGTGGGCGGGATTTCCGCAGCCACGACCGACCGCGACAACTCGTGCCGGAACCCGAGCTCGGCACCGAAGGTCATCAACATGCTCTGCTCGACGCAGTCGTCAATGCCGTCGGCGTCGGCACCACACGCCTCGATAAGAACATCCGGGTCGAACCGCAGCCCCAGCTGCGACGCGACGTCCAAAGCGCGGCGACCGCGCGCCGACAACCGCGCCGTGCGCGCAAGCACAACATCGCGCACGGTGCCGGGCGAGGTCGATGCGGCCGCCAGGCATTCGGTGACAAAGAACGGGTTGCCTGACGTCTGCCGGAACACCTCCGCAGCATCCAGGCCAGAACCCGCGACCATCGAGACCACACCTGACTCGGTCAGCGAGCCCACCGGAACCCGCCGCGCTACCCCCAACCGCGCCAGCTCGCCGATCAAGCGAGTCGGCGCGGCATTCGACCGGATCTCATCGTCGCGATACGTCCCGATCAGCAGCGCGGGCACCCGCTCCAGGCGCCGGCCGACATAGAGCAGGAAGTCGGCTGTCGCATCATCGGCCCAATGCAGATCCTCGACGAGTACGACGGTCGACTGGCGCCCGAGCGCGATGAGAATAGCCGCGAACAGCTCATCACGGGCCAATGCGGCATCGACCTCGAGCTGGGCCGCGATCTCGATCACTGGGCCGAGCGGCCGCGGCGTCAACGTCCCGTCACACACCCCAGCGACGACGGGAACCGCCACCTCAGCCAGGAAAGCTGACACCAGCGCGGACTTACCTGCGCCGGCCTCGCCGTCGACCAGGGCAAGGGCGCCCGTGCCGTCGCGAGTGGCCTCGAGATACTCCGACAGCGCCGCGAGCTGAGGCCCGCGCTCGTACAGCCTCATTACGTCACGCTAGGAACAGTAGAAGCGCGCAGTCAACGAGCGAGCGCCAACATTAGGGTCGAGCCACGCCAAAGTTAGGGGCGCATCCCGATTCGTGGCCTCGTGCCGCGGCGGACCCTCATCGCAGCCGGTGAAGCCGCCGGGGGCAAAGGACACGCGATGACCAAGATCCGCCTGACTCAGCTCGGCTGTCTTGCACTCCTGATCGCTTGGTACATCGGCTCGGCCTTGCCGGCATCCGCGACACCCGATCCACCGCCCGGGTACTACGCCTCCCCCGCGGCGCAACTTCCGGCCGATCCGCCCGCGCAACCAGCCGTCGTCCACGACCACATCGCTCTCGGGAGCTATGTCCTGATCGTCGGCCTGACCGTCGTCGGCACGCTGATCGTCGTCGCAATGACCGCCCGCCTGCGCCGCCCAGCTGTCCGGCGCGCTGAACAGCCCACGGAAGCCTAACCACGAAGGGAGGATCATGTTGCTCTACGTCCGACGTTCCATCAGCCTGCTGCTCGCTTCGCTTGCTGCCCTGGCCCTGTTTGGCAGCACCGCCTCAGCCAGTACCAACGCCGGCCACCGTCCCGTGACGAACCGCGATCTCCAGCCGATCCGCGTGGCCACCGCCAAGTACCACAACATCGCCACCGCCCTGGCCAACGGCTACGTGCCCTTCGTCGATATCAACGGCGTCTCGTGCATCGCCGAGCCGGGCATGGGCGGCATGGGCGTCCACTTCGTCAATCCGGCGCTGATCCAGGATCCGGCGATCGACCCGAGGCAGCCGGAAGCGTTGGTGTACGCACCCGAGCGCGACGGCACCCTGCGGCTCGCTGCGCTCGAGTACCTCGTGGACAAGGCCGTCTGGAGGTCGACGCATGGCATGTCGCCCTTCCTGTTCCCGGGCCACCCATTCGACGAGACGGACGCGCCTAACCGGTACGGCCTCGCCGCTTTCTACTCGCAACACGTCTGGGCCTGGAAACGGAACCCGGCGGGCCCGCTGGCCATGTGGAACCCCAACGTCCACTGCTGACGCCAGGCGTCAGCAGCAGGGCCGGACCACGAGATCTATTCGGTGATCGACCTGCTCGCTATGGTCCCGTTAACGAGGTTTCTTCCGCGGGTAAGCCCACCTCGTTAACGGGACACTAATGTCTAGATCCCAACGATCTAGGAGCAGGAGCCGTTATGGCGCATCCGGACAGCATCGTTATCGTCGGCGGCGGCCTCGCTGGGGCCAAGGGCGCTGAAGGCCTGCGCGAGCAGGGATTCCGAGGTGGACTCACCGTCATCGGCGCCGAGGATCAGCTGCCCTACGAGCGACCACCGCTGTCGAAGTCCTACCTGCAGGGCAAGTCGACGCTGGCTGACGCGCAGGTCCATAACCGCGAGTGGTACGACGACAACTCGGTCGACCTCCGACTGGCCACGACCGTTGCGGCGGTCCGACCAGGTGCGCACGAGATAGAACTCGCCGGCGGGGAGACGATCGGTTACGGCGCACTGCTGCTCGCGACCGGCTCGACGCCGCGTCGGCTGCCGGTGCCGGGAGCTGATGCAGCCGGCATTCTGACGTTGCGTCGTGTCGAGGATTCGGACGCGATTCGAGAAACATTCGGTGCTGACCGCCGCCTGGCCATCATCGGCGGTGGCTGGATCGGGCTCGAGGTCGCCGCTGCAGCCCGAGAGGCCGGCACGGAAGTAACCGTCATCGAGGCGACGGCGGCCCCGTTACTCGCAGTCCTCGGCCCGGACCTCGCTGCCGTGTTCGCCACCTTGCACACCGATCACGGCGTCACGTTGTACACCGAGGCAAGGGTTGCCGAAATCCTGACCACCGACGGGCGCGCGTCCGGTGTGCGGCTCGCCGACGGGACGGTCATTCCGGCCGATGCTGTCGTCGTAGGTATCGGCGCCGCACCGAACACCGAACTGGCGGAGCAAGCCGGCCTGGCCGTCGACAACGGCGTGCTGGTCTCGGCCGCCCTGCGCAGCAGCGATCCAGACATCTACGCTGTCGGCGATATCGCCAACGCCGAACACCCGTTCGTCGGAACCCGCATCCGCGTCGAGCACTGGGCCAACGCACTCAACCAACCAGCCGTCGCGGCTGGGGCCATGCTCGGCAACGACGTGAGCTACGACGCGCTGCCCTACTTCTATACCGACCAGTACGACCTCGGCATGGAGTACGTCGGCCATGCTCCTCCCGGCAGCTACTCGCAGGTCGTCGTTCGCGGCGATCTACCAGCCCGGGAGTTCGTTGCTTTCTGGCTCGACGCGGAATCCCGAGTGTTGGCCGGGATGAACGTCAACGTGTGGGACGTGACGGACCCCATCAAAGCGCTCATCCGATCGCGCAACGCCATGACCGCATCGATACTGGCCGACCCCACCGTGCTGCTCGAGGATCTCGCCTGAACAGAAGCGATCATTGCTCCGGCACCGCCAGCTGCTCCGGCAGGATCAGGCGCGGTATTCGCGTAGCAAGCCCCGGCTGATGATCAGCTTCTGGATCTCGGACGTGCCCTCGCCGATGAGCAGGAACGGCGCCTCCCGCATCAGCCGCTCGATCTCATATTCCTTGGAATAGCCGTAGCCGCCGTGGATCCGGAAGGAATCCTGCGTGACCTGGACGCAGTACTCGCTGGCGAGGAGCTTGGCCATACCGGCTTCCACGTCGTTGCGCGCACCGGAATCCTTCAACCGGGCTGCGTTGACCATGAGCAAATGCGCCGCCTCGACCTTGGTCGCCATCTCGGCCAAGGTGAACGCCACGGCTTGATGATCGGCAATCGGCTTGCCGAACGTCCGTCGCTGCTGGGCGTACGCGACCGCCAGCTCGAAAGCCCGGATCGCGATGCCACACCCACGGGCAGCAACATTCACCCGGCCGACCTCGATCCCGTCCATCATCTGGTAGAAGCCACGCCCACGGCCGTCCGCGCCGCCAAGAACGGCCGCGGCGGGAACACGGACCTCGTCAAGAATCATCTCGGTGGTCTCGACGCCCTTGTATCCCATCTTGTCGATCTTTCCGGGGATGGTCAGTCCCGGACGGGTTTCGCCGAACCCCGGCTCCTTTTCGATGAGGAAGGTCGTCATGTTCCGGTAGACCGACTCGGCGCCGAGCTCGTCGCGAACCAGGGTGGCCACCAGGCCGGCCCGGGCCCCGTTCGTGAGCCACATCTTCTGACCGGTCAGCACGAACTCGTCGCCGTCCGGCCGGGCGCGCGTCTTGATCGCCGCGACGTCGGAACCGCATTCCGGCTCGCTCATCGAAAAGGCGCCCCGTAGGTCGCCGGTCGCCATCTGCGGCAATAGCCGCTGCTTCTGATCGTCGGTCCCGTGCTGGTCAATCAGGTAGGCAACGATGAAATGCGTGTTGATCACGCCAGAGATGGACATCCAGCCGCGCGCGATCTCCTCCACGACCAGCGCGTACGTCAGTAGCGACTCGCCGAGTCCGCCGTATTTTTCGTCGATGGTCAATCCGAACAGCCCTAGCTGCTTCATGCCATCGACGATGGCGTCGGGAAACGCATCTTTGTGTTCGAGCTCCGTCGCGTACGGCACGATCTCCT
Source organism: uncultured Actinomycetota bacterium (assembly GCA_963809815.1). GTDB lineage: Bacteria > Actinomycetota > Actinomycetes > Mycobacteriales > Jatrophihabitantaceae > CAVVJA01. The sequence continues at coordinate 21,881 of CAWELM010000017.1, forward strand.
TGTCCACGAAAGTGCGCACGGTCGCGAGGATCTCGGTTTGCAGGTCGGTGAGTCCGGCGGTTTGGGCAAGGCGAGCCATGCCCGCCAGTATCGGCGCAGTCGGCCGGATCCGCCCAGGGATCGGGCGGGTGAGCTGACTCTCAGCCGCCGAGCTTGGAGCTGTCGATCGTCTCCTCGGCGGGTGGCGGCGTTGGCTCCGGCACGGCGTCGTATTCGGTGAAAGTGACCTTTCCGCTGGAGGTCGAGCCGCTCAACGGCTCGGTCTCGAGCGGGCGGGCATCCTTCGTCGAGACGTACAGGGTGCTGTCGGTGGCGGTCACCCCGACCGCCTCCTGACCGGCGATCACTTTCGTCGCCGTCTTGGTGAACGGACCTTTCTCGGCTGCCAGGCCGTCTACCAACGATTTCTTGGTGATGGAGAACAAGCCAGCAAACTGCTCATCGCTGGACGAGCCTTTGATCCACTTGCCACGCAGGAGCTGGACGATGGCCTCGACGTTCGGCCGGCCCGCTAGAAGTTTCCGCCAGGCCGCGTCTGACGCCTTGAAGTAACCATCCGTGCCGATCACGATGACTTGGACTTCGGTTCCCGAGACGGCGACGGTCCCGGCACTTCCGGTGTCGGTCAGACCTAGGTCGATATCGGTGCGGTCCGCGCCCTCCACCACGGTGCCTACAACCCGAAAGCTCTTCGCGCTGCGCAGCGAAGCGATCGCCTTCGACACGATCTGCTCGGCCGGCAGGGACGCAATATCGCTGCCCGTGGAACTCGAGCTCGAGCTGCTGGAGCCTGGTGCGCCGCTCGATCCGGTACCGGTGCTCGCGCTGGAACAGCCGGCGAGGATCACACTGGCCGCGGCGATCGCAGCGACCGTGATCCGCCCTCGCGCCATGCGATGCCCATCCTTCTTGTCGAGCCGTGCTGTGTGCTGCGACCGAAACGCTAGCCTACGGGCGAGTTCTACTGAATTGTCCGGCGCCTATGCCGGTGGCGTGAACGACGAGGTCCGGACCAGCCCGGCGGCGCGGCCCTTCGCGGCCACGACGAGCGCCATTTTGCGCGACGCCTCATCGATCATCTCGTCGCCCAGCATGGCAGAACCCTTGGTGCCGCCCGCCTCGGACGTCGACCATGCATACGCGTCGAGGATGAGTTCCGCGTGGTCGAAGTCCTCCTGGGTGGGGGCGTAGATCTCGTTCGCCGCATCGATCTGGCCTGGGTGCAGAACCCACTTTCCGTCGAACCCGAGCGCCGCCGAACGCCCGGCCACTCGGCGGAAGCCATCGACGTCGCGAATCTGGAGGTACGGCCCGTCGATCGCCTGCAGGTCATGGGCCCGAGCGGCCATCAGGATCGACATCAGGATGTGGTGGTATGCGTCTCCGACGTCGTAGCCGGGCGGCTGTTCTCCGACGACGAGCGATCGCATATTGATCGACGCCATGAAATCGGCCGGGCCGAAGATGAGCGTCTCAACTCGAGCGGACGCTGCCGCAATGGCGTCAATGGCGATCAGGCCCTGGGCGTTCTCGATTTGAGCTTCGATGCCGATGCCGCCGACCTCGAACCCCATCGTCTTCTCGATCTGGGTGAGCAGGAGATCCAGCCACTGCACCTGGGCCGCGTTTTGCGTCTTCGGCAGCATGATGCAGTCCAGGTTGGCCCCGGCACCTTCGACGACCTCGATGACATCGCGATAGGTCCAGTGCGTGGTGATGTCGTTGACCCGGACTACGCGGATGCGGTTTCCCCAGCCGCCTTCGTTCAGCGCGGCGACGATGTTCTTGCGGGCGGCGGGTTTGACAAGCGGCGCGACCGCATCCTCGAGATCGAGGAACACTTGGTCAGCCGCCAGAGACTTTGCCTTCTCCAGGAAGCGGAGGTTACTGCCCGGAACGGCGAGGCACGATCGTCGGGGACGCAGCGTCTCGGTCATGGTCGCGAGCATGCCACCGACCTACCGTCGCCGCGTCAGCGTCGTGGCCGGAGTCACGGTGTCCTATTCCGTCACCTCGACCGGAACGTTGTCGGTTCGCGAACGGACGATGAGCGCAAGTGCGCCGACAAGCAGGATCAGCCCGGGAATGGCACTCAACGGCGGATGCTGGCCGAGCCACACGTAAGCAACGATCGCCGCGCCCGGAACCTCGAGCAGAATTGCCAGGCTGATCATGGTCGGACTGGTCGAACGCAGCACGACGTTGAGCAGGCTGTGCCCGAGCAGCTGGGCGCATATCGTCACGAGCACGATCTTCAGCCAGGCATCGGCCGGATAGCCGGCGAGCGGCACGCCGCCGATCAGGCAAACGAGTAGCAGGACCCCACTGCAAACGGCGTAGCAGACGCCGGTGTAGGTCGCCGTGGTCATATGGGCTCGAACGCGCGCACCGATGCTGAGATAGATCGCCGCGAACAGGCCACCAGCGATGGCGAGTAGGTCGCCGGCAAGTGCCCGCGTCGACAGCTCGACATCAGCGCCGGTAATAAGCCCGGTGGCGATTGTGGCTGCCCCGATGCCGACCCAGGCCAGTCGCGGCAAGCGTCGACCTTGCCAGTGTGCGATGACCGCGGTAAAGACAATCTGCGTCGATACGAGCGCGGTTGCCGACGCGACGGACGTCAAGGTCACGCTTGGCACCCACGTAGCGAAATGCCCAGCGAGAGCGCAGCCGGCGAGGACCGCTCCGGCGATCGCGCGCGCCGGCATCCTGACTAGTTCTGCCCGGTGGCGCAGACCGACGACGCCTGCCGTCGGAAGCGCGCCCAGTGCGTTACGCCAGAAGGCAATTGCCAGGGCGGGCGCCGCGGTCGCCGCCATCAGCGGTCCCGAGAACGAGATACCGGTCAACGCGACGACGAGGAGGACCGCGTCTACCCCACGGGGGACGGCGAGCGATTCTCGAGTTGTCGACGAGATCGGGTTCACCCGTCCAATACTCGCAAGCGGCATCTGGTCGCCGGAAAACCCGCTTCGCCGACTACTCTGCCCCTCGTGAGCAGCTGTGGGTGGCTGTTATGAGCGCGGACCGGGTGTTCATTGCCCGGCTCGCTGGCATCGGGGTATTCGACCCGAATGGTGATCAGCTCGGCCGCGTTCGCGAGACCGTCGCGATGCTGCAGCTCGATCGCCCCCCGCGAGTGCTCGGCCTTGTCGTCGAGGTGCAACACCGGCACCGCATCTTCGTTCCGATGGGTCGGGTGACGCGCATCGAGATCGATGCCGTCGTGCTCTCGACCGGCATGGTCAACATGCGGCGCTTCGAACGGCGCACGCACGAGATCTTGGTGCTGTCCGAGCTGCTCGACCGAAGCGTGCGGCTGCGTAGCAACGGCCAGCGGGCGACGATCGTCGACACGGCGATGGAGCGCAACCGCACCCAGGATTGGCTGATAACCCGCCTCGCGGTCCGCGTCGGCGCCAATCGGATCACCCGTCGGCGCGGCCAGCTGCAGCAGATCGACTGGGATGACGTCGACGGTCTGTCGCTCTCCGACACGCAGGGCACCGACAGCCTCCTCTCGGTGCTCTCCGGGATGCGGCCGGCGGATGTGGCCAGTGCCCTGCAGGATCTGCCGGAAAGCAGGCAACGGCAGGTCGTCGCCGCCTTCGATGACGAACGACTGGCCGATGTGTTCGAGGAACTACCCGAAGACGATCAGGTCAGCCTGCTGTCGTCCCTCAGCGACGAGCGGGCCGCCGACATCCTCGAAGCAATGAACGACGACGATGCGGCCGATCTGCTGGGCGAGATGCCCGCGGCTGACCAGGAGCGGCTGCTGAAGTTGATGGAACCGGACGAGGCCGCCCCGGTCCGGCGGCTCATGAGCTATGACGACATGACCGCCGGCGGCCTGATGACGACCGAGCCGGTGATCCTTCCGCCGGATGCCACTGTGGCCGAGGCCTTGGCCCTCGTGCGTAATCCCGATCTGAGCCCGGCGCTCGCGGCCCAGGTCTTTGTCGTTCGACCGCCGCAGGCGACGCCGACCGGGCGCTTCCTCGGCACGGCCCATCTGCAACGGCTGCTGCGGGAGCCACCGTCCGCCCTCGTGAGTGCGAGCGCGGTCAAGGACACGGATGCGCTGCGTCCCGGTACCCCCATCGCGGAGATCACCCGCCACCTCGCGACCTACAACCTCCTCGCGGCTCCGGTCGTCGACGAGAACGAGCGGCTACTCGGCGCGGTCTCCGTCGATGATGTGCTGGATCACTTGCTCCCCGAGGACTGGCGGGACATAGACGCGGATTCGACCGAGCTCGAGCCCGCGACATCCGCAAAGCACCGGACGAGCACAGATGGCTGAGCGTCGCGATCGGCTCGACCAGCCCAAGACGTCTCGGCGAACCCCCCCGGTTCGCTACGACCCGGAGGCCTTCGGCCGGCTGACTGAGAGAATCGCGCGATTCCTCGGCACCGGCCGCTACCTGATCCTGCAGACGGTTCTGATCATCTCCTGGGTCGCGTTCAACACGCTGCCGGGGCTGCCGCACTTCGACCCATACGCGTTCCTGTTCCTCACCTTGATCCTCTCCCTCCAGGCGGCATATTCAGCGCCGCTGATCCTGCTTGCGCAGAATCGCCAGGATGACCGCGATCGGATCAACCTCGAACAGGATCGCGAGCAGTATCAGCAATCAGCGGCCAACCTGGATTACGTCGCCCGGGAACTGGCGGCTGTCCGGCTCGCGCTTGGTGAGGTCGTGACGCGTGACTTCTTGCGATCTGAGCTCAGCCGGCTCGATGGCGCACGTGACAAGGAGCACGCCGACTAGCGTCCTTGCAGCGGTTGAGGCGAGTGCTCACGTTCCCGCTGACGATGCCTCATCTGCTGCGTCGGTGACGTCGGGGTCCGGGTCGGCGACGAGGCGGTTCAGCAGTTCGTGCAGCTGTCGCAGCTCGTCGTCGGAGAACTTCGACAGCCAATACTCCTGCACCCCGGCCAGATGAATCGGCGCTGCCCGCCGTAGGCGGTCCAATCCCGCGGGCGTCAGCACGGTGTACATGCCTCTGGCATCGCCAGGAAATGGTTCGCGGACGACGAGTCCGGCCGCTTGTAGCCGGTCGACGAGCCGGGTCAGTCCGGAACGGGACAGCAGGACGCTGTCGGCCAACTCAGCCATGCGCAGCCGACGGTCCGGCGCCTCGGCGAGCTGGAGTAGGACGTCGTACCAGGCGAGCGGCAAACCGGCGTCCGCGGTCAGGTCGCGCTCCAACCGGCGAACGACCTGGCTGTGCGCCCGTAGGAACGAACGCCAGACCTCGATCCGCCAGTCGGAGGGCCGCAACGACGCCCTGGCTGTCGACATGCCCCGACATACTAGGTGGTCGCGGGGGTGCACCTGACGCGTGCGTACGCAACGCTCCGTACGATCGACATATGCCTCATCCGAGCCCTGATGCGGTTCAGGCCGCCCTTGCCCGAGTTCTCGACCCCGAAATCCGCCGACCGATTGCCGAACTCGACATGATCGAGTCGGTTGACATCGCTCCGGACGGTCGAGTACGCGTGGGCGTTCTGCTGACCGTCGCCGGCTGCCCGATGCGGGAGCAGCTGAACCGAGACGTCACAGCCGCTGTCTCGACGGTCCCGGGTGTCACCGCAGTCGACGTGAATCTGGGCGTCATGACCGACGCGCAGCGCACCGAGCTGCGCCAGAAACTGCGCGGGAACGCTCCCGCTACCGAGATTCCGTTTGCCAAGCCGGGATCCCGGACGCGGGTGTACGCGGTCGCGTCCGGCAAGGGCGGCGTGGGCAAGTCGTCGGTGACCGTCAACGTCGCGGCCGAGTTGGCTCGACGTGGCCTATCGGTGGGCGTGCTGGACGCCGATATCTACGGATTCTCGGTCCCCCGGATGCTCGGGGTCATCGGTAAGCCCACCCAGGTCGAGCAGATGATCATGCCGCCGGTCGCGTATGACGTGAAGGTCATCTCGATAGGAATGTTCACTCCGGGCAATACCGCGGTCGTGTGGCGTGGCCCGATGCTGCACCGCGCCTTACAGCAATTCCTGGGAGACGTGTACTGGGGTGATCTTGACGTTCTGCTGATGGATTTGCCGCCCGGCACCGGAGATATCGCGATCTCAGTCGCCCAGCTCGTCCCGTCGGCCGAGTTGCTGGTCGTCACAACTCCGCAGATCGCGGCTCGTGAGGTGGCAGAACGGGCCGGGTCGATCGCGTTGCAGACCCATCAACAGATAGTGGGGGTCGTCGAGAACATGTCGTGGCTCGAGCTACCGGACGGCTCTCGCCTGGAGCTGTTCGGATCCGGCGGCGGGCAAGCGGTAGCTGACTCCCTGGCCGTCGCCACCGGCACCCGGGTGCCGCTCCTCGGTCAGGTGCCCATCGACCAGCGGGTACGCGAAGGCGGCGACGACGGGCGGCCGGTCGTGCTCCATCAGCCGGACTCGCCGGCCGCTGAGGCGCTGCGCTCAGTCGCGGACGTCCTGTCCCGCCGCCAGGCGACCCTCGTCGGCCGTTCACTCGGCCTGACGCCGAGCCGCGCGTAAGGCCGTTTACCGGCGCTATACCACCTGGCCACGGGCCTCCGCGGGCTGGACTCGTCCGCTCGCCGCGCAACCTCGGTCGTACCGAACCGTCGGCTCGGCCACAAACGCCCTGCTGTCTCGACGCCTCGATGAGCTGGTCATCCGGTCGGTGGACAGCGGATCAGCCGATCAAGCCGCCAACCGGTCGATCCCGCGGCGCCTCAGCCGGTCGGAGACTTTAGTCAGCCGGCAACCGCCGACGAATCCCCTGGCCTCAAGCCAAAATCCCCAACGAGGTGGATCGTGTCCAACACCACAACTCTTCCCAACCACTACTACGACAGCCCGTTCACCGCGGTTGAGCCGGCATCGCCGACGTCATCAGCGCCTCGTGCCGCGGCGCCGCGACCACGACTCGATCAGATGCGCTACTGGGTCGGCGCTGTCATTACGGCGATCGTCGCGGCCCTGGCCGGCGTCATCGGCCTCGTCGTCACGCACGGCATCGCCCACGTGCCGGTGCTTACGCAGGACAACGGGCTGCTGACGCCGGTCCACGCCCTCAGCTACGGCCTCATTGCCGCTGGCATCGCGTTCGCAGCCGCTGCTCTCTACAACGCGATGCTGCACATCGCGCCTCGGCCGACGCTGTTCTACTGCTGGCTCACCGGGCTACTGACCGTCCTCGCCACTCTCATTCCGTTCACCATGTCGGCGGCGCACCTCAGCGCGCAGGTTGCTTTGGCCGGCACGAACCTGTTGGTGGGACTTGTGATCGTGATCCTCGTGCCATTCGCGGCGCAGTCCGCGACGGTGCGCAGCTGAGCTGATCACCCAAATCGTTCGACCTGGGATGGCTGGGGGGCGTCCCAGGTCGAACTCTGTGTTGCTAAAGACGCCAGGTCCCGCTAGGTCGCGTCCTCGTCGAAGGGCGCTTTCTCGCCCCGCCCGAGCGGCCGCTGGCCGGGTGGGGGCGCCGGCGGCGCCGGGGGCGGCGGCTCGTCCGACATGGCGTCGCGCAGTGCGGCTCGCGGATTGAGCTCGGACAGGTCCTCGTCCCCGAGAAGCGCCCGCTGGATGGCCGTGCGGGGATTCAACGATCGCAGGTCGAGATCCGCGAACTCCGGCCCGAGCTCGTCCCGCAGCTGGGTGCGGGCCCCGGTGGCCACCTCCCGGAGGCTCCGCAACATGCGGGCGGCGTCTCGGGCGAGGCCGGGCAGCTTGTCCGGACCTATCACGATCAGGCCAACCAGAGCTAGGACCAGCAGCTCCATCGGCCCGATGTTGAACACGAGCCGAGTGTAAGCCGGAAACCCGATGTTCGAGAGTTGAGCGGACCTCAGACGCTTGACAGCGTGACGGATACGTCGGATTCCTGACTGCCACGGAAGAAGTGCATGCGTACCGTGTCGCCCGGCTTGTGCGCCTGCACGGCGACGGTCAGCTCGTCAGCGGAATCGATGAGCGTGTTGTCCACGGCGGTGATCACGTCGCCCGGCTTCAGGCCGGCCTGGGCGCCCGGACCGTTGGGGGTCACCTGCAGCACGTAGGCGCCGTCGCGGCTGCCGTCGGTGACGCTGCGGGCAGAAATGCCGTCGGACGCATGGACGGCCTTGCCGGTGTGGATCAGCTGCTGGGCAATGTCGCGGGCGGAGTTCATCGGGATGGCGAATCCAACCCCGATGCTGCCGCTCTCTCCGCTTCCGCCGAGGGACGCGATCGCCGAGTTCACCCCGATTACGGCACCGGACGCATCCACCAAGGGGCCGCCTGAGTTACCGGGGTTGATCGGGGCGTCCGTCTGGATCGCATCGATGACCGCGTCCGTGTCGCTGCCATCGCCGGAGAGATGTACCGGGCGGTCGAGCGCGGAGACTATGCCGGACGTCACCGTGCCCCGCAGCCCCAACGGCGAACCGATGGCAATGACCGGATCACCGACCGCGACCTTGGACGAGTCGCCCAGGCTGGCGACCGTGAGGTCGGTACGGGTGACCTTGAGCACGGCGAGGTCGGTGAGCGGATCACGGCCGACGATCTTCGCCGGCTCGCTGGCCCGGTCGCTATAGGTCACCCGGATCGTGCCGGATGCCGCCGCCACTGACGCAACGTGATTGTTGGTCAGGATGTAACCGCTGCGGTCGATTACGAACCCGGAGCCGGTCCCGGTGACGCCGGATCCCTTCACATCGATGGACACCACGGCGGGTGACACGCGCTTGGCAATGTCAGCCACCGACCCCGGTGGACGGTTTGCCGGCGATCCCGCCGTGCCGAGCGTTACCCCGCCGTTAGTCAGCACTTGGTTGGATCGCTCGGCCAGCCACCAACCGGCGCCGCCGCCCACCACTCCGGCGAGCAGTGCCGTGATCAACGTCAGCAGCAAGGCGCTGAGCCCGAACCGGCCTCGGCCAGCGCCGCGCGGCTCCTTCGTCTTCGCCGGCTCCGGTTCCGTGCCCTCCTCGTCGGTGTGCTCCGTATCGACGTCGGGGGAAAGCTGCTGCAAGCCGTCGGACGTAAAGATCGCTGGACGCCCTAGCCAGAAGGGCGACGCCGGGTCCCGCCACGGATCTCGCGCCGCGTCTGGCTTCCACCACGGCGACTGCGCCTTGTGGAGGGTGGGCCAGATCCGGCTGCCGAGTGGCGCCTCGAAGCCCTCGGCACCCGCCCCGGGTGTCGTCGGGCCGAAGGATCGGGCGGTGCGCTCGTCGACCGGCGGCGGTCGCAGCCGGTGGGTCGGCGGCATGCGCTCGCCCGGCATCGGAGCGAACAGCGCGGCGCTGCCGGCCGGTCGGCCGTACTCGGCCCGCTCCTGCGGAGACACCGTGGGCGGTGGCGGGCGGTAGTCCGGCTCGTCGGCACGCGGGGCGAACGAGCCAGAGACGCCGGGCGGACGCAGATAGTCCGCGTCCCGCCCTCCGCCCGGCTGCTCGCCGGGCCCGGCGTCTGGCCTGTCCTCACCCATCTGGTGCTGCGCCTCCTCCGGCACTCAACGCCGTCTGACCGAGTTTGCCTTACCGAGATAACCCTCGCCCACCCAGCGGTTGCTGAGAGAAGCAGACGGGTTGGCAGAGCGTGTGCGGCGGGCGCCTCGACGAGCGGTGTCCCAGCGGCCGCCCTAGGGGCGGGCGGACTCGTCCTGCGGTGCGGACATGAAGGCCGGTGTTACGACCAGAGCTGGCTCGATGGCAGCCGTAGTAGCTCTGACCGATTGCTGATCCACCTCGGCGGGCGCAGGAGCGGCCGGCGACGTGCCAGCGCCCTCCGACGCACGCAGTCCGACCGTCAGGACGGCAACAGCAGCGACCGCGACGACTGTGGCCATGCCCACACTGCCAAAGCGGCCATACCAGCGGGAGCGCGGGACGATCGACGGAGTCAACCCCATCGGGTGAGCAGACATCGTGGCGGTGTCGTCCCGCTCCGCTACGGACGTGCCATGAGCTGGGAATGCCGCAGACCCATCGGGTGATAGGGCGAGCGGCGGCGACGTCAGGATCGTCGTCGTTGGCACAGCCCGGAGACGGTCGAGCAAACCACTCGGCAGCGCCGGAAGCGGTGCGCCACGAAGGGCGAACACAGCCTCCCGCTGGATGCTCACCGCATAGGCGCACTCGGGGCAGTCGGCCAGGTGGCGCTCGGCGCGCATGCGAGCAGTCCTGCCGAGGACACCGTCGGCGTACGCGGCGACGGCCTCGTCGGACAGGTGCTGCACGGGGAAGTTCATGGTCGGTCGGCCGCTCCAGTCAGCGGGACCGCGGGAACGGGCTTAGTGCCTGGCTCCACTGGGCGAACGCCCGGCGCCCGATGCGCGAGCGCTTCACGCAGCAGTACCCGGCCGCGGTGGATCCGGGAGCGCACGGTTCCCACCTTGATGCCGAGGGTGGCTGCGATCTCTTCGTAGGAGAGCTCCTCCAGGTCGCACAAGACAACCGCGGCCCGGAAGTCAGCGGGGAGCGCATCGAGGGCCCGCTGGATTTCCGGATCCAGATGCATCTCGGCGTACGCCTGCTCGGGGCCGGCGGAGTTCGAAGCCAGCCGGTCACCCGCGTCGTCGGGCAATGCATCGAATCGGATGCGCTGCCGGCGCCGGACCATATCCAGGAACAGGTTCGTCGTGATGCGGTGCAGCCAGCCCTCGAATGTTCCGGGGGTGTACTCGGCGAGCGATTTGAAGACCCGGACGAACGTCTCCTGGGTCAAATCCTCAGCGTCCGCGCGGTTGCCGGACAGCCGGTACGCCAATCGGTACACGCGATCGGCGTGCTCCCGAACCACTTCGTCCCAAGTGGGCGGCACCCACTGGGTGGCGATCGCGGCCTCGGTCACCTGTTCACCTCATCTGCCGATACTGGTGCAATACAGGGAACCAGCTCTGGCGTCCACGCGGTGCAACGCCTCAGCGTTCCTTAACGTTCCCGGGCCGCACGGGGATGCGGCGTTGCGCAATATCGTCCCGAGCTGGCCCTGGAGAATCCTGAGCACTACATCGGTGTTACCTGTGAGCCATTACGGAGGACGAACTTCACCACCTGAGAACAAGAACGGGCTTGTGATCATGAAACAGACCCCTACGCTCACCGTGTGCACCGATACACGCCGGACGCGGAACGCCTCGCCCGGGCACTCGCCGACGACTGCCTGGACCGGCTGGCCAGGATGCATCCGCTCAATCGCCCGGCCAGTCCCGAGCGGCTCGAGGCCGCGGCTGGTGCGACGGTGGTTCCCCGCGGCCTTGGAGCAGACGAGGCGCTGCGTCTTTGGGCAGAGGTGCTCGGGCCGGCCTGCCTGACCATCGAGCACCCGCGATACCTGTCCTTCATCCCGGGTGCGCCGTCGAAGGCGGCAGCTGCGTTCGACATGCTCGTCGGCGCATCCAATGTCTACGCCGGATCGTGGCTCGAAGGCTCCGGGGCGGTCTATGCCGAGAATCAGGCGCTGCGCTGGATCGCCGACCTGGCCGGCCTTCCGCCCACGGCCGGGGGGGTATTCGCGCAAGGCGGGACAGTCGCCAACTTGTCCGCTCTCGTAGCCGCCCGGGAAGCGGCCCTCGAGCGGCGCAGCTCCCGTCGTCCGCCCCGCTGGGCGGTCTGCGTCACCGAGGAGACCCACTCGTCGGTCAAACACGCCCTGCGCGTGGTGATGGACGTTGAGATCATCGAGATCCCGGGGGACGAGCGGGGCCGCATGACGGGGACCGCGCTCCGCCAGACCATCTCGGAGCTATCCGCCAGCACGGTCGACGGCATCTTTGCCGCTGTGGCCACTGCTGGCACGACGAACGCCGGCGTCGTCGATGACATCGAAGGCATCGCCGACGTGGCGGCCGAGCACAGCTGGTGGCTGCATGTCGACGGCGCGTACGGCGGAGCGGGTCTGGCCGCGCCGAGCATCCGCCACCTGTTCCGTGGCGTCGAGCGGGCCGACTCGTTCATCGTCGACCCCCACAAGTGGCTGTTCGCGCCGTTTGACTCGTGCGCCCTCCTCTATCGCGACCCGGTTCTCGGCCGCGCCGCCAATGCTCTATACGCCGGCTACCTCGACCCGGTGACGGCCGAGGACGAGTGGAATCCGTCGGATTTCTCAATTCAGCTCAGCCGGCGAGCCCGGGGCCTGCCGTTCTGGTTCTCACTTGCTGTGCACGGCACCGATGCCTACCGCGATGCAATCGAGCGGACGCTGGAGGTCGCTCGAGCCGGGGCCGCGATCATTCGCGCCGCCGATCACGTGCGGCTGATGGTCGAGCCGGATCTCTCGGTACTGATGTTCGAACGCATCGGGTGGACGGCGGACCACTATGCGCGCTGGTCAGCCCGGCTGCTGGCCGAGCAAGTCGCCTTCGTGACGCCTACCCGGCACCGTAATCAGCCGTGCACGCGCTTCGCGATCGTCAACCCGCTCACCACGGCCGATGATCTGGCCTTGATCATCGACTCCATGCGGTGACCCGGACCCGCGTCACTAGCATCTGACCTCATGACCGTGCTAGCCCGCGGGCAACGACCACTGCGGTCCGGTGGTGTCCTCGCACCCCACGAAATCGCTGCGCGATTTCGCGGGGGCCCCGGCCTCGTGATCGTTGCCTGCTCATGACCGAACCCAAAGTCGGCATCCCCAGCCTGGCTTTCGTCGAGAAATGGGTCGAGGAAGACGAGCCATTGCAGACGGCTCGCCAGCACGCGGCGGAACTCGGAACGTGCGTGCCGATCGGCTCCGGCACCGGCGCTGCGCTTCGGTTCCTCGCTGCGGCGATTGACGCGAGGGCGGTGGTCGAGGTCGGTACGGGCGCCGGGACGTCCGGCATCTGGCTGCTTCGTGGTATGCGTCCGGACGGCGTGCTCACCACCGTCGACATCGAGCGTGAGCACCAACGGCTGGCCAAACAGGCTTATGCCGCCGCAGGAATACCGCCGAACCGCTACCGGCTGATCAACGGCCAGGCGGGCGACGTGCTACCCCGGTTGACTGACGGCGCCTACGACCTGGTGTTCGTCGACGCGGACAAGACCGGTTACGTCGACTATCTCGAGCAAGCCATTCGGTTGTTGCGCCCAGGCGGGGTCGTGGCGTTCGACAACGCCCTACGCGCGGACCAGGTTGCGGACGCGACCGTGCGGGACGTGGCGACGGTCACGGTGCGCGAGGTCGTGCGCTCGGTCCATGACAACGACCGGCTCGTGCCGGCGCTGCTACCGGTCGGGGACGGATTGCTCGTCGCGGTCAAGCGCTAGTCTCCTGCGCCGTTGCGGGCTGCGCGCATGAGGCTCCGCATGTCCGCGACCGCGCCGAGGTGGCGGAGCTTGTCGGGATTCACGACGGACTGGATCGCTTGCACCTGACCGTCCGCAATCTCCAGGCCGACGACGGAGGCGATCTTGCCGTCCGCCGTGTGGAATATCGCGCCCGGTTGACCGTTGACCTGCGCCGGCTCGGCCCAGCCACCAAGCTCGGCCCCTTGCCGAAGCAGCGACACCAGCAGGCGCATCACCATCTTCTGGCCGGAGATGACCTGCGCGACTGCTGGCGCCTTGCCGCCGCCGTCACCCTGGAACTTGATGTCTGCAGCCAGTAATCCCTGTAGTGCTTGCAGATCGCCGTGCTCGCACGCCGCGAAGAACCGCTCCGCGAGCTGGTCTCGTTTGGCTGCCGACGGTTCGTAGCGAGGACGACGCGTGTCGACACTGCGCCGCGCCCGCAGGGCAATCTGCCGGCAGTTATCGGGTGTGCGATCGACGACGTCGGCGATCTCCTCGTAGCCGTAGTCGAAAACCTCGCGCAGGAGGAACACGGCCCGCTCGACCGGCGACAGGGACTCCAGCAGCACGAGAAACGCAAGCGAGAGGGTGTCCGCCGTCTCGACCTGCTCGGCCGCGTCGGGGCTGGGGTCGGTGAGTAACGGCTCAGGCAGCCAGGTTCCGACATAGGTTTCGCGTTGCCGCTTGGCCCGGCGCAAGGCGTCCACGGACAGGCGCGTCGCGATCGTTGTCAGATATGCCTTGGGCGTCTCGATCGCCACGCCGTCCTGCTGTGCGCGGTGATAGCGGAGGAACGATTCCTGCACGACGTCCTCCGCCGCGCTGACCGAGCCAAGCATGCGATAGGCGATGGAGAACAGCAGCGGTCGTAGCGCCGAGTACAACTCGGCTGCAGTCGGTTCATCGGACACCGGCCCTCCTCGGGGTAGTCGGGACGAATACCGAGGAGACGTTCAATCAACCCTAACCGTGACAACGGCTATACCGCGGGCTGTCACGGGGAGCACCTCGTCGGCGTCGTAGAGGGCATTGCGGTCAACGAGAGGAGTCATCATGCGGGTATTCGTCGCGGGAGCCACCGGCGTCGTCGGTCGGCAACTCCTGCCGTTGCTTGTGTCGACCGGGCATGAGGTCTACGCCACTACGAGATCAGAAGCGAAGGTGGCTGCCCTGCGCGAGCAAGGAGTCCGGCCGGTCGTGCTCGATCTGCTGGACGCCGGCCACACCAAGGCCGCCGTCGTCGCAGCCGAGCCTGAGGTCATGGTGCACCAGGCCACGGCCCTGTCCGGCCTGACCAACAACGTGCGCCGCATCGGTCGGCAATTCGCCATGACCAACCGGCTGCGGACGGTGGGAACGGAGAATCTCCTTGCCGCAGGCCGCATCGTCGGTATCCGGCGGTTCGTGGCGCAGAGCTTCGCCGGCTGGCCGTATGCTCCGACCGGCGGTCCGGTCAAGGACGAATCCGACCTGCTCGATCCCGATCCGCCCGAGGCGCTGCGGGAGACCCTCAGTGCGATTCGCCGGTTGGAGCAGCTCGTCGGCGATGCGCCTGGCGGCGTGACGCTCCGGTACGGAGGGCTGTACGGCCCGCACACCTCACTCGACAGCGACGGTCAGCAGATCGTCGCCATCCGCAACCGGCAATTTCCCCTCGTCGGCGATGCCGGCGGCGTCTGGTCGTTCCTGCACGTCAGGGACGCGGCCTCGGCCACCTTGGCTGCGCTCACCCAAGGAGCAGGCATCTACAACATCGTTGACGATGAGCCGGCTCCGGTTCGGGATTGGTTGCCGTATCTGGCGGACCGGCTCGGCGCCCGTCCCCCGCGTCATGTCCCGACGTGGCTGGCGCGCCTGGTCGGCGGGGATGTCGCCGTGCATTTGATGACCCGCGTCCGCGGTGCCTCGAACGAGCGGGCTCGGCACGAGCTGTCGTGGAAACCGTCCGTGGCGTCATGGCGTGAGGGCTTCCAGCAGATCCTGGGCAGCTAGCGTCCCGCTCGCTGGCGTAGCCCGGCCGGATTCGCCAGTACTGTGGCCCATCGAAATGGTCTGCTACGTCGACGCGGTGCGGTCGTATCCCTCCGCCGGGCTGCGATTCCGCGAGTACTGCCACCTGCTGGCTGATTCCCGCGAAGAACTGCACTCGATGGCTGACCAGCTGGGCATGCCGCGCCGGATCTTCCAGGAGCATCCGTGGCGCTGGCACTACGACCTGCCGGAGCACTTGCGGACCGAGGCGGTTCGGCGCGGCGCCCGCGAGGTGTCGATGCACGAGGTCGGCGCGCTGCTGCGCGCTCGTCGGGCGAGGCTCCCGGCCGATGCCTGATGAGCTGATCGCTACCGACCTGCTGCGCATCGCGCGTGATCCCGGCACCGGACGGCTCGTCCGGCGCAATACCCTCGCGGTCGGCGTCCGCGCCGCGTTGTTCGCCGAACTCGCCCTCGCCGGGCAGATCGTGGACTATGGGGGAGCGCCTTACGCGATCAGCACAGCACCGAACACGCACCGGTTTCTCGACCAGATCCGGGATGCGGTCGCGGCCCGGCCCGGGGTCTCGTGGCCTCGATGGTTTCGGTACGTTCACGGCGACCGCATGGCGTTGGTCGACGAGCTTGTCACTGACGGGTTGTGGACGCCAGCGGGACGGAACCGCTACGTCGACGTGGACGCCACGAGCATGCTCGACCGCGCTCGCCGGGTGACCGCAGTCGCGGTATTACGGATGCCGCCCGTAGACGCACCGGACGCGGTCCTCGCCATGCTGCTGGTGATATGCGGCGCCACGGCCGTCCCCGAGACCATGGGACGGCCCCCCGCTCGCCCCTCACCGCGGCCGAAGGCCATGAGACAGGAGCTGCGACCGCTGCTGGAGACCATCGGCCCGCTCGACGACCCGGTCCGGATTGCGGTGCAGTACGCCGTCGGAACCGGCGCGACCGTTGTCCGAAAGGTGCGGCGGGGACGGATGGTCGCATGACCATTCCGCATCCGGTTGCTCGCTTACCGTAAGTTCGACACGTGCGCATCACAGTGTTGGCCGGGGGCATCGGCGGAGCGCGCTACCTGCGGGGAGTTCGTGCCGCCTGTCCATCCGACGAAGTCATAGCGATCGTGAATACCGGCGACGACATCACGCTGCACGGGCTGCGAATCTGCCCCGATCTGGACAGCGTCATGTACACCCTCGGGGGTGGTATCGACGCGGAACGGGGTTGGGGCCGGGCCGAGGAGACCTGGCGGATTCGCGACGAGTTGGCGACGTACGGGGTGGAGCCGACTTGGTTCGGCCTCGGCGATCTCGACATCGCGACCCACTTGGTACGGACGCAGATGCTCGATGCCGGATATCCGCTGTCCGACGTAACGGCAGCACTGTGCGATCGCTGGAAACCCGGAGTGCGCCTGCTCCCGATGAGCGACGAGCGCTGCGAAACTCATGTGGTCGTCGATCGGCCCGGTGCTGGACGGCACGCCATCCACTTCCAGGAGTGGTGGATCCGTTACCGCGCGGCCCTGCCGGCCCAGGCGTTCGTACAGGTCGGCCTGGACGATGCCAAGCCGGCGCCGGGCGTGCTGGAGGCGATCCTGCACGCCGATGTTGTCCTGATCGCACCTAGCAACCCGGTGGTCAGTATTGGGACGATCCTCGCCGTGGCGGGAGTTCGGGACGCGGTGTCGACGACATCGGCACCCGTCGTCGGCGTCTCCCCCATCATCGGTAGGGCGCCGGTGCGGGGAATGGCGGACGCCTGCCTGGCTGCAATCGGGGTCGAGGTAAGCGCAGCGGGCGTTGGCCGGCACTACGGCGCCCGCGGATCGGGCGGCGTCCTCGATGGCTGGCTCGTGCACAGCACCGACGCGGCCGAGGTGCCCGGTCTGGCGGTCCGCTCCGTCCCGCTCCTGATGTCGGATGACGCCGCGACCGCCGACATGGTCCACGCCGCCCTGGAGCTCGCTGGTGTCTGACTTCCCGCCCGCCGACCACGGCGCCACTCGCCTCGAGATCCTGCCGGTCACGGGAATGCCGGATCTGCGGCCCGGCGACGATCTGGTCGCTGCCGTCGCCGACGCGGCGCCCCAGTTGCAAGACGGCGACGTACTGGTGGTGACCTCCAAGATCGTATCGAAGATCGAGGGCAGGCTGATCACGCTGCCGACCGCCGACGCCGATCTGCGCGAGCAGGCGCGGCGGGAGGCCGTCGACGAGGAGTCGGTGCGGGTCGTTGCCACTCGGGGCAATCTCCGGATCGTCCAGAACCGGCTGGGACTCGTCCTCGCGGCCGCTGGGGTGGACGTCTCGAACGTGGCCCGCAACGAACTCGCACTGCTGCCGGTCGACCCGGACGCTTCTGCGGCCCGGCTGCGGGAGGGGCTGCGGGCCAAGCTCGGCGTCGACGTCGCTGTCATCGTGAGCGACTCCATGGGCCGGCCCTGGCGAACCGGCATCACCGACGCGGCCATCGGAGTGGCTGGCCTTAGTGCGGTATTCGACGCTCGGGGGCAGTTGGACGCACATGGCAACCTCCTCGAGGTGACCCAGGTTGCCGTCGCCGACGAGGTCGCCGCGGCAGCCGATCTGGTCAAGGGAAAGCTGCGCGGAGTTCCTGTCGCCGTCGTGCGGGGGCTGGCCGTCAACGGCAAGCTGTCTGACGACGGGCTCGGCAGTGCGGCGCTCATCCGCACTCCGGAGGAGGACATGTTCCGGCTGGGCACGGCCGAGGCGATCGCGGTCGGCCGAACGGAGGCCGGCGGTCCGAACGCCGAGCCACCGCTCCTGCATGCGGACGCTGTCGTCGTGGTGGCGATGTTCTCCGCCGAAACGGCAGCAGAAGCGTCCGTACAGCAGGCATTCCTCGCATTCCTCGCGGCGCGCCCGGATGCGATGTGGCGTTCCTGCGTGCCCGGCCACCTCACCGCCAGTGCGCTGGTGCTCGATCCGGCCCGACGATCCGTGCTGCTCACGCTCCACCCGCGCCAGGGTCTGTGGTTACAACTCGGCGGCCACTGCGAGCGAGGTGACCGCTCATTGCTGGACGCGGCCGCCCGAGAGGCGCGCGAGGAGTCGGGCATCGGCGCGCTGTCGTTCGACCCGCGACCGATCAGCCTCGACGTGCACTCCCTGACCTGCTCGCTCGGCGTGCCGACCCGACATTTCGACGTGACCTACCTGGCGATTGCGCCAGACAGCGCGCCGCTGTCGCAAAGTCACGAATCACTGGATCTGCGTTGGGTCACCTGGGACGCCCTGCCCGAAGGCGCGGCGCCTAACCTGCCCGGCATGATCGAGGTGGCTCGCCGCAGGATCGACGCCTGATGGCGGACTTGACCTCCGTCGTCGAACAAGCAGGGAAATGGCCGGTCGGCGTAGCCGCGGCTGCGGCCGTGGGGCCGCGTGGCGTGCTCGCCTCGACTGGGCCGGTCAACCGCCAATTTCCCCTGGCCTCAGTGACGAAACCGCTCGCGGTGCTCAGCGCGCTCGTCGCCGTCGAGGAAGGCGCGCTTGAACTCACCGACACCGCGAACGAGGACCTGGTACCGGGAGCGACCGTCCGTCATCTGATGTCTCACGCCTCCGGGCTAGCACCCGACGAGTTGCGACGGATGTTCCCGCTGGCCACCCGGCGGGTCTACTCCCACGTTGGCATCGAGTTGCTCGCAGATCTCGTGGCGCGTGCCGTCGACATGCCATTCGGCAGCTACTTCCACGAGTCGCTGGTCCGCCCGCTCGGATTGCGCGACACCCATCTCGCGGGATCGCCCGCTCGGGACGGTGTGGCGTCCGTGGAGGACTTGGCGCAGGTCGTAGCCGAGCTGCTCGAGCCGTCCGGCTGGCTCCACTCCGCGACGCTTTCCGAAGCGGCGAGGGTTCAGTACCCGGGTATCCGAGGGGTTCTGCCGGGCTACGGCAGCCAGAACCCGAACGACTGGGGCCTCGGGTTCGAGATCCGGTCCGGCAAGCAGCCGCACTGGACCGGGACCCATAACTCGCCCTCGACCTACGGCCACTTCGGTCTGAGCGGATCCATGTTCTGGGTCGACCCGGAACGTCGGATCGGACTGGTCGCGCTCGCGGACCGTTCCTTTGGCGACTGGGCCAAAACGGCCTGGCCGGCGCTGTCCGACGCCGTTCTCGCGGCGGCGTGACAGCGTCGGCCCGCCGGGGCTAACCCGCAATTGCGTCAACGACGGACGTCGTCAATTCCGATCGCGTCTGATGCGCTGGGCGGTTCCGCATGAGGTGCTTGACGACGTAAGCCGCGTCCCCACCGGCGCCGCCCACCAGCATCGATCGCATCGAGGACTGGAAGCTGAGGCCGGTGAAGTACAACCCGGGCGCCGACTCGACCACACCGCGGTTTTCGACCGGCCAGCCGTCGTCTCCGACGATGGGCAACTTGATCCAGCCCAGGTCATGGACGAAACCAGTACTCCACACCACATTGGTGACCTCGACAAGCTGACCGTCGCCGAGCACCGGTTGCCCGCCAGCGACGCCGGTGGTCCGAGCCACTACTCGCTCGACGCCGGCCGCGGCCAGGTCGGCCCGCTTGACTCGTAGCAGCGGGCCACCGTGATGCCGGATGAGCTCCATTCGCCTGCGACCCATCGGGGTCCGTCGATTCAGCACCTTCCCGAATGCGAAGAAGACGATCGGCCAGATGAACCGGGCAGAGCGCCGATCGAGGCGGAATTGGATTTCGCCGGTGTCTCGACCGGACAGAATCACGTGATGCTCCGCAGCGAGTTCGTAGGCAATGTCGCCCCCCGAATGGGACGCGCCGACGACCAACACCGGTCCCGGTTGGAGCTGTTCCGGATTCTTGTACTCGGAGGAATGCAGCTGCACGATGCGCGGGTCGAGTTCGTCCGCGAACGCCGGGATGTTGGGCGTCCGGCCGAACGTGCCGGTCGCGATGATCACGTTGTTCGCCTCGAAGTCGCCGTCCTCGTGTTCGACCCGATATCCATCCTCGTGGGCGGTTAGGCAGCTCACCCGAATACCGCCACGGACCGGCAGCTCAAATGTCGCTGCGTAGGTCTCGAGATAGTCGGCCACTTCGTCCTTCGTCGGGTAGGACCATCGCGAGGCCGGGAACGGCAGGCCCGGCAGGCCGTCCAACGCCGCTGGCGTGTAGAGGCGCAGTGAGTCCCAGTGGCGACGCCAGTTGTCGCCGACTCGGTCGTTCGTGTCGACGACGAGGCACTCGCGACCGGCTTGCCGCAAGTGATACGCCGCGGAGAGCCCGGCTTGTCCAGCGCCGATGATGAGTGTGTCGATTCGCTCTGATGTGTATGTCATGTCGGCCACGATATGAACGCGGCCGGTGGCGTCGCATCGGACGAACGATGCAGACTTTCGCCCGGTGTGACATGGGTATTTCTATGTACGGTCCATCAAATCGTGCTCGTACGCATAGGCCGTCGCTGCCGCCCGACTCGATACGTTCAGCTTGGTGAAGATGTTCGCGATGTGCCGCGCGACCGTCTTTCCCGACAGAAACAACTCCGTGGCGATCGTCCGGTTCGTCTTGCCGGATGCCACCAGTTGCAGTACTTCGATCTCGCGTGCGGTCAGCCCACCCGGCTGCCGCTCTCTGGTCGTGGCTCCAGTGACATCGCGCAATGCCTGCAAGTCCGGTTGGGCACCGAGCCGATCGAAGACCGCCCGAGCGGCCTCGAGTTCCATTCGAGTCGCATCGAGATCGCCTGAGTCCCGGCACGCCCGGCCGACGAGCACTCGGACTCGTGCGGCGAAGTACGGGGCGTCGACGTCCTGCCACGCGTTCCACGAGCGCCGCAACACCGGCAGGGCCTTGGCCCACTCACCACGCGCAACGAGCACGGCACCCGCCGCCTGGGTCGCCATCGCGGTCAGCAACACCGAGTCATGAGCGGTCGCGACCGTATCGAGTTCGGCCGCCGCTGACTCCGCGGCATCGAGGTCACCGGCGGCGATCGCGATCTCGACCACAGCAGGCAACAGCGGAGATCGTGCTATCCCTTCAGGGGTCTCCGCCAGCGCACGGGAGATTCCGGTCCGAGCGCTCTCTAGTCGGCCCTGCGCCAGCCGCAGTAACGCCAGCCCGGGCTGGGTTTCTCGGCCATACTCCGCCGCGAGGGTGTAGCTCCGTTCCGCTTGAGTGACATCACCGCGCAATCGATGGAGCTCAGCCTGCTCGTAGTAGGCGGCGCCCACGGCTGGATGGCCAGGGGGGGCCGACAATCGCGCGCAGGCCTCGTCGATCTGCTCCATCGCATCCGGCCAATAACCCCGCAACTGCATGATTTGGGCCCGATGGACGAGGCACTGGCCCCGGAACGGCATAAGGTCCGGCTGTCCCTCGCACCACCGACTGAGAGCTCTCGTCCAGTCGCCGGCGCGTTTCGGGTCGAATGCTTCAACACACGCTTGGACCACCGTGCAATAGGCAATGCCCGAGATGATGGGATTTACTTCGTCCGCAATGACGGAAAGCATCACGTCTTCGAGCTCAGCAATGGCCTCGGCGACGCGGCCCAATCCAACGAGGGCCTGCCCCATACCAATTCGTACCATCGCCGTGGAGCTCGGTTCACCGCAGCGGCTCGCAATCGCCACTGCCTCGCTGAACCCGACGTATGCACCGTCAGCCTTGCCGGCCACGAGCAGTGGCGCGGCCCGCAAGCCCCGCTCCAAAACCCTTGCCGGGCAGTCGCAGTCGTCGTCCTTCAGAAGCTCCTCGACGCGGGCGTGCCAACTGTTCGCCAGTACCCATTCACCGCGGAAGCCCAGGTTCATCGCGATATAGCAAGCACATTCCGCCGCGCGCGACAGCTCACCCCGACTGGTCCAGGCCCGACTGGCTTGCGCCAACCCGTCGACATAAGCCTCGTCATCACCGGTCAGCAGCGCGGTCCGGGCAAAACGCTCGAGATCTTCTGCTTCCAGAGCCGTCCGAGCCGAGGCCAGCTGATAACCCTCGCGCGCATCGCGCCACGCGCGGGCGTCATACGCTTTGCGGGCCGACTCGACCTCGCTCGGCTGGATCATGAAGGCAAGGGTAGGTGGTGCGGAGTCGCCGCCCAAGCGGAAATGAGTCGGTGCGAACCGACGTCACATGGCGCGCATGTCGATCGGGTTGTACCGCGGCCCGAAGCGGGGTTTGGCCACCCCCGAGACCTCGATGAGCCGAACGACCCGCTGTCGATGGCCACGCCACGGCTCGAGCAGTGCGAGCATCTCGGCGTCGTCCCCTCGGGGACGCCCGGTGAGCGCGTGCACAACCTGGTCATGGATGTGGAAATCCCCGACGCTCACCGTGTCGGGGTCTCCCCACGCGCGCTGGGCGACTTCCGCAGCTGTCCACTCGCCGATACCCGGCACGAGCCGCAACCGGGCCAACGCCGCTACCGGCGCGAGGTCGACGCATTGCTCGAGCCGACCGGCCACTGTCGCGGCACCACGGATCGCGCGCTGCCGCGCGAGGTCGACGCCGAGACGGTGCCAGTCCCAAGTCGGGACGTCGAGCAGCGTCTCGGCGGCCGGCGGCACCCGCAGCGCCGGCCAGGGCCCGGGCGCCGGATCGCCGTACCAGTAGCACACGCCGCGCCAGGCGCGGCGCGCCTCCCGGCCGGTGACGCGCTGCTCGAGGATGGCGGGTACGAGCACGTCGAGGACGAGACCAGTGCTCGGCAGCCGCAGCCCGGGATGACGCCGAGCCACGTCGGCAAGCAACGGATGCGCGGCGACGTCGAAGCCGGTCCAGTCATCGCCGGCACCGAGCAGCACGGGCACCCGGTCCAGCAGCCAAGCCGCGCCGGCGCCCCAGGCGGAAGCGTCGACGACGCCGGCGCGCTGGCGCAGCGCCAAGGTTCCCGGCCCGTCCGGCGTGCGGCACGCCCACCAGAAGACGCCATCGCCACTGGTGCGATGCGCGGGATCGCCGCCGCCGTGCACGAGCGGCCCCAAGGTGCCGCGGACGTCCACCGGGCGCCCAGCCTCCCATCGGCGTCGTCGCTCAGGCATCCGAGGAGAACCGAACCGACCCATCGGCCAATACGACATCGGGCCAGATCCGGACGCCGCCGGTGAGCTCGACCCGGGCTCCGATCTGGGCTCGATCACCAACGACGGCGTCGACCACGGTTGCGTCGGCGCCGATCGTCGCGGATCGCCCGATGATCGCGCGGCGGACCACCGCGCCCGGGGCGAGCCGGACATCGTCGAACAGGGTCGCCCCGTCGACGATGCAGCCTGGCGCGACAACGCAGCCGGCCCCCACTGTCGCTCCGCCGGACAGCTTCGCGTGCTCGCTGACCTGGGCGCCGGGCAGTACCAGCGCTTCGCCAACCGGTCCTGGGACCGCGGACGACGGGGCGATGCCGCGCACCAGATCGGCCGAACCCGCCACGAAATCCCCCGGCGTGCCGAGGTCACGCCAGTAGGAGCGATCGACGTAGCCGATGACGTTCGCACCGTCGGCCAGCAGGCCCGGAAAGGTCTCCCGCTCGACCGAGACCGGGCGTCCGGTCGGAATCGTCTCGAGCACGGAGCGCCGGAACACGTACGTGCCGGCGTTGATCTGATCGGACACCGGATTCGGATCCTTCTCCAGGAAGGCCAACACCCGGCCGTCACCGTCGGTAGGCACGCACCCGAAGGGTCGGGCATCGTCAACCGTCGTGAGATAAAGCGTCACATCGGCAGCCGTGTCGGCATGCCGGTCGAGCAGCGCCGTCAAGTCGATGCCGCTCAACACGTCTCCGTTGAAGACCAGCGTCGTATCGCCCCGCAACCGGTCGGCGACGTTACGGATGCCTCCACCGGTGCCGAGCGGCTCCGTTTCCACGACGTACTCCAGGTCGATGCCGAACCGCCGCCCATCAGCGAAGTAGCTCGCGAAGACGTCGGCCTGGTAGGAGGTCCCGAGCACGATGTGCTGCACCCCAGCGTCGCGGATGCGCGACAACAAGTGCGCGAGCAGCGGAACGCCCGCCGTGGGCAACATCGGCTTCGGCGCGGATAACGTCAGCGGCCGCAGCCGCGTGCCGAGGCCGCCGACCAGGACGACGGCATCCACGCGATCGGGGCGTCGGTTCAGGGCATCCTCCGGTTCGGACGGGCTCCGGCGGCGACCGCCGGAGCGCGGCGAGCTAGGGCGGCGCGGCCGGCCAGACCGGCCCGGAGGACCAACCGCACCGGTGCCCACCACGGCCCGGAATAGTGCCGCTGCACCCACCTCGAGGCGCTGCGATGGTGCTCCGTGGCCATCCGGCGGGGTTCCCGGGCCGTCGCGTGGGCCCCGACGTGGGTCACCTCCGCCGATGGGATGTAGATGCTCTGCCAGCCGGCTCGGCCCAGCCGCTCGCCGAGGTCAACGTCCTCGAAGTACATGAAGTAGTCCGGATCGAAGCCACCCACAGCGTCGAATGCCGCCCGGCGTACGAGCAGGCACGAGCCGGACAACCAGCCTACCGGGCCCTCCTGCGGTGCACCGCGCTCGTTTCGGTAGGCGGTGGTCCACGGGTTGCTCGGCCACCACCAACCGCACAACGCGTGGCCGATGCCCCGACCGAGCGACGGCAACGCCCGCGCCGACGGGTACACCTCGCCCTCGGTGTTACGGATCAGCGGGCCGACCGCGCCCGCGCCCGGCCAGCGCGAGGCGGCAACGGCCAACGTGTCGATCGTCCCGGTCGACCACACGATGTCCGGATTGGCGATCAGCACCAGCTCGGTGTCAGTAGCCCGCACGCCGCGATTGGCGGCCGCGCCGTATCCCAGATTGCGGCCCATCTCGATGAGCGACACGTTGTCGTACTTGGTGGCGGCGTCTTGTGGGATGCCGTCCGTCGAGGCGTTGTCGGCGAGCAACACGGGCACCGGGTGCCGGCTTGCGCCCTCCAGGGTCGAGAGGAACGTGGCCAGCGATTCACCGGGAGAGTACGTCACGACAACCACGGAGATGTTCACCGGCGGGCCTCCGCCGCGGCGCGGTACGCCTGCACATGCAGTCGGGCGCAGCGGTCCCAGGTGAACTGCGTGGCCCGTTCTTGGGCGGCCTTGCCGAGCAGTGCGCGCGCTGCATCGTCCGCGAGCAACACGCGCAATGCCGCCGCGATCGACACGTCGTCCGGTTCGGTGTAGGCCACTGCGTCGCCGCCGACCTCCGGAAGGGCCAAGCGACGGGTGGTCAGCACCGTCGCGCCGCAGGCCATCGCCTCGAGGACTGGCAACCCGAACCCCTCACCGAAGCTGGGATACGCGACGACCGCGGCGCCGCCGAGCAATGCCGGCAGATCCGCCATGGGCAGGTAACCAGGTCGGATGACCCGCAGTCGGCTCGGGATGCCGGCGACGGCGGCGTCGACCGTGTCGTC
The DNA here is from genome assembly GCA_963809815.1 of uncultured Actinomycetota bacterium. Taxonomy (GTDB): domain Bacteria; phylum Actinomycetota; class Actinomycetes; order Mycobacteriales; family Jatrophihabitantaceae; genus CAVVJA01. The sequence continues at coordinate 47,493 of CAWELM010000017.1, forward strand.
CCACCCGTGGCCGCCGGCCACGACAAGTGCGGGCGGGCGAGCCATATCGCGAACCGCCAGCGCCCAACCCCGCACGAGCGCGCTGACGTTCTTGCGCGGTTCGACTGTGCCGAGGAAAGCCACGAACTCGGTGTCGCCCAGCTCGAGCTGTTGGCGCAGTCGCTTCACGTCCTCGGCGCCAGGCGGATGGAAGATAGCGCGGTCCACGCCGAGCGGGGCCACCGTGACTCGGCCAGTCGCCACGTGGGCATGCTGGGCGAGCTCCTGCCGGGTCGCCTCCGACGGCACGACCAGCCCGGTCGCGCGACGGGCCGCCCAGCGTGTCGCGGTTCGGAAAAAGCGGGCCTTCACCACGGAGTGCAGCCGTGGGTCGGTGAAGAAGGTGGCGTCGTGCACGGTCACGACCGTGGGCAGTCTTGCGAAGATCGGCTGGGTGTAGTGCGGGCTGTGCAGGACGTCGGGCCGGACGCGACGTGCCACGCGGAGCAGGCCGGTCTGTTCCCAGCCCAGCCGGACCGGACGACTGTCGAGCACGCCAGGGCCGGTAACGACCTCGAGGCCGAGCGACTCGTAGCCGACCCGGTCGGCCGGCTTGCTCGCGACGACGACCTGGGCCCCCGAGCCGGCCGGGCCGGCGAGCGCCCCGAGCAAGGCATCGAGATAACGCCCGACTCCCCCGCGGTTTGTGGGCAAAGCCGTCGCGTCGACCAGCACGCGAACCACGACCGGAAACCTCACAGGGACGCAACGAACGGACCGCCGAAGCCTACCCGCCAGAGTGCCACCGATTGATTAGGCGAGTGAGTGATAGAGGCGCCAGGCCCGCTCGGCCACCGCATTCCAGTCATACCGTGGCACTCGCAACCGGCCGGCCCGCACCAGCCGTTCCCGGAGCTGGGTATCACCCACCACAGCCTCGATCGCCTCAGCGAGCCGGGCGACATCGCCGACCGGCGTGACCAGCGCGGCGCCCCCGGCCACCTCGACCAGGGCCGGGACGTCGGAGCAGATGACCGCGGTGCCGCACGCCATGGCCTCGATGACGGGTAGCCCGAAACCCTCCGCCCGGCTCGGCATCAGCAAAGCCGTAGCGCGCCGCAGGATGACCGCGAGCTCCGGGTCGGCGATACGTCCGAGCACCCGCACCTGCTCCTCGGTCAACCCGACGGCGTGCGCCGACGCCCGGACATCGACGCCGCCCCATCCGGGCGGCCCGACCACCAACAGCGGAACCGCGGTGCCCCCGAGCCGGGCCAGTGCCTGCAGCGCGACGTCAAGCCCCTTCCGCGGCTCAAGAGTGGCCACGGTCAGCACGAACTGTTCCGGCAGCTCGAACTGGGCGACCACTTTCGCGATCTCCTCGTCCGACGGCTCCCGGCGCAGCGCCGGTGTAACGCCTGCGCCCAGGACATACACCCGCTCGGCCGGAAACCGCCGAAGCCGGCGAGCGAGCTCCTCCGCTACCGCCCGAGTCGGCACGGTGATGGCGTCCGCGACCCGGGCGGCCCGCGCTGCGGTCGCCCGGTGCCAGCGAGCACCTCGACGAGTGAGGGTCTCGGGATGGGTCCACGCGACGGTGTCGTGGATCGTGACCACGAGCGGGCGCCGGCGGGGTGGGAACAATTGGGTCGGCGCGTGGACCAGGTCCACCCCCCGAGGCGCCGGGCCGAGGCCCAGCTCCCAGGTCGCGGCCAGCGCGCGTCGTGGGAGCCGCAGCTGAGTCGGCGCGGCCAGCCCGGAGACGGCGACGCCAGCCACGTCGGGGTGCCGAGCAATGAATCCGCGCACCTCGTCGTCCCCGACTGTCGTGCGGACCAGGGCGGCGGTGAGCTCCTCGGTATATCGGCCGGTACCGCCCGGCACCGGTGCGAGGAGCTGTTCCAGCAGCACACCGACGTTCACGGACGAGACAACTCGCCGGAATCGGCGGGCTCGACCGTGCCGTCTCGCGTCCGTCGGTTCCGAAGGAGCGAGGCCATCAGCGCTAGCAGGACATCGCAGAAGATCAGAACCACGCGCGACGCGATCGCGACGGCGAGCGCTTGACCTGAACTCAACATCGCCGTCAGCACGACTGTGAGCACGACGTCCCGGATCCCCGCTCCGGCCGGGACGGGGACGAGTAGTACCCCGGCCGAGACGGCAAAGGCAATTGCGCCGATGCACAGGATGTACGCCGACAGACCACCGTGCCCGAGCGCGGCGCAGAGCACCAGTAGTTGAGCCCCGAGCGCCGCCCAGCTGAGCAATGACCAGCCAACGGCCCGCATTTCGTAGCGTGGCTGCAGACGCTCACCGAGTGGGGGCCGATGGAGCAGTCCGAACAACCAATCGAGGATCTTTGTCATCGCCCGGGGATGGAGCAGCGCGAGCAGCAGCGGCAATGCAAGGAACAGCCACCAGTAGTGCTCGAGGGCGACGGCGTTGTAAGCGGGCAGGAAGGCGCAGGCGAGGACGAGCCCCACTGCGCACCCGAGCACAACGGTGATGAGGTTTGCGGCGAGCATGGTGCGCCGGCTGGCTCCGCGGGCGCGGCCCGCCTCCATTTGCATGACGACAGGCCAGATGGAGCCCGGCACATACTTGCCGAGTTGGCTGATGAAGAACACTCGGGCCCCTGAGATCCACGGCATCCGGATCCCTAGCCCGGCCAGCACGTCACGCCACAGCGGAAATGTGGCGGCGACGCCCACCAGCCCGAAGACACCGCTGAGGAGTACTGGGCCCAGCCCCAATTCGCGGAGGGTATCGGCGATCGAGTCGCGTTGCCTGTATATGGCGATAGCGGCACCGGCGAAGACAATCGCGAGGACGACTCCGCCCACGACGGCGCGGGTGCGATTGATTCGATGTTTGGAGTCTGGTGCCGCATCGTCGACGCTGCGGCTTACTTCGGCGTCATCCACTAGGACGACATCGTAGCCTGGAGGCTCTTCGGCCTACGACTTTCGCCTCAGAGTGATCCGGTCCGCGGGCCCACGGAGAGTCCGGACTCATCGATCGTCTCGGGATCTCACGATGAGATCGGCGAGAAGCGCGATCGAGCCGATAATGAGCCCGGTCAGCAACAGCAGCAGGGTGCTGGTCGTCAGCCGGAAGTGGTAGCGCGCGATATCAACGATGCTCTTCACGAACCCGATCACGAAGATCCACAAGGCCAACGGCATCAGGACCTTGATCGGATTGAAGTACATCACCATCCGCAGCACTTGCAGGATGTATCGATAGGCGTCCTTGATGAAGTGGAACTTGCTCGTTCCCGACCGCTTGGCGTACTCAATCGGCAGGTAGTCGACTCCATGCTGGTTGGACAGGAACGACATCGTGATCGTCGTCACGCACGAGAAACCTGGCGGCAGCAAGCGGAGATAGGGCAGGGACACGTCCCGCCGGAACGCCCGCAAGCCGGAATTGAGATCGGGGATCTTGGTCGAGGCCAGTGTTTCGGCGATCTTCCGGATGACGAACTTGGCGGGAACGCGGAAGACTTTGTGTGTGCCCTGCTCACTGGTTCGGGCACCGACCACCTGATCGACGTCGGGATGGTCGACGAGGTACTGAACGAATTCGGGAATCCGCTCGTTCGGATACGTCATGTCTGCGTCGGTCCACACCACGATGCGGCCGCATGCCTCTGCGGTACCGATCCGCCGCGCAGTGCCGGATCCACCGTTGCGGCGGAATGGCATGAGACGCAGGTGTGGATAATGGGGCAACTCGGCTTTGAGCACGGCGAGCGTGTCGTCCGTCGACTTGTCGTCGATGACTAACAGTTCATAGCTGAAGTTGCTTGCGTCCAGCGCAGCGGTGATGCGTTCGATCTCGCGCGCGACGTGAGCCTCCTCGTTGTAACAAGGGAGGATCACTGTCACGTCGAGCGAATTCGGGACATGCGTAGCTGCGGCGCCGTCCACCGAGGGGTGATACGAGCCGACACGAGTCTGCAGGGATGCCGAGGTCACTTGGCGCTTCTCTCCGAATGTCCGGACGACCAGCCGGCACTATACCGTTGACGGCAAGGGGCAGCGGGTATTGTGACCCCGGCAGCCGGTCCGACGACGCCGGGTGCGCACCACCGCCGCGGCCTTGGTTCTCCCGCCAGGGCAGCCCGCACGAGTCGATCGGAGACCCGCTAGGGATGACCACCGAGGCGCGGTACAGCAAGGCGCACCTCGCCGACGACGGCACACGAATCAGCGATACGGAGCGTGACGACCCGCGCGGTGCATACACCCCGACCATCGCCCATCACGGGCATGCAAAGACTCCAGACGGACGCCTCATCTCCGGCGAGCCCTTACGGCGCCTGGCTGTCGTCACGTTCCTACTGCTTGCAATCGCGTTGACCCTCGGGCTGATCGCAGCCCATCGTGGCTCGCCAATGTCGATCTTCGATGAGCCCACACACGCTGACTACGCGTACCGGATCGCGCACGGCCAGATTCCAGAGCGCGGCAGCCTGCTGTCGCCAGAGATCCGCCACCAGTGGTCATGTCGAGGAGGCCCGGCCGGGATCAAGCTCCCGCCGTGCAACGATACGGAGTACCCGGCCAGTCTGTACCCGAATCGCGGCGAGAACTACAACTTCGGGCACCCCCCGCTCTACTACGCGATCACCGGGTATGCGGCTCGAGGCCTCGATGCGCTTGTGCCGGGCGATCACTTCGTGTCATTCGGACGCATGGTCGGGTCGCTGTGGCTCTTCGCCGGGATGATCGTGCTCTACCTGGGCCTGCGACGATTCGGCGCGCAGTGGCCATTCGCGCTCGGCGGCGCCGCGCTGCTCGCGGTGTGCCCGGGAGTGCTGCATGCATCGAGCACGATTACCAACGACGCGGCCGCGGTCCTGTGTGGAGCAGTCGCGGTCTACCTGCTCGCCGGCGTGGTCGTAGAGAACCGGATCAACTGGGTGGCCGCAGTACTGGCGACCTTCCTGGCCACTTCAACGAAGGTCATCAACGCATTGCCGTTCATCGTCCTGGCGGCAGTGATTCTGATCATGGCGATCGTCAGACGTCGCCAGGGCGAGCGCCGGCAGGCGGCCCGACTCGCGCTAACCGTCGTCGGTATGGCCGTCGCGTTCCTCGTCGTCTACAAGGGGTGGTCGATCTTTCAGTCGCACCGTGGTGCAGCTAACTGGGTGAGCCCGATCGCCGGTATCAGCTCGGACCCGGTGACCGGTTTTCCGCTGAACGAGCTGCTGAGCACATCATTCTCTGGCTTCCAGCTCGTCCCCTTCTACTACCTGCCCGCTCAGATCAACGGGGAGACGGTATCGCTGTGGGGACGCGTACTAGGCATCCTCGTCACTGCGGCACCCTTCCTGGCGGTGGCGTCTTTCCGGGCGCGTACGCCGGAATGGGTGCTCGGGCTGGCAACGATCGGGGGCTTGCTCGCCTACCCACTCATTGTGGAGCTGCAGGTCTACTTCGAGGACGGGGATTACTTCCCTGCGATCGTTCCGAGGTATGGCATGTCGCTCGTCCCGATGTCGCTCGCCTGCCTCGCCCTCGTCGCGAGCCGTCTGCGCGTGCGGCGGACCTTCCTGTCGTTCGTCGCAATCGGCGTAGTCGTCATGTTACTGGCGGTGACGGGGTGGTTCGTACTCGGGCCGCCGGGTAGCACGATCTGATCGACCCGTCGCCCTTTCAGGTCTTGACGCGCAACCAGGCTCTCCTGATTCGCTCGACAGCCGACCGTTTGGCTCGGATGAGCCGCCACTCGCGCGCGCTCAGCGCCGGCGGGCCCGGATTTGCGTCCCCAGTCGGGTCCGTAGGCGGCGTGGGCCTGTCGTCCAGACCGGTGAGTTCCGCCCCCGGGGTAGTGGCGCCGATCCTCCCTCCTGCGACACGCTGCAGCACGGCGTAGAACTCCAACTCACCCGGTGCGGTCGGGACAACGCGCTTCACGACGAGGTCGGTTAGGTCCAGCGCGGCAAGCTCCACTAGCTGGTCGACGAAAGACTGCGGGGTGAACAACCACGCGTGACAGTCGACGTACACCTTGTCCTCGACGGCGAGGCGCAGTTGTGCCCGCACATAGTCAAGCCCATGGATTCGGTCGCCCGGCCCGGGTCGCACGCCGCGCCAGGCGTCGGCCGAGTCGATGGTCACCACCCGACTGTAATGATCGTAGATGGCACGAACGGATGGAATCTTGTCGCCCTGGCGCTCGGCCAGGAGCATCTCGCCAACCGTCGTCGGCGGCCGATCCGCGTCGAAGCTAAACCGCCGGTCTGGGACCGCCAGCACCAACTGACCGTTCTCGGTGAGGATCTCTGAGACTTCCGACAGCCAGCCGATCAAGTTCGGCACATGCTCGATAACGTGCGAAGCGACGATCCAGTCGAATGGGGCCGCGGGCGCGACCGCCTCGACGAGCGTGCGGGTGCCCTCTGGCCCAATCAGAACGAAGTCCGGATCCACGATGTCATCCACCGGAACGCCAGGATGGGTGGCGTAGTACTCCTTCAGTTGCGGGCCGGCGTGTACATCGACGTAGCGCACATCGCACTCGAAGCGGTGCACCACCGGGTCGAAGAGCGGTCCGATCTCGAGTCCGCGTCCCGCGCTCCAGTTGAACAGACTGAGGATCCGTTCATGTCGCATCGAGCGTTCGCGGTCGCTCATCGATGCAACTCCATTGGGGAGACGTTCCGGGATCGGCGAGCGGTCAACACCGATCCCGGTCCGACGCTCGGACCCTCACGGTAGTGCATCGTGCTCGCGGCGTCGTCATCCGCCAGGAGCCGCTGGGCTAGGCTGGCTGGGCGTTCAGGGCCCGTCCGGCACCGACAACCATGCGATGAAGGTGAGGTCCAATAGGTGGCTGTCAGGGAGCCGACGGCAGCATCGTCGAGTCGCATCGCCCGGGTCCGGGCTCATATTGACGTTACCCGGGGCCGTGGGCTCGAGGTCGGTCCGTTGGCAAGTCCCATCGTCCGCAAGGACGAAGGCGAGGTGCACTACGTCGACGTCTCGGACGCGCAGAGGCTGCGCGACCACTACGCCGAGGACCCCGGTGTGGCTACCGACAATGTTGTCGACCTCGATTTCGTGCTGTTCCAACAGGGCGTCACGCGCAGTCTCGCCGATGTCGTCGGCCCGGCCGGCCCATTCCAATGGGTCATCGCGTCTCATGTTGTCGAGCATGTCCCTGACCTGATCGCCTTCCTGGCCGACGTCGCCTCTATCGTGGACGACGACGGCAGGCTCGCTCTGGCCATCCCGGACAGGCGCTACTGCTTCGATGCGCTTCGCCCTCCGACGACGGTGGGCGAGATGCTCCTGGCGCACGACAATCGGGACAGCCGCCCCTCGGTCCGCGCAGTCTTCGACCACTTCGCAGACGCGGTCGGCTTTGATCCGACGCAATTGTGGCGCGGCATACCGGCAGATCCCGACAACCGGATGTACCCGCTGAGCCAGGCGTGGGATCTGGTCGAACGTCGCCGTCATACCGACGAGTACTTAGATTCGCACACGTGGTTGTTCACGCCGTCCAGTTTCGTCGAGCAGTTCAAGGTGCTCGCTCGACTCGGCCTCAACGATTTCACCGTCATCGGACTCTCGCCGACCGCAATCAACGACTATGAGTTCTTCGTCACGCTGCGCCGCCTACCGAGAGGCCTGACCGACGAACAACGCAGCGCAGAGATTGACGCCGGGTTCCCGCCCGTCGTCGAGCACGCAGAGATTGCTCGGGAGCCTGCGACGATCGCTCGGGAGTCCGCGACGGGAGCGCTAGGCGACGCTCAGGACGGCGATCAGATGTTGGTGAGCCCCCGCGAACGTCGACTGATTGAGGCCAAGCGACGTCTGCTGACGCCAGTGCGACGCATCGTGCTGCGCCACCGGAGCCGATGATTCGTTCGTCGCCGGGCTGACGGATCTCGCGACGAGATCGGAAAGGGCACTCATGGCAGAGCTACGCCAACAAGTACGAGAGGCGTTGCGGCGGGCGCTAGGCCCACCGGACGAGTTCACCCCGCGACAGATTGCTCAACTCAGCGAGATAGTGCGCAGCGTGGATCGTCAGTCGTCCCCTCCACTCCGCCAGGAGGCTTCGGGCGCGGCCTTGGACGTACTGGACTTCTACGCGACGAGCGCACCGGATCCGCAGGTGACCGTCGACCTGTTCGCGGGCGAATGGGCCTCGAGGTTCCCGGCGCCGCTGCAGGACGTGAAGGCCGGCCAGGCGACGCTGTTCGAGGCCGAGATGATCACATGGGGGGTCGACCGCCTCGGTGGCGTATCCGGCAAGCGCGTGATCGAGATTGGGCCGCTCGAGGGCGGACATACGTACATGATCGATCGGCTCGGTGCCCGCGAGATAGTCGCCGTCGAAGCCAACTCACGCGCCTACCTCAAGTGCTTGCTGGTCAAGGAGCTGCTGGGCATTCCGAGCGCGACGTTCCTCTACGGCGACGCAATCGCCTACCTCGAGGCGGAAATCGCGCGCGGTGCTGAGCCTGTCGACCTATGTCTCGCCAGCGGAGTGCTGTACCACATGGTCAATCCCGTCGCGGCCCTCCGGGTTATGACAGCCATCAGCGACAACCTGCTCCTGTGGACTATGTACTGGGACGACCAGATCATGAAGGGTCACCCGGAACTGGCCGAGAAGTTCCCCGATTCGACGCCCTCGGTCGAAGACGGATTTGTGCACACCCTCTATCGTCAGCAATATCTCGATGCACTGACGTACAAGGGTTTTTGCGGAGGGGCCGCGCCCGGAAGCGCCTGGCTCAACCGCGAGGATCTGTTCCGGGCGCTAGACCACTTCGGATTCGACGTCCTCGATACCGGCTACGAAGGCGACAACGGCTACGGCGCGTGCCTGGCTCTGGTAGCCCGCCGGCGGGACACCTGAGCCAGACGATTGAGTTCCGCCGCGCCGACGACCACGTCGTTATCAGCCTTCGGCCGACCCACCGACTACGCGCCGGAGTTTCGCCGCGCCACGTCTGGCCACAGTCGACAAGCCACCCTCGCGATAACGGACGGCCGCATAATGCAGATTACGTCGGATCGTCCCGGTTGGAATTGATGGCGTGAGCGTCGAGCGTGAGCCGACGGCGGACGCGGACCAATCCGAGACAAAGTCTGCCGCCCGCCCTCCCTCACGACAGAAGTCGACGAGCGGGGCCAAGGTGCTGTCCCAGGTGAAGCGCCGCTGAACCGCCGCCACGTTCTCCCGGCATCGCGTCACGAAGTCCGTGTCGTACAGCGCCCGCTCCAGTGCAAGCACGAGTGCTTCTACGTCGCGCTCCGGGACGGCCACTCCCAGCCCCTCGTCGGAGATCAGCCGTCCGAACGAGTCACCTTCCGTGGCGACGATCGGAAGTCCGGCCCACAGGTAGTCCAGCATCCGAGTGCGAAAGGAGAAGGTCGTCTCGACGTGCAGATAATGGGTGCTCACGCCGACATCGGCGTCCAGCAGATAATTCTGCCTATCCTCGTAATCCACCCACTCCTCGTTGAAGAACACGACTTTGTCGGTGAGCCCTAGGTCGTCGCACAACCGCCTTGTCTCCCAGGCCATCTGCATCTCGGGAACGTTGGGGTTGGGGTGGCGCATGCCGAGGAAGAACAGCCGTATGTCGTGATGGCGGTGACGCAACTGGTCGATGGCGCGGACCAGCGTCAACGGATCGAACCAGTTGTAGACCCCGCCTCCCCAGAGGACCACTTTGTCCTCTTCACTGATCCCTCGCACGACACCCTTGATCGCTGGTCGCGTCCGCTGGGGTGGGATATCCGGCAGCCCGAACGGCGCCACCGCAAGCAAGGCACGCATCGAGGAATCCCGATCGTAGTTGCTTGGGTTGAGTCTGCCCACACCCGCGAGCTGGCCGAGCCAGAAATGACGTTGTTCCTCGCTTGCGCACAGAAAGAAGTCGCCGCGGCGTAGTTGGTCGTTGATGACCTGGGTCGTCGCCGCGATGTTCATGGAACGCCGGCGAGGATCGTCCGCCCGACTCTGCTCAAGCTGTTCGAGGTGCATCGGGTCATAGATATCAACGACGACAATCTTGTCGGTATCCCCGATCCAAGGTGCCTGGTGCAGCACGAACCCTTGAAACACGATGATGTCCGACCACTCGACAATCTCACGCAACGCATGAGGGACCGCGTAAACGCACTCAAACCGTTCGTTGTCAAGCGTGCACTTCGTGGTCGAAACAAGCTTGACGTCGAAGTGGTGGTTCAGCGTGTCGGCGATGTGGAACGCGCGGATCGCCGGTCCGGCCATACGCTTCGACACCGTATCCGCCGTGATCACTGCGACCCGGCGACGACGGAGGACACCGTCGTCCAATCCAAACGCCTTGATGGTGTTGACCCACGCCCTGTGGTAACCCGTCGCCGGGCTCGTACCCTGCAGCAGGTCACCGAACAGCGGCGCCATCGCCTCGTCCGATCGAATGCGGGACGCTTGGACGCCGCGGCGCTGCTCGGTTAGCTCTGGCAATTCTCGAGCGAGATAGTCGACGGCGTACGAACCGGTCAGAGCCAGCTTGTCAACCGTCGCCTCTCGATCGCGGTCGCCGCCCGGCGATCGCTGCAGGTCGAGCACGGAGGGATCCGCCTCGCCGAGGAGCACGCCGCCATGGACGGCGAGTAGCAACGCCGGCGCTAGCACCTTGGCAAGGGTTTCATCGCTGAAATTCTTGTAGATCGTCAGGAGGGCATTGCGCGCGAGCAGATAGTGCTCCCGATAAGACCCAAACTTCTTGATCGCAGCGTGATGGTGGTGAAAGACCAGGGACGTCGGGACAAAGCGCACGTCGTAGCCGTGCAGGTTCATCCGCCAGCCGAAGTCCACGTCCTCAAAAAACATGAAGTACTGCTCGTCGAAGCCTCCGAGCCGACGGTAGAGCTGCGTGCGGACAACCATCGCCGAGCCAGTCGGGAACAGCACCCGACGCGGGATGTCGTAGCGACCATGGTCGGTGTCACCGGCCTCGAGCTTGTAGCCCTGGCCGACAAAGTTGATGTTGCCGCCAACATAGTCGATCCGCTGACCGTCCCAGTCCAGCACCTTGCTAGCGACACAGCCGACATTGGGTTGCGTCTGCAGTGCGTTTACTGCCTCGGTGAGCCATGCCGGATGGGGCCGGGCATCGCTGTTGATGAAGGCAACGTATTCGCCGGTCGAGTAGGCGACACCAAGATTGCAGCCACCGGCGAAGCCGGTGTTCTCCCGCGAAGCCACCAGCGTGACGCCTGGGGCGGCGGCGCGGATGCGCTCAACGCTGTCGTCACCGGAGGCGTTGTCGATGACGACGATCTGCAGGCGGTCGGAGGGCCAGTCGAGGGTGCGCAGCGATGCGAGGCATTCGATGGTGTCCTCAGCGCCGCGGTAGTTCACTATGACGACCGAGACGACCCCGGCGCGTAACGATTCGGACGACTCAGAATCAGGGTTCATGACTCGATGCTCCCCCAGTTGTCCGGCTCATCAGGGATGGACGGCCCAGTTTCGCTGACCAGATTTCCCCACGTTCCGTCGAGCACGGCGACGCCGCCGGATTCGTGCGTCTGTCCCGACAGGACGTCGATGCGCAGGCTGTTCCGCAGAAAGTCATACGTGTGGGTGCATGTGTAGTCGACGATCGAGCCGATGATGTCGTAGGTACCGCCCTGCAACAACAGACGGGGAATCGCCAGATCCACACTTCCGATTCCCTCGATGCGGTCCGGAACGAACTGGCCATCTCGACTGTGATATGCCCAGGCGTACACGCCGGCAATCGTCTCAATCGCTAGCCCGAATACCGGCTTGTCTACTGGCGTCTTGGCGGCAAAGTGCATGCGGATAGTGATCTTGTCCTTCGTCTGCACCCGCGTGGTTGACTCGCCGGCGCGGTCTAGGACCTGCAGCTTGGTCAATTGGACCTCGCCACTCCCCCAGCGGCTACTCCCATCAGCCAGCTCTTTGCGCTCGGCGTGTCCTTCGTCGATGTAGGTATCCACGACGTTGGTCGCGTCGCCAACTTCGATGAGCTGGCCGTGGCCGAGGCATGCAGCGTGATCGCACAACGTGCGAAGCGAGCCCATCGCGTGGCTCACGATGACGACCGTCTTTCCGGCCCGCCGAAAGTCGGCGAACTTCGCCATGCATTTCTCCTGGAAGCTCGCGTCGCCGACCGCGAGCACCTCGTCGACCAGCAGGATGTCCGGGTCGATATTGATCGCCACTGCGAATCCGAGCCGAACGTACATCCCAGATGAGTAGTTCTTAACCGGTTGATCGATGAACGCTTCGATGCCGGAGAAATCGACGATCTCGTCAAACTTGCGGTCGATCTCGGCTTTGCTCATGCCCAGGATCGACCCGTTGAGATAGACGTTCTCCCGACCGGACAGCTCGGGGTGAAACCCTGACCCAAGCTCGAGGAGCGCGGCGACGCTACCGTTGGTGCGGATCGAGCCGGCTTCGGGGCGAAGGATGCGGGCGATGCATTTGAGCAGAGTCGACTTGCCGGAGCCGTTCTCGCCAATCAGCCCGAACGTGGATCCGGTGGGAATGTCGAGAGAGACGTCTCGCAGCGCCCAGAACTCGTCGTAGGATGCCCGCTTGCCACGCATCAGCGCCGCCTTGAGCGATTGATTGCGCTCCCGGTAGAGACGAAATCGCTTCGAGACGCCGTCGATGATCACGGCGGAGTCAGCCACGGATCACAGCTCCTCCGCCAACCGACCTTCGTAACGCTTGAAGACTATGTACCCGATGACCACAACGACGAGTGAGACCACGACGACGAACATTGTGTCCGCCAGGCTCGGCCACCGACCGTCGTAGATCGTGTTGCGGAAAATTTCCGTAAATCGCTCCATCGGGTTGGCGCGATAGAGTGGGACGAGGCCTGGCTTCGCCTCCGCGACAATGCTGAGGGGATACATGATCGGAGTGGCGTAGAGCCAGACCTGCATGAGGATCGCCACGAAGTGTTGTGTGTCACGGAAGTAGACATTGGCAACGGAGAGCATCAGCGAGATGCCCAATCCGAAGATGCCCAGCACCACCATGAAGAACACCGTGGCGGGCAAATACAGGAGTGGGCTACCGCCGAAGATCAGCACGGCCACGATCAGGACTGTCATCTCGATGGAGAATGTGAACAGCCAGGACAGCGCGTTGGAGATGACCAGCGACTCCCGGGGGAAGTACACCTTCTTGATCAGGTTGCTGTTCGCCACGAGCGACGCCATGCCCGTCGTGACGACGTTGTTGAAGAACAGCCACGGCAGCAGGCCGCAAGACAACCAGAGCGCGAACACGTCTAGGCCGGACGGTTCACCCTCGGCCGGCTTCGCTTTCAGCAACAGGGAGAAGACCACCGAATAGGTGATCATCTGCGCGATCGGGTTCAACAGCGACCACGCCTGCCCCAGCACGGTCCGCTTGTACTTGCCCTTGATCTCGCGCTGCGTAAGGTTGACCAGCAGATCGCGGGAAGAGCGAAGGTCGGCCAGCGCGCTCACCAGGAGAGCACCCACCTGGGGGGCGGCACGGAGCTGAAGCGATGACGTCCCACGACGGGCCAGTGTACCGGGCAGGCGGGCCGAAGCCGGTCAGCCGCGAAGGCGCTGCCGGACCTGTTGGAGCAGCGACGATCGAGAAGCGGCGAGCTGAGACTCGACCTGGTGGAGCTTCCGGTTCCTCATCTCGGCGGTGTTGATCGCCTCATCGCGTTGCTGAACGGCATTGTCGTGCGCGGTCTGCACCTCGTTCAGGCGCGACCGGAGTGCATCGATCTCTCCCGCCAGCTCATCCCGAGCCGCGGTCAGCTTGGCGACCCGGCGCCGTTCGGCGGCCAGGGCACGTTGGGCCTCATCGAGGCGCAGAGCCTGGTCGGACTCGACCGTGGCCGCGTCATCCGGCACGGCTCGGACGACGAACTGGTACGTGGTCGCCTCGTCGTCCTCACGTAGTCGGGCAACCAGTTGCGGATCGTAGTCGCTCTCGACGACCCCAACCTCCGTGCTGAACAGGTCCGCGCGTGTACGCCGAAGGTCCGCCAGCACGAATCCGGCATCGTGTAGGAACTGCACCAGCGAGTCACGGGTGAAGAAGCGAGTGTGGGTGTCATCGAGTATGCCGACCTTGGTGTAGCGGAACCGACCGTCGAGCAGCGCCAGCCGGACGTCCCCGTGTGCGACGTTCGGCGTAGAGATCAAGACGCTGCCGCCGGGCGCAAGCAGGGGTCGTGCCTGGCGTAGCACCCGCAACGGATCGCGCAGGTGCTCGAGCACGTCACCGAACACGATCACCTCGAACGAGCCCCGCCCAAACAGCTCGATGAGGTTGGTCGTCTCAACGTCGCCGATCTCGACGCGCGACATCTTGGTTCGTGCGACCTCTGCCGTGGCCGCGTTCGCCTCGAATCCGACGGTCTCGTTTCCTAAGGCGTTCAGCGCCTCGCCGAGATATCCGGTGTCGCAGCCGATGTCGAGAACACGCTTGTTCGCGCCGACCATCTCGACGAGAAATGCATGACTCGTACCCTGACGGTTCTCCAGGTCGATTTCGATGTCGTACTTGGACACTCCCACCTGAGCCGCTCCTTCCAGGTCCCCCTGGGTTCGATGACGCGGCCCCCGCGTTGCCGACCACTAGGTTCGCCACTATAGGTAGCGCCTAGGCGCGGTCGCCCTGCGGGGTTGCCCCGGACGTTACAGACGTCGCGAGGGAGGAGTTCGTATCACCACAAGTCACGTGCAACTACGCATGACGGTCGTCGTCGTAACCTGGAACGGCGCCCACCTACTCGACAGCTGCCTGGCATCGCTGCGCGCACAGACCACGCCGCACCGCGTGCTAGTAGTGGACAATGCCTCTACGGACGGCACCAGCGATCTGCTCGCGGGCAGCCATCCGGACGTCGAGGTCATCCGGCTGCCGACAAACACCGGGTTCGCGGGCGGCGCTCAGGCCGGGCTTGACGCCGTCACGACGGAGTACACCTGCTTCCTGAACAACGACGCGCAGGCGGATCCCGGCTGGCTCGCGGCCCTCCAGGACGCCTTCGACGGCTGCCCAGATGTCGTTGCCGCGACGAGCCAGATCCTGCTCGCCGAAAACGGTCGCATCAACAATGCTGGCGGCGCCCTCACCCGTTGGGGGTCAGGCTATGACCGTGGCTACGGGCACCGTGCCACCGACGGGTTTGCGGAGTCTGCCGACGTTGCCGCGTTGTGCGGAGCGGCGGCGGCCGTCCGCACAGCTGCCGCCCGCCAGGTCGGGGGCTTTCCAGCGGAGTTCTTCCTGTACTACGAAGACACAGATCTGTCGTGGCGGCTGGGTCGGGCCGGCGGCCGCATCCGCTATGTCCCGGACGCGGTCGTTCACCACTTGCACTCCGCGACCAGCAACCAGGCATCCGAGGCGTTCGCATTTTTCAACCAGCGCAATCAGCTGCTCATGCTGGTGCGAAACGCGCCCTGGTCGACGGTTGTGGGCGCAGTCGGCCGGTACATGGCGGTAACTGCCGTCCGCGCGGCCAGCGGCAGTGGACGATCGCGCCCGCACCAGTACCGACCCACCCACCGGCTTCGGGTCCTACTGGCGGTCGCCGCCGACCTGCCGTCAGCCCTGCATGTCCGGCGAAAGACGAACCGCACCGCAGTTATCTCCTCGCGTGACTTTGCGCGGCGTTGGCTCGGCACGGAGTCACGGTAAGCGCTAGTCAAGACCGTGCGCCCCACTCCTGACGGAGCCGGCGCAGCCGCGCGGACGCTCGAGACAGGACTAGGGCAGCTCCCCCCTGCTGCCACAGCGTGCGCGCTCGGGTCGCGTCACGCCCGACCCTAGAGGCAGGCAGCACTGGGCGGCGGGCGAATCGCCGGACGTCGGTAGCGGCGTCGGCCGCGCGTGCCGGGTTAGCGCAAAAGGCCACCAAGGGCGCAAGCGCGCGCTCCCAGGTAAACCGCTCGCGCACCCGGGCGACGTTCGTGGCGGCGGACGCCGCGAACGTCGGGTCGTACAGCGTGCGGCGAAGCGCCTCGGTGACGCCGGCGACGTCTTGCTCGGCGACCCGGACGCCCAGCTGCTCGGCATACACGAGCTCGCCGAAGCTATCCCCGCCAGTCGCCACGATCGGGAGGCCCGCCCACAGATAGTCGAGGATGCGCGTGCGGAACGAGAACGTCGTCTCGACATGCTGGAGATGCGTGCTGATCCCGACGTCGGCGTCGAGCAAGTAGCGCTGCCGATCCGCATAGTCAACCCAGCCCTCGTTGAAGAACACGAAGCGGTCGGCGACGCCCAGCTCGCGGGCTAGCTCTCGCGCCCGGACCGCCATTCGCATCTTGGGCACGCCTGGATTCGGGTGCGCCATGCCGAGGAAGAACATTCTCACGTCGTCGTGGTCTCGTCGCAGCCGGTCGATGGCCAGGATCGCGGTGAGCGGATCGAACCAGTTGTAGACGCCACCCGCCCACAGGACCACTTTGTCGTCCGGGCGAATGCCATCGATGACGCCCTTGATCGCCGGACGCTCGGACACCGGCGGAAAGCTGGGCAGACCGAACGGGCAGACCGCGATCAGCCCCCTCAGCGAGGGATCGCGATCATAGTTCTCCGGGTTGAGTCGACCGAACGCGCCGAGATGGCCGAGCCATAGATGGCGCTGCTCCTCACTGGCGCAGACGAAGAAATCGCCACGCACCAGCTGCTCGTTGAGCACGCGGATGGTCAGATCGAGGGTCGCGGTCCGCTCCATGGCCGACCGGTCGGCGAGTTGTTCGAGTTGCTCGAGGTGCACGGGGTCGTACAGATCCACCAGCAGGATTTGCTCACCTCGAATCAGCCACGGCGCGTGGAAGGAGACGAATCCCTGGAAGATCACTACTTCGGCCTCGCCGATCGCCGCCCGCAACCCGGCCCACGGCACATAGCGACAGGTGAACGCCTCGCGGTCGATTGTGCACCTCGCCGTCGAGACGAGGGTCACGTCATGTTGCGGGGCGAGGGCCTCGGCGATGTGCAAGGCACGGATCGCGGGTCCCGCCATCTGCCGGCCCAAGACGTCCGCCGTGACCACCGCGATCCGGTGCCGCTGGCAACCATCATTCGCCACGTAGCGCCCTCCCATCTGTGACGAACGCGGCGCGCAGCGCGTCGCGCCAGTGCGGCATCGGGCCGAGGCCGGCGGCCAGCCAGGCTGCTGGCGAGAGCACCGAGTAGGCCGGCCGCGGCGCCGGTCGCGGGAAGGCGTCGGTGGTCGTCGGCAGAACCCGACTCGGGTCCGCCCCGAGCTGGACGAAAATCTCCCGCGTCAGACCGAACCACGTTGTGTCGCCGGAGCCGGTGCAGTGGTAGGTACCGGGGGGCACCGCGGATCGCGCTAGCTCGACAAGACCGCGGGCGAGATCCGCCGACCACGTCGGGGCGCCGCGCTGGTCATCGACCACGCTGACGGTATCGCGCTGTCGCTCCAAGGCCACCATCGTCTTGACGAAGTTGCGCCCTGCGGCGCCGTAGACCCACGCCGTTCGCACCACGTACGAGGACGCAGGCAGGATTTCTCGGACCGCGTGCTCGCCGGCGAGTTTGGAGCGACCGTAGGCCGATCTGGGTTGCGGCGGGTCGTCAACCTCGTACGGCCGGTCGGCGTCTCCGGCGAAGACATAGTCGGTCGAGATGTGTACCAGCCGGCCGCCGTGCCGGGCAAGCGCGGCCGCGATGACGGCCGGCCCGCGCGCGTTGACCTCGTAAGCGGCTGCCTCGTCCGATTCGGCCGCATCCACCGCCGTGTACGCGGCCGCATTGACGACCACATCGGGCACGTACCCGGTAACAAGGTCATCCACTGCCGCGGCGTTCGTGATGTTCAGCCCAGCATGCGTGACCGCGCAGACGTCCTCGTCACCGATAGTCCGCAGCAGATCGCTGCCCACCTGCCCTGCCGCGCCGGTGATCAACCACCTCAAAACTTGTCCTTGGCCATCTCGGCCCGTGCCTTGAGCGGCTCCCACCACGCCCGGTTCGCTCGATACCAGTCGACGGTGCGCTCGAGACCGTCCTCGAACGACACCTTGGGCGCGTAGCCCAGCTCGGCGATCTTGCCGTAGTCCACCGAATAACGCATGTCATGGCCACCGCCGCGCGGGTCCACAATGTGCCGGACGTAATCCCAACTGCGCCCCGTGGCGTCGAGCAGAAGTTGGGTGAGCTCCTTATTCGACAGCTCCCGGCCCCCGCCGATGTTGTAAAACTCACCCGGCCGGCCCTTCTCCACGACCAGCTGGACGCCGCGGCAGTGATCGGCCACGAACAGCCAGTCGCGGACGTTCTGCCCCTCGCCGTAGAGCGGCACTTGCTTGCCATCCAGCAGATTCGTGACGAACAGCGGGATAATCTTCTCCGGAAAGTGATATGGCCCGTAGTTGTTGCTGCATCGCGTGATGGAGATGTTCAGGCCATACGTCTTGGCGTAGGCCCGCGCCATGAGGTCTCCACCGGCCTTCGCAGCTGAGTAGGGCGAATTGGGCTCCAGGACGTGGCCCTCCGTCCATGAGCCAACCGCGATCGACCCGTACACCTCGTCGGTGGAGATGTGTATAACGCGCTGGATGTCATGCCGGAGAGCCGCCTCGAACACCTGTTGTGCCCCAAGGACGTTCGTCTGGATGAAGTCGGTAGCGCCGATGATCGAACGGTCGACGTGCGACTCGGCCGCGAAGTTAATCAGCACGTTATGGCCTGGGAGGGCAGCGTCCAGGTCAGCCGGCGAGCAGATGTCACCCTTTACGAATCGGAACCGCCGGCTGTCGGCCACGGGCGTCAGGTTCGCCAGATTGCCGGCGTAGGTCAGCTTGTCGAACACGGTGACCTCGGCACCGGCGAACGCTGGGTAGGTGTCGGACAACAGGTCGCGGACGTAGTGTGAGCCGATGAAACCGGCACCACCGGTTACGAAGACGCGCATGCGGCGTCGACCCTCCTTCACATAGTCAGCACAAACGACCACGCAGTATCTCAGACGCACCGCTAGGAAGCCCATAATGCGTCCGCACGGAGCTACGGCGACCTCAGCTCGCGGCTACGCTGCCATCGTGCCGAACGACAGCTGTGACTTGTCCGTGGTTTTGCCGTGCCTGAACGAAGCCGAGACGCTGGAGACCTGCATCCGCAAGGCGCAAAAGAGTATCGGCGACCTCGACCTCGACGGCGAGGTCGTGGTGGCAGACAACGGCAGCACGGACGGTTCGCAGCAGATCGCCAAAGACCTAGGGGCACGTCTGCTGAGCGTGCCGGAGCGCGGCTACGGCGCTGCCCTCCGAGCAGGCATCGGTGACGCGCGCGGCCGGTTCGTGATCATGGCTGACGCAGACGATAGCTACGCACTCGATGCCCTGGAGCCATTCGTGGAGGGGCTACGCGGTGGCGCTGACCTCGTGATGGGTAACCGTTTTGCTGGCGGGATCGCTCCCGGAGCGATGCCGGCGCTTCACCGCTATATCGGCAATCCGGTGCTTTCGCGGCTCGGTCGGCTGTTTTTCCACGTCCCGATCCATGACTTCCACTGCGGCATGCGAGGTTTTCGCCGGGACCGGATCATGGCGCTAGGCCTGCGGACCCGCGGGATGGAGTTTGCCAGCGAGATGATCGTGCGAGCAGCTCTCGCGAATCTGACGATCACCGAGGTGCCGACGACGCTCCAACCTGATGGACGCAGTCGCGCTCCCCACCTGAATACCTGGCGGGATGGCTGGCGTCACCTCCGGTTTCTGCTCGCTTTCAGTCCGCGATGGTTGTTCCTCTATCCCGCGCTGACGTTGATGACCGTCGGGCTCATCGGGTTGATCGCCCTCGCACCGGGACCGATCGCGATCGGAGACGTGTCACTCGACGTACAGACAATGGTGGGTGCAGCCACACTGCTCATCATCGGCTTGCAGATGGCTGCACTCGCGCTGGTGTCGCGGGCGTACGCCGCGCGGCTCGGGTTGCTTCCGCGCAGCCGTCGCCTGGAGACGCTCCTTGATCGATTCACCCTGGAATGGGGAGTCATCGTCGGCGTCCTCATGGGTGCGGCCGGGCTGGCTGCATTCGTCGCCGCAACTGTGCGCTGGCAACGCACCGGATTTGGTCAGCTGGCGATCGAAACGATGCGGTTGCCGCTGTTCGGAATGGTGCTTCTCGTGGCGGGCACGCAGGTCATCGGGTCGTCGTTCATGCTCAGTCTCACGCGAATCGGAGAGTAATGACCTACGAATCGCCCGCCGTCCTTGGCGACTCTCGACTCCAATCCGAAACCCTCGAGTCGCTGACCTCTGCCATTCACTACCACGCGTGGTTGACCAGTCTGGCGTCGCCGTACCTTGGCGACGATCCGATCGAACTGGGTAGCGGCCTTGGTGACTATGCCCAGGCGTGGCTTGACGGCGGGCTGGCGCGGATCAGGGTGACCGAGCGAGATCCCGTGCGGCTTGCCCTCCTCAAAGAACGGTTCGCCGGCGACAGTCGGGTTCATACGGACGATCTCGATGTTTTCCACGCCCCGCGAGCTGATCACTCCTGTTTCGTTGCGTATAACGTGCTCGAACACATCGAGGACGATGTCGGCGTGTTGCGTGCGGCCCAGGGCCTGGTTCGGACCGGAGGCGCGGTGGTGATGCTCGTTCCCGCGTTTCCCTTTGCGGCAGGCAGGTTCGATCGCGACGTGGGTCACGTGCGCCGGTACACCAAGCGCACCCTGCGTCACGCCTACGAACGTGCCGGGATAGTGGTTGAGGATATCTACTACCTGAACGCGCCCGGCCTGGTCGCCTGGTTCATCGGCATGCGCCTGCTGCGGATGACACCCAGGGACGGTGTGTCCGTTCGTCTCTGGGACCGCCTAGTCGTTCCCGTCGCACAGCGAGTCGAGAGCCGCTGGCGGCCGCCGTTCGGGCAGTCGGTCGTGGCCATCGGGCGGGTCCCAGCCTAGCTCCACCGAACTGATCCTTCAGTCGCTAGCTGAAGCCGGTTGAATCGCGTCGGTGGCGGGATCGGGCGCTTCGCTGTTGTCCTCGGCGCCGGCCCCGGCATCAGCGATATGACGATTATCCAATCGCCGGGCCTGAATGAGGTCGTAGACGTGGGCGCCGAACAGCCAACATCCGGCGGCCGCGAGGAGCACGAACAAGTCGGTCGCTGGGAAGACGTACTGCGAGTTGCGGGCGGCCGAGTACGACAGGGCGTCGATGACCGCGATCACCGCGATACGGGCGAGTAGGGCCACCAATACGGCTGTCATTGCCACCGCAAGGGTATGGCGTCCGTTGCGGCGTGGCCGAATCCACTCCCACAACAACCCCACTAGCGCGATCACAAGGGCGGGGTAAGCCAGCCAGCCATAGGCGATCTGCAGCCCAGCCACCGGCGCCTGCCTGGTCATGGCCACCCGTTCCTCAGCCTGAAACGCCTTTTGGTTTCGGGCGGCGGGAATGGCGCGGGTGGCCGCCTTCCACGTCCAGTCGACCCCCCGACTTGGAGGATTGCGGTCAGGACTTGCGGCGTCGAACGACAACATATAGTCCGACGCGCTGACGGCAGACGACAGAATCGGTCCGACATCGGATGTCCGCAACGGCGGCACGACGGGAAGGCCGCGACGTCCGCAAGTGATCTTGTGGCTGCGGCACGCTGCCTCGATCTGGTCTGCGAGTTGACGAGAGAACTGCTGTAACTGCACCTCTGTGTGCAGGTGACCCGCATCGCCGATAGCCTCGCGCATGGCCCAGATATAGAACGCGCCGATGTAGTCGCAGGGCCGCGACTTGCAGCTCAGCCGGGCCCAGTGCATCACCGGACCTTCAAGGAACGGCTCGAGTTCCTTTGCCGCCGGGCTCACCTGATAGACCGCGTCCCGTGCGGCCAACGGCACCGGTACGTGCCGCTTCGGCGGACCCACCTCGACGCTCTGCCACCAGGTGTAGGCGCGGGCAAGTTGACCGTCGGCGATGTCGGAGATCACCGCCGCGCCGTAGACCTGCTTGTTTCGCTGCACCACATAGTTCACACATACGTAGCCCGAGAGTCCGGCCGCCAGGACCAAGACAAGCAGACCCGTCCAAATACGGGGACTGACCGCGAGGAGCCGCGTCCGCCAACTCCAGATTCCCGCGACCACCGCGACCAATACGGCTGGAGCAATCCACGCACGTTCCTCACGGCACAGGTAGTAGGCCGCCGCGACGAGTCCGGTGAATCCGCCGCCGACGACGAGCGGCGCAAATCCCCAGCCGTACCTGGTCTCCGCAAGCGCCGGCACGAAACTGACTAGCAACAGCACCGAGCCGACCAGCAGGATCGAGACGCTCGTGTAGAACACCTCTCGGATCAGCGCGGAACCCTCTGCGCCGAGGTGGATCGGATTAAGCGCCAGAGCTGCGAACGTGACGCCGCCAAGCCATCGGCTGTGGCCGAGCCGACCTAGCGCCGTCCCCATCACCGCCGCCGCCAACAGATACAGCAGTTGCTCGGCAATCATGAGAGGTATGTGCGCCCAATAGCTCCAGAAGATGAAGATCGAATAGCTGGGGCCTTTAACCAGATTGCGCCCGTCGAACGCGCCCAGCCACTGACCGTCGGCGAGACTGCCTGCCAGCTGCCCGAACAGCCCGTAGTCGACAATGAAGTCAGACTGCAACCACATGGGCGCCCGCGCGCGCAGCACGACAGAAAGTGCGGCGGCCCCGAGCACTAATCCCCAGAACGCAACATCGGCCCGCGTTTTTCGCCGTACTCTGGTCATCGACCGCGACAGCCACGATGCCCGTGCTGTGGACTCGCCGATTGCCACCTAATGCCCTTCACGCCGCATGGGTCAGCGTCCTGACCGACGTACATCGGCATGATGTCACAGCGGCCCACCCACGGCCTCCCACGATCCAGGCGCCGATCCGGTTAGCCTCGCAACCGTGGCTGACGAACCCGGCCCGCGCGAACAAGCCGGGCGTGACGTCCGTCTCGGCATACGGCTCGGTGCTCGAGTGGTCATCGCCGCGCTGTCGTTCATCACGCTCGTCGGAAGCGGGCTCGCATGGGCGACCTATCAGAACTTCTCGGCTCACGTCCCGCACGGGGCCAAAGTTCCCAAGCTGGAGTCCGGCCACCACGACGTGGACGGCTCGGACCAGAACATCTTGTTGCTAGGCAATGACAGCCGGGCCGGGGCGAGCCCGGCGGAGTTGAAAGCGCTCAGCACGCAGGATGACGGCGGCAGCATCAACACCGACACCATGATGTTGCTGCATCTTCCGGCGAACGGCCGCGCAGCGACCGTCGTGTCGTTCCCTAGAGACTCCTGGGTAGACATCCCGGACAACGGCAAGGGCAAAATCAATTCGGCGTACGGGATCGGCTACGCCTCCGCTAGGAGCCGCGGCGAGAACGAGCTCGCGAGCGAGAGCGCGGGCGTGGTCCTGCTTATCCGCGCGATCAACCAGCTCACCGGGTTGCATATCGATCATTACGCTCAGGTCAACCTGCTCGGCTTCTACCGGATCAGCAACGCAATCGGCGGCGTGCAGGTCTGTTTGAATGCGGCGCAGAATCCGAACACCGACAGCGACGCATCGGGCAAGGGATACTCGGGCATCGACCTGCCGGCCGGCGTCTCGACGATCAAGGGCACTCAGGCGCTCGCCTTCGTCCGGCAGCGTCACGGATTGCCGAATGGCGACCTTGATCGAATCAAGCGCCAGCAGTACTTCCTGTCCGCGGCCTTCCACAAGGTCGCGACGGCCGGCGTGCTGCTGAATCCGTTCAAGCTCCACGACCTGCTCGGTGCCGTCAGCTCGTCGCTGGTCACTGACCCCAGCTTGGATCTCGTATCGCTGGCCAGTCAGTTCGAGAACCTGTCGTCCGGCAAGATCAACTTTGCCACCTTGCCGAATAACGGACCACAGCTCATTTACCCAGACGGGGTAGGGACCTCGATCGTGCGGGTCGACACCGCGGCGATTCCCGACTTCGTCCGACGCCTCATGGGCCAATCGGCTGACCCCGGCCTTTCCCGGGTGAGCGCGGCGCCGCCAGGCTCCGTCACGCTTGACGTGCTCAACGGCACGCCGGTGCCCGGCGTGGCCGGCCGTAATGCCGACGCATTGCGTCACGCCGGGTTCGCCGTCGACGCCGTCGACTCCACGGAGGCAGCGACGGCGACCGCAGTGGAATACCCGCCTGGGCAACAAAGCGCGGCAAAGGCGGTAGCGGCCGCCGTCCCGGGCGCGACGCTCGTCCAGACCGGGTCAGTGCAGCGCGTCACACTCGTGCTGGGCACCGACGGACACGAGGTCCGCGGGGTCGCGACGAGCGCGGCTTCGACACCACCCACCTCACCCCTACCTTCGACGCCGAGATCATCGGCGAGTTCGGCCCCGAGATCCTCCGCCACGCACCCGGCCGATAGCTGCATTAACTGATGATTTATTCCGTTTGATCGGATATTCGGCCAACCCAGACAACGCTGAGACGTCCCCTAGCCTTCTGACAAACCGCCGGTAGCCTCGGGGCGTGTCCTCCTACAACGGCGGGACGGGGCCGCCGGGTGGCGATTCACGTCCAGGTGACCCCCACACACCCCTGCCGAAGGACATGGATCCGCGCGGAGGGCACCGCGTCACCCGGTCCGAGCGCCGGGCAGCCGAGGACCGCCAGAAGTCCTCGCGCGACCGCACCACTCCGACGACAACCACCCGTCGCCGGCATGCCAAGTCTGGTCGATCAGACCTGCGGCGGGGGTTCGTGCTGGGAACATCGATCCTCGCGGCGCTACTCGCGACCGCGGTGCTCGTGACCAGCGGGTGGGCCTGGTGGACCTGGCGCGGGTTCAAACAGGACATACGCCGCGTCGACGCAATCGGCGGAGTGGGCCAGCCGAAGAAGGACATCGACGGTAAGGATCAGAACATCCTGATTGTCGGAAACGACGACCGCCAGACGGCGACCGACGCCGAGTTGGCCCGGCTGGGCACGACCCGCGACGGCGGCAGCCTGAACACCGACACGATGATGGTGTTGCACGTGCCGGCTGACGGCCGCAAGGCCACCGTTATCTCGATTCCCCGGGATTCCTACGTCGCGATTCCCGGGCACGGAATGAACAAGATCAACTCGGCCTATCCCACCGGCGTCAACAGCGCAAACGGCAGTACGTCCGCCGGCGCGCGGCTCGCCGTGGAAACGGTGTCCAACCTCACCGGCCTGACCATCGATCACTTCGTCCAAGTCGACTTGCTCGGCTTCTACCGCATCAGCAATGCGATAGGCGGCGTTCCGGTCAACCTTTGCGCCCCGGCCAAAGAGGCCAACTCCGGCATCAACCTCCCGGCCGGTGTGTCGGTAATCAAGGGCACCCAAGCGTTGGCGTTCGTCCGGCAGCGCTACGGCTTTCCCGACGGGCTCGGTGATCTCGATCGGATCCGGCGCCAGCAGTACTTTCTATCGGCCGCGTTCCGGAAGCTGTCGAGCGCCGGCGTGCTGCTGAACCCGTTCAAGCTGCAGAGCCTGCTCAAGGCCGTATCGCAGTCGCTGTACATGGACCAGTCGCTCGATCCGCTCAAGCTGGCTGAGCAGATGCAGGCGCTCACCGCCGGCAACCTCACCTTCTCGACCATCCCGACCGACGGGTTCGCCGACGTGTCCGGCGTCGGTAGTACGGTCACCGTCAATCCCACCGAGGTGAAGGCAAAGGTTCGCCAGCTCGTCGCGGCGACTGCGAGCACACCGCACAGCAGCGCGTCGGCAGTCGCGCCGTCGTCGGTGACCGTGGACGTCCTCAACGGGACGGGTGAGGACGGCGTCGCGGCTCGCAACGCAAGCGCGCTGCAGAAGGCCGGCTTCAAGATCGCGGCCGTGGACACCGCCCCATCCGCGAGCGCCAAGACGATCGTCGAGTACCCGTCCGGAATGCAATCGCAAGCCGCCGCCGTTGCCGCGCATGTGCCCGGCGCGGCCACCGCCCAGGGTTCGGTTACGGTCGTGACGCTGCTGCTCGGATCCGACGGCTTAGCAGGCGACTGGTGCCGCTCCGAGCCAGCGCCGCACCACCCACGGCGTCGCCGACGAGTTCGCCCACCTCGCGGACCGCGGATCAGGCTGGCTGTATCTACTGATATGGCCTCGCCGGAGGGTCTGTTCGCTGCGCTGCTCGCGGTCGCCCCGGCGCAGCCGTTCGTGACGTATTACGGCGACGGCAGCCACGATCGGGCCGAGCTCTCGGCTCGCTCGCTCGCCAATTGGATCGCCAAGACGTATTTCCTGCTCACGGACGAGCTGGACCTCGGACGCGGCAACACCGCCCACATCGATCTGCCCGCGCACTGGATCTCGGTCGCTCCGTTACTCGGCTGCTGGACGGCAGGCCTCGAGGTCGTGACCGATCCCACCCGCGCTGACGTCGGTTTCGTCGACCCGGAGCGGGCGCTGAACGCGGTCGAGATCCCGGACGTGTTCGTCATCGCGCCGGACTCCGCCGCGGCCGGGCTCGCGCCGGATCGCCTACCACCTGGCATGGCCGATTACGTCGCCGCGGTCCGCCCGCAGGCTGATGCGTGGGCGACGGTTCGGCCCCTGGCGACGGATGCTGATCCGGCCCTGGACAGTCAGACTCGGGCGGAACTTGTCGCCGCCGCGGCCGGCCGGGCTCGGGAACTCGGCTTGGACACCGGCGCGCGCCTGATCACCGGACGGGACTGGCACGGACCGCGTGACTGGGTCGACTTGCTGCTCGCTCCGCTCGTCGTGGGAGGGTCGATCGTGTTCGTGCGTAATGCCTCAGATCTGGAGCGTCGTCGCCTCCAGGAGCGCGCCACTGTAGTCGTGTGAGCGCGGCCGCACGGGCTGACGTCTCGAGGCGGTGAGCCGGACGTATGGCGGCTGTAAGGCAGCAACGTCGATCTTTCACGCTCCTTGATGGCCCGGTTGCGTTTGGATGGCAGCGTTCGTTCCAGCCGCATATGTAGGTCTCGATGGCGGCGATGAGGTCTTTGCGCTTGTAGGGGTGCCGCGGCGGATCGCCTGACGGATTACGAGTGAAGAGAAGACCTCGACCGCCCTCAGCCACGACATATCATGCGCCATCCCAGTCGCCGTATCTCGAGCGGAAGAGGTCAACTCCCTCGACCCGTGGGCGTCGAGCTGGGCAACGTACTCAAGAAGGCTCGACGAGGACCGTCGTGGTTCCGGTCAGCTGGTACAGGCTACAGTTTGCACCACTGTCGTCAGCCATCTCACCAGCAGGGCTGTGATCCGGGGGACTTGAGTGAAGCAACGTTGGCTAGTCGCAAGCATCGCCGCAGTTCTCATAAGCTTGGCATTCGTCCCTGTCTATGTTAGACCGGATTATGTTGGACCAGCCCCCACCCGCAATATAAGCGCCGCTGGTAATGTGATTTCTAACGACCATCTGCCGAATCCCGCCGCCCAACCGGACGCCTTCACCACCAAAGCAGATGCGCTCAGCTCAACCGGCTGGACCGCCACCGCCAGCGACCAACAGAGTACCTACCCGGCCAGCAATGCCATCGACCGCAACGCAGCCACCATCTGGCATTCGCAGTATTCACCCGGATTGCCACTGCCACACTTCATCACCATCGATATGCATGCGATGAACAATGTGTCTGGACTTACTTACCAGCCGCGCCAGGATACTTCACCGAACGGGACTATTGGTCAGTACTCAATCTTGGTCAGCACTAACGGAAGTACCTGGGGTTCTCCAGTAACCTCAGGAACGTGGGCTGACGACAAGACTGTCAAGACTGCCGAGTTCGGTGGCGTCTCGGCGAGGTACGTTCGACTGACCGCTCTGACCGAAGCCGGGAACCGCGGGCCATGGACGTCTGCGGCGGAGATAGGCATATTGGGTAACCCCGGGATCGGGCCAGCATTATCACGCATTGGCTGGACGGCTACGGCCGACAGCCAGGCGTCTGCGACCTATGCTGCCAGCAACGTCCTGGACGGTAGTGCTAATACCATATGGCACACTCCATGGTCGGGGACGATCCCACCCCTACCGCACTATATTACAATTGACATGAAGAGAGCCCAGATCATTTCGGGTTTGTCGTATATGCCACGCCAAGACTCCTCACTGAACGGCACCATCGGCAACTATTCAATCTCGGTCAGCAATGACGGAAGTGCCTGGAGTCCGCTAGCCTCAGGAACCTGGACGAATGACCATACCCCAAAGTATGCTGTCTTTTCTCCGGTATCGGCAGAGTTCGTCCGCCTGACCGCGCTCACCGAATCTGGGAACCGTGGACCGTGGACGTCTGCCGCAGAAATCAATGTTCATGGACAAGCGCCTGCGCCTGGCGTTGGCGGCAAGTGGGATCCACCGATTGGTTTTCCGCTCGTACCCGTGAGCGCAGTGATGTTGCCGAATAACAAGCTACTCACATTTTCGGCCTACATGGACATGAGTTTCAGCACGACGCCCATTACCATAACTAAGGTCGCGATCCTCGATCTCACTACAGGCAAGGTTACTGAGCCGGCCGACATCAATACTAACCATCAGATGTTTTGCGAGGGACTTGCGATTCTTCCTGACGGACGTCTGCTCATAATTGGTGGCAGCAACGATGGGGCGACGACGATTTATGATCCGGTTACCAACTCCTGGACCATAGGGCCGCGCTTGAATATTCCCCGGGCCTACGAAGGTGCCACCACTCTTTCCACTGGCCAGGTGCTAACGCTCGGCGGTTCGTGGCACGACTCGGCAGGTGGAAAAAACGGCGAACTATTCACCGCAAGCGGCGCAACCGGTAGCTGGCGGCTTCTTCCTAGTGTGCTCGCCAGTAATATTCTGACCGCGGATCCAGCGGGCGTCTACCGCGCCGACAATCATGTTTGGCTGTTTGCGCAAGCAAACGGAACGGCGTTTCAGGCCGGTCCCAGCAAGCAGATGAACTGGATAACCACCACCGGCAACGGCACAATCACTGGCGCCGGTAACCGTAGCGACAGCGCAGACGCCATGAATGGAAATGCGATCATGTATGACGTTGGCCAGATCCTGACGGTTGGGGGGGCTACGGCTTACCAGGACGCTGGATCAACCGTAGATGTTCAAGCGACGAACCACGCTTATGCGGTAGATATCAGCGCCGGTCCGTCCCAATCGGTTGTCGTTAAGAGAACGTCGGATATGGCGTATGCTCGCGCATTCGTTAATAGTGTCGTGCTACCCGATGGCGAAGTGCTTGTCATCGGCGGCCAGCAACACCCGCAGTCGTTTACAGACACCGGCGGGGTGTTGAGCCCCGAATTGTGGAATCCGGCGACCGGAAAATTCACCACTATGGCGCCCGAGGCAATTCCGCGCACCTACCACAGCGTGGCTCTGTTACTACCCGACGGCCGCGTCTTTTCGGGCGGAGGCGGCCTCTGCGGCAGCTGCACCACGAATCATGCCAACGGGCAGATTTTCACGCCACCGTATCTCCTTAATTCCGACGGTACGCCCCGGACGCGGCCGGTCATCGGCAGCGCTCCCGCCACGACTACGACTGGATCGACCATTACGGTGACGACGAACTCCGCGACACCGAGTTTTGCCCTGGTTCGTGTGGGGGCCGTCACCCACAGCGTCAACACCGACCAGCGCCGCATCCCGCTCACCCCGGCCACCGCGAGCGGCACAACTTACACGCTCCAGATTCCCAGCGATAAAGGTACTGTGCTACCGGGGAACTATATGTTGTTTGCCCTTGACGCCAACGGCACGCCGAGCGTATCGAAAATCATCAATATTCGCTGATTGAGAGGACTACCGGCGCGAGCGCCGACGGGACCAGTGACCAGCCGCGCGGCCCAGGTGCCGGCTCACCGAGTCAGGTCGCAGGGCCGCCCGCTGTTCGAACAATGTCGTCGAGTAGCTCGAGGTATCGGCCGCCGATCGCAGAGACGGAGAAGGAATCCGCTCGGGCAGAGGCGCCGGCGCCGAGGCGCAAGCGCAGTCCCTCGTCGGACAGCAGGCTTCTCAAGGCATCGGCGATCTGGCTCGCCGAACCCGGTTCGACAAGCAGGCCCGACTCACCCGGCACGATCGCGTCAGCGATCCCTGGCAGCCGGGATGCCACGATCGCACATCCCGCACTCATCGCCTCCAGCAGCGCGACCGGTAAGCCGTCTTGATCGCCCGAAGCAGCGGCGACGGATGGGAACACCGCCACTGACGCTGCCCCATACTCGGCGGCCAGCTCCCGGCGGCCGAGCGAACCGAGGAAGACCACCGGCAATCCCGCCGCCTCGTTTTCCAGCTGCGGTCGAAGTGGCCCGTCCCCGACAATCCGGAGCTCGTACCCGCCTGGCCCCAGCTCCTTCAACGCTGCCAGCAGGACCGTGGCGCCCTTCTTCTCCACGAGCCGGCCAACGAAGAGGATCCGGTTTGGCTGTCGCTCGGATGCTGCCGCCAGTGGACGGATCATTTCCACATCGGCGCCCATCGGCAGGACGTGCGTCGCGGCCGGGTCGGCGCCTAGCCCGATGAGTTTGTCGCGCATCTCGGAGTTCATCGTCGTGACCGCCGCCGAGTTCGCTAATACCAGCCGGATCAGGCGGCGACTTACCGGATCCCGTAGGCCGTAAAGATCGCCGCCCAGCGTCGTGACCAGCTTCGGCACGCGCGGAGCGGCGACGAGAGCAGCCAGACCCTGCGGGATCAGCCAATGCACATGCAGGACGTCTGGCTGGATGCTTCGGACAAGGCGCCGGACGGCCAGCACCTCTGCCAGGAGGAACGCCGGCACCTGAAGCCAGCGGCTCTTGCGGCTCCGCAGATTCTCCAGAATCGCGCCGTCGGCCAAGTCCTCCCAGCGCCGCGGAAAGAATCTGAACCGCCGGACATCCAGCGCGCCGTCGACCTCATCGCCCACCGACCCGGGCACCGACGGGACCAAGACCGTAGTCTCGTACCGCGACGACTCCGCCGCGGCCAGGTCGCGCACGAACGCGGGGGTTCCGTCGCCGGCCCGCGCCGGGTACGTCGAGGCGAGAACCAGCAGCCGTCGTCGTTGCATGACGGCCATCTTTCACGAGAGAGGAACACGACGTGCGCGATGCGCGCCACAAGGCCGCTGTGATCGGGGCGTCCGGGTTCATCGGAGGACAACTATTGCGAGCCTTGTCCGGCGATGGAATCGAATGCGTCGGCTACACCCGCTCGACCCCGTTCCTGACCGATTCGGGGGAACTGGATCCGGGGCTGGCTGACCGTGACGCGATTTTCTGGCTGGCTAGCAGCATCAGGCCCGCGACGGCGTCCGGGTCGGACGCCGCCGGAGCGGATCTCGAGGCGCTCGCGGCTCTGCTCACCCAGCTGGACAAAAACGCGCGGCACTCGGTTCGGGTACTGGCGGTGAGTTCCGGCGGCACGATCTACGACGCCGGCTATCCACCACCGTATTCCGAGGAAAGTCTGGTCCGGCCGTCGAACGCCTACGGCGAGGCCATGTTGGCGATGGAGACGCTGCTACGCGACCGCTGGCCGAACCATGTGGTGTTGCGGGCGTCCAATGCTTACGGGCCCGGGCAGCCGGCCCGACGTGGGCAGGGAGTGATCGCCCATTGGTTCGACAGCGTCCTCCGCGAGCAGCCGATCCGGATGATCGGTGATCCGGATACCCGCCGTGACTACCTCTACGTCGACGATCTGGTCGAAGCATTGCGAAGCGCCGCCGCAATAACCGACCCCACCGACTCAGCCCAGATCGTCAATATCGGCTCCGGGGTAGGAACGTCATTGCGCGAACTGGCCGAGGCGGTCGAACACCAGGCCGGCCGGCCGGTTGAAATCGAGCAGAGCCAGGCGCGCAGCTTCGACGCCCCGAGTAACTGGCTGTCCGTGTCGTTGGCCGAGAAAGCTCTCGGCTGGCGCCCGACCACGTCACTCGAGTCCGGACTGGCCGCCACTTGGCGGTCGTTGACCAAGTAGCGGGCTAACGATTCCCTTCACCGGGTGAGGTCGAGGTGCGTGATCTCTTCCGCGCCCGTGATCGATCGTGGCGCCGATTGCCGCTTGGTCCCGATCCAGATGTAGGTCGGCACGATCGGGATCAGAGCCTGCATCAGCGGGACCGGTAGCCGGGAAACGACCGTCGTGACCTGGTCGCTACTGCCGAACACATCCGGGTGTCGGACAACCGGAAGTGTGTAGTCATAAATGTGAAAGCCGCGCAGCAGTTGTTTGAGACCCGCGCGCGATCGATGGCTCTCGTAGTAACGATCTGCCTTGCCGGCGCGGCGGATGTACTCGTCAGCCGCCCGCTGCGGCAGCCATGACAGCAACGGCAACCGGTAATGGGGCTCCATCAGTTGGTACTTGTTACCGAGCCCGAGGTAGACCACGCCGGTCGGGCTCAGCACTCGGTGGATCTCCTTCACCACCGCCTCGGGGTCGACGACGTGTTCATAGATGTGATTGAAGACCACTACATCTACGGATTCGTCTGGCAACGGAAGGTCATCCGCAGAGGTGCAGATGAAGTTGACGCGATCTCCGAAGCGAGCCTGCGCCGCCTCGAGCCCAGGGACGTCGATGTCGACTCCGGTCGGGCGAGCGCCGTCGGCTGCTAGCTCGCTGGCGATAATTCCGGTCGAACAGCCGATATCAAGCGCGGACAGGCCCTTCAGGTCATCCCGTCCGAGGTAATGATGCAGGACGCGAATGATCTTTCGAGCCTTCTGGCGACGAGCGTGCTCATCGTGCATCTTGCCCTGGATCTCGGAGTACGCGAGCTGCGGCTCCCGGCCAGTTGCGTTGGGAGATCCCGTCATGCGTTCCCTACAAGACACTCCGCTCGGATGAGGGCCATCACGATACAGCCTGCCTCCTGCCATACTCTCGCCGTGTAGAAAAGGTGGCGTATCCACCCGGCCTCAGATTACGCGAAGGAACCACGATGGAAACGCGCCGGATACGGCATCGGCAAGGCCCGGTACATGTCGTCGGAGGCGTGCCATACCCAGACCAAGCCAGCACCTTGTCGTTGCTTCCGGTGTCGGTGGTGGGTCGCTGGCTGGCCGACAACGCCGGCGCGATCGAAGGCGATCTGCTCGATCTCGGAGCCGGCAACCAGCCGTTTCGACCGTGGTATGAGCCGCTTGCCAAAAGTGTCGTCGCCGTTGATGCCGCCCCGGCACCTGGGCTCGACGTGCTTTCCTACGCGGCACCGCTCGCCTTCCGCGATGCTTCCTTCGATGCGGTGCTCTGTACGAGCGTGCTCGAGCACGTCGACAACGCCGAGGCCGCCATAGCCGAGGTCGCCCGAACGCTTCGCCCGGGCGGACGGCTGATCATCACCGCACCGTTTCTCTACCCCACCCACGAAGCGCCGTATGACTTCTGGCGCACCACCCACTTCGGACTTCGGTCGATTCTCGAACGACACGGACTCGACGTCGGCGAGATCGCAGCCCAGGGCGGACCGTTCCTGCTGATCGCCCACTATCTGATCGGTGGCTTCGCTCAGGCACTTATGCGCGTAGCCGGCCGGCTGGGCAAGTTCGGATTCTTGCTGGACAACCGCATCGTCCGAGGCATCCTTGCCGCTCCGCAGCAAGCGGTGCGGTCCCGGATCGGTTACCGGTCCACGAGGCTGTCGCGGGCCGCGAGCCTCGGGTACATGACGGTCGCCCGCAAGCCTGGTTAGCTTGCGGGTTCACGGCCCGGTCGGAACAACCCGCCCGTCGGCCTCGGCGCGGCCCAGATAGACCCGAACCGTCTGCTCGATCGGCTCGGTCGGAGGCATCTCCACCGTGCTCGGCCACCGAGTGAAGACTGCCGTGAAGAACGCCGGTGGCACGGGCCCGTCGAAGGTGAGCTGCGAGGGATTGGACGCGACGACGTAGAGCGTGCGGCCGTGTGAGCTCACCGCGCGCGCTGCATCGGCCACCTGAGCGGACGAGGCGCCGACAAGGGCGAGAGTTGGCACGTCGC
Organism: uncultured Actinomycetota bacterium; assembly: GCA_963809815.1. Classification (GTDB taxonomy): domain Bacteria; phylum Actinomycetota; class Actinomycetes; order Mycobacteriales; family Jatrophihabitantaceae; genus CAVVJA01. The sequence continues at coordinate 81,448 of CAWELM010000017.1, forward strand.
AGTACGACCGGATCGTCTGCAAGTAACCCCACCGCAGACTCTCGTCGACGACCAGCACGGCGCCGTCGGAGGGTACCGCGGCGCACAGCGCGTGAACTTGAGCCGCCTGCGGGGCCTCTTCACGTAGGTCTCTCACCGGCCGGGTGACCAGCCACGGGACCACCAGAACGGCAGCGCAGGCCACGATGACGCCACCGCGCACGACGACGCGCACCGCGCTTGACGTGGTCCACCAGGTCCACGCCGCGCGCAGTGCCGCCACCGCCGCGATGATCAGTCCTGGTACCACGACTGGGACATAGCGCCGCATCGCCCAGACCTGATCCGGCGTGATTTGAGGTGTCCACAGATACAGCGCCGACAGGGACAACGTCATAACCAGAAATCCGAGCAGCCGGTAGTCGCTGCGGCGAATGAGCCGGTACAGCAGTACGACGTACCCGAGAACGGCGAGGATGACCGTCGGCCAGCCGAAGTACATTGCTTGCCAGTTCACCGTGTACTCGGCATAGAGGCGCGTACCGTCAACCGGCAGGCCCTGCGCTTGTTGGGCAACGCGCAGGATCAGGTTGTCGAATTCACCGCGCGCCGTCATCCACCACGGTCGGCTCAGCAGAACCACGAAGGCCACGATCACGGTCGCTCCGGCCACGCGGCTGAGCAGCAGCCGACCGGCGGGCGTCCCGATCCGCGCCTTGATCGGTTCACGCCCGGCCCACGCGACCACGACGGTGACGGCTCCGATCACGACCAGCATCGCGCTGGCGACGGCGAGCGCGATGATTTGCGAGCGTTGGTTGTGGTAGTAACCGGGCGAGAGCCACGAGACGTCGAGGTATCCCACCACGACCATTGGCACGGCCGATCCAAGGAGCGCCGCGCTCCGCCACGCCGCATCTCGCCGCTGCCGCGGCGCCGCGACGGCCAGTAGGACCGCGGCCACCACCAGCAGCGAGAGCAACGCCGCGTACGCGTCGATCCGCACGACCGCGGCCACACTGGTCACGAAGCCAGCGGCGGCGAAGTCGACAGTCCGCCCGGTGTCGACGGCCCGGTACAGCAACGCCAAGCCGCCCATAAGGAACAGCAACGCAAGTGGTTCGGTGAACGTGTCGCGGCTGACGTAGATGATCGGCATCGACACCGCGAAGGCCACCAGCCCGACAAGCGCAAATCCAGCGCCGACAACCCGCCGGGCAATCGCGAAGAACGCCAGCAGCGCGATGCCGGCGAGCACAACATTGGCCTTCAGCATCGCGGTCGCGCCGAAGACCGAACCAACTATGGCGAGAAGGACCGGCAGCAGGTGATTGCCTTGCGCAAAGACGGTGGTGTCCGTCTGATGTTGGAAACCGGCCGATGTGCCGTCGAATCCGAGCGGTGAGCCGAACAAGTCCGGCTGCGTGTGGATCGGCAAGGACTGATGGTCCACCAGCCAGCGCGCGGTGAGCTCGTATGTCGCCGAATCTCGTTGCGCAAATAGGTTTTCCGCGGAGAACCTCAGGTTCAGGAGTATCCAGATGCCCACGATGCCCATGCCGACGCCAGCCAGAACGACTTCACGCCGGGCGATCTCGACGGCCCCGACTCGGACGAGCCAAACCGCTACCGACGCGCCGACTACCCCCAATGCCAGGGCAAGCGCCGGGATGAAGTGATTGGCCAGCAACATCACGATTGCCGGTACCGAGAACCCGGCGACCGCAACTGGGAGCAGATCGGGCACCGACCAAATCCACCTGGCCCACGCGCCTGAGCGATGTCGCACCGGCGTAGACGGCACCGCGGTCGCGTGCGTCACCGCCGCGGACGCCGCTGTCGCCATGCCGGCTCCCGTCTGCCTGGATCGAATCCGTGTGCCGTCGAGCGAGGCTGTCGCGTGGGCCGCCGCCCGTGACAGAACTGTAGCCGGACTGCTTCGCTATCGTGACCAGAACGCAGGCGAGGAGGATGACCGGCATGGACAAGACGTTCGCCACGCCGGCCGAGGCCGTGTTTGACGTCGGCGACGGATCATCCCTCGCGGTGGGTGGATTCGGCCTGTGCGGCGTTCCCATCAAGCTCATTGACGCCTTGCTCGCGCTGGGCTGTCGCGATCTCGAGACGGTGAGTAACAACTGCGGCGTCGACGACGCCGGCCTCGGAGTCCTGCTGGCCGCCCACCGGATACGCCGCACGGTGAGTTCCTATGTGGGCGAGAACAAGGAATTCGCCCGGCAGTACCTAGGTGGTGAGCTCGAGGTCGAGTTGACCCCGCAGGGCACGCTCGCCGAGCGGCTGCGGGCCGGGGGAGCCGGTATCCCAGCTTTCTACACCCCGGCGGGCGTCGGCACCTTGGTCGCCGACGGCGGCCTGCCCTGGCGCTTTGCGGCAGACGGGTCGGTCGCAATCGCCTCGCCGCCGAAAGAAGAGAGGGACTTCGACGGGCAGAGCTATGTCCTCGAGCGCGGCATCGTCACCGACTTTGCGCTGGTGCGTGCGGCACAGGGCGATCGGCACGGAAATCTCGTGTACGACGCGTCAGCGCGCAACTTCAACCCGCTCGCGGCCATGGCCGGACGGATCACGATTGCCGAGGTGGAAACCCTCGTCGAGCCGGGCGAATTGGATCCCGAGCAGATCCACACGCCGGGTGTGTTCGTGCAGCGGGTGGTCGAAGTCGGCGTCGGGGGCAAGCAAATCGAACGGCGCACGACCCGTCCGCACGAGCCGGGGAAGGGGGCGTGACATGCCGCTGACGAGAACGCAATTGGCGGCCCGAGTCGCCGCAGAGCTCACAGATGGTGATTACGTCAACCTCGGGATCGGCATGCCGACGCTGGTGTCGAACTACATCGCCGAGGGCGTACACGTCATCCTGCAGTCGGAAAACGGGATTCTGGGCGTTGGGCCCTATCCGTATGACGAGGAGGTCGATCCCGATCTGATCAACGCCGGCAAGGAGACCGTTACCGTACTACCCGGAGCATCTTTCTTCGATTCCGCGACCTCCTTCGGCATGATCCGCGGCGGCCATATCGACGTCGCCATTCTCGGGGCGATGCAGGTCTCCACGAACGGCGACCTCGCCAACTGGACCATCCCCGGAAAGATAATCAAGGGCATGGGCGGCGCCATGGACATCGTCCATGGCGCCAAGCGCGTCATCGTGATGATGGAGCACGCCGCCAAGGACGGCACACCCAAGATCGTGAATGAGTGCTCGCTGCCTCTGACCGGAAAGAGCTGCGTACAACGGATCATCACTGATCTCGCCGTCATCGACATCACCGAGGACGGCCTGATCCTGCGCGAACTCGCGCCCGACGTCACCGTCGGCCACGTTCGCGGCGCCACCGAACCGCCGCTGATCGAGGCACGGGATCTGCGGGCGATGGACATCGGCGCAAGCGTCTGAGTATCACGAGGCGTCACGCTGCCTCCTAATCGCCGACGGCTTGCTGGCCATGAGGGGGACGCGAACCTGATGACTACGACGCTGGCAGAGCGCGAACGGTGTGTGCTCCAGCTGTTCGCCGACGGGCTGACGACCCGCGAGGTCGCCCGGCAAATGTGTTACTCGGAGCGCACGATCAAGAACGTGTTGCAGGACTTGACGATTCGACTGAACGTCCGAAACCGCACCCACGCCGTCGCGTACGCCGTCCGCCACGGCTGGATCTGAGCGCCGGGCCGGCGGCCCCCTAGCGTCGTCCGGTGCCGAGCAGCTGCCTGGCCATGACCATCCGGTTGATCTGATTGGTGCCTTCATAGATCTGAGTGATCTTGGCATCGCGCATCATGCGCTCCACCGGGAAGTCCCGCGTGTACCCGTAGCCTCCGAACAGCTGCACGGCGTCGGTCGTCACCGCCATCGCAGTGTCGGAAGCGAAAACCTTGGCCGCGGCCGACACCCAGGTGAGGTCAGGCGCGCCGCGCTCGGCTTTGGCGGCCGCCGAGTAGATCAATTGGCGGGCGGCCTCCGTCCGCATCGCCATGTCAGCGAGCATGAACTGCACACCCTGGAATTCGCCGATCGGCTGCCCGAACTGCTTCCGCTGGGTGACGTACGCACTGGCCGCGTCAACAGCGCCCTGCGCGATGCCCAGGGCCTGCGCGCCGATGGTCAACCGAGTGTGATCGAGCGTGCGCAACGCCGTTTTGAAGCCCGTACCAGGCTCGCCGATGATTCGATCGAACGGGATCGCGCAGTCCTCGAAGTAGATCTCGCAGGTCGGCGATCCTCTGATGCCGAGCTTGCGTTCCTTAGGTCCCACGGAGAAACCGGGATCATCCTTGTGCACGACGAACGCCGAGATACCCCGGGTTCCGACTCCAGGCTCGGTGACGGCCATCACGGTGTAGTACGTAGACACCCCGGCATTGGTGATCCAGGACTTGGTCCCGTTGAGCACCCAATCGTCGCCTCGCAGAACGGCCCGCGTGCGCATAGCAGCCGCGTCGGATCCGGCCTCCCGCTCGGACAGGGCGTAGCTGATGAGGGCATCACCCGCGGCGACCGCAGGTAACACCTGCTTCTTCAGCTCCTCCGATGCCGAAAGCAACAACGGCATCGTCCCGAGCTTGTTGACCGCGGGAATCAGCGCTGAGGACGCGCACGCACGGGCGACCTCTTCGATCACGATCGCTGTGGCGATGGCGTCTGCTCCCGCTCCGCCGTACTCCTCGGGGATGTGCACGGCATGGAAACCGGCCCGCACGAGCGCGTCGAGGACATCGTAGGGAAACTCGCCCGTCTCATCGATCTCGGCCGCTCGTGGCGCGATCTTGTCGTCGGCGAGAGACCGGACCGCCTCGCGGAGCATCTGGTGCTCGTCGGGAAGCCGATAAACGTCGAACTTGGGATTTCCCAGCACCATGATTCCGATAGTAGGACGACGCACTACGTGGTTTCCGTTGGCTGAGTAGACTCCACCCGAGCCGTGACTGGCGCATGCATAAGGTGGTTCACCACCGGGGAGCGGCTCCGCATTACTGCCGCGCGCCTGGGTGCCGTCACCGGTTACGAGACGAGAGGCGCCATGACCCAGATCACCACTCCACCTGCGTTCGACCCCGTAGCGGCGTCCACCGCCTACCGCAATGCGCTCGAGGTGATTGCTGCCGTCGAGCCCGACGTCGCAGCAGCGATGCGGCAGGAGCTCACCGATCAACGCGAGTCCTTGAAGCTGATCGCCAGCGAGAATTACGCATCGCCCGCCGTGCTGCTGGCGATGGGCTCCTGGCTGAGCGACAAGTACGCGGAGGGGACTATCGGGCACCGCTTCTACGCCGGTTGCCGGAACGTCGACACAGTCGAGCAACTCGCCGCGGATCACGCCCGCGCGTTGTTCGGCGCACCTCATGCGTACGTTCAGCCGCACTCGGGCATCGACGCCAACCTGGTGGCGTTCTGGGCCGTGCTGGCGCAGCGCATCGAGGGGCCCGCGCTCGCGGCCGCCGGCGTTCGGCAGGTGAACGACCTCTCGGCCGAGGATTGGGCGGGGCTGCGGCGCGCCTTCGGTAACCAGCGGATGATCGGCATGTCGCTCGACGCCGGCGGGCATCTGACGCATGGGTTCCGGCCGAACATCTCCGGCAAGATGTTCGACCAGATGTCCTACGGAACCGATCCCGAGACGGGGCTGCTCGACTACGACGAGGTCCGCCGCCTGGCGCGGGAGTTCCGCCCCCTGATCCTGATAGCCGGCTACTCCGCCTATCCGCGCAAGATCAACTTTGCCACGATGCGCGAGATCGCCGACGAGGTGGACGCGACTCTCATCGTCGACATGGCGCACTTCGCCGGCCTGGTCGCCGGCAAGGTGTTCACGGGCGACTTCGACCCTGTGCCGTATGCGCACATCACGACGACGACGACCCACAAGTCGTTACGCGGCCCGCGCGGCGGCATGGTGTTGTGCCAGCCTGAATTCTCCGACTCGGTCGATCGCGGCTGTCCCTTGGTGCTGGGCGGCCCCTTGGCGCACGTGATGGCGGCGAAGGCGGTGGCACTAGCCGAGGCCCGGCAACCGGCGTTCGCGGAATATGCGCGGGCAGTTGCGGACAACGCGGTTGCCCTCGCCGAGGGGTTGCTCCGCCGGGGAGCCACCCTCGTCACCGGCGGCACCGAGAACCACCTCGTGCTGCTTGACGTCACCTCGTTCGGGCTGACCGGTCGGCAGGCCGAGTCCGCGCTGGTCGACTCCGGCATCGTCACCAACCGGAACTCGGTGCCGCGTGATCCGAACGGGGCGTGGTACACCTCCGGCATTCGGCTCGGCACGCCCGCGCTCACGTCTCGCGGTTTTGGGGCCGACGAACTCGATCACGTGGCCGAGCTCATCGTCGACGTCCTGACCGCGACCGAGCCGGCCGCGGCGCGCGAAGGCGCGCCGTCCAAAGCGCGCTACGAGCTTCCGGACGACGTCGCCAAACGCACGCACGCCGCGGCGAACGAAATGCTCGACGCCCATCCCTTGTATCCGGGCCTCGATCTGAGCTGATGAGCGTGCTCCGCCTGCCGGCGTCCGTCGACATCCGCGAGGTGGGTCCGCGGGACGGCCTGCAGCTCGAAGGGCTAGTCCCGTTCGATGCCAAGATGGCCATGTTCGACGCGCTCGCAAAGACCGGGGTAAGCCGGATCGAGGCGACGGCGTTCGTCTCGCCCCGCGCCGTGCCGGCGATGGCCGATGCCGCGCTGGTAGCCGCCGAGCTGTACCGCTGGCCGCACATCGCGTGGTCGGCGCTCGTGCCCAATCCCAAAGGCGCCCGCCTCGCGACCGAGGCCGGCATCCGTGACGTCGAATACGTCGTATCCGCGGCCGACGGGCACAGCCTGGCCAATGCCCGTATGACGAGCGACGCCGCGGTAGCCCTCGTCGGGGAGGTAGCCGGGATCGCGCACGCCGCAGGCGGACGGTGCGAGGTGATCATCGCGGTTGCGTGGGATTGCCCGTTCGACGGCCGAACGCCGGTCGCGCGGACGGTCGAGGTCGCGCGGCGCGCCGCCGACCAGGGTGCGGATCAGCTCTGCTTGGGCGACACGATCGGAACGACCACGCCGACGCGCGTAGTCGAGCTCGTTGAGGCCGTTCGAGCGGCTTGCCCTGGACTGGAGGTTGGCGTCCACTTCCACAACACGCGCGGGTCCGGGATCGCGAACGTGCTCGCCGCCGTGCAGATCGGCGTGGTGCAGCTCGACGCGTCGGTTGGCGGGCTGGGTGGCTGCCCGTTCGCGCCCGGAGCGAGCGGCAACATCGCGACCGAGGAGGCCGTCTACCTGCTCGAAGAGATGGGCGTCGGCACCGGCGTGGATCTCGACGCCGTTCTTGCCGCGGCGGCAGCGACCGAGGCGGCGGTCGGCCATGGCTTGCCGAGTTCGCTGTATCGGGCCGGCGGCCGCGCGGTCCCCCTCGGCCGACCGGGCCTGCCTACCTGAATCGGGGACGCGAACGCCCGCCGGGCGGCCAATCGGTCCCCGATCGCGTCGCGCAGGAGGTTAGCTCGTCGAGTCCCCCGTGCCGGCCTCCAGCGAGTCACCGGCTGGCAGCTCGTTGTGCCCCCCGAACTGCTGGCGCATCGCGGACAGTACCTGGTTGGCGAAGTGGTCCTCGTCGCGCGAGGCAAACCGCTCGTACAGGGCGGCGGACAGCACCGGCGCCGGGACACCGATGTCGATGGCGGCCTTCACCGTCCACCGGCCCTCGCCGGAGTCGGACACCCGGCCGGCGAGTCCTTCCAGAGTGGGGTTGGCTTGTAGCGCGGCGGCGGTCAGGTCGAGCAGCCAGGACGCGATGACGCTGCCACGTCGCCACACCTCGGCGACCTTCGGCGTGTTGATGTCGAACTGGTAGAACTCGGGCTCGCCGAGCGGGGCGACCTCAGCCGAATGCGCGGTGGCTCGGATCCCGGCGTCGGCGTTGTGCAGGATGTTCAGGCCCTCAGCGTAGGCGGCCATGATGCCGTATTCGATGCCGTTGTGGACCATCTTCACGAAGTGCCCGGCGCCCGACGGCCCGCAATGCAGGTAGCCCTGCTCTTCCGGAGCCGGATCGCCCTCCCGTCCGGGCGTTCGTCGGATATCGCCCACACCAGGCGCGATCGACTTGAGCAGCGGATCGAGGATAGCGACGGCCTCGTCGCTCCCGCCGACCATCAGGCAGTAGCCGCGGTTCAGACCGAACACCCCGCCGCTCGTGCCGATGTCGACGTAGTGAATGCCCCTTTCGCGCAGCGTCCGCGCTCGGATTACGTCGTCGCGGTAGTTCGAGTTGCCGCCGTCGATGATGATATCGCCGGCCTCCATGAGGTTGCCGAGTTCTTCGACGGACTTGCCCGTCAGGCTGGCCGGGATCATCACCCAGGCAACTTTGGGTTTGTCCAGCTTGGCGACGAACTCCTCCATCGTGGCCGCCCCGGTTGCCCCCTCGGTCCCGAGCTCGGAGACCGACTCTGGATTGACGTCCCACACCACGCATGTGTGGCCGTCTCGCATGGCCCGCCGGACGATATTGGCACCCATCCGGCCCAGGCCGATCATTCCCAGCTGCATGGCTGCTCCCTACTGACGGGCCGCACGGTAGCGGCGGATGAGTGCGTTGGTGGAGCTGTCGTGGGTGAGTTCCGGATCAGCGGCGGACAGCTCGTCGGCCACCTTCTTGGCGAGTACCTTGCCAAGCTCGACGCCCCACTGATCGAAGGAGTTGATGCTCCAGACCGTTCCTTGTACGAACACGCTGTGCTCATAGAGTGCAACGAGCTTGCCGAGCGTTGCCGGAGTGAGCGACTCGACCAGCATGGTGTTCGACGGACGGTTGCCTTCGAAGACTCGGTGCGGTACCAACCACGCCGGCGTTCCTTCCGCGGCGACCTCCTCGGCTGTCTTGCCGAAGGCGAGGGCCTCGGTCTGCGCGAAAACATTGGCAGTGAGCAGGTCGTGATGATTGCCGAGCGGGTTCTGCGAGTGCAGAAAGCCGATGAAGTCGGCGGGGATCAGTCGGGTCCCCTGATGGATCAACTGGTAGAAGCTGTGCTGCCCGTTCGTTCCCGGCTCGCCCCAGAACACCGGCGATGTGTCGTAGTCGACATGCCGACCGTCCAACGTCACCGACTTGCCGTTGGACTCCATGGTCAGTTGCTGCAGGTAGGCCGGGAATCGCTTCAGATACTGGTCGTAAGGCAGCACGGCCTGGGTCTGTGCACCGAAGAAGTCGCAATACCAGACCGTGAGAAGACCGAGGATTACCGGCAGATTCGCTTCGAACGGCGCCGTCCGGAAATGCTCGTCCATGGCGTGGAAGCCGGCCAGCATTTCGCGGAAGGCCGTCGGCCCGATCGCGATCATCGTGGACAGTCCGATCGCGGAGTCCATCGAATACCGGCCGCCCACCCAGTCCCAGAACCCGAACATGTTCATGACGTCGATGCCGAAGTTGGCCACCTCGTCCGCGTTCGTGGATACGGCGACGAAATGCTTGGCGACGGCGGCCTCATCTCGAAGCGTTGCCAAAGCCCACTGACGCGCTGTTCGGGCGTTAGTCATCGTCTCGAGCGTGGTAAACGTCTTGGACGAGATGATGAACAAGGTCTGGGCCGGGTCGAGGTCATGAGTCGCCTCGGCGAAGTCCGTGCCGTCGACATTCGAGACGAACCGGAATGTCAAGTTGCGCTCGCTGTAATGCCTGAGCGCCTCGTAAGCCATCACCGGGCCGAGATCGGATCCGCCGATGCCGATGTTGACGATGTTCAGGATTCGCTTTCCGGTGTACCCCGTCCACTGGCCGGACCGGACGCGGTCGGCGAACTCTGCCATCCGGCCGAGCACCTCGTGGACAGCTGGCACCACGTCGATGCCGTCGACTCGTATCTGTTGACCCTTGGGCGCCCGCAGGGCCACGTGCAGCACCGCGCGATCTTCAGTGACGTTGATCCGCTCACCGGCAAACATGGCGTCGATCCGCTGGCGGAGGCCGGACTCGTCGGCGAGATCGACGAGGAGACGCACAGTTTCATCCGTGATCCGGTTCTTGGAGTAGTCGAGGTAGATGCCCTCGGCAAGAAGCGCGAGACGGCCTCCGCGGCCCGGGTCGTCGGCGAATAACTGACGGAGGTGGAGGTTGCCGATCTCAGCGTGGTGCTTGGTCAGTTCGGCCCAGGCGGGACGGGCGCGTAGCGGGGTCTCGGTGGGTTCGGCCATGGGGGTATCACAGCACCCTCCGTGTCGGCCGCGCTACCGACCCTCCCGAATCGGGCGGATTCGACGGAGCCGCCTTGTCCTGGGCTACCCTTCAGCGTTGATCCGGCGTTAAAGGGCTCATGACGAAAGGCGTAGTGGGATGACGACGGAACGGCCGAGGCTTTCGGTCGTCGGCACGGGATACCTTGGCGTTACGCATGCCGTATGCATGGCCGAGCTCGGCTACGAAGTGATCGGGCTCGATGTCGATGCCGACAAGATCGCGCTTCTCCGCAAGGGCGTTGTGCCGTTCTACGAACCGGACCTGCCCGACTTGCTGGAGAAGCACAACGGCCGCAGCCTGCGGTTCACTACGGACTACGCCGAGCTTGCCGAGGGCGCAGATATTCACTTCGTCTGCGTGGGCACGCCCCAGCTGCCTGGCCAGTACGGGGCTGACCTGCGCCACGTCGAGTCCGCGTTCGCGTCGCTAGCTCGCCACCTCACGCGTCAGTCGCTGGTGGTCGGAAAGTCGACCGTGCCGGCCGGTACGGCCGTGCGGATGGCTCAGCTGGTGCGTGACCTGGCTCCGTCGCCAGACGCCGAGGTGGCGTGGAATCCCGAGTTCCTCCGCGAGGGGTTTGCGGTGGCCGACACGTTGCGGCCGGACCGGCTGGTGTTCGGAGTCGAGTCCGAGTGGGCCGAAACCCAGCTGCGGGCGGCGTTCGCGCCGGTGATCGATCAAGGCGCTCCAGTCGTTGTCACCGACTTCGCCACGGCTGAGCTCGTCAAGGTAGCCGCGAACTCCTTCCTGGCCACGAAAATCTCGTTCATCAACGCCATGGCCGAGGTGTGCGAGGCCACTGGGGCCGATGTCACCCAGCTCGCCACCGCCATCGGATACGACCCGCGGATCGGCCGCCGCTTCCTGGCCCCCGGCCTCGGTTTCGGCGGCGGGTGCCTGCCGAAGGACATCCGGGCGTTCATTGCGCGGGCCGGCGAGCTCGGCGTCGACCAGGCGGTGTCGTTCCTCCGCGAGGTCGACGAGATCAATCTGCGGCGGCGAGCCCGCACCGTCGAAATCGGCCTGGACCTGGTTGACGGCAGCTACCAGGGCATCCGGGTGACGGTGCTGGGCGCAGCGTTCAAGCCGGATAGCGATGACATCCGCGACTCGCCGGCCCTCGACGTCGCCGCCGCGATCAGCCGCCAAGGCGCTGACGTCGTGGTCTACGACCCACATGCCATGGACAACGCCCGCCGCCTGCATCCGGAACTGGACTACGCCGTCTCGCTCGACGCAGCGCTGGATGGTGCCGACCTCGTTCTGCTGCTCACCGAGTGGGCCGAGTTCCGAGCCATCGATCCGACCGCGATCGGCGGGACCGTGCGACAGCGCAATGTCGTCGACGGACGGAACGTTCTCGACCCCGTCGTCTGGCGGGCGGCCGGCTGGCACTACCGCGCGCTGGGTCGGCCCTAGTAGTCAGCTCGTGATGTCCTTGCGCTGGAAGCGCACCCAGGCCGCGCCCAGAAACACGGCGGCGTAGACCAGCGACAATCCGATCCCGCGGAGCATGTCATCCCAGACGACGGTCGGGCCCAGCGCGTCCAGCCACGAGTACTGGTAGTGCGTCGGCAGGTATCGCCGGTACGGATCCAACGCCGAGATCGAGTCGAGGATGTTGGACACCACGACGAGCAGCACCGCGCCGCCGACCGCACCGAGCGGGGCGTCCGTCATGACTCCGAGCAGGAAAGCCAAGCCGGCGACGACCAGGGACTGGACACATGCGTAGCCGACGACGATGACGAGCCGAGTGACGGCTTCGGACGTGGTGAACGTGCCGCCCAGCGGTGAACGGGCGGGCGCCCAGCCGAAGAACAGCCCGCCCACGACGTACCCCCACAACGGCAACAGCAGGTTGGCACCGAAGCTGAGCGTCAGCGATACGACGAGCTTCTGCCGCAGGAGGCGGGAACGCGGCACCGGCACCGCGAGCAGGTAGCGGAGGGAAGACCAGCTCGCTTCGCTCGCGACCGTGTCGCCGCAGAACAGCGCCACGATCACGACGAGCAGGAAGCCGATGGCGGCGAATTCGGTGAAGAGCGCGAAGTTCGTCGCACCGGTCGTGGCGATGTCGACCAGCGCGGCACCGCCGGACGTTTGCTGGCCGCCGACCTTGAACGCGATGGCGACGAGGATCGGCAGCAGAAGCAGGACCAGTGCGACCAATTGGGTGCGGCGGCGCTTGAGCTGGCGGATGAATTCGATTCGCAGCGGCAACGTGCGCCGGGGGTCGAACGGGACCGGCTCGCCCGCGGGTGGCAACGCCCCGAGCCGCTCGTGCACGCCGCGGCGGGTTGGCGCCTCGGTGCGGTGATTGTCGCTTACGGCCATCACTCACCCGCCACGAGATCGAGGAAGACGTCTTCGAGCGCGCGTCGGGCCGGCACCGTTTGCGCCATGATGCCCGCACCGGCGAGTACCTGCGCCGCGCGAGCCGGATCTGGCACCGCCAGTTGCATGCGCCCGTTGCCGGCGATGTCGTGGACGGACCCGGCCGCGATCAGCGCGCCCTTGTGCATGACGACGACGTGGGTGCACGTTTGCTCGACCTCAGCCAGCAGGTGGCTGGAGATCATCACTGTGCGACCGGTTAACGCGTAGCGCTGCAGGACCTCACGCATCTCCGCGATCTGGGGCGGGTCGAGGCCATTGGTGGGTTCATCGAGGACCAGCAACTCGGGCAAGCCGAGCATCGCCTGAGCGATCGCCAGTCGCTGCTTCATGCCGTGGCTGTAGGTCTTCACCTTGCGGTCGATCGACGCGCCGAGTCCGGCAATCTGCAGTGCGGTTTCGAAGTCAGCGTCGTCGAGAGGGCGACCGGACGCCTCCCAGAACAGGCGCAGGTTCTCCCGCCCCGACAGGTGCGGCAGGAAGCCGGGCCCTTCGATGAACGCCCCGATCCGGGACAGCACCGCCGCGCCGGGCTGAATCGGTTGCCCGAATACGTGAATCTGCCCACGCGTCGGGGTGATCAGGCCCACCAGCATGCGCAAGATGGTCGTCTTGCCCGCTCCGTTGGGCCCCAGCAATCCGACGACCTGGCCTCGCTCGACGCGGAACGTCACACCGTCGACAGCGCGGTAGCCATCGCCGTACTCCTTACCGAGGTCTTGGATGGCGATCGGCACCTCGGCGAGCTCCGGGTCGGGTTTGCTGGCCCGACGTCGACGGCGAGCCCACCAGGCGACGCCGGCCATCACGAGCAAGACCGCGACCACTCCGGTGATGAGCCAGGCCAGCGGGCGCCCTGGACGCACGGTGTGCGCGTCGACCGTGGCGACCGTCAGGGGCTCCGTACCGCCCCCCGCGAGCGCGACCGTGTAGGTGCGCGGATCGGTGGGCAGTCGGTACGCCAGGTCGGTCGTGGCAACAGTGAGCACGAGCCGGTGCCCAGCCGCGATCAGGCGCACCACGGACGGCAGGGTCAGCGTGACCTCCCGGGGCGCGCCCGCCACCAGGCCGGTCAATCGCACCGGGCTGACGAGACCGGACGGCAACACGTCGGTGTCCGACCCGACATCATGCAGGCTGATGAACAAGATCGCGTCAGTCGTGGTCTGGGCGGTCACGACGAGTCGCACCGTCGACGCGCCCGCGACCAACATGCGGTCCGGCAGCGGGTCGGAAGCGAAACGCGCCACCTGGCCGGACAGGCTCGAAATGGACTGGAGCGGGTTGCTGGCGCCGGCGCCTTGCGCCGCGTCAAGCGCATCGCCGAGTTGCGGCAACACGCTGACGGCCGCCGGATTCCCGCCGGCGGGCGCGCTGATCTGCTGGGGCCGACCCTGGATCGTGACGGTCTCAGTCAAGGTGGGGCGGCCGTCGATGCCCGGATAGCCAGCGTCAACCTGGCGGATCTGGCTGATCGTGCGGCCGCTCGCGGCGGAGAGCCCCGCGCCCCGGACCGCGAACTGGAACGGCGAGCTCTCCGAGCCTTTGTCCCGCAGCCGGGCGTCGAACCAGCTCTGGAACGCTAGCCGGACGTCGTCGGTTTGGCTCCGTCCGTCGTGGCCGCCAGATCGCCAAATCATCTTCACCGGCGTGCCGTGGGCCGCGATACCCCGCGCGTTGGCATCGGCCTCGGTGAGCGGGAACAGCGAATCCTGTTCGCCCTGGATGAGCAGGGTTGGCGCCGTGATGGAGGCCAGGATGCTCTCCGGGCTCGACGCGCGCAGCAGCGTGCTCATGGCTGCATCGGGAGTACCGCTTTGCGCCGCGCGCTGGTAGGCAGCGCAGACATCCGGAGCGAACCTCCCGCAGCTCGGATCGGTCGGCCCACTGCCGTGCGCGGCCTGGAACAGATAACCGGCCCAGAGTTTCTTGAACACTCCCGGTCCGGTCGCCGCTCCGTTCGGGAACAGCGCCCGCTGCAAGCTGTTCCACGTGATGTCCGCGCCCACCGCGTCGATCCGATGGTCGGTCCCAGCGAGAAGCAGGGCCAGGCCGCCGCCGTAGGACGAGCCGGCCACCCCGACCCTCGGGTCGCCGTCGCTGTCCTTCCGCACCGACACTTGGGTAGCGAGATAGTCGACCAGCTTCGAGGCATCGGCGACCTCGAAGGCCGGCGCGTCCAGATGCACCAGCCCACCCGATCTGCCGAACCCTCGGGCGCTGTAGGTCAGCACGACGTAGCCGGCTCGAGCCAGGTCTCGAGCTTGGGTGTCGAGATCGGTCTTGTCGCCCCCGAAACCGTGCGCGAGCAGGATCGCCGGCGCCGGCGTGCTGGCGGGCAGGTAGAGCGTCGTGTCCAGCTGGACCGGACGGCCGTCGCTCTCCGGCGTGCCGGCAACGAACCGCGACACCGTGTGCACACCAGCCGGGCGGGTGACAACGACGAGGACGGCCAGCGCGAGGACGATCGCGCCGGCCACGACCAGGGCAACCACCGTGCGGCGGCGACGCGGGCGCCGCGGCCGGGGCAGTTTCATTCCGGAAGCTTACGAATCCGTTCCGTGAGAGCGGCGTTCTTGCTGTGGACGGTCTCAGCAAGCTCGGCGTGGAAGGCAGCGACCCGGGCCGCGAGTTGCGAGTCGGTCGTGGCCAGAATGCGCACCGCGAGCAGTCCGGCATTGCGCGCGCCACCGATCGAGACGGTCGCCACCGGTACTCCCGCGGGCATCTGCACGATCGACAGAAGCGAGTCGAGCCCGGAGAGGTGGCGCAGCGCGACCGGCACGCCGATCACCGGCAGCGTCGTCATCGAGGCGACCATGCCCGGGAGATGAGCCGCGCCACCCGCGCCAGCGATGATCACCCGCAGCCCCCGGCCGGCGGCCTGCTGGGCGTAAGCCGCCATATCCATCGGTGTGCGGTGCGCCGAGACGACCCGCACCTCGTGCGGAATGTCGAATTCGGCCAGGGCGTCCGCAGCCGAGCTCATCGTCGACCAGTCAGAGTCGCTGCCCATGATCACGCCGACCACTGGCTCGGATGGGTTCGGCGCGGCAGTCACGGCAGCTCGCCACCGTTCATCAGGTAGCGCGCGGCCGATCGGGCCCGCCCGAGAACGTCGTCGAGGTCCGTGCCCAAGGCGGTCACGTGGCCGACCTTGCGACCCGGCCGAAACTGCTTGCCGTACAGGTGGATCTTGAGATCGGGCCAGGCGGCGAGACAGTGATGGACCCGCTCGTCGATGCTCGCCGGTCGGACGTCGGCCGGTCCGGCGAGCACATTCGCCATGACCACCACGGGCGCGGTCATCGTGGTCACCCCGAGGGGGTAGTCCAACACCGCGCGCAGGTGCTGCTCGAACTGCGAGGTGCGCGCACCTTCGATGGTCCAGTGGGCCGAGTTGTGCGGACGCATGGCCAGCTCGTTGACAATGAGCGCGCCGGTCTCCGTTTCGAACAGTTCGACCGCGAGTACCCCCGTGACGCCCAGCTCCGATGCGATGCGTAGCGCGATGCGCTGGGCGTCATCGGCGACGGGGTCGGCAAGACCGGGCGCCGGCGCGATGACCTCCACACAGATGCCGTTCTGCTGCACGGTTTCGACGACTGGCCAGGTGCCGCCCTGGCCGTAGGGCGATCGGGCCACGACCGCCGCCAGCTCGCGGGCGATCGGCACGCGCTCCTCAGCGAGTAGGCGGGCACCGGAGGCCAGCAGGTCGGTCGCGGCTTCGGGCGATTCGATCAGCCAGACGCCCTTGCCGTCATAGCCACCCGTGATCGTTTTGAGGATCACCGGCCAGCCCACCGCTGCGCCAAAGGCGGCCAACGCATCGGCGGGATGGCGCGACCCGGTCAGGTCGATCCATTCCGGGACCGGTAACCCGAGCGCACCGAGCCGAGCGCGCATCAGCGCCTTGTCCTGCGCGTACCGGACCGCGTCGGCGGACGGGTGGACCGCGACGTCCTTGCCGAGAACCTCGAGGTGCTCGTTCGGCACGTGCTCGTGATCGAGCGTGATGACATCGCAGTCGGCCGCAAAGGCTCGCAGATCGTCCAGCGATCGATAGTCGCCCACAGCAACGGCACCGGCGACCTGGGCCGCGGAGTCGTCCGCCGAGTCGGCGAGCACGTGCAATGAGAGACCGAGCGAGATCGCGGCTTGATGCGTCATCCGGGCCAGCTGACCCGCGCCGACCATTCCGACGACTGGTAGTCCCGTTCGGGCGTCCACGTACGGGACCCTAGTGAGTCGCTGAGTACGTCCTGAGCACACGGTGTCCGACCCATATCGGCCCGACCGCTAGACTGAACCCCCATGCCGCCGCCGTCATCGTCGACAATGCCGCTGCGCGACCGCTTGCGCGGTTCGTGGCGGGTTCTGCTCAAAGAGGTCACGGCATTCGGCGCGGTCGGTGCATTTTGTCTCGTGCTCGACCTAGGCGTATTCAACCTGCTACTGCACATGGACGTCGGCGTGCTGACGGCCAAATGCATATCTACCGTCGTCGCTACGACGGTGGCCTATCTGGGAAACCGGCACTTATCGTTTTCGCACCGCGCCCGCACAGGACTCGCGCGGGAAACGTCGTACTTCTTTGCGATCAATATCGTGGTGCTTCTCTTCTCGGAGCTAGTCCTCGGCTTGTTCGCCTATCCACTCGGGTTCAAGTACGACCACCTCGTCATGAACATCGTGAACCTCGGCACGATCGCCGTTGGAACGATCTTCCGGTTCTGGGCGTACAAGCGGTTCGTCTTCCTGCACCCGGACAAGGTTGCCAACCGCGGCCCAGAGCTAGCCGAAGATCTGAGCTAATCGGTAGACCGCCGCCGCATGAGAGCCGCTGCATCACGTGCATTGATGAGTTCGAAGATGCAGGTCCTGCTTTCGCCCGCGATCAACGATTAGACCCGCGCGAGGTCAGCCTGCTCATGACTGCGTCACCCCCAGCGGTCACCCTGACCGAACGACTCTGCCTGCTGCCCTGCTGCTTCGACGACCTGACGCCCCTGCACGAGATCAATGCCGATCCGCGTTCGTGGGATCACGAGCCCTCCGGCCGGCACGCAACTTCGAGCGTCACCCGATCGTGGATCGAGCGCGCGGCGATGCGATGGCAAACCGACGGACTGAGCTATTGGACGGCTCGGGTGGGCGCCACGGGCGAGGTCGTGGGCGTCGGCGGTGCGCAGCGCCACGTCACTGGCTCATGGAACGTGTACTACCGGTTGGCTCCAGACATGCGCGGTCAGGGCTATGCGACCGAGATCGCCAAAGCGGGCGTCGAGGCCGCCCTGAGGTGTGACCCGGACGTGCCGGTTATCGCGTGGATCCTGCCCCACAACGTGGCGTCGCTACGAGTGGTCGAACGCCTCGGATTCGTCGACTACGGCGCTTGGGACAATCCGGCCGGCGGCGGGGTCCATCGCGTCTACGCGGACCGTCCCGTGGCCAAGTTCCTCGCGGTCAGTACGTGATCACGTGGCTGGCATAGCTTGCGGCCACGTGCGGGCGTAGCTTCACCGGGACCGTGACCTGACCCGGCCGACCGCCCGAGACGTATCGCTCACCGGGGTGCGCGGTCAGGTAGTCGAGCCAGTACGGAAGGGTCAGGGGGAGCCGACCGCCTCGCCACGAGGTCGACAGGATGCGCGGAACCCGCTGCGGGTCGAACCCGGAAGCGAATGGCGACAGGCTCGGATTGGCACCGGCCAGGAACGTTGCCTCGTTGACATAGCGATCACCGGCCCAGCTCCCACGCGGCAGCACTGATGCCGCCCTCGGCGACCGGGGCATCGAGCCGTAGGGCAACGCCATGGTCCGCACCGCCAGGCCAGGTACGGCTGCGGAAACCAGCCGCTGCAGCAGCACGAAATCGCGCTCGATGCCATCGATCGACATCTTGGCGAGGTTGTCATGACCGTAGGTGTGATTACCGATCTCAAAGCCCAGCCGGTCCAGGACAGTGAGCGCCGCCGCTCGGCCTTCGGCGTCGCCGAGACCGAACGGATTCTTGTTGATGTTGAACGTCGCCGCTGGGCGGCAGTTCGGGAACTGCCGACAGACGTCGAGAAGGATGCCGACTGCGCACGACGGATCGACTGTGCCGTCAGGCTGCAGCCGCAACTGGTTCGAGTAACCGTCGTCAAAGGTCAGCACGACCGGGCTGTATCCCGCCGGGAGGTCGAGCTGCCCGCGAGCCAGATCGATCGCCCGGACCGGGCGGAAGCCCGCTCGAAACATGCGCTGCAGGCCGGCGCGGAAATCGCGAGGCGTCGTGTCGTACGGTCCGGTGATCTTCGGCTTGATCTGGTGGTACATCATCACCGGAATCACGCCGAGTTCATTGGCACGAACCTGCGCGGGATCGACCAGCGCGGGGTTCCCGGCCGGCGCGCTGGTCGCCGACTGGGTCGACGGAGTCGGCGCCGCCGTAGCTATCGAGGTCGTACTCGGGCTCGGGGACTCCGTAGGCAGCTTGGGATAGCCGGTCGACGGAGGGAACGAGACCTGCGGTGTCGACGGCTCGGCCGGGGGCACTTCGCCGAACGGCAACGGTCCGGCCCGTCGGGCACCCGGCTCGCTTCGCGAGCAGGCGGCTAGCCCGACGGTCGCAGCGGCAGCCACGATGACGGCACGGCGGCTTACCGCACGCCCGCTCGTCCCGTCGGCCATTGCCCTGTCTCCTCGTGTTCAGGGACAGGATGGTCCTGCGAAATCGGGGAAATCCGCAGCGACACGCCCGTTGGATTGCCTGATCCATCCGTAGCCTCTCGCGCGCTCCTGGGACAGGAGTGACTGATGAGGCGACTAACCTGCCTCCTCCATCACCTGAGTGCGCGCGACGCGGCCGGCCGATGGCAGCCCGGCGGCCTGGCGTCGGCCAAGTCCGGCCACGGGCCGAACTACTCCGGAACCGCCAACTCGCCGAGTTCGGACCAGTCGTCCTGCGGGATAGTCACGTTGATGATGCGCGGCGTTGCGACCAGGTGCTGTGGCAAGGTTTGTTGAGCGGTCTTGAAGTGGTCCGACTGGACATGCGCCGCACCCGCTGCGCCGTCGCGGAAGGCCTCGACGAGTACGTATTCGGTCGGGTCTTCGATGCTGCGGGACCAGTCGAACCACATGCATCCGGGCTCGCTGCGCGTCGCCTGGGTGAACGGCCCGGCGATCTGCGGCCAGGTGTCGGCGTCCTCCGGTCGGATCCGGAACTTTGCGGTAATGAAGATCATGCGGCTCCTCGGCCAAAAAGGTTCTTCCCGGCCCGGTGCGACCACCAGCCGGAGTGGGCTACCGGAAGGATGCCATGTGCTTGACTGGGTCGAACATGTGTTCGAAAATGAAGGAATGCTCGATGTGGCGGTACGCAGGCTGGACGGCTCCACAGCCGTCGATCTGACCCGCCGCGTCGCCCCGGCATTGCCGATCCATCCGGCGCTATCGCCTTTGCTACCCGACGGTATCCGGCGAGGCAGCACGGTCAGCGTCAGCGGTTCCGTGTCGCTGCTGCTCGCACTGATCTCCGCCGCTTCCGCCGAAGGAGCATGGTGTGCCCTCGTCGGTCTGCCGACCATCAGCGCGGAGGCCGCAGCGGAGTACGGCCTCGACCTCCAACGGCTGGCCATCGTGCCTCAACCGGGAGCGAGCTGGACCACGGCAGTCGGCGCCCTGCTCGATGCCGTCGACATCGTGGCGCTGCGTCCGCCCGCGCGGGCGGTGCCGGGTGATGTGCGGCGGCTGGCCGCTCGAGCGCGCAATCGAGACGCCGTGCTGATGCCGTACCAGCCAGGTATTGCAGTGAACGGCGAGACCTGGCCAGCCGCCGACGTCCGGCTGTCTGCCCAGGGCGGGCGGTGGACGGGTATCGGTGCAGGGTACGGGCGGTTGCGGCAGCGCCGGCTCACCGTCACCGCCGAAGGTCGCGGGTCGGCGGCTCGCTCCCGGTCGAGCACACTCTGGCTGCCGGCCGCCGGAGGAGGGGTCGGCACGTACGAGCCAGTGGCCCCCGTGCTCGACCTGACCGCTCGGGCCGGGTGACCGGCTGTGCCCTCCCCCGGTCCCCCGGCCGTCATCCCGCCTCCTCGGACAGTGACTGTCTGGTGCCCGGACTGGCCGGTTACTGCAGCCCGGCTGTCAGCCGACCTGTCCGTCGACACTGAGCTACCTACCGCGGTGATCACCGCCAACCGGGTGATCGCCTGCTCACATGCGGCGCGCGTCGCCGGGGTACGCCGCGGACTACGACGGCGCGAGGCGCAGGCCCGCTGCCCCAACCTGGCCGTGTTTCCCCGCGACGAGCTGGCCGAGGCGCGCACCTTCGAGCCGGTCGTGCTCGCCCTGGAGTCCGTTGCTCCGGCCGTCGAGGTCACCCGGCCTGGCCTGGCCGCGATCGGGGTTCGAGGCCCGACCCGATACTTCGGCAGTGAGACCGGGGTGCTACACGCCCTGTCCCGGGCGGTAGCCGACCTCGCCACGAGCACCACCGACGTGCTGATCGGCATCGCGGATGGCGCCTTTGCCGCGGAGCTAGCCGCCCGCCGAGGTCTGGTCATACCGCACGGCGGATCACCGCAGTTCCTGGCCGACCTGCCGGTGAGCACGCTGGATCCGTCCGGCAACTCGCCGCTGATCGGCCTGTTGCGTCGGCTCGGACTGCGCACTCTGGGAGCGTTCGCGGAGTTGCCGGCGCGCGATGTGCTCGCCCGGTTCGGACCAGAGGGTGCCTGGGCGCATCGGCAGGCCGGCGGGCGGGACGATCGCCCGGTGGCGGCACGGCGCCCCCCGGTGGAGTTCACCGCCACGCTCGACCTCGAACCACCGGTCGACCGAGTGGACACGGTGGCGTTCAGCGCCCGAAGCCTCGCCGAACGCTTCATCGGCGACCTGGCTGGGCACGGCCTGGCCTGTACCTGCCTGGAGCTGCAGGCGCAGAGCGAGAACGGCGAGGAGACAGTGCGGCGCTGGCGGCATGCCGGCGTGTTAGGCCCGGTAGACGTGCTCGACCGGATTCGGTGGCAGCTCGAAGGATGGCTCGGTGGCACCGCGCGACCCACCAGTGGCGTGGCCAGGCTGCGGCTTGTCCCGATCGAGACCGTGCCGACCGGGGCCCACCAGCAGGCGCTGTGGGGTGGTTCGGGCGCGGAGGACGAGCGAGCGCACCGAGCTCTGGCCCGGGTCCAGACCCTGCTCGGGCATGGATCTGTGCTGGTTCCCGTGGTGCAGGGTGGGCGCGGGCCGGGACAGCGCACCCGGCTTACTCCCTGGGGCGATGACCCTGAACCGATCCGGCCACCGGAACAGCCGTGGCCAGGCCGGATACCGGCGCCCGTTCCCACGGTCCTGATCGATCCGCCGCGGCCGATTCAGGTGCTCGACGACGACGGTCGGCCGGTGCGGGTGACCGACCGCGGCGCGGTGCCGATGCCTCCGGCACAGTTCGGGTTCGACGACGGCAGCACCACCATCGCGATCACGTCCTGGGCCGGCCCCTGGCCGGTGGACGAACGCTGGTGGGATCCGGCATCAGCCCGGCACGTGGCTCGCTTCCAACTCGTCGACGTGCAGGGCCGCGCATATCTGGTGAGCTGCGAGATGGGCGCCGGCAACGGCCCACGCTGGCAGCTGGAAGCCTGCTACGACTAAGGGCGTGTCCCGCGCCGGCTTAGGTCGGCATGAGCGTCGCCGCCGTCGTGGCGCCCAGATCCCAGCAAGCTTCGAGGTCCGGTCGGCTCGGCGTACCCAGCACCGTCACCGGCTCGTGCACCACGACCCAGCCCAGCCCTTGCACGATCGACCGGATCGCGCGTAACGCACCCTCGGTGTCCGAGTTGCCGTGGATGTAGACGCCGTAGCCGGCACCCACCTTGGCGGTCAGACATGGGTAGTAGATCTGGTCGAAGAAGTGCTTCAGAGCCCCGGACATGTAGCCGATGTTCGCCGACGTGCCAAGTAGGAACGCGTCGGCGGACAGGACATCAACGGCCGTTGCGGCCAACGCTGGACGCACGCGCACGTCCACGTCTTCGATCTCTTCGGTCTGCGCGCCGTCGAGCACGGCCTCGAGCATCGCCTGTAGCGACGGCGAGGTCGTGTGATGTACGACCAGCAGGGCACGCCTGCCCGGGGAACTCAGGACGCCACCGTCATTGCCATCACCGCTATGCCAGACCCATATGCCGACCGAGAGCCAAAGGAGGCGCAGCTTGGAGCCTAGCGGGCAGCAGTGCGATCGTCTGCTAGTGCGACCAGTGCGCTGGTGCATCCCAGCCGCACTCGCAATGGTGCCCCTTCGCGTTCGGCGTGTCCGCCTCCAGCCAGTACCGGAACCCATAATCACCACCTGCGCGGTGCGGGCGCCCAGGTGGGAAGTTGTGCACGAGTCGGAGCCCAGCTGGGACCTCGTTCGGGACCTCGAATAGATAGACATGAACCATGCCGCGCTTGGCCGCCATGATCTCGTTCTCGAACGCCCGTCGCTCCCACTCTTCTTCGGTCATCAAGGCTCCCTGCTGCTCTTACACACGCACAGCGGCAGGATCTGGTCGAAGAGGTGCTTCAGAGCCCGGGATAGGTAGCCGATGTTCGCCGATGTACCAAGTAGGAACGCGTCGGCGGACAGGACATCGACTGCCGTTGCGGCCAACGCTGGACGCGCTCGCACGTCCACGTCTTCGATCTCTTCGGTCTGCGCGCCGTCGAGCACGGCCTCGAGCATCGCCTGTAGCGACGGCGAGGTCGTGTGATGTACGACCAGCAGGGCACGTCTGCCCGGGGAACTCAGGACGCCACCGCCCTTGTCGTCATAGGAAATCACCCCATGCGATCGGCGCCGGCACACTACGCTCCGGCCATGTCCCTGGAGGTGCCCACACTGTATGACTGGGCGGGCGGCGACGACGCGTTCACCCGGCTGATCAATGCGTTCTACGACCGGGTTGAGCAAGACGACCTGCTCAGCCCGTTTTTTCCCGGCGGAGTGAGCCAGCAACACCGTGAACACGTCACGATCTGGTGGCGCGAGGTTTTCGGCGGCCCGGCCGAATACACCCGAACCCTCGGCGGATACGAGGGCATGCTGGCTCATCATCGGGGCCTCGACATAACGCCTGAACAACGGCTGCGGTTCGCGACCTTGATGAGCCAAGCGGCCGATGACGCAGAACTTCCCGATGACCCCGAATTTCGGGCAGCGCTTGTCGGCTATCTCGAGTGGGGCACCCGGCTGGCGATGCACAATTCACAGCCCGGTGCGACCGTCGTCGAGCATGCGCCGGTGCCGCGGTGGGGTTGGGGCGTCGCGCCGCCCTACCAGGCCTGAACCGTTGGGTCAGTTAGCTGTCGATCGCTGGCCCAGCCACGGGGGCGGCAAGGCAGGAATCGATCGGACCCTCGTCCGTGCTTGCAGTCCGTCGCTTCGACGGGCAGGTAACGCCTGCGCAGGTTTACGGAGTCGCCGATGCCTCCGACCGATGGGACCGCACAGCGACGACCCAATCCGCCGTCACCGACGCTTTGCTGACTGCGCCGAGGATCACGACGTCCTCGCCGGGTTGGAATCGGCTCGACGCCCCCGCGGTGCCGTCCAGGCCAAATCGCGTCCACGGCGTGATGGTGATCATGGTTTGCGTACCCGCCCGCGTACGGACAGTCCACGTCGGACCCGACTGACTCACGATGACCGCTCGGACGATGGTGCGAGCCCCGGCCGACGTACCTCCGCCAGTGGGTGTCGGCACCGGAGCGGGCGAGGTTGACACCGTGACCGCAGGCGCCGCGCTCACCGCTGTCCACGTCGAGTCACCGGACACGGCGGCCGTAACACCGAACCAGACGGCTGCCGTCGCGACCGCGATGGCGCCCGCTATCGCCGCGATGGAGGTGGCGTGTCGCCGAAGCCAGGGCTTGCGTGACGTCGGTTGATTGGGTGGCGGCGGCACGAACGGGATAGGTTCGGTCGGCTGGGTCACCGGCCCACCTTCGGGCCGGCACATGCACGTTGTGCCATCGATATGTCAAGGTTTGGTATGGAGCCGCTGTGGAAAGCATCGCCAGGCAGACTGACCTCGTGGATCGGGCGGAGCTGCGCGGCTGGATCGAGGACGCGCTTGCGCGTCACGACCGTGATGTTCGCGAGCGCGATGAGGTTGTTGCCAATGTGACGGCGGCGGAGATCGTTGACTCGGTTTGGGGTCGACTGCCGCTGGCCGTGCGGAGGAAGGCGACCCGGGCGGAGGTTCAGGCCAGCGTGACCATGCTGACTCTGCGACGAGGGATCGCCATGATGCGCAACGACGTCGAGGCACCCACAGCCATCGAATAAGGCCGGGCGCCCTCGCGGACAGGCTAGCGATCGCTGATGTCGCCGAGCACGGGTTTGACATCGAGGATCGGCGTGCCGTCGATCGCCTCGAGGTTCGCCACCTGGACCCGGTTGCCGTCGACCGCCAGAACCCGCACGCGGTGTAGTCCGATCGGATTGGGCCGGTCCGGCGAGCGCGTATTGAAAACGCCCTCCTGGGGCCGCGACATGTCACTACGCGGATGCGTCCGCAACACGTCTCGTTGGGCCTGGTGCAGCCAGGTCAAGACGAGGAAATCCTCTTCTGGCCCAACGCCGGCAAGTGCGGGGATGACGGCCTCTTCGAAGACGAGAAAGCAGTCCGGCGCGCCCTCGTCGCCTTGCCGTGGAGCCGCTTGCCGGTCAACCAGCGGACTGGACACCCATCCGATGGGAACGAGGATGAAGGACGAATCCGTCACGACTGTCCCTCCGTGGGTCTAGAGCTCGTGGCCGGTGGTGCTATCGACATGGTCCGGGATGTCCCCCTCATGCCGGTCTCCGGTGCTCGACGTACCGCTCGGCTCGAACATCAGGATCGAGCTCCCCGGCGAGGACGGCCTGTGCTCGATACCTCTCGGCACAACGTACGTGTCGCCCGGTTGGAGCTCGACGACGGTCTCCCGGCCGTCGGCATCCCTGGTCGCCACATCAAACCGTCCATCAAGCACCAGGAAGAACTCATCGGTGTCCTCATGCACGTGCCAGACATGGTCGCCCCGGGCATGGGCCACGCGGACGTCATAGTCGTTCATCCGCGCCACAATGCGAGGGCTATAGGGCTCGTCGAAAGACGCGAGTGCGGCGGTCAGGTTCACCGGTTTGCCTGTCATAAGGGCGATCATCCACCAACCTGCGCGGCCATTTTCCGTGCGCCGTAACCGGCCGAAGCCACACGGATCTCGGTGGCCCGGGGCCATGGGATTATCCGAACGTGGTTCGCATGCTGGAGCGTGACGACCAACTCGCGCGCCTCCAGCACTTGTTCGAGCAGGCGAGCCTCGGTTTCGGACATCTCGTCTTCATCGGCGGCGAGGCGGGCGCCGGCAAGTCGTTGCTGGTCCAGACGTTCACCGATTCGATTGCGGCGAGGTCCCAAGTCCTCATCGGATGGTGCGATCCCGTGTCGCCGCCGCGGCCGGCTGGACCCCTCGTCGATATGGCCCGCGGATTCGGCGACCCGGTTTCGTCGGTCCTGCGTCGCGAGAACCGTCCTGGCCTGTTCGACGCGGTATATGCCGATCTCGCCGCTGCGCAGCGCCCGACCGTACTGATCTTCGAGGATGTTCATTGGGCCGACGAAACCACGCTTGACCTGATGCGATTCCTCGGTCGCAGGTTGGGAACCGTACCAGCTTTGGTTCTGGCAACGTACCGAGACGATGAGACCGGACGTGATCATCCGCTGCGATCGCGACTCGGTGACCTAGCCACGCAATCTGCCGTCTCGCGCATGGCCCTAGCGCCACTCTCGCTGGATGCCGTGACCACCCTCGCCGGCCGATCAAGCGTCGACGCCTCGCGCATCTGGGCAAGGACCGGAGGCAACGCCTTCTTCGTGACTGAGGTGTTGCAAGCTGCGTCCGAAGACGTGCCCGCGACCGTGGCGGATGCGGTACTCGCCCGCGTCGGACGGCTGTCGTCGACGGGTCAACACGCCCTTACCGCCGCTGCTGTTTTGGGCCCGCGGGCCGAGCGTTTCGTGCTGCTTGATGTTGTCGGCGGCGATACCGCAGCCATCGACGAATGTGTCGACGCCGGTCTGCTTCAGCTCTCATCGCCCGTTTTCACCTTTCGTCACGACCTCGTTCGACAGGCCGTGCTGTCCGGCATCGGCGACGCGCACCGACGCCGGCTGAATGCGCAGGTCCTCGATGCGCTGCGCGCGCATCGCATCGACCAGGACATGCTGGCCA
This sequence comes from uncultured Actinomycetota bacterium, assembly GCA_963809815.1. GTDB lineage: Bacteria > Actinomycetota > Actinomycetes > Mycobacteriales > Jatrophihabitantaceae > CAVVJA01. The sequence goes on from CAWELM010000017.1 coordinate 108,318, forward strand.
GACTGGCCGAGCTCGCCGAGAACGCCGACGATCGGGCCGCCGTCGTCGAGTTCGCGCCAGCGGCCGGACTGCGAGCAGCGCACCTGGGATCGCACCGCGAAGCGGCGACCCAATACGACCGCGCGGTCCGATTCACCACCAGCGAGGTCGAGCGCGCCGAGCTGCTGCAGCGGCTCGCGGAAGAGCGTTACCTGACCGGTGATCTGATCAGCGCTGTCGAGTCGGGAGAGAAGGCACTCCATTTGCGGCGAGTGCTCGGGCAACAAGAGCAGGCCGGAGAGGCTCTGCGCTGGTTGTCCCGCTTCTACTGGTACTCGGGGAATCGGGCGGCTGGAGAACGATGTGCGGCCGAATCACTCGATGTCCTGACCCCGCTCGGGCCGTCAGCCGAGCTGGCTATGGCCATGAGCTCGCAGTCCCAGCTACTCATGCTCGGCGGCGAGCACGAGGCCGCGATCAGATGGGGTATCCGAGCGATCGCTCTTGCCGCGGAACTCGACTTGCCCGATGTCGTCGCACATGCGATGAACAACGTGGGCACGTCGGAGTCCTCCCTGGGGATTCCTGAGGGACTGGATCGGCTGCGAAAGAGCCTCCAACTGTCATCGGAACTCGGTGCCGAGGATCACGCATCTCGGGCATATGCGAACTTGTCCCACCATCTGGTCGCCCTGCGACTCCTCGACGACGCCGCAGGCGTCCTCGACGAAGGACTGGCCTACTGCGCCGCCCACGACCTGGACGTGCAGATCCCCTACCTGCGCGCAGTTCGAGCACTGATGAACGTGCGGCGCGGCAATTGGACCATAGCCATGAGCGAAGCCAACGACGTTCTGGCGTTGCCTGGGACCACACCGGTGCACCGATTTGCCGCCTTACTGCCAGCGGTGATGGTGAACATCCGTACGGGCGCGCCGGATACCGCGATGATGCGCGAGCTCGGTCAGCTGGCCCAAGATCTTGGAGAGGTTCAGCGCCTCGCCGCTTACGCGAACGTGCGGGCGGAAGCCCTATGGTTGGCCGGACAGCATGTCGCGGGCGATGCCGAGCTGTCGGCGATATACGCGCGGACAACGTCATCCGGCGAACGCGCTGCGGCAACCGAGCTCGCCTGGTGGCTCAGCCGGGTCGGCCTGACGGTTGAGCCACCGAGCATTCGCCACGGCGCCTTTCGGGATGCGCTCACGGATCCTCGTTCGACGGCGGCCCACCTCGAGCTCCTTGGCAGCCGGTACGACGCCGCAGTCTGCCTGATGGAAGGCAGCCAGGAGGATCTCCGCCAGGCGCTGGAAATCTTCAACCGATTGGGCGCCAAACCCGCCGCCGCGGCCGCCCAAGCGATGCTACGGAGGCTCGGTGCGAGCAAGATCCCGCGTGGCCCACGCCCGACGACCCGGCGTGATCCTCATGGGCTGACCGCGCGCCAGCTCGAGGTCCTCGATCTGATGGCCGAGCACCTGACGAATGCCGAGATCGCGCAGCGGCTGTTCTTGTCAGAGCGCACCGTCGACCATCACGTGTCAGCCATCCTCTCGAAGCTCCACGTCCAAACCCGGGACGACGCAATTCGCTACGCATAGGGGCCACGATCCGGCCAATGTGGGCACCGCATTCGGCCGAGATAGGCACCTGTCACCGATGGCGCCGACAATGACGCCGCCTACCGTCGCAAGTGTCGGTCCGGGAAACGAGACCGACGTAGTCAAGTGAAAAGGGTGCGGCGGGTTCGGCGAGTCGGACGCTCCTCGAAACGCCATTCCCCGTAGGCGAGCGCGGAGTCCCCCACCGAGCGATCGACATTCGCCGCACCCTTTGGACCAGTGGAGTAACCATGACCTCGTACATTGTGGTGCGCGCGGCCGATGCGCATCGCCAAGAACTCCTCGCCGCAGCGGATCGTCATCGGCTGGCTCGCGACGCGTCCGAGGCGCGATCACGATTCGGTCGACGGCGCGCCGGTATCCGCATCTGGGTCAAGTCCGCAACCCAGGTAGCCATGCCGGAACCTTCACGCCGAGTGGCAGCACCGATGCCGTCCGCCCGACCGATGAACTGCTAGCGGAGTCTTCCCAAGCTGACCAACCAGTCCGCCAACTTGAAAAGGAGCACCATGACCGTCATCCGCCGCATCACCGCCACCGTCCTCGCGACCGTCGGCACCGTCCTCGGACTGCTGGCCGTCGCCAGCGTCGCCGCAGCTTCGCCGGTGTCACCGAACGACGGCGACGGGTTCCCAACCACGGTGTCGCAGCCGCCAACGGGGACGACCAACGCGGTCGTGAACAGCGGCTCGCCCTGGTGGATCTTCGTTCTCGTCGCCGCGGCCGCGGTCGCGGTCACTCTGCTCGTGGCCCTGGTGGTCAGCCGGATCCGCCAGCACAGCACGGCGACGCAACTCGCGCACTAGCGACGCGTAAAGGCCTGCGCCATAGCGGCGCAGGCCCTTCATCAGCGCAGCCACTACGGTCGGCGACCTTTAGAGCGAGAATGCCCTTGTGCAGTGGGAGAATCGGGGCTGTCGAACAACCGGTTCTGTCGCTGGTTGTCGATGCCGACATTTTTGACGAGCTCGCGGTCATTCCCGACCTAGGCCAAGCCTCAGCTCGGGTCTCGGGCTGCTGTTTGTCAGCTGCCCGACGCCAGTTGTTTTCGGTATTGGGCGAGGACGCTGATGGCGTAGCGCCGGTCGAGGCGGTCGCCGATCGAACGAGTGGTGGCCGCGTCGGCGGGGAAGTCGGCGTAGTCGTCTTCGACCGGAGTCGGCGTGTCGCTGAATTGCTCTAGCGGTCTGAGCGGCGTCCGAGTCGCTCAGCGCATGCCAGGACGCCCACCGGCTCGGAAGTAACGGGCGGCATCGGTTCGCCCCTCGGGTAGGCGGTCCGACCGTCGGTTTCATCCGAGATGGGCGTCGCGTTTCCTGAAAACGTCAGCGGTCTCGGCGATCAGCGCCCGGTGCAGCCGGTCGCTGACCAGCCCGTGGGAGCGGCCGAGGTCCAGCACGGTGCCGTCCCGATCGTGCACGGCGATGCGGATCCGCGCGGCGCAGGTCAACCACTGCACCACCGCATCCGGCAACCCCGGCCCGCCGGCCACATGCGCGTACGGACGAGGCGGACCGGCAGCGAGGTCGTTCAGCTGAACGCGGCTCGGCGGCCATCTGCGGTAGCGCGCCATCGGCGCCGGTATCGGCGGAGGGCAGGCGGCGGCCGTGAGGTGGATCACCAGGTCGGCCCGTTCGTCCCCCCGCAGCCGCATACCGGCTTGTCTGTGTCGGCGACCGTGCTCTGACAAATTTCGGCCACAGTCGATCAGGTCGAGGAGGCGACACTGAGACCGATCAACTGCTCGAAAGACTGATCAACTCCGCGGCCCGGTCGGGGACGGAACTGTGCGCCCAGCGGCCGCTTCCCGTCCCCAATGTGGAGAAATGGAGCCGGACTTACTCTTCCAGGACCACCACCGGAACCTGCTGGATCGTGTTGTTGGCGAATCCGCCCCGGTTCCAGGGCTGCTCGGTCGGTTGCCGGCGGCCCGACGCGTCGGTGGCCCGTACACACAGCGTGTGCCGGCCGGGCCGGGCCTCCCAGACCCAGGTCCAGCCGCACCAATCCCATCGCGGCGCGTTGCTATCAACGGTGGCCAGGTGCCAGGTGCGGCCGCCGTCGCTGCTGACCTCGATCGTGGTGATCGGCGCATAGCCGGACCAGGCGCGCCCGCGCAGGCTGACCGGCCCGGGATGCAGGAAGCGCGCGCGGGTCATGAAGTCCGGCCAGCCGGGGGGAATGAGCAGCGCGCGAGGTTCCATCCGCGTCACCGGAACACCGGGCTCGTGCGGATCCACGCGCAGCTGGTAGGCGACCTCCTGCTGGAAACCGGTGAAGGCTGAGTCGATGACAGTGATGTCGGTCAGCCACTTGACATGCGCCATGCCGTACCAACCCGGTACGAGTAATCGCAGCGGGAAGCCATGCTGGGGAGGCAGCGGCGCGCCGTTCATCTCATACACCAACAGCGCCTCGTCGCCGTACGCGTCGGCAAGCGACAGACTCCGCTGATAGGTCTGCTCGACACCTCGCTCAACCCCGTGGTCGCTGCCGGTAAAGACGACCTCGCGGGCCGCGCTGGTCGGCGCCGCTCGACGGAGTAGCGGCGCGAGCGGAGTGCCGGTCCACTCGGCGTTCCCCACGGCCTCGACGAGCCAAGGTTGGCTCACCGGGCGCGGCAGCAGCCGGGCCCTTCCGTTGCCGGCACACTCGATCGTTACCCGGCGTGTGGTGCGCGGCATCGCCCGAATGGTGTCCAGGTCCAGTGTGAACGGCGACTCGACAACGCCGCCGACATGCAATCGCCACGCCGTCGGATCGACATCAGGGATGTCGTAGTGAATCAACAAGTAGTGCAGCCCGATGGGTGTGACGTCGTAGCGCATCGCCTCCAAGGGCATTCCATGATTGCGACCGGCGAGCTGCAGCTCGTCCTGCGAAATACCCTCGCCGATCTCCGCGATCCGGGCCGGGCCTACCACCTGCTCCGCCGCTGACACGGTGACCACCCCCATCTGTCGCCCTGAGTTTCGCAGAGCTTGCTCGAGCCTAACCGCCGGCGCAGGCAGCTATTCGCGCTATTAACGGCGGGCGGATGCCTCGTCGAGGTGGATGCCGACGACGTCGGCTACGCGTTCGAGATCAACGTCTAAGCAGAGCAGTGACGGGCGGCGCGACTTGAGAGGGCACGGTCACGGGCTCTCGAGTTAGCGACGGCTTGTCGGATCATCGAGCCTCCCGCCGTAGCCCGAGGGCGATGCGGCTTGACTAGTCGAACATTTGTTCGAATACTGAACGGATGGGCTGGCAGAACCCCCCGATGCCGTGGCAGGAGCTGGAGCGCCGCCTGTCCGGCCGAGCCGAGCCTGACGACCGCGACGAGCTGGTGGGCGACGGCGGCGATTCGCCGGCCTGGTCGCGCAAACGTACCGCGTACATCCCCGCCACGGACGCCCGTCCGATCGACGGCGGAGCGCCCCGGGTGCGGTACGCGGAGCTGCATGCGCACTCGTCGTTCAGCTTCCTCGACGGGGCCAGCTCCCCGGAAGAGATGGTCGAGGAGGCCGTCCGGCTCGGTCTCTCAGCACTCACCCTGACCGACCACGACGGCTTCTACGGGATCGTGCGGTTCTCGGAAGCAGCCGAGACTCTCGGCTTGCCGACAGTGATCGGGGCTGAGCTCTCGTTGGACGTCCCGATGCCGACCACCCAGTCCGAACGGATGGTCGCGGCCCGGGTTGGTAAGCCCGACCCGACCGGGCACCACCTGCTCGTGCTGGCCCGCGACCCGACCGGCTATGCCAGCCTGGCTCGAGCGATCAGCACCGCCCAGCAACGTGGTGGCGTCAAGGGCCGCCCGGTGTACGACGGTGATGAGCTGGCGGAGCTAGCTAACGGTCATTGGGTGGTACTCACCGGATGCCGCAAGGGCCCGGTACGCGCAGCGTTGGCGAGCGGGCTCGACCCGGCGCGACGCGCGCTGGCCGACCTGATCGACCGGTTCGGGCGGGACAACGTCGTTGTCGAACTGACCTACGCCCTGGATCCACTCGCCGATGAACGCCACGACGCGCTCACCCTGCTCGCCGAGGAAGCGGGGCTGCCGGTCGTCGCCACCACAGCCGCGCACTACCACGGTCCACCGCGGCGGCCACTGGCCACTGCCGTAGCCGCGGTACGGGCACGCAGCAACCTCGACGAGATGGACGGGTGGCTACCCGCATTCGCCGACCAGCACTTGCGGTCCGGTGCGGAAATGGCGGCCCGATTCGCCCGCTGGCCAGGAGTGGTCGAGCGAGCGGCAGCGCTGGGCGACGAGCTGGCCTTCCCGCTACGGCTCATCGCCCCGCAGCTGCCACCCTTTCCTGTCCCGCCTGGGCACACCGAGATGACCTACCTCGCCGAGCTAGCCCGCTCCGGTGCCGTCGAGCGGTACGGCGACCGCAAGCCAGAAGAACGCGAACGCGCCTTCGCGCAGATCGAACACGAACTCGCCATCATCGACGAGCTCGGGTTCCCGGGCTACTTCCTCGTCGTCTGGGACATCGTGCGGTTCTGTCACTCGCGGGGAATCCTCTGCCAAGGCAGGGGATCTGCTGCAAACTCAGCGGTCTGCTACGCACTGAAGATCACCGCCGTCGACGCGGTGCGCTACGAATTGCTTTTCGAACGGTTCCTCTCCCCTGACCGGGATGGGCCACCTGACATCGACGTCGATATCGAGTCCGACCGGCGTGAAGAGGCTATTCAATACGTTTATCACCACTACGACCGCGACCATGCGGCCCAGGTCGCCGACGTCATCACCTACCGGCCCAAGTCGGCCATTCGTGACATCGCCAAGGCGCTCGGTTACTCCCCCGGTCAGCAGGACGCCTGGAGCAAAGAGATCGAGCAGAGTTATTACTGGACGCCGGACCTCTTCACCCGCGAGGACGATGCGCCGACGTCAATGCAGTCCGAAGTACCGCAGCGCGTCGTGGATCTCGCCGCCGAACTGCAGAATGCCCCCCGACACATGGGGATCCATACCGGCGGCATGGTGATCTGTGATCGTCCGGTGGTCGAAGTCTGCCCGGTGGAATGGGGCCGGATGCCGGAACGCACGGTACTGCAGTGGGACAAGGACGACTGTGCCGCCATCGGGCTGGTCAAGTTCGACCTGCTCGGGCTAGGCATGCTCTCGGCGTTGCACTACTGCTTCGAGTTCGTCGAGCAATGGTTCGGGGTGCATTACGGGCTGCACGAGGTGCCGCCGGAAGATCCGCTTGTCTACGAAATGCTGCAGCGGGCGGACACCATCGGAGTTTTCCAGATCGAGTCCAGAGCACAGATGGCCACCCTGCCTCGACTGCGCCCGGAAAAGTTCTACGACTTGGTCATCGAGATTGCGTTGATTCGGCCCGGCCCGATCCAAGGCGAATCCGTGCATCCCTATATTCGCCGCAAGCACAAATTGGAAGAGGTCACTTATCCCCATCCCAAGCTGAAAAAGCATCTGGAGAAAACGCTCGGCGTGCCACTGTTCCAGGAACAGTTGATGCAACTCGCCATCGACGCTGCCGGTTGTTCGCCCTCGGAAGCCGATCAAGTGCGGCGGGCCATGGGGTCCAAGCGTTCACACGAGCGAATGGAAGATCTGCGGCAACGGCTCTACGACGGGATGGCGCGCAACGGCGTCGTCGGAGCGGCTGCCGACGACATCTACCTCAAGATCAAGTCGTTCGCCTCGTTCGGGTTCGCCGAGAGCCACTCGATCAGCTTCGCCTTCTTGGTCTATGCCTCCAGCTGGCTGAAGCTCTATCACCCGGCAGCATTCTGCGCATCGCTGCTCAACGCGCAGCCGATGGGTTTTTACTCGCCGCAGACGCTTGTTCACGATGCCAAGCGACACGGCGTCGTCGTGCTCGGCCCGCACGTGAACCTCTCACCCGCGGCCGCCGGGCTCGAGGCGGTGCCGGACGGCTACCCGGTCGACCCGCCCTACACCGGTCCAGGACCACCGCAACCGGCGGTGCGGCTGGGACTGTCCAGCGTGCGCACCATCAGCAGCGAGCTGGCCGAGCAGATCGTCGCGGAACGGAATCGCGGCGGTGCCTATACCTCGATGGCCGACCTGAGCCGGCGCGTGGGTCTCACCGTCGACCAGGTCGAGGCCCTGGCTACTGCCGGGGCATTCGACTGCTTCGGCTTGTCCCGACGGACGGCACTTTGGGCCGCCGGCGCCGTCGCCGCCGACCACCCTGGCCAGTTGAACGTGACCGCCTACGACGAATCGAGCACGCCCCCGTTGCCAACAATGAGCGAGGCCGAACAGCTCGTGGCCGACCTGTGGGCCACCGGCATTACCCGAGACGCCTATCCGACCGCGCAAATCCGCTCACGCCTGGATTCCCTGGGCATCGTCCCGGCGAGCGCGCTCCGCTCGATCGAGAACCGCACCCGGGTCACGGTCGGCGGCGTGGTGACCCATCGGCAACGTCCGGCGACCGCACGTGGCGTCACGTTCCTCAACCTGGAGGACGAGACCGGAATGGTGAACGTTATCTGTGACCCGGTGGTGTGGATGCGCCACCGCCGGGTGGCCCGCGAGTCCGGCGGGCTGATGATCCGCGGGATGCTGGAACGCGCCGACGGGGTCACCAACATCGTGGCCGAACGCATCGAGAAACTGTCGCTCGGGCTGCGCACGAAATCCCGGGACTTCCGATGAGCCAACCGGTAACCGGATCCGTCGCCACGACGAGCGAGCTGCGGTGGCACCTGGCCGATCAGGAACGCGACGGTCAGATCGCGCTGTTCGGCCTCGACGGACTCACCGGCCCGGACCGCGGGACCGGGCGGATGTCCGGCCTCGAGTTCCTGCACGTCACGGCCAAGCGGATCATCAACGAGGTCCCTAGCCGGTCGCCGGTGCCGTTCCGCTGGACCATCAACGTCTATCGCGGCTGCAGCCACGCCTGCACGTATTGCTTCGCCCGCCCGACGCACAGCTATCTCGGCCTGAACATCGGGGAGGACTTCGACCGGAAGATCATCGTCAAGATCAACGCGGTCGAGCGGGTGCGGGCGGAGCTGGCCGATCCCCGATGGCAGGGCGACTCAATCGCCATGGGCACGAACACTGATCCGTACCAGCGCGCGGAAGGGAAGTACCGACTGACGCGCGGCGTCCTGCGGGCGCTCGCCGAGCGCGGCAATCCGGTCTCCATCTTGACCAAGTCACCGCTCGTCCTGCGGGATCTGGATGTGCTCACCGACGCCGCCGCGCGGACGTCGGTGCAGGTCAACCTCTCGATCGGCACCCTGGACGAGCGGGTCTGGCGGTCAACCGAGCCCGGCACGCCCCATCCGCGTCGGCGCCTTCGGGCACTACGCACGTTGGCCGAAGCCGGAATCCGCACCGGCGCGCTCGTCGCGCCGGTACTGCCGGGATTGAGCGACCAGCCAGAGCAGCTGCGCGAAGTCACGCGAGCGATCCTGGACACCGGCGGCCACGTGGTCGGGGTGTCCGCCTTGCACTTACGGCCAGGAACGCGCGAACACTTCCTGCAGTGGCTGTCCGGCTTCGATCCGGACCTGTACAGGGACTACGTGCGCCGCTATCGTGACGGCGCCTACGCGCCGTCGCAGTACTCGCAGTGGCTCCGGTCCGTCGTCGCCGAAGTAAGCCCTTCCGGTGACCCCGATGGCTGGCTACCGTGAGTCAGCGAAGACCGTGGGTGCGGTCATCGGCCACCGGATCGAGGTACAACGTGAAGATCTCGGACATTCTCCGGCACAAGGGCTCCTCCGTCGTGACCATCGGCCCGGGCGACGCGGTGACGGACCTGCTCGCGCGGCTGGCCGAGCACAATATCGGCGCTATCGTCGTCGTCGATCGCGACGCCGTCGTGGGAATCGTCTCCGAGCGGGATATCGTCCGAAGGCTCAACTCAGACGGCGCAGAGGTACTGTCCCGGAGCGTCAGCGAGGTGATGACGAGTTCGGTCGTCAGCTGCGCTCCGGGTGACTCGGTCGACAGTATCGGTGCCGCGATGACCGAGCTGCGGGTTCGGCATATGCCGGTGCTGAACGGTGGCCGGCTGGCCGGCATAGTCACCATCGGCGACGTCGTGGCCGGCCGGATCCGGCAGCTCGAGCAGGATCGGGTACAGCTGGAGGGCTACATCACCCGCGGCTGAGTCGGTCGATCACCCACGGCCGAGTAGATCGCTGCCTCGCGGTTCGGCGTCCGCGCGAAGAATCGGTCGGGCCTTCGCTCGTGCGCCCGAACCGTTACGGGCGGGTGGGCCGGTCTCCCGACGGCGGATAGCCGCCGGAGCCATAGCCGGCCTGCGGGTACCCCTGCCGGCCGTATCCCGGATCCTGGCCATACCAAGGCTGCTGAGCGTAGCCGGGCTGCTGGCCGTAATAGTCGTCCGGTTGGTGACCGTACTGGCCGTAGCCCGACTGGCCGTCGTGCGGAGGGACATGTCCAGGCGGCGGCGTGTTCGCTACTCGAGCTCGCCGATCGTGATCCTGTTCGATAAGCCGGTTGAGCGTCTGCTGCATCTGATCGGAGCGCGGGATGTCGTGCAAGGTCTCCTGACCATGCTCACCGGCCGATTCGATGGTGAGCGTGCCCGCCCGCACGATGCGATCCCACAGACTCTGCCGGAATCCGACATCACTGATGCGCTGCAGGCTGATGTCTCGGCCGGTGTGATGCAGAATTCCACGCCGGATCAGCACGCGATGCGTGGTGAATACGTAGTGCGTTGTGCGCCAGCCGAGCCAGGGTTTGACGGTGAGCCAGCTGACAAGGATCACAGCGACAGCCAGGATCGCAATCACCAACGGTCCTTGGGTGTTGTTGGTCGGCAGCAGCGGGATACCCACGCCGACGAGTGCGCAGATGAGGATGAACCACAACGTGGCCGGAACCAGGGTGATCCAGTGCGGGTGTAGGTGCTCGACGACCTGCTCGTCGTCCGCGAGGAGTTTCTCCGGGTAGCTCACGACTCACTACCTCCCTGGCCGGCGACACACGCCGGTCGCGCTGTAACAGTCACGCTAGTCCGTCGGCTGCCGAAGATGGCGAATGTCGGCGGCGGCAATCGACTCCGAACCGCCGTCCTCGCGAACCACCAGCAGGCGGCCCTGGTCGTCGATGTCGGTGGCCAGCCCTGGGTAGGGCGAGCCGAGGACGGGCGTGACGACGACCGGCCGGTTGAGGGTCGCGCACCGGGCCCGGTAGTCGGCCTGGAGGAAGCTCTCCACCGCATCTCCGCCGACCGACAGCCAGTCCGAGTAGCGCTCCCCGAAATGCCCGAGGATCGCCCCGAGCAGCTGAGATCGATCGACCGGCGCACCGCCTGCGAGTTCGAGAGACGTCGCCTCGGGGACGGGCAGCTCGGCCCGGGTGGTCGACACATTCACCCCGATCCCGATGACCACCACGTCCCCGGAACGCTGGGACAGAATTCCGCCGGCCTTGGCCCACTGGTCGCCGACGAGCAGATCGTTGGGCCATTTGAGCGCTGCGTCGACGATGGTGACCTCGCGCACCGCATCGCACACCGCGACTCCGGCCAGCAGCGGTAGCCACCCCCACTGACCGGGCGGAACGTCAGGCCGGAGCAAGACCGAGAACGTCAGGCCGGCTCGGGCCGGAGACGTCCAGGTCCGGTTCTGCCGGCCTCGACCGGCCGCCTGGTACTCGGCCGCGAGTACCGTCCCGGACGGCAAGGTGGCCGACGCCTCCAGCAGGTCGTCGTTCGTGGAGGCAGTGGATTCCACGATCATGAGCCGACGCCACGGATCCCGCATCTCCGGTGCGATGACGTCGGGATCCAGGGCCGGACGGTGCGATTCAGCCACGACCGCACCGTATCGGGCCTGTCGCGGCTAGGCTCCGAAACCATGGCCGCGCCCGAACCGGAATCATCCGGCATCGATCCGCATACCACCGCCGGCAAGGTCGCAGAACTGCAGCGACGCTACGACGAGGCGGTCCATGCCGGCTCGGCTCGCGCCGTGGAGAAGCAGCACGCGAGGGGCAAGAAGACCGCGCGGGAGCGGATCATCGATCTGCTGGACGACGACAGCTTCATGGAACTCGACGAGTTCGCGCGCCATCGCTCATCGACGTTCGGCATGCAGCGGAACCGCCCGTTCGGCGACGGTGTGGTGACCGGCTACGGCACGGTCGATGGTCGGCCGGTGTGCGTGTTCAGTCAGGACGTGACGGTCTTCGGCGGCAGCCTAGGCGAGGTTTACGGCGAGAAGATCGTCAAGGTACTCGATTTCGCCTTGCGGAACGGCTGCCCGGTAGTCGGGATCAACGAAGGAGGGGGCGCCCGCATCCAGGAGGGTGTGGTCAGCCTGGGGCTGTACGGCGAGATCTTCTACCGGAACGTTCAAGCGTCCGGCGTCATCCCGCAAATCTCGCTGATCATGGGGGCCGCGGCCGGTGGACATGTCTACTCGCCCGCGCTCACCGACTTCATCGTGATGGTCGACAAGACCTCACAGATGTTCATCACCGGTCCGGACGTCGTTAGGACCGTGACCGGCGAGGATGTGACGCTCGAGGAGCTGGGTGGTGCCCGCACTCACAACACGACAAGCGGCAACGCGCATTACCTCGCGAGCGACGAGGACGATGCGATCAACTTCGTCAAGGCCCTGCTGTCCTATCTGCCGAGTAACAACCTGGATCCCGCGCCGGCCTACGACGCGGAGGTGGCCGATGACGTCCATGAGGACGACTCGTTCCTGGATACCTTCATTCCGGATTCCGCCAATCAGCCTTACGACATGCATCAGATCATCGAGCATTTGCTCGACGACGGAGAATTCCTAGAAATACAGACACTCTTTGCGCCGAATATCATCGTCGGCTTCGGGCGGATCGAGGGTTATCCCGTGGGCGTCGTTGGTAACCAGCCGACCCAGTTCGCGGGCTGCCTCGACATCAACGCCTCGGAGAAGGCCGCGCGGTTCGTCCGGACGTGTGACGCGTTCAACATTCCCGTCATCACCCTCGTCGATGTCCCCGGCTTCCTTCCGGGCACCGACCAGGAATGGAACGGGATCATCCGGCGCGGGGCCAAGCTCATCTATGCCTACGCCGAGGCCAGCGTGCCCAAGATCACCATCGTGATCCGCAAGGCATTCGGCGGCGCCTACGTCGTCATGGGCTCCAAGCATCTCGGCGCAGACGTGAACATCGCCTGGCCCACCGCCCAGATCGCGGTCATGGGGGCCCAGGGCGCAGCGAACATCTTGTACCGGAAGGAGCTAGCCAAGGCCGACTCGCCGGAGCAACGCCGGCACGAGCTCGTCACTCAGTACGAGGACACCCTGGTCAACCCGTACATGGCCGCCGAGCGCGGCTACGTGGACTCGGTCATCCTGCCCTCGCACACTCGGTCCTACGTGATCCGGTCACTCCGGATGCTGCGCAACAAGCGCGAGACCATGCCGCCCAAGAAACATGGGAACATTCCGCTCTGACGGGGTGACAGTGTGACGAGCGATATCCCGAACCCACCAGTAGTGCTGCGGATCATCCGCGGCACGCCGACGCCGGAAGAGCTCGCCGCACTGACCGCTGTCGTCGGCGGGGCTGGAGAAGACGTCGACCGTGAGAGGTCCGAGGCCCGCCCTCGCGGACGCTGGAACGACCCTGCGTACGGGCACCGCCGGTACCGGCCGGTTGGGATCGGTGGCTGGCGACACGCGCTCTGAGCCCGACGAACCCGGCGCCGGGGAGGCGGCTACTACGTGACCCGCGACGCTTGAGCCTGGCTGACGTCCAGAAACATGCGAATGGGCAGGTCCGACTTGCCCAAGGCCTGGCGAGCATGGGCTAACGCTTGCGTTTCGATGCGCTGCCGCAGCGCGGGAATGTCGGCCGTCGAGAAGACGGCAACGGTCACGATGAGGCGCGTGTCGCCGGGATCGCCGAGGACTCGGGCCTTGGCGGAGGACACACCGTGGTAGGTCGTGATCTCGTCGCGTACTGCCGCGGCCAACGCCTCCGGTCGAAGCACCGTGCGGCCAGCGTCGTGATCTCCTCTGATCACGACGTCATCGGCGCGGTCAGTGCTCGTGATCAAGACGTAGATCCAGCGCAGCATGAGCACCGCGACAAGAGCGCACGCGACCGCGATGACCGGCCATAGCCAACTGCCCTGCTCCCCGATGTAGCGCGACACTCGATTCGTGAACAGGGCCTTCTGCTGGAATGCCGTGCCGAAGCCGCCGAGGCTCGCGATCAAGCCGGCAACACCGACGGCGAGCACCAGCAGGCCAAAGACGGCCAACACGACTCGGTTAGTTCGATCGGCATGCATCAACGGCTCCGAGGTTTGACGCGCACCGACAGGCGGGGATGCCGTTCCATGCGCAAAGAATCCAGGCGAGTCTGGACAGCCGCCGTCACGGGAGCAGTTAGAGCTTGCGCGTGGGCCTTATCCCGCTCGGCGGCAGTGGCGGTGACAGTAACTCGGCGAGACGAGGCCGAAGCCGATGCGTTGCTGACCCCGTCGACGTCGGCCGTAGCCGCCCTGGCCACGACGGCTAGGCCCTTCGTCGTAATGGCTGCGTCCGTGGCTACTTCGTCGGACTGCAAGCTGACGCGGGTGACCCGACGCGGTTTGAGTTCCGCCAGCAGCAGTATCAGCCCCACGACGATGAATACGATCGACAGAACCTTGATCACAGTACTGTTGAAAGTCGTTCGCTCGGCCCACTGTTGCCAGCTCATCCAATCCACGATGAGGTGCTCACCGTTGATCGCGTAGGCAATGACCTCAACAATGACGACAATGCACACGGCCAAAACCGCGAGGGCCAGAATGAATGCAAGGAATCGGTTCAGGATTCGCATGTCGTTCTGCTATCTGACGCGGGGCGGCGGTGTGACTGTTGTTACGAGGGTAGCGACGGTGATATCCACCTCAGCGACGGTCAAGCCAGCCAATTCCTGAACCCGTTCTCGAACGTGTTGACGGACTTGCGCGGTGGTGTCCGGAACGGATGCTGGCCACCGAATGCTCAACTCGATGGAAAGAAACGTCGAATTGCCATCGATCTCGGCTTTCGTCTTCGGCAGCGCCGCTAGATCGGTCGCCCGCAGTCCTAGACGACCGCCGCCCGGTATGGCGCGGCCCATCACCCTAGTCGCTGCAGCCCCAGCGTCAGGTATCTCTACAGCCGCACAGGCCGCGATCTTCGCGACGACGTCATCGCTGATGCCGATCGTGCCCAATTCATTGCGGCCTATTGACGGTGCGGAGAGCCTTCGCGGCTCCACGGGCGCGGACATCGCTGGTCCACGTGGGAGGACATCTGCCGGAGCAATATCAGTCATCGCTCGCTCTCGGCTCGGCCGCGCAACATGGATAGATCTAGATCACCATCAAGCAGTTTGGCGATGAGATAGCCGATTGCGCCGAACAGGCCGACGATCAACATATCACCGAAGCTTCCGAAGACTAATGCCAATCCGAGAATCAAACCGGTGATGGTCGCTAGCGATACACGGTTCACGAGAACTCACATCCCCATATCGGGCTCACGGGAGTGGGGGCTGCTGCGCGGCTGCACGCGCAGCAATGGGTAGATCACCAGAGCTAGTAGCCGCGTGCGCTTTCGACGCGGGGGTGTCAGCGCCCCGGACGGACGCGTCAGAGCCTGCGGGCAGAGCAATTGGTTCTTGCCCGGCGAGCCAAGGCGGATTGTCGATCTCGGCGATAACGACGTCGATTCGCCGGTCCGACACAATTTGTCTGAGGGCCATCGTGATGTGGCCAAGCAGATCGCTGGCCGCCACGCCCCACTTGGCTCGCACTGAAATTCGGACGGCGTCCTCTCTCACTGCAACGCCGGTCAGGCGTCGACCAGGTAAATAAGAGGTAGCGTCGCCAAACCGCCCACCGGCCAGGTCAGATACGCCAGGGACGGCCCGCACGGCCCTGGCGACCGCATCGACACTGATGCCGTCGACGATCGCAGTGTCTGTACCGTCCGCTGGCTCAGCGGTCGTCATGACACGCGCGATGGCTTTTCCTCCTCCTCCTGGCTGGGCAGGTGTACGTCGTCGACCGAGACATTGACCTCGACGACCTCCAGACCGGTCATTCGCTCTATCGACTGCTTGACGTTTCGTTGAATGCTCCGTCCGAGATCGGCGATGCTCGCGCCGTACTCGATCACGATGTCCAGATCGATAGCGGCCTGACTCTCGCCTACCTCCACGCCCACACCCTGCGCGACGTTGGGGCCGGAGCTACCCGGAATCCGCTGCCGAATCGCACCGAAGGCCCGGGTGGTGCTCGTACCCATCGAATAGACCCCAGCGATCTCGCGACAGGCCATGCCGGCGATCTTCTGCACGACCCCCTCGGCCACGCTGATCTTGCCTTCTTGAGTGCTGAGCCGGGTTTCCGTCGCTCGCGTGGGGGCTAGGGACTTCTCCTCGAGATTCGGCTTAGGCGACGCTGTCTCGCGAGATGCGGTGGCGCTGGGTTGGGTCATCGTTGCTCCTCGAGCGAATCGAAGGGAGTGGTACATGCGCGACGATCTGGACGTTACTCGTATGCACCCTAGTTACACATCTGCCCAGGCGGGAACTCGCAGCCAACTATTACAGCGTCAACTCACCGGACGCGTGGGGTGCGACGGCGCCGCTTCCGAATGGGCCGAGCCAGCGTGGCTAGCAGCACGCGCGGCCACGGCTGCGCCTTCACTAGGACGACTCGTGGTCGAGGTTCGGGCAAGACGCCATCCCACGCCTGGAGTCCCGATAGGAACGCGGTGGGATCCCCGCCCCGATCAGGGTGGTGGGACCGGATGAAGGCACGCCGTGACGACCGTGCCCAGTCCTTCTCGCTCGTCACACCCGCAATTATGTCTCCACACCCGTCCGACGCGCGCGCCAGGCACTGCTGTCGTGCGCAGGCCGACGAGGCTTCCCTACGGTAAAGAGTCCGCTAATCGCAATTCACAAGAATCTTTCGAAGGAATGTGCTCCGCGGACAGTGACTTCGTTCCACTCATATTAGGCCTCTTCGGCGCGCCGGCGAGTCGTTGTCATCGGCAATTGCTGAATCAGTTCGGCGGGCGGGGAATCGCCAACAACTGCGGGGTGATTGCCTGGAACATCAGCGCAGCGCCGAGCTTGTCGTAGTGGACACCGTCCCAGCGATAGGCCGTGTTGGTAGCAATGGCCGGGTCGGTGCAGAACTGATCCGGCGGATTGACCACGATGACGCGTTGCGGGTTCTTCGCGGCGGCAGCGCGTAGCAGCATGTTCAGGTGTCGGGTGCGCTGATCGTCGCCCCGTTCGGGCAGTGCGGTCTGCCCGCCGGCGTCTATCGGCCGGTAGCACGGAACGCCGAGCAGGGCGACCTGAGCGCCGCCAGCGATGAGCAGGCTGACGGCCTGCTCGAGTTGCTGGGCGTAGTACCCGTCCCAGTCCGCGGATCCGAACGTCATCGTTCCGGTGTCGCCGATGCTCAGATCGAAGACATCCCAGGCTCCGACCTCGACGAGCGCTATTTGCGGACGGTTACGCGCCTCGGTGGACCGCCATTGGTCCGCCCAGGTACCGCACGCCGAGCTGAGGTCTCGGCTCGGCCCGCGACGACTGGTGAGCTTGCCGAGCAGGAAGCCACATCCTTCGACGGTGCCATCGGTGAGGGTCAGCGATCCGTCGAGGCCGGACGGCTTGTTGAGCAGCAAGGTCATCCCTTGGGAGTCGCCGAACACAGTGACACGAACCGGACGGGCGAAGGGCGGCCCGGAGGCCGCGCCCGGTGTCGGAGACGCCGGGGGGCTTGCCGTTACGGCCAGCGACGGCCGCGCTTCATTCGTGGGGACGCCGGACGCGGACTCAGCCGCCGGGCGGGGCAACGCCACAAACTGACCGACGACCAGGACGAGCGCGCCCACGAAGGCGATCAGGAGCGCCGGCTGAGCGAAGCGGCGCCGGCGAAAACGACCCAGCACCGACCGGACGTACCCCCCGAAACCCTGAGTGCGGATCGGCCGCTCGATGAACCGGTACGACAGATCGGCGATCACAACCGTCAACCCGACGCGCAGCACCATGAGGGGCAAGCCATCCGACGGATAGTCCAGTCGGGGCCGGCTGAGC
This sequence comes from uncultured Actinomycetota bacterium, assembly GCA_963809815.1. Taxonomy (GTDB): domain Bacteria; phylum Actinomycetota; class Actinomycetes; order Mycobacteriales; family Jatrophihabitantaceae; genus CAVVJA01. The sequence continues at coordinate 126,009 of CAWELM010000017.1, forward strand.
ATGAATACCGGCCAGTGCCAGAGATAGATCGCATACGACCGGACACCGATCCAGCACAGCAGTGGTGTACCGAGCAGCCGCGCGGTCACCGTGCCGCGCCGGCCCGCCGCCAGGACAATCGCCGCTGATCCGATGGCGACGAGGAGGAATCCGCCTCGGTAAAGTCCGACGGAGAAGTACGTGGCGTGCGTGAGGAAATACCCGACGACCGCGGCGCCGAGCAGAGCCGCGACGTCGAGTGGCCAGGTCGGGCTGTTAACCGTCATCCGGAGTGGCGCCGGCCGGCGGTCGCCCCGAACCGGCCGTCGCAGGGCGGTCGCGAGGGCGAGTGCCGCACCCACGAGCAACGCGCTGGCGTGCGTGTCACTGCCGTAGTACACGCGGTCTGGATCCGGGTACGACTGGAACAGCCATGCCATCACGGCCGCCGATATGACGATGCCGACAAGCGTGACCCGCAGCGCCCGGCGCCGACCGCCCGTGCGAAGGCACAGGACGAGAACAAGTGGCCAGAGGAGGTAGAACTGCTCCTCGACCGCGAGCGACCACAGGTGCTGCAGCAGCGAGGGTCGGCCCAGCTGCTCGAAGTACGACCGGTGCCAGACGATCTGGGTCCAGTTCGTGCTGTAGGTCAGCGCGCCGGCGACGTCCCCCCGTAGCCTGCGCAGTTCGCTCGGCGCAACCGCGGCCGTGACGAACACGACCGTGAGGAGCATCGTGATCAGGGCCGGAAGCAGGCGCCGCGCGCGCCGCACGTAGAACCGGCCGACGCGCACCGTGCCGGTGCTGACCCACTCGACGGCTAGCAGCGACGTGATCAGGAATCCGGACAGGACGAAGAACACATCGACCCCGAGGAAACCCCCGGGCAGCCAGCCGGCGTTGAGGTGATAGATGAGCACGGCGGTGACCGCCAACGCTCGTAGCCCGTCGAGGCCTCCGGCGTACCGCAACGTTCGGCCCCGCGTCGGCTCGGGACGCTGCGCTTCAGCGGCGGCAGCTGTCGTCGCTTCGTCCGGCGGGTCATCCCTGCCCGGACGGCCGTGATAGGTCGCCGTGCTCCACCCGCCTGCTCCGCGACCGTGCCAGGCCTGCGACGACCGAGCGGCCTGCGCCGCGGGAGACGGCGCGGTCGCCCACCCAGGGTCGGCGGGCCGGGCGTGGGCCTGCGCCGCCGGCATCGGCACATTGTCGCGTCGGCCGAACCCGAGAACGGGGCGACGCGCCGACCTTGCTCGCCGCGAGTCCGGCGGGGTGGGCTCAGGGCGTGCCCTAGCCGCCTATCGCCGACATCGGCCGCGCCGGTTGCAGGAAATCGGGTTGGTCGATGCCATGCCCAGGGAGCTTCGCGGCCATTGCCGCCTGCCACCGTTCCGCAATCGCGTCGTCCGAGCCGCCCCCACGCAGCAGCGCCCGCAGATCGGTCTCGGTGCGGGCGAACAGGCAGTTGCGGATCTGGCCGTCGGCGGTCAGCCGAGTGCGATCGCAGGCGCCGCAGAACGGCCGAGTCACCGAACCGATAACCCCGACGGTGCATGGGCCGCCGCCGACGAGCCACCGTTCGGCTGGGGCTGACCCGCGCTCGTCGGTGTGGGCCTGCAGGCAGAACTCCTCGGCGAGCCGGCTAAGGATCTCGTCGGCCGTCACCATGCGGGTCCGGTCCCAGATATGTCCGGCGTCCAACGGCATCTGCTCGATGAACCGGAGGTGGTAGCCGTGGTCCAAGCAGAACCTCAGGAGCGGTGCGGCCTCGTCATCGTTCACATCGCGCAGTAGGACCGCATTCACCTTGACCGGCGTGAGACCGACTTGAGCTGCGGCGGCCAGTCCGGCCAGCACCTCGGCATGCCGGTCCCGCAGGGTGATCCGCTTGAATCGCGCGGGATCGAGGGTGTCGAGGGAAACGTTTACCCGGTCGAGTCCGGCGGCCGCCAAATCGGCAGCGCGGCGGGCGAGGCCGATCGCGTTCGTGGTCAGAGAGATGGCCGGGCGGGGCCGGAGCGCTGCCGTCGCTGCGACGATGCCGACCAGCCCGGGACGCAGAAGCGGCTCGCCGCCGGTGAATCGCACCTCACGGATGCCGAGCTGTTCCACCCCGATGGCGATGAGCCGCACGATCTCCTCGTCGCGGAGAACCTCGTCCTTCGGCAACCAGTCCAGACCCTCGGGCGGCATGCAGTAGGCGCAGCGAAGATTGCACCGGTCGGTCAGCGAGACTCGCAGATCGGTGGCTACCCGGCCGTATGCATCGGCGAGAGCGCGCGACGCGAGCGGGAGGACGGTCACCCGTTCAGCCTAGACACCTGCGCTCGCGAAGAGTCGAGTCCGGCTCGGTGCGGCATGCTGGACGGGTGACCGCAGCGTCCGGAAGCGATCCGGCCGATCCTGGCGAACTGGCGGCTGCGCTAGAGGCGTCGGGCTACCTGCCCGACGAGGGCCTCGCGACGGCGGCCTATCTCGCCTTACGCATGCACCGTCCGCTTTTCCTCGAGGGCGACGCGGGCGTCGGCAAGACCAGCCTCGCCCTGGCGCTGGCCGACGTGTTCCACGCGGAGCTCGTTCGGCTGCAGTGCTACGAGGGGATCGATGCCGCCCAGGCCCTCTACGACTGGGACTTCCCCCGGCAAGTGCTGCACTTGCGCGCCGTCGAAGCGGCGAGCGACGGCCGACTGGACCAGGCCGAGCTGGAGCGGTCGTTGTATGACCGCAGGTACCTCGTCGCGCGCCCGATCCTCCGCGCAATCGAGCACGCTCCGTCCGTCCTGCTCGTGGACGAGATCGACCGGGCGGACGACGAGTTCGAGGCGTTCCTGCTCGAGGTCTTGGCGGACAATGCCGTGACGATCCCGGAGCTGGGCACGATTCGAGCTGAGGTGCCACCGCTGGTCGTGCTGACGTCCAACCGCACCCGGGAAGTCCACGACGCGCTCAAGCGCCGCTGCCTCTACCACTGGGTCCCCCATCCCGGCTTCGAGCGGGAGGTAGCGATTCTTCGTCGCCGGCTGCCCGATATCACCGAGCGGCTCGCTCGTGATGTCGCCGCTGCGACCAAGCGGCTACGGGACGCCGATCTCCTCAAGCCGCCGGGGGTCGCCGAGTCGATCGACTGGGCCCAGGCCTTGCATCTGTTGGGGGCTCGCTCGCTCGATCCGGACCGGGCTGCGGCCACGCTGGGCGCCGTGTTGAAATACCAGGAGGACGCGGTGCGAGCGCGTAACACCGTGCTGGCCGAATTGCTCCGATGACCGACCGTCAGCGGGATGTAGCCGAAATCGTTCTCGGCTTTGCCCGCACGCTGCGGCATGCCGGCGTGCCCGCGTCGCCGGACCGCGTTCAGGCGATGGTGGCGGCACTGGGACACCTCGATGTTCTCGACCCGGCCCAGGTCTTCTGGGCCGGGCGCCTCACGCTCTGCGCCGACCCGGCCGATCTCGACCGTTACGACGCTGCCTTCGCCGCTTACTTCGGCGGCCAGCTGCCCCGGTCGGTACCGCGCGCCGCCACACTGCAGCAGGTCCTCGTGGCCTCGCTCGACCCGCAGTCGCCTGATGGCGCCGACGGCACGGATGACGGCGAGGAAGGTCGGCCGTATGCCGTACAGGCGAGCCGTCAGGAGGTGCTGCGCCGTCGGGACGTGGCCGAACTGACACATGCCGAGAGGGAGGAGCTGGCTCGGCTGTTCGCCCTGCTGACCCCTAGAGTCGCGCAGCGGACCACCCGGCGATATGTCGCTGCGAGCCGCGGCGTGGTCGATCTGGAACGGACGGTGCGCCGCATGTTGGCGCAGGGCGGTGAGCCGAGCCGGCTCGCCCGGCGCGACCGGCGGACCAAGCCCCGGCGACTGGTCCTGCTCATCGATGTGAGCGGCTCGATGGCGCCCTACGCCGACGCGTTGCTGCGCTTCGCCCACGCGGCCATGCGAGTGGCTCCGTACAACACCGAGGTCTTCACGCTCGGCACCCGGCTGACCCGGGTCACCAGGGAACTGCGTCGCCGCGATCCGGACCGCGCGCTGGCAGGCGCCGGGCGGGCCATCCCGGACTGGAGTGGTGGGACCCGGCTCGGAGACGGGCTACAGGCGTTCCTCGACCGCTGGGGTCAGCGTGGTGTCGCGCGCGGGGCCGTCGTCGTGGTGTGCTCGGACGGCTGGGAGCGCGGCGATCCTGCCCTCCTGGGCGAACAACTCGGGCGGTTGGCCCGGCTCTCGCATACCGTGGTCTGGGTGAACCCGCACATGGGCAAGGACGGCTTCATCCCGGCTACGGGCGGAATGCGCGCCGCGCTACCACACATCTCCCGCCTCGTCGCCGGACACAGCTTCGCCGCTCTTTCGCAGTTGGCCGACGTGATCGCGCATGCGTGATGTGATCGATGAGCTGCTGCCCTGGTGGGGGGCCGGGAGCACCGTCGGCATGGGCACAGTCGTGGAGACGTGGAAGTCGGCGCCCCGCCAGCCCGGGGCCGCGATGCTCGTCGGTCCCGACGGAACCGCGGTCGGCAGCGTGTCCGGCGGATGCGTCGAGGGCGCCGTTTTCGACTTGGCCGCCCGGGTACGTGACGGCGGACAACCGGTCCTGCAGCGCTACGGCGTGAGCGACGACGACGCTTTTGCCGTCGGTCTCACGTGTGGCGGCATCATCGACGTGTTCGTCGAGCCGATCAGTCGCGCCACCATCCCGGATCTCGACGAGATCGCTGACGACATTCGCGCCGGTCGGCCCGTCGCGGTCGCGACGATTGTCGCCGGCGTGGACCGCCTCGGCCGCCATCTGGTGATCCGGCCGGATGCCGTGTCGAGCAGCCTGGGCGGAGCGCGGCTCGACGCCGCCGTCCGGGACGACGCTCGCGGCCTGCTCGAGCAGGGACGGACTGCGGTATTGCACTACGGCGCCAACGGAGAACGCCGACTCGACGACCTCAGCGTGTTCGTCTCCTCCTACGCGCCTCGCCCGCGAATGATCGTCTTCGGGGCGATCGACTTCGCAGCCGCCGTTGCCCGAGTGGGATCGTTCCTCGGCTATCGGGTCACGGTGTGCGACGCGCGGGCCACGTTCGCGACGGCACGACGGTTTCCGGACGCCGATGAAGTGGTTGTCGAATGGCCGCACCGGTACCTGGCCAACACCGAGGTGGATGGGCGCACTGTGCTCGCCGTCCTTACCCACGACCCCAAGTTCGACGTGCCGCTGCTCGAGCTCGCGCTCCGGCTGCCGGTCGCGTACGTCGGGGCGATGGGCTCCCGTCGCACCAATGAGGACCGGCTGGACAAGTTGCAGGAGCGGGGGCTGACTTCGGCCGAGCTGGCCCGGCTGCACGCCCCGATCGGCCTCGATCTCGGCGCGCGGACGCCTGAAGAGACCGCCGTGTCGATTGCGGCGGAGCTCATCGGGCAACGGTGGGGCGGCAGCGGCCGGGCGCTGCGCACTGTCGCGGGCCCCATCCACCGTGACCGCTTGGCCGATTCCGCCGCGCCCGACGGGCGCCCGGCCCGGGTAGCGGCCCAGTAGCGAAAGCTCGCGAACCCACGGTTCAGCTCCGCGAGCCAGCTGGCGGTGCGCGTCAGCGGCGGGCCATGCTGCGATCATGACCGAACTAGACATCGACGCAACGATCGCTGGTCTCACGCTCGAGGAGAAGGCTTCCCTCTGTTCGGGATCGGACTTCTGGCATACCGAAGGCATCGACCGAGCTGCCATCAGCCCGCTCTTGCTCTCCGACGGACCCCACGGGCTACGCAAGCAGGCCACCGCCGCCGATCACGTGGGGCTGGGCGAGAGCGTGCCGGCCACCTGTTTCCCGCCGGCCGTCGGGCTCGGCTCGTCGTGGAACCGGCAGTTGGTGGAACGGGTTGGTGAGGCTCTCGGCGCCGAGGCCCGCGCCGCGGAAATCGCGGTTCTTCTCGGTCCCGGCATCAACATCAAGCGTTCGCCGCTGTGCGGGCGCAACTTCGAATACTTCTCCGAAGACCCCTTGGTCAGCGGTGAGCTCGGCGCGGCTCTGGTACGCGGAATCCAACGGCAGGGTGTCGGCGCGTCGGTCAAGCACTACGCGGCGAACAACCAGGAAACCGACCGCATGCGGGTGAGCGCCGAGGTCGATGAGCGCACATTGCGAGAGATCTATCTTGCCGGCTTCGAACGCATCGTGGCTACTGCCAAGCCCTGGACCGTGATGTGCTCCTACAACAAAATCAACGGAACGTACGCGTCTGAGCACCCGTGGCTGCTGACGACTGTGCTGCGCGACGAATGGGGCTTCGACGGTCTGGTCATGTCGGACTGGGGTGCGGTCAACGACCGGGTAGCCGGGCTGGCGGCGGGTCTGGATCTCGAGATGCCGTCGTCCGAAGGCGTTCTGGACCGGGACATCGTCGCTGCGGTACGTGCCGGCCAGCTGGACGAAACGGTGCTCGACGTAGCGGTGCGCCGGCTGCTGCAGTTGCACGAGCGCACCCGGGGCGCCCGGACCGAAGGAGGTTCCTACGACCGCGACGAGCACGACGAGCTGGCCCGCATCACGGCACGGGAGTGCGCGGTCCTGCTGAAGAACGACCCGGTTGACGGCACCCCGCTACTGCCGCTTGACCCGGCGTCGGGCGTGACCGTGGTCGTGATCGGCGAGTTCGCCCGGACGCCGCGCTACCAGGGCGCGGGTAGCTCGCAGGTCAACCCGACTCGGGTCAGCAACGCACTCGACGAACTCCGCACACTGGCCGGGTCCTCCCTGCGCATCGATTTCGCACCGGGCTACCTCATCGATGCCACCCCTGACGACGCGGCGGCTGGCGAAGGACTCGCTGCGGAGGCCACGGCCCTGGCGGCAGCAGCTGACACGGTGCTGCTCTTCCTCGGGCTGCCGCCGAGCTACGAGTCCGAAGGGTGGGACCGCGACGACATGGACCTTCCGGCCGAGCAGCTTGACCTACTCCGAAAGGTCGCCGACGCCAATCCGCGCGTCGTGGTCGTGCTGTCCAACGGCGCTGCCGTCACCGTCGCGGACTGGGCCGAGCGGGTGCCGTCGATTCTCGAGGGATGGTTGCTCGGCCAGGGTGGAGGGGCCGCGCTTGCCGATCTGCTCTTCGGCGTCGCCAACCCGTCCGGCCGGCTGACCGAGACGATCCCGTGGCGGCTGGCCGACAACCCGTCGTTCGGGAACTTTCCGGGCGAGTTCGGGGTCGTGCGCTACGGCGAGGGCGTCTTGGTCGGCTATCGCTCCTACGATGCCCGCGACGATGCCGTGGCCTATCCGTTCGGGCACGGCCTGTCGTACACGAGCTTCGAGTACGGCCCGATGACCGCAACCGTTTCCGGCTCAGGCGCCGGCGGGCAGATCTCGGTCTCGTTGACCGTCACCAACACCGGGAAGCGGTCCGGCCAAGAGGTCGTCCAGCTGTATGTCGGCGATCTCGAATGCTCCGTCCGGCGCCCGGTTCGGGAACTTCGCGGGTTCGCGAAGGTACCCGTCGACGCGGGAGCGACAGCCCCGATCTCGTTCACGTTGAGTGCTCGAGATCTCGCGTTCTGGCACCCGGTATTGCGCCGCTGGGTCGTCGAAGGTGGCGAGTTCGAGATCGCGGTCGGCGCGTCGTCGCGCGACATCCGGCAACGCGCTGTTGTCACCGTCGTCGGCGAGCCCACCGAGTTGCCGCTCACCGCTGACTCGACGCTGGCCGAGTGGCTGGCCGATCCGACGGCGCGAGAGGCCCTGGAGTCGATCGCGCCGTCCGACTTCGGCCCACTCGGGATATCGGCCGAGATGGTCAAGCTGATGGGCTCGATACCCATGATTCGACTCGCCCGGTTCCCCCTGACACCGATCGGTCCCGACGATCTCGACCCGCTGATCGGCAAGCTCAACCCATCAGGCTGAGCCGATCAGTTCCTCTTGCGCTGGCCCGATGCAGAGGCTTGTCTGTAGTGCAGGACACAACTACCTCAGGAGGCTCGATGACACAGCTGCGCGTCACCGTTGACGAGGTCGCCTATCAAGACGACGTTGAGCCTCGGCTGCTGCTGGTTCATTACCTGCGCGAACGATTGGGCAAGGTGGGCACGGTCGTGGGCTGCGACACGAGCAACTGCGGCGCGTGCACGGTCCTGCTGAACGGCCGCAGCGTGAAGAGCTGCTCCATGTTTGCCATTCAGGCCCAGGGACGGGTGATTACGACCATCGAGGGACTCGCCGCTGAGAACGGCGGCCTGCATCCGGTCCAGCAGGCGTTCCACGACGAGCACGCGCTGCAGTGTGGATTCTGCACGCCAGGCATGATCATGGCCGCCTGCGACCTGCTCGGTGAGAACCCGGACCCATCAGAAGCGGAGATTCGAGAGGGAATCGAAGGGAACCTCTGCCGGTGTACCGGGTATCAGAACATCGTCCGAGCGGTCCAGTCCGCCGCCCGCACCATGGCTGACTCGGAGCAGATTGCGGGGGTGGCTCGATGACCACCCTCGAGGAACGTCCAGCGTCCGCGGAGATCGGGCAACCGCGTCGCCGTAAGGAGGATGCGCACTTCATCACCGGCCGGACCCTCTGGACGGACAACATCACTCTGCCCGGGCTGCTGCATCTCGCGATCCTGCGGAGTCCGCTCGCCCATGCGAGGATCACCTCGATCAACACAGCGGCGGCAGTTGGTCGGCCCGGCGTCGTCGCGGTGTTCACCGGACAGGATTTCGCCGAAACGCAAGGCAGCATTCCGTGCGCGTGGCCGGTCACGTCCGACATCGTGAATCCGGGCCACCCGAGCATCGCCGTCGACCAGGTGAACCACGTGGGCGAGGCCGTGGCCATCGTCGTCGCCCGCGACAAGTCCGCGGCGCAGGACGCGCTCGAAGCGATCGATGTCGACTACGAGCCGTTGCCCGTCGTCCTCGATATGGAGGCCGCGCTGGCCGACGGCGGCCCGTTGGTCCACCCCAACACCGAGTCGAATCGCTGTTTCACCTGGACGTTCGAGTCGGGAGCCGCCGGCACCGGTCAGCCGATCGAGGATGTACTGCAAGCGGCCGAGGTCACGGTCAGCCGCCGGTTCGTTCAGCAGCGCCTCATCCCCGCCTTCCTGGAGCCGCGTTCGACCGTCGCCCAGCCGGATGGCGAGGGCATCACGCTGTGGTCATCGACGCAGGTACCGCACGTCCTGCGGACGTTGGGCGCCCTGGCGCTGGGCATCCCCGAGCAGAAGATGCGGGTCATCGCGCCGGATGTCGGCGGCGGGTTCGGCGGCAAGCTGCAGATCACGCCGGAGGAGTTCATCTGCACTTTGGTCGCCCGCAAGCTGGGCAAGCCGGTGAAGTACACCGAGTCGCGATCCGAATCGCTCATGAGCGGCCACCACGGCCGGGACCAGATCCAGGACATCACGCTGACCGCCCGTCGAGACGGCACATTCACCGGCCTGGACGTGCACATCCTGTCCAACATGGGCGCCTACCTGCGGCTGATCACGCCGGGTATCCCGCTCCTCGGCGCGTTCATGTTCAACGGCAGTTACAAGTTCGACGCCTACCGGTTCGTGTGCGATGGCGTATTCACGACGAAGACGCCAACCGATGCCTACCGGGGAGCCGGCCGGCCGGAGGCGACGTTCGCCATCGAGCGCATCGTCGACGAAATGGCGGTCGAGCTGGGCATGGACCCCATGGAGCTGCGGCGCAAGAACTGGATCGAGCACGACGACTTCCCGTATACGACGGTCACCGGCATCACGTACGACAGCGGCAACTACGAAGAAGCGACTGACAAAGCACTCGCGCTCATGGGGTGGGACGACCTGCGCCGCGAACAGGCCGATCGAATCGCACGAGGAGACCCGGTCCGGCTCGGCCTGGGCATCTCGACCTACACCGAGTTGTGCGGCTGGGCGCCGTCCCGACTGCTCGGCGTGCTGGCCTACGCCGGGGGCGGGTGGGACCACGCGTCGGTCCGAGTCCTGCCGACCGGCAAGGTCGAGGTCGTCACCGGAACCAGCCCGCACGGTCAGGGGCATGAGACGGCGTGGAGCCAAATTGTCGCCGATCGGCTCGGCGTGCCGTTCGAGGACATCGAGATCCTGCACGGCGACACGCGAACCTCGCCCCGCGGCTGGGACACCTACGGCTCCCGGTCGGCGGCCGTCGGAGCCATCGCGGTATCGAATGCCGCGCTGCGGGTGATCGACAAGGCCAAGCGGATCGCCGCGCACATGCTCGAGGCCAGTGAGGATGACGTCGAGTTCGCCAACGGCACGTTCAGCGTCAAGGGCGCCCCCGGCACCGGCAAGACCATCCAGGACCTCGCCTTCGCGGCGTTCGCGGCGCACGACATGCCCGATGGCGTCGAGCCCAACCTCGACGCCGACGCAACATTCGATCCGGTGGCGTTGTCGTTCCCGCACGGCACGCATCTCTGCGCGGTCGATGTCGACACAGAGACCGGACGCGCGACGATTCGGCGGTACGTATGCGTTGACGACGTGGGCGAGGTGATCAACCCGCTTATCGTCGACGGCCAGGTGCACGGCGGAGTGGTGCAGGGCATCTCCCAAGCCCTTTTCGAAGAGGCGGTGTACGACGCCGACGGCAACCTGACAACCGGCTCGTTCGTCGACTATCTCCTACCGTCGGCGCAGGACGTGCCGTCGATGATTACCGACCGCACGGTGAGCCCGTCGACGACGAATCCGATGGGCGTGAAGGGCGTCGGCGAGACCGGGACGATCGCCGCGACGCCGGCCGTCGTCAACGCAATCCTCGACGCGGTGCGCCCATTCGGTGTCGCTGACATTCCGATGCCCTGCACGCCGGAACGGATCTGGCGCGCAATCAAGGAAGCGTCCGACGCGAGCAAAGGAGAGCGGCCGTGATCCCGGCTCCGTTCGACTATGTGCGCCCCGACTCGGTCGATGAGGCAGTGCGGGCCCTCGAGAACGCCGGCGAAGACGGCAAGGTGCTCGCCGGCGGGCAGTCGCTGATCCCGATCCTGCGACTGCGCCTGGCCGCGCCGGAGATCCTGGTCGATCTCGGCGGCATTCCCGACCTCCGCGGTGTGCGGGATGACGGTGACGCGATCGTGGTCGGCGCCATGACCACGCACGACGAAGTGATGCACCATCCGCTAGTCCTGGCGCACGCGCCATTACTGGCTCAAGCCACCGCCACCGTCGGCGACCGCCAGGTGCGGCACCTCGGAACGTTCGGCGGCTCGGTCGCGCACGCGGACCCGGCCGGCGACCTGCCGACCGTCGCGCTGACGCTCGACGCCGAAATGGTCGTGCAGGGTCGGTCGGGCGTGCGGCGGATACCGGCCGCTGAGTTCTTCCAGGACTACCTGACGACGGCACTCCAACCGGAAGACGTCCTGACCGCGATTCGGATCCCTAAGCTAGGTAACGGCTGGGCCGTGCACTACGAGAAGTTCAACCGGGTAGCCCAGGCCTGGTCCGTGGTCGGGGTCGCAGCCGCCGTCAGGCGGACTAACGGGACGATCACCGAAGCTCGGGTCGGGCTGGCGAACATGGGCAGCACTCCGCTGCGCGCGGCCGGAGTGGAGCAGGCCCTGGCCGGTAGCGACGCCACCGCCGACGGCGTGCGCACGGCGAGTGAACTGGCCGCCGACGGCACGACTCCGCCGAGTGATCTATCCGGACAGGCCGACTACCGGATGCACCTGGCGCGGGTGCTGACCCGGCGAGCTGTGTCCGCGGCAGCGGGAATCTGAGGGGCCGTGGAGCTCCAGCACTCGTTCTCCGTTCCCGTCGACGTCGACCGGGCCTGGGCCGTCCTCGTCGACATCGAGCAGGTTGCGCCCTGCATGCCCGGCGCGGCATTGGACACAGTCGACGGTGACGAGTTCACCGGCTCGGTCAAAGTGCGGCTGGGCCCGATCGGGATCACCTACAAGGGCAAGGCTCGCTTTGTCGAGAAGGACGAGGCAGCGCACCGAGCGGTCATCGACGCCCAGGGCAAGGACGCCCGTGGGAACGGCACCGCTTCGGCGACGGTGACCGCAACGCTGCATCCGCAGGACGACGGCACGCGGGTCGAGGTGAACACCGATCTCGCCATCACCGGCAAACCGGCGCAGTTCGGCCGTGGCGTCATGGTGGACGTCGGCAACAAGCTGATCGGCCAGTTCGCCGATTGCCTCGCCGGCAAATTGGCGAAGGCCGACGGGCCGGCCGCCGCCGCGCCGGTCGCGGCGAGCGCGGTTTCCGCTCCGCCGCCGGCCGCCAGCCAACCGGACAGCCCGCGAACGTCGCCCGAGGCGCCGGCCGAGGAGGTCACGCCTATCGACCTCATGGCCTCGGCCGGGCCGGCTGTGCTCAAGCGCCTCGCACCGGTAGCGCTGCTCCTGGCCGTGCTCGTTCTGGCGATCGTCCTTCGGCGGCGCCGCGGGTGAGCCGCCACCAGGTGCCTCGGCGATCGGTATGCATATTTCGTGGCTCCGGCCACGGAATATGCATACAGAGGGGTCACGAACCCGACGCTGAGGGGCGGAGCGATGGTCGGCGGCCGGTTCGGCCTTACGGATCACGGAACATCGGCCGAACTCGATCCACGACGGCAACGGGGGTTCCTAGACTTCGTGATCGTGGCGAGCGTCCTCGTCGTCGATGACGACACCACGGTGGCCGAAGTCGTCGTCGGCTACCTCCAGCGCGCTGGCCACGCGGTCGTCGCGGTAGCCGACGGACCGGCCGCCCTCGGGGCAGTTCGCGATGCGCCGCCGGACCTGATCGTGCTCGACCTCATGCTTCCGCGGATCGACGGGCTCGAGGTCTGCCGGCGAGTGCGCGCCGACCATCCCGACCTCCCGGTGATCATGCTCACGGCATTGGGCGAGGAAGAGGACCGCATCGCCGGACTAGAGGTCGGCGCGGACGATTACGTCACCAAGCCGTTCTCGCCTCGCGAGCTCGCGTTACGCGTGGATAGCGTGCTGCGCCGTACCCGGACCAACGATCAGGCTCGGACCGTCTTGCGGGCGGGAGCCGTCACGGTGGACACCGCCGCGCGGCGCGCGACCCGCGACGGCGAGCCGGTGCCGCTGACGGTGCGCGAGCTCGACCTGCTGACCTTCCTGCTCGCGCATCCGGGCCGCGCATTCACCCGCGCCGAGCTCATGGCTGAGGTGTGGGGCTGGACGTTCGGTGATCAATCAACCGTCACCGTGCACGTCCGGCGACTGCGCGAGAAGATCGAGGATGATCCGACCAACCCGACCCTGATCAAGACGGTGTGGGGGGTCGGGTACCTGCTGGAGGCCAGCGTGTGAACGACACCCTGTCGATCGTGCTCACCGCCTCCGCCTGGGCGGCGGGCGGTGGCCTCGCGGTGTGGCTGGTAACGATGCCACTACGCCGTCGCTCGATCGTCGCGCTGCTTGCCTCCATCGTGCTCGCCGGGACGGTTGCGTCGGTGGCCGCCGTCATCGGGAGCGTGCACGCGATGTTCCTGACGACGAACGAGCTGGTCGTCACGGTCACAGTGGCGATCGTCGCCGGCCTGGCCGCCGCGATCGCGGCCGCAGCCGCCGGCCGCCGGCTGACCAAGGACAACCGCGCCTTGCGCAAGGCCGTCATGGAGGTCGGGCTCGGCCGCGTACCCGATGACGACGGCCCCAAGCTGACCTCGCAGCTCGATGAGGTGCGCCGTGAGCTGTCGGCCACCGCCCGTCGGCTGGCCGCGTCCCGGGAACGGGAGCAGGCGCTGGAAGCCTCGAGACGCGAGCTCGTGGCGTGGGTTAGCCACGACCTGCGCACTCCTCTCGCCGGCTTGCGGGCCATGACGGAGGCGCTGGAGGACGGGGTGGTCGACGATCCGCAGTTGTCCTACAAACGCATGCACGCCGACGTCGATCGGCTGGCGACGATGGTGGACGACCTGTTCGAGCTCTCCCGGATACAGTCCGGAACGTTCGCCGTGACAACCGAACGGATTTCCCTCGACGACGTCGTCTCCGACTGCCTGGCGGCCCTCCAGCCATTGGCCACCGAACAAGGCGTTGAGCTGCGCGGTCACAGCAACGGAGCCCTCGCCGTTACCGGCAACGTCCGTGAGCTGAATCGGGCGCTCACGAACCTGGTTGCCAACGCGATCCGGCACACTGACGCCGGCGGCACCGTCGACGTTGCTCTTCGTGGCGGCCTTGGCGACGACGGCACCGGGGCCGCGGCCGTCGTCCGGGTGCGCGATCAGTGCGGCGGCATTCCCGACTCCGATGTCCCTCGGCTGTTCGACGTGGGTTTCCGCGGTGAGCCGGCACGAACGCCGCTGTCCGAGCCGGTGTCCCGAGCCGGACTCGGGCTCGCCATCACTCGCGGCATCGTCGAGGCTCATCGCGGCAGCGTGAACGTGCACAACGTTCCCGGGGGATGCGAGTTCACGGTGCGTCTCCCGGTAGCGGCCTAGCGCCCTGCGCCGGGAATTGGGCGCTGGGCGCGCCTACCGGGCCGCCGCGAGGTAGGTCGCGAGATCGGCAACGCCGGACTCGAACGCTCGGCGGTGCCGTAGTCGTTGACCGATGCGTAGGACGGAAGGTCCTGGAGACTGACGCCCAGCCCGACCTTAGCGGCCAGGTGACAGACCACGTCCACACCGGCGAGCGCCGCGTCCACAACGGTGGCCTCTACGCGAGCGCTCACGGCAGCTGGAACGGCGGCGGGACCTCGTCGTACACACGTCCGCACTCACACAGTTCGGTCTGACCGGGCGGCAGCTGCTCGATCGTCGCCACGAGCAAGGTCCGCAGGCGAGGCACGTTGGCCGCGAACTGCTCGAACACCTCGGTCTGGGTAACCCCGGAACCGATCTCAATGCCGGCATCCAGGTCGGTCACCAGAGTGAGCGTCGTGTAGCACAGGGCGAGTTCCCGGGCGAGCCCGGCTTCTGGCATGCCGGTCATGCCGATGATCGCGGCTCCGGCTCGTTGGAACTCCTGCGATTCGGCCCGCGTGGAAAACCGCGGGCCGTTCACGACAACCATCGTGGCTGCAGGCTGGACGGGCAGCCCGGTAACGCCACCAGCGGCCAGCGCGCAGGCTCGGCCGACCGGACAGTACGGATCGGCGTACGCGACGTGAAACACCCCGTTGTCGGCGTCCATGTAGGTGTGCGCGCGACCGGATGTGCGGTCCAGGATCTGATCCGGGATGACCAGCGACCCGGGCGGCAGGTCGGTCCGCAATGAGCCGACCGCCGACAGGGCCAAGACCTGGCGGACGCCGGCCGACCGCAGCGCCCAAAGATTGGCGCGGTACGGAACGCGGTGCGGCGCGAAACGATGACCCACGCCGTGCCGCGGCACGAACGCGACCCGACGGCCGCCGAGCATCCCGACCGTTAGGTCGCCACTCGGTGGCCCGAACGGCGTGTCGAGGCCAAGTGGGCCGGCGTCGTCGAGCAACGAGTAGAAGCCAGACCCCCCGATGATGCCGATATCGGCCGGCGGCGTGACAGAGCGCACTCGGATGACGTTAGCGTCCCGCTCACATCCGCCTTTACGGCATGGTGAGTTGCCGGTCGACCCGGAATGCGTTCATGATGGAGAGTGGACCGGAGCGCGGGACCCCCCGACCCTCGCTCCGGTTCTCTGTGTCGTGTGCTATGTTCCTGTCCTGACCAAACCTTGACCTTGTGCGCTCCGCGCGTTGACATCTCGGGCGGACTGTTGGTGATGCCAACTACGACCGGCAAAGGAGCAGTCGAGTCCAATGTGGAACAAGATCGCAATCGCCGCGGGCGCCGGTGCCGTCCTCATCGGCGGCGGAGCGGCGGCTGTCGCTGCTGCGGCTAGCGCCGACACGTCGGGGAGCGGAACCGCCAGTAGCCCGAGCGCTAGCCCCAGCGGCGGAGCCAGCGCGCCGGCCAAGCCTGGTCACCCCGGCCGTGGACTCCGGCTCGGTGGTGCGCTCGGTCGGTTCGAGCACGCCGAGTGGGTCAGCAAGGACGGCACCGCGAACGTGACCCATGACGCGATACACGGCACCGTCAGTTCGGTCAGCGCGACATCAATCTCGGTCAAAGCCTCGGACGGCTACAGCCTGACCTTCACCGTCAACGCGGACACCAAGGTTCGCGTGCGCGACACCTCGAGCACCGGGAAGCGAGCCGGCCAGGCCGGCACGATCGCCGACGTGAAGACCGGTGACAACGTTTTGGTCAGCGGCATCAAGAGCGGCTCGACAGTTACCGCCAAGCACGTCCTCGACGGTCGCTAGTAGGCGCTCGCCCGACGCCCCTATCGTCCGTCAGGCTGGAGGACGAAGCCGAGCCTGGCAAGATGGGGGCTCTGTGGGGTGGGAGAGCGCATGGACCGCAAACACTACGAACCCGAGCACATCGCATTCGGCGAGGCCGTCCGGGCCTTCATCGACAAAGAGATGGTGCCCAACTTCCTGGAGTGGGAGCAGATCGGGTCGGCTCCGCGGGAGCTGTTCCAGGTGGCCGGCCAAAACGGCTTCCTCGGCATGGCTGTGCCTGAGGAATACGGCGGAGGTGGCGTCAGCGACTTCCGGTTCAACCAGGCGATGAACGAGCAGATGGCCTACGCGGGGGTAACCGGCGCGGGCCTCGGACTCACGCTGCACAACGACACGTGTCTCCCGTATTTCCTCACCTACGCCACCGACCAGCAACGCCGGCGCTGGCTTCCCGGCATTGTGTCCGGCGAGCTGATCACGGCGGTCGCCATGACGGAGCCGGGCGCCGGCTCGGACCTCACGGGAATCCGGACCAGCGCGGTGCGTGACGGCGGCGAGTACATCGTGAACGGGTCGAAGACGTTCATCACAAACGGCATCAACGCCGACCTCGTGATCACCGCCGTCCGTACTGGCCCGGATCGGCACCGCGGGCTGTCGTTGCTCATTCTCGAACGAGGCATGCCTGGCTTTGAGCGGGGCCGCAACCTGCAGAAGATCGGCATGCACTCGCAAGACACGGCCGAGCTGTCGTTCACCGACGTGCGCGTTCCGCTCGCCAACCTGCTCGGCGAGGAGAATCAGGGCTTCTTCCAGCTCGTCGCCAAGCTCCCGCAGGAGCGAATGTCGATCGCCGTCGCCGGGGTGGCCGAAGCTCGCGCGGCGTTGGAGAACACGCTTCGCTATGTCCAGGAGCGTCGCGCGTTCGGGCAGCCCATCGGATCGTTCCAGCACTCGCGATTCGTCCTCGCGGAGATCGCCACCGAGATCGACGTCACCCAGACCTTCATCGACCGATGCGTCGACGATCTCAACGCCGGCGAGCTCTCCGCTCCGGATGCGGCCAAGGCCAAGTGGTGGGCGACCGAGCTGCAGGGCCGGGTCGTCGACCGATGCCTGCAACTGCATGGCGGCTACGGCTACATGCTCGAGTACCCCGTCGCCCGGGCCTTCACCGATGCTCGCGTGACCCGCATTTACGGCGGGACCACGGAGATCATGAAGGACGTCATCGGCAAGTCCTTGGGTCTGTGAACCGGGATCTGCCGGACTCCCGACCGATTCGCTTCATCCTCGCGTCCGCGTCACCGGCCCGGCTGGCGACGCTGCGGTCGGCCGGCGTGGAACCGGAGGTCGTGGTCAGCTCGATCGACGAGTCCGTATACCACGAGCGCTCGGTGAGTGCCCAGGTCCACGGCCTCGCTCAGGCCAAGGCGCAGGACGTCGCGGGCCGTGTCGCCGGCGATGGGCTCGTGCTCGGCTGCGACTCCTTGCTCGAGGTCGACGGCGTCGGATACGGAAAGCCATTGACCGTCGACCGGGCCGTTGCCCGGTGGCGCCAAGTGCGCGGCAAGCGTGGCGAGCTGCACACCGGGCATGCGCTGGTGCACGTCTCCGCCGGTCGCGTCGCCGGCCGGGCGACCGACGTCGGCGTGACCACAGTCGAGTTCGCCGACCTGACCGACCAGGAGATCGCCGACTACGTCGCAACCGGAGAGCCGCTGAATGTGGCCGGTGGATTCACCATCGACGGCCGGGGCGGCTGGTACGTCAAGACGGTCGAAGGCGACCATCACAACGTCATCGGGATCTCGCTTCCCCTGGTCCGACAGCTACTGGCCAAGCTCGGTTTCGCCGTCGCCAACTTGCCCCGGCGGGACGGGAGCGGGGTGCCGTAGCGTCCTTGAGGTGACCGAGGTGCGGCGGGACAACGTGCTGCAGTCCGGCCACCGGTTGTGCTATCTCGACGCGGGGCCGATCGACGGCGAGCCGATCGTGCTGCTGCACGGGCTGATGTCCGACAGCTCGACGTGGGACCCAGCAATCGGACCGCTGGCCGAGCACGGGCTACGGGTCATCGCGCCCGACCTCATCGGTCATGGCAAATCGGACAAGCCGCGCGTTCGATATGGGCTCGACTTCTTCGCGACCAGCGTCAGCGAGCTGCTCATGGCGCTGGGCCTACCGCGCGCCACAGTGGCCGGTCATTCTCTCGGCGGGGCAATCGCCGTGTACTTCGGTCGCTTCCACACCGCCCAGCTGCACCGGCTGGTCCTCGTCTCGAGCGGAGGCCTCGGCCGCGAAGTACACCCCATCCTGCGCGTCGCCACGGTCCCCGGTGCCAGCCATATAATCCGCGCGATGGTCAACGAGCGGACCGCTCCGATGTATCGGGCGCCGCGTCTGCACCGCTCACTGCGACTTCGGCCCGAGGCCGTTGTCAACTTGAGCCGGATGGGCCGGGCGCTGGTCACCCCCGATGGCCGATCGGCGTTCTTCACCGCGGCCCGGTCCGTCATGTATCCGCTCGGGCAACGCGGCTCGATGCTGGACATGGGATTCCTCACCCCGGACGTTCCGACCCTCATTGTGTGGTCCGAGAAGGACGCCATCATCCCGGTCAGCCATGCGTACGCCGCGCATCACCAGGTGCCCGGGAGCACGCTCGCCCTGCTCCCCGGATCCAGCCACGAGCCCCATCGTCGGCACGCGCAGCGATTTGCCGATCTCGTGGCCAGCTTCATCCGCGATACCGGCGTCAGCGCACCGGGCGAGATATCGGCCGGCTAAGCGCGGCCAGCCGGGTGGCGCGCCAGCGCTCGTACCGGTCGGGTGATGTCTGTGCGGCCAGGGGTCGGAGCGAGGCGAGAACCGCCGCGACCTCCAGGGCGGTGGCGTGACCTCGGACGATGACCGGTCCGTCGGCCGGCTCAGGCGTGGTCATGTCGGCGGAACGCCGTGCCGCTTCGCGACGCCATCACGGACCTTGCCGACGAGCACGCGATATCGCTGGATGATCTCGGCGCGTAGCTCGCTGGGCGGGATCACCGCGTCGATGACCAGATCGGCCGCCAATCGCATGAGGTCGACATCCTGCTCGTACTCCGCGCGCCGGTCGACGACGAACGCGTCGCGCTCGTCCGGATCGGCGATCTCCGCGATCTTCCCGGCGTACACGGCGTTTACCGCGGCCTGCGGTCCCATGACGGCGATCTTGGCGGTGGGCAGCGCAATGCATACGTCGGGCATGAAGCCCGGGCCGGCCATCGCATAGAGCCCGGCGCCGTAGGCCTTGCGGAGGACGACCGAGAGCTGCGGAACGGTCGCCTCGGCCACAGCGGTGATCATCTTGGCGCCGTGGCGGATGATGCCTTGCCGCTCAACCGCACTGCCGATCATGAACCCGGGCACGTCGGCGAGGTACAGCAACGGCACGTTGAACGCGTCACACAGCCAGATGAACCGGGCGGCCTTGTCGGCCGAATCCACGAACAGCACCCCACCGCGGACCGCGCTGTTGTTCGCGACGATTCCGACCGGCCGGCCATCGATCCGGGCGAATCCGGTGACGAGCTCAGCGGCGAAGAGCGGCTTGACCTCGAAGAACGAGTCCGTATCAACCAGCCCGTCGATCACGGCATGGACGTCGAAGGGCACCGATTCGTCCGGCGGCACAGCGTCGTCGCCAAGCTCGACGGCTGCTCCCTCCGCGTTGCTGTCCGGCGGTAGCTCTCGCCAGCACGTGGGCAGATAGGAGAAGAAGAGCTTGGCCTGCTCGATCGCGTCCTCGTCGTCGACCGCCAGGTTGTCGCCGCACCCGGACACCGTGGCGTGCATTCGCGCGCCACCCATCTCCTCGAGGCTGACGGTCTCCCCCACGACCATCTCGGCCATCCGGGGCGAGCCGAGATACATCGACGCGTTGCCCTCGACCATGATCACGACGTCGCAGAAGCTCGGGATGTACGCGCCGCCAGCAGCCGACGGGCCGAACAAGCAGCAGATCTGCGGAACCTTGCCGGACAACATGACCTGGTTGTGAAAGATGCGGCCCGCACCTCGTCGGCCGGGGAACAAGGCGACCTGGTCCGTGATCCGCGCGCCGGCCGAGTCGATCAGCCAGAACACCGGAAGCTCCTCTACCAGTGCCCGTTCGGTGATTCGGATGATCTTCTCGACGGTTCGGGCCCCCCACGAGCCGGCCTTGACCGTCGGGTCGTTGGCGACCACGAGCGCCGGCCGACCGTCAACCAGGCCCTGTCCGGTGACCACGCCATCCGCCGGCAACCCTGAAGCCTGCGCATTGGCGAGCTGACCGTCCTCCACGAATGTCCCGTCGTCGAGGAGCAGCGCAATGCGGTCGCGGACGTAGAGCTTCCCTTGGCCGGCAAGCTTTTCCGCCGCTCGCGGCGACGGGGCCAGCGTCGCCTCCCGAGCGGCGGCGATCCGGGACGCCAATGCGCCGCCGGTGTGCGTTTCGGTCCCCGATGCCGATGGATCGCTGGTCTCGGTCGCCTGTTCGCGCGAGCGCTCATCGTCCTGCTCGTTGTGCACCTGCACCCCGCGAACCTGCGATGCTCGCTCGCTCACGAGACCGGCAGTCCGAGGCCGCGCGCGATCAACATGCGTTGGACCTCGGACGTGCCTTCGCCGATCTCCAAGACCTTGGCATCCCGGTAGAAGCGGGAGACCGGATATTCCGCCATGAAGCCGTAGCCACCGAACACCTGGGTGGCAGTGCGGGTCGCCGCAACCGCCGCCTCTGACGAGAACAGCTTCGCCTTTGCGGCCGCCTGCTTCACTTCGTCGGCCGGTCGGCGGGCGTCCTTCAACCAGGCGGCCTTGTAGGTCAACAACCGCGCCGCGTCGAGGGCGACCGCCAGGTCGCTGATAGCGAAGGCCACGGCCTGGCGGGAGCCGATCGGCGCGCCGAACGTGCTCCGGGTCTTGGCGTAGCGAAGCGACTCGGAAAGGCAGGCCTGGGCCAAGCCCACGGCGAGCGCGGAGATGGCGATCCGGCCATCGTCCAGGATGGCAAGGAATTGCTTGAACCCGCGACCGCGCGCTCCCAGCAGGTTGGCTTCGGGCACCCGGCAATCGTCGAAGGTCAAGCCGTGGGTGTCCGAGCTGCGCCAGCCGAGCTTGTCGTAGGCCGGAGAAACGGTGAGCCCGGGCGTGCCGGCCGGAACCAGCAACGTGGAGATCTCGTCCGGCCCGGTGCGCGCGGTGACGGAAACGACGGACGTCACTGCCGTTCCCGAGTTGGTGATGAACGCCTTCGCCCCGTTGATGACCCACTCGCCGTCAACCAGCTCGGCGCGGGTACGTGTGGCACCGGCGTCCGAGCCGGCTTCGGGCTCGGTCAACCCGAAGGCAGCGAGGGTCCGGCCGGCGACCAGGTCGGGCAGGAAACGCTCCTTTTGTGCCTCGGACCCGAACGTAAGGATCGGGTTGATGCCCAGGCCGACTCCGGCTTCGAGGGTGATGCCGATCGACTGGTCGACACGCCCGAGCTCTTCGATCGCGACGCACAGCGACGTGAAGTCGCCTCCCGAGCCGCCGTATTGCTCGGGCGCGATCAGGCCGAATAGCCCAAGGTCGCCCATCTTGCCGATCAGCTCGACCGGGAAGTGGTGGTCGCGGTCCCAGTCCGCGATATGCGGCGCCACCTCGGCCTCGGCGAACTCCCGGACCACCTTGCGGAACAGTTCGTGATCCTCGGACAGCTCGAACATGACTCGTCCTCCCGATGCCGTGCGGCAGGCTGCTTGACGTTTACGTTAACGTTAAGGAAGACTAGCACTGTGGTCACGCCAGCGGAAGCGAAAACCGACCGCACCTGGACCGTCGGCGAGCTCGCCGAGGACGTTGGCGTCACGACCCGTACCCTCCGCTTCTACGAGGCCGAGGGCCTGATCAGCCCCCAACGCGTCGGCATGAGCCGGATCTACAGTCCGCGCGACCGGGCCCGGCTGCGGCTGATCCTGCGCGGCAAGCGGTTCGGCATGTCGCTGGCCGAGATTCGCGAGATCGTCGAGATGTACGACGGCGCCGCATCGTCCGAGCGACGACAGCTGGCGACGCTGCTCGCCCGATTGGACGACATTGCCGACGACCTGCGGGCCCGTCAGTCCGCCCTGCAGCGCACGCTCGACGAGGTCAACGACGTGGCGGCCCGATGCCGAACTCGTCTCGCGGAGCTCGACGGCTGACCCACACCTCACGCGGTAACCTCCAGGCGGGCTGCGAGGATGCCGCCGCGACAGGAGGCCAATCGTGCAGAAGGTGCTCATCGCCAATCGGGGCGAGATCGCAGTCCGCGTTATCCGGGCCTGCCGCGACGCGGGCTATGGCTCGGTCGCGGTCTACGCCGACCCGGACCGTGACGCCCGTCACGTCCGGATGGCTGATGAGGCGTACGCGCTCGGCGGCAACACGCCGGCCGAGTCCTACCTCGATATCGCGAAGGTCATCGCCGCCGCCGAGCGATCCGGAGCCGACGCCGTCCACCCCGGTTACGGCTTCTTGTCGGAGAACGCGCATTTCGCTGAGGCGGTCATCGCTGCCGGCCTCACCTGGATCGGACCCAGTCCACAGGCGATCCGCGACCTCGGCGACAAGGTGACCGCCCGGCACATTGCGATGCGCGCCGGGGCCCCGCTGGTGCCCGGCACATCCGATCCGGTGAGCGGGCCGGACGACGTGCTGGCGTTCGCGGCCGAGCACGGTTTGCCGGTGGCGATCAAAGCCGCATTCGGCGGCGGCGGGCGTGGGTTGAAGGTCGCCCGCACGATGGCGGAGATCCCGGAGCTGTTCGCAAGCGCGGTGCGGGAGGCACAGGCGGCATTCGGCCGGGGCGAGTGCTTCGTCGAGCGGTATCTGGACAAGCCGCGGCATGTCGAGGCCCAAGTACTGGCCGATCAGCACGGCAACGTCGTCGTCGTCGGAACTCGGGACTGCTCGTTGCAGCGCCGGCATCAGAAGCTGGTCGAAGAGGCGCCGGCGCCGTTCCTCAGCGACGCGCAGCGCGAGCAGATCCACCGCAGCGCGAAGGCCATCTGTCGCGAGGCCCATTACTGGGGCGCGGGAACGGTCGAGTACTTGGTCGGCCAGGACGGGACCGTCTCGTTCCTCGAGGTGAACACCCGCTTGCAGGTCGAGCACCCGGTGACCGAGGAGACGACCGGTGTCGATCTCGTCCGCGAGCAGTTCCGGGTCGCCGAGGGTGAGGCGCTGCGGCGCACCGAGGATCCCGCGCCCAGCGGGCATGCGTTCGAGTTCCGGATCAATGGTGAGGACCCCGGCCGGGGGTTTCTCCCGGCACCAGGCACGGTGACGAACTATATCGAGCCGGGCGGACCCGGAGTTCGGGTCGACTCCGGGATCGAGCCGAACTCGGTTGTCAGCGGCGCGTTCGACTCGCTGCTCGCCAAGGTGATCGTCTGGGGCGAGTCCCGCGACGAAGCGCTGGCCCGCAGCCGTCGCGCTTTGGACGAGATGGTCGTCGACGGCATGGCTACTGCCCTGCCGTTCCACCGGGCCGTCGTCCGGGATACGGCCTTCACCTCACACCCATTCACCGTGCACACCCGCTGGATGGAGACCGAGTTCGACAACCAGATCCCACCATTTGCCGGCGCGGCGGAAGCGGCCGAGGAAGCGGCAGCGCGAGAGATCGTCGTGGTCGAGGTCGGTGGCAAACGCCTCGAAGTCTCGTTGCCCGCCGGCTTCGGCAGCGGCGGTGGGGCCGGCCCCAGGAAGGCCGCGCCGAAACGATCGGCTGGCAAGAGGTCAGCCTCCGGCGCGTCGGGTGACTCGTTGATCGCTCCCATGCAGGGCACCATCGTCAAGGTCGCCGTCAGCGACGGCGACGTGGTGTCTGCGGGTGACCTCGTCGTCGTCCTCGAGGCCATGAAGATGGAACAGCCGTTGAATGCGCACAAGAGCGGCACCATCACCGGGCTGGCTGCGCAGGTCGGCGCGGTCGTGACCTCCGGTGCGACCATCTGCGACATCAAGGACTGACGATCCCGCCTGGGTTCGGGTCGGATTGCTTCGACCGATGCGGGCCGCCGGGGCCTTGGCACATCCCCGGACGCGGGTAGGCGCAGGATAGGAGGGTGGCGCAGCGTCCGCCGTTAGGCCGATGGCTGTTGTATGCGTTCGGATTCCGGTTGCCCGAACGCTACGACGAGTGGGTCTTCCACGATCTGAACTCCCGGGGCTGGGCGATCCGCGAGGTGGCCCGAGTCATGCTGGTGGCGGCGCTGCCGATCATCGGAATCATGTTCCTGCCAGCTGGTATCGGCTTGCGCCTGATGACGGCGTCGTTCCTCGTGTTCGGACCAGTGTTCCTGGGTGCCGCCTACGCCGACGAACTGCGAGCGTACCGGTTGCGCCAGCATGGGCTGCTGCCCCCATCGGGGCCGGACCCCGAATTCCCGCGCCGGCCGAACTGACGCAGCAAGTCAGACACCCTCGCGCCGCGCATTGATCCGCTCGATGGCGGCGATCCGCTGGGCCGCGATGCCGGCCATCTCGGTCGTGCGCCGCCGGACTGAGGCTGCGTCGGCTCCGGGCGAGAACACCATGGCCCAGCCCGGGCCTTCGAGCGCCGCGACGCGCTCGATCAAGTCATTGGTCTCGACCCGGTGCAGGCCGGCGAACTCGTGCTGGGCGTCGACAACCGCGACGAGTACTTCGCCGTCACGGACCTCGAGGACCGCCGCTTCGATTTCGTCGGCGTGCTCATCGAACACCGCCGCGACCATGATCGTGCGCCGCGCCCGTTCCTGGGCCTCCGGTGACAGATCGGGCATTACACGGTCCTCTCAGTCCAGTCAGTCCAGGTCGTCGTGGTGCATCAGACCGCGGGCGGCTTCGGCGACAGATCCTGACAACGACGGGTATACGCCAATTGTCGCAGCGACGTCCGCGACGGTCAGACCACGTTGGATCGCCATCGTGATCGGGAAGATGAGCTCCGACGCGTTGGGTGCGACGACGACCGCACCGACGATGATGCCAGTCATCTTGCGGGCGTACAGCTTGACGAACCCGACGTCGGTACCCTGCATCTTCGCCCGAGCGTTGGTGCGCAGCGGAAGGGTCAACGTGCGAGCAGCGAGCTCGCCCGAGGCTATCGCCGCATGGCCCAGACCTACCGTGGCGATCTCGGGATGAGTGAACACGTTGGCCGCGACGGTCTTCAACCGCAGCGGACTCACCGCCTCGCCGAGGGCGTGCCACATCGCGATCCGCCCCTGCATCGCGGCGACCGAGGCAAGGAGCAGCACGCCGGTGCAGTCGCCCGCCGCGTAGATCGACGGGATCGCGGTTCGCGAGACCCGGTCGACCGGGAGGTAACTCCGCTCGTCGAGATCGATGCCGACGTGCTCCAGGCCGAGACCGGAAGTGTTCGGCACCGACCCGACGCACATGAGCGCGTGCGACCCGGTGGTAGTCCGCCCGTCCTGCAGCTCCACGAGGACGCCGTCGCCGACCCGCCGAACCGCGCTCGCGCGGGCGTGGTTGAGCAGGGTGCCACCTCGCGAGGTGAACACCTGCTGCAGCACCTCGGCCGCGTCCGGATCTTCACCCGGCAGCACCCGGTCGCGACTGGACACCAACGTCACGGGTACGCCGAGCTCGCAGTAGCCGCTGGCGAACTCCGCCCCGGTGACGCCGGAACCGACAACGACCAACCGCTCCGGCAGGGCGGTGAGGTCGTAGACGTCGCGCCAGGACAGAATCCGTTCACCATCGGGTTGCGCCGTGGGGAGTATCCGCGGCGAGGCCCCGGTACCGAGCAGCACGACGTCGGCTTCGAGGACCTCCGCTGATCTGGCTCCGGAGCCGACCACCTCGAGCCGGTGAGCGCGGCTCGGCTGACGCTCGGTGAAGCGCGCTGATCCGGCTATGAGGGTGACGCCTTCGCGGAGCAGCCGGGCCCGGACGTCGTCGGATTGCTGGTACGCAAGCTTCTTGATCCGGTCGTTGACGGCGACGACGTCGACCACTACCTCGCCGTCCCCGGTATAGAGGCCCAGCCGTGGCGCATCACGGAAGGCGGTGACACTTGCGCTGGTCGCGATCAGCGTCTTGCTCGGAACACAGTCGGTGAGGACACAGGCCCCGCCTATTCCCTCCCGTTCCACGAGGGTGACCTCGGCGCCCAGCTCCACCGCGACGAGTGCGGATTCGTACCCGGCGGGGCCACCGCCCACGATGACGACGCGTGTCATTACGCCATTGTCCCGTCTCGCGGCCGGGGCGGCGAACGAAGTGGGTACGCTGCGCGGTCGTGGCACCCTCCAGCACACTGTATGCCGCGTACGGGTCCAACATGGACCCGGAGCAGATGCTCGAGCGCTGCCCGCACTCCCCGTTCGCCGGCACGGGATGGCTGAGTGGCTGGCGATTGACGTTCGGCGGCGAGGACCTCGGGTGGGAGGGCGCACTTGCCACAATCGTCCCCACCGATGCTCCCGGGAGCGCCGTTTTCGTCGCCTTGTACGAGTTGTCGCCCTACGACCACGAACGACTCGATCACTGGGAGTCAGCGGACACCGGCGTCTACAACCAGATTCACGTGCGCGTCTCCACCCTGGACGGCGAGGTGCTGGCGACGGTCTACGTGCTCGACGCCTATGAGGGTGGCTTGCCATCGGCCCGGTACCTGGGGCTCATCGCCGAGGCCGCCGAAAAGGCGGGCGCACCCGACGAGTACATCGCGGAGCTA
Source organism: uncultured Actinomycetota bacterium (assembly GCA_963809815.1). Taxonomy (GTDB): domain Bacteria; phylum Actinomycetota; class Actinomycetes; order Mycobacteriales; family Jatrophihabitantaceae; genus CAVVJA01. The sequence continues at coordinate 152,930 of CAWELM010000017.1, forward strand.
CGAGCTCGTCCGTGTCGCTCGCTAGGGAGCTGAGCGGTCGCTCTCGATCAGCGCCGCGGGTGCTGCAGGGCGGTCACCGCGAGATGCGTCATGAATCGCACCCCGATCGCCAGGGCCCGCTCGTCGATGTCGAACGCTGACTGGTGCAGATCGACCCGATGCGCGCCGGGGGTATGCACGCCGAGCCGAGCCAGGGCTCCCGGGGCATGGTCGAGGTACCAAGCGAAGTCCTCGCCACCCATGCTCTGGTCGGTACCGGTGACCGCGTTGGCGCCGAGGGCAGCAACCAGGGCAATGCGTTGTAGCTCAACACTGACGGCGTCGTTGACGACGGGCGGGACGCCGCGCAGGTAGTCGACCTCCGCGTGGGCTCCAGTCGGCACGACGATCTGTTGGACGAGAGTCCGGACGATGTCTTCCGCGCCGTCCCAGACACTGCGATCCAGCAGCCGGATGGTGCCACGAACCACTCCGGATGACGGGATCGCGTTGCCGGCCTGCCCGGCCTGCACGGAGCCCCACACGACCGAGAACGCCGCCCGCGGATCGACGCGGCGGCTGAGCAAACCGGGCAGGTCGGTGATGATCCGGCCCAGCGCATAAACAAGCTCCACCGTCAGGTGGGGCCGGCCAGTGTGCCCTCCGGGACCGGAGAGGCGCACCTCGACGCTATCGCTCGCCGCCGTGATCGGACCGGCTCGCAGCCCGATCTGCCCTACGTCGATCCGCGGATCGCAATGCAGCGCGTAGACCTGTTCGACGTCGCGCATCCCCCGGTTGGCGATGACCTCGAGTGATCCGCCGGGCAGGTCCTCTTCCGCCGGCTGGAACAACAGCCGGACAGTCCCCGGCAAGCTCCCGTCCGCCGCGAGCTCGGCCAGCACCTCCGCTGTGCCCAGTAGGACCGCGGTATGCGCGTCGTGGCCGCACGCGTGGCACACGCCCGGGACCTCCGACCGGTACGGGACGTCTTTACGATCGGGTAGCGGAAGTGCGTCGATGTCCGACCGCAAAGCGACTATGCGCCCTCCCGAGCCGATGTTGCAGATCACCCCGGTGCCGCCGGACAGCACTACCCCGGAGAGGCCGATCTCCTGCAGCCGCTGCACGATCAGATCGGTCGTGCGATGCTCCTCGTGCGCGACCTCTGGATGCCGGTGCAAGTCCTGTCGGATGTCGATCAGATCGGATTCGTGCCCAGCGAGCCACTTGTCGAGAACATCGGGTAGCCCGGGGCTCGTGGTTGGGGAAGATCCAACGCTCATAGCGTCAGGCCGTCACGCATCTCAGCCAACAGCAGATCGACGACCGCGGTGAGGTCTCCGTTGCTTGCCGCCGCAGCGGCGCGCTGCCGCTGATAGCTCGCACCGCGATCCATGAGCCGTGGGATGGCCTCGAGCTCCTCGGCACAATCCAGCCGTCGAGCGATGGGGAGCAGGTCCTCGACGAGGTCCGTGATGGCGGTGGTAAGCGGCAGCACTCGACCGGTGTTGTCCACGACGATCTCCGCGTCCAACCCGTACCGGGCGGCTCGCCACTTGTTCTCTCGGACCAGCCACGGTCGCGGCTCGGGCAACGTGTAGCCATAGTCGAGTTGGCGGTCGAACCGTTCCACCAAGCACTGCGACAGAGCGGCAACGCAGGCTATCTCGTCCAGCGTCGGCAGCCCGTCACAGATCCGCAGTTCGACCGTTCCGAAGCCGGGGTGCGGTCGGATGTCCCACCACACCTCGCGGATGGACTGAATCGCCTGGGAGGAGATCAGCGCGTCCATGTACTTCTCGAACGCGTCCCATCCGGACAGCTGGAAGGGCAGGCCGGCCGTGGGCAGCGCCTCGAACACCTTGCTGCGATAGGACGCCAGCCCGGTATCCGAGCCGATCCAATACGGGCTGGAGGCGGAAAGAGCCAAGAAGTGCGGGACGTAAGCCAATAGCCCGTTCAGGATCGGGATGGCCTTGTCAGGCGACCGGATCCCGCAGTGCACATGGATGCCGAAGATCTGTAACTGGCGGGCCATCCACTGATTCCGCTCCACCAGCGTGGCGTAACGCTCGTCGGCGGTGATGCGTTGGGTCGCCCAGTCGGTCATCGGATGCGTGCCGGAGCACATCACCCCTAGATTGCGGGGCTCGGCCGCCTTCGCGACTTGGGCCACCGTCTCGGCCAGGTCGGCGCGCGCCTCGGCGACCGTCTGGCAGATCCCGGTGATGACCTCCACGCAGGATTGCAACAGCTCGTGCTTCGCCTTGGGATGCACGCCGTCGCCGTTGGGCGAGATCGCTACCAAGATCTCGTCGGCCCCGGCGGTGAGTTGCCGGGTATCGAGATCGACGAGCTCCAGCTCCCACTCCACGCCCAAGCTGGTGCGCTGTGAGGAGGAGAAATCGATGTGCACGCCGCGAAGCCTAGTGGCTCGGGCCGCTGACGTCAGAAAGTGTCAGGCGGCCGATAGGTACCCCAGACGGTACGCAACGCGTCGCAGACCTCACCGACGGTCGCGCGCGCCCGCAACGCGTCCTTCATGGGATACAGCACGTTTGATGCGCCGGTGGCAGCCACGACTAGTCCATCGAGGGCCTTGTCGACGGCCGTCGCATCGCGTTCGGCGCGCAACTTGCCCAGCCGGTCGCGCTGGGCGACCTCGATGGCCGGGTCGACCCGCAGCGGGTCGTACGGCTCCTCGGTATCAAGGACGTATCGGTTCACCCCGACGACCACGCGTTGTCCGGAGTCGATCTGCTTGGCCACCGCGTACGCCGATCGTTCGATCTCGCGCTTCTGAAAGCCCTGCTCGATGGCGGCCACCGCTCCCCCCAGCTCGTCGACCTGGTTCATCAACTCGTCGACGGCGGACTCGGTCGCATCCGTCATGGATTCGATCAGGTATGACCCGGCAAACGGGTCAACGGATGCCGTGACATCGGTCTCGTTGGCCAGTACCTGCTGAGTGCGCAACGCCAGCCGGGCCGCCTTCTCGGTCGGGAGGGCGATCGCCTCGTCGAACGAGTTCGTATGCAGCGACTGAGTGCCACCCAGTACAGCGGCGAGGGCCTGCACCGACACCCGCACCAAGTTGACCTCGGGCTGCTGCGCAGTGAGCTGGACGCCGGCCGTCTGGGTGTGAAAGCGCAGCATCTGCGACCTTGGGTTCGTCGCGCCGAATCGGTCCCGCATGACTCGAGCCCAGGCCCGGCGCGCGGCGCGGAATTTCGCGACCTCCTCCAGCAGCGTGGTGCGCGCGACGAAGAAGAACGACAGCCGCGGGGCGAATTCGTCCACGCGCAGGCCGGCTTGCAACGCCGCCTCGACGTAGGCAATGCCGTCCGCGAGCGTGAAAGCGACCTCTTGCGCTGGCGTCGCTCCAGCCTCGGCCATGTGATAGCCAGAAATCGAGATCGTGTTCCACCGCGGCACCTCGTCCCGGCAGTAGGCGAACGTATCCGCGATCAGTCGCAGCGACGGCAAGGGCGGGTAGATATACGTGCCGCGAGCGATGTACTCCTTGAGCACGTCGTTCTGGATCGTTCCGGTCAGATTCGCTCCGGGTACACCCTGCTCCTCGGCGACGAGCTGATAGAGCAGCAATAACACGGCGGCGGGCGCATTGATCGTCATCGACGTGGACACCCGGTTTAGCGGGATGTCGTCGAAGAGGATCCGCATGTCATCGATGGAGTCGATAGCGACACCGACCTTGCCGACCTCACCGTGTGCCAATGGGGCATCGGAGTCCATGCCCATCTGGGTCGGCAGATCGAATGCGACCGACAGCCCGGAGGTTCCGGCCTTGAGCAGCTGGTGATACCGCGCGTTGGACTCCGCGGCCGTACCGAAACCCGCGTACTGGCGCATGGTCCACGGCCGCTCCGTGTACATCGTCGGATAGATGCCACGCGTGAACGGGTAAGCACCGGGCTCGCCCAGCCGCTCGTCCAGACCGGGCGCGACATCGTCCGCGGCGTACAGCGGTTCGATTCCGAACCCGGATTCCGACTCGCGAGCCATGGGCTAAGCGTGCCATCACCCCGGGTTGCCAGGCACTGGATGTGAGCGAGTCGGCCACTAGGCCGTATCCCGTGATCCCACGCTCTGCTGCGCGACGAGCAGGGATCACGGGATACGCCCTAGGCTCCCTAGACGTGACAGTGCTAGCCCGAGGGCACCGACCCCTGCGGTCCTGTGGTGTGCTTCCACCCGGCAAGACGACCCGGATCGGTGCACGATTTCGCGGGGGCCCCGGGCTCGTAATCGGTGCCCGCTCGTGACCGGTCCCACGGCGTCGGCCCGGGAGGCCGCGCAATCACTCGCAGAGCGCTCGGGTAGCAGCGAGCACGACGTGGCCGTCGTCCTCGGCTCCGGCTGGGTACCGGCCGTCGACGCCCTCGGACCTGCGACAGCCGACATTGCGACGACCGAGTTGCCCGGTTTCCGACCGCCCGCGGTCGAGGGGCATGCCGGCCGGCTGCGCGCCGTGACCGTATCGGGCCGGCGGGTCTTGGCCTTTCTCGGCCGCACTCATCTGTACGAGGGCGCCGGTGTCGACGCGGTCGTGCACGGCGTGCGGACGGCCGCCGCGGCCGGCTGCCGAACCGTGATCTTGACGAACGCCTGCGGTGCTCTTCGGTCCGGCCTGCGGGTCGGCGATCCGGTGTTGATCCGGGACCACCTCAACCTGACCTGGCAGACGCCGCTGGTCGGTGCGCGGTTCGTCGATCTGACCGATGTGTACTCGGCGCGACTGCGAGCCCTGGTGCGCGAGATCGATCCGTCGATCCCCGAAGGCGTCTACGCCATGTTCCACGGACCGCAGTACGAGACGCCGGCCGAAGTACGCATGGCCGGCATCCTCGGCGCGGACTTGGTCGGGATGTCCACGGTGTTGGAGGCGATTGCCGCCCGGGCTGAGGGATGCGAGGTGCTCGGCCTGTCGCTCGTGTCCAACCTGGCCGCCGGGCTCGCGGACCATCTCGATCACGAGGAGGTGCTCGCGGCCGGAAAGGCCGCAGCATCGCGAATGGGCGCGCTGCTCGTCGAAGTCATCGGCCGGCTGTAACGGGGCGCCACACATGGCCGGCCAACCAACCGAGCTAGCAGACGACATCTCGGCCTGGATCGCCGACGACAGCCATCCCGGCGACGCGGCCGAGTTACAGGCATTGGTCGACGGTGGGGAATGGGATGAGCTCGCCGATCGGTTCCGCGCTCCGCTGACCTTCGGGACCGCGGGATTGCGCGGTCCACTGCGCGCGGGACCGAACGGGATGAACGCTACGGTCGTGCGTCGGGCGGCAGCCGGGATCGCGACCTGGCTGGCGAGAAGTGGCCGCGGCGGCGGCCTCGTCGTCATCGGCTACGACGGCCGGTTCCGCTCGGCCGAGTTCGCGACCGACTCGGCAGCTGTCTTCGCGGCCGCCGGCTTCGACACTCGCGTGATGCCCCGCCTACTGCCGACCCCAGTGCTGGCGTTCGCGGTGCAGTACTTCGGGGCCGTCGCCGGCATCATGGTCACCGCATCGCACAATCCGCCGCAGGACAACGGCTACAAGGTTTATCTCGGCGACGGTGCCCAGCTCGCCCCGCCAACGGACACGTACATCGAGGCGGCGATCCGCGCGGTGGGTTCCACTCGAGCCATCCCGACGTCCGCCAGCTATACGGTGCTGAACGACACGGTCGTCGATGCGTACGTGGCCGCAGTCACCGCCCTGGTCGGCCCCCCGCGCACGGGATTGCGGATCGTGCATACCGCCATGCACGGCGTAGGAACCGAGATCGTCGTGCGGGCCTTTGCCAAGGCCGGATTCGAGCCGCTGATTTCGGTGAGCCGTCAAGCGGCGCCTGACCCGCGGTTTCCGACGGTCGCGTTTCCTAATCCCGAGGAGCCTGGTGCACTCGATCTCGCGTTGGCGCTCGCCCGGGAGCGGGACGCTGACATCGTCATCGCCAACGACCCAGACGCCGACCGCTGCGCTGTCGCGGTGCCGGACCGCGGCAATTGGCGAATGCTGCGGGGCGACGAGGTGGGCGTGCTACTGGCCGACGCCCTGCTCAGTCGTGGGGTCCGGGGAACATACGCGACGACCATTGTCTCGTCCACCATGCTGCACGCGCTGGCCGAACGGCACGGGGTCGGTTACGCGGAGACGCTGACCGGTTTCAAGTGGATCATGCGCGCCGCGCCCGACATGGTGTACGGCTACGAGGAAGCGCTCGGCTATGCGGTCGCGCCGAACCTGGTGCGGGACAAGGACGGGATCAGTGCGGCCTTGCTCGTCGCCGAGCGAGCCGCGGCGCTCAAGTCGGCTGATTCGTCGCTCGTCGGTCGGCTGGACGACCTCGCCGCCGAGTACGGGCGGTATCAGACCGATCAGATCTCCGTGCGGGTCGAGGAGCTCGCGATGATCGATCAGATCATGGCCCGGCTGCGGGCGGACCCGCCCGATCGTTTGCTCGGTCACCCGGTCGAGGTCGCGGATCTGCTTCCGGACACCGATGCCCTGCGCTGGACGTTCCCCGGTGGTCGGGTCGTGCTGCGGCCGTCCGGCACCGAGCCGAAGCTGAAGGCATATGTTCAGGTAGTCGTCCCGGACAGCTCGCGGGCCACTGCCGAGGCGCAGATGGCGGAGCTGCGGTCGGAGGTCGCAGACCGACTGGGTCAGCCGAGCGAGTGACGCGCCTTATGGCCGGCACCCGGGTCAGTGAAGAAGGTGCAGGATGCCGATGAGCGAGATACGCGACATACCTATGACGATGCTCGACGGTGCTGACACGACGTTCGGCGGCGTGGTCGGTGATCGAGCTGTGCTGGTCGTCAACGTCGCAAGTCAATGCGGGTTGACTCCGCAGTACTCCGACCTGGAGGCGCTGCAGGAAGAGCTGGCGGAGCGGGGCTTCACCGTCCTTGGCTTCCCGTGCAACCAGTTCGGGGGCCAGGAGCCCGGAACGGCCGAGGAGATCGCCGCGTTCTGCTCGACCAACTACGGGGTCACGTTCCCGCTGTCGAGCAAGATCGAGGTCAACGGACCGGGCCGGCATCCCGTCTATCGGGCGCTGACCGAGGTCTCCGACGAAAGCGGATACTCCGGCGACATCAGATGGAACTTCGAGAAGTTCCTCGTCAGCCCGGACGGCCGGATCGCCGCCCGCTTCCATCACAAGACGTTGCCGAGCGCACCTCACGTACGCGAGGCCATCGAGGCTGTCCTGCCCACACCGAGCCCGAGCACGTAGGCGGCCCGAGATCCCTTCTTAGCGGCCTGAGGGGCGAGGTCCGGGCGCGATCAGGTGTGCACGCCCTGGATCGCGAACCGCTCGACGGTCTGCAGGTGGCCGCCCGTGGTGGCCACGATGGTGAGGACCTGGCCCGCGGATGCGGAGAACGGAACCGACATCGCCCACGCGGTGCCATTCCCACCGGCAGGCTGACAGCACGAACCGCCGACCGGCGCGGTGCCGGCGAGGCTGCGCACGGTGACCCGAATGTTCTCGTCCGAACCGGTGATGTGGCCGCCGACGAGCATCGGTGACTGCACCGTCGACCCGTAGGCGGGCTGCTCCAACGAGAAGGTCGTGTCATCGCTGCCGACGACCTCCCACGGCGAATCGGCGTCCGGGCCGAATCGCACCAGGAACAGCACGGCCGAGGTGTGTGTGCCCCCGTTGAGGTCGCGGTAGCCGACGCCGACATAGGCGCCCTCTGACGTGATCCGAGTTGAGGTCACGCGGTTGATCTCGGTCAGGCCGAGATATCCCTGGGTGAACGACAGTGCGGTCTGGGCCGGATCGGCGTGCCAGGGCTGGACCCCGTTGCTGCGATGCGCTGCCTGCCAAGCCTGTGCGGACGCGAGGTTGGCAAACGGCCACAGCGGCTGATAGCCGAACTCGTAGGCCGGAGCCGGAGCCGGTGCTGCCGGCGGTGTCGGCGTCGTTGCCGACGCGCTCGGCGCTGGAGATGACGGCGCGCCGGTGGTCGGCGACTGATGCGGCACGCTCGGCGACGGAACCGGCGACGGGAGCGTCGGGGAGATTGTGCTCGGCGTGACCGCCGGTGCGGCGTGGTGGTGCTCGGAGCGGACGGTCAGCGCGATCGACGCGCCGATGGCCAGAGCCGCCACCGCAGCCGCCGCGAGTGCCGGCGTGATCCAGCGGCGGCGCGCCGTGGAGATGTCGATCACGTCGCCAATGGGCTGGATCTCGTCGCTCGGCGGCTCAGCCAGGCGGAGTGAGGATTCGGTGACGGCATCGGTTCGGGCCGCATAGGCCGCGCGCAGCCGATCCTCGAGGTCGCGGCTCATCGTTCGCTACCCTTCATGATCGTTTCCAGTTTGTCGATCGCGCGACTGGCCTGGGATTTGACCGCGCCACGCGAGATGCCGAGGGTCTGCGCAATCTCGGCTTCGGTGAGGTTCGACCAGTACCGCAGCGCGAGAATCTCCTGCTGGCGCTGGGGCAGGCTACGGACGGCGCGGAGCACCGTGCGGTGTTCCTCGGCCAGCAGCACAGCTGAGTCGGTCTCCTCGGGATACTCCGGAGCCGTCCGGCGCTGCAAGAAGCGCCGCTGCGTGCCGCGCCGCCGGAGGGTCGATCGCGCTCCGTTGACGACCGCGGTTCGCAGATATCCCACCGCGGCCTCCGGATCCCGAAGCTGGGCCCGATGCCGGTGTAAGCCGACGAACGCATCCTGCACGACATCCTCGGCGCTCGCCTGGTCGTCTACGAGCAGTACCGCGAGCCGGACCAGAGCGAGCCGATGCACCGCGTACAGGATCGACACCGCGTTCTCGTCGAGCCCAGCGGTCCCGCGCATTACTCCGGTTCCCCCACCCAAGCCGAGCCGAGAGCGGCTGGCGGCCGTTATTGCGCTCATGTTCCAAGGACGCGCGAGCCGCCGCTAGGTTGCGTGTTGCCGACGACGACGTCAGCGCGGACCGAATTGCCGATCGCCGGCGTCTCCGAGCCCCGGCACGATGAAGGCATTGGCGTCGAGACCCTCGTCCACACTGGCGGTGAACAGGCGCGCGGCCAGACCGCTGGCGGCGATCCGGGCCACCCCCTCCGGCGCGGCCAGCGCGCAGACCACCGTGACGTCGGCCGCGCCCCGCGCCGCGAGCAGCTGAAGGCAATGCAGCAGCGAGCCCCCGGTCGCGAGCATCGGATCGAGCACGAGCACCGGCCGGCCGGCGAGCGAGTCGGGCAGCGACGCCATGTAGGGACTCGGCTCGTGGGTCGTCTCGTCTCGGGCCAGCCCGACGAATCCCATCTGCGACTCCGGCAGCAGGTTGAACGCCGCCTCGGCCATGCCCAGGCCGGCTCGCAGTACCGGCACCAGCAGCGGGGGGTTGGCGAGCGTGCTGCCCGTCGCCGGCCCGATCGGGGTGATCACCCGGACATCCGTCGACGCCAGGTTGCGAGTGGCCTCGTAGACAAGCAGGGTGGCCAGCTCCCGGAGCGCGGCGCGGAATTCGGCGTTGCTGCTGCGCTCGTCTCGCATGACCGTGAGCCGCGACCGCACGATGGGGTGATCGACGACGACGGTCTCCACGAGGGCACCCTATCTGCGTCCGACGATCTACGCTGAGGCGATGAGCTCCACCCTCAGCGGGCTCGATCTGCGGGACGTCACCCGAGACGACGCTGCGCTTCGCCGGTTCCTGTCCGGTTTACCCGGTGTCGATCAGGTTGGCGCGGAAGCGCGCGCGGCCGGACTGGCGACCCGCAGTATCAAGACCACGGCCAAGGCGTGGGCGATCGACATGGCGATCTCCATGGTCGACCTCACGACCCTCGAGGGCGCTGACACACCGGGCAAGGTGCGGTCGCTGTGCGCGAAAGCCGTGCATCCCGATCCCAGCGATCTCACGACGCCGTCGGTAGCGGCCGTATGTGTCTACCCAGACCTCGTCGAAACCGCGGTGGACGCGCTCGGGGGTGCACCGGTACAGGTGGCCAGCGTGGCCACGGCGTTTCCGTCTGGCCGAGCTCCGCTCCCGACGAAGCTCGCTGATGTGCGTGATGCCGTCACTGCCGGAGCTACCGAGATCGACATGGTCATCGATCGCGGGGCGTTCCTGGCCGGCCGCTACCTGCAGGTCTACGAGGAGATTGTCGCCACCCGAGAGGCCTGCGGCGCCGCCCATCTCAAGGTCATCCTGGAAACGGGCGAACTCGCGACGCTGGACAACGTGCGCCGGGCGTCATGGCTGGCGTTGCTCGCGGGCGGTGACTTCATCAAGTCCTCGACCGGCAAGATCACACCCGCCGCGACCCCTCCCGTCGCCCTCGTGATGCTCGAAGCCGTGCGGGACTTCGCGCAGACCACCTACGAGTTGCGCGGCGTGAAGGTTGCGGGCGGAATTCGCGCCAGCAAGGAAGCGATCCGCTACCTGGTGATGGTCAACGAAATCGCGGGCGAGCAATGGCTCGACCCGTCGTTATTTCGATTCGGCGCATCGAGTCTGTTGAACGATTTGCTGCTCCAACGGCACAAACTCCGCACCGGTGCCTACGACGGCGCCGACTACGTAACCCTGGACTGATCAACATGCCAGCTTTCGATTACGCCCCCGCACCGGAATCCCGCGATGTCGCGAGACTTCGAGCCTCCTATGGCGTCTTCGTCGACGGCCAGTTCCGGGTCGGCGCCGGCGAGGCCATCAAGACCGTCAACCCGGCCAACGAGGAGCCGCTCGCCGAGGTCGCCGAAGCCGGCCCGGCCGACGTGGATGACGCCGTCCAGGCAGCGCGGAACGCCTTCGAGGGCGCGTGGGGCCGAATGCCCGGCCGGGAGCGAGCCAAATACCTGTTCCGGATCGCCCGCGCCATCCAGGAGCGAGCCCGTGAGTTAGCCGTGCTGGAATCGCTCGACAACGGCAAACCCATCCGTGAGTCGCGCGACGTCGACATCCCGTTGGCGGCCGCCCATTTCTTCTACTACGCCGGATGGGCCGACAAGCTGGAGCACGCCGGCTTCGGACCTCGACCGCGACCGATCGGCGTCGCGGGGCAAGTCATCCCCTGGAACTTCCCCCTGCTCATGGCCGCGTGGAAGATCGCGCCCGCGCTCGCCACCGGGAACACGGTCGTGCTCAAGCCGGCCGAGACCACGCCGTTGACGGCGCTGACGCTCGCCGAGATCATCGCCGAGGCCGATCTGCCTGCCGGCACCGTCAACATCCTGGCCGGTGGTCCCTCGATCGGACAGGCCATCGTCGATCACGCCGGCATCGACAAGATCGCGTTCACCGGCTCGACCGAGGTCGGCAAGGCCATCCAACGAGCGGTGGCCGGCACCGGCAAGCGCCTCTCCCTCGAGCTCGGCGGCAAGGCGGCGAACATCGTGTTCGATGACGCTCCGCTCGACCAGGCTGTCGAGGGCATCGTCAACGGAATCTTCTTCAACCAGGGCCACGTATGCTGCGCGGGATCGCGCCTGCTGGTCCAGGAATCCGTGATCGACGAGGTGAACGCCGCGTTGCACCGCCGGCTGACCACGTTGCGCCTCGGCGACCCGCTGGACAAGAACACCGACATCGGCGCCATCAACTCGGCCGCCCAACTCGCGCGCATCCGGGAGCTGACTGATGCCGGCGAGGAGGAGGGCGCAACGCGCTGGTCGCCGCCCTGCGACTTGCCCGATCGCGGGTTCTGGTTTGCTCCGACCGTGTTCACCAACGTCAGCCAGGCCCATCGCATCGCCCGGGAAGAGATCTTCGGACCGGTGCTGTCGGTACTGACGTTCCGGACTCCGGCGGAAGCCGTCGAGAAGGCCAACAACACCCCGTATGGGCTCTCGGCTGGAATCTGGACCGACAAGGGATCCCGCATCCTGTCCATGGCCGGGAAACTCCGCGCCGGAGTGGTGTGGGCGAATACGTTCAACCGCTTCGACCCGGGATCACCCTTCGGCGGCTACCAGGAGTCGGGCTTCGGCCGCGAAGGTGGCCGGCACGGGCTGGGGCCCTACCTTGCCTAGCCGGACCACTGGCGACCGGCTCCGCGTGCGCAAGACGTACAAGCTGTACATCGGCGGGGCCTTCCCGCGGTCGGAGTCGGGCCGGTCCTACCCCGTGGCCAGCCCGGTCGGAGAGTTGCTTGCCCACGCGGCGCAGGCCTCGCGCAAGGACGTACGGGACGCAGTAGTCGCCGCACGCAAAGCGTTCCCAGGCTGGTCCGGCGCAACGGCCTACAACCGGGGCCAGGTGCTTTACCGCATCGCGGAAATGCTGGATGGCCGGCGAGAGCAGTTCGCCGCGGAGGTGCGGGCCGCCGAAGGTGGCAGTGCCGCGGCCGCTGTCGCGACGGTGGAGCACGCGATCGACCGATGGGTGTGGTACGCGGGCTGGGCCGACAAGTACGCCCAGGTCACCGGGAGCGCCAACCCGGTCGCCGGGCCGTATTTCAACTTTTCGCTGCCCGAGCCCACCGGCGTGGTCGGCGCTCTCGCGCCGCAGGAGTCCAGCCTCCTCGGTCTCGTGTCCGTGGTCGCCCCGATCATCACAACCGGGAATACGACCGTCATCGTCGCCTCGCGGGAGCGGCCGCTCCCAGCCGTGTCGCTCACCGAGGTCCTGGCCACGTCGGACCTCCCGGGCGGGGTCGTCAACCTGCTCACCGGGTTCCCGGCGGAGCTCGCACCGTGGCTAGCCAGCCACCGCGACGTGAACGCGATCGACCTCACCGGCGTCGACCCAGCCGATCGACCAGCGCTGCAACAGGCGGCTGCGGACAACGTCAAGCGGGTCTTCGCGCCCGCGGACGAGGACTGGCAGCCCGACCCGAGCACGGCCCGGCTGGCCGCGTTCGTCGAGACCAAGACGGTCTGGCATCCGGTCGGAGTCTGACCGGCCCGGTGACGACGCGGCTCACGACAGCACGTTAGGTTTCGGGTATGGCCAGTCCTCTCGACGCGTCTATCGTCCCGATCACCCTCACCGTGAACGGGCGGATCGGGCTCACCCTGTACGCGCCGCCGTGGGAGGACGAGGACGGAGAGCAGTGGCAGGGCTTCCTCGGCGACGGCGCCAAGATCGTGCTGTTCCCGAATGCGACCGAGCTCGCGAAGTTCATCGCCTCCGGCGAGGAGAATGACCTGTCCGACCATCCGGCGTGGGGCCGGGTTCAACGGCTGACGCCCGATCAGCTGCGTCCCGGACCAGATGACGCGTACGACCTCGACGCGGTGTACGAGTGGGCGGGCGGCGAGCCCGACCCGGTGCACGTGTCCGCTCTCGCCAACTCGGTCGACATGGTGACGAGAATCGCCGACTGCTGCGACGACGGAGCACTGCGACGGCTGGTCGGCAACACACCGGAGTACGAGCTCCTGGTTAGTGACGACGTCAGCTACCACGGCAAGGAAGGTCGGCGGGAGTGGAACGCGCTCGGCGACGTGATCGCCGAGACGTGGGAGCGGGCGATGGCTCGGGTCGAGCGCTGGCTGGACTGGCGGGGTGACTTCTCCGACACGGAGCTCGAGGCTGAGACAGTGTGGGATCGGATCGGCGCCGAGCCGATCCGGCTCATGTTGCCCGCAGGGACATTTCTCACCGTTCGGGCAGAAGCCGAGACCGACAGCGACGAGCGGGACGAGCCCGAGGTGCTGTTCCTCGGTTCCGACGGCACGATCGCGGTGTTCGCCGATGTCGCCGGCCTGGCGCGGTATTGCCGCACGGCCGAGGAGCACGAACTGACGCGTCTGGAGTGGTGGTCGGAACTTGCCGACGAGCCGGACGACGAGGTCTTCACGCCGGCGCTCGACGCGAGCTACGACCTGCGAACGGTGACCGCGCGCGGAGCCGAACTGCTCCGCGAACTGGTCGACTTCTGTGAGCTCGATGCCGAGGAGTCCGACCTGGAGGATCCGATCGACCCGGCCGACTGGGAGCGGATCGTGTTCGAGCTCGAGACCTGCCTGGAGCGCCAGGACTGACGGCGGGCGCCCACGTACTCGGTTGGCGATTCACCCTCTCAGATCCAGTTGCGATAGTTGCGCGGTGCCGATGCGGAGTGTGCGCCTGGGGGCAGCAGGCACCCTGCTGGTTCTGGTCGTCACGGCGTGCTCGGCCGTCGACAACGGCTCCGGCCATTCGCCGCCCGGGTTGCCCGGCTCGTCGAGCGGGCCGTCATCGAGTCCGTCCAGCGACACTGCGGGAGGGAGCCGGCCGAGCGATGCGCCGGACTCCTCGCCGAATACGTCGCCGGGCCACCCGCCGGCGCCGGACGCGGCCAGCCGGATCCTCGCCCAGATGTCACTCCCCGAGCGGGTCGGACAACTGTTCATGGTCAACGCGAGCGCTTCGGCACTCGACCCCAGCGCGGTAACAGCGGTGACCCGCTATCACGTCGGGTCGCTGTATCTGGGCGGTCAGACCAGCCTGTCCGTGCAGCAGACAGCGGCAATCACAGCGGCGTTGCAGCAGCAGCGGGGCTCCGGCCCACCACTGTTCATCTCGGCCGACCAGGAAGGCGGCCAGGTCCAGCGCTTCACCGGCCCCGGCTTCTCGGCGATACCGACCGCCCTGGTACAGGGCACCGTGGCGCCCGGGGCGCTTCGGGCGCAGGCGACCCAGTGGGGCAGCGAGCTCTCTGCCGCCGGAGTCAACCTCGACCTGGCTCCGGTGCTCGACACCGTACCCAGCGCTGCGGCCGCCGGACGCAACCCGCCGATTGGGGGGTTCGAGCGCGAATTCGGCTACGACCCGGCGACGGTCGCGGCGCACGGTGTCGCCGTCATGCAAGGGCTGGCTGCCGCGCGGGTCGCGACCAGCGTCAAGCACTTCCCAGGTTTGGGCCGAGTGGCGGCCAACACCGACACGTCCAGCGGAGTCGTCGACTCGGTCACGACCCGACATGATCCCTACCTTGCCCCATTTGCCGCGGCCGCCAAGGCCGGGACGCCCTTCGTGATGATGTCGACGGCCGTCTATGCCCGAATCGACCCGGACAATCCGGCGGCCTTCTCGCCGGCCGTCGTGCAGGGCATGCTCCGCGGTGATCTCGGCTTCCACGGCGTCATCGTCAGCGACGATCTCGGGAATGCCCGACAGGTCGCGTCCGTCCCGGTGCCGGATCGCGCGCTGCGGTTCCTCGCCGCCGGCGGTGACCTGGTACTCACTCTCGACAACAGCGAAACCGCCGCCATGGTCGGCGCCGTCATCGCTCGAGCGCACGCTGACCCGCGCTTTCGCGCGCAGGTCGACGCGTCGGCGCTTCGGGTGCTACTCGCGAAACAGCACCTAGGGCTGCTCCGCTGAGCGGGTCGGCCGCGTAGCGCCCGACCCGAGGCTGAGTAACGAGTCGCTCGCCGGCATCGCTTTCGGCGATACCCTCGGGAGGCAACACCCCGTCGGCGATCGGATGCGGCAGGTCGCGATGCAGGTACCGACGCACGTGCGCACCGCGTGGGACGCGGCGTCATACATCGCGCGCTCGGCGATCCGGCACCGGCTCAGTGGGCATGCAGCCGAGATCTCCTTCTTCGCCCTCCTCAGCCTGATTCCGGTGACCGTGGCCATCGGGGCGGCGCTGAAACTCGTGTCTGCGACGATGGGCCCGGACATCGCCGATCAGGGTCGCGAGGGCGCGATCGACACGATCCGTCTGCTCATCGGCCCGACCCTCGCCGACTCGGTGGTCGGGCCGTTCGTGCGGGCCCAGCTCACCCAGCAGGACTCCGGGGTTGCAGTCGGTGGCCTGATCGTCGCCTGGTGGCTGTTCGGGCGGCTGTTCACGTCGGTGCAGCACGGCCTGGACAAGGCCTACGGCGTATCCGACCGGCGATCCAGCCTGCACAACCGGATGATCGCGCTGGCCTCCTCGGCCGCCGGACTGGTAGCGATCGTCGTCACGCTCTCGCTCATGGTGCTGGGCTGGCGAGGCAACAAGCACGGCATCGACAAGTGGCTTGCCAGCGTCCCGATAGCGGCGGACATCTGGAACATCGTGCGTTGGCCGATTCTCGTGCTGATCCTCGTCGGATTGCTCGTCGGCGTCTATCGCTACAGCCCGAATGTCCGGCACCGGTGGCGCGACTGTCTGCCCGGCGCGGCTCTTGGGGTGCTGCTGTGGGTAGGTGCAGCGGCACTCTTCCGGGCCTATCTGATGTTCGGCTCCGGCGCTCCGACGGGCGTACGAAGCAACGACTCCCAGGTTGTGTTGATCGGCCGCGCCGTCGGCGCATCGATCGGAACCGCGGTGTTCATCTACTTCTCGACCATCGCCATCCTGCTCGGGGCCGAGGTCAACGCCCTCATCATCCGGTACCGAAAGTTGACGGCTCCGGCCGCTAAGCCCCCTGTACCGACCGTGCCGCTCCCGGCGGCTGGTCCGCCCCTGACGCCCGCACCGAAAGTACCGGCCGAGTCAGGCCCGAGAGCGGCACCGCTGCTCCCGGCCGCCGGGCCGGTCTGGCCGCCGCCGCCCCCTGCAACCCCGATGCCGCCTCCACCCGAGGTCCCGGCCGCATCAGCACCACTGACCGCGCCGGCCGAGATGCCGGCGCAGCTGGGCCAGGCAGCGCCGTTGCTCCCCGATGTACCGGCCCCGCCAACCCCGCCGGTCCCCAACGAACCGACACCACCGAGCCGAACCCGGGCCTAGCTACTCAAGAAGCGATCGCGCTGCTCGACGCCCATCTCGCCGTAGGGGTAGTCGTCGATCTCCGGCGCACTCACCGCGTCGAGGCGTGCCCTCTCCTCCTCGGACAGCTGCACGCCGACCGCACCCAGATTGTCGTCCAGTTGCTCGACACTGCGAGCGCCCAAGATGACGGATGTCACCGCCGGCCGGTTGACTAGCCAGGCAAGGGCCACCTGCGCCATCGACGCCCCGCGGTCCTTGGCCACCTCGCGCACGGCGTCGACGACGCTCCAGATCCGTTCGACACCGCTGCGCCGACCGTAGGCTTCCATGCCTCGGCTGGGGTTCTCGCCGAGTCGGGTCGCCCCGGTTGGCGGCGTCTCGCGCTCGTACTTCCCGGTCAGCCATCCGCCGCCGAGGGGCGACCAGGGGAGCAGCCCCAGCCCAGCTGCCTCGCACGCCGGAACGATCTCCCACTCGATGCCGCGGACCAGCAGGTTGTATTGCGGCTGCAACGTCACCGGAACGGTGAGCCCTCGGAACTGGGCGATATCGACGACCCGCTGCAACTGCCAGCCGGTGAAGTTGGACAGCCCGACGTAGTGGATCTTGCCCGCGCGCACGGCGTCATCCAGGAAGCGCAGCGTCTCGTCGGGCGGCGTGAGCGGATCCGCGGCGTGCAGCTGGTACAGGTCGATGACATCGACGCCGAGCCGCCGGAGGGAGGCTTCGAGCGCGGACCGGAGATGAAGCCGGGACAGGCCGACGTCGTTGCCTCCGTCCCCCGTGCGGAACCGGCCCTTCGTCGCCAACACCACCTGGTCTCTCACCCCGGAGCGGCTGGCGAGCCACGACCCGATGATCTGCTCGCTGGATCCGCCCGAATACACGTCGGCGGTGTCGATCAGCGTCCCGCCTGCGTCAAGGAATCGGTCCAGTTGGGCGTGCGAGCCGACCTCGTCCGCTTCGGTACCGAAGGTCATCGTGCCGAGCGCGAACGTGGATACCGCCGCACCGCTGCGGCCGAGCATTCGATAGTCCATGCGCCTACTCTGGCATGCGCGCGCCGGCCCGCTCGCGCCCGTGCCTGCCGTCAGCCGGTCATCAGCTCGGCGTAACGAGGCTTGATCACCTCGTTGATCAGAGTGAGCCTCTGGTCAAAGGGGATGAACGCGCTCTTCATCGCGTTCACGGTGAACCACTGCAGATCGGCCCAGCCGTAACCGAACGCCTCGGCCAGCAGAGCGAACTCACGACTCATGCTGGTATCGCTCATCAACCGGTTGTCGGTGTTGACCGTAACGCGGAAGTACAGCCGTCGAAGCAATCCGATCGGATGGTCCCGAATCGACGCGGCCGCTCCGGTCTGGACATTGGACGAGGGGCACATCTCCAGCGGAATGCGCCGGTCGCGAACGTACTGCGCCAGCCGCCCGAGCGCGGGACCGTTCCGAGTCACCTGGATGTCGTCGACGATCCGAACGCCGTGGCCCAGCCGATCCGTTCCGCACCACTGGATCGCCTCCCAGATGGACGGCAACCCGAACGCCTCCCCGGCGTGAATCGTGAAATGGAAGTTCTCCCGTCGCAGGTACTCGAAGGCGTCGAGATGCCGAGTGGGTGGGAAGCCCGCCTCGGCTCCCGCGATGTCGAAGCCGACGACGCCACGGTCGCGGTACTCGACCGCGAGTTCGGCAATCTCTCGGGACCGGGCGGCGTGCCGCATCGCGGTGACGAGAGCGCCGATCCGAATCCGGTGGCCTCGCTCGGCAGCTGCGGCCTCACCGCGACGGAACCCGAGTAGGGCAGCGTCGACGACTTCTTCGAGCGAGAGCCCGCGGTCCGTGTGCTGCTCGGGCGCCCACCGCACTTCGGCATATACGACGCCGTCGGCGGCGAGATCCTCGGCGCACTCTTGGGCCACTCGAGCGATTCCCTCGGCGGTTTGCATGACGGCAACGGTGTGCACGAACGTCTCCAGATATCGTTCGAGCGAACCCGAGCCGGAAGCCTCCCGGAACCATCGGGCCAACTCCGGCACGTCCGTCGACGGTAGGTGCCGATAACCGACCCGCTCAGCGAGCTCGACCACGGTGGCGGGCCGGACTCCGCCGTCGAGATGGTCGTGGAGCAGCACTTTGGGCGCGCGACGAAGCGAATCGGGCGACAGCGCAACAGACATGGCAAGACCGTATCGGGATGCTCATCCGGTTAATTGGGCGTCCACCGAAATCCGACGCGGGCGGCCGAGTCAGTCAGCGGCGATCCGTTCGATGATCAAGGGCTGGGTCGCGAAGTCGACGCCGATCGTGTACGCACTTTCGATCGCGGTCAACGCCCGCTCGAAGCGACCCGCATCATCCGTGTGCAGTTCGAGCAGCGGATCTCCGGCGTGAACGACCTCGCCGGGCTTCGCGTGCATGATCACGCCGGCCTCCGCCAAGACCGGATCCTCCTTGCGCGCCCGGCCGGCCCCGAGCCGCCAGGCCGCCTCACCGACGGCACGGGCGTCCAGCCGGACGAGGACGCCGTCGGCCGGCGATGACACAACGTGCCGCTCTCGCGCGCCCGGAAGCGGCGCGTCCGGATCCCCGCCCTGAGCTCGGATCATGCGCCGCCACACGTCCATCGCCTTGCCGTTTCGCAGTGCGTCGGCGGGCTCGACGTCCCCCAGGCCGGCGCTGGCGAGCATCTCCCGAGCCAGCGCCAGGGTCAGCTCCACGACATCCGGTGGGCCGCCTCCCGCCAATACCTCGAGCGACTCCTCGACCTCGAGCGCGTTGCCCGCCGTACGGCCCAGCGGCGTCGACATATCGGTGAGCAGCGCGACGGTCCGCGTCCCGTGGGCGGTCCCCAAGTCGACCATCGTGCGCGCCAGCTCGCGAGCGTCCTCGACGGTCTTCATGAACGCGCCCGAGCCGACCTTGACGTCCAGCACCAGCGCGGCCGATCCCTCGGCGATCTTCTTGCTCATGATCGAACTCGCGATGAGCGGGATCGATTCGACGGTTCCCGTGACGTCGCGGAGCGCATACAGCTTGCGGTCGGCGGGCGCGAGCGCGTCCCCGGCGGCACACACGACCGCGCCCACGTCACGCAGCTGGGCCAGGAACTCGGCGTTGGATAGCTGGGCGCGCCAGCCCCGAATCGATTCCAGCTTGTCCAAAGTGCCGCCGGTGTGGCCCAATCCTCGGCCCGACAACTGCGGAACGGCGGCGCCACACGCGGCGACCAGCGGAGCCAGCGGCAGCGTGATCTTGTCTCCGACGCCCCCGGTCGAGTGTTTGTCCGTCGTCGGGCGGGACACGCCGGACAGATCTAGCCGCTCGCCCGACGCGATCATCGCCGCCGTCCAACGGGCCAGCTCGTCGGGCGCCATGCCGTTGAGCAGGATCGCCATGGCCAGGGCGGCCATCTGCTCGTCGGCGACCACGCCACGGGTGTAGGCGTCGATCACCCAGTCCAGCTGCTCGTCCGGAATCCTGCCGCCGTCGCGCTTGACGGCAATCACGTCCACCGCAGCGAACGGCTCGGTCGTTGTCATCGACGCGTGTTCTCCGCTGACGTCACTCAGCCGAGGTGTTCGCGGCCGAAGGCCAGCGGCAGCACCTCGATCATCGGCCGGGCCCCGTCAACGGTGTCCACGACGAGATCCGGGCCGCCATGTTCCCATAGCAACTGGCGGCAGCGACCGCACGGCATCAGGACCTCGCCGTGAAAATCGACGCACGCGAGCGCCACCAACCGCCCGCCGCCGGACGCGTGCAACGCGGACACCAGACCGCACTCCGCGCACAGCCCCAGCCCGTAGGAAGCGTTCTCGACATTGCACCCGACAACGATCCGGCCGTCATCGACGAGGGCGGCCGCACCCACCGGAAACTGCGAGTACGGCGCATAGGCGTTGCCCATGGCCTCGAGAGCCGCGCGGCGCAATGCGGCCCAGTCGATGTCGTCCTCTCTCATGACGCTCCGTAACGCTAGATCCGGGTCGGAAATCCGATGGTGATCGGAAATGCTAGTGGCCCGCTCCGGAAATAGGTTCCCTAGATGCGGTGGGCTGGGCCACTAGATAGTCACCGGCAAGGACACGACACCACGAATGACGAACTCTGGTCGCCGGACCGGCAGGCGGTCCAGCGCGAGATTGGGGAATCTGGCGATCAGGGTGCGCAGGGACGACTGCAACTCGACGCGGGCAAGAGGTGCGCCCACGCAGAAGTGGATGCCAGCGCCGAAGCCGAGATGCGGATTGTCCATGCGGTCGACCCGAAACGAATCAGGCTCGGCGAAGACGGCCGGATCCCGATTTGCGGCCCCCAGCAGCGCCGCGATCTTTTGGCCTTGCTCGACCGTGACCTCGCCAACTGCCGTGTCGGCGACCGCTGTGCGCTCGAACAGCTGCAGCGGCGAGTCGTACCGGATCAGCTCCTCGACCGCCGAGTCCAGCAAATCCGCTTTGCTGCGAAGCAGCTCGAGCTGTTCGGGATTCGTGAGCAGAGCGGTGACGCCGTTGCCGACGACGTTCACGGTCGCTTCGTGGCCGGCGTTGAGCAGAAGCGTGCAGGTCGTGACGAGTTCGTCCTCGGTGAGGCGGCCTCCGTCACTGTCGACTTCGGCGATGAGGGAGCTGATCAGGTCCTGCCTCGGAGCGCGTCGCCGCGCCGCGACCAGATCCCGCAGGTACTCGACGAACTCCTGCGCCGCCTGCTCAGCGGCTACCTTCTGCGCAGCCGGGACGTCGTACTCGTACATCTTGACGATGGCGTTCGACCACGGTCGCAGCAGGTACCAGTCGGGGGCCGGCACTCCCAACAGCTCGGCGATGACCTGCACGGGTAACGGGCCCGCGTAGCTGCTGATCAGGTCGACGACGGATCCGTCCGACCCTTCGTCGGCGACCTGATCCGCCAGTTGGTTTGCCAGCCGAGCAATCTGCGGCCGCAACCGTTCGACGTGACCGCGTGCGAACGCGCCGGCGACGAGGCGTCGCAACCGGGTGTGCTGCGGCGGCTCGCTTTCGAGCAGCGAATGCACGTGAATCAGGGCGAAGGCCGGCATTGGCTCGGCTGGCGACCGGGGCGTCCAGATGCGGCCCAATGTGCGGGCGCGCAGCACGGAGTTCGCCGCCGCGTGGGTGAACGTCAGCCACATACTCAGGCCGTCGTGCCACTGGACCGATGCCTGCCGACGGGCTTCCGCGAACAGCGGATAGGGATCGTCGACGACCTCCGTCGACGTGAGCGGGAGCGACGTCACGACTGGCACGACACTTACCTACGTTCCCTGGCCTCGTCTCCACGGGATGCCGTCGGCCGCAGGCGGTCTCAGGCGTTGCGATGCGAGCGCGAGGACGAGCAGCGTGATGATCTGCGGCGTGTATGTGGCCAACTCGGTCGGGATGCTGTCCGTCGTCTGGTACCACACGAAGATCAACGCCGCGGCCACGATGGACAGGACGCCGCCGAGCCGACGGCCCAACCAGAACGTGTAGATGCCCACGAGCCCCAGCAGAATGACTATGAACAGCAGCAGCGCGTGCACCGAGGTTGCGCCCTGGCGCGACTGCACCGCGTCGGTATAGCCGAACAGGGTCGCGCCGGCCAGCATCCCTCCGGGACGCCAGTTGCCGAAGATCATCGCGGCCAGCCCGATGTACCCGCGGCCGCCCGTCTGGCCCTCGCGGTAGATACCCGTGAAGTTGACCAGGAACGCCCCGGCGAGTCCCGCCAACATTCCGGAGGTGAGTACCGCGGCGTACTTCATCCGGTACACACCGACGCCCAAGGTCTCGGCCGCGGCGGGATTCTCACCGCACGACCGCAGCCGCAGTCCGAATGCAGTCCGCCACAAGATGAACCAGGTCAGCGGAACGAGCAGCAAAGCGAGGATGGTAAAGACGGTCAGACCGGTTGCGATGCCTCGCAGCAGGCCGCCGACGTCCGAGACGAAGAACCAGTGATGTTGCTCCAGCTTGCCTAGCGTGGTATCCGCCCAACCCCATCGCAGCGGCTTGAAGGTGGGAACCTGCGGCGACTGGGTCGGCCCGCCTCCTGACGTCCCGCTGAAGAACACGCCGGACAGGTAACGGCCCATCCCGAGAGCGAGAATGTTGATTGCCACACCGGAGACGATCTGGTCGACCCCGAACGTGACGGTTGCCACGGCGTGTATCGCGCCGCCGATGAGCCCACCAAGGAGCCCACCGATCACGCCCATCCACGCGTTGCCGCTGACATACGCTAGGTCGGCCCCAAACCAGGTGCCCAGAATCATCATGCCCTCCAGGCCGATGTTCACCACACCTGAACGTTCCGACCACAGACCACCCAGTCCGCACAACGCGATCGGCATAGCCAGCGTCAACGTGGCCGCCAGCGTGCCGGCCGACGTGATGTCCTGCGCGCCGGTGACGACCCGGACCAGTGACATGGCGAGCAGGGCGAGCAGCAGAACAGCGAGCGGCCCGGCGAAGCGGGTGTTTCGCAGCGGCACCCGCCGGGTTACCTCCGGCGTGTACGGGGACGGAAGGAATGGATCCTGGACGGTCGACATCAGCCAAGACCCCCTGCCAGCGGCAACCTCACCTGGCTAATCGCTTCGCGCGGGCTCACCGGCGTCCGACTCATGCCGGTACCCCCGCTTTCGCGGGGACCTCGCTGGATGGCGGCGGCGGCCCTGCCAGCGATCGCCCGACGAGGCGCTGCTGGCGGCGCAGGGCGACGCGGCGCACGACCTCGTAGGCGACCACAACGCTCAGCACCACCACCCCTTGGGTGATCTGCACGATCTCCTTGGGGATGTCGTTGATGTCGAGGATCAACGAGGACTGATCGAGGAACGCCCAGAGCAGTGCGGCGAAGATAATGCCGATGGGGCTGTTGCGACCGAGTAGCGCGATGGCGATACCGGTGAAGCCGAGCCCGACCGGGAAGTCGAGCGAGTACTGATGCGCGTCACCGAGCAGGTTCGGCATGCCGATGAGCCCTGCCACTGCTCCGGAGATGAGCATGGTGGACAGCACCATCCGCTTCACGTTCACGCCGCTCGCCTGCGCCGCGGTCGACGAGATGCCAGTGGCGCGCAGATCGAACCCGAACCGGGTACGGGAGATCAAGAAGTAGAACCCGACGCCGACTGCGACCGCGAGCAGAATCAGCCCGTACACCTTCGTGTCCGAGCTTGGGATGAGGCTCAGGCCACCAATCCGTCCCGACGGCGGGATCGCCTTCGTGGTGAGGTTGTTGCTGCCTTGGGTAGATACCGCCAGGCGGGCTGGGTTCAGCAGGTAGGCGATGATGCCGGTCGCGACGAAGTTGAGCATGATGCTCGAGATGACTTCGCTGACGCCCCGGGTTACCTTGAGGACACCGACGATGCCGGCCCAGAACGCCCCGACAAGCATGGCCACGACGATGGTCGCGACCTGCCGCAGCCCCGTCGGGAGTGCCACCGAGCCGGCGAATGCGGCGGCCAGCAGCGCGGCCAGCCGGTACTGGCCGTCGACTCCGATGTTGAACAGGTTCATCCGGAAGCCGATGGCGACCGCGACCGCGGCGATGTAGTACGTCGTCGCGTTGTTCAGGATCGAGGCGATGCTGTTCGGCTGCGTTCCGTAGTCCCACATCTGCTGGATGGCAGTGACCGGGCTGTGTCCGGTCAGAAGCAGCAGCACCGACGTGATCGCGCCCGCGAACGCCAGCGCCACGACCGCGGCGATGATCGAGAGCAGGAGCCGGCTGAGTCGGTCCCTCATGAGCCCTCCTCCTCGCCCGCGCCGGTCATGGCGGCCCCGAGATCCTCGGGGGTGACCGTGTGCGGATCCACCTGGCTCACCAGCCGGCCGCGGAGGATCACCCAGAGGGTGTCTGACATACCGATCAGCTCGTCCAGATCGGCCGAAATCAGCAGCACCGCGAGCCCCTTGGCGCGGGCGTCACGCAAGTGGGCCCAGATGGCCGCTTGGGCTCCGACGTCCACTCCGCGCGTGGGGTGTGCGGCTAGGAGCACCTTCGGCTCACCGGTCATTTCACGGCCGACGATGAGCTTCTGCTGGTTACCGCCGGACAGGGAGGCAGCCGCGACATCGATGCTCGGGGTCCGCACGTCGTACTCCTCGACGATGCGCCGGGTATCACGACGCGCTCCCGCGCGGTCGATCAAGGGACCGCGGGCATTGGGGCGCTCGGTTTGGTGGCCCAGCATGCGATTCTCCCAGAGCGGCGACTCCAGAAGCAGGCCGTGGCGTTGTCGATCCTCCGGGATGTAGCTGATGCCGGCCTCCCGCCGGTGCCGGGTCTGCCACGCGGACACGTCCTGATCACCGAGGATGATCCGGCCTGACTCCAGGGGACGCATGCCCATGATCACCTCGACGAGCTCGGCCTGCCCGTTGCCTTCGACGCCGGCAAGCCCGACGATTTCCCCGCGGTGGATTACGAAGCTGGCATTGTCAACGATCACTCGGCCATCCGGCGCTCGCGCGGTGACCCCCTCGACGACGAGCTCGACCACATCGGTCACGGTCGACTCGCGCAGTTCGGGCACGGGGAGTTCGCTGCCGACCATCAGCTCGGCGAGTTGCCGCGCCGTCACTGCCTTCGGATCGACGGTACGGACCGTCGTGCCCCTGCGAATAACGGTGATCTCGTCCGCCACCGCGAGCACTTCGTCAAGCTTGTGCGATATGAACAGCACCGTCAGGCCCTCTGCGGTGAGCCCACGGAGGTTGTCAAACAGCTCGTCGACCTCCTGCGGCACGAGAACCGCAGTCGGCTCGTCCAGGATGACGATGCGGGCCCCTCGGTAAAGCACCTTGCAGATCTCAATTCGCTGCCGAGCGCCGACACCGAGGTTCTCCACCAGTTCGTCCGGGTTGAGCGCCAGGCCGTAGGAGTCGGAGATCTCCTTGATGCGCGCGCGAGCCGCCCGGGTGTCGAGGCGGACGCCACGGGTCGGCTCACTGCCGAGCACGACGTTCTCCAGCACGGTGAGGTTGTCTGCCAGCATGAAGTGCTGGTGGACCATGCCGATCCCATCGGCGATCGCGTCGGCCGGCGAAGAGAAGTGAACCTCGCGCCCAAGGACGCTTATGCTGCCCTCATCTGGCTTCTGCATGCCGTAGAGGATCTTCATCAGCGTCGATTTGCCGGCGCCGTTCTCGCCGACAATCGCGTGTATCTGACCGGGTCGCACCGCGATGTCGATGTCTCTGTTCGCGACGACCCCGGGGAACCGCTTCGTGATGCCGCGCAACTCGACGGCATACGTGGCTTGTTCGCTGACTATCGGCGATGCGGGGGCGACCATGACGCACGCTCCTAGAGGCGGACGGACGGCAGGCGAACAACACGGCCCGAGGAGACGCTATACCGCGTTTCCCCGGGCCGTGCGCCAGCCGCCGGCAGCGTTGGCACGGCAGCTCGCGGGTGCGTAGCTACGGCTTTTCTGGCACCGTGATCTGGCCGTTGATGATCTTCTGCTTGAACTCGTCGATCTTCGCCTTGTAGGGGTCGATTATCGGGTTCGACGTCGCGTACCCGACGCCGTTCGACTTCAGGTCGAAGCGGGTGTATCCGGGTTTGAACTTGCCGTTCGCGTCGTTCTCGATGAAGTTGAACACCGCAGTGTCCACACCCTTGAGCGCCGAGGTCAGGATGAGCGCCTTCTGGTCCGCCGGGGCGCTCTGGTACTGGTCGGAGTCGACGCCGATGGCGAGCTTGTTCTTCTCCTTCGCCGCGGTGAACAGACCAGAGCCCGAGCCGCCGGCCGCGTGGTAGACCACGTCGGCCCCGTTGTCATACATGCCCTCAGCGATGACCTTGCCCTTGGCCGGGTCGTTGAATCCGGTGAAGTCCGGCGGTTGGGAGATGTACTGGACCTGCACCTTGATCGACGGGTTGACCGCGTGGACGCCAGCGACGTAGCCGGCCTGGAACTTCTGGATCAGCGGAACATTGACGCCGCCGATGAAACCGACGTTCTTGGTCTTGCTCGCCAGAGCTGCCGCGACGCCGACGAGGAAGGAACTCTGGTTCTCGGTGAAGACGAGACCCTCAACGTTGGGCTTCGTGATGCTGTTGTCATCGACGATCGCGAAGTGCACGTTCGGGAACTTGGGCGCCACCTTGCCCAGGGCGGTGGCATACGCGAAACCAACAGCGATGATCGGGTTGTAGCCGGACGTGGCGAGCAGGGTCAGCCGGTCGGCCTTCTGCTGGTCGGTCTCCCCCTGGACCGCGGACAGTTCCTTCGTTTGGATGTCCAGGTCAGCCTTGGCCTTCTCCAGGCCCGCGGCAGCAAGGTCGTTGAAGGACTTGTCGCCTCGACCACCGACGTCGTATGCCAGGCCGACCTTGACGTTCTTCTTGGCCGCGCTGCTGGCGGAGGTCGCTGCTCCGCTTGCGGCGCCGCCGCCGGCACTGTTGCTACTGCTACTACTACTGCAGGCGGCCAACACCATCGCGGCGGCCGCCGCCACTGCCCCCAGTTTTACCCCACGCGATACGCGCAAGATCGTTCTCCCCTCAGCTCAGCCACTCGCGCGCCGATCGGCGGCGAGTGGCACGTGTCGTCACGCTAGCGCGCGCGCATAGTACAGAGCGCGACTCGACGCCTTGTCGTCATCCGATCGTTGCACGCGCGCAGTTTCTGGCCGGTCACTGACGGGCGCCGAGTCCACCCAGACGAGAGGTTCGGCTTCGGACGTCGCCGCCGACCCACTCGCTCCCGACAAACCATGATGCTTCGGACCTACTTCCCTGGAACCATCAAATCTCCAAGATCGTTAACCGATCTGGTCCGATCGGTTAAGTCTCGGGGCAATGATCGTGGGCTTTACGGTGGCCAGCCGGCTCAAGTCCAAGATCACGATCATGGCGGGTGCCAGAGGGAACTTGCTGGTGATGATGATCTTGGAGTTATCGTCGCTGAAGCATTACGCCCAAGATCAGGACCGGAATGACCCGCCAAATTGAAGATCGATCAGTGATGATCTCGGGCCTACCGTCGCGCCAGTGCGATAAGTCCGAGACCACGATTTGTCCAGGCTGGAAACGTTATCAAGGCCGTGCCGCATGGGAAAGCCGCATCCAAGTTGGCGGGTGAGAAGGCCGTGCTCCCTTGGGGGTGCGATCGGCGAGCCGGGCCCTGTTTAGGATCGCGGAGTGTCGACCAGGGCCCGAGGCAGCGCCACCACGCCGCCGGCGAGACGGCCGACGCGCCCGGCGGGAACGCTGTACCGGGGCCGGGAAGGCATGTGGTCGTGGGTCGCTCATCGGATCACCGGCGTCTTGACGTTCTTCTTCCTGTTCGTCCACATTCTCGATACCGCCTTGGTCCGGGTGTCGCCAGAGTCGTACGACGTCGTGATCGACACCTACAAGAACCCGTTCATCAACCTGATGGAGGTCGGGCTGGTCGGAGCGGTCCTCTTCCACGGACTGAACGGGTTGCGGATCATGGCCGTTGACTTCTGGTCCAAGGGCCCGCGGCACCAGCGCCAGATGCTGTGGACGATCGTCGTGGTGTGGGTGATCGTGATGGTCCCTGCGGCTTACTTCATGATGAAGCACTCGTTCGAAGTGCTCTTCGGGAGCAAGTGACGAGGTGCGCGAATGAGCTCGATGGACTCCTCGAACCCTCCGCTGATCGAACCGCCGCGCTCGCCCTATCGTCGATCGCGCGGTGGCACCAACACCGAGCTCTACGCGTGGCTGTTCATGCGGGTGTCGGGCGTCCTCCTAATCGTGCTCGTACTCGGCCACCTGTTCATCATGAACATCCTCGATGGCGGCGTGCAGCGCATCAACTGGGCTTTCGTGGCCGGACGATGGGCATCCCCGTTCTGGCAGGTATGGGACCTCCTCATGCTCTGGCTAGCCCTGCTGCACGGGACGAACGGGATGCGCACGATCATCGACGACTACACCCGACGGGACGCGACGCGACTCTGGCTCAAAGCCCTGCTCTATGTCGCCGCCACCGTGGTGATCGCGTTGGGCACGCTAGTGATCTTTACCTTCGATCCGACCCTGTAGAGGGAATCGCCGATGCAGCAACACAGGTACGACGTGGTGATCGTCGGCGCCGGTGGTGCTGGCATGCGGGCGGCATTGGAGGCGGGAAATCGGGCTCGCACCGCGGTGCTGACCAAGCTCTACCCCACTCGCTCGCACACCGGTGCCGCCCAGGGCGGCATGTGCGCCGCGCTGGCCAATGTCGAAGAGGACAACTGGGAGTGGCACACGTTCGACACCGTCAAGGGCGGGGACTATCTCGTCGACCAGGACGCCGCCGAGATCATGTGCCGGGAAGCCATTGACGCGGTCCTCGACCTGGAGAAGCTGGGCCTGCCTTTCAACCGCACGCCTGACGGCCGCATAGACCAGCGCCGCTTCGGTGGCCACACCCGTAATCACGGCGAAGCGGCCGTCCGCCGATCCTGCTATGCGGCGGACCGGACCGGGCACATGATCTTGCAGACGCTCTACCAGAACTGCGTCAAACAGGGCGTGCAGTTCTTCAACGAGTTTTACGTGCTCGACCTACTGCTGACCGACGAACCACCCGAGCACCAGCGAGCTGCCGGCGTCGTCGCCTACGAGCTGGCTACCGGAGAGATCCACGTCTTCGCGGCCAAGGCGATCGTTCTCGCAACGGGTGGCTTCGGAAAGATCTACCAGACGACTTCGAACGCACACACCCTCACCGGCGACGGACTGGCGGTTGTGTGGCGCAAGGGTTTGCCCTTGGAAGACATGGAGTTCTTTCAGTTCCATCCCACCGGACTCGCGGGCCTCGGCATTCTGTTGTCCGAGGCGGCGCGCGGCGAAGGCGCCATCCTGCGCAACGCGGACGGCGAACGGTTCATGGAACGCTACGCACCGACCATCAAGGATCTCGCCCCGCGCGACATCGTCGCCCGCTCCATGGCGAGCGAGGTCCGCGCGGGTCGCGGTGCCGGTCCGAATCGTGATTACGTGCTCCTCGATCTCACGCACCTACCGCCAGAACAGATCGACGCGAAGCTTCCGGACATCGCTGACTTCGCCCGCACCTACCTGGGGGTCGAGCCCTATCTCGAACCGGTGCCGGTGTACCCCACGGCCCACTACGCCATGGGCGGCGTGCCCACCACCGTTCGGGCCGAAGTACGGCGTAACAACACGGAGATCGTCCCTGGCTTGTACGCAGCCGGCGAGGTGGCGTGCGTGTCTGTCCACGGTGCCAACCGGCTCGGTACCAACTCCCTCCTGGACATCAACGTGTTTGGCCGCCGAGCCGGTCTGGCCGCGGCGGAATATGCGGCCGGGGCGCCACAGCCCGAGCTGGCACCGCAGCCGGAGTTGTTCGTCACCGAGATGGTCCATGCCCTGCTGACATCGACCGGGTCGGAGCGGGTCGCCGCGATCCGCCGCGAGCTACAGCACACGATGGATCGGAACGCTCAGGTCTACCGGACCGAGGAGTCGCTTGCGCAAGCTGCCGCGGACATTGCCGGGCTCAAACTGCGCTACCCGCGCGTGGCGATCACGGACAAGGGAACGCGCTTCAACTCCGACCTGCTCGAAGCGATCGAACTGGGTTTCTTGCTGGACCTTGCCGAGGTTCTGGTCATCAGCGCTCGCGCGCGCACGGAGTCACGTGGTGGCCATTTCCGTGAGGATTACCCGCACCGCGACGACGACACGTTCATGCGTCACACCATGGCCTATCTCAATCCAGACAGCATTGTGCGGCTCGAGTACATGCCGGTCGTCCAGACGCGTTACCAACCGACAGATCGGAAGTACTGACGGTGGCTTTCGACGAGGCGTTCGGAGCAGTGCCACCGCCGCGGACGATCACGGTCCGGATCCGACGCTACGACCCCGAGCAAGACGCGGCGCCACACTGGGAGTCCTACGACGTCCCCGCGCAGCCCACTGACCTCGTCCTCGACCTGTTGCACAGCATCAAGTGGGACATCGACGGCTCACTCACATTTCGCAGGTCATGCGGCCATGGGGTGTGCGGATCAGACGCGATGCGCATCAACGGCGTGAATCGTCTGGCCTGCAAGGTTCTCGTGCGAGATCTCCCCGACGAAGTCACCATCGAACCGATCAAAGGATTGCCCCTGCTGAAGGACCTCGTAGTCGACATGGAGCCGTTCTTTGACGCATATCGCTCGGTGTTGCCGTTCCTGATCACCCAGGGGAACCCGCCGACGCGAGAGCGCCTCCAGTCTCCGCAGGATCGGGCTCGCTTCGACGACACGAGCAAATGCATTCTCTGCGCGGCGTGCACGACGTCATGTCCCGTCTACTGGACCGACGGCTCGTATGTCGGACCGGCGGCAATAGTCAATGCACATCGATTCATCTTCGACAGCCGCGACGAGGGTGCCGACGACCGTCTGGAGATTCTCAACGACCGAGAGGGCGTCTGGCGATGCCGCACGACGTTCAACTGCACCGATGCCTGCCCGCGTGGCATCGAGGTCACGAAGGCGATTCAAGAGGTAAAGCGCGCCCTGCTCTATCGCCGGGTCTGACGACCTACCACGTGCTCGAAGGCCCGGGCTCGCCGCGCCGCCAGCCACGCAACGGTGCCGCCTCCGACGGCGGCGCCGGCCCCGACCAGAGATGCCGCCACGGCTACGGGGGACACTCGAGAGCGCTCATCAGGTTTCTCGGCCTCGAGGGGTGCCACCACCACGGTAACGGCATCAAGCTGGACCTCGCCCGCCGGAGTTATCCACGTCGCCGTCCAGGCGGCGCAAAACAATAACCACCTCGAGACCAGCTGCATCCACACCAAGATCGCGACAACCGCCGCAAACGGACCCGCAGTGACGCTATGCGACGTAGCTCCGATCGTGTAGCTACCGACGATCTTTAGTGTCTCGAATCCCACGGCAGCCAGCAGCGCGGACCGGATGGCGACCCCTCGCGGCACCCTGGCTTTGGGCAGCCGGACGAGAAGCCAGCCAAAGATGATCATGTCGCCCAGGATCGCGATGCCCAACCCCAAGATCGTCGTGGCTGTGCCGGCACCGGTGAGATTGTCCAGGCCCAGCCACCGCAGCAGCTGGTCAGTCAGCGATGTGGCCGAGGCGGTCAACACCAGCGAGAGGAGTGCACCCAACCCGAGTCCGGCCAAGACGATCAGGTCGGAGATCTTGGCGGTGAGCAAGGGCCGTTTGAGAGGTTTGCTCCCCCACACCGAGTTGATCGCCATCCGCAGGTTCGCGATCCAGCCCAGTCCCGTGAGCAGCAGCCCGAAGAGACCGACCAGACCGACCGCCGTCCGGTTGGCGATCGCCGAATCGACCGCCGATTGCAGCGTTTCTCCCAAGCCGCCCGGCACGTTCTCGCCAATCGTGTCCAGCAACTGCTGCTGCAGTTCCTCGTTGGCGTTCAGAACGAAACCGATGACCGACACGCCCAGCAAGATCAGCGGAAACAGGGCCAGGAAACTGAAGAACGTGATCGCCCCGGCGTACTGGTTGCCGTTGTTCTCGGTGTACCGACCCCAGGCGCGGACAACGTGGGCCAGCCACGGATAGCGGCCCTGGGCGGCGCGCCACCTATCGCTGGCCCGCTCCTTGAGCTGGGTGAGCCGGCCGGGCTTGCTCATTTCGCTCCCGCTTCACTTGGGTTCTGACCTCTTCGCGCAAGTGCGGATACACCCCCACGAAAACGTTGCCCGTTCTCGGAAACCCGCACATGCACTCCGCGAAACGCTGCACGTTTCGCGGGGATCCCGCATACGCACCCCGCGCTGCCGCGACCGCGATGCTTACTCGCTTACGCAAGACCGAGCGGGAAATCGCGACGCCGATCCCACTCACCGTCATCGCTGCGTTCGAACAGCGTGAACGCGTCGACAACGAAGCGGGCCACGAAATCGGCCAGCCCGTCGTAGGCGAGATCCAGTGCCTCGTCGGAGACATCATGGGCAATCGTTACGTGCGGGTGGTACGGGAAGTCGAGGTCTCGCAGCAACGGCCCGCTGCGAACGACCCGCTCCAGCTGTTCGCAGCTGGCGACTCCGCGCGCGACCTGGATGAAGACCACGGGCGACGTCGGCCGAAACGTTCCAGTACCGAGCAAATGCATGACGAACGGCGCGGTGACGGAGGCGGCTTCGCTGAGATGCTGTTCGATCTTGGGCAGGTCACCCCGCGCGATCGGCGTTGGCGGCAGCAGCGTGACGTGCGGCCACGTCAGGTCGGCCTGCGAATCCCCGACCCGCCGACGCCAATTCGTGAGCACCGTCGCATGCGGCTCTGGTATCGAAATTGCTACGCCCACTGTTGCCCGGTCGACGGTCACCCGCGCGCCTCGCCATGCCCGGACATATTGGGCAGGAAGCCGACCTTGTCGAACACGTCCGTGATGGTCGTCGAGGCGACCTCTCGCGCGCGCATCGCGCCATCGGCAAGGATCTTGTCCATCTCGACCGGATCGCTCAGATACTCCGCGGTCCGCGTGGCGAGCGGCTCGGTGAACGCAACCACCGCGTCGGCGACGGCGGCCTTCAGGGCTCCGTACCCTTGGCCGGCCAGTTCGTCCACCAAGTCCTCGATCGGGCGACCGGTCACAGCGGACAGAATGCCGAGCAGGTTCGACACCCCCGGCTTGGTGTCCGGGTCGTAGCGAATCTCGGTCCCGGTGTCGGTCACCGCGCGCTTGATCTTGCGCGCCAGCACATCAGGGGAATCGAGGAGGTTCAGGGTTCCGGCGTCGGGCAACGACTTGCTCATCTTCGCCGTCGGATCCTGCAGGTCGAGAATCTTGGCTGTCTCCTTGGGGATGTATGGCTCCGGCAGGGCAAACGTATGGCCATAGCGGCTGTTGAACCGCTGAGCCAGGTTCCGGGTCAGCTCGAGATGCTGGCGCTGATCCTCACCGACGGGCACCGCGTTGGCCCGGTAGACCAGGATGTCAGCCGCCTGGAGGACGGGATAGGTGAACAGACCCACCGAGACACCCGCGCTTCCGGCGCGGGCCGACTTGTCCTTGAACTGGGTCATCCGGCTGGCCTCGCCGAAGCCGGTGAGGCACTCGAACACCCAGGACAGCTGGGTGTGTTCGGGAACATGGCTCTGCATGAACAGCACGCACCGACCAGGATCGAGCCCGGCTGCGAGCAGCTGCGCCACCGACGCTCGGCTGCGCTCGCGGAGCTGATCCCGAGTCGGCGGGTCGAGCGTTATGGCGTGCAGGTCAACGATGCAGTAGTACGCCTCGTACGTGTCCTGCAGCGCCACCCATTGGCGCAGCGCGCCCAGATAGTTTCCGAAGTGGAACGACGTCGATGTCGGCTGGATACCCGACAGCACTCGTGGCATCCGTGTATCCGCGCCCGACATAGCACTCGATTCTGACAGCCCAGTCGAGCCCTGCGCACCCCGGCGCCTCTCCGGAGGGCTCGTCATGACTCCGCCCCGCCGGTGGCGCCTCCAGCGGCCTCGGCCTGCTTGGGGTCGCCAACGCTGGGCGGCGGGGTTACCCGGACGGAAGCCGCGCGGTGCCCGTCGACCGCGGTCACAGCCAGCTGGAAGCCGTCGTAGGTGACTTCATCGCCCACCGCGGGCAGCCGGCCGAGCGCCGCCATCACGAAGCCTCCCGCCGTCTCGTACGGTCCGTCCGGCAATTCCAATCCGGTCGACTCGGCGAACTCGTCGAGGTTGAGCCGCCCGTCGACCTCGACCGCGCCATCGATCAGCCGCCGCGGTTCCGTGACGTCAGCGTCGTACTCGTCGCGGATGTCACCGATGACTTCCTCGATCAGGTCCTCGAGCGTCACAATGCCGTCGGTTCCGCCGTACTCGTCGACAACGATGGCCAGGTGGTGCCCTTCCCGCCGCATCTCGGAGAGCGCTGCCAGCACGTTTTTCGAGCCGGGGACGCGCTTCACCTCCCGCACGAGGTCACCGACCCGCCGGACTCGGTCGCCGCGCGCGTCACCGAAAAGCAGATCGCGAATATGGACGAAGCCGCGGACCTCGTCCTGGGTGCCGTCGATCACCGGATACCTAGAATGCGGCGCCTGCATCGCGAGTTTGCTGGCGCGACTCACCGTCATCGAGGCCTCAAGAAAGGTGACCTCGGTGCGCGACACCATGACCTCACTGACCGAATGTTCACTGGCCTCGAAGACGTCGTCGATGAGCCGGCGCTCGTCCGTGGACAGCGATTCGTGGGCTGCCACCAGTCCCCGCAGTTCCTCCTCGCTGATCGCCTCTCGACCGGTCGACGGGTCGCCACCGAGCACCCGCACGAGCGCGTCCGTGCTGCGCGACAGCAGCCAGATGATGGGCCGGCAGATTGCGGCGACCCGGTTCAGCGTGGGGCTGAACAGCGCCGCCGTGGCCACCGGACGCTGCAACCCGAGCCGCTTCGGTACCAGCTCGCCAACGACAAGCGTGACGAAGGAAATGATCAAGGTCACGCCGATGAAGCCCAATACGCCGGCGAGTCCGGACGCCATGCCCAGGCGCACCAGAGCCTCTTTGGCCTGATCACTCAGCGTGACAGCACCGAAGGCGCTCGACAGCAGTGCGGTAAGCGTGACCCCGATCTGGACGGTGGCCAGGAAGCGGTTCGGGTACTTGACCAGGCGGGCCACGGCCTGGCCCCGGCGGCCCCGCTCCGCCATTGCCCGCACCTGACCTTCGCGCAACGAGATCAACGCGATCTCAGATGCCACGAAGCACGCTTCGAGCAGGATCAGCGCCAGCACGATGGCGATGTTGAGCAGAGGTGAGTTCATTGGCCCCTGTTACTACTCCCCGGACGGCGGGGGCTGCGGGCGGGCCGTCCGCTCTGGTAACACCTCGCACAGTTTACGGGCGCGGGGGAATCACAGATATGCCATTCGCCAGCGGTCCTGATGTCCCCGGCCCGGCTCGCCCGCCCGACGCAGGAGGGTAACCGTCAGCCGATGGCCCGCCGCAGGTTGGCGTCGATCGTGGCGAGGAAGTCCTCGGTCGTTAGCCACGGGGTGTCCGGGCCGACAAGCAGGGCCAGGTCCTTGGTCATCTGCCCGCTCTCGACGGTTTCGATGCAGATCCGTTCGAGGGTCTCGGCGAATCCGGTCACCTCGGGAGTCGAGTCCAGCGAGCCGCGATGCGCCAGCCCGCGTGTCCAGGCGAAGATCGAGGCGATCGGATTCGTCGACGTCGGCTGACCGGCCTGGTGCTGCCGGTAGTGCCGGGTAACCGTGCCGTGCGCGGCCTCGGCCTCGACGGTCTTGCCATCCGGCGTCATGAGCACCGAGGTCATCAACCCGAGCGAGCCGAACCCCTGGGCGACCGTGTCGGACTGCACGTCGCCGTCGTAGTTCTTGCAAGCCCAGACGTATCCGCCGCCCCACTTCAGTGACGCGGCCACCATGTCGTCAATCAGCCGGTGTTCATAAGTGAGGCCGGCGGCTTCGAAGTCGGCCTTGAACTCGGATTCGAACACCTCGGCGAACAGGTCCTTGAAGCGCCCGTCGTAAGCCTTGAGGATCGTGTTCTTCGTCGACAGATAGACCGGGTAGTGGCGGGCCAGCCCGTAACGCATCGAGGCGCGGGCGAAGTCCCGGATGGAGTCGTCGAGGTTGTACATCGCGAGGGCCACCCCACCGCCCTCGAAGTGGTAGACCTCGAACTCCATCGGCTCGCTGCCGTCGTCGGGGGTGTAGGTCAGGGTGAGCCGGCCGGGTCCAGGGATCACGGTGTCGGTGGCACGGTACTGATCGCCGAACGCATGGCGACCGACGATGATCGGCTTGAGCCACCCGGGAACCAACCGGGGAACGTTGCGCATGATTATCGGCTCCCGGAAGATCACGCCGCCGAGGATGTTGCGGATCGTTCCGTTGGGTGAGCGCCACATCTTCTTCAGCCCGAACTCGGCCACCCGAGCCTCATCCGGAGTGATCGTCGCGCACTTGACGCCGACACCGTGCCGCTTGATGGCGTTGGCGGCATCGATCGTGACCTGGTCGTCGGTCGCGTCGCGATGCGTGATGCTCAGGTCGTAGTAGTCGAGGTTGATGTCGAGGTAGGGAATGATCAGCTGATCCTTGATGAACTCCCAGATGATGCGGGTCATCTCGTCGCCATCGAGCTCGACGACCGTTCCTTTCACCGTGATCTTCGACATCTGCCAATGCCTCTCCAACGATGACTTCTTGGTATCAAGATATGCCGGTGCGGTATCGCTGCATTGGCTGCCCCTAGTCTCGGGCTATGACGCAATCCACCGGACGCTCCGCGACCATGGTTGACCGCATCATGGACCGGTACCTCGACGATTACCTGGCCCTCGACCCGGTGGCCGCGACCTATCTCGGCGTACCCGGGCGCGACGACGAGGTCCCGGACCTCTCCCCCGACGGATTGGCCGAGGTATCCGCGCTCCGGCGTCGCACGCTGGCTGAACTCGACGCGGCCACTTCCGCCGACGAATCCGACCGGATCACCATCGCCGCGGCCTCCGAACAGCTGCGCACAGAGGAGGAGATCCGAGCTACCGGCGCCGAAGAGGCCCGGCTGAACAACATCGAGAGTCCGGTGCAGATTCTTCGGCAGGTGTTCGATCTCATGCCGACGGCGACGGCCGAGGACTGGGCCGTCATTGCCCGACGACTCACCCGCCTGCCGGATGCAATCGACAGTTACATCACATCGTTAACGACCGCAGCGGCGCGCGGAGACATCGTGCCTCGTCGGCAAGTGGATGCCGGAATAGCTCAGAGCCGGGGGAGCGCCGCCCCGAACGGTTTCTTCGCCACCTTCGCGGCGGGCGCAGCACCCGCTGACGGCGAGTTGCCGAACGCGATCCGCCAGGACCTCGATCGGGGCGCGGCGGATGCCGCTCGAGCTTATGACCACCTCGCGACCTTCTTGGCCGACGAGCTTCTCTCGCGGGCACCGACCGAGGATGCGGTTGGGCGAGACCGATACGCGCTCGCCTCTCGCCACTTCCTGGGGGCCCAGGTAGATCTCGAAGAGACGTACGAGTGGGGGCAGGCAGAACTTGCCCGGATCGAGGAGGAGATGCGGTCCGTTGCCGACCGCATTTCGTCCGGATCGACCCCACGCGAGGCGATGACCC
Source organism: uncultured Actinomycetota bacterium (assembly GCA_963809815.1). Taxonomy (GTDB): domain Bacteria; phylum Actinomycetota; class Actinomycetes; order Mycobacteriales; family Jatrophihabitantaceae; genus CAVVJA01. The sequence continues at coordinate 190,603 of CAWELM010000017.1, forward strand.
ATCTCAGCAGCGATCCAGCCCGCAAGCTCCAGGGCACTGACGCGCTCCGCCACTGGATGCAGGACAAGTCCGATGCCGCCATCAGGGCACTCGCTGACACGCACTTCGACATCCCCGAACCAATCCGCGTTCTGGAATGCCGCATCGCACCGACATCGACCGGGGGTATCTACTACACCGGGCCGAGCGAGGACTTCTCCCGTCCGGGCCGGATGTGGTGGGCGGTACCGGATGGCGTGGCGGAATTCTCGACGTGGCGCGAGCTCACGACCGTCTACCACGAAGGCGTGCCCGGCCATCACCTGCAGGTGGCCCAGACCGTGTACCGGCGCGAGCTGCTCAATCGGTGGCGCCGCCTGGCATCGTGGACCTCTGGGCACGGCGAGGGCTGGGCGCTCTACGCCGAACGCTTGATGGCCGACCTTGGCTATCTCGACGATCCGGGCGACTACCTCGGGATGCTCGACGGTCAGTCGATGCGGGCGGCGCGCGTCGTCATCGACATCGGCGTGCATTGCGGGTTCCAGGCACCGGCGGAGGTCGGCGGCGGACCGTGGACCTACGAATCGGCCTGGCAATTCCTGCTCGCGCACGCATCGATGGCTCCGGAGTTCCTGCGCTTCGAACTCGACCGGTATCTCGGCTGGCCGGGGCAGGCCCCGTCGTACAAGATCGGCGAGCGGCTGTGGCTGCAGTTGCGGGACGACGCGCGGGCCAAGGCTGGCGACGACTTCGACCTCAAGACGTTTCATCGCCGCGCCTTGGACATCGGCAGTGTGGGCTTGGATGTGCTTCGCGGAGCGGTGCTCGGCGAATATGCCGACTGACCGCACTGCAAGTGTCCTGCGTCGGGAATTGGGCGAATTAGTCCGGCGATCCAGGTGTGCGCTCGCAAGGCCGCAGGCCGCCCGCGTAGCAGCGCTACGTGGGCGGCCGGCCGGGGCCCCCGCGACAATCGCGCAGCGATTTCGTGGGGTGGCGATAACGCAGCGAGCGTGCGGCTGGGCGCCGGAATTATCGTCTGAATTCCCGACGCAGGACACTAGTCGGCCGATTAGGTCGGTTGGCGCGGTGGCTGTTCTCGCGACCGTGCTCGTCCTCACCGCGTGCACGACGAGCCATTCGGGCGCACAGACCCGGCCTACCCATCCGGCCACCGGCGGATTTTCGCCGACTGGTGGTGCTATCACGGGTCCACCGACGAGCGCACCGCGACAAGCCACGACTGCACCGCCGCGCCTCGCCGCTGATCCGCGACGAGCCGGGCTGATCGGCGACGGCGTATTCACCACCGTGCCCCTCGCGTTCCCCGCGACGGCTAGGGGCCGGGTCGTGCCCTACGCGGTCCAGATCGAGCAGGGCATTCCCACCGATCCACGCGGCTTCGCGAACCAGGTACACGCCACGCTCACCGATCATCGGGGCTGGCAGGGCGTTGACCATGTCGCATTCGTGGCCGTCACTTCGGCTGCCGCGGCGGCAATCATCGTGACCTTGGCGACGCCACGCACGACGGACCAGCTCTGCGCCCCGTTGGACACCGGTGGCTGGCTCGACTGCTTTAACGGGGGCCGGGCGGTGATCAACTCTGATCGCTGGTTCGTCGGGTCGGCCAACTACGGCGGAGACCTCGCCGACTACCGGCACGAACTCGTCAACCACGAGGTCGGGCACGGCCTCGGTCATGATCACCGGTACTGCCCTGGCCCGGGCGAGCTCGCGCCGGTCATGCAGCAGCAGACGATCTCGCTGCAAGGCTGCCGGCCCAACCCGTGGCCTTCGGTGACCGGGGGCTAACCACTTGATGATCTTGTCACGACGAAGATCTCCCGTCACGACGACTTGGGTGCGGCCCTTCCGTCCCGTGGGCCAAACACCTCGATTGCGTCGGCATCATCGGCCACGTTGTCGAGGTATTCCTTGGCCCACTCCTGCGCCAGCGGCGAGGCGGCCGCAACGATCTCGGCGCGAGCGGCGGCAACGTCGAACATCGTGCGGCGCAGGGTGACCGCCCCGTCGGCCAACAACGCCCAGTGCGCACCGGGCCGGCCGTAGGGCATCCCTACGCTGCCCGGGTTGACGATCAGCCGACGATGCGCCAACCGCACGAACGGCATATGGGTATGCCCGCAGACAAGCGTCGTCACGTCGTCGGGCAACGTGGCCAGGACCTCGGCCCAACGAGACAACCGCGTGTCCACCAGCACGACCTGCTCGTCGTCGTCGGGGACTGCGTGGCAGAACATCACCGGCCCGAATCCCTTGATCGACAGCGTCGCCGGATAAGGCAGCGAAGCGAGCAGGTCGAGCTGGTCAGGGCGAAGCTGCGCGGCCGCCCACGGCGCCATCGGGTCGCCAACGTCGTCGACCTCGCCACGGATCAGGCTGACAAGCTCGCGGTCAGCGTTCCCGCGAATCAGAACCACCCGGTCTCCGAGCCCAACCAGCCGATCGAGCGTTTGCACCGGCATCGGACCGGCCGCGAGATCGCCGGTCACGACGATCTGTTCGGCGTCCTGGACGAGGGGCTCGGCCAGGACGGCATCGAGCGCCGGCAACATGCCGTGCACGTCTGACAGCACGGCGACCGATCGCACCGGGCGGCGTGAGGCCGGGGCGGAGATCAAAGGTTCGCGACGTCGGCCTGCTTGGCCCGCACTGCCTCGGCCGCCTCGCGCAGCGCGGCAAGCTCGGAGTCGGTCAGTGCCCGCTCGATGACCCGCTCAACCCCCCCGGCGCCGATCTCCGCCTCGACGCCCAGGTAGACACCGCTGATGCCGTATTCGCCCTCGACCCAGGCACAAACCGGAATAGTCTCAGCGGTGTCCTCGATGACCGCTCGGGCCATTCGGGCCGCAGCCGCCGACGGGGCATAGAACGCCGAGCCGGTCTTGAGCAACGCCACTACCTCCGCGCCGCCGTTGCGGGTTCGGGTGACGAGCTGCTCAACCGTAGCGGCGGGCATGACATCGAGCAGTGGCTTGCCGTCTACGAAGCACGCGGACGGCACCGGCACCATCGTGTCGCCGTGCGAGCCGAGGGTCAGTGTCGTGACCGAGCTGACCGGCACATCAAGCGCGGTGGCCACGTTGTTGGTAAACCGCGCGGTGTCGAGGACGCCCGCCTGCCCGAAGACCCGCTGCTTCGGGAAGCCGGAGGCGAGCTGGGCGAGGGCGGTCATCTCATCGAGCGGATTCGACACCACGATCAGCACGGCGTCAGGTGAGTAGCGGGCGATCTGCTCGGCCACGCCGCGCACGATCTTGGCATTGACCTCGAGCAAGTCCATCCGGCTCATCCCGGGCTTGCGCGGCAGCCCAGCCGTGACGATGACGACATCGGACCCGGCGGTCGCGTCATATCCGCTACCGTCGGTCGTCGTCGTGACACCGATGATCTCGGTCTCGAACCCCTCGATCGGGCGCGACTGGTTCAGGTCAAGGGCCAATCCTTCCGGGCGACCTTCGATGACGTCGGTGAGCACGACGGTGTCCAAGATGTCGTACTCAGCCAGTCGCTGCGCAGTGGTGGAACCGTAGAACCCGGCTCCGACGACGGTGATCTTGCCGCCGCGGTCGCGGGTGGCAGGTACAGACATGCCGGAACGCTCCTCGATGTCTCGGTCATCGCCGGTATGGCGCGCACATTAGTATTGCCGCGTCAGCGCGGGAGCAGGGACCCGAACAGGATCAGCGCGCCGCCGAGCGTGAAGTAACACACCGCGTCGAAGATCCGGGTCCGAACTCGTAATAGGCCCGCCCGGCGATCGGATAGCGCGAGCCGGCACGTTCCCCCGATCAGCACTCCGATTGCGGTCACCACGACGCCGCGCAACCAGTGTTCTGGCACAACCGTCGAATACAAGATGCCGGCCGCGACAATGCTCAACACGACAACGAACGGCAGGTTGCTGGAGAGCACCTGTCGCACGGTCACCGAGATCGGTGTCACCGGGTCGCGTTCCGAGCCGCCGCGTCGACGACGTTGCGCAGCAACATCGCCCTGGTCATCGGCCCGGCCCCGCCCGGGTTGGGGCTGATCCACCCGGCAACCTCGGCGACGTCCGGGTGCACGTCGCCCGCCACTTTGCCATCGACGCGGCTGATGCCGACATCGAGCACAGCCGCGCCGGGCTTGACCATGTCCGGCGTAATCAGGTTCGGCGTGCCGGCCGCGGACACCAGGATGTCGGCCTGACGAGTGAATGACGGGAGATCACGAGTGCCGGTGTGGCACAGCGTGACCGTCGCGTTCTCGCTGCGACGACTGAACAAGAGTCCGAGCGGCCGCCCCACCGTGATACCCCGGCCAATGATCACGGCGTGCGCGCCGGCGATCGGCACGTCGTACCGGCGGAGCAGCTCCAGCACGCCAGTGGGTGTGCACGGCAGCGGGGCCGGCTGGCCGAGGACCAGGGAACCAAGGTTCACCGGGTGCAGCCCGTCGACATCCTTGTCCGGATCGACCCGCGACAGTAGGGCAAACTCGTCGAGCCCAGTGGGCTGTTGGACCAGAAACGCGGTGCAAGCGGGATCGGCATTCAGCTCGTCGATCACTGCCTCGACCTCAGCCTGAGTCGCGGTCGCCGGAAGGTCGCGGCGGATGCTCGCGACTCCGATTTCCGCGCAATCCCGGTGCTTCGCACCGACGTACCAGCGGCTAGCCGGGTCGTCGCCGACCAGAATCGTGCCGAGGCCGGGAACCACTCCGCGGGCCGCCAGCTCTCGAACCCGTTGGGTCAGTTCGCGTTTGATTTCGGCCAGGGTGGCCGTGCCGTTGAGCACCGTGGCGGTCATCGTGGCCAATCCGGTCAGTGGGCGAAGTGGCGGGTGCCGGTGAGATACAACGTGACCCCTGCGGCTTCGGCCACGACTATGCAGTCCGTGTCGCGAACCGATCCGCCCGGCTGCACGACGGCGCGAACGCCCGCATCGAGCAGCACCTCGAGCCCGTCCGGGAACGGAAAGTACGCGTCCGACGATGCGACGGCCCCAAGGGCTCGCTCGCCCGCGCGGGCGACGGCCAGCCGGGCCGCGTCCACCCGGTTCACTTGACCCATGCCGACGCCGACCGTCGCGCGGTCGCGCGCAATGAGGATTGCGTTCGACTTCACCGAGCGGACGGCTCGCCAGGCGAACACGAGATCGCCAAGGGTCGCGTCATCGGCCGCCGGACCGGCCGCGAGGGTCCAGTTGCCCGGGTTATCGCCGGCCGCATCGATCCGATCGGATGTCTGGATCAGCAGCCCGCCCGATACCGAACGCGACTCGGCTGTCGGATGACCGGGCGGTGCCGCAGCCACGAGCACGCGCAGGTTCTTCTTGGTCGAGAGGATGTCGAGTGCGTCCTCGTCATAGGCCGGGGCCAGGATCACCTCGGTGAAGACCTCGGCCACCTGACGGGCCAGATCGGCCGACACGGCGACATTGGCAGCAATGACGCCGCCGTAGGCGCTCACCGGGTCACAGGCCTGTGCCTTCCGGTAGGCATCGGCGGCGTCGGTCGCGATCGCGATACCACACGGATTGGCATGCTTGACGATTGCGACGCACGGCTCGGCGAAGTCGAACACCGCCCGGCGCGCGGCATCGGCGTCGACGTAGTTGTTGTAGCTCATTTCCTTGCCGGACAGCTGCTCGGCCTGCGCGAGTCCGGGTGGACCGCCGTGCGCGACGTACAGCGCTGCGCGCTGGTGGGGATTCTCGCCGTAGCGGAGAGCAGCTGCTCGCTCCCAGGAGCCAGCGACCCAGCCGGGAAAGCCGCTGCCGGCATCGTCCGGCGAGACGACGTTGCCTAGATACGAGGCCACTGCGATGTCGTAATCGGCGGTGTGCCGGAACGCCGCGACGGCGAGCCGCTGGCGCGCCGCCAGATCGAACCCACCGTCGTGGACCGCCTGCAACACGTCGGGGTAGAACCGCGGGTCCACCACCACGGCGACGGAATCGTGATTCTTGGCGCTCGCTCGGACCATGGCCGGACCACCAACGTCGATCTGTTCGACGATCTCCATGGGCGGGGCACCCGACCTGACCGTCTCGATGAACGGGTACAGGTTCGATACCAACAGCTGAAATGGGGCGATTCCGAGCCGTTCGATGGTCGCCATGTGCTCCGGATCGTTCTGATCAGCAAGTAGCCCCGCGTGCACATGCGGGTGGAGCGTCTTGACCCGACCGTCAAGGATCTCGGCGAAGCCCGTCACGTCCTCAACCGATCGGACCGGGATGCCCAACTCCCGGATCCGGGCCGCCGTGGACCCGGTCGACACAATCTCCACACCGGCCTCGGACAGGCCGCGCGCCAGCTCCGCCAGCCCGGACTTGTCGTACACGCTGATGAGCGCTCGTCGGATGGCGATCTTGCTCATTCGACAACCTTGTCACGCCGATGCGCCCGCGCGCCGCAGGCGTGCGCTTTCTGCGCTCCTGGCTCACTCATATGCGGAAATCTCCTTGCAAAGTCGGCGAATCGTGTCGACGTAGAGAGGCTTCTCCGCAACCTGGATACGCGCGAACAGGCTCTGCTCGTCGTCATCCTCGTACACCGGCACCGCTACTTGAGCCAGGATCGGCCCGGAGTCGACGTCCTCCGTGACCCAATGCACAGTCGCGCCGGCCAGCTTCACCCCATGGGTCAAGGCCGCGCGGACGGCACGCACGCCGACGCCCGGAAATGACGGCAACAACGACGGATGAGTGTTGACGATGCGAAACACGCGGACAAGCTGCGGATCGAAGATACGCAGAAAGCCGGCCAGCACGACGAGGTCGGGGCGGTACCCGTCCAGCGCAGCTTGGAACGCTCGGTTCCAGTCGCCGCGATCTGGATAACCGTCGAACGGCACGACGAAGGTCGGGATCGAAGCTGCAGCCGCTCGCTCCAGGGCGCCGCTACCGGCCCGGTCCGATCCCACTGCGACGATCTCACCGCCGAGATCGGACGCGTCGATGAGCGCCTGCAAGGTGGTGCCGGTCCCCGATGCCAGCACGACGAGGCGAACGGGCTCCGGCACGTTCACGCACCTTACCCAGTGCACTGGGTGGGCCGAGGCACACCTCGTTCACGGCCAATGACGAAGCTAGCCGGCGAGCGCGGCCTCGTCCTTGTCGTCGGACTCATCGTCGGTTTCATCCTCGTCCCGGTCGTCGCGCTTGCCGTCCGCGCGGCGCTGCCAAGCCCTAACCAGGGTGCTCCGCGACGCCGTGAGCAGTTTGACCGCGCGGACCGAGAGCCATCCCCACAAGGCCGAGGATCCGATGAGGACCAACGACATGACGGCGATTTCCCCGGCGACGGCGATACCCAGCTGCCACGGCGAGGGCCCGACCGCGTGCAGCCGAGCCGGCCCGAGGGCGCCACCGCACAGCCAACCGAGCGCCGCCATCGCGACGCCGGCGCCGGCCGCGGCTACCGCGAGGCGGGAGATCAAAGTGCCGAAGTCGACAGCGGCCGGACCTCGGGCCAGACGCGTGGTCACCCATCCCGCAGCAACCAGCACGGCGCCGAGCAGGACCATCGCGAGAACCGAGGGGAGCTGGCCGCTCGGGACCGCGCCAAGGATCGGGAACGCAGGCAGCGTCCCCCGGCTCGCCGAGAAAGCCGTCACCGAAGTGCCGGTGCCCACGGCAAAGCCGGGGCCGGCCAGGAAGGATGCGGCCGCGATCGCCGCGTTAGGCGCGCACAACACACCAAGGACGAGGAGCGGGATGCCGGACATCCCGCCACCCACCATTCGGGACAGTTGGGTGACTTGACCGGCATGGGCAACCAGCGAGACCGCGACGAGCAAACTGCCCGCTCCCACATAGACGCATATCGCGCCGGTCGCCGCCCGGAGCCCGGGCCGGAGGTAGTCCGGCGCGGACAGGACTGACCATCGGCGGCAGATCGACGTCCAGGCCAACGACGCCGCAGTAACGATGCCGCAGACTGCGAACGCGCCGACCGCGACCGGGATCGGCGGCACTGACGTGGTGCCCAGCCGACCAATGACGGCGAGTGCGGCACAGGTCGCGGCGTAGCCGCCGGCCTGGACCGTGCCGGCTTTGGCGAGGTCACGTCGCGAGGTCATGCGCAGTCGCTCGAGGACGTCGGCGAGCACGCTGCTCGCCCGCCATACGACGACTGCGACGATCGCCGTCATCCCGAGCGGGACGAAACCGACCCGCGTCCCATCCAGGTCGACGCCGCCGTGCTGCGCCGCGAGAAAGGCCAGCGTGCCCGCCCGAATGGCCGACATCGGCGGTCCCGAGGCACCAGCGTTGGGCAGCCAGCACGCGACTGCCACCGCCACGCCGACGGCTGCGCCGACAATCGCGGCGCCGGCGCCGGTCCAGGCGGCGGTCCGCCACGGCGACTGGCGGACTGACGCGGGGATGCCGCGGAACGGGTCGAGATCGCGTCGAGACGGGTCGTCCGGGCGCGCAGTCACGCGCTCCAGGCTCGCAAACGCTGTTGACTGTGGCGGTCAGGCACGCCGATTCAACGATGAGGAGCCATCGAGAGCCGGCGTGGTTCTACCGTCCGCCAGATCCAGTCCCAGTGGTGCCATCAACGTCATCGGGCTCGCGGAGGCTGTGCTGGCCGAACGACGTCGGCGCCGTCGGCGCGGCCGGCGCCGTGGGGGTCGACCGAGCGGATGGCGACGGGTTCGGGGCAGCACCGGGGTGCGGAGCGGAGCCGCCGGTCACATACGGCGAGCCCATGCCTGGCTGTCCGTACCGCTGGGAATACCCGGTCGGAGACGGCTGGTATGGCGTTCCGGCTGGCGGGTAGCCGTAGGGATTCGCCGACCCCGGCGTCATTACCTGGGTCTCGCCGTAACCGGGAGCGGCACCGTACCCCGACTGGGTGTATCCGGACTGACCGACGTAGGGCGTCGGCGCCGGGTACCCCGTCGAGCCGGGACTGTTGCCAGCCTCGGGCGTCGCGTAGCCATACGGCGTGTTTCCCGACCAGCGGTCCGATTGCGCCCGAACGCCGAGCCGGCCGATCTCGTGCAGCCAGGCCAGGGCGAAAGCCGCCGTCTGGAGCAACGTGGTGACGACGGCAAGGATCAAACCGACGTTCAGGCTGACGTTATCGCCGCGGTCGACGATCAGACCGAAGGAAACAAGCAGGGCAACCGCGGCGGCCGCGAGCGGCACGAGCGGCGACGCCGCCTTCTGATCCAGCATCCGCGCCGCGGCCACGCCCGACGCGAGAAGTGACAACCCGATGGCGACGGGTGCCGGACTGCCGAAGCCGTATCCGTTCACGTCCGTCGCGGCCAACCCGTACCAGGGAAGGAAGCCCCAAACGAACATGAGCACGCCGAGGCCCGCTCCCACCCGTTCCAGCAACACCGACTTGGGCGTTTCCGCAACGCGCGCGCCGCCTCGTGCTCGGCTGCTGGGTTCGGCGGGCGGCACCGGGTAGCCCGACATCACGGCCTCCTCTGTTATCGCGTATGCATGGCCCGTGCCCCGTTAACGGAGATAGGCAGACCGCGACACCGTATCGGATCGACCGTGAGCGGCCCAGGTGCGCATACCGCACACCCTAAGCCGGCCGGTTAGGTCAGCGAGGTGGCGGATTCGGCGAGGCTCCTGGGGGCCGACTCGGCGGCCCGGCTGGCGGTGGCCCTCCGGGCGGGGTCGGAGGTGGACCAGGCGGCGGCCCGGCAGCGGCGGGCATCGACCCAGAGCGCGCGCCGCGCCCAGGATTGCCACGTACGCCGCTGGGGTTCTGCCGGCCGGCGCCGTTGTCGCGCATTCGAATGAAGGCCAGCACCAAGCCGATGGCGATAACGATCAGGCTGAGCCAGTACCCGACGCCGCGCCCGTTCGAAACGCCCGTTCCATGGGGAACATTTCCCGGAAGAACCCACAACGCCACGAGCACCGACACCGTGGCGAGTGCGAAACCGACCATTGTCGCCTGCCGGTGGAACGGCACGCTGACATGGCCCAGGACCACGACAGAAAGGACCGCCGCCGCTAGCAGGGCGACGACTGCCGCAAACCAGCCGAAGAATCCGTGCCACGCACTGAAGCTCTCGGTGATCGTAAAGACAACGGTCCGTGCGCTCGCCGTGTAGTAGCTGAAGAACGAGAAGATGATCGCGAGCACGCCCGCGCCCATGATGCACCAATCGAACGGGTTGACCGCCTTGAAATCGGTCCCCGAACCAGGCGACGGGTACTGCGAGCCCGGTGCGGCCCACCGGGGGTCGCCGGGCTGCCCAGGTGCCCCATAGCCGGAAGGCGCACCCGCCGGCGGAGGAGTCCCATAGCCAGGCGCTGGCGGGTAGCCGGGCGGCGGACCGTAGGCCGGTTGCTGTCCGTAGCCACCCTGCGGTGGCGCTCCATAGCTGGCGGGACCGGCCGGCGGTGGTGCTCCGTAGCCGGACGGGGGGCCATACGGGCGTGGCGCACCGTATCCCGGCGGTGGGCCGGTTGCTGGCGGAGGACCGTAGCCGGGTGGCGGTCCGTACTGGCCGGGGCTCGGCGGACCGGCGGGCGGTGGCGCGCCCGGTGGGGGTCCACCTGGTGTCGGACCCGGCGGCGGAGGCGGTGGCGGCGCCCTCCGCGGATCGTCCTGAGGCGGCTCGTCCGTCATCCGGGCTCCTCGTGCTCGACGAGTAGGACCATTGCCGCCAAACTAGCGGTCGATCACCCCGTTCAACATCACCTTACGAGGGTTTCGCACGACCGTGTCTGTGGAACCGCTCGGTTCGCTCGACTGCGGCCTCGCCGCGGCGCTAGTGAGCCAGAATCTGATGCATCAACCGGGCGGTCTCGCTCGGCGTTTTGCCGACCCGCACGCCGGCCGCTTCGAGCGCCTCCTTCTTGGCCTGCGCCGTACCCGAGGATCCGGACACGATCGCGCCGGCATGGCCCATTGTCTTGCCCTCCGGCGCGGTGAAGCCGGCGACGTAGCCAAGAACCGGCTTCGTCACGTTCTCCCGGATGAATGCCGCTGCCCGCTCTTCAGCGTCGCCACCGATCTCGCCGATCATCACAACCGCCTCGGTCTCCGGGTCGGCCTGGAATGCGGAAAGGGCATCGATGTGGGTCGTGCCGATCACCGGGTCACCGCCGATGCCGATTGCGGTGGAGAAGCCGATGTCGCGTAGCTCGTACATCATCTGGTAGGTCAGCGTCCCCGATTTCGATACCAGCCCTATCGGCCCCGGCCCGGTGATATCAGCGGGAATGATGCCGGCGTTGGACTTGCCCGGGCTGATCAGGCCTGGGCAGTTCGGCCCGACGATCCGGGTCGACTTGCCGCGCGCATATGCCCAGAAGTAGGCGGAATCCTGCACCGGGATACCCTCGGTGATCACCACGGCGAGCGGGATCGCAGCGTCGATCGCCTCCAGCACCGCGTCCTTTGCAAACGGCGGCGGCACGAACATGACAGTGACGTCGGCGCCGGTTTCGCTCATGGCCTCCGCCACCGTGCCGAATACCGGCAGCACCGTCCCCTCGAAGTCGACCTTCGTACCGGCCTTGCGCGCGTTTACCCCACCAACTACTGAGCTCCCGGACGCGAGCATCCGCCGAGTGTGTTTCGTGCCTTCCGAGCCGGTCATGCCCTGCACGATGATCCGCGACGTCTCGTCCAAAAAGATCGCCATCTAGCTCACCGCCCCGGCGAGTTCGGCGGCCTTATCGGCCGCATCGTCCATCGTGTCAACCAGTGTGACCAGTGGGTGAGCGGCATCGTTGAGAATGCGACGACCCTCGATGACGTTGTTGCCGTCGAGCCGGACGACGAGTGGCTTCGTAGCACTCGATCCCAGCATGCCGAGCGCAGTGACAATGCCGTTCGCGACGGCGTCGCACGCGGTAATGCCGCCGAACACATTGACGAACACACTGCGCACCGAGGGGTCGGAAAGGATGATGTCGAGCCCGTTCGCCATCACCTCGGCCGACGCGCCACCACCAATGTCGAGGAAGTTCGCCGGCTTCACGCTACGTCCACCCCCCAGGGAATACCGCTCTCCGGCATAGGCCACGACATCCAGTGTCGACATCACCAGACCCGCGCCGTTGCCGATGATCCCCACTTCGCCGTCGAGCTTGACGTAGTTGAGGTTCTTCTCGATCGCGCGCCGCTCGAGCGGGTCGGTGGAATCGGTGTCGACGTAGTCCGCGTTGATCGCGTGGCGGAAGTCCGCGTTGTCGTCCAGCGTCACCTTGCCGTCAAGCGCCTTGACGCTGCCGTCGGCGAGCTTGGCCAGCGGATTGACCTCGACCAGAGTGGCGTCCGACCCAACGAACGCTGACCAGAGCTTGACGACCACATCCGTTACCTGGATGGCCACCTCGGCCGGAAAGTGAGCCAGTTCGACGATTTCGCGCGCTTTCGCCGCGTCGACACCCGCGAGCGCGTCGACGGGAACCTGGGCCAGCGCCTCGGGTCGCTCGTCCGCAAGCTGCTCGATCTCCATGCCGCCCTCGTAGGACGCCATCGCCAGATAGCTCCGGTTGGCCCGGTCGAGCAGAAAGGAAACGTAATACTCTTCCTCGATCTGCGCGCCCGGATCGATCAGGACGCGGTGGACGGTGTGCCCCTTGATGTCCATACCCAGGATTTGCCCGGCCAGCTCGCCGGCCTCCTCCGGGGTCTTCGCTACTTTGACTCCGCCGGCCTTACCCCGTCCCCCGGTCTTGACCTGGGCTTTGACGACCGTGACGCCGCCGATCTCGCGGGCGACCCGCTCCGCGTCCTCGGGCGTGGTCACCACCTTCCCGAGCCCGACCGGGACGTCGTGGAGCTGAAAGAGCTCCTTGGCCTGGTACTCGAACAGATCCACCTGCCGCCGCCGTTCTCACGGGATTCCTTTGGTCGCCCGGGCAGCCTATGCCTTACGGGCAGGAGCGCGTTCGCGCTGAGACCGGGCTCACCCAGCCGCGGGGGCGCTGAGCGTGGAGCGCACCCACTGGACGATGTCGTCCATCGAAGCTCCCGGTGTGAAGACCTTAGCCACTCCCATCGCTTCGAGCTCCGGGATGTCCGCGTCGGGAATGATGCCGCCGCCGAACACGACGACGTCGGTAACGCCGCGTTCCTCGAGCAGCTGCGTCAAGCGCGCGAACAGCGTCATATGAGCGCCGGACAACACCGAGAGGCCGACCGCGTCCGCGTCCTCCTCGATGACCGTCTGCACGATCTGCTCAGGGGTCTGATGCAGCCCGGTGTAGATGACCTCCATACCAGCGTCGCGAAGCGCCCGGGCCACCACCTTGGCTCCCCGGTCATGCCCGTCGAGGCCTGGTTTCGCGACGACGACCCGGATGCGTTCTGCCATTGCCACACTCCACACCAAGCGGCCTGACTCGACCGCGCTCCGGCCGATTGCTGATCACACGCAGATCATCGCCATAATTCACCTCACGGTCCATGATCACCACGCTGGGTCAGGTGGAGGGGCACCACGTTCGCGACGCAATCACAGCTGATCGACAGCCTCCCGCGGTCCGGATGTGGCCGCGGCCCGGAGGTCGCCGCTGATCGCTCGACCGTCGCATTCAGCTCGGTCTGACAGAATCGAGACTCAACTATGCCGACCACCGAGCTCGCGCCCGCGCCGAGCGACGTCGATCCGTCGCTGCGTGCGCGGCGGACCGCGCGACGGTGGTTCGCGCTGCCGGCCGAGCTCTCGGGCGACGACACCAAGTCGACGGTGTTTGCCTGGCTCATCAGCCGGGCCCTGACGCTCACACTCATGGTGTCGATCGAGCCGTCCGTCGTCGGCGATGTGAGCTACTACGCGCGCAGCCTGCGCGCGCTGTTCTTCAACGGAGCCGGCATCCGGGAAACGTTTCAGGAATACCCGCTGCCGGTTTTCGGCGTCATGCTGCCGCAGTTTCTTCTCGGTCTGGCGAACCCGGTGGCGTTCACGGTCTTGTTCGCGCTCTCCATGCTCGCCGCGGACGCCGTATTCACGTGGCTCCTCTGGCGAACCAGCGGGCGCAGACGGAGCGAAGCGGTCACGTTCTGGTTGTGGTTCGTCCCGCTCATCGGTCCGACGGCATACTTCCGATTCGACCTCGTGCCGGCGGTCCTCGCCGGGGGCGCGGTACTCGCGCTGATGCGACGACCGGCGCTCTGCGGCGTACTCACCGCAATCGGAGCGGCGCTCAAGCTGTGGCCGGCCATCATGCTTCCCATCTTCTTGCTGGGCCCTACGAATCGACGCCGTGTCCTCGGCGGCTTCCTGGCGACCGGCGGAGCGCTGGCCCTCGCCAGCCTGCTGGCTGGTGGCGTCGAACGCCTGATGTCGCCGCTCCAGTGGCAGGCAAACCGCGGCTTGCAGATCGAGTCCGTACCGGCCGGACCGCTGATGCTCGTTCGCATGTTCGATCCGAAAGGCCCGTGGGATGCTCCCCTGTCGCTGTACAAGGCGCGCGAGCTGACCGGGCCGGGTGTATCGGCATTCCTCACGGTGAGCACGATTCTGATGATTGCCAGCGTCGCGCTCCTGGTCGTGCTGTGGAACCGGGCCCGGTTGGCTCCTACCGTGACCGTCGAAATCGTCGGCTGGCTGTTGGTCGCAACCGCGGCCGTGGCCACCATCACCAACAAGGTGCTGAGCCCGCAGTACATCCTGTGGCTGGGGGGACCGTTGGCCGCGCTTGCGGTTCGGCAGATGGGTGATCATCACGTGCGCCGCGCGATGCGGTTGCTGCTCGGCATCGCGTTGCTCACCCAGGTGAATTACCCGCTGCTGTACCCGTGGCTGGTGAACGGCAACTTTCCGGTCCAGTTCGGCACTCTCGTGCTCGAGACGCGCAACGTACTGCTCGTGATCTTCGCCTGGCAGGCGGTTAAACGGGTATGGGTCCTCGCCCAGCGCTCCCGCTCCCCGGACGCCGTCAGCACCCGATGACCGCCACCGCGTCCCGGCAGCCGTCGGTCGCGGCTGGTGCCGCGCGGCGGCGCATGGTCAACGCGTGGCCCGTCTGGCTGCTGACGCTGGCGACGTTTGCCATCTACACCCTGTTCGCCCTCGAACGACACCGCCAGTTCAACACTGCGGGTTACGACTTGGGGATCTTCGATCAAGCCGTGCGCCGCTACGCGCACTTCCAAGCGCCGATCGTCCCGTTGAAAGGCATGTCCTACAACATCTGGGGCGACCACTTCCACCCGATCATCGCGACCGCCGCCCCGCTGTACTGGATCTGGGGCCACCCGGAGACTCTGCTCATCCTCCAAGCGGCCCTGATTGCCTCTTCAGTTCCGGTCGTCTATCGATTCGCCCGTCGGCGGACCACGTCGCGGGCGTCACTGGTCATCTGCTTTGCGTACGCCTCGAGTTGGGCCTTCCAAACTCTCGTTGACTTCCAAGTCCACGAGGTCGCCTGGGGCGTTCCAATCCTCGCCCTGGCCATCGATGCGCTCGACCGCGCCGACGACAAGCAATTACTGATCTTCGCCGGATTACTCTTGCTCGTCCGCGAGGACATGGGAATTCTCGTTGTACTGCTGGGGATGCTGCGGCTGTTCAATCGGCGGCGTCGATGGATAGGCCTCATCCTCGTGGCTGCGGGGGTCATCGGCTACGAACTCGCGACCGCGGTGATCCTCCCCCATTTCTCGCCCGATCAGCACTTCGCGTACTGGCAGTATGGGCCGACGCTCGGTCCGAACCTGGGCAGCGCGCTTGGCCACGTCGTCCTGCATCCGCTCGACACCGCGCGGCTGTTCTTCTCACCGATGATCAAGACGCAGACGCTTCTGCTGTTCCTGGTCCCGGTGCTCTTCCTCGCCCTGCGGTCGCGATACTCGATTCTCGCCCTTCCCTTGCTGGCGCAGCGGTTCTTCGAACCCGCGGTACGGGACAACCTTTGGTACCCCAGCTTTCACTACAACGCGCTGCCCTGGGTCATCTTCGTGCTCGCGATGATCGACGGGGCCGCCCGACTCGGCGTGTGGTCCCGGCCGCGGCTCACGCTCGCTGTTCTCACGGCGATCGTGATCATTCCAATCGCCCTGATCGTGGTGAATCCGCCGTTCTCCGGACGGCAAGTCGCGGCGCTACATGCGATGCTGACCGGCAAGGTGTTCGGGACCACCGCGCACATGCAAGCTCAGCAGGCCGTCGTCGACCGTGTTCCCCGAAATGTGTGCATCGAAGCAGACGATCGGCTCGCCGGGCACCTGACTGACCGCGACTACGTCACGTTATTCGGCATGCAGCACGATGCCGCCGACTTCGTAGCGATCGATCTGACCCAGAAGGACGTCGGCAACTTCGGCGCCAAGCCGGCCGCGGCGCTCGCCGCCGCCGAGGCGGCTGGCTATCGAGAGATCTTCAGTCAAGACCGAGTCATCCTGCTGCAGTCGCCGAACTATCGCGGATCGTCCAGTCGCTGCGGCCCGCTCGGGGCCGGTCCGGCGTAGCCGGATCGTTCGGACCGATCCGGCCTGGTCCCTGCGCTACCTTACTCGTGATCTTGGACTGGTAGCCCGGGCCGCGACGATAAGTCAAGATCATCTCCGGTTGACCTCGAACTGCAGGGATCCTCCTCAGGTACGAGGTGGTACGCCCCCGGGATGAGACAACGCTCGTACCTGAGGGGGAAGACAGCCGCAGCGTTGCCGCTTAACTTCGGGATCGCGCGTCGAAACTCCCGGGGGAGGAGTCGCGAGGCGTGACTCACCACTCCGGGGGGTTGCGGTGATTCGTGGGCTCGTCCTCCTCAGCATGAAGTTCCGCGTGCTGGTCGTCGGTGCCGCCGTGCTCGTGTTGGGGCTCGGCATCACCCAGGTCCGGAACGCATCCGTCGACGTCCTGCCGGAGTTCACGCCGCCGCAGGTCGAGATCCAGGCCGAGGCGCTGGGACTTTCCGCAGCCGAGGTCGAGCAACTGATCACGGTTCCACTCGAACAGGCGATGGTTCGACTGATGCCTGCTGGCGACGATCAGGGCAAGATCATCGCGAGAGGATTTCCGGGTGGAGCTGTGTCCCCTCAGAGCTTCTCGAGGGCGGCGTAGCGAAGCACCAGCCACTTGACCCCAGCGCTGCCAAAGTCGATCTGGGCCTGAGACTTGTCGCCCGTGCCTCGCAGCCCGACCACCGTGCCGAGGCCCCACGAGTCGTGCGTGACGCGATCACCCGGCTGTAGCTGCGGTATCGGCCGGTTCCCGACGCCACCGCGCAACCCGCGGCCGCCGGCGCCGCTCCCCAATCGCGACGCGGCCAGCTGTTCTTGCGCCGACTGGCCCGCCCCGGCACCTGCGCGATACCCGTGATCGGAGTAACGCGACGGGACATCGTCGCCGTAGGAAGGGACAAACGGTGCCCGATGGACCTCGCCCGTCCACGTGACGAGCTCGGCCGGCACCTCATCCAGGAAGCGGGACGGCGGGTTCCACTGCGGTGCGCCCCACGCCGTGCGCGACAGCGCGCGCGACAGGTACAACCGCGAACGCGCCCGCGTGATGCCGACGTAGGCCAGCCGCCGTTCCTCGGCCATCTCGCCCGGATCGCTGAGCGTGCGGGCGTGTGGGAAAACGCCCTCCTCCATGCCGGTCAGAAAGACGACCGGGAACTCGAGCCCCTTCGCGGTGTGCAGGGTCATGAGCGTGACCACTCCGCCCGACGCGTCCGGCACCGTATCGGCGTCCGCGACCAAGGAAACCTGCTCGAGAAAGGCGTTCAGATCGCCGGCTTCCGGCGTCCCCTCCCTCGTCTGTTCGAACTCGCGAGCAACATTGATCAGCTCACGCAGGTTGTCGACGCGTCCCTCGTCCTGCGGATCACGGCTCGCCTCGAGCTCCCGGACGTATCCGGTTTTGTCCAGAACAGCCTCGAGAATCTCGCTCGGCGTACCGGCCACGGCGACGGCCCGGATCTCGGTCATCATGATGAGGAAGTCCTGGATCGCGTGCAACGATCGAGGATTCATGCCCGGCGCGACGTCGGCGCGATCGAGCGCGGCACCGAAGGAAATGCCTTCCTGCGCGGCGAACGCGGCCACCACGGCCTCGGCCCGATCACCTATCCCGCGGCGCGGAGTATTGAGGATGCGCCGCAGGCTGATCATGTCGTCCGGATTGGCGACAACCCGAAGGTATGCCAGCGCGTCGCGGATCTCGCGCCGCTCGTAGAACCGCACGGCGCCGATCACCTTGTACGGCAGGCCGACGCGGATGAACACTTCCTCGAACACTCGCGACTGCGCGTTCGTCCGATAGAACACGGCGACGTCCGACGGCTTGGCGATGCCTGCGTCGGACAGTTCCTCGATGCGCTGCACCACCCAGGCGGCCTCGTCGTGCTCGTTCTCAGCGACGTATCCGGCGATCGGTTCACCCGCGCCGGCCTCGGACCACAGGTTCTTCGGCTTGCGATCCGAGTTGCGGGCGATCACGGAATTGGCCGCGGTGAGGATCGTCTGCGTGGATCGGTAGTTCTGCTCGAGCAGAATCGTCGTCGCGTTCGGATAGTCACGCTCGAACTCGAGAATGTTGCGAATGGACGCGCCGCGGAATGCGTAGATCGCCTGGTCAGCATCACCCACGACCGCCAGCTCGCCGGGTGGCAAGTCCTCGGCCGGCCGCGTGAGTTCCCGCACCAGCACGTACTGAGCGTGGTTCGTGTCCTGGTACTCGTCGACCAAGACATGGCGGAACCGGCGCCGATACTTCTCCGCTACGGCCGGATAGCTCGAAAGCAGGCGGACCGCCGTCATGATCAGGTCGTCGAAGTCGAGCGCCTGCGCCTCGGTCAAGCGCAGCTGGTACCGGGCGTAGACGTCGGCGAGCACCTTCTCGTGCGCCATCGTGGCTTGATCCGCCCAGTCCGCAGGCGACACCAGCTCGTTCTTCAGGTTGCTCACCTGGGCGGCGAGACTTCGCGCCGGATAGCGCCGCGGGTCGAGGTCCAGCTCCCGACCGACCAGGGTTATCAATCGCTTCGAGTCGTCCGCGTCGTAGATGGAAAACGACGACCGCAGCCCAAGCGGCTTACCATCAGCCCGGAGCATGCGGACGCACATCGAATGGAATGTGCCGACCCACATCGCCCGAGCTCGAGGGCCGACGAGAGCAGCGACCCGCTCTCTCATCTCGCCGGCAGCCTTGTTGGTGAAGGTGATCGCGAGGATCTCACTCGGTTGGCTGTCGCGCTCAGCGAGCAGATACGCGATCCGGTGCGTGAGGACCCGGGTCTTGCCCGAACCTGCTCCGGCGACGATGAGCAGTGGACTGCCGGCGTGCACCACGGCCGCTCGCTGCTGTGGGTTCAGTCCCTCGAGCAGTTTGGCCGGATCCGCGGCGATGCGCTTGCGGGCAGGAGGTGCTGCGCTCGACTCGTCCGCAGGCAGCACAAACAGGCCGCCGACCTCCGCGCTCACTGACTAACCTGGCTCATCTCTTGTCCAGCCTAGTGTCCCGTAGACGGGGCACTGGGAGGAGACCACGACGCCGCTGAACTTGCCGGGCGGCGACTCGCATGTCACCATGTGGAGCGTGTCAAGCCACACCGCCAGGTTTTTTTACGGGTACCGGTCCCCGGTGCCCGTCGATTGCGGCTGACGACAACCGACGACGCCCCGGGCCTCACGCCTCCGGGGCGTTTTTAGTGCCCGGGGTGTAGGGACCGGCCGACCAGCCAGAGGACGAACCATGCACACCGTCACGACGACCAACACTGACGAGATGACATCGGCGCCGGACCTGCCGACCGATCCGGAGTCGGGCGAGACGATCCCGATCCTGCGGGATCAGATCGACGCGATCGATACGGCCATCGCCCGGCTCGTCGCCGAACGAGTTCGGCTTTCCCGACGCATCCAGACGCTGCGCCTGAATTCCGGCGGCACTCGGGTACAACTCGGCCGGGAGCGGATCATCCTCGAGCGCTACCGGGCCGCGCTGGGTCCTGACGGGCCGGTGCTCGGTGAAGCCGTGCTGCGGGTATCCCGCGGCGTGCACTGAGCCGGCCGCGACGCTAGAGCATGCGCCGGTCGGCCGCCCAGCGGGTTAGCTGGTGCCGGTTGGAGAGCTGGAGCTTGCGCAGCACGTTCGACGCGTGCGTTTCCACCGTCTTGATCGAGATGAACAACTCGTTCGCGATCTCCTTGTAGGCGTAGCCGCGCGCAAGTAGTCGCAATACCTCCAATTCACGAGGCGTCAGCTGGTCCAGCTCCGGGTCGATCGACGGCACGACCGGAGCGTCACGAAACGCGTCGAGGACAAACCCGGCCAGCCGCGGGCTAAACACCACGTCGTCGGCCGCCACTCGGCGCACGGCATCCGCCAACTCCGGCGCGGAGATCGTCTTCGTGACGTAGCCACGGGCGCCGGCCCGGATGATGGCGATCACGTCTTCGGCGGCGTCCGATACGGACAGCGCCAGATACCGCGCTCTGGTCTCCCCCACGCCGGCGATGACGGCCAGTCCGCCACCGTCCGGCATATGAACATCCAGCAGGACGACATCCGGCTGGGATCTGGTGATTCCGGCAACAGCGTCGGTGACCGTACCGGCCTCGCCGACGAGATCGACCAGGGCGCCGAGCTCGGCTCGCACGCCGGCGCGGAACATGGCGTGGTCATCAACGAGATACACCCGCGGCTGGTGCCCGCTCATTCCCTCACAACCTTGTCCTTGCTCTGGTCCGAGACCTCATCGCGGCATGCTGATCTCTATCTCGGTTCCCGTACCCGGGGTGCTGCGCACGTCAACCTTTCCGCCGTGCCGCTCGATCCGCCCGATGATCGAGTTGCGGAGGCCGTGTCGGTCTTCGCCGACCGCCTCGATGTCGAACCCGGCTCCCCGGTCGCGGACGAACGCGGTGGCGCCGCGCTCGTCCGCCTCAACATAAACGGACACCGTCGAGACCCCCGCGTGTTTGGCCGCATTTACCAGCGCCTCGCGGCTCGCCGCGACAAGGGCGGCCAGTTTGTCGTCGAGCACCGCGTCCCCGACCACCACGACCTCGACCTGGATGGCGTAGCCGTCCTCGACCTCGCCGGCAGCCGCTCTCACGGCGTCGGCGAGCTGGCCGCTGGACGTGCGCGTCCCGTACAGCAGCGTGCGCAGTTCCCGCTCCTGCCCGCGGGCAAGTCGAGCGACCTCGCGCGGCGAGTCGGAATTGCGCTGAATAAGCGCGAGCGTTTGCAGCACCGAGTCATGCAGGTGTGCGGCAAGCTCAGCCCGCTCCTGCGAACGGATGCGCTCGGCTCGCTCCTCACCGAGCTCCGAGACCAGCCGGATCCACCAGGGACCGGTGATCAGCGCAAGTCCGACCACGGCCACGATCACGGCAACGAATGCCTCCCGGGCGGCCGAGAGGTCCGTCCCGATGACGACGGCACCGGCCGCTAGCACAACCAGGGAGATGCCGACCAGGATCCGTAGCAAGCCGATCCGCTGGCCAGATTCGGCTGACAGCGACGACCGCGATAGCCGCCACCAGCGCGCTCGCTGCGTCTCCGAGGCCTGCCGCCAGATGAGTGCCGCCCCGAAGATCGCAAGCACCGACGGCACGAACAACGAGCCGAGGGGCAGGGTGTGCGCAACGACGCCGATCGCAACAATCGCCAGGATTGCGCCGAGCACCCACTGCACCCAAGTCGCCCGGATCCGCTCGGGCTGGCCAGGCGGCGGTGGTAACACGATCCAGAACACGCCGTACAGAACGACGCCGACGCCGCCGAAGAGGGTGAGCAGGACGAAGACGATGCGTACCGACCGGGCGGACACCCCGATGTGGTCGGCGATCCCGCCGGCCACCCCGCCGAGGATGCGTTGCCGAGTACGCCGATACAGCCGCGGGGCCGTCGGCGGACGCTCGGGTGCGGCGTGATCAGCCGTCGTCACCCCACCATGATCGCCGGTTCGCCACCTGGTTGGCATCGGGCGTTGCCCCCATCTCGCCTAGCCACGTGATTCAGGGTGAGATCAGGGGCGTGCCGGATGCCCCGACAACCCCCTCGACCGCATCGTGGGACGTATGACGACCGTGCCCGATTCCACTGCCACGCCACCCGGCTCGACGCCGCCGCAGGGCCCACGTTCTCCCGACTCGACCCCGCCGCCTGGCCCGACGCCGCCTGGCCCGACGCCGCCTGGCCCGACGCTGCCCAGCTCGAGGCCGCCCGGCCCGACACCTCCGGGCTCGATCCCACCTCCCGGCGATGTGCCACCAGTTCCGCCGCCGCCGGCCGCCGGTCCGGGTGGCCCGTACGGATCGCCCGACCCAGTGCCACGACCGCCCCTGCGGCGGAGCAGCACCAACCGGGTGCTGGCAGGCGTCTCCGGCGGCCTCGGCGAATACTTCGGCGTCGACCCGGTCCTGTTCCGAGTGCTGTTCGCGACCTCGGCGTTCTTTGGCGGCGTCGGAATCATCGCCTACCTGGTCGCCTGGGCGGTCATTCCCGAGCGTGGTGCCCCGTCGGCGCCGCTCGATGGAGTCGCTCGGTGGATGCGTCAGCGTCGCGTCCCATTCGGTATCGCGATCGCGGCCGCGGCCATCGTGGCCTGGATCGTGCTGTTCAGCTGGTGGCGACCCTGGCCGTTCTTCCCGCTTTTGATCGTCGCGATCCTGCTCGTGGTGGTGCTCGAACGGAACCGAAACCGGCGCATCGCATCAAACGGAGCGGACACCCTCCCGCCACTCGCCCCGCCGAGCAGCTCGCTGACGGATTATCCGTTTGCCAGCCACCCAACTGGAGTCGAAGAGACCGCGCCGACCCTTCCGTATCCACAACCGCCGGCGACCGGCGCGCAGACCGAATTCAGTGCCTGGATGTCGGAGTCCCGCAACGCTCGCGTGCGGCGCCGCACCGCGAACCGGCCGATGCGCCTAGCGGTGTGGAGCGCGCTGACCCTGGCGTTGCTCGGCCTCGGCATCGCGGACGCGGTAGCCGGGATCGCCATTCCGACCTACTTGTGGGTTGTCGTCGGCATCGTGATCGTCGGGCTGATCGTCGGGGCGGCAATCCGCCGCCCGGTCTGGGGCTTCTCGGCGATTCTGGTCCCGGCGTTCCTGCTGATCTTCGTGCTGGGGGGGACGTCGGCCAGCCTCCACGACGGATCCGGTGACCGTACGTACATACCCACATCCAGCACGGAGCTGAACCCGACCTACCATCAAGCGTTAGGCCGAGCGACGTTGGATGTGACCCAACTCGGCCCGCTCGACGGCACGCGGACGGTGCACGTGCGGCAGGCCGCAGGTCAGGTCAGGATCATCGTCCCCCAGAACATGGACGTGACCATACGAAACCACATCTGGCTTGGTCAGGTCGAGGTCGACGGCATCGAGGTGCAATCCGGCTTCAACTTCGACCGCGATGTCGTGTTCGGTCCCGGAAACGTCGACCGGCTCACCGTCGACGTGGAGCTCTCCGACGGTCAGGTGAGCATCGTCCGCACGGCGTAGCACGCCCTGAGGTACAGACGCGGTCCCGGCCTAGGGCACGTCCTAGGCCGAGACCGCGTCTCATGCCATGCTGAGCGCGGCGCCCGACTGTCGCGGCGGATTGGGGGGGCGATGACCGCAGCGGACGAGGCCTCCGGAACCCAATCGCCGCAGTGGGGCTTGGCCGCGGTAGGCGGTCTCGGGATCGCCGTTGCCGCCGCCCTGGCCGGCTACGCGCACGCGAGTCCGGGCGACGGCGCAACCATTACGACCCTTGGCTTTTCGGCTCTTCTGCCGATGAAGGCATGGCTGACCAGTGCGGCCACCGCCCTCGTCATCGTGCAAGTGCTCACTGCGTGCTCGA
The DNA here is from genome assembly GCA_963809815.1 of uncultured Actinomycetota bacterium. Taxonomy (GTDB): domain Bacteria; phylum Actinomycetota; class Actinomycetes; order Mycobacteriales; family Jatrophihabitantaceae; genus CAVVJA01. The sequence continues at coordinate 214,340 of CAWELM010000017.1, forward strand.
TGTGGGGGCGCCTCGGCCGGCTGCAGCCCGCTTGGGCGGCCCCTCTCCACCGCTGGTCCGGCACGCTCGCGTTCGTGATCACGATGCCAGTGGTGTTCCACTGCGTCTGGTCGCTCGGCTTCGCGACCGACTCGGCCCGCACCCTGATCCACTCGATCGCCGGCTGCTTGTTCTACGGCGTGTTCGCGGCCAAGATGCTCTCGCTGCGGCTGCGCGGCCTGCCCGGCTGGACCCTTCCGGTCCTCGGCGGGCTGCTCGCCGCGCTGCTCGTCGTGCTGTGGTTCACCGCGTCGCTGTGGTACTTCACCCAGTCCGGGCGGCCGTTGACATGAGCGAACAGGGAGTATCGCGGCGCAACCTCATCCAGAGCGCGGGGATCGCGGTCGGCGCGGGCGTGCTGGGCGCCGTGGGCTACACGGTCTACGGCCCGGGTGGGCACGACGCGCCATACAGCTCGCCGAGTGGCGGGATCAGCAGCGGCACCGTTCTCGCCCCAGCGGCGGAGATCCCGGACGGCGGCGGCGTCGTGCTCACCAAGACCAAGATCGTCCTGACCCGTACCGGAAGTCAGATAGCCGCGTTTTCCGCGGTGTGTACCCACGAAGCGTGCCTGGTCAACAATGTGCAGAACGGGCTGATTTCCTGTCCGTGCCACGGCAGCACGTTCGACGCGGCCACCGGTGCGGTGCGGAATGGCCCGGCTACCGCGCCGTTGCCGGCTGTGCCGGTTCACATCGTCGACAACTCGGTCGTAATGGGGTGACGTGATGATTCTGGACCGGCTGCCGACCTGGATCTGGATCGCCGCCGCCTCGTTCACCGCCGGCGCGCTGATCGCGGCGCTGTTCAGCTGATCCGGCCGGCTACTCCCATTCGATCGTTCCCGGCGGCTTGGACGTGAGGTCCAGCACTACTCGGTTGATCTCGCGGACCTCGTTCGTGATGCGGGTGGAAATCCGCTCGAGCACGTCGTACGGCAGCCGGGTCCAATCCGCGGTCATCGCGTCCTCGGACGACACCGGGCGAAGCACGACGGGCTGCCCGTAGGTTCGGCCGTCACCCTGCACTCCGACCGACCGTACGGTGGCCAGCAGTATCACCGGACACTGCCAGATATCCCGATCCAGCCCGGCGGAGGAGAGCTCGGCCCGCACGATGGCGTCGGCACGCCGGAGCACGGCGAGCCGCTCGGCCGTGACCTCGCCGACGATCCGTATCCCGAGGCCAGGTCCCGGGAACGGCTGCCGCCATACGATCTCGGGCGGCAGGCCGAGCTGCTCGCCGACCCGGCGTACCTCGTCCTTGAACAGGTCGCGGAGTGGCTCGACGAGGGCGAATTGCAGATCGTCCGGCAGTCCGCCGACATTGTGGTGGCTCTTGATGTTCGCGGCGCCGGTTCCGCCTCCGGACTCGACCACATCCGGGTACAGCGTCCCCTGAACGAGAAACTCGACCGTCGCGCCGGTCTCGCCGGCTTCCTCGACGACCTCACGAGCGGCCGCCTCGAACACGCGAATGAACTCCCGGCCGATGATCTTGCGCTTGTCTTCGGGATCGATCACGCCGGCGAGGGCGCGGACGAATCGGTCCGCTGCCTCGACCACCTTCAGCCGCACGCCGGTGGCGGCGACGTAGTCTCGCTCGACCTGTTCGGCCTCCCCGGCCCGGAGCAGCCCATGATCGACGAACACGCAGGTGAGCTGGTCACCAACCGCTCGCTGCACCAACGCCGCGGCCACCGCGGAGTCGACACCACCGGACAGCCCACAGATCACCCGCTTGCCGCCGACCTGGGCCCGGATTCGCGACACCTGCTCGTCGATGATGTTGGCCTCGGTCCACTGGGGGCGGACTCCCGCGATGTCGAACAGGAAGCGCTGCAGGATTTGTCGGCCGTGCTCGGTGTGCAGGACCTCGGGATGAAACTGGACTCCGGCGAGCCGGCGGGCGACGTTCTCGAACGAGGCCACCGGTGCGCCCGTCGAGCTACCCGTCACGACGAAGCCGGCCGGGGCTCGGGTGACTTCATCCCCGTGGCTCATCCACACCTGCTGCTCCGCCGGTAATCCCCGCAACAGCACGCCTGGGTCGAGCACCCGTAACGTCGTCCGTCCGAACTCACTTCCGCCGGTTGCCGCCACCTCGCCGCCGAGTGCCTGGACCATGGCCTGGAAGCCGTAGCAGATGCCGAGCACGGGTACGTCCGCTTCGAACAAGGCCGGGTCCGCTTGCGGCGCCTCCTCGACGTACACGCTGGCCGGCCCGCCGGACAGCACGATCGCCTTGGGCTTTCGGGCCAGCATGTCGGCAACCGACGCGGTGTGCGGCACGATCTCGGAGTAGACGTGGGCTTCGCGAATCCGGCGCGCGATCAGCTGCGCGTATTGGGCTCCATAATCGACAACCAGGACGACGTCCGGCTTCATCGCGCCAGTCTACGAAGGGCTACCGATGGTGGCCGGACCACCGGTAACGGAATCCAGTCAGCTCCTCGCTCACCCGCCACAGCTGCCGAGCCAGCGTCTCGTCCCGGGCCAGTACGGACGCCTCGGCGGCGCCGATCGGCCCTCGAGTCTCGTGCAGTCGCTGCGGTCCGGTGAAGCTGCCGGGTTCCGCCTCGGTTGCCGCGAACAAGATCGCTCGAGCGCCTGTCGCCGCGGACTGGGTAAACGCCGTCACCAGAGGCGGCAGGACGGCCCGTACCAGGCGGTTCGCGCCGGCACCTTCCGGGTCGGCAACCAGTCCGGTCGCGGAGAAGCCGGGATGCGCGGCGGTCGAGGTGAGCGGCAAGCAGTGCGCTGAGGCTCGTCGCTGCAGTTCGAACGCGAACAGCAAATTTGCGAGCTTTGAGTTCGCATAGGCCCGCTGCGGCCGGTAGGGGCCAACGGCATTGCCGTCGAGAACGTCCGCCGTGCCACCGTGATGCGCGACCGAGGACACGGTGACGACGCGGGGGTCGTCGGCCACCAGCAAGGCGGGCAGCAGCAGGCCGGTCAGTACGAAGTGCCCGAGGTGATTGGTGCCGAACTGCAACTCGAAGTCGTGCGCGGTAACTGCCCGTCGCGGTGGCCCCATAACGCCGGCGTTGTTGACGAGCAGGTGGAGCGGGCCATCGTAGCCCTCACCGAACTCGCGGACGGACGTCATGTCGGCGAGGTCGATATGCCGGACCTCGATGTCGGCATCGGGCACGCGGTTGCGAATGTCGTCGGCAGCCTGCTTGCCGCGCTCGATGTCGCGGCACGCGAGCATGACGCGAGCCCCGTGCCGAGCCAATTCGGTCGCGGTCGCTCGGCCGATTCCGGAGTTGCCTCCAGTAACCACCGCGACCCGTCCCCCGAGCCGCGGCATCTGCGCCGCGGTCCACGTCATGCGGCGAACCTACGCGTCGAGGTGTGAGATACGCGTCGAACGGGCGCCGAACATCACGTGACCGACTTCACCATTTGGTAACGCGGCGTCGCCGTTTCGGTCAAAATCAGGTACGCCCTGTCAATATCAGCTCGGCCTTCTGGAATTCCTTGACCGACGAGTAGCCGCACTTGCCCATAACGCGGCGCAGCGCGCCGAAGAGGTTGCGCTGCCCGCCGGGGTCGCTTGTGGGACCGATGACAACCTCCTCGAGACTCGGGGCGGGCGTATCGCCCCGAGGCAGCCCGACGACGGCCGAGCGGGGCACCCGCGGATGGGCGGCCGTGGCGTCCCAGTACCACCCGGCGCCCGGGGCCTCGGCCGCCGTCGCGAGCGCGTCCCCGAGCATCACCGCATCGGCGCCACACCCGAGCGCTTTGGCGATGTCCCCGCCGGTCACGAGGTCGCCGTATGCGATCAGGTGCACGTATCGGCCGCCGGTCTCGTCGAGGTAGTCGCGGCGGGCCGCCGCCGCATCAATGATCGCCGTGGCCATCGGCACATCGATCCCCAGTGCCGAATGCGTTGTCGACCCGATATGCGCGCCGTAGCCGATGATTACTCCAGCGGCACCGGTCCGCATGAGATGCAACGCCGTCTGGTAGTTGCTGCAGCCGCCGACGATGATCGGCACGTCGACATCAGCGGTAAACGTCTTGAGGTTTAGTGCGGTACCGCCTGCCTTCTCGTCCGCGGTACTTCCGACGTGCTCGGCCGAGATGACCGTACCCTGTACGACGAGTAGGTCGACGCCGGCCGCGAGAACATGGGGCGCGAGTTCGACGGTGTGCTGAGGGGAGAGCCGAACGGCGATCACCCCGCCGGTTGCCCGAAGCTCGGCAATCCGGCGGCGCAGCAAGTCGGGCGACACCGGAGTCGCATAAGCGGCTTGCAGCGCCTTCGTGTCGAGTTCGCCCTTACTCAGTTCCGCGATACGGTCCGCAGCGTCCTCGTGACGCGTCCAGAGGCCTTCCCCGTCGAGTACGGCGAGACCGCCGAGGCGACTGACGAGCGCGGCGGTTTCGGGCGAGACGACGGCGTCGGAGGGAGCGGCCACGAGCGGCAGGTCGAACGTGTTGGCATCTATTTGCCAGGTCGTGGACACGACCGATGCTCCACGGGTGCGCCGGGTGGGTACCAGGGCAACCTCGTCAAGGTGGTAACCGCGACGGGCGCTGCGTCCCAATCCGATCTCTACGGTGTCTGGCACAGCCCCCTAGTGTTCACTAGTTCGCCGGACGCCCGGTCGGGCATCAGGGTGGAACCGACCCGAGCGATCAGCGGCCGGAGTAATTGGGCGCCTCGACGGTCATCTGGATGTCATGCGGGTGGGATTCCTTCAGCCCGGCCGCAGTGATCCGTATCAGCTGCCCGTTCTCCTGCAGCTCGGCGATGGTTCTTACGCCGGCGTAGCCCATCCCGGCCTGCAAGCCACCGACGAGTTGGCGGGCGACCGCGGAGAGGGGACCTCGGTAGGGCACCTGCCCCTCGATGCCCTCGGGCACGAGGTCGGCATCGTCCGCGACCCCCTGCAGTCCGTACCGGTCCCTGGAGAACGACGGCCGTTCGCCGCGAGACTGCATTGCTGCGAGTGAGCCCATTCCGCGATAGGACTTGAACTGCTTGCCGTTGATGAAGATCAGCTCTCCGGGCGACTCCTCGCAGCCGGCCAGCAACGATCCGAGCATGACCGTGTCCGCACCCGCAACGATTGCCTTCGGAATATCGCCGGAGTACTGCAGGCCGCCGTCCGCAATGACCGGCACGCCGGCCGACCGGCAGGCCAGGGACGCCTCGTAAATAGCGGTTACCTGCGGCACGCCGACGCCGGCGACCACCCGAGTCGTGCAAATCGAGCCCGGACCGACACCGACCTTGACCCCGTCAGCACCAGCATCGACCAGGGCCTGCGCCCCGGCTCGGGTCGCGACATTGCCGCCCACAACATCGACAGGCGTGTCGTTCTTCAGGCGGGCGACCATCTCGACCACGCTCCGCGAGTGACCATGCGCGGTGTCCACCACCACGAAGTCGACGCCGGCCTCGACCAGCAGAAGCGCGCGTTTGTATGCATCCTCTCCTACGCCGACTGCTGCACCGACGACGAGTCGTCCACGCCCGTCTTTGGTCGCGTTCGGGAAGGCCTCGCTCTTGGCGAAGTCCTTGACTGTGATCAAGCCCCGCAGTCGCCCCACCCCGTCGACGAGCGGGAGCTTTTCGACCTTGTGCCGGGCGAGCAGCACAAGTGCCTGATCTTTCCCGACATCCGGCCCGGCGGTCACCAGCGGCATGGGCGTCATGACCTCGCGAACCGGTCGAGACGCATCGGTCTCGAAGCGCATATCGCGGTTGGTCACGATGCCCAGGAGGGTTCCTTCCGCGTCCACCACGGGCACGCCGGAGATTCGGTATCTCGCGCATAGCGCCTCGACATCGGCCAACGTTGAGTCCGGGCCACAGGTCACCGGATTGGAGATCATGCCGGCTTCGGACCGCTTGACGAGGTCCACCTGGGAGGCCTGATCCTCGGCCGAAAGGTTGCGGTGTAGCACCCCGACGCCACCTTGACGGGCCATGGCAATGGCCATGCGGGCCTCGGTCACGGTGTCCATGGCGGAGGACAGAAGTGGGATGGCCGCGGAGATGCGGCGCGTGACCCGCGCCGTGGTATCCGTGTCACTGGGCAGGATGTCGGAGGCTCCCGGAAGGAGCAGGACGTCGTCGAACGTGAGGCCGAGCGTGCTGAATCGGGCGGGCAGACCACTGTCGCTACTCAACGGAACTCCTTGGATGCGCCGGAAACCCATCCTACGGTCGGGCGGGACGACAGCCTGATCCGACGAAGGCGGCAGGCGGTCGAATTGATGAGAAGTTGGCCAGAACCGGTGCTTTCCCTCTACCGTGGTGCTGTGACGTTCGACGAAGGCCCGCTCGACCCTTTCTTGGACGATCCGGCCGATCCGACCGCCGTCCTTGACGAGGTCGATCCGGTTGAGCCGCTGAGCGAGGAGGAGCGGGCTGACGTGCTCGCCGATCTCGAGGAGCTCGCGGAATTCCGTGCCGCCCTCGAGCCGCGCGGTATCTGCGGAATCTCCGTCGAATGCGCCGACTGCGGCGAGCAGCACTACTTCGGCTGGGCGCTGATGGAGGCCAACCTACAGGCGTTGATCGGTGAGGGACGTACCAACGTCCACGAGCCGGCATTCGAGCCACACCCGGATGCGTATGTCAGCTGGGACTATGCCCGCGGCTTCACCGATGCGACAGATGGTGCCGCGCGACCTCGCTGACGCGCAGCTCGCCTCATCCATTGATCCCCGTCCGCTTCGGGCTGAGCGCCCGCTGACCGGTACTCGACCGCACTCGACCGGACGTCGTCCAAGCCGCCGTTAGCCGGCCGGTGTGCAAAGTCCCAGAAATTTCTCGGCTGGACGGAACCGGTCGTTCCATGCCGTACGAATCCCTTCTCATCGGCGGACCGGAGGAGGTCAGCAGCCATGGGTGGAGCAGCGCTAGCGCACTTCCCGGTCCGACACGACTGGACCTGGCAATCCATGGCCGCCTGTCGTGGCATGGACACGGCGATCTTCTATCACCCCGAGAACGAGCGCGGACCGACCCGGCATCGCCGCGATTGGGAAGCCAAGCGGATCTGCCAGGGCTGTCGGGTGGTTGGACCGTGCCTTCAGTGGGCGCTCGAGACTCGCGAGCCGTACGGCGTCTGGGGCGGAATGTCGGTCGAGGAGCGGCAGGCCATGCAGTCCGGGCAGCGCCTGGCCTGACGGCGGCCCGTTCGATGCCGGGGGGCGTCGAACGGGCCGCGGTGTTGAAGGAGCTAGTGGACGTGGCCCCCGGGCCCATGACTGTGCCCGTGGCCGTTCACCGCGTGTTCGTGCTCGGGCTCCTTCGGCTTTTCGACGACAGCGCCCTGCGTCGACAGGATCGTGCCGGCGATGCTGGCCGCGTTCTGCAGCGCTGCCTTGGTCACCTTGACCGGGTCCACTACTCCGGCCGCCAGCAGATCCTCGTAGTCTCCGGTCTCGGCATTGAACCCGCGGTTCGTGTCCAGGCCGCTCACCTTCTGCACGACGACTGCGCCCTCCAGACCGGCGTTGGCGGCGATCCAGTGCAGCGGCTGGGAGATAGCGCCGCGCACGATCTCGACGCCGGTCGCTTCGTCGCCGGCGAGGGTCACGTCGTCCAAGGCCGCGCGGCCGGCGTGCAGCAGGGCCGCCCCGCCGCCTGCGATGATGCCTTCCTCGATGGCTGCCCGCGTCGCGGAGATGGCGTCCTCAATGCGGTGCTTGCGCTCCTTGAGCTCGACCTCGGTTGCGGCACCGACTTTGATCACTCCCACGCCGCCGGCGAGCTTGGCCAGCCGCTCCTGCAGCTTCTCGCGATCCCAGTCGGAATCGGTTTCGTCGATCTCGCGGCGGATCTGGGCCATCCGCTCATCGATCGCCGACTGTGTCGCGGCGCCATGCGTGATCGTCGTCGTGTCCTTGCTGACGACGACCCGGCCCGCCTGGCCCAGGACGTCCAGCCCGATCTGGTCGAGTTTGAGGCCGACCTCCGGAGAAACCACCTGGGCACTAGTGACGATCGCCAGATCCTGCAGGAACGCCTTCCGCCGGTCCCCGAAGAACGGGGCCTTGACCGCGACCGCCGGGAAAGTCCTTCGGATGGCGTTGACGACCAACGTCGACAGTGCCTCACCGTCAACATCTTCGGCGACCACGACGAGCGGCTTGCCCTGCTCGATCACCTTTTCCAGCAGGGGCAACAGGTCCGCAATCGCCGAGATCTTCTGGGTCGTGATCAGGATGTACGGATCCTCGAACACCGTCTCGAGGGCGTCGAGATCGGTCACGAAGTACGGCGAGATATAGCCCTTGTCGAACTGCATGCCCTCGGTGAACTCGAGCTCGGTGGTCAGCGTGTTCGATTCCTCGACGGTGATCACGCCGTCCTTGCCCACCTTGGTGAATGCTTCACCGATGAGCGCGCCGATCCGCGGGTCCTGGCCAGAAACCGTTGCTACATAGGCGATTTCCTTCTCACCGCTCACCGGTGTGGCAATCTCGTCGAGAGCTGCGAGTACGGCCTGGACACCGGTGTCGATGCCCCGCTTCAGCGCGATCGGGTTGGCACCAGCCGCGACGTTGCGCAGGCCGGTGTTGACCATGGCCTGAGCGAGCACCGTGGCCGTGGTCGTACCGTCGCCGGCCACGTCATTGGTCTTGGTCGCCACCGACTTGGCCAGCTGGGCGCCCAGGTTCTCGTACGGGTCGACCAGGTCGACCTCGCGGGCGATCGTCACGCCGTCGTTGGTGATGACTGGCGGGCCGAAGGACTTGTCGAGCACGACATTTCGGCCGCGCGGGCCGAGGGTGACCTTGACGGCATTAGCCAACTGGTCGACTCCGCGCTCCAGGGCGCGGCGGGCGTCCTCGTCAAAGCTGAGGATCTTCGCCATTGAATTCCTTTCTAGAGGTTCGTATGGGCGGACACCAGTGTTCCGCTAGGTAACCGAGAACGCCCCGGACCGCACGTCGATACGCGCGTCCGGGGCGTGCCGGGGTAATTCGGCGCGGTTACTTCTCGATGATCGCGAGCACGTCGCGGGCCGACAGAACCAGGTACTCCTCACCGGCGTACTTGACCTCGGTGCCGCCGTACTTGCTGTAGAGGACGACGTCGCCGACCTGCACGTCCAACGGGATGCGCTTGCCGTTGTCATCGAAGCGGCCAGGCCCGACGGCGACGACGGTGCCCTCCTGCGGCTTCTCCTTGGCGGTGTCCGGAATAACGATGCCCGAGGCAGTCGTGGTCTCGGCCTCGTTGGCCTGGACCACGAGACGGTCCTCGAGCGGTTTGATGCTGACCTTTGTGGCGGTCATGAGTCGATCTCCCCTTCTCGGGTCTATCCAGTCAGGTGGATGCGGGTCCCCGGCTGCCGTCGCGGGGGTCAACCAGGCCCGACTGGCACTCTAACCCTCCGAGTGCCAGCTATTCAACGTGGGGGGTCCCGCGGCACTGGCTCGAAGGTCCAGGAATGCGGGGCGCGCGCGGCGAGGCCGTCGGGGAGGTCCGGAATGCCCCGACCGGTGGGGTCGATGACCACGACCCGCGGCTCCCCCGCGCTGCTTCGATATACCTGGGCGGCCGGATCGGCGTGGCCGAGAACGTGGTCCAACAGCTCCTCGAGTCGCCCGGCCGCCGCCCGAGCTTCCCACATCAGCACAGTCACGACCGGGCCCGCCCGCGGGCACCGACCACTGCGGTCCTGTCGCGTCCTTCCACCCCACGAAATCGCTGCGCGATTTCGCGGGGGCCCCGGTCTTCCACCCCACGAAATCGCTGCGCGATTTCGCGGGGGCCCCGGTCCGTGATCGGTGCCCGCTCATGTCCGGGATGCTGCCACCGCATTCGAGACGAGGACATCGGTGATAGGCAACGCCGGGTCCGCGGCCACACTCAGCTCGGACGGGGCCGCGTTGGCTTGGGCGAGTTGAGCTCCCAATGCCGCCACCATCGCCCCGTTGTCGGTGCAGAGCCGGGGCGGCGGTACCCGCAGTCGCAGGCCGACCGCGTCGCACCGTTCTTGGGCCAGGGCGCGCAGCCGCGAGTTGGCGGCGACTCCGCCGCCGATGACGAGGTAATCGACGCCGCTCTCCCGGGCAGCCCGCACCGCCTTGACAGTGAGCACGTCGACCACGGCCTCCTGGAACGACGCCGCCACGTCCGCGACCGGCACCGTCTCGCCGGCCTTCATGCGCGCTTCCACCCACCGGGCGACTGCCGTCTTCAACCCCGAGAAGGAAAACGCGAATGGTTCATCGCGCGGTCCGGTCATGCCCCGCGGGAAGGCGATCGCGGCGGAATTGCCGGACGACGCCAGCCGGTCGATCGGCGGTCCACCCGGGAACGGCAAGCCCAACAGCCGAGCCACCTTGTCGTACGCCTCGCCCGCCGCGTCGTCGACCGTGGCGCCGAGCTCGACCACGTCCTCGCCTCCGATGCGCGGGACCAGCAGCAGAGACGAGTGGCCGCCCGATACGAGCAATGCGACGCAGGGTTCGTCGAGTGGGCCGTTACCGAGAAGGTCCACCGCGACATGCGCCGACAGGTGATTGACGGCATAAAGCGGCTTGTCGAGGGCGAGGGCATACGCCTTGGCCGCGGCAACCCCGACCAGCAGCGCGCCCGATAGCCCCGGGCCGGCCGTGACCGCCACGGCGTCGATGTCACCCGGCGTCACGCCCGCGGTCGCGAATGCCCGGTGGGCGGTCGGGACCAGCGCTTGCAGGTGCGCGCGGCTGGCGACCTCGGGCACCACCCCGCCGAACCGAGCGTGCTCGTCAACGCTGCTGGCTACCGCATCGGCTAGGAGAGTTCGGCCCCGAACGAGCCCTACGCCCGTCTCGTCGCACGATGTCTCGATGCCGAGGACCAACGCCTCGGCGGGCGATCCCAGCACAGTTGCGCTGGTCACCGCGGCAGCTCCTTGCGCATGACCACCGCGTCCACGCGACCGGCATCGTAATAGCCGCGCCGCCGTCCCACCTGGGCGAACCCTTCCGCCTCGTACAGCCGGCGCGCGGCCACGTTGTCCACCCGCACTTCGAGGAAGGCTTCGCGGGCGCCCCGGCCCGTTGCTTCCCCAAGCAGGGTCCGGAGCATCCGGCGGGCGATACCTCGCCGGCGAGCGGCCGGGATCACGCCGACGGTGAGCACCTCGGCACTGTCTCCGATCACCCGGACACCGGCCCACGCGAGCAACTCGCCGGCGTCGTCGACCGCAGCGAGGTAACGCCGAGATCGGGTGTCGGCGATCTCGTCGCGGTACGCGTCCGCGCTCCACGCCTCGCTCCCGAACATCTCGTCCTCGTAGCGCATCAGCGCGTCGACGTGGCCGGCCGTCATCGGCACCACCGACACGGTCCCAGGCTGAGTCATTGCAACACCGCCTTACGCGCGGCAGGTTCGACGGCGTCCGGACGGCGCAGGTAGAGCGGCGTGAGCACCTCGGAGTCGGCGCCCTGCCGGACTCGCTCCGCGGCGAGCGTGACCAGACCGAGCGCCGCCGGGTAGTCCCGATCGAGCAGCGGCAGGCCCAGCACATCGGCGTATCGGCGAGCTCCGGCCCCCGCCATCACCGCGAGCCCGCTGGTGTCGACCGCCTCGGGACGGGCGACATCCGGTCCGGCCTGGCGACAGTTGTTCGCATAGCGAGCCCAGTAGACCTCCTGGCGGCGCGCATCGCCCGCGACGAGCAGCGGGTCCGGAGTGAGGTGCACGGCGATCGCGTCCAGGGAGGGCACGCCGTACGCCGGGATGCCCAGCGTGTCGCCGAGGACCGCGGCCGTCGCGAGTCCGACGCGCAAGCCGGTGAACGGGCCGGGCCCGGTCCCGGCCACGACCGCCGCCAAGTCCCGGACGGTCAGCCCGGCTTCGCGGAGGCCAGCCTCGATCGACGGCGTCAGAACCTCGGCGTGGGCCCGGGCGTCGATCGTCACGCGTTGGGCGAGTACCTCGATGGCGTCCTCGGACAGCTCCGCCACGGCCGCCGTGACGGCAGCACTGGAGGTATCGATGGCGAGGACATGCACAGCCCCTCAGCTTAGGGCGTGTCCCGCAATCCAACGCTCTGCTGCGCGACGAGCAGGGACTACGGGATACGCCCTAGTCTCCTCAATCGAGCGGCCCAGTCGGCGCCGTGCGGGACGAGCACAGCCAAGCGCTGCTCGCCGTCGGCGGTCATCGTCAGCTGCACCTCGACCCGGCTGTCGGTGAGCTGCTCCACCAACCCGGCGCCCCATTCGACGGCGAGCACGCTGTCCGCCAGGTCTACATCCAGATCGAGGTCGTCGACCTCGGCCAGGGACCCCAGCCGGTAGGCATCGACGTGCACGAGCGGCACCCGGCCGTCGCGATGGACTCGGGCTATGACGAACGTCGGCGACACCACCGGGCCACGTACGCCCAAGCCGGCGCCGACTCCTTGGACGAATACAGTCTTGCCCGCACCAAGGGGTCCGGTGAGCACGACCAAATCGCCCTGGCGGAGCAAGGCTCCGAGCTCGCGGCCGAGGCGACGGGTGTCGTCGGACGTCGGGAGCTGCCGGGCGAGCGAGCCGCTTGTCACGAGCGGTGCGGCCCCCGGGGTACACCGATGTCGGTCAGTGCATCTTCAATGAGCTTGAGCACCGCACTGCTGGTCGGCTCCGGGCGTTCCAGCAGGACGACGTGGCCAGCATCGTCGACGAGCACCAGCTCGGCGTCCGGCAGCCGTTCCGCCATCTCTCGGCTGTGCGACGGCGGAGTCAGCAGATCGTTGTCTCCGCAGAGGATCAGCACTTCGTCGTTGGCGAGGTTGTCCAACGCGGCGAGTTTGTCGTGCGCCATCAACGCCGGGTAGTAATCCGCGATCACCTCGATGCGGGTATCAGCGATCATCGAGGTGACGAAGTTGACCGTGGCCGGATCGACGTCCTCGGTCGCGAAACTGAGCCTGCGGGTGATCGCCCACACGACGTCGGCCCCGAGTGCTCGACCTCGTTCGACCAGGGCGGGGTGGTTGCGCGCGGTGCGCAACGCGAGTGGCACGAGCGGGCCTTTTGCGCGCGCGAGCAGTGTCGGCAGCCCGAGCGTCACGGCGGCAAGCTTGCCGGTCGACGTCGACATCAGCGCGACGCTACGAACGCGACGGGTGAACAGCTCCGGCTGCTGATCGGCCAGCGCCAGGATCGTCATGCCACCCATCGAGTGGCCGATTAACACGATCGGTCCGTAGGGCGCGACCGTGGCCAGCACCCCGGCGAGATCGCGGCCGAGTTGATCGATCGATGCCTCCTCGGAGGAGCCGCGGTCTGATCGGCCGTGGGCGCGCTGGTCGAAGAAGACCATCCGGACGCGGTCGCCGAGCGCGTCGGTGATCGCTCGTCGCTGGAAGAAGAAGCTGCGCAGATTGAGCGCGAAGCCGTGGACGAACACCACCGTCACCGGGGCTGCGAGCGGACCGACCTCCTCGTAGTAGAGCCCGGCGCCGTCTTCCGCCGCGATCACCCCGTTGCGGTCGACCGGCTGATCCGCGAACTTCTCGGTACCGCCACTCGCCGTAGCTCGTCGACGGGCGGCTGCGGCCCGATCGACGGCGACCGCAACGGCGGCACTCGTCGCCACGAGCCCGAGTGCGCCACCAATGAGGCCGGTCCGTACGTTCACCCGGCGGTTCCCACATAGCGACGGGGCACGCGCGGCCCGACTCGAGTCACGATCTCGTAGTGGATCGTGTCTGCGGCGTCGGCCCAGTCCTGCGCCGTCGGTTCATCGTCGAGGCCGGCGCCGAACAGCACGACCGTGTCACCGGCCACTACCGCCTGGTCGCCGACGTCGATCACGAACTGGTCCATGCAGACTCTTCCGCTGATCCGAAACCGAGTGCCGTCGACCTGAACGGGCGCCCGATTCCCCGCATGCCGCGGGATGCCGTCCGCGTAGCCGAGCGGTACGAGCACGAGTGTGGTCGCGGCGTCCGTGTGGTAGACGTGACCGTAGGAGACGCCTTCGCCGGGCTGAACCCGCTTGGCCAGCGCCGCCTCGGCCCGAAGCGACATGGCCGGAACCAGGTCGAAGTTTCCCTGCGTCGGCACCGGCGACAAGCCATAGACAGCGATGCCGGGCCGCACCAGATCGAAGTGCGTATCCGGGTTGGTGAGCGTTGCCGCCGAGTTCGCTAGATGGCGCAGCCGCGGCCGCAATCCGGCCCGCTCGGCGAGCGCGACGCCCTCGCGGAACCGTTCCAGCTGCCGGGCAACAGTTGGGTGCCCAGGATCATCGGCATATGCGAAGTGGCTCCACACGCCGACCGCGGCGATCTCACCGCCTGTCTCTGCCTTGGCCGTGGCGGCGACGAGATCGGGCCAATCGTCGATGTATGCGCCATTGCGGGACAGCCCCGTGTCGATCTTCAAGTGCACGTTTGCCCGCTGGCCGGCATCCCGCGCGGCGGCCAGCACCGTGTCCAGGGCCCACGTGCTGCTGACGCTCAGGTCGACGCCGGCGCGGATGGCCTCGGCGACAGCCACGGACTCGCTCGGGCTCCACAACCACGCCAGAATCGGGACCGGTATTCCGGCCGCTCGCAGCAGCAGCGCCTCGTCGATGATCGCCGTGCCGAGCCACGTCGCACCACCGGCAAGCGCGGCCCGGGCCACTGGCAGGAGACCGTGCCCGTAGCCGTCAGCCTTCACGACGGCCATGACCTCGGCGGGCGTGGCCCGTTTCAGGGTTGCCACGTTGCCCCGGATGGCGTCCAGGTTGATCAAGGCTTCGGCGCGCGACACGCTGTCCAGTCTTCCGGATGATCCTCCGTCGGCTGTATTCAGCCCGTCGAACGTCGCTCGATCCGATGCAGGGCGGGGCGCAGCGCCAGAAGCACGTCGGACGCGGTCGGAGGCCCGCTCGCGCTGGCCAGCTGCCCGGCAACGCCATGGACATAAGCGCCGACGGCGGCGGCCGCACCCGGCGCGAGACCGGCGGCGAGGAGGGACGCGATCAGTCCGGTCAGCACATCGCCGCTGCCGGCGGTCGCGAGCCATGGCGTTCCGGTCGGATTTACGAAGACCCGGCCATCGGGGTCGGCGACCACGGTGGCGTTGCCCTTCAGGAGCACCGTCGCGCCGAGGTCGGCGGCCGCCCGTCGGGCGGATCCGATCCGGTCCGCGGTCACCTCGCCGGCCACCCGCGCGAACTCGCGATCATGCGGGGTGAGCACGGTAGCCGCGCTCCGCTCGCGCACCAAGCCGGGTGACCGCCCGACGAGCGTGATCGCATCAGCGTCGACGACGGCCGGGACATCCGTGCCCAACGCGTCCGAGAGCAACGCCAACGCGTCGTCGCCGGTCCCCAGGCCGGAGCCGACCGCCCAGGACTGCACTTGAACCTCGTGCGGCCGGGCGTCGGGATGCGCCACCACGTCCGGGTAACGGGCGCGTACCTCATCCTGGGCCAGGCCGAGATAGCGCACCATTCCGCAACCGCCGTACCGCGCCGACCCGGTGCACAACACTCCGGCACCGGGGTATTGGGCCGAGCCGGCGATGATGCCGGCCACGCCTCGCGTGTATTTGTCGTCGGACGCCGTCGGTTGCGGGAGCAGGCCGGCAACGTCACCCTCCTCGAGTACGTGGATCGTCGTTTCGGGCAGCGTTTTTGCGAGCCCGATGTCGACGAACAAGACCTCGCCCGCCTGTTGCGCACCGGCGCCGCTCACCAGGCCTGGTTTGAGCGCGCCAAACGTCACGGTGGCGTCGGCCCGGATTGCGTGTGCGCCGACCTGGCCCGTATCCGCGTCGACTCCGGACGGCAGGTCGACGGCGACCGTCAGCCGATCGGCGGCGACCGCGGCCGCCTTCGCGGCCGCGCCACGCAGATCGCCCTTGCCACCGATGCCGAGAATCCCGTCTATGACGACGTCGGCCCGCTTGATAGCGGTTTGCGCGTCCGCTTCCTGGACGCGGCCGCGGGCACGGCGCAGTGCGGCGAGTCCGCCCGGATGGGCGCGATCCGGCTGCAGCAAGATCGCGGTGACCTGGGCGCCGCGGCGGGCGAGCTTGGCGCCGGCATGGAGGGCGTCGCCGCCGTTGGAACCGCTGCCGACGAGCAGCACGACCGACGCGCCGTATACCGATCCGAGCAGGTCACCACAATGGAGGGCGACCGCGTGCGCGGCCCGCTGCATGAGCACGCCTTCGGGCAGCGTGGCCATCAGAGCCGACTCGGCCGCCCGGACCTGCTCCACCGTCCACACGCCGTGCACGTCAGCCCCCTTCAGCGATCACGGTGGCCGAGGCGATGCCGCCGTCGTGTGAGAGCGAGACGTGCCAGTGCCGAACGCCTAGAGCGGCAGCTCGGGCCGCGACCGTTCCGGTGACGATGAGATGCGGGCGCCCGGCATCGTCAGCCACGATCTCCGCGTCCGTCCAGCGCATGCCACCGGGTGCGCCCAACGCCTTGGCGAGCGCCTCCTTCGCGGCGAACCGCGCGGCCAGCGACTCGGCCGACCGGGCACCGCCGGAGTCGGTAAGGCGCTCTTTCGGGGTGAACAGCCGGTCGACCAGGGTCGGCGTGCGAGCGAGCGCACCGGCGAACCGCGCCACCGGAACCACGTCGATCCCGACGCCTACGATCACGCGGTCGGCGACGCTGTGGCGCCAGGCGGCGCGTAGTCCGACAGGTGTCCCGGGAACGCCGACACCGATGGGTTGAGGTATGCCGCCGCGTTGTTGACCGCGGTGGCAACCTCGCCGAAACCGGTGGCGATCAGCCGAATCTTGCCTTCGTAGTCGACGATGTCGCCGGCCGCGTAAACGCCGGGGACCGACGTCGCGCCTCGGGTGTCGACCGCGATATGCCGGCGGCCGGCGATCGCGATGCCCCATTCCAGCAGCGGCCCGAGATTCGCGGTGAAGCCCAGCGCGGCGACCAGCTTGTCGCAGGAGAGGCGATGGATCTCGCCGGCTACGTTGATGTCGATCTCGGTCACATCCGGGTCGCCGAGCACAGCCGCAATCTGGGCGTCAGTCATCAACTCGACCGTCGACCCCCGCAACAACTCAACGGAATGCGGGTGGGCGCGGAATTGAGCCCGGCGATGCACTAGGGTCACCGCCTTGGCGATCGGTTCGAGCATCAACGCCCAGTCGACCGCCGAGTCGCCGCCACCGACGACCACGACATGCTGTCCCTCGTAAGCGGCCGGATCGGGAACGAAGTGCACCAAGCCGCGCCCGAGATACTCCTGGCCTACCGGCAACGGCCGGGGCGTGAACGTGCCGATTCCGCCGGTGATCACAATCGCGCGACATTCGATCCGTCTGCCGGCCGATGTGGTCACCGCAAACTTCCCGTCGCCGCGTTCGAGCCCGACGGCCTGGTGGCCGAGCCAGTAACTCGGTGAGAACGGCGCCGCCTGCCGCACCAGCTGCTCGACCAGCTCGCGGCCCCGGATCGCCGGAAACCCGGCCACGTCGAAGATCGCCTTCTCCGGGTACATCGCAGTGATCTGTCCGCCCGGCTCTTCGAGCGAGTCCAGTACGGCCACCGACAAAGTGCGCACCCCGGCGTAGTAGGCCCCGAACAAGCCCACTGGACCGGCGCCGACGATCAGCACGTCGACGGACTCGGACATCGGGTGGTCACTCACCCTGGCGATGCTAGCGGCCGCGCGGGGACGACCGCGTAACCGAGCTCATTGCGCGCCGCGGGCCCGCCCGGCCTAGCCGCTTCCCGCGCGCCCTTCGGCTTGCGGCCGTCTTCCCGCGCGCCGTTGGGCTCGCGGCCGTCGCTTCGCGCCTCGCACATCGCACCATCCGTCCCGCCGCCGGTCGCTTCGCGCGCAGCGGTGGTACGAACGTCCGTTTGTCAGCGCCTCGGCGGCAACACCAGTCACATTAATGCGCGGGAGCCGACGCTGGGCGGACTTCAGGCGCCGTTGGATCGGCGTGACCAGGGAGAGACCGGCCGCTCCCGGGGCATGGCCGTCGACGGTCAGGTCGACGCGCTCGTTGAAGAACGCCACCATCCCGCGGATCTTGTCGGCGTCGTCGAGCGGCTCGGGATACTGCCAGCAGATATCGACGCCGGCCTCGCCCGCCGGGGCATACGACCAGTAGCGCGCCGTTCCCTTGTAGGCGCAAGAGGTCGCCGTATCGGTCGGGGTGAGCAGATCGAATCGAACGTCCTCGGCTGGGAGGTAGAAGCGCTCCGGCAGCATCGTCTCGAACAGCAGCGACGGGCGCTCCGATTCGGCCAGCACCACGCCGGCCAACTCGACCCGAACCCGGCGCGTGCTCCGGCGCACATCGATGCGGTGGAACGGATCCCGCGGATGCGCGACGAGAGGTTCCTCCTCTTCCAGCCAGTCGAAAGCATCGAAATCGAGAACCACGAGGCCGTCGAGGTCGGGGTCGGTCAGCCGATAGCCGGCACCAATTCGGTCCCCGCGGCTGGTGCGGACGGTAAGCGGTTGACCATCGACGGTGTGGAAACCGAAGGACGATCGCGGATCGACCACGGGAGGGCCGCCAGCCGATAGCACAACGCGCACCTCGCGGGCGTCGTCGTCCTGCGGCGCGTCGGCGAGGTCGGCCTGAAGGTCGGCGGCAGGCACCGCATATTGCGGCGTCACTCGCTTCGGTTCCCAGACGAGCACAGCGCGCGTCGTGTCTGCGACGGTCTCGCCATCGGCCAGGACGCGGATGCGCTTCGCCGTCGGCTGGAAGCGGAGTTCGCCCATTTGGCCCATCACGTACTGCGTCATCAGTGTTGCCATGCGGACACGATCCGGGTGCGGTGCGGCGGAGTCAACGGATAATCGGAGGCACTATTCGACGGTGACCGACTTGGCCAGATTACGTGGCTTGTCCACGTCGTAGCCGCGGGCCTGCGCAATCTCGGCGGCCAGGACCTGTAACGGGATCGTGGCGACCAGCGGCGCGAACAGGCTTGGCGTCGCAGGTACTTCGATCAGATGGGCCGCATGCGCGCGAGCGGCCTCATCACCTCGCTCGGCGATGACGACAGTGCGCGCGCCGCGGGCGCGGATCTCGGCGATGTTGGACAGCATCTTCCGGTGCAGCTCACGCCGACCGATCGGTGAGGGCATAACGATGACGACCGGCAGGCCGTCTTCGATCAGCGCGATCGGACCGTGTTTCAGCTCGCCCGCAGGAAAACCCTCGGCGTGCATGTACGCGAGCTCCTTGAGCTTGAGCGCGCCCTCGAGCGCAACCGGGTAGCCCACCCCGCGGCCCAAGAACAGCACGGCTTTGGCCAGCGCGATCTCCCGGGCCAATTCGCGGACCGGACCTACTACGCCCAGGGTCTGCGCCATCAGCTCCGGCATCGCGGCGAGCGCCGCGTACTCGCGGCTGATCTCGTCGCCATACTTGGTGCCCCGCGTCTGCGCGAGCGCGAGACCCACCAGGCTCACCGCAGCGATCTGCGCGGTAAAGGTCTTGGTTGCCGCCACCCCGATCTCCGGCCCGGCGTGCGTGTAGAGCACGGCGTCGGACTCTCGGGGGATCTGCGCCCCGTTCGTATTGCAGATGGACAGCACCTTCGCGCGCTGCGATCGGGCATGCCGCACCGCTTCCAACGTGTCCGCGGTCTCACCAGACTGGCTGATCGCCACGACGAGGGTCTGCCGATCCAGAACCGGGTCGCGGTAGCGGAACTCGGACGCCATCTCGACCTCGACCGGAATCCGGGTCCAATGCTCGATCGCGTGCTTGGCGATGAGACCGGCGTGGTAGGCAGTGCCGCACGCGACCACGAAGACCTTGTCGACGTCACGAAGGTCTTGACGGTCGACGCGTTGCTCGTCCAGCACTATCTGCCCACCGACCAGGTGGCCGCGCAGCGTGTCGGCAACGGCGCGCGGCTGCTCCTGGATCTCCTTCAGCATGAAGTAGTCGAAGCCACCCTTTTCGGCGGCCGCGAGGTCCCAGCCGATGTGAAAATGCGTGCCATCGACGGATTGCCCATCGAAAGACGTAATCGCGTAACGATCGGGCCAGATCTCGACGACCTGGTCCTGGCCGAGCTCGACCGCTTCCCGGGTGAACTCGATGAAGGCGGCTACGTCGCTGCCGAGGAACATCTCGCCCTCGCCGACACCGAGCACCAAGGGTGAATTGCGTCGAGCTCCGACGACGACGTCGGGCTGGTCTTTGTCCAGGACAACCAACGTGAAGGCGCCGGCGAGCTCGTTGCAGACGGCCCGAACGGCGTCCCCGAGTGAACCAGGTGCCGCGCGCAACGTCCGGGCCACCAGGTGCGCGACGACCTCGGTGTCCGTCTCGCTGGCGAACTCGACACCCTCCGCCTCCAATGCGGCGCGCAGTTCGCCGTGGTTTTCGATGATGCCGTTGTGCACAACCGCTATGCGGCCGGTCATGTCCGTGTGCGGATGGGCATTGCGGTCATTGGGCGCTCCATGGGTCGCCCATCGGGTGTGCCCGATGCCGGTCCTCCCGCTCACCGGACGTCCCGCGAGCTCCTTCTCCAGGTTCTCGATCCGCCCGGCCTTCTTGGCGACCTGCAGCGTGCCATGGCGGTCTATGACGGCGATGCCAGCGGAGTCGTATCCCCGGTATTCGAGTAGCCGAAGGCCATCGAGGACGACCTCCAGCCCGTCCCGAGGGCCGACGTAGCCGACGATTCCGCACATGGGAACAGAGGGTACGACGGCTTAGACGAGTTTCAACGACCGTGCGGACGTGACCGACACGGCGCGGATCTTCATCGGACGTGTCAAGCTGGACACCGGTCACCGGGGACGACCGTAGGGCGAGAGGAGGACGCCCATGCATTGGCTGCTCGACGCCTACCAACACCACATCGTGCGGTCCGGCCGCGAACTCATCTTCATGGTGTTAATCGGCGTGGTGGGTTCGTTCCTGTTCATCCGC
The DNA here is from genome assembly GCA_963809815.1 of uncultured Actinomycetota bacterium. Taxonomy (GTDB): domain Bacteria; phylum Actinomycetota; class Actinomycetes; order Mycobacteriales; family Jatrophihabitantaceae; genus CAVVJA01. The sequence continues at coordinate 235,228 of CAWELM010000017.1, forward strand.
TTGAGCACCCGGATGATCCGCGCGCAGGTCAAGTGGTGGCCAGGGAACGTGACGCCCGGCGGCATGCACATACACCACGTGGTCTTCGGGTTGGTCTTCTTGCTCATCGGCGGCATCGGTAACTTCGCGCTGCGCGGCGAAGGGCGCCCGTACCGCGAGCTCTTGGCGCTGCTGTTCGGTATCGGGGTCGGCCTGGTGCTGGACGAGTTCGCGCTCATCCTCCATTTGGAGGATGTCTATTGGGCCGAGGAGGGCCGGCGCTCACTCGACGCTGTGCTCCTGTCGGTGCTGCTCATCGGGCTGTTATTGATCGGCGAGGTCCCATTAGGCGGCCGAAGTCCGGACGACACGCACTGGACGCTTGCGATCACCTGGACGATCACGTTGTTCCTGGTCGTGATCACGTTGCTCAAGGGCAAGTTCTGGACGGCTCTCCTCGGCATCATGATTCCGTTCTTCGTCTTCGTCGGTGCCATCCGCCTCGCTCGGCCGCGAAGCGTGTGGTCGCGTTGGCGCTATGAAGCGCGTCCCAAGCGGATGGCCCGGGCGGAGCGCCGAGATGCCCGGTGGCACGGCAGAATCGAGCGATTCCGGATCCGCACGATGGACTTCATCGGCGGTGCACCGACGAAGGCGCCTGAGATCGTGGCCGAGCCGTCCGGCGACGAGCCCGCTGCCATTTCCTCGACGCCCCCCGAAAATGTCGTCAGCCGAGACGGCGCGACGTCGTAGCCGTTCACGGCGTCGGTGTCGTAGATGCCTGCGCCGCGCTAGTCGAGGGGATCGTTGACGGGCTCGCGGCCGGTGAGTTGGAACTCGGCCTGCTGCTCGGGGTGCTCGGTGTCGGTGTCGCCGTTGGCGAACTCGAGGCGGGCGCACGCGGGGAGGTCCCGACGGACGCCGAGGGACCGTGCGTTGGCGTGCCGGATCCACCGCCGCCACCAGAGTCGCCTCCGAGGAACGACGTGCCGTGCCCGGGTTGGTTGCGGAGGATGTCGGTGAGCGGACGCCCGGCGGCGGCCTCGACGACGGTGATCAATCCGACGAGTACCGCGAACACGGCTACCGCCCCGATGCCGACAGCTCGCCAGGGGATCGGTCGACCTCGGATCTTGCGCCAAGGGGCATCTCGCGCGCCCGGCCACGGGGTGGCGCGCGAGCCGGTCTGAGCAGGCGCTAAGCCGGCGAGTCGGTCTCGCGTACGGTGCAGTGAGGCGAGGTAGATCGCATTGGCAACGACCGTCAACACGCTCGCAACGGCGGCGCCGATGACGGTGCCGGCTACGCCTAGAAAAGAGGCGCCGACCGTCGCGGTAACCGCGGCGAACGCGCTCGCGACCACCTGGGCGACCGAGAGATCGAGGCGGTTGCGGTGGCTCGTGGGATCATCTTGACTCATCTTGGCGTCGGTCATCGTTGGCATACCCATCCAGGATCGCGGACGACCGCAGGGTCGGCGAAATCCGGTTCAACGGCCTCACAGGGCCGTCTGTCACTGCGCTTCGACCACGTCCGCGACGCGTCGAGCGACCTGCTCCGCCTGCGACTGGGTGGGCGCCTCGACCATGACCCGGACCAGCTCCTCGGTGCCTGACGGACGGAGCAGGATCCGCCCGTTGGCCCCGAGCTCGGTCCGGGCGGCCGTGACCGCAGCGGCTACCTCAGCCGAAGCCGCCACTGCCGCCTTGTCCGTGACCAGGACGTTCAGCAGGATCTGGGGCAGCCGCCGCACGACCGACGCGAGTTCGGCGAGCGGGCGGCCGGACGACGCCATGCAGCCCATGACGCGAAGCGCGGTGAGCAGCCCGTCACCTGTCGTCGCTGCGTCCATGAAGACGATGTGGCCGCTCTGCTCGCCGCCGAGGGACAACCCCCGATCGACCAGCGCATCCAGCACGTAGCGGTCGCCGACCGCGGTGGTGACGACGTGAATGCCGGCCTTCTCCATGGCCAGATGAAGTCCGAGGTTACTCATGACCGTGGCGACGACCGTGTTTTCTCGCAACTGCCCGCCCGATTGCAGCGCCAACGCGCATATCGCGAGGATCTGGTCACCGTCGACGATCTCGCCGTCTGCATCGACGGCAAGGCAGCGATCGGCATCGCCGTCGTGGGCAATGCCCAGGTCGGCGCCCTCGGCCACGACGTACTTCGTCAACTGCTCGATGTGGGTTGAACCGACGCCGTCATTGATGTTCAACCCGTCCGGTTCCGCCGCCAGCGAGGTGACCCGCGCACCCGCTCGGCGGTACGCCTCGGGAGCCGCGACCGAGGCCGCACCATGGGCGCAGTCGACGATGACGTGCAGGCCGTCAAGTGGCTGCGGCATGGCTTGGTACAGATGTTCGAGGTAACGATCCGTGGCTCCGGCGGCGTCTCGGACTCGGCCGACCGCGGCTCCGACCGGCCGGTCGACGGCTACGCCGGCGTCGTAGGCCTGCTCGATTTCCGCTTCCAGATCGTCTGGGAGCTTTCGACCGCCTCGAGCGAAGAGCTTGATCCCGTTGTCCGGCATCGGGTTGTGACTGGCGGACAGGACGACGCCCAGATCTGCCCGCAAGTCGGCAGTCAGGAAGGCGACGGCCGGGGTCGGCAACACTCCGACTCGCAGCACGTCGGCGCCGGCTGCGGCGAGGCCGGCCACGACGGCGGCTTCCAGCATCTCGCCGCTCGCCCGAGGGTCCCGCCCGACTACCGCGACCGGACGGTTGGCGGGATCATGCCCTATCAACACGCGGGCGGCCGCGCCGGAGATGCCCAGCGCGAACTCAGGAGTGAGATCACTGTTCGCGAGACCGCGAACGCCGTCCGTGCCGAAGTAGCGGCCCACTCGTGGACCGGATCAGCGCTTGGAGTACTGGGGCGCCTTGCGTGCCTTCTTGAGGCCGTACTTCTTGCGCTCTTTCACCCGCGGGTCGCGAGTGAGGAAACCCGCCTTCTTCAGGGCCGGGCGATCCTCCGCCTGCAGATCGATGAGGGCTCGCGCGATGGCCAGGCGGAGCGCGCCGGCTTGGCCCGTCACGCCACCGCCCCGCAGGCTGGCGATCACGTCGTACTGCCCATCCCGATCGAGCGTGACCAGCGGCTCCCGGATGAGCTGCTGGTGCACCTTGTTCGGGAAATAGCTGTCCATGCTGCGGCCATTCAGCGTGAACTGGCCGGTGCCCGGCATGAGTCGGACTCGGACAATGGCCTCCTTGCGGCGACCGACGATCGGAGCGGGGTGAAAGCTGGTCATCAATGTCCTCGAGTTACTGGGCGATCTGCTTGATCTGGAACGGCTCAGGCTTCTGGGCTTGGTGCGGGTGATGCGGGCCGGCGTAGACCTTCAGCTTCTTCAACTGCTTACGACCCAGCGAGTTCTTGGGGAGCATTCCCTTGACAGCGAGCTCTACTACTCGCTCCGGCTTGGTTTCCAGCAGCTCCCCGACTGTCCGCTTCGACAGGCCACCCGGGTAGCCCGAGTGCCGGTACCGGAACTCGTCGCGCTTGGAGCCCGACAGCGACACCTTCTCGGCGTTGACGATCACGACAAAGTCGCCCGTGTCGACATGCGGCGCGAACTGCGGCTTGTGCTTTCCGCGCAGCAGCGTGGCGGCGTGCGAGGCCAGCCGACCGAGTACCGCGGCGTCGGCGTCGATCACGTACCACCGGCGCGTTACCTCGCCGGGCTTAGGGCTGTACGTCTTGGTGCTGAGCGACACGGTCCTGCCTTCTTTGTGCACGTATGAGCGCGAGCCGGCCCTCCGGCACGCCACGCCGGGGAGGTACTCGCTAGAGGCTGTTCGGCGCGCACAGCACAACGCGGGGTGCGACGCACCAACCGTTCACAATACCGGCCGATCCGGACCCGGGCCAAATCTAGCTGAAACCCGCGCGCGGACACGCAGCGCCATCGCCAGACAGGAGCGGGAGCCGCGAATCGCCGCAATCGCCGGCTCGCACTGTCCGCCTGCCGGCCAGGAAATGAGCGCTACTCAACATCCAAGCCATGACTGCGCAAGAGCAGCACGCCGAGTCCTCGAGCGCGCCAGGCGGCCGCAAGGTCGCCCTCGTGGGCGGCCATGATCGAGCCCTTCATGAGAATGTGCCACTGTCGAGCAAATGCGTCGGTGTCCGGGATACCGGCCTCGGCCGCGAGCGCCTTGATGAATTCCCTGATGTTGGCCAGGTGTTGAACACTCGCTTGCCGAACTGGGCTCTCCGGATCCTTGATCTCGATCATTGTCGTCAGGAATGCACAGCCGTCGAAATCCGGATCAGCGAACCATTCGCCAAACACCTCGAATATGGCCAACAGCCGGGCCTGCGGAGTATCGCCCCGGTTCTGCGCCTCGGCCTGCAACCATTCCCGCGTCCACAGCTGCTCGCGCCGCCTCAGGAAGTCCAGTATCAGCTCGTCCTTCGAGCGGAAATTGCGATACAGCGTCATTTTCGCCGCGCCGGCGTGAGCGATAACGGCGTCGATTCCGACACTCTGCGTACCGTCACGACTGAACAACTCGTACGCAGCTTGGCTGATCCGCTCACGCCCGCTGCTGGAATGTCCGTCGTTGTTGGTGTGGCTCGTCATCGGTTCTCCGAGCGCCCGGGGATGGCGGGAAAGCCGGACGCGCGTCAGTCTACGCGCGGCCCACAGCCGTCTGGCGATATGTAAGCAATGCCCGACTATTACGGCGCCGGTCGATTGACTCGCGCCTCGTCGAAAACCGGCTCGTCCGATTCGTAGACTGCGCCGTCGGCACCGAACACCAGAAAGCGCTGAAATGATCGGGCGAACCATCGATCGTGAGTGACGGCGAGCACGGTGCCGTCGAAACCTTGCAGTGCCTCTTCGAGTGCTTCCGCGCTGATCACGTCGAGGTTGTCGGTCGGCTCGTCGAGAAGGAGCAAGGTCGTCCCGGACAGTTCTAGCAGCAGGATCTGGAAGCGAGCCTGCTGCCCACCCGACAAGGAACCGAAGGTCTGGTCCGCCTGCAGCTGCAGGCCATACCGGCGTAGCGCGCCGATGGCGCGTCCTCGATCGACCCCATCTCGTCCCGGCTCGCCATGCCAGAGCAGATCAACGAGCGTCCGGGCCGTCCAGGTGGGGTGGACATGGGTCTGGGCGAATCGGCCCGGCACGACCCGCGCGCCCAGCCGCCATGCCCCAGACGCGAGCCATCGGCTCGCCGGCGAGCAGCCGCAGGAAGTGCGACTTTCCTGCCCCGTTCGCGCCGAGAACGCCGACCCGCTCGCCATAGAAGATCTCCGCGTCGAACGGCCGCATGAGCCCGATGAGCTCCAAGCCCTCGCAGATCACTGCGCGCACGCCGGTCCGCCCGCCGCGCAGCCGCATCGTGACCCGCTGCTCGGTTGGCTTGTCGGGCGGAGGTCCAGCTGCCTCGAATCGCTCGAGCCGGCGGACCATCACCCGGTACTTCGCGGCCATCGCGTCGCTGACTTTCGCCTGCTGCTGCAGCGTGCGCACCAACTCGATCAGCCGCGCGTGTTCCTCCTCCCACCGACGACGCAGCTCGGCCATCCGTTCGTGCTTGGCCGATCTGGCCTCGTGATAGGACGCAAACCCGCCGCCGTGCACCCAGACGGTCGCGCCCTCAACCGTGACGATCCGGTCGGCAACCTGCGCGAGTAACTCGCGGTCGTGGCTCACGAACAGCACGGTCTTGGCTGTCTCGCGCAGCCGATCCTCGAGCCACCGCTTGCCCGGGACATCGAGGTAGTTGTCGGGCTCGTCGAGCAGGAGCACTTCGTCCGGCCCACGCAGCAAGGCCTCGACCGCGAGCCGCTTCTGCTCACCGCCGGACAGGGTCGCTACCTCGCGGTACTTGACGCGGTCGAACGGCATTCCCAGCGCCGCGACCACGACGGTGTCCCACAGCACCTCGGCCTCGTAGCCCCCGACATCGCCCCAGTGCGTGAGGGCGTGCGCGTAGTCCAACTGCCGCCGTTCATCGTCGTGGTCCATGAGGGCCAGCTCGGCAGCCTCCACGGCCGCCCAGGCCTCGCGCACCGGCGTAGGCGCCAGTCCCACGAGGAATTCCAGCACGGTGGTGGCGTCCCGCACGGAGCCGATGAATTGCCGCATTACGCCAAGGCCGCCAGAGCGGGCCACGCTCCCCGCCTGCGGGCTCAGGTCACCGGAGATGAGCCGCAGCAGGGTCGTCTTGCCGGCGCCATTTGCCCCGACCAGGGCAACCTTGCCGCCCTCGCCGACCCGGAAGTTCACGTCGTCGAGCAACACTCGGCCGTCAGGCAGCACATACCGTGCGCCGACGACCTCGATGTACCCCACGGAGAGGAGTGTTCCGTAGAGCCACCTGCCTGGCATCGGATATCAGGGGACAATCGTCGGTATGACGGCCACCGCGACCGAGATGTCGGAACTCGAGGATGTCCTCCCAGCCGGTGCCTTGGTCACCGACGCAGCCATCACGGAGGGCTACCGCCGGGACTGGGCGCGAGATCCGAACGCCGGCCGGCCCGTAGCTGTCGTCCGGGCCACGTGCACGGAGGATGTCCAAGCGGTTCTCGTGTGGGCATCCAGGCACGGCGTGCCGGTTGTGCCGCGCGGCGCCGGCAGCGGGCTGTCCGGAGGATCGAGTGCGGTCGATGGCTGCATCGTGCTCAGCCTCGAGCGAATGCGTCAGGTCACGATCGACGTACCCACGCGCGTTGCCGTGGCTCAGCCCGGCGCGCTGAATGTCGAGGTGAAGCAAGCCGCTGCCGCCAAGGGACTGTGGTACCCGCCGGATCCTTCCTCGTTCGAGATGTGTTCGATCGGCGGAAATGCCGCCACCAATGCCGGCGGGCTGTGCTGCGTCAAGTACGGCGTGACGACTGACTATGTGCTCGGCATGCAGGTGGTTTTGGCCGACGGCACGGCCTTGCGGCTCGGTGGTCCGCGGTTGAAGGACGTCGCCGGACTATCCCTGACCAAACTGTTCGTGGGCAGTGAGGGGACGCTGGGCGTCATGACCGAGCTGACCCTCAGATTGGTTCCGGCCCCGCCCCCCGCGAGCACCCTGGTCGCGTCGTTCCGGTCCATTGAGGCGGCCGCAGGGGCGGTCCTGGCGATCGTGTCCACGTTGCGTCCGTCCATGCTCGAACTGATGGACAACGCGTCGATCAACGCGGTCGAGGACTTCATCGGTATGGGCCTCGATCGCTCCGCGGGCGCGTTGCTGATCGCGCGGTCGGATGCGCCTGGCAGCGCCGCATCGACCGAGGTCGGTCTGATGGCCCAAGCATGTGAGCGACACGAGCCGACCGAGCTGTTCACGACCGACGATCCGGCTGAGGGCGAGATGTTCGCCGCGGCCCGCCGAGCGGCCTTCCCAGCGGTCGAGAAGCTCGGCGACCTGCTCCTCGAAGATGTCGGCGTGCCGTTGCCGGCCCTGCCGGCGCTCGTTCGTGGGGTCGAGCGGATCGCGGCGGCCCGCGATACTCGCATCGCCGTCGTTGCCCACGCTGGCGACGGGAACACCCACCCGCTCATCGTCTACGACGCAACCGATCCAGCTGCGACCGCGCGCGCCGAGCTGGCATTCGGCGAGGTCATGGACCTCGCGACGTCGCTGGGCGGCACGATCACCGGTGAGCACGGGGTAGGACGACTGAAGAAGGCATGGCTGCCGGGCTACGTCGGAGCCGACGTCATGGAGGTCAGCCGTCGGATAAAGAATGCGCTTGATCCGCAGGGGATTCTGAATCCTGGCGCCGTCTTGTAGGGCCGGCCGTCAATTGTTAGCGACGATCGACTGCAGCAGCACGCTCTTGATGTCCGCGGGATTGAGCACGAGGTACGACTGACCGTGAGTGGCGTTGGATATCGCTCGTAACGCACCAGCGTCTGCCTGCGCGCCGATCCCTATCGTCACTATCCGCACGGGCCGCGCCGGGTTGTACGTCGCCTTGAGTCTCGACGTAAGGGTGGGTAAGTCAATCCCGTTCGGATCGACATTCGCACCATCAGTAAGGAGGGCCACGACGTTGACGTCGGCCGGGTTGTAATTGCGGGTGACGTCCTGGTAGGCGGCCCATGCGGTGTCGTACAGCCCCGTGTTGCCGCCGACGCGCCCCGGTAAGGTCGCGGCCGCAGCGGCCAGCTTCGCTCGGGAGCTACCGACGTTGGCGAGCGGTGCGAGCTCGGTCCAGTCCGTTGCCGGCGGATCGTGAGCCGAGAACGCCCATAGGCCGAGCGTCCAGCTGTCCGGCACGATCGTCATCGCCGTCCGGGCCGCCGCGGCCGCCAACGCGATCTTGCTGAGCCCCGTGCCCGTTGTATCCCCCATCGACCCTGACACGTCGATGGCGGCGAGCAGGTTGGACGGTTTGACCGCGGCGACCCAGAGCCGTGAGGCCACGGAGACTTGAGCGGCAGCGGGCGAGGAAGCCGCAGTAACCGGACGTTGTGCCGCCCCGATGGCGTTCTCCCCGGGCCCGAGCGGCAGGCGCGGGTCCGCGCGCAGCCCGGCTTCGGAGTACGCCATACGAGCGGCGGTGGTGCCGAGCTGCGAGACGAACAGCGTTTGGGCCGCGGCGACATTGAGGTCGGCGGTCGGCAGGGTTATCCGGACGACCGGAAAGTCGAGCACCGGCGTCGGACCATTGGGATACACAGCCGACACCATCGGCGCCTTCTTGCCCCGGTTGGCTTGCACCACGTCCTGCTCGCTGGCCACGAATGCCGGCGCCGATGCTGGGCTACTCTGCATCGCGTCGAAGCCGGTCGGACCGTCTGCTGCTATCGCAGTCGTCGCCAGTCGCCCAAATGCACCGACCAACATGGCCGACGAGTCCGGGCGCGATCCGACGGCCGACTGCACTGCGAGAGCGGACAATGCGCCTTCTGTTGTGGTCAGGGGATCGGGTACGGCGACAACGGCCGGTCCCATCAAGACGGCGGCCCATCCGGTCTTGGCCGCAGCCGCGATTGACGTCGCGCGGGATGGCACCGTTGCCACCACGAGCGGTGAACTGCCGACCGAGCCGCTGACCGTGACCGTCGAGCGCAGCGCCGGATTGGCCCCGCGCAGCTGGTCCGCCCAGAAGCGAGAATCGGGAATCCAGACCGTGTTCGCCGGCGAGACGCCAAGCGATTGGACTGCCGCACTTGGGTTTTCCTGATCGACCGTGACCGTGACGCACTTTCCGTTCACCGTCGGCCTGCTCGCAACCCACGCGTCGGCGACGGCCTGGGTCGCCGCTTGCACCTGCGGCGCAGTGATGACGCTGAGCGGCACTCCGTTCAAGCAGGGGTGAGCGCTTGTCGCGGCGGCAGGTCGTCCGGACGGTTGGCCCGTTCGCAAGACCGTGACGGTCACCGCTGCGGCGGCGATCACGACAGCCACGGCGGCTACTAAGGCGACGCGCCGACCTCTGTGTGATGAAGGAGCCCGAAGACGGGCACGGCTTGCGATCCGAGCACTGTGCCTGCCAGTCATCGCAAGTGGCGCCTCCAAGGCCAGCTAGACCCGGACGGGCGGAGTTGCCCGATCATCGTGGATATCCGCGGGATACTACTCATCATCTTCAGGAGGCACGAGACACCTACGACGCCGCATCGGACGTTCGGGCCGGCGAATGTAACCAGTGGTACCGGCACCATCACCGTGCGAATACCGATCGCCGGCGTTGTGGCGTAGCTGTACGCCGAGCGACCTACACGAACTTCAACCGGTGGATTTGTCACCCGCCGGTTGCTGACAGCCGCGATTTCGCGGTCCGTACCCGAATGGTGATCCTCCGCGGTCGGCACTTTTCGGGTCCATCGCGATTCCGGGCGTGGCGCCCCGGCGGACCGTTGGTGCTGGTGGGACTGATGAGAAGCCCAACCATCAAGATCATCAGCGGACGCGTGATCTACGCTGCCGGACGTGCCCAGACGTGCTACCCGGACAGCGCCCACGGTGATCCTGCACGGACTGCACGGCAACGAACCCGAACACTGGCAAACCTGGCTGGCCGTGCAGTTGCAGGACGCCGGCCGCGAGGTTCGATATCCCGACCTACCCGATGTGAACCAACCCGAGCGGCTGGCCTGGCTCGAGGTCCTCCGCACCACGCTCGATGGCTTGACCAATGGAGAATTCGACGTCGTCTGTCACTCGCTCGGCTGCCTGCTGTGGCTGCACCACGTCGCCGACGGTACGAGTGCGCCGCGACCCGCGCGCGTGGCTCTTGTCGCCCCTCCGTCCCCGCGCTCGACTGTTCCCGAACTGGCGGACTTTCTGCCCGTCCCGTTGGTTATTGACGAACTGCGCCGGGCGGCGGACGGAACTGTGCTGGCCTGCGGAACGGATGATCCCTACTGCCCCGAGGGAGCACAGGTCGCCTATGGACTTCCGTTGCGGCTGCCGACAACGGTGGTACCCGGCGGTGGCCATCTGAACGTGGCGGCCGGATATGGACCCTGGCCGGCCATGCTGGACTGGTGCGGCCGAGACAAGCTGGCGTTCCTGGTGTGAAGCCACTAGCTGCCTCGTCGTCTGCGGGCGGCCGCGGCTTGAGCTGCGTACCGATCTGGCGGCGGATACCCGACGGCCACGAGCGTCAACCCCTGGGCGGCAGCGACCGCAATCTCGTCGGCCCGGGAGGTGCGGGCCAGCAGGTTGTTCACCCACTCTGGTGGGCGCCGGCCATCACCGACCGCAAGCAACGCCCCCACCAACGAGCGCACCATTGAATGGCAAAACGCGTCGGCTTGGGCAGTGCAACTCACCTCCCCACAGGACTCACGGCGGACGTCGAGCGATTGCAGTGTCCGAATCGTCGAACTGCCCATCCGCGGACGGCAGAACGCGGCGAAGTCGTGCTCGCCGAGCAAGCACTCCGCGCTGCGGGCCATCGCGCTGACATCCAACGGACGGCGCCAACCGAGCACGACATGGCGGCGCAGTGGACTCACCCCGGCCTCGGCATCGTCGACGCGATAGACATAGCGCCGCCACAGCGCGGAGAACCGGGCGTCGAAATCAGACGGCACCTCCGCAACGCGCAAAACACGTACATCCGCTGGCAGTACTCCAGCCAGCCGGCGCAACCCGGTTGGTGCGAAGTCCGACCACATAGCGGTCGGGAAGTCGGCATGCGCGACCTGGCCCGTAGCGTGCACACCGGCATCAGTTCGGCCAGCAACCGTCAGCTGGATGGGCGCGATACGGGTAATACGCTCGAGCGCGGACTGCACGACGCCTTGGACCGTTCTTCGTCCGGTCTGCACGGCCCAGCCCGAGAATGCCGTTCCGTCATAGCCCAAATCCAACCGAACGCGAACGAGCCCGCCGTCCCGGATCGGGGCAACGGGCTCGTAGCGACTCAACTGACTACGTTAACGGACACTAACGATCGGCATCCCTCGGGCCAGCGTCGCGGTTCTCTTCATCATCCGACGCCGATGTGTCTGGGCCGGCGGCCTCCGCGGCATCGGCACCCTCGACGCTGGCCGACGGCTCGATGTCGCTGGCATCGGGCTCGACATCGGGGGCAGCCGGCTCGAGCTCCTCATCGCCGGAGATACGCGAGCCTTCGCCGACAGAGGTATCGGTCTCCACCGAACTGTCGCTCTCGACCAGATCCGCATCCTCGGCTGGCGTGGTAAACGTCGTGGCGGACGGCCCGGCCGCGACTGCAGCGGCGGTCGGCGACTCGTCCTTTGCCTCTTCGGCGATTTCCGCCGTCCGCTTGGACGGTGCCTTACGGGGCGCGACCTTCGTGCCGCGGGCTCGCTCGGCTTCACGGACGGTCTGCTGGGCCGCCGTGCGGTCCTCGACCAGCTCGATGACTGCCATCGGCGCGTTGTCGCCCTTGCGCGGACCGACCTTGACGATGCGGGTATAGCCACCGGCCCGCTCGGTGAACTTGGGCCCGATCTCCGCGAAGAGCTTGTGTACCACGTCCTTGTCGCGGATCACGCTCATCACCTGGCGCCGCGCGTGCAGATCACCCCGCTTGGCAAAGGTGATCAGACGCTCGGCCAGCGGCCGTAGACGCTTTGCCTTGGCCTCGGTCGTCGTGATCCGGTCATAGGTGAACAGTGATGTCGCGAGATTCGCAAGCATCAGCCGCTCGTGCGCAGGACCCGCGCCGAGGCGCCGACCCTTCGTGGGCGTAGGCATCTCATGCTCCTCGAAGTCCCGGAAGGGACTTGATCCATTGTCTGTTCGGTTCGGGCTCCGCCGACGATCGCGTTGCGATTAGCGGCAGATCGGGTGTCTAGAGTTGCTCGGTCTCGGCGAAGTCCGAGTCTCCGCCGTCGAAGTCGTCGTCACCGTAGCTCTCGACAGCCGAGGCCAGCTCGAATCCGGGCGGGCTGTCCTTGAGGGACAGGCCGAGGCTCGCGAGCTTGATCTTGACTTCGTCGATGGACTTCGACCCGAAGTTACGAATGTCGAGCAAGTCGGCCTCACTGCGCCCGACGAGCTCACCCACGGTGTGGATGCCCTCGCGCTTCAGGCAGTTGTAAGACCGCACGGTCAGGTCGAGCTCCTCAATCGGCATCGAGAACGCCGCGATGTCGGCTACCTCAGCCGGTGAGGGACCGACGTCGATGCCCTCCGCGTCGTCGTTGAGCTCGCGGAACAACCCGAACAGCTCGACCAGCGTGTGTCCAGCGCTGGCCACGGCGTCGCGTGGCGACATCGACGGCTTGGTCTCGACATCGACCACGAGGCGATCGAAGTCCGTGCGCTGTTCGACGCGAGTCGCCTCTACGGCGTAGGTCACCTTCAGCACCGGCGAGTAGATCGAGTCCACGGGAATCCGCCCGATCTCCTGACCAGGCTGCTTGTTCTGCACTGCGGTGACGTAGCCGCGCCCACGTTCGACGACCAGCTCGATTTCCAGTCGTCCCTTCTTGTTGATCGTGGCGATCTTCAAGTCAGGGTTGTGCACCTCGACGCCTGCGGGCGGCGCGATGTCGGCGGCCGTGACCTCGCCCGGTCCCTGCTTGCGCAGGTACATGACGACAGGCTCATCGCTTTCGGAACTGACCACGAGTTCCTTGAGATTCAGGATGATGTCGGTGACGTCCTCCTTAACCCCCTCGACGGTGGTGAACTCGTGGAGCACGCCGTCGATACGGATGCTGGTAACCGCGGCACCAGGGATCGAGGAGAGCAGGGTGCGGCGCAGCGAGTTGCCGAGCGTGTATCCGAAGCCGGGCTCGAGCGGCTCGATGACGAACCGGGAGCGGTTGTCGCCGATGGCTTGCTCGGTGAGCGAGGGACGCTGAGAGATCAGCACTGGTTGGATCCTTTCGCAGGGACGCCCGCTATATGACGTCCACCAATGGGTTATTCAGTTGTGGCCCCCAAACGCGGTCGCGGAGGCGGCCGGTTACTTGGAGTAGAGCTCGACGATCAGCTGCTCCTGCAGCGGCACGTCGATCTGGCTTCGCTCGGGCAGCTGATGCACGAGCACCCGGAGCCGGTTCGGCACGACCTGAAGCCAACCGGGAATCGGCCGGTCGCCTTGAGTCTCCCGCGCGATGAGGAACGGCGTCGTCTCGAGCGACTTCGGCTTGATGTCGATGATGTCGTACTGGGACATCCGATAGCTCGGGATATTCACCTTCTCGCCGTTGACGAGGAAGTGACCGTGGCTGACGAGCTGACGCGCGGCCCGGCGAGTGCGCGCCAAGCCTGATCGGTATACGACGTTGTCCAACCGCGACTCGAGGATCTGCAGCAGGTTGTCGCCGGTCTTGCCCGGCCGCCGCACTGCCTCCTCGTAGTAGCGACGGAACTGCTTTTCCAGCACGCCGTAGCTGTACTTCGCCTTCTGCTTCTCCTGCAGCTGCAGGAGGTACTCGCTCTGCTTGATCCGCGCGCGGCCGTGCTGGCCCGGCGGATACGGCCGGCGCTCGAAGGAGGTGTCACCGCCGACGAGGTCGGTATTCAGGCGACGCGAGATGCGCGTTACGGGTCCGGTGTAGCGGGCCATCGAGTCATACCCTCCGGCGCTTCGGCGGGCGGCATCCGTTATGCGGCTGCGGCGTCACATCGGAGATGATCCCGACCTCCAGTCCGGTCGCCTGTAGCGAGCGGATCGCGGTTTCCCGCCCGGAACCGGGACCCTTGACGAAGACGTCGACCTTGCGCAACCCGTGCTCCTGAGCCTTCCGGGCCGCGCTCTCCGCCGCCATCTGCGCCGCGAACGGCGTCGACTTGCGGGAGCCCTTAAAGCCCACGTGGCCGGCCGAGGCCCAGCTGATCACATTTCCCTGCGGGTCGGTGATCGACACGATCGTGTTGTTGAAAGTGCTCTTGATGTGCGCGTGACCATGCGCGATGTTCTTCTTCTCCTTGCGCCGGACCTTCTTCACAGCCCCAGCGCGAGCCCTCGGCGGCATGCTAGATCACCCCGCTCGTCACGAATCGGCGCTCGCTCACTTCTTACCTGCCTTCTTCTTGCCAGCGATGGTCTTCTTCGGGCCCTTACGGGTGCGGGCGTTGGTCTTGGTGCGCTGCCCGTGCACAGGCAGCCCGCGGCGGTGCCGGATTCCCTGATAGGAGCCGATCTCGATCTTGCGTCGGATGTCGGCGGCGACCTCCCGCCGCAGATCACCCTCGACCTGGTAGTTGGCGTCGATGTAGTCGCGCAGCCTGACCAGATCCTCGTCGGACAGATCGCGCGTCCGTAGATCCGGGCTCACGCCCGTCGCCTCGAGCGTCTGCTGGGCCCGGGTCTTACCGATGCCGTAGATGTAGGTGAGCGCGATCTCCATTCGCTTGTCGCGGGGGAGATCGACGCCGACGAGTCGTGCCATGCGGTAGCAGCTCTCCTTGAGCTCAGCGGAGGTGTGGTGCGCATCCGTCCGGGCTTACCCCGAGCGCAGCTCGAGCGCCGGCCTCGGCCTCCGACCGAGGGTGATCACCGCCGGGACGACGGCTAGGCATGCGCGTTGCTGATTGTCGTCCGCTCAGCCCTGCCGCTGCTTGTGGCGCGGGTTCTCGCAGATGACCATGACCCGGTTGTGACGACGGATCACCTTGCACTTCTCGCAAATGGGCTTGACGCTGGGCTTGACCTTCACGGCCGTGACTTCCTGTGTGGTGGGTCGGGACTCACTTGTAGCGGTAAACAATGCGCCCGCGAGTCAGGTCGTACGGTGATAGTTCGACGACCACGCGGTCCTCGGGCAGGATGCGGATGTAGTGCTGGCGCATCTTCCCGCTGATATGTGCCAACACTTTGTGCCCGTTGCTCAATTCCACGCGGAACATGGCATTAGGAAGTGGTTCCACCACTCGGCCTTCGACCTCGATGGCCCCATCCTTTTTGGGCATATCCTCCGCTTTTCTGCCTGTCGCACGTCGTACTGCTACTGCTAGTTGGGTCGAACTCACCGGCGTCGTCCCGAGGGTCCCACCTCACCGACCCGCGGCCACAGCGGGCATGGGTAAAGGGCGGCTGGCGCCACAGTCCACTGTACCGAGCCCCGGCCCGGTTCGCTAATCCGCCAGCGCGGCGGTGCGGCGTGGTGGCAACCGCGGCGCCCATGTTGTCCACCGTGATCTTGGACTGATGGCCAAGGGCGACGGTAAGGCCAAGATCACGGGCTGTCGACGCCGGTGCGCTCGAGGGCTCCGCCACTCAGGCGGCGAGATCGGACAACGGCACGCCGCGTAGCTGCAGTTCGGCCCGGCCACCGTCCTCGGCGGTGAGCACCCACGGCCCGTCCGACAGGATTGCTACGGTGTGCTCCCAATGCGCAGCGAATGACCCATCGGCGGTCACGACAGTCCATCCATCGCCCAGCTCACGAGAGTTGGGACTGCCCAGCGTGATCATCGGCTCGATGGCGAGCACCATGCCCGGAACGAGCCGGGGCCCCTGTCCAGGCGGGCCGTAGTTCAGGATGTGCGGATCCATGTGCATCCGCGAGCCAATGCCGTGTCCGCCGTAGCCGGTAACGATGCCGTACTGCCCCGCGCGACGCACAGATGTCTCGACCGCATGCGACACATCGCCAAGGCGCTCGCCGGCTCGTACCGCCGCCAAGCCGTCCCAGAGGGCGCGTTCACACGCGTCGGAAAGCGCCTGAGCCTCGGCCGACACCTCGCCAACCGGGACGGTTATCGCGCCGTCGCCGTGCCAGCCCCCGACAACTGCGCCGACGTCGAGCGAGATCAAATCGCCGTCCCGGAGTCGCACGTCCGACGACGGGATGCCGTGCACGATCCGGTCGTTCACCGAGGCGCAGATGACACCTGGATACGGTCCTGACCCGAGGTCGTAGCCGAGGAAGTTCGATGTCGCGCCGGCCGCGCGGAGGACATCCCGGGCGATCCCATCTAGGTCCAGTGTCGATACGCCGGGCGCCACCGCGTCCCGCATCTCGGACAATGCTTGGGCGACGACCAGCCCGGCTTCCCGCATGAGGGCGAGCTGGGCGACGGACTTCAGCTCGAAGGGATCACGTCCTCGGCGCCGCTTCATAGGCCGTCGGATCTGCCCCGGTCAGCCCCGGTCCGCGCTTCGGCGAACGAGGCGAGCGCGGCGATCGCGCGCTCGGTCACGTCCTCCACTGGACCGTAGGCATCGATTTGCCGGAGCTGACTGCGGCCTGTGTAGAAGGAGATCAGCGGCTCGGTCTGCTGGGCGTAGACCTCCAGCCGGTGCCGCACCGTTTGGGGCAGGTCATCGTCGCGCAGATACAGCTGTCCGCCGCACCGATCGCAGATGTCCGCCACCTTGGGCGGGTCGAATTCGATGTGCCAGACGTGTCCGCATTTCTTGCAAGTTCGGCGGCCAGACAGGCGGCGCACCACCTCGTTGTCGCCGACCTCGAGTTCGAGCACGACATCAAGCGAGGTCGCCATGTCATTGAGGATGCCGTCAAGCTCGTAAGCCTGGGCCACATTGCGAGGGAATCCATCGAGGAGGAAGCCGACCGCGGCGTCCGGCCACTCCAATCGGTCCCGAACCATGGCGTTGGTGACCTCGTCCGGAACCAGGTCCCCGGCGTCCATGAACTTCTTGGCCAGCACACCGAGCTCCGTTCCTCCGGAGACGTTCGCCCGGAAGATGTCACCGGTGGAGATCTTCGGGATCTCGTAGCGCTCCGAGATGAACTCGGCTTGGGTGCCCTTACCCGCCCCGGGCGGCCCAACGAGGACTACTCGCACAAGAACTGCCTCCTCGTTCATCGGCCTGATCTCCCTGCGGATCAGTTGGATCGCGCTAACGCAAGAACCCTTCGTAGTTACGTTGCATCAACTGGCTCTCAATTTGTTTCACAGTGTCCAATCCCACACCGACCATGATCAGCACTGCGGTCCCGCCGAACGGGAAGTTCTGGTTGTTGCCGCCGGTCATCGCAAAGAAGAAGTTAGGCAGGATCGCCACGATGCCCAGATACAAGGCCCCCGGCAGCGTGATCCGAGACAGTACGAACTGCAGGTACTCGGCAGTCGGGCGGCCGGGCCGGATGCCCGGAATGAACCCGCCGTACTTCTTCATGTCATCAGCACGTTCCTCGGGGTTAAACGTGATGCTGACGTAGAAATAGGCAAAGAAGATGATCAGAACGAAGTAGATCGTGATGTGGACCCACGACTGCTGGTTGATCAGGTAGTTGTTCACCCAGCGTTGGAAGCCGCCGCCGTTGCCGGATTGCAGTTGGCTTATCAGCTGCGGGATGTATAGCAGTGACGAGGCGAAGATAACGGGTATGACACCGGCTTGGTTCACCTTCAGCGGCAGGTACGTCGACGTCCCGCCGTACTGTCGTCGGCCGATCATCCGCTTCGCGTATTGAACCGGTATGCGCCGCTGGGCCTGCTCGACGAACACGACCGCCGCGATGATGGCGAGGCCCAGAGCGAGAATAAGGGTGAATGCGAAGCCACCGGCGTTCTGCAGGATCGTTTGACCCTCGTTGGGGATCCGGGCGGCGATCGAGGTGAACATGAGCACGCTCATCCCGTTGCCGACGCCACGGTCGGTGATGAGCTCGCCCAGCCACATGATCACGCCGGTGCCGGCGGTCATGCAGAGCACCATGGTGGAAAGGGTGAATACGTCCGTCTTGTACAGAATCGGATCGTTGCAGCCCTGGAACAGCTGGCCGGATCGGGCCAAGGCGATGAAACCGGTCGACTGCAGGACGGCCAGCCCGATTGTGAGGTAACGGCTGTACTGGGTCAGCTTCTGCTGGCCCGCCTGACCTTCCTTCTTCAGCTGCTCAAACCTCGGGATGACCACCACGAGAAGCTGAATGATGATGCTCGCCGTGATGTAGGGCAGGATGCCCAGGGCGAACACGGACAGCCTGAGCAACGCGCCGCCGGAAAACAGGTTGATCAGAGAATAAACATCCTTTGACGCTCCGCTACCGGCGATCTCGATACAGGCGTTGATGTTCTTGACGTTCGTGTTCGGCGTCGGCACCGAGGCGCCGAGGCGGTAGAGCACGATGATGCCCAGCGTGAAAAGCAGCTTTTTGCGCAGATCCGGCGTTCGAAACGCGGATGCAAAAGCGCTGAGCACACATCCTCCTGTGCGGATTGAGCGGCCGACCGGACGGTCGTCGCGAGCTATGGTCCCCGCAGGTCCCGGCCAATGCGGCTGCGGAGGTCGACTCTGACCTTCAGGTTAACAGCCGCGGCGGTCACTATCAGGGCTTACAGCTCGGTGACCGTCCCACCAGCAGCTTCGATCTTGTCACGGGCCGTGCCGGAGAAGGCGTTCGCGGTCACGTCGAGCTTGACTGAGCCCAGCTCGCCGTGGCCGAGAACCTTGACCGGCAAGCCCTTGCGTACCGCCCCGGCGGCCACCAGGGCGTCGACGTCGACAGAGCCGCCGCGCGGGAACAGGTTCGCGAGCGCAGCGACGTTCACGATCTGATACTCGGTCCGGAACGTGTTGTTGAAACCCTTGAGTTTGGGCAGCCGCATGTGGATCGGCATCTGACCACCCTCGAAAGTGGCCGGAATCCCGGAGCGAGCCTTGCTGCCCTTCGTCCCGCGTCCCGCGGTCTTGCCCTTGGACGAGTTACCGCGTCCTACTCGGGTCTTCTTGGTGTGGGCGCCCGCTGCCGGGCGCAGATGGTGAACCTTGAGCGGTCCGCCCATGTCAATCGACCTCCTCGACCGAGACGAGGTGCGGCACGGTCGCGACCATGCCACGGATCTCCGGTCGGTCTTCCTTGATGACCACGTCATGGACCCGCTTGAGGCCTAACGAACGTAAGGTCTGGCGCTGGTTCTCCTTCTTCCCGATTCCGGATCGAATCTGGGTGATCTTCAGCCGCGTCATGGTGCCTCTTATCCGGCCTGTCCGGCGCGCGCCCGAAGCAGTCCGGCCGGGGCGATGTCCTCGAGCGGGAGACCGCGTCGGGCCGCGACTTCCTCCGGCCGGACCAGGCCCTTCAGCGCCGCCACGGTCGCGTGCACGATATTGATCGGATTGTCCGAGCCCAGGGACTTCGACAGCACGTCGTGGATACCCGCGCATTCCAGCACCGCTCGCACCGGGCCGCCGGCGATGACACCGGTACCGGGGCTCGCCGGCTTCAGCAGGACGACGCCGGCAGCAGCCTCACCCTGCACTGGGTGCGGAATGGTCTGCTGGATACGCGGCACCTTGAAGAAGTTCTTCTTGGCCTCTTCGACGCCCTTCGCGATCGCCGCGGGGACCTCCTTGGCCTTGCCGTAGCCCACACCGACCGTGCCATCGCCGTCACCGACGACGACCAGCGCGGTGAAGCTGAACCGCCGGCCACCCTTGACGACCTTGGCGACGCGGTTGATCGTCACAACCCGCTCGAGATGTGGGCTCTTCTCCGGCGGGCCCCCGTCCCGGCCGCCCCGACCACCCTCTCGACGGTCGCGACGGTCGCGCTGGCCGCCGGACTCGGTGCCAGCCGTGCGGGGTCCCCGCTGCGGTCCGGGCATCAGTTATTTCCTTCCATCGTGATGGCGCTCATTGACGTTGGTCGCTCGCTCAAAATTCCAGGCCTGCCTCTCGAGCCGCATCGGCAAACGCAGCCACCCGACCGGTGTACGTGTGCCCGCCCCGGTCGAAGACCACTCGGGAGATACCCGCGGCCTTCGCCGAGTCGGCCAGCGAAGTACCTACGGCCTTGGCCCGTGCGGTCTTGTCGCCTTCGGTCAGCTTGTAGGTCGATGCCGACGCCAGGGTGGTCCGCGTGGAGTCGTCGACGAGCTGCGCGTAGAGATGACGCGAGGATCGGGTAACGACCAGCCGCGGACGTTCCGCGGTACCGACGACCTTCTTCCGCAGCCGGAAGTGCCGACGTGACCGCGCGACCCGCCGCGAGGCGGACACGCCCGCCGACCGGCGAGCCTTCTTGAGGATCGTTGCTGCGGACATCGCTACTTACCCGTCTTCCCGGCCTTGCGGCGGACGACCTCGCCCTGATACCGCACGCCCTTGCCCTTGTATGGATCGGGCTTGCGCAGCTTGCGGATGTTCGCCGCCACTTCGCCGACCTTTTGCTTGTCGATACCTTCGACCGCGAAACGCGTGGGCGCCTCGACCCGGAACGTGATTCCCTCGGGGGCGCGCACCAGCACGGGATGGGAGTAGCCCAACGCGAACTCCAGATCGTTTCCGCGCGCCTGGACCCGGTAACCCGTGCCCACGATCTCGAGCCGCTTCGTGTACCCGGACGTGACTCCGGTCACCATGTTCGCGATCAACGTGCGCGAGAGCCCGTGGAGCGCTTTCGATTCCCGCTCGTCGTCCGGTCGGGTCACCTCCAGCGCACCATCGTCGTCACGACGCACCGAGATGGGCTCCGCGACGATATGGCGCAGCGTCCCCTTCGGCCCGGCCACTGTCACCTGCTGGCCGTCGATCGTGACCTCGACCCCGCTCGGGATGGCAACCGGAAGCCGGCCAATTCGACTCATTTCGAACCCCACAGTTCGCCGCGCACGCGGCTCAAACACAGACTCATTCGTCGCTCACCAGATATAGGCGAGGACTTCCCCGCCTACCCGACGCTTGGCGGCCTGCCTATCGGTCAACAGCCCAGACGACGTCGAGATGATCGCCGTGCCAAGTCCGCCGAGCACCCGCGGCAGGCCCGTCGACTTCGCGTAGACGCGCAGGCCCGGCTTGGAGACCCGGCGCACGCCGGCGATGCTGCGCTCCCGGTTCGGCCCGTACTTCAGATCCAGCGTGAGCACTCGGCCGACCTGGCCTTCCGGCGCGTCCACGACGTGGAACCCCGCGATGTAACCCTCTTGCTTGAGGATCTCGGCGATGTTGTTCTTCAACTTCGACGCCGGCATGCTGACCTCGTCGTGGTACGCCGAGTTGGCGTTGCGCAGCCGAGTGAGCATGTCCGCGATGGGGTCGGTCATCGTCATCGGGCGGCCTCGACTCTTCGGCCGGAGCAGAGCTTGATCATGTTCGATCTTCTTTCTCGCAGCGGTTCCGCCGTGCGGCCTACCGCGAAGTGATAGGAACGGATATTCAGTTCTCGGTCACTACCAGCTGGCCTTGGTAACGCCGGGCAATTCGCCGGCGTGGGCCAGCTCTCGCACGCAGATTCGGCACAGGCCGAACTTGCGATACACCGCGCGCGGTCGTCCGCAGCGCTGGCAGCGGGAATAGCGGCGGACCGCAAACTTCGGCTTGGCCGCCGCCTTGATGACCAGTGCCTTCTTCGCCATTCGTCAGCTCTCCTTGAACGGGAAGCCGAGCGCGCGCAGCAGGGCCCGTCCCTCATCGTCGGTCTTGGCTGTGGTAACCACGGTAATGTCCATGCCGCGGGGGCGATCGATGGTGTCCGGGTCGATCTCGTGGAACATCGACTGCTCGGTAAGGCCGAAGGTGTAATTGCCTCGGCCGTCGAATTGAGCGGACGACAGACCCCGGAAATCCCGGATGCGCGGCAATGCGAGCGTCAGCAAACGGTCCAGGAACTCCCACATCCGGTCGCCGCGCAACGTCACCTTGGCGCCAATCGGCATCCCCTCGCGGAGCTTGAACTGCGCGATCGACTTGCGGGCGCGCTGCACCAGCGGCTTCTGCCCGGTGATGAGCGAGAGATCGCGCACGGCGCCGTCCATCAGCTTGGCGTCCTTCGCGGCCTGGCCGACGCCCATGTTGACGACGATCTTGACCAGCTTCGGCACCTGCATCGGGTTGGCGTAGCCGTGCGCCTCCGTCAGCTGCGGCACGATCTCGTCCCGGTAGCGGGTCTTAAGCCGTGGCACCGGAATTTCGGTCGCGGCGGTCACTTCAGGTCCTTCCCCGACCGACGGGAAACTCGAACGTTGCGACCGGTCTCCTCGTCGCGCCGATAGCCGATTCGGGTCGCTACCCCGCCCTCGATGACCATGACGTTGCTGGCGTCGATGGCCGCCTCGACGTGCTCGATACCGCCGGCCTTGGCTCCGCGCTGCGTCGTCGACACTCGGGTGTGCTTTGTGACCCGATTGACGCCTTCGACGACGACCCGGTTGCGGATCGGGTCAGCGGCAATGACCTTGCCCCTGACGCCGCGCTCCTTGCCGGCGATGACGACGACCTCGTCGCCCTTCTTGACCTTCATGCCTTCACCTTGCTGTAGCCAGTCATCTCACAGCACCTCAGGAGCCAGCGAAATGATCTTCATGAACCTCTTGTCGCGCAGTTCGCGGCCAACGGGGCCGAAGATGCGCGTCCCCCGGGGTTCCCCATCCGCCCGGATGAGCACGGCCGCGTTCTCGTCGAAGCGGATGTAGCTGCCGTCCGGCCGGCGGCGCTCCTTGACGGTGCGCACGATAACCGCCTTGACGACATCGCCCTTCTTCACGCCGGCGCCAGGCAGCGCGTCCTTGACCGTAGCCACGATGATGTCGCCGATGCCCGCGTACCGCCGTCCGGAGCCGCCCATGACCCGGATGCACAAGATCTCCTTGGCTCCGGTGTTGTCGGCGACGCGCAGTCGCGACTCCTGCTGAATCACTGCCTACTCCATGTCTCTGGACCGAGCCGCGCGGCATACCGCACGTCGCGATCGCGACTACTTTGCCTTCTCGAGAACCTCGACGACTCGCCACCGTTTGGTGGCGGACAGCGGCCGGGTCTCCATGATCAGTACCCGGTCTCCGATCGTCACCGTGTTGGTCGCGTCATGCGCCTTGAGCTTGTTCGTGCGGCGGATCACCTTGCCGTACAGGGAGTGCTTAACCCGATCTTCGACGGCCACGACCACGGTCTTGTCCATCTTGTCGCTCACGACCCGGCCCTCGCGGGTCTTGCGGTGCGATGTCCGCACGTTCTCGTTGCCCTCGCTCTCGCTCACGCCGATGTCCCTTCGCTCTTCGCCCGAGCGCTCATCGCCGGCATCGCTGCGCTCCTTGCTCGCTGGCGCTCGCTGCGATGCTCGCTCACGCCGATGCCCCTTGCTCGTCAGGTGCCACCGACAGGCCTAGCTCCCGCTCCCGCAGGATCGTGTAGATCCGCGCGATGTCGTGCCGGACGGTGCGCAGTCGCCGGTTGTTGTCCAGTTGCCCGGTCGCCATCTGGAACCGCAAGTTGAACAATTCCTCCTTGGCCTCCCGGAGCCGGGTCTCCAACTCGTCGTCGTGCAGCTCGCGTAGCTCGCTGGGCTGACTTGTCATCAGAAGTCACCTGCTTCGCGCGTGATGATCCGACACTTCATCGGCAACTTGTGAATCGCGCGAGTAAGCGCCTCCCGAGCAACGACCTCGTTCGGGAACGACAGCTCGAACAGCACCCGGCCTGGTTTCACGTTGGCAATCCACCACTCCGGCGAGCCCTTGCCGGAGCCCATCCGGGTCTCAGCGGGCTTCTTCGTCAGCGGACGGTCTGGATAGATATTGATCCACACCTTGCCGCCACGACGGATTCTGCGGTTGATCGCGATACGGGCCGACTCGATCTGCCGGTTCGTCACATAGGCCGGCTCCAGCGCCTGGATGCCGTATTCGCCAAAGGCGACGCGGGTGCCGCCGCTCGCCATGCCACTGCGGCTCGGGTGGTGTTGCTTGCGGTGTTTGACCCGCCGCGGGATGAGCATGTCTCAGCTCTCCGTTCTGCTCGTCGGCGTCTCGGTCTCGGCCACCAAGGTGGCCGCCGAGTCGCTGCCCTGCCGAGCCTCGACTTTGGCCTCCTCGGACGCGAGCCGGGTCGCCTCGTCGGCCACGACGGCGGCCTCCTCGATCGCGTGTGCCCGCTCGGCGGCAGCAGTCGGCTCCGCCGCCGACCGGCCGACATCCGTGCCGGTACCCGTCGTGCCCTGCGAGCCGGACCGGCGCGGGCGACTCGTCGCCGGGCGTTCGCGGCGTTGCCGCAACGCCTCCGCGGCCGCGGCCGCCTCCCGCTCGGCCCGGGATCCAGTCGGGACCTCGCCCTTGTACAGCCAGACCTTCACGCCGATCCGGCCGAAGGTGGTCCGCGCCTCGTAGAAGCCGTAGTCGATGTTCGCCCGCAGCGTGTGCAACGGCACCCGACCCTCGCGGTAGAACTCCGACCGGCTCATCTCAGCGCCGCCGAGGCGGCCAGAGCACTGCACCCGAATGCCCTTGATCCCAGGGCTCTTGAGGGCCGACTGCATGCTCTTTCGCATCGCTCGCCGGAAGCTCACGCGGTTCGACAGCTGCTCGGCCACGCCCTGCGCCACCAGCTGGGCGTCACCTTCGGGGTTCTTCACCTCGAGGATGTTCAGCTGCACCTGCTTGCTGGTCAGCTTCTCCAGCTCGCCCCGGATGCGGTCGGCTTCCGCCCCACGGCGGCCGATCACGATGCCGGGCCGGGCCGTGTGGATATCGACCCGCACCCGATCCCGCGTGCGCTCGATCTCGACCTTGGAGATGCCGGCACGCTCCATCCCCTTGGTCATCAGCCGCCGGATCGCCACGTCCTCCTTGACGTAATCGGCGTACTGCTTGTCAGCGAACCACCGGCTCTTGAAGTCGGTCGTGATGCCGAGGCGGAACCCGTGCGGGTTGACCTTCTGACCCATTTACTTGCGCGCCTCATTCCTGCTCATGCCATTGCGATGCTCGCTCATGACCGTCCGCGTCCCTTCCGTGCCGGCGCCTCGATGCTCTCGACCTCCACGGTGATGTGGGAGGTGCGCTTGCGGATGCGGTAGGCCCGCCCCTGAGCGCGCGGTCGAAATCGCTTGAGCATCGGTCCCTCGTCCACGAACGCCTGCGATACGAACAACGTGTCCGGGTCGAGTGAGAAGTTGTGTTCCGCATTCGCGATCGCACTCGCGAGCACCTTCGCCACCGGCTCGCTCGCGGCCTGCGGAGCGAACTTGAGCACCGACAGCGCCTCTTGCGCCGGCAGATTGCGGATGAGATCGATGACGCGGCGCGCCTTCATCGGCGAGACACGCACGTAGGTCGCCCGCGCAAACGCGGTGCGGACCTCTTCCGTGTCGGGGTGGGCAGCCATGATGTCCTCTTCTTCGTCTCTAGCCGCGCCGGGCGCGACGGTCGTCCCTCACGTGGCCCCGATAGGTACGAGTCGGCGCGAACTCACCGAGCTTGTGGCCGACCATGCCCTCGGTGATGAAGACCGGAACGTGCTTGCGACCGTCGTGCACCGCGATTGTGTGCCCGAGCATGTCCGGGATGATCGTCGAACGGCGCGACCACGTCTTGATCACGGCCTTGGTGTTTCGGTCGTTCTGCGCATCCACCTTCTTTAGCAGGTGATCGTCGACGAACGGACCTTTCTTCAATGAGCGCGGCATCGCGTGACTACCTCTTCTTGTTCGTGCGTCGACGGCGGACAATCAGTGCGTCGCTGGCCTTGCGCCGCCGGGTGCGGCCCTCGGGTTTGCCTCCGGGATTGACCGGGTGGCGCCCGCCGGATGTCTTGCCCTCGCCGCCACCGTGCGGGTGATCGACCGGATTCATCGCCACTCCGCGGACGGACGGCCGCTTCCCCTTCCAGCGCATGCGCCCGGCCTTGCCCCAGTTGATGTTCGACTGCTCGGCGTTGCCGACCTCGCCAACCGTGGCTCGGCACCGGACGTCGACGTTGCGGATCTCCCCCGACGGCATGCGCAACTGCGCGTACGGGCCTTCCTTGGCCACCAGCTGCACGCTCGCGCCGGCCGAACGGGCGATCTTGGCGCCGCCTCCTGGCCGCATCTCGATGGCATGCACAACGGTGCCGACCGGAATGTTGCGCAACGGCAAGGCGTTGCCCGGCTTGATGTCGGCCCGCGGGCCGCTCTCCACCGTGTCGCCCTGCTTGAGCAGGCGCGGGGCGAGGATGTAACGCTTCTCACCGTCGGCGTAGTGCAGCAGCGCGATGCGAGCGGTCCGGTTCGGGTCGTACTCGATATGCGCGACCTTCGCCGGAACATCGTCCTTGTCGTCCCGGCGGAAATCGATCAGCCGATACGCGCGCTTATGGCCGCCACCCTGGTGTCGGGTCGTGATCTGACCGGAGTTGTTGCGGCCACCGCGGTTGTGCAGCGGGCGCACGAGCGACTTCTCGGGCTCGTCGCGGGTGATCTCGACGAAGTCGGCCACACTCGCGCCACGACGCCCCGGGGTCGTCGGCTTGTACTTACGAATACCCATTGGTCTGTCCGCCCTACTGCCCGAACACGTCGATGCGGTCGCCGGACCGCAACGTGACGATCGCGCGCTTCACGTTCCGGCGCCGGCCGTAGCCAAGCCGGGTGCGCTTGCGCTTGCCTGGCCGGTTGTACGTATTCACGTCGGTGACCTTGACGTTGAACACTCGCTCCACCGCGATCTTGACCTGCGTCTTGTTGGCCTGGGGGTGTACGTCGAAGGTGTACTTGTTCTGGTCGAGCAGGCCATAGCTCTTCTCCGAGATGATCGGAGCGAGCAGGACGTCGCGCGGGTCGTCGAACATCAGCCGTCCTCCTCCTTCACCGCGTCGTCATCCGATACAGCCGAGGTCTCCTCCGACGCTGGGGGCGCCACCTCGTCAACCGCACCGTTCTCGTCAAGCGCGCCCTCGGCCGCCGCGGCTTCGTCGGCCGAATCGACCGCATCCGCGTCCGGCACCTCGTCGATCGCCGACGCCACCGGCACCTCGTCGATCGGCGTGCTGGGCAGCGGGCCACCAACGAAGGTCGCCAGCGCGGCCTCGGTGAAAACCACGTCGTCGCTGATCAGCACGTCGTAGGTATTGAGTTGGCCCGGCTCGAGCAGATGCACGCTCGGGACGTTGCGCAGGCTCTTCCAGGTCAGCTCATCGTCTCGCTCGGCGACGACAAGAATGTGCTGCGATTCGACGATTGCGGCCAGAGTTTGCGCCGCGGTCCGGGTCGATGGGGTGTCGCCACTGACGATCGACGACACGATATGGACGCGATCGTTGCGCGCCCGGTCGGACAGTGCCCCACGCAGAGCGGCTGCCTTCATCTTCTTGGGCGTGCGCTGGTCGTAGGTTCGCGGCTGGGGTCCGTGGACGATCCCACCGCCGGCAAACTGGGGCGCCCGGTTCGAGCCCTGCCGGGCCCGACCGGTTCCCTTCTGCCGATACGGCTTCCGCCCGCCGCCGGCGACTTCGCCGCGGGTCTTCGTCGAATGAGTTCCCTGGCGGGCGGCCGCGAGCTGCGCCACAACGACTTGGTGGATCAGCGCGATGTTCGCCTGCACGTCGAATACCTCGGCGGGCAGCTCGACCATCGATGTTGCCGGCGCGGCGTCGACCGGATGCTGCACAGTCACGGAGCGGCTCACGATCAGGCCCCCTTCGCCGCGGTGCGAACGAGGACCAAGCCGCCTCTAGGGCCCGGAATCGCACCCCTGATCAGCAGCAGGCCCCGTTCGGTATCGACCTTGTGCACCGTGAGGCCGGGCGTGGTCTGGCGCTCGTGGCCCATGCGGCCGGCCATGCGCACACCCTTGAACACGCGAGCTGGCGTGGCGCAGGCACCGATCGACCCTGGCGCCCGATGCTTGCGCTGGGTGCCGTGCCCCGCGCCGAGGCCGTGGAACCCGTGCCGCTTCATGACCCCCGCGGTGCCCTTGCCCTTCGTCGTGCCGGTGACGTCGACCATCGCGCCCGCGTCGAACACGTCCGGACCGAGTTCCTGGCCGATTTCATAGCCATCCAGAGCATCGGTCCGCAGCTCGACGAGATGCCGGCGCGGAGTGACGTTGGCCGCCTTGAAATGGCCGGCGACCGGCTTGGTGACCTTCCGCGGGTCGATCGCCCCGTAGGCGAGCTGAACGGCGCTGTAGCCGTCCTTCTCCGGCGTCCGGATCTGGGTGACGACGCATGGCCCGGCCTTGACGACGGTAACCGGCACGATCCGGTTGTTCTCGTCGAAAACCTGGGTCATGCCGAGCTTCTCGCCCAGAATGCCCTTGGTGTTCTCGCTTGCCATGTCACTGTCGCCTATCACTGGTTCGGCTTCGCGCTAGCTCCTCGGGCCTCGGCCCTGCGCTGCTCACTCGCTGTCGCCTCACTACTGAATGTTCACATCGACGCTTGCCGGCAAGTCGATACGCATGAGCGCATCGACCGTCTTCGGCGTCGGGTCGAGGATGTCGATGAGCCGCTTGTGGGTCCGCATCTCGAAATGCTCGCGGCTGTCCTTGTACTTGTGCGGCGACCGGATCACGCAGTAGATGTTCTTCTCGGTCGGCAGTGGCACGGGGCCGACAACGCGCGCGCCGGTACGCGTGACCGTTTCGACGATCTTGCGTGCGCTGGCGTCAATGGCCTCGTGGTCATAGGCCTTGAGCCGGATGCGGATCTTCTGTCCCGCCATGGTGCTAGCTCACCTTCACTGTGCTGGTCGCTGTCGAGCAGGTTCGAGCTCGCGGCTCATGCCGGAGCGGATGGATTGCGTTGGATCTTGATGTGCCCCCGTTACAGACACACGCCCGGCCCATCAAGATCCTCTGCATTGGCTGATCGCTCCTCGTTACTTGACGATCTTGGTGACTCGACCCGCACCAACCGTTCGGCCACCCTCGCGGATCGCGAACCGCAGCCCGTCCTCCATGGCGATCGGCTGGATCAGCTCGACCTTCATGTCGGTGGTGTCCCCGGGCATGACCATCTCGGTGCCCTCAGGCAGAGTAACCACACCGGTCACGTCGGTCGTGCGGAAGTAGAACTGCGGCCGGTAGTTGTTGAAGAACGGCGTGTGCCGGCCACCCTCGTCCTTGGAGAGGATGTAGACGGTGCCCTCGAAGTTGGTGTGCGGCGTCGCCGTACCCGGCTTGATGACGACCTGGCCGCGCTCCACCTCCTCGCGCTTCACACCACGCAGCAGCAGGCCGACGTTCTCGCCCGCGCGGCCCTCGTCGAGGAGCTTGCGGAACATCTCGATGCCGGTGACCGTGGTGGACTGCTTCTGCGGGTGGATGCCCACGATGTCGACCTGCTCGTTGACCTTCAGCACGCCGCGCTCGATGCGGCCGGTGACGACCGTGCCGCGACCAGTGATGGTGAACACGTCCTCGACCGGCATGAGGAACGGCTTGTCGACCTCGCGCACCGGCTGGGGGATGGACTCGTCGACGGCGTCCATGAGCTCCAGAACCTTCGCACTCCAGTCGGCGTCGCCCTCAAGGGCCTTGAGCGCCGAAACGCGCACGATCGGGGCGTCGTCGCCCGGGAACTCGTACTGGTTGAGCAGCTCACGTACCTCGAGCTCGACGAGCTCGAGGATCTCCTCGTCGTCGACCATGTCGGCCTTGTTCAGCGCCACCACGATGTAAGGCACACCGACCTGGCGGGCGAGCAGGACGTGCTCCTTGGTCTGCGGCATGGGGCCGTCGGTGGCAGCGACAACCAGAATCGCGCCGTCCATCTGGGCCGCGCCGGTGATCATGTTCTTGATGTAGTCGGCGTGACCAGGGCAGTCGACGTGCGCGTAGTGCCGCTTCTCCGTCTGGTACTCGACATGCGCGATCGAGATCGTGATGCCGCGCTGCTTCTCCTCCGGAGCCTTGTCGATCTGGTCGAACGGCGTGAACGGGTTGATCGCCGGGAACTTGTCATGCAGCACCCTGGTGATCGCTGCCGTCAGCGTCGTCTTGCCGTGGTCGATGTGACCGATCGTGCCGATGTTGACGTGGGGCTTGGTCCGCTGGAACTTCGCCTTCGCCACTGTGGATCCCTTTCCCTCTTGGGCTGTGCCGGTCCTCTAGGTCCGGCTCGTTGGACTTGGTACGGAAACTCTGGGCATGCTCACTCGCCGGTCACCCTCGCGATGATCTCCCGGGCCACATTGCCCGGCACCTCCGAATACCGATCGAACTGCATCGAGTAGCTCGCGCGGCCTTGGGTCTTACTGCGCAGGTCGCCCACATAACCGAACATCTCCGACAGGGGCACCAGCGCCTTGACGACCCGCAGGCCCCCGCGCTCTTCCATGGCCTGGATGTGCCCGCGACGTGAGTTCAAGTCGCCGATGACATCGCCCATGTTGGCCTCGGGCGTCGTGACCTCGACTGCGAACATCGGCTCCAACAGCACCGGCTGAGCCTTGCGAGCCGCGGCTTTGAACACCATGGATCCCGCGATCTTGAACGCCATCTCGGACGAGTCGACTTCGTGGTAGCCACCGTCGAGCAGGGTGACGCGGACGCCAACCAGCGGAAAGCCCGCCAGCACGCCGTATTGCATGGCCTCTTGCACGCCGGCATCCACCGAAGGGATGAACTCCTTCGGAATGCGCCCACCGGTCACCGCATTGACGAACTCGTAGCTCGGGCCGTCCGGCGTCATCTCGAGGGGCTCGAGCTTAATCTGTACCTTCGCGTACTGGCCCGAGCCACCGGTCTGCTTCCGGTGCGTGTACTCCTCGCGGTCCACGGTGCCCCGGATCGTCTCGCGGTAGGCGACTTGAGGCTTTCCGACGTTGGCCTCGACCTTGAACTCACGACGCATGCGATCAACGAGAATCTCCAGGTGGAGCTCACCCATCCCGGCGATAATCGTCTGACCGGTCTCCTCGTCGGTGCGTACCTGGAAGGTCGGGTCCTCCTCGGCGAGCTTCTGGATGGCCGTGCCGAGTTTCTCTTGATCGCTCTTGGTCCTCGGCTCGATCGCCACATAGATGACTGGCGCCGGGAACGTCATGGACTCGAGCACGATCGGTTTCTGCGAGTCGGAGAGGGTGTCGCCCGTGGTGGTTTGCTTGAGCCCGGCGACAGCAATGATGTCGCCTGCGCCGGCGCGTGGCAGCTCCTCACGCTTGTTCGCGTGCATCTGGTAGATCTTGCCGATGCGCTCCTTGCGGTCTTTCGTGGAGTTGAGGACCTGCGAGCCGTTCTCGAGCACGCCCGAGTAGATGCGCAGATAGGTCAGCTTGCCGAGGTGCTGGTCGGTTGCGATCTTGAACGCCAGCGCGGAGAGCGGCTCGGCCTCGTCCGCATTTCGGGTGGCCGGTGTCTCGCCGTCCAACAGGGTGCCGTCGACATGCGGAATATCCAACGGTGACGGCAGATAGTCGATCACCGCGTCCAGCATCGGCTGAACACCTTTGTTCTTGAATGCCGATCCGCAAAGGACCGGATTCAATGCGCCAGCGATCGTGGCCCGACGAATAGCGGCCTTCAGCGTCGCATCGGACAGCTCCTCGCCACCCAGGTAAGCCTCGAGGATGGAGTCGTCGGCCTCGGACAGGGTCTCCAGCAGGTTCTCGCGCCACTCGGCCACCTGTCCGGTCAGTTCGGCCGGGATCTCCTCGATCGCGTAGTCCTCGCCTTTCTTCGTCTCGCCGCGCCACGTGAGCGCCCGCATGCCGATCAGGTCGACAACTCCGATGAAGTCACTCTCGGCTCCGATTGGCAGCTGGAGCACCAAGGGCGTCGCATTGAGCCGGTCGATCATCATCTGTACGCAACGGAAGAAGTCGGCGCCGGTACGGTCGAGCTTGTTCACGAAGCACATGCGCGGGACGTTGTACTTGTCCGCCTGCCGCCACACCGTTTCCGTCTGTGGCTCAACGCCCGCGACACCGTCGTAGACGGCAACGGCGCCGTCCAGGACGCGCAACGACCGCTCGACCTCGACGGTGAAGTCGACGTGGCCGGGCGTGTCGATGATGTTGATCGTGTGGCCCTTCCAGGTGCACTTGGTGGCCGCGGACGTGATCGTGATGCCGCGCTCCTGCTCCTGCTCCATCCAGTCCATCGTCGCGGCGCCGTCGTGCACCTCGCCGATCTTGTAGTTGATGCCGGTGTAGAAGAGAATGCGCTCGGTCGTCGTGGTTTTGCCCGCGTCGATATGCGCCATGATCCCGATGTTGCGGGTCTTGGCGAGTTCGGCGTTCCTAGCCATGTTTCCTTCTTGCTAATTCAGCGGGTTAGTCCGGAGCGGGGCCCCGCGAAGTCTTCGAGCGCGGCGAGAACTTCGTGGGGTGCGCTACCAGCGGTAATGTGCGAATGCCTTGTTCGATTCGGCCATCTTGTGTGTGTCCTCACGGCGTTTGACGCTCGCGCCCAAGCCGTTGCTGGCGTCCAGCAGCTCGTTCATCAAACGCTCGGTCATCGTCTTCTCGCGGCGCTGGCGGGAGTAACCCACCAACCAGCGCAGCGCCAGCGTCGTGCTCCGAC
This sequence comes from uncultured Actinomycetota bacterium, assembly GCA_963809815.1. Lineage (GTDB taxonomy): Bacteria > Actinomycetota > Actinomycetes > Mycobacteriales > Jatrophihabitantaceae > CAVVJA01. The sequence continues at coordinate 267,738 of CAWELM010000017.1, forward strand.
CGGCCTTGACCTCGACCGGCACCTGATAAGTGGCACCGCCGACCCGGCGACTCTTCACCTCGATCGTCGGTTTGACGTTGTCGAGGGCGCGCTTGAGCGTTACCACCGGGTCCGTACCAGTTTTCTCGCGGGCGCCTTCGAGCGCCCCGTAGACGATCTTCTCGGCAACCGAACGCTTGCCCCGGAGCAAGATCTTGTTGACCAGCTGAGAGACGAGCGTGGAGTTGTAAACCGGATCGATCACGAGCGGACGACGCGGAGCGGGGCCTTTGCGCGGCATCAGCCCTTCTCCTTCTTCGCGCCGTAGCGGCTCCGGGCCTGCTTCCGGTTGCGGACGCCCTGCGTATCGAGCGACCCTCGGATGATCTTGTAGCGAACACCGGGCAGATCCTTCACGCGGCCGCCACGGACCAGCACGATCGAGTGCTCCTGCAGGTTGTGGCCGACCCCCGGTATGTAGGCAGTGACCTCGATGCCGCTGGTCAGCCGGACCCGGGCGACCTTGCGTAACGCAGAGTTCGGCTTCTTGGGCGTCGTCGTATAGACGCGCGTGCAGACACCCCGGCGCTGGGGGGAACCCTTCAGAGCCGGCGTCTTCGTCTTGCCGATCTTGTCCTGCCGGCCCTTGCGGACCAGCTGCTGGATCGTAGGCATGCGGCCTGCAATCTCCTCTGTCGTCAGCGGTTGTCGAGCGTCGCCGTGGGTGGTACTGGTGGTGCTGCTGTTACTTCACCGGTCCCCGAGGTCGGGTGTGTCGCACCCGGCCCGCAGGCCAGCCCGGAATATCCCGGTCTGGACGGTGTCGCCCGGTCCTGCTCGTCGCCAGTGGCCCGGTCCTCGGGCGGGACCGCTAACCGACCGGCCGTTGGCGGGCACGGGTCAAGGCCCGGATCGCTCCGGGCACGCTCATTAACGATACTCGCGGGGATCGAAGGGGTCAAAGTAGGGACCGGGCGAGTCAATCGTCACCCGAGAGACCGCCGCCAGCTGAACGATATGCATATCGCGTGGCCATGGCGACGGTTCATGCACGCAGTTAGTTCCGGATCATCCGACTCCCCGTTGCCGGCCCAGCCGGCACGCGCCGATTGCGACAAATCGCATCCACCAACCCAATCCACAGTTGAGCCGAGAGCTTGGCCCAGTACCGTGGACCCATGCGCACCGTCCGACGGCTCGTCCCGACGGGTCGGTAGGAGGACCGCATGGTCTTCTTTGTCGGAATCGCCGCAGCCATTTGCCTGGGTCTCGGCTATGTGCTGCAGCAGCGGGTCGCAGCCCGGTCGAAGGAATCGTCCGGACATGCGGTTCGGCTGCTGCTCGACCTGATGCACCAGCGGGCCTGGTGGGCGGGCATCATCGTCATGATCATCGGTCAGCTGCTCGGCGGCCTGGCCCTCGGCCTCGCCTCTGTCGCTGTCGTCGAGCCGCTGCTGTCCGCGAGCCTCCTGTTTGCGTTCGTCATCGCCGCGTTCCTCTCCAATCAGCGCGTGCGATGGCACGAGATCCTCGGCGCGCTCCTGGTCAGCGCCGCGCTCGGGGTATTTCTCGCGGTGGGTGATCCGCTCTCCTCGGACCACCCGAAGGCCAATCGAGCGGTGGTCGTGCTCGCGATCGCGGTGGTCGCCGGCGTCGTCGCCACACTAGTGATCGTCGGGACTCGTCGAGGGCTGGTCGTCCGCTCCGTCCTCTTCGCGACCGGTGCCGGCCTGCTGTACGGCCTCCAAGACGTCAGCACCCGAGCCGCGGCCTTCAATATCGACCACCTGGGCGTCCGTCAAGTATTCCTCCACGCATGGGTCTACGTCGTAATCGGTGCCGCCATCGTGGGTGTCGCGCTCTCGCAGAGCGCATTTAGGGCTGCTCGGCTGGACTACTCTTTGCCGCCTATCGCCGCCGCCGAGCCGATTGCCGGGATCGCGCTCGGCATCTTCCTGCTCGGCGACACGGTCTCGGTCTCGATACCTGGGCTGGCCGCCGAAGCCGCCTGCATCGCCGCCATGATCGTCGGCGTCATCTTTATCGGTCGCTCCAAGTCACTCGCCGACTGCGGCACCGATGTCCTCGAGGCGTCGGTATCCGAGGTGCCGGTCTCCGAGGTGACGGCCTCGACCGTACCGATCGCCGAGCCGGTCCCCTCGACGACTCCGAGCCGGCGGCCAAGGCTGGATACGGACCGATTCCGCGAGGGTGGCCTCACCCGTCCGGCGCCTCGCAAACGGCTGGCCGACCTCGAGCCCTAGCCGACCCGGACCGCGACTGCGATTCGTCACCACGATTCGTCGCAGCGCAGGTCTGATCGTCAACTGAAGGTCGTCGTCAGCCCTGTTCCCGCATGGCCCGCAGGCTCTGCTTGAGTGAACCCATCGTGGCAAGAACCGCGGTCGGTTCGTAGCCGCAGTGGGCCATGCAGTTATTGCAGCGCGGGTCGCGGCCGCGACCGTACTTGGACCAGTCGGTGGTCTCTATCAGCTCCTTGTAGGTGGAGACGTAGCCGTCCGACATGAGATAGCAGGGGCGCTGCCAACCGAGCAGCGAGTACGACGGGATCCCCCACGCCGTGCACTCGAAGTCGACCTTTCCTTCGAGGAAGTCGAGGAACAGTGGCGAGTGGTTGAGCCGCCAGCGCTTGCGGTTGCCGCCGGCGAAGGCCTTGGCGAACAGCTCACGGGTCTCGGTGACGCCCAGGAAATGGTCTTGATCGGGTGCCTTCTCATACGCGTAGGCCGGCGAGATCATCATCTGGTCGACCTTGACCTCGTCGTTCAAGAAGTTCAGGACGTCGATGATGGTCTGCGGCGTGTCGGTGTTGAAGAAGGTCGAGTTGGTCGTAACTCGGAACCCCTTCTCCTTGAGGAACGTGATGGCCGCGACGGCCTCGTCGAACACGCCCTCTTTCGCGACGGACTCGTCGTGCCGTTCCCGAAGGCCGTCGATGTGGATGGCGAAGGCGAAGTACGGCGACGGCGTGAAGTCGAACTTGTCCCAGCGCTTGCGGACCAGCTCCGCATTGGTGCACAGGTAGACGTACTTCTTCCGCTTGACGAGCTCGTTGACCATGTCGTCGATCTGCGGGTGCATCATCGGCTCGCCGCCGGCGATCGACACCATAGGCGCCCCGGATTCCTCGATGGCAGCGACCGCACGCTCAACCGGCATCCGCTGCCGGAGCAGATCATGCGGTTGCTGGATCTTGCCGCAACCGTGGCACTTGAGGTTGCAGGCGAACAGCGGTTCCAGCTCGACGATCAGCGGAAACTTCTCGACGCGGCGAATCTTCTTCGAGATCAGGTACCAACCGATGCGGGCACTCTGCCGCATGGGAATGGCCATCAGTCCGAAACCTCCTTGGGGAGCGTGAACCGAATATCCTCGCGGGTCACCTCACGCTCGACGACGTCAACCGGACCGAGCGCACGCAACGTGGCGATCACCTCGTCGACGAGGTGAGGCGGCGCGGATGCGCCGGCGGTCAGGCCGATCCGGCGAGCATTCATGATCCATTCTGGTGCGATGCTAGACGCGTCGTCGACCAGATATGCGGGTGTCCCGGCCCGCTCAGCGACCTCGACCAGCCGCTTGGAGTTCGACGAGTTCTGCGAACCGACCACGACGACGATGTCGCATTCGTCGGCGATGGCGAGTACCGCCTGCTGGCGATTGGTGGTCGCGTAGCAGATGTCTTCCGTCGGCGGGGCCGAAAGGAGTGGGAACCGCTCCCGCAACACGTCGACAACCTGAGCAACCTCGTCAACGGCCAGGGTGGTTTGCGTCAGGTAGGACACTCGCGACGGGTCGTCCACGTGGACCCCCGCCGCGTCCGCGGGGGTGCGTACCAGCCGGATGTCACCCTCGCCGAGGGTTCCCTCCGTCTCGTCATGACCGTCGTGCCCCACCAGCAGAACCGTGTCCCCCCGGGCCAGGAACCGTCGCGCCTCGGTGTGGACCTTCGCAACCAGCGGGCAGGTCGCATCCACAACCGTCAGGTTGCGCCGTTTGGCCTCGGCCCGGACAGCCGGGGCCACACCGTGCGCGGAGAACACGACGGCGGTGTTGTCCGGCACCTCGTCCAGCTCGTCGACGAACACCGCGCCCTGCCGTTGCAGATCGGCGACGACGTGCGCGTTGTGGACGATCTGCCGGCGCACGTACACCGGGCGCGGGTAGCGCCGCAAGGCCTGCTCGACGATGTCGATCGCCCGATCGACGCCGGCGCAGAACGACCGAGGACCGGCCAACACCACCGACCGCGGCCCGGCCAGGTCCGCCCACACCCGCAGCGACGGGCCGATCCGGCGCAGCACCCGCAGTGCCTTCGCCCCCGCACCGACCGTGCGCAATCGACCCAACGGCGTGTATGCGGTGTCCACGATCACGCGCACCACCGCCACCGGCAGGTCCCGGGTCGGCAGCGCCCGCACGACCGCCGAGGACTCCATGTCGACCGCGAGCGCTCCGGTGCGCGCCAACCGCTCACGCTCCGGCCCAGTGACGATGTGATCCGTACTAACCATCGGCCCGATGTGCACTCGCAGGCCCTGCTGGCGTAACGCGGCCACCAGCGGCGCGGCAGCGCGCAGGACGGTACGCCCGACGTCGTCGCGGACCTCGCTCGCCACGACTACGTCGCCGGCCCGCAGCTCCGGGCTGACGCCGCCGCCGACCCCGGCCACCACGACCGCATCTGGCGCCAGCGCCGCTATTCGAGGCACCCACGCCTGCACGCGTTTCATGCCCATGCCGCACCGCTCGACCAGCGCGCCCGGCACCTGCCCGGCCAACGCCGCGTATTCCGTCCGCAGCGCGGTCACGACCAGCAGCTCGCTCATTGGCCAACCTCTTCGCGCAAGCGCTCATACTCCCCGCGAAGACCTTGTGCGTCTCCGCGCCCGGACATTCCACCGAAACGCACCGCGTTTTCGCGGGGACCCGGTCCAGGCCCAGGCACCGTTCGCCGGCGCGCCTGCGCAGCTTGCTTGCTCACCCCGTCGATCACCCCGAGCCGGCGAGCGTAGCGGCCTAAAGCGCTGACGGGGAATAGGTGTCGATACATCTCATAGTTGATATAGAAGGCACGGGGAAAACCGGTGCCGGTGTAGAGCGATTCGTCCCACCCGCCGTTCTCCTGCTGGGTGTCCACCAACCAGCGGATCCCGCGGTCGACCGCCTCGCTCTCATCGCCTGCGGCGAGCAGCGCAAGCAACGCCCATGCCGTCTGAGAGGCCGTGGACGCGCCCTGCCCTCGCCACGATGCGTCGTCGTAGGAGCGCAGGTCTTCCCCCCATCCGCCGTCGAAGTTCTGCACCCCGTACAGCCAGCGGACGGCCCGTCTCACGGGTGGCGAATCCGGGGCGACTCCGGCGGCGACCAGTGCCGGAACAGCGGCGCCGGTGCCGTAGATGTGATTCGCACCCCATCGGCCGAACCACGAGCCGTCTGGCTCCTGCGCGTCCAGGAGCCAGCGCACGCCATCCTGGGCCGCTTCGGTATGCGCCAGACCCCGGGCCGCGAGCATCTCGACGACGTGCGCGGTCACGTCGGCCGACGGCGGGTCGATGACGGCGCCGAAATCGCAGAACGGCAGTTTCTCGATAAGCCGCCGCGTGTTGTCGGCGTCGAAGGCGGCCCAGCCACCGTCGGACGACTGCATGCCGACCGCCCACGCGACGCCGCGCTCGATCGCAGCTGCCGCCGGCGCCCCCGGCTCGAGCCGGTCGAGCGCCAAAACGACTTCCGCGGTGTCGTCGACATCGGGGTAGCCGTCATTAGCGAACTCGAACGCCCACCCGCCCGGTGGGAGGTCCGGTCTGCGCACGGACCAGTCCCCACGGACCCGGATCTCCTCGCCCAGCAGCCACTCCCCCGCACGGCGGAGCGCCGGGTCGGCGGCCGGGACGCCCGCATCAGCAAGGGCGATAACGGCCAAGCACGTGTCCCAGACGGGTGATTGGCACGCCTCGAGGCGCCGCACGACGCCAGCGGGCGTCTGCTCGTGGACGAGGAACCCCTCTAATCCCTGGATGGCGGCCGCCAACACCGGATGGTCGAGGGGGTAGCCGAGCAGATGGAGGGCCAGGATCGAGTACACCCAGGGCGGCTGGATCCCGCCCCACCCGCCATCGGCCTCCTGCCGGGCGATGATCCACTCGGCGGCGCGGTGCAGCACGGCTGATCGCCCCGGCTTCACCCGCGAGCGCTCATAGCGGTACAGCACGCGGTCGAGTAGCTGAAAAGCGCGGGCCACGCTGCGCGCTGACGCTCGGCGACGCTCGGCCGGCAATCCCCCGGTACGCAGCTCGGCCACCGTGAACGGCAGCGGGCGTACCGGGCGCAACGACGCGACCACGGTGATCGGGACGACGGACTGGCGGGCCCAGCAGCCCCAGTCGTAGAGGTTGAGCGGCAGCCACCGCGGCAACAGCACGATCTCGGGCGGCATGGTCGGCAGCTCATCCCACGACCACTCACCGAACAACGCGAGCCAGATCCGGGTGAAGACTCGCGTGGATTCCAGGCCGCCGTGCTCGCGGATCCACTCCCGGGCCGAAACGAGATGGCCATCGTCAAGGGCATCGCCGGCCAGGCGAAGCGCGACATAGGCCTCGACCGTCGTGGACAGATCGGCCGGACCGCCCTCGAAGTTCGCCCACGTACCGTTAGTCCGTTGCTGCGAGCGGATCCAGCGTGCGGCTTGCTCGAGCTCGTCCGTCCGCAAAATGCCGAGGAACTGCCGCAGCAGCAGGTCCTCGGCATCCATTGTGACGTTCGTGCGCAGCTCGCCTTTCCACCAGCCCGCGGGGTTCTGTCGCCCGAGCACATACTCCTGAGCACGCTTCAGCGCCTCGCCCACTTCGTTGTGGTCGAGTGCTTGTCCCAGCTCTGTTGTCACCGTGATGGCTTCCAGTTGTTAATGATCGCGCTCGACAACGTATCGCGCCAATGTCACAAGATCGTGTAAGGCAGCGCTGGGCAATGACGCGTCCTCGAGAGCGGCCAGGGCCGCCCCGAGCCGGCGATCCGCCTCGCGAGCTGCCCAGTCCAAGCCGCCCGCCTCCGAAATGAGTTCGGTGGCGAGCCGCACTTCCTCCTCAGAGTCGGGCCGACCGTCCCCGAGCAGTGCTGCCAGCTGCCGACCGGCGTTCGTTCCCGACGTCAGGGCGGCGACTACCGGCGCACTGCGCTTTCCCGCGCGAACGTCAGAAGACGACGACTTCCCCGTGATTACCGGGTCTCCGGTTATGCCGAGGATGTCGTCGACCAGTTGGAAGGCCATGCCCAATTCGGCGCCAAAACGCCACAGCGCGTTGACGAGCTGATCTCGGCCGCGCACCGCCGCCGCACCGATCGCCGCAGAGCAGGCGAGCAGCGCCCCGGTCTTGCCCGCCTCCATGTGCAAGCACGCTGCGAGATCAACCGCCGCGGATCCCTCGAACGCCAGATCGTCGGACTGCCCGCTGATGAGCTGGTGCACCGCCTCGGTCAGGCACGGCAAGGCCCGTACCCCCGCCTCGCCGTGGGACAGCAACACATCGAACGCAAGCGTGAGCATGGCGTTGCCGGCCAAGATCGCCTGACCGTCGCCGAATACCACCCACCCGGTCGGCCGGTGTCGCCGTTCCAGGTCGCGGTCCATGACATCGTCGTGCAGCAGGGAGAAGTTGTGGACGAGCTCCACCGCGACGGCCGGAGGCACCCCATCGGCGAGCGTGCCGCCTGCTGCTTCGGCACTGATGATCGCGAGCGTGGGCCGCAGCGCTTTGCCGCCTCCGTGTTCGATCGGATTGCCGAACTCGTCGTTCCAATCGAGCTGATAGCCCGCCACTAGCGCCATGCGCGGTTCTAGCTGGGCAACGGCAGCGCGCAGCGCCGGAATGACCACTTCTCGGGCGCGGCCGATGGCGGTGGGAATCGAACGGGTCACGCGGCCAGCTCCGATCCGCGGCTGCCGGCGGCACCGAGCACGCCGTCCGCAGCGGCCAGCCCACTTCGTACCGCACTCTCCATCGTGTCCGGCCATCCGGTGTCGGTCCAGGCGCCGGCAAGCCACAGCCCGTCGACGCCGGTGTCAGCCGCTGGGCGCCGAGCCGCGCTGCCGGCGGCCTGACGAAATGTCGCGCGGCGTTCCCGCGTCACGAACGCGTCGACGACCGTAGCGCGCGTCGCGGCCGGCAGCAGGTCAGCCAGAGCGGCGACGTATCGCGCCTGCAAGGACCGGCTCGGTTCGTCGACGATCCCGTCAGCTGCTGACACGGTAACCGCCAGGTATTGCCCCTCCTTGAGCCCGGACGTATCCGTGCGGTCGAAGAACCATTGCACCGGCGAGCGAACCGCGGCGGCGAATGGCAAGTCGGTGACCCGGCGGTCGTAGATGACATGCACGTTGACGATCGCGCTGGAGCCGAGGTCCGCCGCCGCGGCAGCCGGCGTCTCGGCAAGAACCGGTGCTGCCGGAAAGGCCTCGTAGTGGGGTACCGCGAGTACAACCGCGTCGGCGACTAGCCGGCGGGAACCGTCGCGAGTACGGGCGGCGACGCTCATCCCGGCATCGACGGGCTGGACCCGTTCCGCTCGGTGGGCGAGCAGCACCTCGACGCCGGCAGCGTCCAGCGCCTGAGCCGCCGCGTCCGAATGCAGCGCGCCGAGCGGCGTTGCGGCGTACCCAACGTCTGACGCCGGGGCGTGGTCGAGCAGGCCGGTCCGGAATACCTTGGCCGCAAGGGCAAGTGACGCCTCGTTCGGGTTCAGGTTGAGCGTCGCCGTACCGACGACACCCCAGAGCGCGGTGATGATCGCATCGGTCTGCCCGTGATCCCGAAGAAAGGCGCCCAGGGTCTGCGCGTCGAGCGCCGCGTTGGCGGGATCGAGCCGGCGCAACGCCAGCGCGCCGGCAACTGCCCGCGCCCGCTCGGTTACCGACAGCAGGCGATATCCGGCAAGCGCGGCCGAGAGGTGCAGCGGCGCTGGCACGCCCGGTAGCCGGGACAGCTTCGCACTGCGGCCACCCGGAGCCAGGATGGGAATGGACAATCTGGGCTGGAGCACGACGTTGTTCTCGCCATCGAGGCGGCGAACCAGCTCGCGGTACGCCTCGCAACAGCGCAGGAATACATGCTGGCCGTTGTCGATCGACAGATCGCGCCGCCGGAAGGAGAAAGCAGCTCCGCCTAGTCGCGGGCGCCCTTCAACGAGCTGAACCGTTGCGCCCGCATCGGCCAACCGCAGTGCCGCTGCGATCCCGCTGAGCCCGCCTCCGACAACGATGGCGCTGGTACTCATGCGGAGCTCCTCCGCGCCATCGCCCTGATCGCCACCCGGAGCTTGTCGCGCGTCGGCAGAGCGGCTCGTCCGCGCATGACGATGGTGGGGTCGGCGGCAATGCGGGCGAGCAGTTCTCGATAGATGCCAGCCATCGCTCCCGCGCAGGCGGCGCTCCGCCAGTCCAGCATCGGCAAAAGCCGCAACCCCTCGTCGTAACGCCCGGCGGCCCGGGCGGCCTCGAACCGGATGAGTTCCGCGAGCCGGCCGTCCTGCGGGTCGAGCGAGCCGTCGCCCGTCGTCTGCAGCTCGACGCCGAAGAGCTCGAGATCCTGCGTGGGCAGATACACCCGGCCGGCGGCGAGATCTTCCCGGATGTCTCGGAGGATATTTGTGAGCTGCAACGCGACGCCCAGCGTATTGGCCAGCCGCTTCGCTTCGACGACGTCGTCGCCGCGCAGGGGCGGGTCGAACACGCCGAGCGAGAGCCGACCGATCGACCCGGCGACACAACGGCAGTAGTCGATGAGTTCCGTTAGATCGCGGTAACTGCGGTGCGTCACGTCCATCTCGCAACCGTCAACGAGTTCATCGAAGGCGTCGAGCGGAATGGGCAGCACGGTAGCCGCGTGGGCGAGAGCCACCTGCACCGGGTCGTCCGGGTCTTCCGGGTCGGTCGCGGCGCGTCGCGCCGCCTTCAACTCCGCCAGCTTGTGCTCGTCGGAAAGCTGGCCGTCACCGATGTCGTCGATGCGCCGAGCCATCGCGTACACGGCTGACAATGCGCGCCGCTTGGCGCCGGGCAGCAGCCGGATGCCCCACGCGAAGTTGCGCGCTTGCTCGCCGGTGATCTGCTCGCACGTGCGGTATGCGGCAGCGATATCAGCCGGCAACGTTGCGCCGGCGGTCACCGGGCGACCAGCAACGGCAGCGCATGGCGCACGGTTCGCCGCTTCGTCGGTTTCACGGCTGCCGCGAGAACCTCGTAGTCGGCCTCGCGCAACGCGTCTGCAGTCGCGCGGCCGCCGGCAACGTAGCCGGCTACCGCGATCCGCGGCCAACCCCACAACCGGGCGACGAGCGCATCGCCCGTCTCGAGCATCGCCCAGGCCCGCCGAACCTGGCGGCCGATCACTCGGCGCAGTGCCGGACTCGCGACGGCCGAGCGCAACGCGGCCGCACCGACCCCTTGCTCCCGGAGGTCCTCTCCGGGCAGGTACACCCGTCCCGCCTGCGCGTCCTCCCCGACGTCCTGGCAGTGCTCGAGCACTTGCAGCGCGTTACACACGACGTCCGAGTCGGCGATGTTCTGCGTGGTGGCGCGTCCCGCGATGTGCAGCACGATTTGACCAATCGGCGCGGCCGAGTACTGGCAGTAGCCGAGCAGATCTTCGAAGGTGGCGTACCCGCGGATCGTCTGGTCCATGCGATTGGCTTGGATCAAGTCGAGCAGTGGTCGCGCCGGCAGGCCATCGGCGATCAAGCCCGCCAGACCCGTCACCGGCGCAAGGCGAGCGCCTCCGGTCCACAGCGCGCGGACGTCAGCCTCGACCGCGTCCAGCAGCGCCAGCCGATCACCCACCGCAGCGTCGCCGACGTCATCGACGAAGCGCGCGTAGCGGTAGGTGTGCATGAGGTTTTCGCGAGCACGACGCGGCAGAATCCGCAGTGCTACGGGGAAGTTCTCGGCCGTTGCCTGGGATTCGGCCTGGTCGGCGAGATCGTCCAGCACACGTCGCTGCTCCGGCGACGCCTCGGCCGGCGAGCCACCTCGGATCACGGCGTCGTCCTGTCCGTCCCTCTTCCGGTCAAACCCAATGTCGCTACTCCCTAAGCTTAGGTGCGAGAAACGCACCACGTTTTCGGCGGCGTCGGACGCCGCGGACCATCGTAGGTGCGCGGCCGTGACCGGACGAGTGGGGACGGATCGTGGATCAGTTCGATGTGACCGAGGTGTTGCGGCAGCGCGGGCCGGAACGTTACGCGTTGCAGCAGAGGTATCTCAACCCCCAGCTATCGCGCATGTTGCACACGATCGGGTTCGATCAGCTCTACGCACGCGCCTCAGGGGCCTACCTCTACGACGAGGACGGCCGCGAATACCTCGACATGCTCGCTGGCTTCGGGGTATTCGCGCTGGGGCGCCACCATCCGGTCGTCCGCCAGGCCATTCACGACGTGATCAACGCCGATCTCGCCGACCTGACGCAGTTCGACGCGCCGCCGCTGGCCGGCGTGCTCGCCGAGCGGCTGCTCGCCACGACGCCGCACCTGGATCGGGTCTACTTCGGAAACAGCGGCACCGAGGCCGTCGAGGCGGCGCTGAAATTCGCCCGGTACGCCACGGGCCGTCGGCGCATCGTTTACTGCGACCACGCGTTCCACGGATTGACCGCGGGTTCGCTCTCGGTCAACGGCGCCAAGGAATTCCGGCGCGGATTCAACCCGCTCCTTCCCGACACGATGATCCCGTTCGGGGACGTCGATCGGCTGCGCCAAGAACTGGCAAAGGGCGACGTCGCCGGATTCCTGATCGAACCCATTCAAGGCAAGGGTGTCGCGGTGAGCCCGCCCGGGTTTCTCCCCGCCGCGGCGGAGTTGCTGGCCAATCACCACGCCTTGCTCATCGCCGATGAAGTGCAATGCGGGCTGGGGCGCACGGGCGACTTCTATGCCTACGACCACGAGTCCGTGCAGCCGGATCTGGTCGCGGTCGCCAAGGCATTGTCGGGCGGCTACGTGCCGGTCGGGGCGACGCTCGGCCGGGACTGGATATTCCAGAAGGTCTACTCGTCCATGGACCGGGTACTCGTCCACGACTCCACCTTCGGTTCGAACGCCCAGGCCATGGCCGCCGGACTTGCCACCCTGCACGTCCTCGAGCAGGACGCCGTCGTGGCCAACGCCCGAAAGATGGGTGACCTGCTGCAGTCACGGCTGACCGAGCTCGTCGATCGATATGACCTGATCGCCGACGTCCGTGGTCGCGGCCTGATGATCGGCATCGAGTTCGGCCGCCCCTCGTCCTGGCGCTTGCGGGCGTCCTGGATGGCGCTACAGGCCGCCCGCAAAGGCCTATTCGCACAGCTGATCGTGCACGCGCTCTATCACAAGCACGGCATCCTGACCCAGGTCTCGGGCGACCACTTGGAGGTGATCAAACTCATCCCGCCCCTGATCATCGGCGAGGCCGAGGTGGATCGCTTCCTCGCCGCATTCGTATCGGTGATGGACGAAGCGCACGCCGGGAGCGCGATGATCTGGGATTTCGGCAAGTCCTTGATCAAGCAATCTCGCGCCGCCCACTGACAAAATCGGGGACGGAATGCTCGCCATACGAGCATTTCCGTCCCCGATTGCTAAGGGCGGCAGCTACCGGTAGTCGTCGTAGCCGTAGTCGTCCAGCGGCACCGCCGGGCCCAAGGTGGCGTTGGCGTTGCCGAACCCGTAGTAGTCGCTCTCGTCGTATCCGACCATGGAGAACGCGGCCGCGCGGGCCTCCTCGGTCGGGTTGACCTCGACGTTGCGGTACCGAGCGATACCGGTACCGGCCGGGATCAACTTGCCGATGATCACGTTCTCCTTCAGGCCGACGAGCGAGTCGCTCTTCGCCGAGATAGCGGCGTCCGTGAGCACGCGGGTCGTCTCCTGGAATGATGCCGCCGACAACCACGACTCCGTGGCCAGCGACGCCTTGGTGATGCCCATCAGCACCGGTCGGCCCGACGCGGGTTCGTGACCCTCCGCCACGACTCGCCGGTTCTCCGACTCGAACGCCGACCGCTCCACGAGCGAACCGGGCAGGAACTCGGTCGCGCCGGAGTCGATCACCGTGATGCGCTTGAGCATCTGCCGAACGATGACCTCGATGTGCTTGTCGTGGATCGCGACGCCCTGGCTGCGGTAGACCTCCTGGACCTCGCGAACCAGGTGCAGCTGCACCTCACGCGGGCCCATGATCCGCAGCACATCGTGCGGATTCACCGCACCGGCGACGAGCTGCTGACCGACCTCGACGCTGTCACCGTCGCTGACCAGGAGCCGGGCGCGACGGGAGATCGGATACTCCTTCTCCTCCGCGCCGTCGTCTGGGGTGATGACGATGCGACGGGTCGAGCCCTTCGTGCCGTCAGATTCCTCGACGCGTACCCGCCCGGCGGCCTCGCTGATCGGGGACATGCCCTTGGGCACGCGGGCCTCGAACAGCTCGCCGACGCGGGGCAAACCGTGCGTGATGTCCTCGCCGGCGATACCGCCGGTGTGGAACGTCCGCATCGTCAGCTGGGTACCGGGCTCGCCGATGGACTGCGCGGCGATGATGCCGACAGCCTCGCCGACATCCACGAGCTTGCCCGATGCCAAGGACCGGCCGTAGCAGATCGCGCAGGTCCCCAACGCCGACTCGCAGGTCAGCACGGACCGCACCCGCACCTCGGAGACACCCCGTGCGATGAGCTCGTCGATCAGCACATCACCGAGGTCCGCACCGGCCCCGGCCACCGTGGCCCCGTCAACGACGACGTCCTCGGCCAGGACCCGCGCGTACACCGACGTCTCGACGTGGACGTCCTTGACCAGGGTGCCGTCGGCGGCGGCGTGCGCTATCGGGAGCATGACGCCCCGATCGGTTCCGCAGTCCTCCTCCCGGATGATCACATCCTGCGAGACGTCTACGAGCCGACGGGTCAGATAGCCGGAGTCGGCGGTGCGCAGCGCCGTGTCGGCGAGACCCTTGCGGGCGCCGTGCGTCGCGATGAAGTACTCGAGCACGGACAGGCCCTCGCGGAAGTTCGCCTTGATCGGCCGCGGGATGATCTCGCCCTTGGGGTTGGCGACCAGGCCACGCATGCCGGCGATCTGGCGCATCTGCATCATGTTCCCCCGGGCACCCGAGTTGACCATGATGTAGACGGGGTTGGTCTTGGGGAAGTTGTTCTCCATTTCCTTGGCCACCTCGCTGGTCGCCTTGGTCCAGACCTCCACCAGCTCCTGACGCCGCTCCTCTTCGGTGATCACGCCGCGCAGGTACTGCTTCTCGATCTTCTCCGCGTCCTTCTCGTACCGGTCGAGAATCTCGGCCTTGTTCGGTGGCGTGACGACGTCGTCGATCGCGATCGTGATGCCGGAGCGGGTCGCCCAGTAGAAACCGGCCGCCTTGAGCGCGTCCAGCGTCGAGGCGACCTCCACCTTCGGGTAGCGCTCGGCCAGGTCGTTGACGATCTGCCCGAGCTCCTTCTTCGTCACCTCGTAGTTGACGAACCGGTAGTCCAGCGGCAGCGCCTCGTTGAACAGGCAGCGGCCAAGCGTGGTCTCCACGAGGAGCGGCTCACCCGGCTGCCATCCTTCCGGCGCCACCCAGGGCTCGGCCTTCACGCCGTTGTCGACCACGGTGACGCCGGTCAGGCGGATCTTCGCCGGGGCCTGCAGAGCGAGTGTCCGGCCGTCGCGGGCCATGATCGCCTCGGCCTCGGACGAGAACACCCGACCGGCACCCTCCTGCTCCGGCCGTAGCGCGGTCAGGTGGTAGAGGCCCAGGATCATGTCCTGGGTCGGCATGGTCACCGGCCGGCCGTCGGCGGGCTTGAGGATGTTGTTCGTCGAAAGCATCAGCACGCGGGCCTCGGCCTGCGCCTCGGCGGACAGCGGCACGTGCACCGCCATCTGGTCGCCGTCGAAGTCAGCGTTGAACGCCGTGCAAACGAGAGGGTGGATCTGAATCGCCTTGCCCTCGACCAGCTGCGGCTCGAACGCCTGGATGCCGAGCCGGTGCAGCGTCGGAGCGCGGTTCAGCAGCACGGGGTGCTCGCTGATGACCTCTTCGAGCACGTCCCACACGACCGGGCGGGCCCGCTCGACCATGCGCTTGGCGGACTTGATGTTCTGCGCGTGCGACAGGTCGACCAGCCGCTTCATCACGAACGGCTTGAACAGCTCGAGCGCCATGCCCTTGGGCAGGCCGCACTGGTGCAGCTTGAGCTGCGGCCCGACGATGATCACCGAACGTCCGGAGTAGTCGACGCGCTTGCCGAGCAGGTTCTGACGGAACCGGCCCTGCTTGCCCTTCAACAGGTCGGACAGCGACTTCAGCGGGCGGTTGCCCGGCCCCGTGACCGGGCGGCCGCGGCGACCGTTGTCGAACAGCGCGTCCACGGACTCCTGCAACATCCGCTTCTCGTTGTTGACGATGATCTCCGGTGCGCCGAGGTCGATGAGCCGCTTCAACCGGTTATTGCGGTTGATCACTCGGCGGTACAGGTCGTTCAGGTCCGACGTGGCGAACCGGCCGCCGTCGAGCTGCACCATCGGGCGCAGGTCCGGCGGGATCACCGGAACGCAGTCGAGCACCATGCCGAGCGGCGAGTTGGTGGTGTTCAGGAACGACGCGACGACCTTCAGCCGCTTGAGGGCGCGGAGCTTCTTCTGCCCCTTGCCCGTGCGAATCGTCTCGCGCAGCGACTGCGCCTCCGCTTCCAGGTCGAAGTTCTGCAGCAGCGTCTGGAGCGCCTCGGCGCCCATGCCGCCCTCGAAGTACTCCCCGAACCGGTCGCGCAGCTCTCGGTACAGCATCTCGTCGCTGATCAGCTGCTTGACGTCGAGCTTGCGGAACGTGTCCAGTACCTCGTCCAGCCGGTCGATCTCGCGCTGGGCCCGGTCACGGATCTGGCGCATTTCGCGGTCGCCGCCTTCGCGGACCTTGCGCCGCACGTCACTCTTGGCGCCCTCGGCCTCGAGTTCGGCCATGTCCGTCTCGAGCTTCTTGGCCCGGGCCTCGATCTCGGCGTCGCGCTTCTTCTCCAGCGTCGACTTCTCCGCGCTGACCTCCGCCTCGAGCGTAGGCAGGTCGCGGTGCCGCTCCTCGTCGTTCACCGCGGTGATCAAGTACGCCGCGAAGTAGATAATCTTCTCGAGATCCTTCGGCGCCAGGTCGAGCAAATAGCCCAGGCGGGACGGGACACCCTTGAAGTACCAGATGTGGGTAACCGGCGCGGCGAGCTCGATGTGGCCCATCCTCTCGCGTCGTACCTTCGCCCGGGTGACCTCAACCCCGCACCGCTCGCAGATGATCCCCTTGAAGCGCACCCGCTTGTACTTGCCGCAGTAGCACTCCCAGTCCCGCGTGGGACCGAAGATCTTCTCGCAGAACAGGCCATCCTTCTCCGGCTTCAGGGTCCGGTAGTTGATGGTCTCGGGCTTTTTCACCTCACCATGGCTCCACTGGCGGATGTCGTCAGCCGTGGCAAGACCGATCCGAAGCTCGTCGAACACATTGACGTCGAGCAACTTTTTCCTTCTCTCTCTACTCCCACGAAGTTCTCTCGCTTCATTCGAGAACTTCGCGGGGACCCCTAACGCGATACATGGGTAGTTGGGTTCGCTGCCTAAACCTCTTCGACCGAGCTGGGCTCGCGCCGCGACAGGTCGATTCCGAGTTCTTCGGCGGCCCGGAAGAAGTCGTCGTCGTTGTCTCGCATCTCGACGGCGACACCGTCGGACGAGAGCACCTCGACGTTGAGGCACAAGGACTGCAGCTCCTTCAGGAGCACCTTGAACGACTCGGGGATACCCGGCTCCGGGATGTTCTCCCCCTTCACGATCGCCTCGTAGACCTTGACGCGACCGTTGATGTCGTCGGACTTGATCGTCAGCAGCTCCTGCAGCGCATACGCCGCGCCGTAGGCCTGCATGGCCCAGCACTCCATTTCGCCGAAGCGCTGGCCACCGAACTGGGCCTTTCCGCCCAGTGGCTGCTGAGTGATCATCGAGTACGGGCCGGTCGAGCGAGCGTGAATCTTGTCGTCGACCAGATGCAGCAACTTGAGGATGTAGACGTACCCGACGCTCACCGGCTCCGGGAACGGCTCTCCGGACCGACCGTCGAGCAGCTTGGCCTTGCCGGTAGCTCCGATCAGCTGCTCGCCGTCCCGAGTGGCATGGGTGGACGCCAGTAGGCCGGTGATCTCGGATTCCCTAGCGCCGTCGAATACCGGCGTCGCCACCTTGGTGCCGGGCGCGCCGGAGTGCGCGTCCTCGGGCAGGCGGGTCGCCCACTCGGGATTGCCCTTGATCTCCCAACCGGTACGGGCCACCCAGCCCAGGTGCGTCTCGAGCACCTGACCGACATTCATTCGGCTCGGCACGCCGAGCGGGTTGAGCACCACGTCGACCGGAGTGCCGTCTTCCAGGAACGGCATGTCCTCTGGCGGCAGGATCTTGGCGATCACGCCCTTGTTGCCGTGCCGGCCGGCGAGCTTGTCGCCGTCCTGGATCTTGCGCTTCTGGGCGATGTAGACCCGCACGAGTTCGTTGACACCCGGCGCCAGCTCGTCGCCGTCCTCGCGGCTGAACACGCGAACGCCGATGACCTTGCCGGACTCGCCGTGTGGCACCTTCATCGAAGTGTCGCGTACTTCGCGGGCCTTCTCGCCGAAGATCGCGCGGAGCAGGCGCTCTTCCGGGGTCAGCTCCGTCTCGCCCTTCGGCGTCACTTTGCCGACCAGCACGTCGCCGTCGCGGACATCCGCGCCGATGCGCACGATGCCCCGCTCGTCGAGCTCGGCGAGCACTTCCTCAGACACGTTCGGGATGTCCCGGGTGATCTCCTCGGCACCCAGCTTCGTGTCTCGCGCGTCGACCTCGTGCTCCTCGATGTGGATCGAGGTCAGCACGTCGTCTTGCACGAGGCGCTGGTTGAGGATGATCGCGTCTTCGTAGTTGTGGCCCTCCCACGGCATGAATGCCACCAGCAGGTTCTTGCCGAGCGCCATCTCGCCGTGGTCGGTGGATGGCCCGTCCGCGATAACCTGGCCCGCCTCGACGCGGTCTCCCTCGTCGACGATCGGCTTCTGGTTGAAGCTCGTGCCCTGGTTCGACCGAGCGAACTTGGCCATCCGGTACGTATTGCGCGTGCCGTCGTCGGCCATGATCGTGATGTAGTCAGCGGACAGTTCCTCGACTACTCCGGGCTTGTCCGCGACAACGACGTCCGACGCGTCGACCGCGGCCCGCAGCTCCATGCCGGTGCCGACCAGCGGCGCCTCGCTGTGCAGCAGGGGAACGGCCTGGCGCTGCATGTTGGCGCCCATCAACGCCCGGTTGGCGTCGTCGTGCTCGAGGAAGGGGATCATCGCCGATGCGACGGACACCATCTGCCGCGGCGACACGTCCATGTAGTCGACCTCGTCCCCGGGGATCAGGTCGACCTCGCCACCCTTCTTGCGGACCAGAACACGGGACTCGGTGAACCGGCCCTGCGCGTCGATGGTGGCGTTGGCCTGGGCGATGACGTGCCGGTCTTCCTCGTCCGCCGACAAGTAGTCGATCGTGTCGGTGACCCGGCCGTTCTCGACCTTGCGGTAGGGCGTCTCGACGAAACCGAACGAGTTGACGCGGCCGTAGGACGACAGCGACCCGATCAGGCCGATATTGGGGCCTTCCGGCGTCTCGATTGGGCACATCCGGCCGTAGTGGCTCGGGTGCACGTCGCGGACCTCCATACCTGCGCGGTCCCGGGACAGCCCGCCCGGCCCCAGCGCGGACAACCGCCGCTTGTGGGTCAGGCCCGCGAGCGGGTTGGTCTGGTCCATGAACTGCGACAGCTGCGAAGTGCCGAAGAACTCCTTGATCGACGCCACCACGGGCCGGATGTTGATCAGTGTCTGCGGAGTGATCGCCTCGACGTCCTGCGTCGTCATGCGCTCCCGGACAACCCGTTCCATGCGCGACAGGCCGACGCGGATCTGGTTCTGGATCAGCTCCCCGACGGTCCGCAGCCGGCGGTTGCCGAAGTGGTCGATGTCGTCGGTCTCGTAGCCCTCTTCGCCGGCGTGCAGCCGGATGAGGTACTCGATGGTCCGGACGATGTCGTCCTCGGTCAATGTGCCGTGCGAGATCGGCTGGGTTGAGCCGATCTTCTTGTTCGCCTTGTACCGGCCCACCTTGGCCAAGTCGTATCGCTTGGGGTTGAAGAACAGGTTCTCCAGCAGGGCCTGGGCGGATTCGCGCGTCGGCGGCTCACCCGGGCGCAGCTTGCGGTAGATGTCGAGCAGCGCCTCGTCCGTGGTCGCGATGTGGTCCTTCTCCAGCGTGGCGAGGAGCGTCTCCGACCAGCCGAAGTGCTCCCGAATGCGATCTGCGCTCCAGCCGAGGGCCTTGAGCAGCACAGTGACCGGCTGGCGGCGCTTGCGGTCGATACGCACGCCGACCGTCGAACGCTTGTCGACGTCGAACTCCAGCCAGGCGCCACGGCCCGGGATGACCTTGACGCTGTAGACGTCGACATCGGAGGTCTTGTCCAGCGTCCGGTCGAAGTACACGCCCGGCGAGCGGACGAGCTGGCTCACGACGACCCGCTCGGTGCCGTTGATGATGAACGTGCCCTTGGGCGTCATCACCGGGAAGTCACCCATGAACACCGTCTGGCTCTTGATCTCGCCTGTGGTGTTGTTCGTGAACTCGGCCGTGACGAACAGCGGAGCCGCGTAGGTCATGTCCTTGTCCTTGCACTCCTCGATGGACGCCTTGACGTCCTCGAAGCGTGGGTTGGAGAAGGAGAGGCTCATCGAGCCAGAGAAGTCCTCGATGGGGGAGATCTCGCCGAGGATCTCCTCGAGGCCTGATTGTGGGTCGGCGACGCCTTCGGCGGCTACGCGAGATCGCCACCGATCGTTACCGACCAGCCAGTCGAAAGATTCGGTCTGCAGCGCGAGGAGGTTCGGCACCTCCAGCGGCTCCCGAATCTTGGCGAAGGAGGTCCGGGTGGGCGAGCCCGGGATCCCGAATTCCTTCTCTTGTACAGCAGTGGACTTACCGGAGCGGGAGGATGCCAAGACTCGTCCTTCCGAGGACACGAGTGAGACTACGGGGGCTACCTTCGGGCATCACGAAGTGAGCCCATCACGGGCCGCAGAGGTGTCAGAAGGCAGCGCAACATCCAAGAGTAACAAACTTAGGCATGCCAAGCAAGGCCTCACCCTCCGGGGGCCTAGATCCCACGTCGCCCGCCGCTCCGCTGCCCTCCGGGAGGCTTGCGCGGGCCGATCGCAGGTGCGTGGAAACTGTGCCTCGCTGGCGGCGCGCCGTCAAGCGGTTCGGCAAACCTACCCGCTCGACCACAGCAGATATACATCACTATATCGGGCATTTCCGGCGATACGCCGCGCTTTCTCGGTCGTTTTTGCTGAGCTGTTCGACCCCGGACCAGGTCAGGTGTCGAGGGCCGAACAGCCCCACGGAACTCCGCAGTTACTTGAGCGTGACGGTGGCGCCGGCACCCTCCAGGGCCTCCTTGGCCTTGTCGGCGGCCTCCTTGTTGACCTTCTCGAGGACTGGCTTGGGAGCGCCGTCAACAAGATCCTTGGCCTCCTTCAGGCCCAGGCTGGTCAGCGTGCGGACCTCCTTGATGACCTGGATCTTCTTCTCGCCCGCGGCCTCGAGGATGACGTCGAATTCGTCCTTCTCCTCCTCGACCTCGGCCGGTGCTGCGGGGCCACCTGGTGCAGCCTGAACGACAGCGGCCGGCGCCGCTGCGGTGACGTCGAAGGTCTCTTCGAACTGCTTCACGAAGTCCGACAGCTCGAGCAACGTCATTTCCTTGAACGCGCCGAGCAGCTCGTCGGTGCTGAGCTTCGCCATGATGTGGCGTCCTTTCTGGTATCTCGCCGGTTGAGCCGGCAGATGGGTCAGTCGGTTGTTTCCGCCGGCTCGGCGGGGGTTTCGGGATCCGGCTGGGCCGCGGCGGCAGGCGCGGGAGCGCTCGCTGCCTGCTTCTCCTCCAGCGCCTTCGCCAGACGAGCCATCTGGGAGAGTGGCGCTTGGAAGAGCGTGGCCGCGCGAGTAGGCAGCGCCTTCATCGCCCCGGCGAGCCGCGCGAGCAAGACTTCTCGCGACTCCAGGTCGGCGATCCGCGCGACCTCGGCGGCGCTGAGCGCCTTCCCCTCCAGTACCCCACCCTTGATCACCAACAGCGGATTGGCTCGCGCGAAATCCCGCAGGCCTTTCGCGACGACGACGGGGTCACCTGTGACGAAGGCGATAGCTGTCGGGCCGACAAGCAGGCTCTCGTCGAGTCCGACGCCGGCATTTTCGGCTGCCCGCTTGGTCAGTGTGTTCTTGACGATGGCGTAGGTCGCGTCGTTGCCCAGCGTCCGGCGCAGATCGGTGACTTGCTGCACAGTGAGGCCGCGGTACTCGGTGATCAGCGCGGCGGCGGCTTGGCTGAACTTCTCGGCGATCTCGTTGACCGCAGCGACCTTCTCGGCGTTCGGCATGATTCCTCCTCTCGGTGTCTCAGGCTGGCCGCACCGAGGGAGACGAGAACGCCCCGGCGCAGGGCACGGGGCGGCAGAGCCGATCCGTCCTACCTGCGCGGGCCGCTCCGGCGCTCCGGAGGTGTTCAGTCGCGTACGCGTACGCGACGACCAGCGGTCTTCGGTGGAACTGCGGTGATGGTACGCACGGGCGGCCCGGGCGGCCAATCGCGCCTGGGGCAGCGGGCTGGGCCGCTCAGGCCGAGGTATTGACGTCCTCGAGCATGTTCCGGGTGCGGTTGGCGTCTACCGGGATGCCCGGGCCCATCGTGGTGGCGAACGTGACCTTCTTCAGGTATCTCCCCTTGGCCGCCGATGGCTTCGAGCGGATGATCTCTTCAAGTGCCGCTGCGTAGTTCTCCACCAGCTGCTTCGCGCTGAACGAGGTCTTTCCGATCACCAGGTGCAGGTTGGCTTGCTTGTCGACCCGGAAGCTGATCTTGCCGCCCTTGATGTCGGATACCGCCTTGGCGACGTCGGGGGTCACGGTGCCGGTCTTGGGATTGGGCATCAGACCGCGTGGGCCGAGTATTCGAGCGATCCGGCCAACCTTGGCCATCTGGTCGGGCGTGGCGATCGCGGCGTCGAAATCAAGGAAGCCACCCTGGATGTCAGCGATCAGGTCGTCACTTCCGACCCGGTCGGCGCCGGCCGCTTCCGCCTCGGCGGCCTTGTCGCCGGTCGCGAAGACGATGACGCGGGCGGTCTTCCCGGTGCCGTTCGGCAGGTTGACGGTGCCACGCACCATCTGGTCGGCCTTGCGGGGGTCAACGCCGAGCCGGAGAGCGACCTCGACGGTGCCGTCGAACTTGGTCGGTGACGTCGTCTTAGCTAGGTTGGCCGCTTCGAGCGGGCTGTAGACCCGGCCGGCGTCGACGAGTTCAGCGGCCTTGCGATAGCCCTTGCTGTGCTTCACGGGTGATGCTCCGTTTCATGGTCGTGGTCGAACAGGCGCCGGCCTTCGGCGCCCTCCCACAGGTGTGCTGTCCGGATCGAATGACGCCGGCGCGGCGCCACCTGATGTCGGACAGGGCGTCGAGGTCAGCCCTCGACGGTGATGCCCATTGATCGTGCGGTGCCGGCGATGATCTTCGCGGCGTTGTCCAGATCCTTGGCGTTCAGATCTTCCATCTTGGTCTTCGCGATCTCGCGGACCTGGTCCATCGTGACCTTGGCGACCTTCGTCTTGTGCGGTTCCCCGCTGCCCTTCTCGACGCCGGCGGCCTTGAGCAACAGCCGGGCGGCGGGCGGCGTCTTGGTGACGAACGTGAACGACCGGTCCTCGTACACCGAGATCTCGACCGGGACGATCTGGCCGCGCTGCGATTCGGTCGCCGCGTTGTAGGCCTTGCAGAACTCCATGATGTTGACGCCGTGCTGCCCGAGGGCCGGCCCGACCGGCGGCGCGGGGTTGGCGGCGCCGGCTTGGATCTGCAGCTTGATGATCGCCGTCAGTTTCTTCTTCTTGGGAGGCATTCCCTGGCTTTCTTTCTTTTCTTGTGTGTGTGTTGGATGGTCTAGAGCTTGGAGACCTGGCCGAACGCCAGCTCAACCGGCGTCTCGCGGCCGAAGATCGACACCAGCACCTTAAGTTTCTGGTGCAACGTATCGATCTCGTTGATCGTGGCCGGCAGGGTGGCGAACGGGCCGTCCATGACGGTCACCGACTCGCCGATCGTGAAGTCGACGACCTCGACCTTCGGCTTGTCCGCCGGACCGGCCGATCCGCCGCGAGCCTGCCGGTCAGCCCGCTGGGTGGCCGGCGCCAGGATCTTCACGACCTCGTCGATTGACAGCGGCGATGGGCGGGAGGTGGCGCCCACAAACCCCGTGACACCAGGGGTGTTGCGCACGGCGCCCCATGACTCGTCGTTGAGGTCCATTCGAACCAGGATGTAGCCGGGGAACACCTTGCGCTGGACTTGCTGGCGCTTGCCGTTCTTGATCTCGACGACTTCCTCGGTCGGAACCTCGACCTGGAAGATGTAGTCCTCCATGTCGAGGCTGGAGATCCGGCTCTCCAGGTTGGTCTTCACCTTGTTCTCGTAGCCAGCGTAGGAGTGGACGACGTACCAGTCACCGAATGCGCTGCGAAGCTCGCGGCGCAACGCTTCGACCGGGTCTTCCTCCTCGACCTCGCTCTCCTCGGGCGTGGTCTTCTCGGGCGCCATGGCCGCGGTGGCGTCCTCGGGCTCGGCAGCGGCCGTTACATCGGCCGTCTGGTCCGGTTCGACCTCACTCCGCACGGGGGCCTCTTCTCGACCTCGACTCCCGCACGGGGGCCTCGTCGTCCTCGGCCGACTCGGGCTGACCTGGGGTCGCCGGTTCGAAGATGCTGGCGGACTCGGCGTCGACAAACTCGGCGGCCTCGGCATCGTCAGCACCCAGCAAGCGCGCGGCGCTCGCGATGTCGGTTCGATCCTCGTCGGTGCGATCCGCCGGTGCGTCCGGTTCGGCGATCACGTCGCGCGCACCGACCTCCCCCGGGGAAGTCGCGCTCTGGTAGTCGGACACGGTCTCTCTTTCTTGATGTACGTGAGCAGTCACAGAAGGAGCGGTTCGGAGCTAGCCGAACACCTCGAGCACCAGCTTGGCGAATCCGACGTCCAAGCCGGCCACGATGGACACCATGACCACGACGAAGACGATCACCACGATGGTGTAGGTCACCAGCTCGTGCCGCGAGGGCCAGAGCACCTTGCGCAGCTCAGAGATCACCTCGCGCAAGAACCGCCCGATCCGCCCGCCGCGCCCGGCGCTCGCGGTCCGCGCCGAGGGTGCCTCGGTGCGAGTCTGCGTCACACGCTCTCCTCTCGGATGCCGCTGACCTCCGTCAGCGGGCGATTCGGTCTACCTCGCCGCGCGTCCCGACGCGCCACGTCCGCAGGGGCGACAGGACTCGAACCTGCAACCGCCGGTTTTGGAGACCGGTGCTCTACCAATTGAGCCACGCCCCTACACGCAGAGGACCAGGCGACTTGGCCGGCGGGCACCATTCGGCGCATGCTGACGCAAGGCCCCGATGGACCCCAGGCTCGAGTGTACGGGGCCGCGGCGGCGCGCTCCAACTCGCTCGCGACCCCGTTCAGCAGTCGGCGTATCCACCTACCACGCTCGGCTTACAGGCAACACCTCAGACAACGCCGACGCGACCGCCTGCATTCCGGCGTTGCGGGCCGCGAACGCCTTCGGACCGCCATCTCGTCGAAGATCACCGTGGGAACGGAACAAGATCACACGCTTGACCGAACAAGATCAACGCTGGCCTCCGAACGACCAGGTCCGAGAGAGCGTGCGCGCAAAAGCACACGGCTCGCTCTGCGACGATGGACGCATGGGTGTACGCATCTCTGATCGCATCGCCGCCATCGGCGAGTCCGCGACGCTGGCCGTCGACGCCAAGGCAAAGGCGCTCAAGGCCGCCGGCCACCCGGTGATCGGATTCGGTGCCGGAGAGCCCGACTTCCCGACGCCGGCCTACATCGTGGCTGCTGCCGTCGACGCCGCCCGCAATCCGGCCTTCCACCACTACACGCCGGTCGCAGGGCTGCCGGCGCTCCGCGACGCCGTAGCCGCCAAGACGCGACGGGACTCCGGCTATGCGGTGGACGCCAGTCAGGTCCTCATCACCAACGGCGGCAAGCAAGCTATCTACAACGCGTTCGCAACGCTCCTCGATCCGGGTGACGAGGTACTGGTCGCTGCGCCGTACTGGACCACTTACCCCGAGGCAATCCAGCTCGCCGGCGGCGTGCAGGTTGACGTGGCCACCGATGAGACCACCGGATACCTCGCAACGGTGGAGCAGCTCGAGGCCGCACGAACTCCGCGGACAAAGGTGCTGCTGTTCGTGTCGCCGTCCAACCCCACCGGCGCCGTCTACCCACCCGATCGGGTCGCTGAGATCGGCCGCTGGGCGGCGGAACGCGGTCTTTGGGTCGTCACGGACGAGATCTACGAGCACCTCGTGTACGGGGACGCGCAGCACGTATCGATGGCAACCGTGGTTCCGGACCTCGGCGACCGCATCGTCGTCGTCAACGGGGTGGCCAAGACGTACGCGATGACCGGCTGGCGGGTTGGTTGGCTCATCGGCCCCGCCGACGTCGTAAAGGCGGCGACCAATCTGCAGTCGCACACCACCTCCAACGTGGCCAACGTGTCCCAGGCGGCGGCGCTCGCCGCAGTCCGCGGCGACCTGTCAGCGGTCCGGGAGATGCGTGACGCGTTCGATCGGCGCCGGCGGACGATGGTCGCGCTGCTCTCAGACATCCCAGGAATCGTCTGTCCCGAGCCGGAGGGGGCGTTCTACGCCTACCCGTCGGTCAAAGGTCTACTCGGCCGACCGCTGCGCGGACGGGTGGCGAACTCGTCCGCAGCACTTGCGGCTTTGATCCTCGACGAGGCCGAAGTGGCCGTCGTCCCAGGCGAGGCCTTCGGTACCCCCGGATACGTCCGGTTGTCCTACGCGTTGGGCGACGACGACCTGGCTGAGGGCATCGGCCGTGTCGCGAAGCTCGTTGCGGATGCTGGCTGAGGGCACGCCCCTGAGGTCAGCGCAGCGCGCCTGCCGTTCGGAGGACGCTAAGCGCCGCAGGCAAGTCCCGAAGGGCGCTCGCGAGGTCAGACGGCTCGGCGATGCGCCAGGCATTGGCGTTGACATAGCAGCGGATCGCTGCGTCGAACGCCGTCGGCCCGGCCGCGTCGCGGGCGGCCCGGAGTGCTGCGGCGCCCTTGCCGTAGGTGAGGCGGTAATAGTCCTTGTCGTCCGCGCCGTAGTCCGCCGTCGGTCGGTCGACCGGGCCTCGCAGCCTGAGGTCGCCGGGGGCCGGCGGCGTGTTGTCGACCAGCTGCTCGGCGTATGTGGCGAAGGCCTCGTCGAGCCACGCGTGCTCCGCCTGCGAGTCGCCCACCATGGCATAGAACCACTGGTGGGCAGTCTCGTGAACGGCGACGAGGTCGGAGGACGTCAGCATCTGGATCGCGCCCGGGTACTCGATCCCGCCGCCCTCTTGCGGAACTCGCGCGACCGACAGCGAGGGGAACGGAAACGGCCCGAACCGGCGGGACAGCTCGATGATCGCCCGGCGGAACTCCGGGACGAGCGTGTCGCGGATCTCAGTGCTGGGTGCGCCGACCCGCAGCGCCACTGAACCGACTTTGGTGTCGCTGACCTGGAAGGGGCCGACGGCCACGCTCACGTCCCGCGCCGCGTCCAACGTGGTGTGCCAGATCCGCATGTCGCCGTCTCGTTCGCCAGTCGTGGGGTTGCCCGAGACGAGCACGGTGTCCGCTGCCGGCGCCGTCACTGTGAGGTCGGTCTGCATGGCTTCGCTGGTCGCGCTCTCGGCCGCGAACTGCAACATAGGCTCGGTATGCCAGCCGTACCCGTACTCCCAGGCGAGGAGCGGATGGGCCGAGGCGAACCAGGCGAACGGGCCTGCTGACCGATCGACGCGCCCGATGCGGTCGAATGAACCGTCGCCCAGGGTCACGGTGAACGCCAGGTCGGCGGTCACTTGGGTGCCCGCAGGGAGCTGTCGCCGGAACGGAATGTGCAGCAGGCCGCCCTGAGTCGACGGATCAGCGCCGTCGGGTGAAAACGTCGCGTCGCCGGCGGCGGGGTCCGCCTGGGCCGAGGTAACGACGATCTTGGTGCCGGTTGCCGCTGTCGGTGCGGTGTTCGCGGTGAGTCGAAACACCAGCTCGGTGACCGAACGATCAGGCGTGAATGTAATCCGCTCGGTGCCGCGTACGGTGGCCAGGTCCGGCGCGACGGCAAAGGTCAGCGCAACGCGCGGACGGTCTGCCCGCGGTGGCACGTAGCTGGCTGGACAGTTCGGCTCGGCCGTGTCGGACGACGGACTTGACGGGCTGGCAGCCGAACCAGGGCCGGCCCGGTGACCCTGGCCTTCGTGGGTCGCGGTGCAGGCGGTGAGCAGGACGGCGAGGGCGAGGGTTCCCACGGCTCTGCGCCAGGCCGAACCTCTCACGGGCTGCGACGATACGGCGACTTCTTCAGTACTGGCGGTTGACTCCGGTGAGCCAGTCGCAGCCGACGCCATGCTCGATCGTGATTGCCTGGACAACCAGCTTTGCCGCCATGCGCTCTATCCGGCCGGCCACGAATGGCACCGCCGCCCGAAGCCGGCCCGCCACGGTGACCCGCGTGCTGTCGCCGGCGCCCTCCAGCGACAGGGTGCCGCGCAACGTGAGCGGATGGTGCGGGAAGTCGACGCGGATCGCCGCGGTCCGCGAGCCGTCGGTCGCCGCCGGTGCCCAGCTGACGGTCTCGACGACACGTATGCCGGACGGGATCATCGCCCGGACGACATCCGGTGCACCATAGGCCGGCATCACCCGGTCCGCCACCACGGTGGGCGTCGCGGAGTCGGGCTGACTGGTGATACGCACGTGGCGGGCATCGAGCGCAGCACACTTCCGCTCCTGGTACGCGCGATCGACGAGCATGGCGGCGACCGCCTGCGGAGCTGCCGGGTAGGACATCGGCACGTCGAGCCGCACTCCGGCCCTCTCTGCGCCCTAGTGTCCCGTGCGCACAGCGGCACGGGCCTTGGCCAGAACCGTCTGCCCGTCGACCGTCGCGGTGAGATCTACCCGAACCGTACCGTCGTCGTCTTTAGCCGCGACTGTGCCGGCGACCTCCAGGAGGGCACCGTTCGGATCCGGGACGACAACCGGGCGAGTGAACCGCACCCCGTACTCCACGACGGCGCCCGGATCGCCTACCCAATCCGTCACCACTCGAGCAACGACGGCCATGGTGTACATGCCGTGGGCGATCACGTTCGGCAGCCCGACCGATGTGGCCGCTCGCTCGTTCCAGTGGATGGGGTTGAAATCGCCGGAGGCGCCGGCATAGCGCACGAGATCGGCACGATGCACCCGAAAGCTCTGCGCTGGGAGCGCGTCGCCGACCTCGGCGTCCGATAGCGCGGTCATGATGCCTCCGCCTCGGCCGTGCCTCGAGCGACGAGAGTTGAGTACGCGCTGACCACCGGCTCCCCGTCTTCGGTGGCCACATCGGCCCGCGTCGTGATCATGTCGTTACCTGCGGCGGAGCGGATGGACTCGACCACGATCGTCGTGGCAAGTCGATCTCGCGCCCGAACCGGTCTGGTGTAGACGAACCGCTGTTCGCCGTGCACTACGCGCGAGTAGTCCAGGCCGAGCTCCGGGTCATGCGTGACCTGATCCGCGGCCGCCAAGGTCAGGATGATCGCGAACGTGGGTGGCGCGATGACATCCGGGTGGCCCAGGGCGCGAGCAGCGTCCGGGTCCCGGTAGGCCGGGTTCGGATCTCCGATAGCGTCCGCGAACTCGCGGATCTTCTCCCGCCCCACCTCGTACACCGTCGTCGGTGGGTAGGTGCGGCCGATAAACCGAGGATCGAGCGCCATGTCGCGACTATCGCGTCTCGCGGTGCTCGGTGTGCTTGCCACAGTTCGGGCAGAACTTCTTCAGCGTCAGACGATCCGGATCGTTGCGCCGGTTCTTCTTGGTGATGTAGTTGCGGTGTTTGCACACTTGGCACGCCAAGGTGATCTTCGGTCGGATGTCGGTGGCTGCCACGGGTGCCTCTCAGGTCGTCTTGGTGGTCATGCGTCATAGGGCGGGCAGGTGTAGCGAGGGCCGGATTTGAACCGGCGACACAGCGATTATGAGCCGCTTGCTCTGCCAGACTGAGCTACCCCGCCAGGCGAGGCTCCTCCCCGGCCACCAGCCGATCCGGCCGGCGGACGGGGTCGGAGTCCGAGCCCCCTTACGGAATCGAACCGTAGACCTTCTCCTTACCATGGAGACGCTCTGCCGACTGAGCTAAGGGGGCCAGCGCCGACCGATGAGCTTACACGAAGCATCGGCTGCGCCTCGGCCACAGATGCAGGGCGAGCGTGGGCCAGCACACGCCTCTTGGATCTTGGCAACTGCCGGTCCGAAGGGCCAGACTCGTGGCGTCAAGGGCGCCTGGTGTCGCCCGGGAGTCCAGGGAGTCCGCATGGCCGAGACCGCCGAACTCATGTCGTTGCGGCGTGCGATCAATGAGGTCCGACGCTCGGTGGCGGTGCTCCGCGACAGCTACGGCGACGTTCCGTCGGTGCAGCGTCTCGTCGGGGACGTCGAGCGGCTCGACCTCGATGCGGCGGACCTTGAGCTGCCTCCGCGGCTGGCTGTTCCCAAGGTCGTCCCGCTGGGCAGCGAGCCCATCGACCCGTCGATCTGGATGGACGCGGACGACGAGGGTGTCGGCGGTTACCATGGCGGCTGGAACCGGTGACCCGCGCGAGAGAGCGGTCGGAGCAGATCGCAGCCGGAGGACTCGAGGCGCCGGGCCGGGCGAGAATCTCAGCCCGCACGCTGCGAGTCGACCGCTGGTGGGTACAGCCCGCCGTCACGGCCGGGGTGCTCCTCCTTTTCGCGATCTACGCGACATGGCGGGCGTTCGAGGACGCGCATTACTTCTCCGAGCCCTACCTTTCCCCGTTCTATTCGCCGTGCTTGACGGACAAGTGCCCCAGCGAAGCCCAGGACCTCGGCCAGTGGGCGCTCGTCGGATGGTGGCCGCTCTCGCCAGCGCTGATAATCCTGATCTTTCCGCTGGGATTTCGGCTGACCTGCTACTACTACCGCAAGGCCTACTACCGCTCGTTCTGGGCGTCTCCCCCGGCGTGTGCTGTCGCCGAGCCGCACGAGGGCTATTCCGGTGAGACCCGCTTCCCCCTCATCGTGCAGAACATTCATCGGTACTTCCTCTATGTAGCGATGCTCTTTGCCGTGCTGCTGTCCTGGGACGCCATCCACTCCTTCCGCGACACGAATGGCGAGTGGGGTCATATGGGCCTCGGCACGGTGATCCTGCTCATCAACGCGGCCCTGATCTGGGCCTACACGCTGTCCTGCCACTCTTGTCGGCACATAGTGGGCGGTCGCCTGAAGCACTTTTCGGCGCATCCGGTGCGCTATCGGGCCTGGACCCTGATCTCGAAGATGAATGCCAGGCACATGCTGCTGGCCTGGACCTCACTGGTCTGGCTCGTGGTCGCGGACTTTTACATCCGCTGCCTCGCCACCGGGGCGTTCAGCGATCCGCGATTCTTTTAGTGCCCCGCGAACGAAGTCTGTTCCCCCGCTTGGCTGCGCGCATCCAAGCAAAGAACCCCGTTCACGGGACACTAGTCTTAATGTCGTGAGCCGCCCGGTGAGCGCTTGCGTGAAGAGGTAACTATGAGCGAGATCGAGAAACACTCATACGACGTCCTGATCATCGGCGCGGGCGGGGCCGGGCTGCGCGCCGCGATTGCGGCCCGAGAGGCCGGCATGCGCACGGCGATCATCTGCAAGTCACTGTTCGGCAAGGCCCACACGGTTATGGCCGAGGGTGGCATCGCGGCCAGCATGGGGAATGTCAACCCGAACGACAACTGGCAGGTGCACTTCCGCGACACGATGCGCGGCGGCAAGTTCCTCAACTCGTGGCGGATGGCCGAGCTGCATGCCAAAGAAGCGCCGGAGCGGGTCTGGGAGCTCGAGACCTACGGGGCGCTGTTCGACCGCACCATCGACGGCAAGATCAGCCAGCGTAATTTCGGCGGCCACGAGTATCCGCGGCTGGCTCATGTCGGCGACCGCACCGGCCTGGAACTGATTCGTACGTTGCAGCAGAAGATCGTCTCGCTGCAGCAGGACGACATGCGTCGGTACGGCAGCCCGGACGGGAAGTTGCAGGTCTTCGCGGAGTGCACCATCACCGAGTTGCTGCGTGACTCGTCGGGCCGAATCGCGGGGGCTTTCGGCTACCGCCGCGCGTCCGGCGAGTTCCTGCTTTTTCGGGCACCGGCCGTCGTACTGGCGACCGGCGGCATCGGAAAGTCATTCAAGGTCACGTCGAACTCGTGGGAGTACACCGGCGACGGACACGCGCTCGCGTTGCAGGCCGGATCGACGCTGCTGAACATGGAGTTCGTCCAGTTCCACCCAACCGGCATGGTGTGGCCGCCCTCGGTGAAGGGCATCCTCGTGACCGAGTCGGTGCGCGGTGACGGTGGCGTGCTCCGCAATTCCGAAGGCAAGCGGTTCATGTTCAATTACGTCCCCGCAGTGTTTCGCGGGCAGTACGCCGAGACGGAGGACGAAGCCGACCGCTGGTACACGGACCCTGACCACAACAAGCGCCCTCCGGAGTTGCTCCCGCGGGACGAGGTGGCCCGCGCGATCAACTCCGAGGTCAAGGCCGGGCGCGGATCGCCGCACGGCGGCGTGTTCCTCGACATAGCGAGCCGGCGTTCCGCCGCCGAGATTCTGAAGCGATTGCCATCGATGCACCACCAGTTCAAGGAGCTGGCCGACGTCGACATCACGGCGGAGCCCATGGAGGTTGGACCGACTTGCCACTACGTGATGGGTGGCGTCGAGGTCGATCCGGATACCGAGTCCGCAGCCCGGGTTCCTGGCCTGTTCGCAGCCGGTGAGGTCGCTGGAGGAATGCACGGCTCGAATCGGCTCGGCGGAAACTCGCTCTCCGACTTGCTGGTATTCGGTCGGCGAGCCGGCGACGCGGCCGCCGACTACGTGGCTGCGCTGTCCGCCCAATATCCCAGCATCCCCCCAGCCACGGTCGCTGAGGCCGAGCGCAGCGCGCTTTCGCCTCTCGAGGCGGCTGGCGGCGAGAATCCCTATACGTTGCACCAAGAACTCCAGCAGACGATGAACGATCTCGTCGGCATCATTCGCAAGGAAGAGGAGATGCGAGAGGCGCTCGCGAAGCTGGAAGAGCTCAAGTCGCGTTCGGAGAAGCTCAGCGTCGAGGGCACTCGGGCGTTCAATCCGGGCTGGCATCTGGCGCTGGACCTACGCAACATGCTGCTGGTAAGCGAGTGTGTCGCCCGGGCAGCCCTGCTCCGCCAAGAGAGCCGGGGCGGTCATACCCGGGACGACTATCCGGCGATGGAGGCTCAGTGGCGGAAGGTCAATCTCGTTTGCTCGGCCGTGAACGGTCATGTCGACGTGCTCGAGCAGCCGATGACTCCGATGCGGGACGACCTTCTAGCGCTATTCGAGCGCTCCGAATTGGCGAAGTACCTCACCGAAGAAGAGCTTCCGGCCCAGGAGGAAGCCCTGGCCGAGCCAGAGGTCGCGGCCCAGCCCGAGGTAACCGTGCCATGATCAATGCACCAATTTCGATCCGCTGTCGACGTCAACTGCTGTGGTCTGGTCGGGGCCAGGCTGCGGGCGAACGGCGAGAAGACTAGGTGGCGCAATGAGCTATAAGGCTCAGTTCCGGGTCTGGCGGGGAGACGCCGACGGCGGCGACTTGGCGGACTACACCGTCGAGGTGAATGAGGGCGAGGTTGTCCTCGACGTCATCCACCGGCTGCAGGCCACGCAGTCCGGCGACTTGGCCGTGCGGTGGAACTGCAAGGCCGGAAAGTGCGGTTCGTGCAGTGCCGAGGTCAACGGCAAGCCGCGGCTGATGTGCATGACGCGGATGTCGACGTTCGAGGAGACGGAGACGATCACCGTTACCCCGTTGCGGACCTTCCCGGTGATCAAGGATCTGGTCACGGACGTGTCGTACAACTACGTGAAGGCCCTCGAGATCCCGGCGTTTGCTCCACCCCCCGGACTGGCCCCGGGCGAGTACCGCATGGCCCAGGTCGACGTCGAGCGCTCCCAGGAATTTCGCAAGTGCATTGAGTGCTTCCTGTGCCAGAACACTTGCCACGTGATTCGGGATCACGAGACCAACAAGAAGCCGTTCTCCGGTCCCCGCCTCCTTATGCGGATCGCGGAACTGGACATGCACCCCCTCGACGCCGCCGACCGGCAGACGCAGGCCCAGGACGAGTTCGGCTTGGGCTACTGCAACATCACCAAGTGCTGCACCGAGGTGTGTCCGGAGCACATCAAGATCACCGACAATGCCCTGATCCCGATGAAAGAGCGGGTCGTCGACCGCAAGTACGATCCGCTGGCCAGGCTGCAGGCCAAGATCGTCGAACGGCGTTCGCGCTGACCTCTGGCTGATTCGCTTGGCCGCGTCACTGTATGTCCTCCCGGCGCGGTGGCCGGCCGCATTAAATCTCAGTTAAGTCAGCGCCGGATTTCGATAACGGTCAGGGAGCGCGCTACGTCCGGCGCACCTCGGCTGATTCGCTCCCCCGATCCGGCACCGCGCATAGAGGTGTCCAGGTGGTCGCACGGGGGAACGACCACCTGGACTCGATCAATAGTATGCACATTGCGTAGTCGTACTGCAACCCCTTGTGAAGCAGATCTTTTGCCGGCCCGACGCCGGCCGGCAACGTCCTGCACCGCCTACTGGTAGGACACGAGATCGGGCTGCGGGTGCAGCGACATGACGTTGGCCGGAACCATGAGGGCCGTATCCCGGGTGAAGAACAACTTGAAGCCGACCCGGTACGGCGGCGAGGGGAACGCAAGTTGCTGGTAGACGCCAACCTTCGCGCCGGGGCTCCCGAAACCGTCGGCGTGCAGCAGCGTTTCGACCCGGGGATACACCTTGATGTTCTGCCGGTCCGGCAGCTCGCTCCGGACGAACTGGTGGACGAGGAGGAGCTTGTCGGGCAGGTTTTCAGCCTGAACGATCCCGGACAGGTAGGCGCCGACGGCATTGATGCTTCCTGCCGACGACGAGCCGATGCTCTCGATCGGAAATTGGTACGGCGCGAGCTTCCACTCCGGATCAAGCGCGACGCCCACACTCGGATCGCTCAGGAACGGCCGCAACGCTTGTACCTGGGGCAGGAACTCGCCCCGGCCAGGCTGGATATCCAGGATCAACATCATCCGGTGCCGGTGGGCCGCGTCGAGATAGGCCTGAACTGTCTGCGGCGAAATGGCGCTTGTGCACAGTGGGAAGTCCGCTCGGCACGGCTGCGCCATGGTGGTGATCAATTCGAACGCAGGCAGGACCATGCGTCCCGCGGACGCATACTGCGCGGCCCGGGCGGATACCTCGGCCGCGATCGTGTCCGGGTCGGCGGTGCCGAGCACCCCGAGGATCGGAATGCCCGCCGCTCCGTAATACGCGACCACCCGATAGCGCGGGAAGATCGTTCTGCCGCCCCGCGGCAGCTGGCTCGGCGGACGTGGTTTGGGCTTCGTAGGCGTAGGTGAGGGGCGCGGCGTCGGAGTGGTCGTGACCGGGCTCGGCGACGCGGTAGTGGAGCTCGGTGTGGGTGGATCCAGACTGGTGGGAACAACGGCCCGCCCTCGACCGGCGGCTGCGCTGGAGCAAGCTGTGAGCAGAGCTACGCCGGCCCCGGCCAGCGCAATCCGCATTCCACCGCGAGCTGTTCTGATGGATTCGCCCCTCTTTGCCCATGGGACGTCGCTGGAACGGCCCCGTGCCCCGGGCAGCCTGTCATATCGAAGACTCGGATTTCAAACGCCCTACCGGGCGTGTCCGGAAGTGCCGCGCACAGTCAGTCATGTCCGCGTTTGAGTAGCGGTTCTCGGCAAGCACGAGGGCGATCCGCCGCCTGTTTACGCCCGGGCACCCGCGTCACGCGCCTGGCCCCGTCGCCGCATGCGATTCGTCTGGCCGGTCCGCCGCCGGCGTCGAGACGGTTCGGACGAGTCGCTTACTGCCTGGCTGGCTCGTGGGTCGCCGTCTGGTGACCAGGTTGATGAGGACGGCGATCGCGAGCAGACCGCCGACGACGGCGAGGCCGCCCCACCAACTGTCCCGCAGCCACGGGAGGACGTGCTCTGGCACTACGCCGTTGGTCGCATTCGAGCCCCATAACCCTCGACGTACCCAAGCGAGGGCCAAGGATCCGACTGCTGCGAATGCGGTTATGGCGATCACGGCCCCGAGCAGGCCCCGGTGGATACCCCAGGCGCCCAAAGCGATCAGGTAGAGCCCGACGAGGGCAGTGATGGTGCCGGTCAGTCCGACGACGACCACACTCTGAGTGGCCAGCACAATGCCGACAACCGTGAGGACGACGCCGAGAAGCAGAGTCTTCCATCCGCTGCCGCCGGTGGCCTTCGTCGCGAGGTATCCGGTTCGGGTGATGGATCGCGCACCAGCCAGGGTCGATCGGAGCGTGGTGGGCGTCTCCGGCGCGGCGCTCAGTGCGGCGGTGCTGACCGCCGTTGCCTTGGTTGCAGTTCGCGCGAAGGGCGCGCTGTGCATCTGACCGGCCAGAGTCTCCCAACGGACCGGGCAGTCCGCCAGCTCTTGCGTGTATGTCTCGACGGGGACGGCGTTGTCATGACTCAGCTTGAGGATCTTGGTGGCCCAGAGGTTTGGCGGTTCGGACTGGCGTCGGCCCTGCCTTCGCTTTCGGGCAGTTCGATACCAGATTTCGCGCACCCGAGCGACCGCGTTCGACATGCGACCAGCCTTGGCGGGCGCGTGCACATCTGGATCAGTCAGTGGCGGCAGCCGTCCGCTGTCGGCGAGGATACGTTCGGCGACGACCGGCAGCTCATTAGCAACAATGAGGCCCTGCCACGCCTTGGCGACAAACATCGCCGAGTTGGGGAGGCTATCCGGTAGCTGCGCCCCGGCAACGTCGAGGAACGCCAGATCTGTTTCCAGGCAGTCACCGGGGAGGCCGGCCGGCAAGCCGAGTTCAGCCCGAAGGCGGTTGGCAAATTGTTTGGCGCGACCGCCATGCGGTGCCATGTCTGGGTCGTTTTCGACCACGGCCAAGATTCGGCGCGGATCGAGCAGAATGTGAACCAGCCATCCGGCGCCGTCCAGGCGCCCCCACATCCAGTCCCACGCCCGCCAGGAGCTCTTGTAGAACGCGGCGAAGTGGTGAAACTCCACGCCCCGGAGCTTGTCCACGCAGTCGAGCTGTTGGCTGGGCGGGACGGATTGTTCAGTTGGCGCCAGGAGCGTTCGGGTGTTCGCACTGACCTGGATGAACTCGACCGGCTGATCGACGTTGGGCTCAGCCGGATGCAGCGCGCGCTCAGCGACAATGAGGTTCAGCAACCGGTCGCACACGCGACTCGGCGCGGCCGACCCGTCGAAATAGTCCAGATATGGCTGCAGCGTGTCTCGCACGTCGAGGCGGGACGGCCGCGCTGTCGTGCTGGCCGTCTTCCGAAGCGTCGCGACAAGATCGGCCACGACGGTTGCGACGCGCAGCCAGCCCGTCGCCAGCGTCGAAGTCGACGAGACGCCGATGAGCAGCTCGTCGCGCCGCGCGTCGGCGAGATCGTGAGCGAGTTGCAGCAAGGTCGTGTCGGCGGTGCCCTGCGCCGACCTGATCGCGGCATCGACCAGGCTCCGGACTCGGTCTTGCTGCGTGTTCCACGTCTCCGGGGGAGCGAATGCCTCTTCCAGCCGGGCCCGCATCTCAGCAATTTCCCGCCGTTGATCAGGGTCAACCGCCTGCTGGTTCGCCCACTTGACCATCCGCACGGCAGTGGAGCGAGCAGCGTGAAACGCCGGCAGGCCAAATCGGGCCGCGTGGATGTGTATCTGAGACTCCGGAATCTGGTCGGTCAGGCCATCACCCTCGCCGACCGGCGGCGCGCCGCCGTCGGTCTGCCCCCCGCGCCAGCCGCGGCCAAGCACGGCCATCATCTCGTCCGCGATCCGGGCCTCGGTGGAACGCCTTCCTGGCGCGAACTCCGCCGCCCATCGCTCGGGGAGATCGATCGTCGAGAGCTCGCGCATGAGCTCGTCCACGAGCGGCTCGGCCAGTCCTTTGCCCTGCTGTCGCTCGAAATCGCGGAACACTCGAGGCGTGACCAGCCGATGATCGGGTAGCCGCACCCCGATTTCCGCCAGTGTCCGTCGCAGATCATGGTCAGTTCTGATCTGGTCGTTGTGCTTGCGGATCGCTTCCAGGTCGCTCGCGATCGACTGCGACAACTGAGCGCTCAGGTCTGCCTTCAATGCCGCGATCATCGTCGGTGCATTCGCCCATTTGGCCTTGTCGGGGACGTCTTGGGGATTGGCGGTGCCACCTCCGTCTGGAACCACATAAGCGAGCACTCGCCGCACCTCTCGCCCCTCCGGGGAAGCGGGTCGCGCAAATATCGCGCCCATTAACGGCGCCAGCGGCCGATTGGCGAGAATCCCGCCGTCTGCGGCCCAGTGGCTCCTGGTGATGTTTGCGTATTGCGCCATGTCCGGCCGGAGAGGGATTCCCGATTCGGCCGGAATTTGTTCGTTGAACGGCACAAAAGATGGTTCGAACGCCGCAGGGAAGGATGCGCTGCTCCGCGCGGCCAACGCCAGCGCTGTCAGCGAGTCGCCGTCACCATCGGGAGGCGTCAGCGCGTCCTGGGTGAATGTGAACAACCCGTGATGATCGACGTCCGCGACGAGCGTTCCGTAGTCATCGGTGAATCGGCTCGTTTCCCCCGCCAGCAACGTGGTGGTGATGTACACCGTTGTGTCGACGCCTTCCGGAGGCCGCGGCGCGGAGTCGCGATCCCGGTAGAACTTCTCAATTCCCCGGGCCAATTGCATATAGAGGACCTTGTCGCCCTGCATCAGCGCCGACGGGTTCTTCTCCCCCGGGTCGCGCAACAGAACATCCAGCGAGCCCGCGGTGAGCCACAGGTCCCGCAGGCCGGCGAGATCGACGCCCGCGGCACTGGACAGCCCCAGCATCGCGGCGTTGATCCCACCCGCACTCGTGCCCGACAGCACGTCGACGGTGACGGTGACATCCAGAACGTCAAGCAGGCGCAGGTAAAGGTCGCGGGCGCGCAGATCCGACGATGAGTCGGCCAGATCCCGAGCCTCCGGGCCGGCCACCGCAGCCGGGCCCGTCGTCGCCGCCGCCCGCGGGCGCAGATTGCTGGCTTGCTGCAGCAGATTGATCTCGCGGGCGATTCCACCCATCCACACCGCGAGACTTACCCCACCGGTCATCGCAACAGCGACACGCACGTCCTGCGAGAGGTCGCTCACGCTGCCCGCCATCGTTGTCCTTTCCCGTCCCGCGGCTGTACGGCGTATCTAACCGGACGTGACCAGCTTCATGCTCAGTTTCACGGCCCTTACCGATGACATGCCGGCGGCATATAAGGCGGTTCCGGCCGACAGCATCACCAGTCCGAGAATGTTCCACCCGGGCTGGGCTAGCAGAATGAGCCCGAGGCGGTCGAGCAGGAATCCAGGCGTCATGGCCACCGCGCTCAATGCGCCTCCGGTGGCCCAGCTGCCGACCGCTTGCCGTGGCGGAAGTTTTTTCCGTTTGGCGCCAATGATCCGCGCCGGGATCGCGACGAAGCTGATGAGCATGACACTCCAGACCCCACCGAGGGCGGCGGCATAAAGCCACGTCGAGCCAATCCGTGGGACGACGATTGCGGCGAAGGCCAGGAGCAGTCCGACGGCGACGCCCGCCACTACGACGATTCCAAGATGCGCGTTCGCCTGTCGCGCGGCTGGAGCGATTCTCGGCTTCTCGCCGTCGATGGCGAAGCCGAACACCGTGTTGCACCAGAACGCGGCGATGCTCAGCGCGACTGCCAGAACAACCAGGACGATCATCCCGCCGACCGTGAACTGTCGAAACGGGACGGCCCGCAGCGTGTGCGCCTTGAGATCCCACAGCACCAGCCATACCCAGAGGGCCGGGATCACCTGGATCAGGGTGAGCCGCCAGTTCAAGATGAGCAGCTTGATCCCACGGATCACGAGCACAATTGCGCCGGCAGCCCACGCCACCGGAGCCAGGTAGCGTCTCGACGCACCGAACCTCTGGGCGGCCGCTTCTATCTCATCCGCATCCGCATCCGCGACGACCCGCGCGAACTGCACTGTCCGTTCAAGCTGTGCGCGCACCTTTCCGCGGCGGGAACGATGGGCGTGGGCGTCCGGTGGCTCAGCCGACGAGACCGGCGCGTCGGGTTCGTCGCCGGTACCTGCCGCGCGGCGCGCGTCCACCACGGTCGAGATCGTATGCGCATCCCCGGGCCGAAGGCGCGGAGCGCGTCCAACCGACATCGGCCGGATGGCTTCCACATTGGCCCTCGCGTCTGGCGCCGAAACGGAGACGGATTCGTGTGTCCAGCGCGCCTCTCCGTCCCCCATCGTCGAGTTCGGCGAGACCGGCGGCGCTCTCAGCACGGCGGCCACGACCCCGGGCGAGCCGCCTGGCGCATGCTGATGAGGGCGCCTCGAAGGTGGGCAAGTAGCTAGTCCTACGACGCGAGATCACCCCGTCGTACGGCTCGCGGTCGATGTCGAGGCTCTCACCGCCCATCTCGGCCACTACGACGTTGGACAAGCCGGCCCGGGCCGCTTCCGGCTGGACGAGGCTAGGACGCTGGGCGAGATGTCAGTCGCCAGCACCGCATCATCGGGGCCGACCCGGCGCGCAGCCGCAATGGACTGGCTGCCCGGGCCGGCGGCGACGCCGAACACGCGTGAGCTGCGCTCGGTGACCATTTCACGTCACGATGTCGGTGTATGCGATGAACGAGTCGACTCGGATTCGCACCAGTGTGTCGTCCATCTCGGTGTACCTCGTACCCATTTCCACGGCGCGCTCAGGGCCTACGTAGCGGCGGGCGATTCGCGTCGTCCAGGCGAGAAAGTCGTCCGGACGTGGAATGAGCTGAGCCTGCCCTTTAATACTGACGAATCCGAATGGCGGCGTGTCATCATCCACGCAAACCGCTGCTCGCGGGTCGCGCCCCAGGTTCTTCGCCTTTCCGCTGGCACTGGAAGTCGAAAAGACCACGTCTCGCCCATCGAGGGTGAACCAGACCGGGACGACGTGCGGGTGCCCGTCGCGACCGATGGTGGCTATCGTTGCGGTGCGAGTGCGGGCAAGAAGGAACTGGCTTGCCTCCGCCCAGTCCATCGCTCGCATGGATTCCTCCGACGATCGGTATCTGTCGACGTTGCGCTCACCAGCGATGCAGCGCTGGTGACCAATCGGCGAAATCATCGTCGAGGTAATACGGCACGGTAGCGCGGCCAGGAGGTGCGATGTCGTCCAGGCGGGCGAGTTCTTCGTCGCTGAACTCGACGGCAACCGCGCCCAATTGGTCCTGAAGCTGCTGAGAATTTCGTACCCCGAGCACGACGCTGCTAACGCCCGGTCGGCGCAGGATCCAGCCGATCGAGAGTTGCGTCGGGGAGCACTGCTTTTGCGCGGCGAGATCGATCACCACATCGACGAGTGCCTTCGCGCTCGGAGTGAAATGTCGCTGTTCCCATAAGCTGGCCGGGGTGCTGGTGAAGCGAGCGTCCTGCGGCCAATTCTCGGCCGAGTACTTTCCGGTGAGCAGACCGCCGGCAAGTGGAGACCAAACGGTGATCCCGATTCCGTACGTTCGGGCCATCGGCAGCAGCTCGCGTTCGACCCGACGATCAACTAGCGAATAGGGCGACTGCTCCACCACGACCCGGGACAGGTGGAACTCCTTCGACACCCACAGGGACTCGATGAGTTGCCAGGCCGCGAAACTGCTTGTGCCGATATAACGAATCTTGCCGGCGCGAACGAGATCATCGAGCGCGCCGAGCGTCTCGTCTATCGGCACCCGGCTGGTTGGTCTGTGGATGTAGTAGATGTCGAGGTGGTCGGTCCGCAAGCGCCGTAACGATTCATGGCACGCATCGATAACGTGCCGACGAGAGCTGCCGGCGGCGTTCGGATCGTCATCGTCCATCCGGGCATGGAACTTGGTCGCCAACACCAAGCGGTTCCTTCGCCCGTTGCGATCGAGCAGTTCTCCTAGCCGTTCCTCGCTCGCCCCACGGCCGTAGACATTCGCCGTGTCAACGGAGTTGACGCCTTGGTCCAGCGCCCCATCCAACAGCCGGGCGGCATCGGCGGCATCCGGGATCTCATGCAGCAGCATGCTTCCCATCGTCAACGTGCTGACCTGTAGTCCGGTCCGACCCAAGCTTCGATATTCCACTGGTGATCCAATCGGCCGCACGAGATGGAGGCCAGGGACTGCTGAGTTCGACGCCGAGACGGCGTCCAGCAGCGGGCGACACCGGCCTCACTGGATAATGCCAGACGGCCGAAGTCTGTTGCATCGGCCGCGCAGTGGGATCATGGCGACGTGGCTGACGTGCTCTCGGAGACGGTCGCGATCCGGGCGACTGGGCCGCTTGGGGCTGTCGTTGGTGAGCACCACGGCTATCGGCAGCGCGGGGTCGCCCCGGGGCGGCATTTGGGCCTGCCGTCACCGTTTCTCACGGTGATCTTCACGCTGGATGAACCGCTCCGCATCGCGCAGCAAGTCGATCCGGCCCAGCCACCCGGCGCGTACGAGACGCTGGTCGGCGGTCTGCATACCTCTCCGGCCGTCATCGAGCACGATGGGGCGCAGTCCGGTATCCAGCTGCAACTCAGCCCGCTCGGGGCGCGCGCGCTATTCGGTGTCCCCGCCGGCGTGCTCGCCGACATCGACGTGTGTGGAACCGACCTACTCGGTGCGAGAGCATCAGCGGTGCGCGAGCAGCTGTGCGAAGCGGCAAGCTGGCCAAGGCGGTTTCAGGTACTAGATCGCGAGTTGGGCCGTCAGCTCGCCGAGTCCCGCCGTCCACCCGCCGAGGTGTGCCGAGCCTGGCGAATGCTGCGCGCCTCGTCGGGAACCGTCAGCATCGCGCAGGTCGCCCGAGAGGTGGGTTGGAGCGACCGCCACCTCGCGCGCGGGTTTCGGCGGGAGATCGGACTGACCCCCAAGGCCGCGGCCCGGGTTATCCGATTCGATCGGGCCCGCCGGCTGCTCCCGCGCCACAGCGGCGCGGTGGTCGCGGCGGAATGTGGTTATGCCGACCAGGCCCACCTCATCCGCGAGTTCGTTTCGTTCACCGGCCTGAGCCCCACTCGTTGGCTGGCCGAGGAGGTCGGAAATCTTCAAGTCAGCGCCGGGCCGAACGAGCCAGACTTGGCGACATGACCGATCGCGATAAGACACCTCCCCCACAAGTCTGGCCGACCTTGCGCGCCCGTGATGCACGTGCGCTGATCCGATTCCTGGTCGATGTCGTCGGCTTCGAGGAGACGGTGGTGTACGGCGACGGCGAGGTCGTCCATCATGCGCAGCTGTCGTGGCCGCTTGGCGGCGGGATCATGCTGGGCTCCGCCCGTGCGGAGGACGACGCGGACCGATGGCCGTTGCGGCCTGGAACCTTCGGCGGCTACGTCGTTGTGGACGATCCGGACACGCTCTTCGAACGGGTGCGGGCCGGCGGCGCTGAGATCACCGACCGGC
Source organism: uncultured Actinomycetota bacterium (assembly GCA_963809815.1). GTDB lineage: Bacteria > Actinomycetota > Actinomycetes > Mycobacteriales > Jatrophihabitantaceae > CAVVJA01. The sequence continues at coordinate 310,502 of CAWELM010000017.1, forward strand.
TGCATACCACCGACTACGGCTCGCGCGACTTTGCGATTCGCGATCCCGAAGGTAACCGGTGGTCCTTCGGCACTTACCGCGGCGAACCACGGCAGCCTCCGCCGTAGTCGCGAAGCCGCGTCGGGTGGGCGATCTCCCGGGACGGTTTTCTCAATCAGCGGGCAGTTTGCGGATCGGGTCGCCCTCGCGGACCGTTCCCGAGCTGACAACCCGCGCATTGAGTCCGCGGAGCCGCAGCTCGCGGCCGACCCGGGAATTGACGAATCGCCACGCGTCCTGTCCGAAACGCGCAGCGAACTTGACGCAACCGAGATGGGGCGGACTGGTCACCTCGATCACGGCCGAACCGACTTCGAGACGGGTACCGACCGGCAGGTTGGCCGGACTCAAATCCAGATCGACGTACAGCTGATCCCCGGCTAGTTGCCGTCGATGAGGTTCATCGGCCACAAGCAAGGCCGCCCGGTTGTTCATTACGGTCAGCTGCCGGTCCGGGTCCGGCGAGGACTTTCCGCGCCGCCCGGGCCAGGTGTCGCCGATCAGGCCGGCGCCGGCCGCCAGAGTGGCCTCCGCGAGAACCTCGCGTTCGTCGACCGCCGGGCGACGCACGATCAGCGCGACGATGCCTTCGTCCGGCGGCGAATCGCGTACGTAGTCAAGACCGGCCTCCAGCTCGGCGCTGCTCAGGTGTTGCACGTCGCCACGATCTCATCGCCGCGATCGACCGCCAAACCATTTCGGCTGCGGGACGGGCACCGGACCCTACGCCGCGCGTGGGCCGTAAACGCTCACGTGCCTGCGACTGTCAACGGTGAACGGCTCCCGCCGCCAGCCACCCCACCGATGGAGCAGCTGCAGACCTGCGATACGGGCCATGAGGTCGAGCTCGCCCGGATAAACGAGGCGCAGGGAGATTGGTGACATCTGAATGCCGCTGGTCGTCAGCCGCATGTGGTTGGTGTCGAGGATCTGGGTCATCGCGTCGTACTGATACGCACTTAGGCGCACCTCGTCCAGTTCGAGCTTGATCACATCGAGGTAGCTCCCCGTGCGCGGCCGATCCCACGGGACTCCGGTCTCGAGGACGAAAACGCCATCGTCACTGAGATGGCGGGCCGCGTTCTCGAAGCACCGGACTTGTCCGTCCTGCGTGAGGAGGTTGTGGATCGTGTTGAAGATGAGATAGACGAGTGAGTAGCGGTCCGGAAGCGCAACCGTTGACATGTCACCGACAGTCACCGCCAGCTCAGCTCCCCCAGGCTTCGCCCGCAGCACGTCCACCATGGCACCGGACTGCTCGATGCCGTCGACTCGCAGCCCTTGTTGCGCGAGCGGCAGCGCGATCCGGCCGGTGCCGATGGCGAACTCGAGGACCGGCCCGTCGCCGGCGAGCTCGGCGAGGAACCCGACTGTCTCCGGCTCGTCACCACGCGCGTCCTCGTCATACCGGGCGGCGACGTCAGGGCCGAAGCTTTGCAATGGATCAAAGCCCTGCACGGCGATCCCTTTCCTTACCGATGCTCACGATCGATGGCTGGTCGTAGCGAGTGTCACGACGGCCGTGCGCGTACCGCAAGGGGTTTCAGCAGGCATTGACCCAGACCCTTGCGCCGCAAGGACAACCCCCAAACTCGCTGTCGTGGCCTTCCAACGACGACATCGGTCGAGCACAATTCGGGTCATGGCGGCGCCGGTACCCAAGTGGGCTCTTGACGCCCTGTCGGACGTATACGACCCGTGTTGCCGAGAGAAGGGCATCTCCGTCGTGGAGATGGGCCTGGTCAAGTCCGTTGCGGTCGCGGATGGGCATGCTCGAGTGGAGTTGCTGCTTACCACGGGTTGGTGCCCATTTGCCTCGCGGGTTCTTGACGAGGTCGAGCGGGCGGTCGTTGGCGCGCCGGGCGTGACCAGCGCCGAAGCGGCGGTGGTCTGGGATGAAGCGTGGACTACCGACCGGCTCAGCCCGTCGGCGGCGCGCAAGCTGCGCTTCCTTCCCGATCCGATATCAGTTCCGGACCGCGACGGATACGTTGCGGCGCACCGGACACCATCTCAACCGGCCGAGGAGGCAAGCCGATGCTAGGTGATGCGTTCGTGTTCGACGGAGTTGCGCATCCGTTCAACTTCACTCCGAAGAACGCCTTCGGCCGGCCTGGGGAGATGTTCTCCAACCACCTCTACGCGTTCCACAGCGCGCTGACCCCTGACTCGGCGACAACGCTTTCGGCCGAGGAGTTCCTGAAGGACTGGACGCCCGCCGATATCCACCAGATGGTCTTCGACGAGTCCGATGTGGACATGCTCGTGGCGATGCCCTTGCCGCTCACAGACCTATATCGAGATGGCCTCTCACCTTGGGAGGAATGCGCCGAGCTCGCCTCGCGTGACCCGGACCGCACGGTCTTCTGGGGCTCGGTAAACCCGCTGGAAGGCCGCCGCGCGCTCGATCTCATGGAACGTCAGGTCAAGGAGTTCGGCGCGAAGGCGTTGAAGTTCTACAACGTGCGCTACGACTACGGCCAGCCGTTCCCGTGGCGCATGGACGACCCGCGTATCGCCTTCCCAGTGTTCGAGAAGGCGCAGGAGTTGGGTATCAACCTGATCGGCGTCCACAAGGGGGTACCGCTCGGACCGCAGCCGATCGAACACACGCAGACCTGGGACATGGACGGAGCCGCCGCCAACTTCCCCGACATCAACTTCGTCATCTTCCACGTCGGCCTGCCCTTCATCGATGAGACGTGCTGGCAGCTGATCCGCTATCCGAACCTCTACGCATCGCTGGCCGCAACCGTCAACTTCATCGTTCGGGCGCCCCGCATGTTCGCCGAGATCCTCGGCAAGCTGCTGTTCTGGTGCGGCGAGGACAAGATCATCTTTGGCTCGGAGGCCCCGCTCTTTCACCCCCAGTGGGCAATCAGGGCGTTCATGGACTTCGAGATTCCGCAGGACTTGTGCGACGGCTACGGCTACCCGCAGCTCACCGACCAGGCCAAGCGCAAGATCCTCGGCGAGAACCTCCTTCGGCTACACGGCATGGATGTCGAGCAGACCAAGTCGCGACTGGGTCGGCCGCAATCGCACTGATCCCAGCACACGGATGCGCGGCTTGGACCGCAGACCGGCCAAGACCTTGCCGTCCAGCACGCTGCCGTCGGTAGGTGATCGACATATCGGGTCGCGTCCCTGACACCCGCCGAGTACCGGTTGGCGTCTTCGTCGGGCTGAGCACGTTGGACGTCGTCCACCAAGTCGACGCCCCACCAGCTGTCAACCAGAAGGTCACTGCCAGCGCGCAGGCCATTGCCGCCGGCGGGCCGGCCACGAATGCTGCCGTCACCTTCTCCGCGTTGGGTGGAGAGGCGGTACTGGTTACCGCACTCGGTCAAGGCACGGTGGCCGAACTGATCCGCTCCGACCTCCACGCGTGCCGGATCCGCATCATCGACGTCGCGTCCGAGCAGGTGGATCGCGCGGCGGTCTCGTCGATCACCGTGCTGCGGGGCACGGCGGAGCGCTCGGTGGTCTCGATTGACGCAGGCACGGCCGAAGTCACCGACGTTCCCGACCTGAGCTCGGTCCTGGTCGGCGCCGACGTCGTGCTGATCGACGGACATCATCCGGTGCTGGCCGAGGCGGCAAGTCAGACTGCGAAGGCGGCATCGACACCGCTCGTGATCGACGCCGGGCGATGGAAACCGGTTCTGGGCCAGGTCATGCCGGGAGCGCAAACGGTGATCTGCTCGGCCGACTTTCGCTATCAAGGAACCGGCGATTCCGATTCGTCAGCTCGAGCGCTCGTTCGCCTCGGGATTCCGACCGTTATGGTCACGGACGGCGCTGATCCGGTGCACTGGTGGCAGGGTGACCAGTCCGGTTCGGTCAGACCGCCCGCGGTTCACGCGGTCGACACGAGCGGCGCCGGCGATGTGTTCCACGGCGCTTACTGTTACTTCGCGGTCCGAACGGGCCACGCTGGCATCGTCGGCCCTATCCACGCCGCATGTGAGATCGCGTCGACCAAGTGCGGGTTCTTCGGAACCCGCAGCTGGCTCCGCCACCTACCCGATCCGACCACGATCGCAGCGTCGTCGGATGAGGGGGGCGAGTGAGCAGAAGTAGGCTCGCCGAATGGGCGACGTGCAGCTGCAGGTCACGTCGGTGACGATCACGGCGCCGGATCCACTGGCTTTGGCCGCTTTTTACGCTCGCCTACTCGATCGGCCGGTGACTGCGGAGGCCGGTCCCCGGCCGGGTGACTCACCGACAGCGGGCTGGGCCCAGATTCGGTCAACGGACGGTGGCCGCGGGCCGACGCTTAACTTCGAGTACGAGAAGCAGTGGACGACGCCAACTTGGCCGAGCGAGCCCGGCGAGCAACACGCCACCCAGCACCTTGATATTCGGGTCAGCGATCTCGACGCGGCGGTCGAGCACGCCGTCAGCGCCGGCGCTTCGTTGGCGCCAGTACAGCCGCAGCAGCGAGTCCGCGTTCTCTTCGACCCGGCTGGCCACCCCTTCTGCCTGTACAGCTGACGACGGCGCGGGTCGCGCGGCTGGAAATCCCGCGGGAATCTCGCGGCGGTAGCGCGCGGCGGCTGCACGAGACCCCGTCGATCCGCGGTGGGCGCTACAGTCGCGGCAGGGCACAAATCGAGGAGCCGAGACGATGCCGAGCGTGCCGGTAATAAAGGTCTTGGTTACCCACCAGGAGGCGGCGCGAGCCAAGTACGGGCGTGCGGGCTGGACCAAGATCCGGCACGCGGCGACCGCCTTGATCAAGGCGGACCGATCGCGAGGCATCACGACCCGCCTGTTTGCGCTGGATTCCACCTCAGACGCCAAGAAGGTGCACGGGCAGGCGGTGATCGCCCCGACGGACGTCGCGGCGATCAAGGCCGCGATCGACCAGATGAGCACGTTCTGGCAGCCCGCGTACATCGTGCTGCTCGGCGGCCCGGATCTTGTCGCGACCGTGAACCTCACCAACCCGTTGTGGACGGGTAACCCGGCGGATGATCCGGACCAGTTCATCCCGAGCGATCTCCCCTACGCCTGCGATGGCCCGTTGACGCTCTCGCCGGCGGATTACCGCGGTCCGACTCGTGTTGTCGGTCGAATACCAGACCTGGTGGGCGACACCGATCTGGCGGCGTTTGTCGATAATCTTTCCTTCGCCGCACAAGGGAAATCGCTCGTGCGCACATCGCCTGAGCCAGTGTTCGCGGTAAGCGCGAAGGTGTGGCAGCGCTCCACTCAGCTGTCAGTCGCCGCCCTACCAGACACCAGCTGCGACGTGCATACGTCACCACCCGACGGGCCGATGTGGACCGCCGGGGAGATGGCGCCGGCGATCCACTTCGTCAACTGCCACGGCGCCGAGTTCGACCCGAACTGGTACGGCCAGCAGAGTCCCAACAACTGGAACCTGCCGATCGCCATCGCCGCGAGCGGGCTCCCCGGCTTGGTGCCTCGAGGCGCTGTCGTCGCCTCCGAATGCTGCTACGGGACGTCGCATTGGCCGCCATCTGCCGCGCAGGGTCAGGCGAGTGTCGCTACGACCTATTTGCGAGAAGGCGCGGCCGGTGTGTTCGGTGCGTCGACGGTGGCCTACGGCCCCGCGGCGTCGAATGCATATGCCGACGTTATCTGCCGGATGTTCGTCGCCGAGGTCCTTAACGGCGCCTCCTTGGGCCGAGCCGTCCTCGTGGCTAGACAACAGTTCGTCCAGGCGCAGTCGTTCCTCGATCCCACGGATCTCAAGACGCTGGCTCAGTTCAATCTGCTCGGCGACCCGGCCACGGTGGCATTCGTCACCCCGCCGCCCGCCGCTCCCGCTCTCCCGGGGAGTCGGCGCGTGGCTGCCCCGAAGTCGATTCCGACACCGGCGACGTCTCCGGTCGTGCTCATGCGCCGCGGCCAGCTAGCGAGCATCGGCGCCGCGTTGGCCCGATCGACGTTCGCCTGCGCCGACCTCCCGCGCCGGCGGGCCGGGCTCACGGTCACGGCACTGGCCGGGCTCCTCGGACGCGCGCTGCCCGGACGCACGACAATACGTACGTTCGACGCCGAGACCCCTTCGAAGCCACCGCCAGAGGCACAGGCGATCGTCGACACCGCTGGCAACTCACCGCGGGCGCATGTCGCGTACGTAGCACGAGCCGGCACTCGGCCACCGTCGTTGGTGGTCGTAAGGGAGGCCGGCGCTGAGCCTGAAGTGCGTGTCGTGGAGCGCAAGTAATGACCCAGCACGTGCGCGGCGTGGTTTCCCTGCAGCGGGTAGCCCGCGGCTCCAAGAGCGAGCAGCCGGCCGTCGTACTGCAAACGTCGGAGCGCAGCTGGGTGCTACGTCGCGTTGGCGGACCGCCCTTCGGCGTGGACGACGAGCTAGCCCTGTGGGCGGGCAAGACCGTAGACGTTACGGGGTACGCCGGAAGCGGCGTGTTCCTCCTCACCGAGGTTCCGACCGAAGTCACCGGGTAATCGCCTGCGATGCGGGCTTACCAGATCGATAGGCAATCCGACAAACTAGCGGCATGGCAGATACCGCCCCGGTCTTGGAGCACGGTGACGTACGGAATGCGCAGCCGGATGGTCGGATCGTCGTAGGCGTCGACGGTTCGGCCGGATCGCTCGCGGCGTTGAAATGGGCCATGGTGGAAGCACGATTGCGCGGCTCCACCGTTCACGCGGTGTTGGGTTGGGTCCATCACCCGAACTGGGGCTACTCCGGCATGGGTGGCATGTTTCCTCCTGGGTACCAGCCGTCAGGGGGTCCGCTTCCGGGCGAATTGAGCGCGACCTTCACCCCTCCGCCAGAAGGAATTCCGGTCGTGGACGAGGCCGCTCAGGGTGCGGTCGACGACGTCCTGACTCGGGCTGTCGAGGAGGCCCTCGCGGAAGACGCCCGAAGCGGACGACAACCAGTGATCATCACGAGCGAGGTGATTCACGGACACGCCGCGAAGGTTCTGGTCGACGCGGCCGGCGAATCCGACCTGCTGGTTCTTGGAGCGCATGGGCACGGCGGATTGGTCGGCGCCCGGATCGGCTCGATAACCCAACATGTTGTGTCGCTGGCCCGCTGCCCGGTCGTCGTTATCCCCACCGCCGAGCTTCCGGACGAGTAGGTGTAACGGGCGAACCTCGGGGTGGCGTCGACCCGAATGCCGCGTTGGCCTCCTTACCCGACGTCCCTGTCGCCTCCCGCGCATCCAGGTGACTCGAGTTACCCCAGTCACGGACGGTTCCGGCCCTACTGGTGAATCCCCCGTGTTCAGCCCGGCTTTTGCTTTGTTCTGTTGGCCCTTTCGCGGTTGGCACCAGAAGTAACACGAGATCGCCCCGGAGACGGAAGGCCCGGTAGTTCCACTCCACCGGGCCGACCGTCTACGAAAGGAAGCGGAACCGCCGCAACAGCCACGACGCACCGCACCGCCGATGCCAACCTTCCGGCGGGGGTGGACAGAACTGGCGATGACACACGCGGCGGCCGAAATGCGAGCCCGGCGCTCGGGAGGAGACACCGGGCCACGCGACGGTCACCAGACGGGCGGTCTCAGTCCGGAACCGATCTGAGGTCCGACTGCCCAATCCACGGGCCGGCGATCGCATGACGGCACTGGCCGCTCAGCGGCCGGCTCGGGGCTCGTGGGTCATGTGATCGGTGCGTCTATCGGGCGTCAATCGGGCGTCAATCGGTGCCCTCGAGCCGGTCGAGGTGGTCGATAAGCGACTGGATAAATGCGCGGACCTCAAGCTTGGTGGTGTTGCGGAGTTGGGTGAGGTATGCGATGTGCTGTTCGAGGTCGGCGGGTTGGGCGGCGCTTGCCGCTGCCGACGCTGCGTTGACTTGGGCCTGCTCGATGATCAGGTCATGCTGCTCTCGCAACCGGGTGTTCTCGGCCTCAAGCTCCGTCATCCGCTCGTGCATTGCCTGTACCGCACCCGCTACCCGGTCGATGAAATCGTCGACTTCGTCCTCGTTGTATCCGGCGGTGAGGCGGCGGGTCTCGTGAAAGGTGACGGCTTGCAGCTCGGCGGCCGTCAGCGGGCGATGAGGGTCGGTGCCAGCGGGTTGTGCCATCGCCGGGTTCCTCCTTGACGCCGGGCGGCGGCGAATCGCTCAGTTCACACTCATCGAAACATAATCCCTACTGTCCGTATCGGCGCAACACCCACCCATGGCCGCAAGCGTTTGCGGTGACCCTCGTGCTGGGTGTGCTGGGTAGTTTGCCCGGATTACCGCAGTTGTGGACGGTGGACTGGAGCACGCCGAACCTTTGGAGATGGAATGACCGCTATGCGGTGGTTGCCTGCCACAGACCGTGGCTGGTGGGAAACCAGTCACAAAATCCGCCAGATGTCCGGTTTTTGCTGGACTGTCTGTGTGCGTTCGAGGTGACATGCCGCAGTGTGCGATAACTCAGCGGATGTCACGGCCAATGATGGCCGGTGACACCGCCAGACTTAACAGCATCCACTGAGGTCGGCAACTCCAGGGCCTGTCGATCGGGTCGTTCAACGTGCCGCTTGCGCGGATCTCCGACCAGGTGCGCGCCGGCACCGTCGACGTTGACGTGGATATTTCTGCTTGCACCCAGGACGAACGTGAGGCGGCCACCACGGTTCTGATGAATATGCAGGGCCTGGATTCGCCGAGAGCCGGCGACACTGTCGAAACGCTCTACTACGCGTGGGTGGATCAAACGTTCCGGGCGAAGGCGCGGGACGCCTCGGCCAAGCCTCTGACGGAATGGGAACGGTCCGCGTTGCTGCACGGAGAGAGGCCGATCACCTCTCGGCGGTAGGGATTTGAACCGAATTAGGAGCGCACGTGACGCACTCGGCGAGGCTCAAGACGCTTACTCTCCAGATTGGAGAGACAGCGACTGCCGAATCGCGCAAGGTGCCCTCGCAGGCCGATACGCTAATGACTCAATCAACGGGTGCGGTTGGTTGATTTTGCTCAATCCATGTTCGAGCCAAACGACCGTCCGTAAGGGAAGGCAAGGAGTCGTGCCAATCGGTGCGACCCACGCCTAGGGATCGCCACGTCGCTTCAGCGCGTGCTCTGTAATAACCCTCGCGTGCCGTAGAGAGCCCCTTTTCGTACTCCGCGCGATCCTGGTCGCGATCCTTTTCTGCTGCCGTCCGCGTCGCCGCGAGTTCTTTCTCGTACTCCGCGCGATCCTGCTCGCGATCCTGCTCGCGATCCTGCTCTGCTGCCGTCCGCGTCGCCGCGAGCTTTCTTTCGTACTCCGCGCGATCCTGCGCACGATCCTGCGCTGCTTCGATCAGCGTCGCCCGCTCGCTGGCCTGCGCGGCCGCCTCGTTCGCCTGCGCGGCTAGTAACTGGACTTTAGTAGCGTTCCGTCCCTTTCCCCATATCAAATAGGCAGCTAACCAAACCACTAGCGCCCCGAAAAGGACACCACCCAGGAACCCCTCCGGCGATACGTGCTCCACCATGGGTGGACAACCTATCGTGGCAGCCCTCCTTTGCCGCCGCCGGCATTCGCGGCCGTCTAGATCCTGTCCTGCGGCACCACTGTCGAGCCCGCGCCCAAAGAAGCTCGATGACGCCGATGGCGTTAAAGCGCACCATGAATCGCTGATTGCCGACGACTTCGGGTTCTAGCCTCGTCTTGGTCTCGGCCTCCCGGCCTGCCTGTGCTGGATACGGACTACGCGACCGATGACGAAGCCTTGATCGCCGGCGTCGATCTGAATCGGCCGGCGGAGACGGTCGGCGGTGAGTTCAGCGGCGCGGATCTGCTGGTTCATGCGGCCTGTCCTTTGCTGTTCGCCGGGAACGGAGATCAGCTGTTGGCCCCGGAAATGGAAATACTGGGCTGTGTGCGTGTTCGATGACGGGAGTTACCGAAGTGACACCCAGGGTTAGCCACTCGCGCCATGAGGGCGCGCGAGGCCGCGCCGGTCACGCGGTCGGCGGCGACAATGCCGGCGAGTTGGGGATTGATCGGGCCGCTGCGGCCGATGCGTCCACTGCGACGGGGATCTACTTACGGTCACGCCGCGCCGCTTGGCCGGAGATGCCGCACGGGATCCACTCCGACGAGCAAACCCACGCGTTCGTCGCGGAGGTCATGATCGCCCAGCGCGAGACCTGGCTGGCCTGGGAGGACGAGACCGCGTTGGGATTGCTCGTCTTGGACGGCTCAAAACTGGATTGGTTGTTCGTCGATCCAGTGGCTCAGTCGCGAGGCGTCGGATCGGCGCTGATCGAACACGCCAAGGCTCTTAGCCCGAGCGGCCTCACCCTTTGGGTCTTCGAGTCGAACCGGCGCGCTCAGGCATTCTACGAGCGACACGGGTTCGTCATCGTGGCTCGCACCGACGGCGCCGGCAACGAGGAGAAGGTCCCCGACATCAGATATGCGTGGCCGGGTCGGTGATCGAGGCGCCCGACGCGAATGGCGGCTCCGAGGGATGCTGAGTCGGTTAGGTGAATCGCTAGGCTGCGTCCGGTGGCACCCGCTCGGCAAAGGCCGCCAATATCTTCAGCCCGATTTCGGGCGTGCGCAGGAGCACAGCGCGGAAGCTCGCATCCGTGATAACAAGCATTCGCACTGGCTTGGTCGCAGTGACGGTCGCAGTACGCGGCCGGTCGGAAACGAGCGCTATCTCACCGAAGAAGTCGCCAGACTTGATAGTCGCTCGCTTCCTGCCGTTGCGGCGCACCTCAGCCTCCCCGTCGATCAGGACTAAGAACTCTCGGCCGCGATCGCCCTGGCGGGTCAGAACCGTGCCCTCCGGCAGGTCAATCTCGTCCGCAATCGAGGCAACCTGCGCGAGCTGCGCCTTCCCGAGCGTGGCGAAGAGCGGAACCTGCTTGATGAGGGCGATCTTCGTGTCTTTGCGCGTCCGGAACGCCATCGGCGGAGTCTATGCTCGTTGCCGATCTCAGCCGAGATTTCGACCTCCGGCGTGGTCCACAGCGCCCGTACTGGGATCAGCATGTGCGGCGGGCGCTGAGATATATGAGTGGTCCGTTGGCCCGGAAGATTTCGGTTGGTCGTCCAGGACTCGATCGATCCAGCTCGGAGCGCCATGAGTCGACGCGCGAGCATCCGAGAGGTGGCGGCTGCGGACCTCTGCGCTCGTCGGCATCATCTCCCATTGCGGGTAAGCCGTCCCGTGGGAATTCGCATTGCTACCAGCGGTCCCAGTGCACGACCTCATCGAACGGTCGCCGGTTGGGCTTGACCAGCGGCCGGAGCGGCCGGTCGGCTGGGTAACCCAGACCGATCAGGAAGAGGCACAGGTAGCCGTCCGGAAAGCCCAGCAGCCGTTGCGCTTGCTCCTGATCGCCAACGGACGAATGGCCGGATCCGATACCGAGGTCGGTCGCGGTCAGCATCATGTTTGCCGTCGCCTGGCCGAAGTCGTAGTACAACAACTCGCGACGACGCGCGTCTTCGGGCTCGGCCGCTACCATCGCGATCGTCGCGGCGGAGTGTGCGATGTGCCGGCCGCCCCGCTCCCAGACCTTCGACAGCTCGATCAGCCGGGCTCGATCGGTGACGACCACGAAGTCCCATGGTTGCCAGTTACCCGCCGAGGGTGCGCGTCGCCCGGCGTCGAGAATGCGCTCGAGATCCGCCCGGGCGATCGGCTCGTCGGCGTATTGGCGCACGTTGCGGCGCGCTCGTACCGCGTCCCAGGTCTCCATGGCGACATCCTCCTCGTTGGTCGGCGCGGTACGGACAACCCGCCGATGCCGACGACGCGCGCGTTCAGAACGGACGCCGACCCGCCGTTGACGGCCACCGCCCTGTCCCGCTCATGGGTGGGATGGCCGAGCACTCCTGAGGGCCTCAGCAGCCCCACTCGTACCAACCATGCCCGGGAGGCGACTGCCCGCGCCCCAAGCAAGCCCGTTGACTTCCGTTGTGCGAAAGATAGTATCCGCATCACAGAAGATTCGGTCAGGGGGTCCCGATGGCGGTCAGCACCGATGTCGACCTCGATCGGCTCAACGACGACCTCGACCGGCGGCTTGCCCGCGCCGACGCAGCCCTCGCCCGGCACTTTCCTGGCGATCGTCCAGGTCGCCAGCCGATCCACACGGCGTACGTGCCGGCCGATCGCTATCGGGGCGCGGTGTGCCGTGATTGGGGCGATGCAGCGCTTGCCACGTTAGACGAGCACAGGTCGATATTCGCCGCGCTCGTGGACGAGCAGGGTGCAGACGCCGTCGATCTCGAGTCCCGGGTGCGCAGCAAGCTCGTCAACGAGCCCGTCGAGGACCTGCGGGTGGATTTCGAGGACGGGTACGGCGCGCGGAGCGACGAGGTCGAGGACGGGCACGCATCCTCGGCTGCGCGCGACCTCGCGGCAAGTATTCGCGAGGGCACGGCCGCACCGTTCTTCGGCATCCGGATGAAGTGCCTCGAAGCGCCCACGCGGCGACGCGGTCTGCGCACGTTGGCCATCGTGGTGGGGGAGCTAGTAGCCGCGCAGGCGCCGCTCGACGGCTTCGTGACGACGCTGCCCAAGGCCACCAGCGTCGACCAGGTGACCGCCATGGTCCATATCTGCGAACAGCTCGAGCAGACGTTCAACCTCGACGTAGGAACATTGCGGTTCGAAATCCAAGTGGAGACACCACAGGCGATTCTCGGTCCCGATGGCACCGCTCTCGTCGCCCGCATGGTGCATGCAGCGGATGGGCGATGTACCGCCCTGCACTACGGCACCTATGACTATTCGGCCTTCTGCGGTATCGCCGCGGAGTACCAGAGCATGGCGCATCCGGTGGCCGACTACGCGAAATTGGTGATGCAGGCGGCCGCGGCCGGAACCGGCGTCCGGTTGTCGGACGGCTCGACCAACATCCTGCCGGTCGGCGATGACGAAGCCGTGCGCGATGCCTGGCGGCTGCACCTCGGGCTCGTCCGACGGTCGCTCGAGCGCGGCTACTACCAAGGCTGGGATATGCACCCGGCCCAGTTGCCGACCCGATACGCCGCGACCTTCGGCTTCTATCGCGACGGCCTTCCTCGGGCGGCGGGACGCCTGCGGAATTATCTCGACCACACGGGCTCGGGGGTGCTCGACGAGCCGGCCACCGCACGTGCCCTGGCTGACTACCTGCTGCGCGCCGCCAACTGCGGCGCCGCGAACGCGGCCGAGCTGCACGAGCTGACCGGCCTAACTATCGAAGCGATCTCCGAGTTGGCTCGTCCAGGCCGTTGACGAGCCGGCCAGCACGCCTTAGAATTCCGTAGAACGATATCAAACTTTCGTATTGTGGAATTAGCAGTGAGGAGACACCGGTGGGTATCACTCTCGGCAACAACCAGTACGGCAAGGCAGAGAACCGCGTCGTGCGCATCTACCGCGACACGCCGCGACACGAGATTCGCGATCTGAACGTCTCGACCTCATTGCGAGGCGAATTCACCGCGGCGCATACCGACGGCGACCAGACCGAAGTGCTGCCCACCGACACCCAGAAGAACACTGCCTTCGCTTACGCCAAAGAGCACGGCGTCAGCTCGCCGGAGGACTACGCCATCGCCCTCGGACGACGGTTTCTCGAGGCAACCCCCGCCGCACACTCCGCGCAGATTCGCGTCGAGGAGTACGCCTGGAACCGCATCCCGGTCGGACCAGAGGGTCATGACCACGCGTTCATGCGGCGGGGCGGCGCAGACCGGACCGCTGTCGTCACCGTGAAAGGACGTGGGGAGGCTGAGCAGGTCTGGGTCGTCTCCGGTGTGCAGGACCTGGTCGTCCTCAAGTCCACCGGGTCCGAGTTCAAGGGCTACCTCAAAGACCGCTATACGACTCTGCCCGAGGCCGATGACCGCATCCTGGCCACGTCGTTGGTCGCCCGGTGGCGCTACGAGGGAATCGACGTCGACTGGAACGCCGCCTATGACGATGTGCTGGGCACGATGCTCGACACCTTCGCCACTACGTACAGCCGCGCGCTACAGGAGACGCTTTACCTGATGGGGCAGCGCGTGCTCGAATCCCGTGACGACGTTGCCGAAGTCAGGTTCTCCGCGCCGAACAAGCATCACTTCCTCGTCGACCTCGAGCCGTTCGGGCTCAAGAACGACGGCGAGGTCTTCATTGCTGCGGACCGGCCGTATGGCCTGATCGAAGCGGCTGTCGCCCGAGACGACGCGTCGGACGCCGGCGACGCGTGGCTCGCCGTGCCCGGCTTCGTCTGATTCATCCGCAACCCTTGTTGGAGGCGCCGATGCCTGACCACGGACTTCCCTATCTTGCCAACTGCTCGATGCTGTTCACCGAGCGCCCACTCCTCGAACGTCCAGCCGCCGCGAAAGCGGCCGGATTCGATGCCGTCGAGTTCTGGTGGCCGTGGCCGGACCAACCGGTGCCCGGCGACGCCGACGTCGACGCGTTCGTGCGAGCCGTCCGCGATGCCGGCGTGCAGCTGGTCGGGCTGAACTTCTTCGCCGGCGATCTGGCCGGGCCGGACTGCGGCGTGCTGTCTATCCCCAGTCGTTCGCAGCAGTTCCGCGACAACATCGACGTCGCGGTCGGGATCGGCGAGCAACTCGGCGTTGCGGCGTTCAACGCGCTCTACGGCAACCGGGTCGACGATGCCTCACCGGACGAGCAGGACGACCTGGGCCGGGAGAACCTGGGCCACGCGGCGGTGGCTGCGGATCGCATCGGGGCCACCGTTCTCGTCGAGCCGGTGAGCGGACCCAAACCATATCCGTTGCGTACCGCGAACGACGCGGTCGCCGTGGTGCAGTCGGTGCGTAGCGCCGGCTACCCGAACGTCGGATTCCTGTGCGACCTGTTCCATCTGGCCAATAACGGGGACGATCTCGACCAGGCGATCGCGCGACATACCGACGTGGTCAGCCACGTCCAGATCGCTGATCATCCCGGACGAGGCGAACCCGGATCCGGCGCGCTCGACCTCGACCGGTACCTGGGCGCGCTTGCCGAGCGCGGCTACTCCAGCTGGGTCGGCTTGGAGTACAAGCCGACCACGGATACCGAGACGAGCCTGGAGTGGCTGCCTCGAGCGCGCCGGGCCGCGCCGCACCGGATCGCCAACCAGCAAGGAGCCCGCTCATGACTGGGATCGCCTTCATTGGCCTGGGGATCATGGGCAGCCCGATGGCCGTCCATCTACAGAACGCTGGGCATCAGGTCGCGGGCTACAACAAGTCGCCCGGAAAGGCGGGGCCACTCGTCGACGCCGGCGGGCGGGAAGCGTCGTCGATTCCAGACGCCGTCAAGGGCGCTGAGGTCGTGGCCGTCATGGTCCCGGATTCGCCCGATGTCGACGCCGTCCTGACCGGCGACGAGGGCGTCTTCGCAGCCGCGGCGCCGGGGACGCTCGTCATCGACTTCTCGAGCATTCGACCTGACGTGACCGCGCAGCTAGCAGATATCGCGGCCAAGAAAGGGTTCCGGCTGCTCGACGCGCCGGTCTCCGGCGGTGAGGCCGGAGCGAAGAATGCAGCGCTTTCGATCATGGTGGGAGGCGCGGCCGAAGACTTCGCTGTGGCCAAACCGATCCTCGACACGGTCGGCAAGACGGTCGTCCACGTCGGACCCAATGGCGCCGGCCAGACGGTCAAGGCCGCCAATCAGTTGATCGTCGGAGCCAACATCCAGGTACTGGCCGAGGCCCTCGTATTCCTGGAGGCCTACGGGGTCGATACCGAAGCGGCCTTGGCGGTGCTGGGCGGCGGGCTGGCCGGGTCCAAGGTGCTCGACCAAAAGAAGCCGAACATGCTCAGCCGGACCTTCGATCCCGGATTCCGGATCGACCTGCACCACAAGGACATGGGCATCGTGACCTCAGCGGCCCGGGAAGCCGGAGTCGTGCTGCCGGTCGGGGCGATCGTCGCGCAGCTCATGGCCTCGGCCCGCGCTTGCGGCGACGGAGGCCTGGACCATTCCGCGCTGCTCCGGGGCGTCGAACGGCTGTCCGGGAAAGGCCGGCCCGCGCTGACGCGAGACACACACACCACCTAGCTGAACGGAGCATCTTCAGATGGCACGCATGACGGCGGCCCAGGCAGCGGTCGAGATCTTGAAGGCCGAGGGAGTCACCCACGTCTTCGGGCTGCCAGGTGCCGCGATCAATCCGTTCTACAAGGCTATGAAGACGAACGGCGGCCTGCAGCACACCCTGGCCCGGCACGTTGAGGGCGCCTCGCACATGGCCGAGGGTTACACCCGAACCGCGGCCGGCAACATCGGCGTCTGCATCGGAACCAGCGGGCCGGCCGGCACCGACATGATCACCGGCCTGTACTCAGCCACCGCGGATTCGATCCCGATCTTGTGCATCACCGGGCAGGCGCCCGTGGCCAAGCTGCACAAGGAGGACTTCCAGGCGGTCGACATCCCGGCGATAGCGAAGCCTCTGACGAAGATGGCGGTCACAGTGCTCGAACCGGCCCAGGTGCCGGGCACGTTCCAGCAGGCATTCCACCTGATGCGTTCCGGGCGGCCCGGGCCTGTCCTGATCGACCTGCCCATCGACGTCCAGCAGGCGGAGATCGAGTTCGATGTCGAGACCTACGCGCCGTTGCCGGTCTACAAACCCGTGGCGACGCGAGCCCAGATCGACCGAGCGCTCGACCTCCTCGACGAGGCGGAACGCCCGCTCATCGTCGCCGGCGGCGGCGTGATCAACGCTGATGCGGCCGACCTGCTCGTCGAGTTCGCCGAGCTGACCGGAATCCCCGTGATTCCGACGCTCATGGCCTGGGGCTCCATCCCCGACAACCATCCGCTGAACGCCGGCATGGTCGGCTTGCAGACCTCGCACCGGTACGGCAACGCAACGATGCTGGCCGCGGACACGGTCATCGGCATCGGTAACCGGTGGGCCAACCGGCACACCGGCGGCATTGAGACCTACACGCGCGGCCGCAAGTTCATTCACGTCGACGTCGAGCCGACTCAGATCGGTCGCGTCTTCGCGCCCGACTACGGCATCGTGTCCGACGCCCGGGCCGCGCTCGAGTTGTTCGTCGCCGCCGCCCGCGAGCGCTCGCTGCGCAGCCGCGACGCCTGGGCCGAGGAGTGCCAGGAACGCAAGCGCACCATGTGGCGCAAGACCAATTTCGACGACGTGCCCATCAAGCCGCAGCGGGTGTATGAGGAAATGAACCGGGCGTTCGGTCCGGACGTTCGCTACGTCAGCACGATCGGGCTATCCCAGATCCAAGCCGCGCAACTGCTGCATGTCTTCCGCCCGCGACACTGGATCAACGCCGGTCAGGCCGGGCCGCTGGGCTGGACCGTTCCGGCCGCACTCGGGGTCGCGACCGCCGACCCGGACTCGACGGTTGTCGCGCTGTCCGGCGACTACGACTTCCAGTTCATGATCGAGGAGTTGGCGGTCGGCGCCCAGTTCAACATCCCGTACATCCACGTGCTGGTGAACAACGCGTACCTCGGGCTGATCCGCCAGTCGCAACGCGTCTTCGACATGGACTACTGCGTTCAGCTCTCCTTCGACAATCTCAACGCGCCCGAGGTGAACGGCTACGGCGTCGACCATGTCAAGGTCGCAGAAGGCCTTGGCTGCAAGGCGATTCGAGTATTCGAGCCAGCTGCGATCCTCCCGGCGCTGGAACAGGCGAAGAAGATGATCGTCGAACACCGCGTCCCGGTCGTCGTCGAGGTGATCCTCGAGCGAGTCACGAATGTGTCGATGGGACTCGACATCGACGCGATCACCGAGTTCGAGGAACTCGCCGCATCCGGCGCCGACGCTCCGACCGCGCTCTACGCCAACCTCGACTGACCCCAGGGGAGCGGAGATGCCACGGGTGGTGCTCGCCCCGGACAAGTTCAAGGGCACGCTGACCGCGGCCGAGGTCGCGCAGCACCTGGCCGACGGACTCCGCTCGCGTCGCCCGGACGTCGAGCTCGTCACCGTGCCGGTCGCCGACGGGGGCGACGGAATGCTCGACGCGTTCGAGACCGCCGGCTTTCACCGGGTGCCCGTCGATGCGGCGGATGCGATCGGCGTCGTCCGGCCGTCGCGCTTCGTACGCCGGGGGCGGGATGCCGTGATCGAGCTTGCGGCCGTGGCCGGCCTGGCTCGGCTCGGTGAGTCGCGCGTCCCGCTGACCGCGACGAGCTGGGGTGTCGGAGAGGTGATGGAGGCGGCCCTCGACGCCGGCTGCCGCCACCTCGTTCTCGGCGTCGGCGGCAGTGCGTCGACCGACGGCGGGATCGGGATGCTCCAGGCCTTGGGGGCCGGGGTGACGGATGCAGCCGGCCACGACGTCGGGCCCGGCGGGCTCGGCGCCGAGGCGGCGGCCCGACTCGACACCATCGGACTGCACCCCGACCTGGCCGACACGACAGTGGAAATCGCCTGCGACGTCGACAACCCACTGACCGGACCTCACGGGGCTGCCGTGACGTACGGCCCGCAAAAGGGTGCCGACCCCGAGGAGGTGCGGCTGCTGGACGCGGCCATGGAGAACTGGGCTGATGTCGTAACCGCCGCGACCGGCGTGGATCGTCGGGACGAACCTGGCGCAGGCGCCGCAGGTGGCGTCGGCTTCGCCGCGGCCGCGGTGTTGGGCGCGCAGTTGCGACCCGGCGTCGCGCTGGTGCTCGACCTCGTCGGTTTTGCCGACGCGCTTGCCGGCGCCGATCTCGTCGTCACCGGAGAGGGCTCGCTCGACGAGCAGACCCTGCGAGGTAAGGCGCCGGCCGGCGTCGCGGCCGAGGCCAGAGCCGCGCACGTGCCCACCGTGGCCGTGGCGGGCCGATGCTCGTTGGATGAGCCGAGCTTGCGCCGCGCGGGATTCGACGCCGTCTACACCCTGGTCGACGAGGCCGAACACCCGGACGAGTCGTTCGACGAGCCCGGTCGGCTGTTACGTGCCATCGGGGCCCGCTTGGCCGACCGCCTGGTCGGAGCGGGCGTATGACGGTCGACCAGCTGTTCCGGGCGCGGCGGGCCATCGTGGGCGAGGTCGAGACGTCGGCTGCCGTCGGCGTCGTCGCCGGCCGGATCGCAACCGTCGCCCCGCTTGATGCGCCGATCGAGGCCGCTGAAGTAATAGAGCTCGGCCAAGACGAGGTACTGCTCCCCGGGCTCGTCGACACCCACGTCCACGTCAACGAGCCGGGCCGGACCGACTGGGAGGGCTTCGACACGGCCACCCGGGCCGCGGCGGCCGGCGGGGTCACGACGATCGTCGACATGCCGCTGAACAGCATTCCTGCGACGACGAATCTGGCCGCACTGGACGCCAAGCGAGAGCGAGCCCGCGGGCAGGCGCACGTCGACGTCGGCTTCTGGGGTGGCGCGGTCCCCGACAACCTGAGCGACCTGCGGCCGCTGCACGAGGCCGGGGTGTTCGGCTTCAAGTGCTTTCTCGTCGACTCGGGCGTTTCCGAGTTCCCGCCGCTGGAAGACGCCGGATTCTCAGCCGCGATGGCCGAAACCGCCCGGTCGGGTGCCCTGCTGATCGTGCACGCCGAGGATGCGTCGGTGATTTCGCAGTCTCCGCCGGCCCAAGGTGTCGAGTATGAGCACTTCTTGCATTCCCGGCCGGACGCGGCCGAAACCCGGGCGGTCGCCCAGGCGCTCGACGCGGCCCACCGCACGCGCGGCCGCGTCCATATCTTGCACGTCTCGTCGGCCGACGTCCTACCGCAGTTGCGCGCGGCCCGGGATGCCGGTGTCGATGTGACCGCCGAGACCTGCCCGCACTATTTGACTGTGGACGCCGCCCATATCCCTGACGGCGCGACCCAGTTCAAGTGCTGTCCCCCGATCCGCGACCACGCCAACCAGGAACGACTCTGGGCCGGCCTCGCGAACGGGGACCTCGACATGGTGGTCTCGGATCACTCCCCCTGCCCGGTCGAGCTCAAGCGGCTGGACACCGGAGACTTCGGGCAGGCCTGGGGGGGTGTGGCGTCGGTGCAGCTCGGCCTGGCCGTGATGTGGACCGCGGCCCGGGCCCGGGGGCACACCTTGATCGACGTCACGCGGTGGATGGCCCGTCGTCCGGCCGATCGAGTGGGATTGCCCGGCAAGGGCCGGATCGACACCGGCGCGGATGCTGACCTGGTGGTCTTCGCGCCGGAGGACGAGTTCGTTGTCGATCCGCGGCGGTTGTGGCATCGACATCCCGTGTCGGCCTACACCGGCCGGTGCTTGACCGGTGTGGTCCGGCAGACGTGGTTGCGCGGCGAGCACATTGCCCCGGATGGCGAGCCCCGCGGCCGGCTGCTGAGGAGAGGAGAGAGATGACAACGAGCTATTACGCGCCGACGGGCGGCCTGCCCGGCCAGACTGAGCTGACGACGGACCGGGCGGTTTTCACCGAGGCGTATGCCGTGCTGCCGCGCGGAACCATGCGTGACATCGTCACGAGCTTTCTGCCGTTCTGGGAGCACACCCGGCTATGGGTCATCGCGCGGCCGTTGTCCGGATTTGCGGAAACGTTCTCGCAGTACATCGTCGAGGTCAGTCCGGGTGGAGGCAGCGAGCGGCCGGAGACCGACCCGATCGCCGAGGCCGTGCTTTTCGTCGTCGAGGGTGCGCTGCAGTTGACGATCGAGAACGAGACGCATGAGCTCGGCCCGGGCGGGTACGCGTACCTCCCAGCAGGTGCCGCATGGACGCTCCGCAACCGGCAACCCGACCCGGCCCGGTTCCACTGGATTCGCAAGGCCTACCAACGCGTGGACGGACTTCAGACGCCGGCGCCATTCGTGACGAACGAGCGCGAGATGGCGCCGATTCCGATGCCCGGCACCAACGGAGCCTGGACCACGACGCGCTTCGTCGACCCAGCCGACGTGCGGCACGACATGCACGTCAACATCGTCAACTTCCTGCCCGGGGGCGCGATCACGTTTCCGGAGACCCATGTCATGGAGCATGGGCTGTACGTGCTCGAAGGCAAGGCCGTCTACCTGCTCAACCGTGATTGGGTCGAGGTGGAGGCCGGCGACTTCATGTGGCTGCGGGCGTTCTGTCCACAGGCTTGCTATGCCGGCGGCCCAGGTCGTTTCCGATACTTGCTGTACAAGGACGTGAATCGCCACGCCCCACTCAGCCGGCAGCTTGTCTGAGAGGTTGGTGCGCTATGCGGAAAAACTCTTCCGAAAATGCGGTGCGACTTATAGAGTCGCAGCAGCCCGGCGCGCTGCTCGGCACGGCTAACCAGCCGCGTGGCTCGCGCCGCCAACCATCCCCACGTCGGATTCGATCTGGCGGGGCATTGGCCGATCACATGACGGCGGACAGGAGCTGGTGATGGTGGCTCCGGGGGTCACAGTCAATGGGCACAGCGCCTCGCTCGAAGGCGTGCCGACGCACACGACAGCACTCGACTGGTTGCGCGATCGCGGGTTCACCGGGTGCAAGGAGGGCTGTGCGGAAGGCGAATGCGGCGCCTGCTCGGTGCTCGTCGCCCGGCCGGCACTCGACACCGCCGACGCCACGGAATGGGTGGCCATCAACGCCTGCCTCGTGCCTATCGCCGCGTTCGACGGCCAGGAGCTCGTGACGGCCGAAGGGTTGGGCCGCCCCGAGGCGCTGCATCCGGTCCAGCGCGAGATGGCGCTGCGCGGCGGTTCGCAGTGTGGATACTGCACGCCTGGCTTCATCTGCAGCATGGCCGCTGAGTACTACCGCGCGAATCGTCGGCCGCAGGCGGATAGCAACGGGGAGCACGGTCCGAACGGATTCGACATCCACGCGCTGAGCGGCAACCTGTGCCGATGCACCGGCTATCGGCCGATCCGCGATGCCGCATACGCGCTCGACGCGCCGCCCGCCGACGATCCCTTTGCGGTGCGACGCGGCCAGCCAGCACCCGGCCCATCGGCGACCGTGCTGCAGTACGACGGCCGGGAGTTCGTCCGGCCCCCGACGCTCGCCGCTGCGGTACGGCGCTTGCGCGAGGATCCCGACGCCACTGTCATCGCGGGCTGTACCGACTGGGGCGTCGAGGTGAACCTCCGCGGTGCTCGCGCGGCCAGCGTGGTCGCCGTCGACCGGTTGGCGGAACTGCGTGAACTGCGGATCGACCCGGACGCGATCGAGATCGGGGCCGCGCTCACCCTGACCGAGATCGAGCGACGGCTCGACGGCCGGGTGCCGCTGCTCGCGGAGGTATTTCCCCAGTTCGCCTCTCGCCTCATCCGCAACGGCGCGACGCTGGGCGGAAACCTCGGGACCGGCTCGCCGATCGGTGACACGCCGCCGGCCCTGCTGGCCCTCGAGGCCCGGCTCGTCCTGGCGGACGCCGACGGTGAACGCGAGGTCGCCCTCGCCGACTACTTCACCGGTTACCGGCAGAGCCTGCGCCGGCGCGACGAGCTGATCAAAGCCATCCGGATTCCGCTGCCCCTCGCCCCGCTGGTGGCGTTCCACAAGATCGCCAAGCGCCGGTTCGACGACATTTCCAGCGTCGCGATCGCCTACGCGTTCGAGGTGGAGGGCACCGTCGTCCGCAAAGCCAGGATCGGGCTCGGCGGAGTGGCCGCGATGCCGATCCGCGCCTCGGCGACCGAGGCGGCAGTCGAAGGTCAGTCGTGGACCGCCGAGACCGCGCGTGAGGCCGGCGCTTTGCTCCGGCGCGAGGGCACCCCCATCGACGACCATCGGGCCAGCGCCGCGTTCCGGGTCGAGATGCTGGGCCAGAGCCTGCCCAAGCTGTACGCCGAGCACCCCGTACCGGACGGGAGGAGCCCACTATGACCATCGCCGCATACGACCACTCACGGAGCCTGCACGGAGGCGTCCGATGAGCGCCCTCTCAGAACGCCCGGAACAGGCGACGGTCGGCGTCGCGATCCCGCACGAGAGCGCCACGCTGCACGTGACCGGAGACGCGCTCTACACCGACGATCTGGTGTTGCGCACGAAGGATGTGCTGCACGCTTATCCGGTCCAGGTGATGAACGCGCACGCCCGGGTCACCGCACTGCGCACCGAGCCGGCCCTACTCGTGCCCGGTGTCGTACGGGTGCTGACCGCCGCCGATGTTCCCGGGGTCAACGATGCCGGCGTCAAGCACGACGAGCCCCTGTTCCCGGACGAGATCATGTTCTACGGCCACGCGGTGTGCTGGGTGCTCGGCGAGACCCTCGAGGCCGCCCGGCTCGGAGCCGTCGCCGTCGAGGTGGACATAGATCCGCTGCCGTCATTCGTGACCGTCGGCGAGGCGATCGCCGCCAGCGCATTCCAAGGCGCCCAACCGCACATGGAGCGGGGCGACGTCGAGTCGGCGTTGGCGGACAGCACGCACGTCTTCAGCGGGCAGTTCGAATTCTCCGGCCAGGAGCACTTCTACCTCGAAACCCACGCCGCGTTGGCGATGGTCGATGAGGCCGGGCAGATCTTCGTGCAAAGCAGCACGCAACACCCATCCGAAACGCAGGAGATCGTGGCGCACGTGCTCGCCCGGCACAACCACGAGGTCACCGTCCAATGTCTCCGGATGGGCGGCGGGTTCGGCGGCAAGGAGATGCAACCACACGGATTCGCCGCGATCGCGGCGCTCGGCGCGACGCTGACCGGCCGACCCGTACGGGTCCGGCTGAACCGAACGCAGGACCTCACGATGTCCGGCAAACGGCACGGATTCCACGCGGACTGGCGGGTGGGCTTCGACGAGGACGGCCGGCTGCAGGCACTCGACGCAACCCTCACCGCCGACGGTGGATGGAGCCTGGACCTTTCCGAACCGGTGCTCGCCCGCGCCCTGTGCCACATCGACAACGCCTACTGGATCCCGAACGTGCGCGTGAACGGCCGGATCGCCAAGACGAACAAGACCTCGCAGACGGCGTTCCGGGGCTTCGGCGGACCGCAGGGCATGCTCGTGATCGAGGACATCCTCGGCCGGTGCGCGCCTTTGCTCGGCGTCGACTCGGCCGAGTTGCGAAGCCGCAACTTCTACCAAGCCGGCCAGACCACCCCCTACGGCCAGCCGGTTCGGCACCCTGAGCGGGTCGCCGCGATCTGGCAGCAGGTACTCGACGGCGCCGAGGTCGCGCGGCGGCAGGACGAGATCGGCGAATTCAACCGCACCCACCCGCACATCAAACGAGCGCTGGCCATGACGCCGGTCAAGTTCGGGATCTCGTTCAACCTCACCGCGTTCAATCAGGGCGGCGCCCTCGTGCACGTCTACAAGGACGGCTCGGTGCTGATCAACCACGGTGGCACCGAGATGGGCCAGGGGCTGCACACGAAGATGCTCCAGGTCGCGGCTACGACGCTCGGTATCCCGCTGCGCTGGGTGCGGCTGGCTCCCACGCGCACGGACAAGGTGCCCAACACGTCCGCGACGGCCGCGAGCTCGGGGGCCGACCTCAACGGCGGCGCGATCAAGAATGCCTGCGAACAGATCCGGTCTCGGCTCCTCCAGGTCGCGGCGGTCCAGATCGGCACGAACCCCTCCGATGTGCGAATCGTCGATGGCGTCGCGCGGGGCCTGGGCAACGCGTCTCGGGAGGTGCCCTGGGAGGACCTCGTCCGGGCCGCCTACTTCCAGCGCGTCCAACTCTTTGCCGCCGGCTACTACCGGACCGAGGGGTTGCACTGGGACTCCTCGGTCATGCACGGGTCGCCCTTCAAGTACTTCGCGTACGGGGTCGCCGCGAGCGAGGTCGAGGTCGACGGCTTCACCGGCGCGTACCGCACGCGGCGGGTCGACATCGTCCACGACGTCGGAGACAGCCTCTCCCCGCTGGTCGACCTCGGCCAGGTCGAGGGCGGCTTCGTGCAGGGTGCCGGCTGGCTCACTCTTGAAGATTTGCGATGGGATACCGGGGACGGCCCGGTCCGTGGTCGGTTGACCACGCAGGCGGCCAGCACCTACAAGCTGCCGAGCTTCTCGGAGATGCCGGAGGTCTTTAACGTCACGCTGTTCGAGAACGCCACGGAGGAGGGTGCCGTGTACGGCTCGAAGGCGGTCGGCGAGCCTCCGTTGATGCTTGCCTTCTCGGTGCGCGAGGCGTTGCGGCAGGCCGCCGCGGCCTTCGGGCCGCCCGGGACGAGCGTCGACCTCGCGTCGCCGGCTACGCCCGAGGCCGTGTACTGGGCGGTCGAGCAGGCCCGGGCTGCCCACGAACACGGCCATGTCGAGAAGGGCTCGCCTGGGGCCGTTCCACCCCAGCCCGTCGGGAATCGACCGTTCCGGCCGGAGTCGGAACGAGTCCAGGACGCGCTCAGCCATGCCTGACCAGCACTGGGTCGAGTCGGTGCGCCGCCTGCGGGCGGCGCGGGAGCCCGGCGTGCTGGTCACGCTGGCCACTGTGTCCGGCCACGCACCGCGGGATGCCGGCGCCAAGATGGTCGTCGGCGCCGCCGATACCTGGGGCTCGATCGGCGGCGGAAATGTGGAGGCCGTCGCGATCGATCGGGCGCGGGAGCTTATCGCGAATGCCGCCACGACGCCGGAGCTGCGGACCGTCGCCCTGTCGGACAAGGCGCCCTACCAGCACGGCGTTCAGTGCTGCGGCGGAAGGGTCACGGTGCTCCTCGAGCCACTGCCCGTAGTGCCCGCGGTGGCTATTTTCGGCTTAGGGCACGTCGGCTTGGAACTCGCGCGGATCCTGGCCCGCCATGACATCGAACTGCACCTGATCGACACCCGGCCTGAGCAGCTGTCGGAGGGGAGACTGTCTGTGCTCGCCGATGCGCTCGCCCAGGTGCACGTGCACCACGTGCCGCTGTTGCCGGAGATCGTGCTCGGCGAGTTGCCTCCTGGCGCCCACGTGCTGATCATGACTCACGACCATGCCGAGGACGCCGCGCTGTGTGATGCGGTGCTGCGAGAGGGAGAGTTCGGCTCGATCGGGCTGATCGGGTCCGCGGGCAAGTGGGGCCGGTTCCGCCATCGGTTGGCGGAGGATGGCCACTCCCCCGAAGCCATCGGCCGGATCACCACGCCGATCGGACTCACCGAGATCACCGGAAAAGACCCGGCCACAATCGCGGTAAGCGTGGCCGCGAGCCTGCTGCGCGCCTTCGAGCGCCAGCGAGCAATCGTCGGCGTCGAGCCGGGCGCGGCCCGATGACCCTGTACCACGCCCGGATTCTCGACACGCCCGACGACCCGTTCACCGGAGCCGGCTTACGCGCGGATGACGACGGCGGTCTCCTCGTCGTCGACGGGGCGATCATCGAGAGAGGCTCCTTCGCGCAACTGCGGGCGCGGCATCCCGCCGAAACGGTCGTCGACCTCACAGATGGTGTGTTACTTCCCGGCTTCGTCGACACGCACGTCCACTACCCGCAAATCCGGGCCATCGGGGGGCTGGGCCTGCCGCTGCTGGACTGGCTCGAACAGTGCGCGTTACCGGAGGAGGCGCGGTTAGCCGACGTCGATTACGCCCACACCATCGCGCGGGAGTTCGTGGCTGCCCTGATCGAAGCCGGAACGACAACGGCACTGGTGTTCGGGTCACATTTCGCCAAAGCTGTCGACGCGCTGTTCGAAGCGGCGGCGGACGTCGGGCTCCGTATTACCAGCGGCCAGGTCGTGAGCGACCGACTGCTGCGCCACGACCTGCACACCCTCCCGATCATTGCGTATGACGAGGGACGAAGTCTCGCGGAACGGTGGCACGGCGTCGGCCGCGCCCGGTACGCGGTCATCCCCCGGTTCTCGCTGTCATGCTCCAACGACCTTCTGGACGCCTGCGCGTCCCTCCATCGCGACATCGAGGGCAGTTGGGTCACGACGCACATCAACGAGAACCCGGCTGAGATCATCGCCGTACGGGAGCTGTGCCAAAGCCCCAGCTACCTCGACAGTTACGACCGGCACAAGCTCGTTGATCCCCGAACCGTGCTCGCGCACAACGTGCACCCCACGTATGGCGAGCTCGTCCGGCTGGCCGCAACCGGCGCGTCGGTCGCGCACTGCCCGACGAGCAACGCGGCACTAGGCAGCGGACTGTTCCCCCTCGACCGGCATCTGGCCGCGGGCGTACGCGTAGCGCTCGGCAGCGATGTCGGCGCCGGCACCGGGCCGTCGCTGTTCAAGGAGGGCTTGCAGGCTTACTTCGTGCAGCAGCTGCGCGGCTCCGACGGAGTGCCCTTGAGCGGCGTCCACCTGCTCTACCTCGCCACCGCGGCGGGCGCGGCCGCGCTGGAGCTCGATGACCAGATCGGTGATCTGAGCCCGGGCAAGCGCTTCGACGCGATGTGGCTGCAGCCGGACGATGGCGGGACGCTTCACCGGGTCCTCCCGCACGCCAACGGAGCCGATGACGCCCTGGCCAAGATCTTCGCGCTGGCGACACCGTCCGACGTCGCGAGCGTCTGGATCGATGGCGTCGCGGTCGGATCCAGCCGGAGCGCAGGTCAGGTCGGCGCAGCATGACCCCTGTCGCTTTCCGTTATGCGGAAGAGTGCTACCGTAAAACGTGTCACGGCCACACCCCAACCCGGAGAGGCCGCACCCCCAACCGGAGAGATTGTGTCCGCTGACCCTGTACCTGATGCTGGTGGCCGCGCCCGATCAGGTGTGCAATCCCTGGATCGCGCCTTCGCGATTCTCGAGATCATGGCTGACGCCGGCGGCGTGATCGGGCTGTCCCAACTCGCCGCCGAAGCGAAGCTGCCGCTCGCCACGATTCACCGGCTGGTGCGCACACTGGTCGACCTCGGCTACGTCCGCCAGGAGCCCTCACGGCAGTACTCGCTCGGTCCGCGGCTGATGCGCCTGGCCGAGTCCAGTACCAAACTCGTGGGCACGATCGCCAGCCCGTACATGAGCACTGTCGTCGACGCGCTCGGTGAGTCGGTCAACCTCGCGGTGCTCGACGGCGACGAGATCGTCTATGTCGCGCAGGTTCAGCCCTCCAACAACTTCATGCGCATGTTCACCGAGGTTGGCCGGCGCACCATGCCGCACACCACCGCCGTCGGCAAGGCGATCCTGGCCGATCGGACGGAGCGAGACGTGCGCGCTCTGCTACAGCGCACCGGCATGCCGCGCCGCACCGAGCACACGATCACTTCGCCGGACGAGTTCGTCGCTGATCTCGAGCAGACCCGCAAGCAGGGGTACGCCATCGATGACGGTGAGCAGGAGGTCGGCGTGCGCTGCGTGGCGGTGGCCGTGCCGGGCGCGCCCCGGCCGATGGCGCTCTCGATGTCCGGACCGCTGACCCGGATGACTGACGACATGGTCGAGCGGGCGGCGCCGATGCTGCACGAGGCGGCGCGTCAGATCGGCGCCGAACTCGGTGCCCCCGGCTCGCTCGACAGCGCCAGCGAGATCGGCGCCTGAGCACTGGCCTCTTCCGGCTCTCCGCCGGTCGGTCCGTCCCAACTCAGATGATCTTGGACATGGCGTGATTTGCGATCAAATCCAAGATCACGACGGGGCGGGCTACCTGGGCGCGAGGGTCTTGGCGGCGTCGCGGGCAGCGGCATGTGCCGCCTGCCGACCCGGTTCGGGATCGTCGACCGCGAGATTCGGCCGGAACGTGATCTGCGTGACGTCGGTGATCCCGGCCCAGCGCAGCCAATCGTTGAAGTAGGGCGCCTGGAAGTCGACGCCGAACTGAGGTCCACGATCATCGCCGTACACCGCGCTGGTATAGACGACGACTGCCTTTTTGCCGGTGATCAGGCCGGTGTACCCGGTGTTGCCATCGAATCCGAAGACCAGGCCGGGCTGACTGACGACGTCGATGAATTGCTTGAGGATGTACGGAACGCCGTGATTCCACATCGGCACGCTGAAGAGGTAGTAGTCGGCCGCCGCGAAACGCTCGAACGTCCGGTGCACTGCCGCCCACGCCGCGGCCTGCTCTCCGCTCGGCTCTTGTCCGGCGAAGATCGACATTTTCGCGCCTGCGGCAGCAGCGCCGAACGGCGGAAGCGTGCCATCCCACAGGTCCCAGTGTTCGACCGCGATATCCGGACGTACGTCGGAGAATGTGTCGACGAATGTCGCGGCAATCGCCAGTGATTCGGACGCGGTCCCCCTGGGTGACGCAGACATGTGCAACAGCTTTGACATAACGACCTCCACCGGCCTCGCTCAAAGTATGTGTGTGCGCACGCTATCACTATGTGCGTGCGCACACAAATGCTAGAGTTTGCGTGTGACCACTGCGCGGAAGAGTGCCGTCGCATCTGACTCGCCCAAGAGCGGCGCCTTGCCGGCCCGGAGGCGCGCCTCGGTGCCGCCCCCGACGGGTGTCCCGGCGTCCGAGTCCCGGAAGAGCAGTCCCGGGCCGAGGTCGCGGAAGAGCGGTCCGGCCCCAGCATCACGGAAAAGCGCTCCCGGGCCGACCTCGCGGACGAAATTGGCGGCCGACGCGTGGGGAGCCCTACTCCAGGTGCATGCGGAGCTGGTGCCGATTCTCGACCGGCAGCTTCGCGCCCGCACGGCTCTGCCGTTGGCCTGGTACGACGTGCTGCTCGAGCTGTCCGCCGCGCCCGATCGGCAGCTGACGATGACCGAACTGTCCGAGCGGGTCGTGCTGAGCCGAACGCGGATCAGCCGCGTCGTCGACGAGCTCACCGATGCTGGACTGGTACGCCGGCAGCCGAATCCCGCGGACGCCCGGTCGGCATTCGCGGTCTTGACGTCGGACGGACTGGAGCGGTTCCGAGAAGCCGCCCCGATTTATCTCAGCGGCATCGAGCACCAGTTCGCCGCCGCACTCTCAGACGATGACCTTCGCGCGGTTGGCTCCGCGCTCGCGCGCGTCCGGGAGAGGTCGGCGGACGTCGGCCACGGTCGCCGCTGATGGCGATGCATCGCGATCACGATGATCAACTAGCGGATCCGGCTGCCTGGTGTGAGCGAGATTCGGCAGGGTTTGCAGGTGGGTGACCTCGTCGGTCATGGCGGCGCTGACGCGTCGTAGCAATGTTTCGATGGTGTCAGGGGTCCAGTTGTAGGCGGCGACGTCTTCCGTCGCGGCGAACAGATCGTTGGATAGCCGGTCTCTGGTCTGCTGGTAGCGGGCGAACGCGATGGCCTCTGTACTGCCGTCGGTGGTGGTTTCGGTGATCGCGTGGGCTAGGAGTTCGGCGTCGCGGAGGGCATCGGTCATGCCGTGGGTGGTGATGGGGTCCTTGTAGTAGCCGGCGTCGCCGACCAGCGCCCAGCCGGGTCCCCAAGATTGGCGCACATAGCCGGGCGTTCCGCCCCATCCGTGGATCGGACCGGCCGGCTGCGAAGCGGCGACGCGGTCGACCAGTGCCGGAGCGGCCTGGCCGAGCACGGTGGTGAAGGCGTGCTCGACGTCGGTGCGACGCGCCGCCCGCATGCGTTGCGGGGTGGTGCTGACGAACACGCACGTCTGCCCGTTGTTGGTGGGGATGAGGCCGGCGGCGGCGTTGTCGCGGTAGGCCCACTCGTACCCGTCGGCCGGCAGGCCACTGAGGTACCGGTACAGGATCGCCGAGCAGGACCGGCCCTGCTGCAGGATGGGTGCACCGACGTGCCGGGCGACGGTGGAGCGGATGCCGTCCGCGCCCACGGTGATGAGTGACGGCAGTTCGACCGGGCGACCGCCGCGGCCGGCGGCGCGCACGCCGGTTACCCGGCCGTTTTCGTCGGAGGTCAGCGCGGTGATCGCGGTCTGGGTGATCACCTCGACGCCGGCCTGCGCCGCGGCGTCGACCAGCAGCCAGTCGAGCAAGTACCGGCGGGGCGCGTACAGGGCGGGGACGCCGGGGCTGGGCCGGATCGCCACTAGTGCGGTCCGCCCGTCCGGGTAGTGGAAGGTCGTGCTGCGGATGGGTGGGGTACCGGCCTCAGTGATCTGGTCGAGCAGGCCCCAGCGGGACAGCTGCGCTACTCCGGCCCGCATCAGCCCGTGGGTGGAGACGATGTCGCTGCCGGGCCGCGATCGGTCGATCAGCGCGACCCGCAGGCCGGCTCGGGCGAGCAGCAGCGCGGTGGATGCGCCGGCCACCCGGCCACCGACGACCACCACGTCGTAGCGGTTCATGCCGCCGGCTCCTCGCAGGCGATGCCCGGCGCGGCGTGAACTTCTCCGGCCTGGTGCAGCAGGTGACGGACGATCGCCTCGGCGTCGTGCCGGGCGCCGTCGATGAATGCGGAGTCGCGGCGGTGTTGGAACCGTTGCCCGACCACGTACACCCCGGGCGCGGCCGTCACGCCACGGTATTGCTGAATGCTGCTGTCCGGGCCGGTGATCGGCAGGTGCAGCCACGGATGATGCGGGCGGTAGCCGGTGGCGAGCAGCACGGTGCTGATCCGCTCGGCGTCGAGGTCCACCGATGCCGGCGTCGGCGGCACGGGGATGGCGGCAGGTCGCCGCGGTGGGCAGATCTCGGTGTCGAGGCCGGCCCGGGCGGCGTAGTCGTCGGCCGTGTCGAGGAAGCGGTGCATCCGCCGCTCGGCGGCGGCCACCGACTCCGCGAGGTCGTGCCGGAACCAGGCCCGGCCATCGGCGATCCCCTCCAGCCGGCCGGCCAGCCGCACCTCGTGGGCCTGCAGCACCGCCAGGTCAAGATCGTGCGCCCGGCCGACCAGCTGCGGGGACGGCTCCCGGCGGGCGGCCGAGAGGTTGTGCACGTCGTCGATGGTGCGGGCCAGCCGGCCGGTGCTCGCCAACCACCAGTAAATGTCCATGCCGCGGTAGCGGCGGGGCAGCCGGGTGTGGCGCCCCACGGCCAGCACCACCGGGCGGCCTGCTCGGGCCAGCTCGTCGGCGATCTGCACGCCCGACGTCGACGCGCCCACCACCAGCACCCCACCCGGGGGCAGCTGCGCCGGATTACGGTACTGCTGCGCGGTCACCAGCTCGACCGACCCCAGCGCGCCGGCCCGGACCGCGTCCGGCACCCGCGGAGTGCCGTGCGGACCGGTCGCCAGCACCACCTGCCGCGCCCGCCACACACCCCCATCCGTCACCACCACATACCGATGACCGGACCCTGACGCCGCGGGAGACACGCTCTCGACCGAGACCGACCCGATCAGTGGAGCATGAAACGAGGCAGCGTAGTCATCGAGGAAGTCAGCGAACGCGGCCGCGGGCAGGTACCCGTCCGGATCCGCACCCTGGTAGCGATACCCGGGCAGCCGGGTCATCCAACTCGGCGTCACCAGGTGCAGCGAATCCCACCGCTCCGACCGCCACCGCTCCCCCACCCGACCCCGCTCCAGGATCACATGCTCGTGCCCGGCTGCGGCCAGCAACCGGCTCACCGCCAACCCGGCGTGCCCGGCGCCTACCACCACCGTGTCGATCTCACCCATCACCCACACACCCAACGACGCCGCCCGGCCACAACCGGCCGGGCGGACACCAAACAAACTCCGACCGCGATCAGCCAGTCACCACATCGACGTGCACCGGGGTGCCGTTGGTCAGCACGTCATACACCGCCGACCGGTTGCGGGACTGCTCCACGATCCGGCGCAGCGTCGCGTCGTCGGCGGCCCCCTCGATGTGGAAGGTCACCTTGATCTGCTGATAGCCGTTGCGGACCGACCCGTCGGACAACCCCAGGATGCCGAGCAGATCGATGTCCCCCTCGACCCGCGAGGTCACCTTGGTCAGCTCCACGCCGCGCGCCGCGGCGACGTTGGCCACTCCCGCGGTCAAGCACGCCGCGATCGCGTGCAGCAGATATTCGACCGGCGTCGGCGCGTGGTCCTCCCCCACCAACACCGCCGGATGATCTGCATCCACGGTGGTGACCTGCTTGTGCTCCATCTCTTGCATCGCGCCGTAGAAACCCGACAGCGTGGACCGGTTGTGGGTTCCCGACACCCACGTGTTGCTCGCCCGGAACTGGAACTTCGCGATCTCCGGTTGACCCTTCACCGCGTCGAGGGTGGCGAACAGCGTCGCCGTGTCGACCCCATTCCGACGAGAACCCTCCACTACAGCAGTCATGGCATGCTTCCCTTCCCTTAGACGACTGACTTAGTCATTTGACTTAGGCGAATGGATAACATGCATTAAGGGCCACGTCAAGGCCTTTTCGTCAGTACGGGCGGATCGCAAGCCTCCCTTGACGGCGCCTCCAGATCGTGTTAGTCATTTGACTAAGTCAAGTGGTAAACGGAGGACCAGCCATGTCCCTGGGTCAGGAAGCCAGCGTCACTGCCGCCCACGGGCCAGGTGAGACCTGGCCCGTCGATGCCCCGCGCGAGTCTCGGTTCGTCGGTACGCGCTGCGACTCCCAGTTCGTCGATATGCGCGGCGAGAGCCGGCCGTGACCGCGCGCCGCAATACCGCCGAGGGCAGCGCCCGCACGGAGGCTGTCACCTCGATCCTCGATGCGGCCGAGGCCCTGCTCATCGCGGAGGGCCAGCGCGCGGTGACCACGCGCCGGCTGTCGGAACAAGCCGGAGTGAACCACGGCCTCGTCCATTACTACTTCGGATCGATGGACGAAGTGATGATGCAAACCTTCGAGCGGTTCACCGCGCGGCTGATCGTCCGGCAGCGAACGATGTACGCAGCGGATGTGCCGTTCCTCCAGAAGTGGCGCATGGCGATGAGCTACCTGGACGAGGATCTGGCCGCCGGCTACCCGAAGGTATGGATGGAGTTGCAGGCGCTCGGCTGGAATCGGCCCGAGATGCGCGAGCGCGTCGCCGCGATGACCGGAGAGTGGCGCGGCGTCCTCACCGACGCGTTTGGCAAAGCAGGGGCCGAGTACCACCTCGATCCCGACCTGTTTCCGGTCGAGGCATTGGTGAGCCTGGTGATGACCTTCAACCAGGGGCTGTTGCTCGAGCGCCTGTCCGGGATTTCCGAAGGGCATCGCGAGCTACTCCGCTGGATCGACGACTGGCTGGTAGACCTGGAGGCGGGTAAGTGAGCGCGGAACAGAGCCGCGCGCGCTACCCGGACGCAGATGGATTCATCGAGCGGGACGGCGTCAAGATCTTCTACGAGGTCTACGGCGACGGTAGGACGACGGTTCTGCTATTGCCGACCTGGTCCATCATGCATTCGCGGTGCTGGAAGATGCAGATTCCTTACCTCGCACGCTATTACCGGGTCATCACGTTCGACCCTCGTGGCAACGGACGCTCGGACCGCCCGATAGGTGCGAATGCCTACGACGAGCGGGAGTTCGCGGCCGATGCCGTGGCGGTGTTGGATGCCACCGATAGCGACCGCGCCGTCATCGTTGGCTTCTCCATGGGCGCCCAACGCAGCCTCCTGCTGGCCACCGAGTATCCAGCCCGCGTAGCGGGCGTGGTGTTTATCGGACCGGCAGCGCCACTCGCGCCCACGGTGTCGCGCGACCAGTACGTCGCCGGGTTCAACCAGCCGCGCGATTCATACCAAGGCTGGGGCAAATACAACCGTCACTACTGGCTGTCTGACTACGAGGACTTTCTTGAGTTCTTCTTTTCGAAGCTCTACAACGAGCCACACTCAACCAAGCACCGCGAAGACGCGGTGGCGTGGGGAATGGATACCGATCCCGAGACACTAGTCGACACTCACCTTGGCCCGGGCCTTAGTGCCGACGACCTGCGCGCACTGGCTGACCGGGTGAACTGCCCGGTGCTCGTCATCCACGGAACGGCGGACGCGATCCGAACCCATCAAGCCGGAGTCGCATTAGCCGATCTCCTCGGCGGCACGATGGCGTCGCTTGAAGGCTCTGGTCACGCGCCCCACGCGCGTGATCCGGTGAAGGTGAACCTGCTGCTGCGCGATTTCATTGACTCAGCCGCTGGAATCAACCGCAGTACCGCCTGGACCCGAGGGCGCAGTCGATCCAAGCGCGCCCTCTACATCTCCTCACCGATCGGGCTGGGCCATGCTCAGCGCGACGTTGCCATCGCTCGAGAGCTGCGCCAGCTGGATCCCGACCTCGAGATCGACTGGCTCGCGCAGGATCCAGTGACGAGGGTGCTCGAAGCGGAGGGCGAACGGATCCACCCGGCCAGCGCACTCCTCGCGAACGAGTCGCGGCACATTGAATCCGAGTCCGCGGAACATGACCTGCACTGCTTCCAGGCGTGGCGGCGGATGGATGAGATCCTGCTCGCCAACTTCATGGTGTTTCACGAAGTGGCCGAGCGCGAGCAGTACGATCTCTGGCTCGGCGACGAGGCATGGGAACTCGACTACTACCTGCATGAGAATCCCGAACTCAAACGGGCGGCATACGTCTGGCTCACGGATTTCGTGGGGTGGCTGCCTATGCCCGACGGCGGTCCGCGCGAGGCGTATCTGACCGCCGACTACAACGCCGAGATGATCGAACACATTGCCCGGTACCGGCGAACGCGGGATCGGGCGTTGTTCGTCGGGAACCCCGGCGACATCGTGCCCGAGCGCTTCGGCCCGGATTTGCCGATGATTCGTGAATGGACTGAGCAGCACTTCGACTTCACCGGCTACATCTCCGGCTTCGATCCGGCCCAATTCACCGATCGGCCGGGGTTGCGTGACGAACTCGGCTACCAGCCGGACGAGCAGGTATGCGTCGTGACCGTCGGTGGTAGTGGCGTCGGTGCTCATCTACTGCGCCGGATCGTCGAAGCATTTCCGCTGGCGAAACAGCAACTGGCTGCGTTGCGAATGATCGTCGTCGCCGGCCCCCGCATCGATCCGGCTAGCCTGCCGACCGCCGAAGGCCTGGAGATTCGTGCGTACGTACACAACCTCTACCGTCATCTCGCAGCCTGCGACATCGCGGTCGTCCAGGGCGGTTTGACGACGGCCATGGAGCTGACCGCCAGCCGGCGGCCGTTCCTCTACTTCCCGTTGCGCCATCACTTCGAACAGAACTTCCATGTTCGGTATCGACTCGAGCGCTACCGCGCGGGTCGGCGCATGGACTTCGCCGAAGACGGTCCGGAGCAGATTGCCGCGGCCATCGCTGAAGAGCTCGGCCGTACGGTGGACTATCTGCCGGTCGAGACCGACGGTGCCCGAAAGGCGGCGCTGGCTATCTCTGCACTGCTCTGAGGCAACGACAACGGCTCGTGATCGGATCACGGATCAGCGTGCCGATGATCTTGACAAAACTGTGGCCCAGGCCAGCAAATCCAAGGATCACGAGCTGAGGCCGCGAAGTACCACGACCGATCGAGGTCCGACCGCCAACTGGTCGCCCACCGCGACAACGCCGCTGTGAGTGGGGGCATAGCTGTCTATCTCCAGTTGCCACGTGATGGCCGGACGCGTCGTCGGAATGGTGAATAAAAGCTGTTCCCACCAGGCATTGACGAGCACGAGAAAGTCGTCGTCCACCATGAGCGAGCCGTCGTCGGCCCGGTCCGGGTCGTCGGATCCGTCGAGGTACAGAGCAATCGCCAGAGCGCGCCGATCTGACCAATCAGCGCCGGTCATCGGAGTGCCACCCGGCGTAAACCACAAGAGTTCTGACGCCTCGGCACCAAGCAAGAACCGGCGGCGGCGGAAAACCGGATGGGATTTTCGGAAGGCCACCAATCTCTTGGTGAACGCAAGCAAATCCTGGTCGGGTGCAGACCAGTCGAACCAGGTGATCTCGTTGTCCTGACAGTACGCATTGTTGTTGCCTTGCTGTGTCCGGCCCATCTCGTCCCCACCGAGCAGCATGGGGACGCCGAAGGAAAGAAGCAAGGTGGTGAGCATCGCGCGGGACTGGCGAGCCCGAAGCGTCAGCACGGCCGGATCACCGGTCGCTCCCTCGGCCCCACAGTTCCACGACCGGTTGTCGTCGGTGCCGTCACGGTTCGCCTCCCCGTTCGCCTCGTTGTGCTTGTCGTTGTAGCTGACGAGGTCCCGGAGGGTGAAGCCGTCGTGGACGGTGATCAGATTCACCGACGCCGTCGGCCGGCGACGCGCCCGGCCATACAGGTCGGCCGATCCGCATAGCCGCGTGGCGAACTCGCCGATGCCGACCTGATGACTGCGCCAGAAGTCGCGCATGCAGTCGCGGTACTTGCCGTTCCACTCGCGCCACCCGGGCGGGAATCCGCCCAGGTCGTAGCTGTCGATCTGGCCGACGTCCCACGGTTCAGCTATCAGCTTTGCCCGTGAGACCACCGGATCCTGCGCCACGAGATCGAAAAACGCGGACCTCGGCCCGAACTCACCGTCCTGTCGGGCCAGCGTCGGAGCTAGATCGAAACGGAATCCGTCCACGTGCATTTCGGTTAGCCAATAGCGCAACGAGTCCATAATCAGCCGAAGGGCCACTGGGTGCCCGACATTGAGCGCGTTACCGCAGCCCGTCGTGTCCAGGTAATAACGCGGATCGGCGTCGTCCAGGCGGTAATAGGCCGCGTTGTCCAAGCCCCGATAGCACAATGTGGGACCAAGTTGATTTCCCTCGGCCGTGTGATTGAAGACGACGTCGAGCAGCACCTCCAATCCAGCCTTATGCAACGCGTCGACCATCGCCTTGAACTCCCCGACCTGGCCGCCGAAGTCTCCAGCGCGCACTGCCGCCGAATAGGCCTGATGCGGTGCAAAATAGCCGATCGTGTTGTATCCCCAGTAATTCGTCAGACCCCGCTGGGCCAGGAAGCTCTCGGGCACACTTTCGTGCACTGGAAGCAACTCGACCGCAGTGACGCCCAGCTCGAGTAAGTAGTTGATGGCGGCCTCGTGGCCGAGCCCCGCGTAGGTGCCACGTAACTCGGCCGGCACATCCCGATTGCGCGCCGTAAAGCCCTTGACGTGAACCTCGTAAATGACCGTATCGGAGTACCGGTGGCTGGGACGTTCGTTCTCCCACACATATTCGTCATCGAGGACGATGCTGCGAGGTACGTGCCCGGCCGAATCGAGCGGGCTCGCCGCGTCCGGGTTGTCCGTCCCGTACCCGAGCACTTCGGGCCCGTACCTGACCTCGCCGACGAACGAGCGAGCGTAGGGGTCGAGCAGCAGCTTCTCGCTGTTGAAGCGCAGGCCCGAGCCGGGATCATATGCTCCGCCGGCCCGATATCCGTACCTCTGCCCGACGCCGACGCCCGGAACGAACGCGTGCCAAACTCCCGCGTCGTAGTCCACCAACGGGACACGTATCTCACCGCCGGCCGCATCGAACAGGCAGAGCTCGATGCTGTCCGCGGCGCTCGATGTGACGGCGAAGTTCGTCCCGTCGCCCCGGACGGTTGCGCCGAGCGGATAGGACGTTCCCGGCAGCGCCGATGGGCCGGTACGGTAACCCGTCATTGCTCACGCTCCCGACTGGAGAATCCCCCTGATGATCTCGGACTTACGGTCGCCCAGGCTACAAGTCCAAGATCACGACCCCGACAACATGGCAACGCCGCGGGTCGCGCCAACTGCGCGATCCGATGCGGACAGCGCGATCCGGTGCGGACAGCGCGATCCGGTGCGGACAGCGCGATCCGGCGCGCGGCCCTTACCAGCGCGCCGGATCGACGGCACTCGACGTGATCAGCCTGCCATCGGCACCGTCTCGGCCACCTCGACGCTGACGCCGGACTTGAGTCCGGGGCAACCCCGCGCGAGCGTCGTGGCCGCGTTGATGTCCGGAGCATCTACCACGACGTATCCAGTGAGCACTTCGCCGGCGGCGCTGCCGGCCGGCTCGGCGTTGAGACGCTCGACCTGACCGACCCGGTTCCCCGGGTCGACGATCTTCGCAGCGAGACCGCCAAGCCAGCTGCCCCAGGCTTCATTCTCATCGCGTGCGGGTTGGCGATCGGGCTGACCTCGGAAGGCCAGGACGTACTTCGACATGTTCCATCTCCTCTACCGCCGGCGACCGTCACCGGCCATATGTCCGACGGAACAGGGAGTCCGAAATCGACAGCGCGCTGGAAGATGCTCCCTTGCGAACACATCGATGAACGCGCCCGGAGCAGCGTCCGGCGTTCAGACATCCGCACCGCCACCCGCGGGGGCCGGACTGTCGGCCGGGACTGGTCTGACGCGGGCCGATGCGAGACGATTAGTCATGGCCGAAATCATGTCGGCATTCGAGCTGGCCGGGTCAGGACCGGGCCAGCCGACCGGGCAGAGCCCGTTCCCGCCGATTGCCGAGTACGCGTTCCTGTCGGATTGCGAATCCAACTGTCTGGTCGCGCCCAGCGGGGCCGTCGAATGGATGTGTGTACCGCGTCCGGACTCGCCGAGCGTCTTCAGTGCGCTGTTGGACCGGAGCGCGGGCGCCTTCCGCATCGGCCCGTACGACGAGGTGGTGCCGGCAGCTCGGCGCTACCTGCCCGGCAGCCTGGTGCTCGAGACCACCTGGCAGACCCGCACTGGATGGCTGCTCGTTCGCGATGCGCTTTGCATGGGTCCCTGGCACAACGTCGATGAGCGGTCGAGGACGCACCGCCGGTCGCCAACGGATTTCGATGCCGAGCATTGCTTGCTGCGGACCGTGCAATGCGTCAGTGGCTCGGTCGACGTGGCGATGAGCTGCGAGCCGGCCCTGGATTACGGTCGGCGCCAGCCGTCGTGGGGGTACGAGGGCGCCGGCTACGGCGAAGTGGTAGCGCGGACCGAAGGGCTCAATGTCGCCATGCGTGTGACCACTGACCTCCGGCCAGGTATCGAGGGCGCCGGTCTGCACGCGAGGACGCGCATGACCGAAGGCGAAAGTCACTTCGTCGCGCTTTCGTGGTCCCCGTTGCCGCCACCGCGAACCCTGGAGGAGGCCGAGGAGCGGCTACGGCGGACGCAGGAGTACTGGCGCCAATGGATCACACTCGGCGACTTCCCCGACCACCCCTGGCGCAGCTTCCTCCAGCGGAGCGCGCTGACGCTGAAGGGCTTGACCTACGCGCCGACGGGCGCGTTGCTCGCGGCGTCCACCACGTCGCTGCCGGAGACCCCGCACGGAGAGCGCAACTGGGACTATCGCTACGCCTGGGTGCGCGACTCGACCTTTGCCTTGTGGGGCCTGTACACGCTGGGCTTCGATCGCGAGGCGGACGACTTCTTCTACTTCGTCGCCGACGCCTGCCGCGACGGCAATGACTTGCAGGTGATGTACGGCGTCGGCGGCGAACGTGAACTCGACGAGGAATCGCTGCCGCATCTCTCCGGTTACGAGGGCGCGTTTCCGGTTCGGTCCGGCAACGGGGCATATCACCAACAGCAGCACGATGTCTGGGGCGCCGTGCTGGACTCGGTATACCTGCATGCGCGTTCCCGGGACCAGCTCCCGGAGTCGCTGTGGTCCATCCTCAAGCGCCAGGTCGATTGTGCCGCGGAGCATTGGGAGGAACCCGACCGAGGGATCTGGGAGGTGCGCGGGGAACCTCAGCACTTCGTATCCAGCAAGCTCATGTGCTGGGTTGCGATGGACAGAGGCGCCCGGCTCGCCCGTATGCATGAAGAATTCGAGTACGCCGAGAAATGGCAAGCGCTCGCCGATCAGATTCACCAGGATATTTGCACCAACGGCGTAGACGAGCGCGGAGTCTTCGTACAGCGCTATGGCGCGACTGCCCTCGATGCATCGCTGCTGCTGCTGCCGATGATGCGCTTTCTTCCACCGGAAGACCCGCGCGTGCGCGCGACGGTGCTGGCGATCGCCGATGAATTGACCGTCGATGGCCTCGTTCTGCGCTATCGGGTGGACGAGACAGACGACGGATTATCCGGCGAGGAAGGCACGTTCACGATCTGCTCGTTCTGGCTGGTGTCGGCTCTGGTTGAGATCGGTGAAGTCGAGGCGGCCAAGAAGCTATGTGAACGGCTGCTTGCGTACGCGAGCCCGCTCGAGCTTTATGCGGAGGAGATCGACCCGCTCAGCGGCCGCCACCTCGGCAACTTCCCGCAGGCGTTCACCCATCTCGCCTTGATCAACGCTGTCATGCACGTCATTCGCGCCGAGCAGATGGTGAACCAGGCGCAACGCCGCCCGGGCCAGGTGAGCTCTACCCGCTATGACCCGTCCCTATGACACAAGGCAATAAGAGCCAAGTAACAACTGCCTGATCGCCGACCTTCGGCACGATAGGCGCTCGTTCATCGCATGAGTTGACCCGGTCGTCGGATCGACTGGTTGGTGCCTAGTGTGGTTCGGCAGGTCGACTCGCATCAGGGGGCCCCGATGGAAGTGCCGGTTGCCGCCCGCTCCGCGGCGGCGGTAGTCGGCGCTGTTCTCGTCCTCGTTGCCGGGATCAGCGTCGTCGAAACACTGATCGTGCCGCGTGCAGTGAGCAGCCGATTGACTCGATGGGTGGACCGGATCGTCACGACGATATTCCGGGTGGCGGGCCGCCGGATCGCCGAATACCCACGGCGGGACCGACTTCTCGCCGCGCAGGCACCCGCCATCCTGCTCGCTCAGCTCGCCGCGTGGTTAGGGATTTCCTTCGTTGGTTATTGGTTGCTGCTGTGGCCGTTCGTCCACGGCGGCATCACCTTGGCGTTCACCTCGGCCGGATCTTCGCTGTTCACCCTGGGCTTCGCGGAACCCCCGGGCGCCGCGCCCGGAGTCATTGTGTTCGCGGCGGCTGCCACCGGGTTGGCGATCGTCACGCTCCAGATCGCCTACCTGCCAACGTTGTACGCGGCCTTCAACCGCCGGGAGACCGAGGTAGCGCTGCTGAACGCGCGCGCGGGCGTGCCGTCGTGGGGGCCGGAGTTGTTGTCGCGTACCCATTACGCACTGGGATCAGGCGTGTCAACGCTCAACACGTTGCCCGACTTATACGAGCGATGGGAACGCTGGGCGGCCGACGTCGCAGAAAGCCACACTACCTATTTGCCCTTGGTGCGGTTCCGATCGCCGCGGCCGTTGTCGTCATGGGTGACCGGGCTGCTCGCCGTACTCGACTCCGCCGCCCTGCTGCTCGCATTATCTCCGAATGTCGCGCCGGTCGTGCCCGCCCGTCTGTGCCTGCGTGGTGGTTTCCTGTGCTTCAACCAGATCGCGAGGGCGATGGGTATCACCATGCCCGAGGAGCCAGACCCGAACGCGGGGATCAGCCTGACGTATCAGGAATTCCTCGACGCCGTCGCCCGACTGCGCGAGGTCGACTTCCCCATTGAGCGCGACCCAGCCGAAGCGTGGGCTGACTTCGTCGGCTGGCGGGTCAACTACGAACAATCGGCGTATGCCGTGGCCTACGCCGTCGACGCCGTGCCGGCAATGTGGTCCGGCCCGCGGCGTTGTCCGGACAAGGTGATCCCGCCGATCCGTCCGGCGCTGGGCCGGCCACCCAAGTGATCCCGTTTCAACCGACGCGATCCGAGGCAATCCGCTGCCTTGGTGATCTTGGACTTACCCAGGCACCCCAAGGCCACCAGTCTGAGGTCACAACCGACGGGCGGTGTGTGACTGACCGGATGGACTGACCGCATGGATAGGCTCGCCTGATGCGGCAACCGGCTGAGTCCTGGCTCAGTGACATGGATGGCGTGCTCATCCGTGAGGAGCATGCCGTGCCGGGAGCAATTGAATTCCTCGCCCGTTTGATCGAGCGGGGCAAGCGATTCCTTGTTCTTACCAACAATTCGACCTTCACTCCACGCGATCTAGCGGCGCGCCTGGCTCTGTCCGGATTAGAGGTGCCCGAGGAGTCGATCTGGACGTCGGCGCTGGCGACGGCAACATTTCTGGCCGATCAACTTCCGTACGGGTCGGCGTACGTCATCGGTGAAGCAGGCATGACAACCGCGTTGCACGAGGTTGGCTACACGCTCACCGATCGGAAGCCTGACTTCGTGGTCTTGGGCGAGACCCGGACCTATTCCTTCGAAACGATCACCAAGGCGATTCGGTTGATCGAGCGCGGTGCTCGGTTCATTGCGACGAATCCCGACGCAAGCGGACCGTCCGCAGACGGCCCACTTCCGGCCACTGGGTCTGTCGCCGCGCTGATCACCAAGGCGACGGGTCGCGACCCATACTTTGTCGGCAAACCGAATCCAATGATGTTCCGCAGTGCACTGAACCGGATCGAGGCACATTCCGAGACCACGGTCATGGTCGGAGACCGCATGGACACCGACATCGTCGCCGGTATCGAAGCCGGCCTGGACACCATCCTGGTCCTGACCGGCTCAACGAAACGTACCGACATCGACCAGTACCCGTATCGTCCCGGGCGAGTCCTCGAATCGATTGCGGAGGCCATCGAGCTCATCTAGTGCTCCGCTAGCGAGGTCATTCCTGGCTGCCCGCTCCGGACGGATGGATCGCGGAGGAGACGAATGGCAGCGCCATTCGGGACGACCCGGTTCCCCGCGAAAGCGCGTTAGCGATCCGTGGTCCCCACGAAATCGCGCCAGCGATCCGTGGGGTGGTTTAGCGGGGTGGTTTAGCGGGGTGGAACCGCCGCCTGGACCGGACAGGTGGGTAAACACACCTCGCTTGCGGAACACCAGGCGCTTGCCCGAGCGCCAGGGTTCTGACGTCTCTTCAGAGGCAGTCCGTGTCGCTCGGGATAGCCGCGCGCAGAAAAGCCTGCGGCGAACCATTTACGTCGGCAGCGCCGTGCGCCATGCTATGGCCCGTGACAGCCTATGCAGCGGAAAGTACGGACTCAGAATCGCCCCTGGAGCGCCTAGCTCGGCGGGGCTGGTGGTTCCTCCTCATCTTCGGAATCGTCGCCATCGTCATCGGCGTCGTAGTCCTTGTCTGGCCGAGCCAGACGTTACGGGTCGTCGGCGTACTGTTCGGCATCTACCTAC
This sequence comes from uncultured Actinomycetota bacterium, assembly GCA_963809815.1. Taxonomy (GTDB): domain Bacteria; phylum Actinomycetota; class Actinomycetes; order Mycobacteriales; family Jatrophihabitantaceae; genus CAVVJA01. The sequence goes on from CAWELM010000017.1 coordinate 354,080, forward strand.
TGGTCAGCGGCGTGATCGAGGTCATGCTTGCGTTCGCGCCCGGTATGCGCGGCGGCGCTCGCTTCCTGAGTGCGCTGACCGGTGTGCTGTCCATCCTCCTCGGGCTTCTCTGCTTCCGCGGCGCGGCGGAATCCATCCTGCTGTTGGCGCTTTGGATCGGCTTCAGCTGGCTGATCATCGGAATCAGCCGCACCGTCGCCGCCGCCTCTGCTCCGTACATTCCCTACCGTGGCTGGCAGATCACCGGTGGAATCCTCCTCGCCATCGGCGGAATCATCATCATCGTCTCGCCGTTTAACTCGATCTTCGCGCTGGCGGTGTTCGCCGGCATCTGGCTGATCATCATCGGGGTATGGCAGATCGTCGAGGCGTTTATCACGCGCAAACACGCCAAAGAGCTTGTCGACTCGCTCAAATAGTTACGCCGACGACCCCACGTCGTAGCCGGTTGTACCGGCGACACAAGGCTGGCGGCCAACCTTGGCTGCGGAACTCATGCGTTGGCCGCGGGCGACCCCTAGGCTCCCGCAAGGTTGTGCGCCATGCCGAAGCCCACGTCCCAACGACCGCGAAAGCGCTTCCGGATCCTCCCGCGCTCAGCAGAGTCTTGACCGAGCAATAGGTACAGGCGGCCTACCACCGCTACCCGGAATCACCACCGGATAGCTGCCGTGGCGAGACCCTTGCGCCCGCGCTCGGCAGCGATCGAGAACTTTGCCGCAGCGACGGCCGACCGGCTGGTTCCCGGCCGCGACGCCCACCCAAGCATGCTGTGCGCGACGATGGGAGGCGGTCGCCGGCATGCCACTCGATTGGCGTCCACCGACCAGTCGGGCTGACCTGAATCGACCCGTCCTCACCCACCGCCCGGTAACCGAGCCGCCGCTGTAACTTGCACCGGACCTCGCATCGTGGCCAGGCCGCGCTCTACTGTTCTGGCAGGGTGAGGAAGGTGGCATAGAAGATGACGCGGCGCCTAGCTCTGATCATTGGCCTGGTATTCATTGTGGTGGCGGCAGGAATTGTCGCTTGGGTTCTCTATGCCTCCGCTTTCAATCACTGGTTGGCGGTGCATACCGGAACGGTGAACGAACCTGGCCCGTACTACGGATTCTGGTCAGGATTCGGTTCGGATATTGCCGAGTTTGGCATTATCGGAGCGATCGCGACCGCCGCATACCAACTAATAAAAAAGTTCAACTGTCATGAGCCCGGCTGTTGGCGGGTGGGTAACCACGAGGCTGCCGGTGGGCAGTTCTTTCTGTGTTGGCGGCACCATCCTGACTACCACGGCAAGAAGCCGACTGCTGAGGTGATTGCCCGGCTGCACCGAGAGCACATTGAGCGGCAAGAGGCGATCCACGCCAAGCTGCGCGACGTTCACGAGCGTCTCGTCGAACGCGGCGAGGAGCACGGCGGCGCGTTTGTGGTCGCCGATATGCCTCCGCCAGACGCTGCCCCTCCGTCGGCGAGCGCTCGCGGCGGCACCGCGACGGACCATTAGCCCCGACAACACGGCATTTGGGCGGCCCTCGTTCGACCTGCGCTGCGAAGCGCGGATGCCTCTGGTCGCGCTCAGTCCGGAATGATGGATGGTCAGCGCTGGTCTTGTTGCTGCTCGAGCGCGTCGGCGTCAGCGCGAGCGATGACGGCGTCAACAACGGCGTATTCGGCCTGATCGACCATATAGACGGCGAAGTCGACCGCATCGGCCGCGTCCAACTCGGCGTCGTCGGCCCGGTTCTGCGCTCTTTTCAGATCGCGTTCTGCGCGGTGCTCATCCCGCTTGGCCCGTAGCGTATCGAACCGTTGATCGACATCAGCCCGCGTCTTGTTCCACCAGGATTGCCCCTGATCCTGCATGGCGGCGGCGGCGGTCTTGCCCTGATCCTTGGCCTTGTTGATCGAGGACTTCAGCTGCTCTCGTTGGCTTTCCAGCGCCGCTCGGTCTTTTTGATTCGCCGCCGCCAAAATATCCTCAGCCGTCTTGACGCGGGCCGCGAGCTCGCTGAGCTGCTCGGACAATGGTTTCACTACCGTTCCCTTCCAGGTTGTTTGCTCCATTTACTGCATCATTCGCGGCCTGTGGCGACAACGGCCCAGAGCACTGACATGCAGCCCGTGGTTGTGCGCTACGCATATAAGCGCCAGCCTGAAGCCCGCTCGAGGTAACCGGGTACTGACGTCGGTAGCATCGCCGGGCCGCCATCGGAAGGCGCTGTCCGCGACGAGAGGGCGTGACACGCGCCATACGATGACCGCATGAGCACCGGCGTAGACGCCGTCAGTCGCGAGCTGTCGGAGGTGGCAGCGGCGGTCGGCGGCCACGTCCTCGACGTGACCCACGACATCTGGCAGCTCGTAACTACCGACATTCCGGAACTGCGTGGCGACGACATCGTTGAGAAGCTGCTCGACGCCAGCATCGAGGAGAATGTGGCGACTCTGCTCCACGTGTTCGAACACGGGTCGCCTCCGGACGATATCGGGGCACCGGCCGCTGCGGTTGAATACGCCAGGCGCTTGGCCCAGCGGGGTGTGCCGATCATCGCGCTCATCCGAGCGTACCGAGTCGGTCACGGCCGATTTCTCTCGCGGTGCATCGACGAGCTCGGCGCTCGATCCCAGGACGCTAGCCTCACGGCTGCCGTCACGTCGCGCATGGCCGATGTCAGCTTCCGCTATATCGACCGTGTCTCCGAAGAAGTGATCTCGGCATATCAACATGAGCGCGACAATTGGCTACTTGCCCAGACTGCGGTCCGAGCCGCCCGCGTCCGCGTCCTGCTCGGCGGTCAGCCGATAGATATCGATGCCACGGAATCGGCCCTGGGTTACCGACTCCGGCAACGTCATATCGGCCTGATCGCCTGGGTCACCGACACACCGCACGGCAGCGAGGGCCTGACGCGCCTCGATCAGCTCGCCTCCACCGCGGCTCGGGTGCTCGGCTCACCCGGTCGTCCACTGTTCGTGCCGCGCGACGAGACCCTCGCGTGGATATGGCTAGCGGTCAGCGGCAACATGGCTGTCTCGGGTGAGGCGCTGTCGAAGGCATTCGACAACGGCGACAGCTCAGTGCGCATCGTTGCTGGAGAGCCCGGATACGGGCTCGACGGGTTCCGATTAACCCACCAGCAAGCGGCACGCACACAGGACCTCGCCCTCGCCGCCAAACCCGGCGGTCGGCTGACCACCTTCGCTGACGTCGGCGCTGTCGCGCTGATCTGCGCCGACATGAGCGCCGCCCGCAGCTGGGTATGGGGCATGCTCGCCGACCTTGCCCTCGACGACGAGCCCCATGCTCGGCTACGTGAAACGCTGCAGGTATTCCTGTCGACCGGTAGCTACACGACCACTGCCGAACGCCTCGTATTGCACAAGAACAGCGTGCAATACCGCATCCGCAAGGCCGAGGACGCCTTGGGCGGCCCGATCAGCGATCGCGGCGCGGACCTGGAACTCGCCTTGCGAGCGTGTCAATATCTCGGCCAGGCGATCCTGCGACCCGTTCCCGGCTGACCAGCATCGCCACGTGCTGCGCGGCCGGCATCGTCATCGGAGCGATCAGGCGCGGGTTCATCGTCCGCCAGCCCTTGCGGCACTGATCGCCGAGCCTCTTTTCAGTCTCCACCAATCTGAGCCGATGCCGTCGGGGCGGTCTCGCCGGCCGTCAGCGCTCGCTTGGTCGCGGCGTCGGCCGGGTAGAAAGCCTCGATCGTCACCTCGTCCACGGTGACGTCGTTGGCGGTGCCGACATGAGCCTCGATACTGAATAGCGACAGTTGCGTTCCTTGGTGGCGCAGCTGGAGCGGCAGTACGACATCGGTGGGTGCCAGGGTGAGGTCGTGATCGCCACCCGGGTAGCCGCGTAACTCCGCCTCGAGCTCATGTAGGCGGGCATCACCGGTCTGGGCCGCGCGCTGATGCAGCTGCTGGAGCAGGTGGGGCCGCCACTGGCTGAGGTTCACTATGCGGGGCGCTACGCCGTCTGGATGCAGGGTCAGCCGGAGCACGTTGACCGGTGGTTCGAGCAGCTCCGGCGCGCAGTCAGCGACGAATAGTCCGATCGCGCGGTTTCCGTCGACCATGTCCCACCAGCGATTGATCACCACGGCCGGAAACGGTTCGTGGCTGCGCAGTACTTGCTTGAGGGCATCACGCACCGCGCCGATCTGCGGCTCATCCAAACCATGCTGCGGATAGGCCGGTGCGTATCCGCCCGCAAGCAACAGCTGGTTACGCTCGCGCAACGGCACATCGAGGTGCTCGGACAACCGCAAGATCATTCTGCGGGTGGGACGCGACCGCCCGGTCTCGACGAAGCTGAGGTGCCGCGCCGAGATATCGGCCTGGATCGACAGATCAAGCTGACTGAGCCGCCGCCGGGCCCGCCACTCGCGCAGCAGTTGCCCCACAGATGTGGATGCCGTGCTCGTCACTCCCTCGACGGTAGCCAGCCACCTCACTCGATGCGATTACCTACCAGGTAACACCTTTCCTTTACCGGCCGGGTAATCGACAGGCCGCACAAGGCCCAATCACCATCGTTGGCGGAAACAACCACCCGAAAGGAAATCGTGATGAACGACTTGGTCGACCGCTACCTGGCCTGCTGGAACGAGACCGACCCAGAGGCGCGTCGCGCGCTGATCGCGCAGCACTGGAGCCCGCGCCCGAGCTACACCGATCCGGTCGCGGCGGTGACCGGCCGCAAGGCAGTCGAGGAGACGATCGGCGCAGTTCAGGAGCGGTTCCCCGGCTTCGCGTTGAGCCCGGTCGGTCCGGTCGGTCCGGTCGATGCACACCACCAGCAGGCCCGCTTCACTTGGGGCCTCGGCCCAGCCGATGCCGAACCGGTCATTGTCGGCTTCGACGTCGTGGTCCTCGACGACGACGGTCGCATCGACACCGTGCTCGGCTTCCTCGACAAGGTCCCGGGCGCCTAGGGATCTTGCCGACAAATTCATTGCAACCGGCCGGCAGAGCCGGCGTTCCCTAATTCTGCGGTGTCGGCCGTGCTCTGTGCCGGAATTAGGCAACGAGTTTCCGGTGCGAGACACTAGTTTCGCGGTTACCCGGGTCATCAAGACATGGAGGCTCGACGTTGTTGGTCATCGGTGTTCGCGCAGCAACCCCGTCATCGGATGATCTCGCCTGGAGCGGTCGTCGGCATGACGACGACAAGCCAGGTGCCGTGCGCGGCAGCTCGTCCGCTGACTTGTTCGACGCTGTCTTCCATGCGCTTCACGACGGTGAGCAGGTCGCGGTCGGCTTCGGTGGACCGTTGACTACGCGAGTCGACGAAGATCAACGGAATCTCGACGGCACCGGCCAGGAGGATCGGGCGATCGCGCTCCTGGATGATGCAGAGGCCGCCGCACCGGGGCTGGCCGGACTCGACCGACTCCTGGGCGAGCTGGGCAAGTGGCGACCGTGGACGGCGGTGAGTACATCTCTGCCACGATGGCGGGCGACAACGTCGATCCTGGTGTGGGAGCTCCTCCCCAGCGATAACGCGGCCGAGGAGACCGATCCCCTCGCCACCGATGCGCCCGAACCCGATTCGACCGTCGCAGATTCGGGAGTCCACGGGTTTTACGAACTGCTACGCACCCGCGCTGATCGGCCTGCAGACGTCGCAACCGAACCAGTGATCAACTTGGCTGCTGCGGTAGCACTGCGGGCCGGACTGCCTGTCGATGCGAGACAGTTGTCCGAGCCGGTGCTGGCGATCGCCGCAACCGCCACCCCCGGCGAGTGATAGCGATCAGTAGGGCGATGTGCCGCCGTCAACGCTGATGGCTGCGCCAGTGATCCCAGACCCAAGATCACTGGCGAGCATCACGGCCGCGCTGCCGACCTCCTCGACCGTGATCGGCCGTTGTATCGCCGACTCGGCGGTGTAGAGCGCCACCATCTCGTCGAATGAGATTCCCATGGCCGCTGCGGTCCGGGGTCCGTTCTCCATGACGATGTCGGTGAGGATCAGACCGGGGCAGATGGCGTTTACCGTCACGCCGGTCGTACCGACCTCACGTGCTACGCCCTTCGTGAGACCGATGATGCCGTGCTTGGCCGCGACATACGCGGTGATGACCGGCTTGCCCACCTTGCCTTCGACGGACGAAATGTTGATGATGCGACCCCAGCCCTGCTCGAGCATTCCAGGCAGCGCGCGCTTGGTCGCGATGAACGTCGAGTGCAGATTCCAGCGGATCGTCGTTTCCCAGTCATCGAACGGCATGTCCACAGTTGGCAGCAGAACTCCAGCGCCGCCGGCGTTGTTCACCAGGATGTCCAGATGCCCGAAATGCGATCGGGTCTGATCGATGAAGGAATTGATGTCGTCGGGAATCATGACGTCGCCACTGATAAAGATCGCCCGATCCCCGACGTCGAGTCGGTCGAGCACGCGGTCGCCCTTCTCCTTGCTACGACCGTTGAGCGCTACCGATGCTCCCTCGGCCAAGAACGCCTCCGCGATGCCGAGGCCGATGCCTGCTGTGCCACCCGTGATCGCAGCTACGCGACCGTCCAGCTTCCCCATCGAGACCTACTTTCCTCAGCGAACCGACAGAAACTATGACTACACCGCGCGCACCATATCCGGTAGAGGGATGTGGGCCCAACCGTCACATCATCATGCGTCGTGACCGCGGTGGAGTCGACAGCGGAGCCACGCCGCCTGGTTCGCAATAAGGGCACACCGTGCTGGGACGTTACTGTGGTTAGACTCCAGCAACGGTCACCTGCAGCGGCCCGGGAGATCCACGTGAACGTGTTGCGATGCTCGGCCAACCCTTCCCGTGAGTCGGGCCCGGCGCGGGCGTTGGGGGGTTCCCGATGACCTCAGCGCGCCCCGGCGGCGTCCCAAACACCGAGGACGAGGCTCTCGGGCTGGTTGAAGCCGGTGAAGCCATCGGCGTGCCCACGGCGGCGATTCTGCTGAGAAGCCTTGCCTCGACCACCCTGGGCCAGCCGCGCAGTCTCATCCGGGAGAGTCGCTGGCTGACCGGGGAAACCGTCCGAGTTGCGCTCGGACGGTCGAACCGGGCGCCGGCGAAGGGTGACCGGCGGTTCAGGGATCCGGCCTGGTCGCAGAATCCGGCCTTCCGCCGGATCAATCAGGAGTACCTGGGTCTGTGCGAGTCACTCACTCGCATGGTCGACGATCTCGATGTCCACACGAAGAAGTGGCAGGACGCCGAACGGGCCCGGTTCGTGGTCAACATCGTCATGAGCGCGCTCGCACCGACCAACTTCCTGCCCACGAATCCCGCCGCACTCAAGCGCGCTTTCGACACTGGCGGCCGTAGCCTGGCGAGAGGCGCGGGCCATTGGTGGCGGGACGTTCGGACGAACGGCGGGATGCCCGCGCAGACCGACAGATCCGCCTTCCAGGTCGGAGTCGACCTGGCGGCCACGCCAGGCGCGGTCGTCCAACGCGACGAGCTCGCCGAACTGATCCAATTCACCCCATCGACGCCCACGGTCAGCGCTCGGCCAGTGCTAATCGTGCCGCCGCCGATCGGTCGTTACTACTTCCTCGACCTTCGGCCGACGCGAAGCTTCGTCGAATACGCGGTGAGCCGTGGGCTGCAAGTTTTCATCCTGAGCTGGCGCAATCCGACCGCCGACATGGGATGGCTGGGGGTGGATTCGTATGCCCAGCGTGTCCTGTCGGCGATGGATGCGGTCGGCGAGATCTGTGACCGTCACGAACTCGGCATGATCGGCTTCTGCGCGGGCGGGATCCTGCTGTCGGGCGTACTGAATCACCTGGCCGCACAGGGTGACGAGCGGGTCAAGGCCGCATCGTTCGCGGTGACCTTGCTCGACTTCGATTCGCGGGCCGCGATCGGGGCGTTCTCCGCGCCGCGTCTGCTGGAACTTGCCCAGAAACAGTCTCGGCGCAAAGGCGTCATCACCGGCCGCACCCTGGGCAACGTCTTCACCTGGATGCGCCCGGACGACCTGGTGTTCAACTACTGGGTCAACAACTACCTCATGGGCGAGAATCCTCCGGTCTTCGACATCCTCGCCTGGAACGCCGACAGCACGAACTTGCCGGCGCGGCTGCACGCGGAATTCCTCGACATCTTCAAGAACAACACGCTCTGCCAGCCTGGTGGCACGGAGATCCTCGGCACTCCGGTGGACCTCAGCCGGATCACGGTGCCAACCTTCGTCACGGGCGCGATCGCGGATCACCTGACGCCGTGGAAGGGCTGCTACCGGACGACCGAACTATTCGGCGGTCAGTCGACGTTCATCCTGAGCAACGCCGGGCACATCGCCGCGTTGGTGAACCCGCCCGGCAATCCTAAGGCGTCCTACTACGCCGACGGCGATCTCGGCACGGACCCGGACACCTGGCTCAAGTCGGCCACCAAGCACGCCGGTACGTGGTGGGAGGTATGGGCCGACTGGGCGATCGGACACGCCGGCGAGTCCGGGCCGGCGCCGTCGTCACCGGGCAGCGCCATGCATCCACCGCTGGCGCCGGCGCCGGGCGGCTACGTCCGGGACAAGACACCGGCCTAGCGGCGATGTCGCGCATCATGCAAATGACCAGCCCCGTCGCCGTCGTCTCGGGTGCTGGCAGCGGTATTGGCGCCGCCTGCGCCGACCGGCTGGCCGCCGCCGGATTCGCGGTCATCCTGGTCGGGCGGCGCCCCCAGGCGCTGGAGGGGACTGCCGCCGCGATTCGGACGGCAACCGCATCCGCTCGCGTCACAAGTCTGCCGGCCGACGTGTCCGAACCGGACGACGTGCGTGCTCTCGCTGAGCGGATCGGCGCCGATTTCGAGTTCGTCGATGTCATCGTGAACAACGCCGGCGCGCCGGCCGTGAGCCACAGTGACGATCTCGCCGACCTCGCCGCGGCCTGGCTTCAGACCTACCGGGCGAACACCCTGACCGCGGTCCTGCTGACCACGGCACTGGAGCCGTTGTTGCGATCACCGGGTGGGCGGGTCATCCTCATCGGCTCGAAATCCGCCCGCGCCGGTAACGCGTCGCCCGCATACGGCACGGCGAAGGCGGCGCTGACGCGGATATCTGGCGGCGACTGCCGCCCGGCTGGGCCCGCGAGGCATCACGGTCAACCTCGTTTCCCCGGGTTATGTCGAGAACACCGAGCTCATGCAGGGGCGTATGCCGCCGGACCGCCAGGCACGCATCATCTCCAGGGTCACGCTCGGCCGGCCTGGGCAGCCGGAGGAGATCGCTGCTGCGGTGGCATTCCTTGCCCGCCCAGATGCTGGATTCATCACGGGTCAGGAGCTGACGGTGGACGGCGGGGATGCACCCTGATAGTCGGAGCTGGGCTCGACTACGTCAAAGCGCCATGCCTCCGCTGCAGACGAGGACCTCGCCCGTGATGTAGTCCGACTCCGGAAGGCACAGCAGGTACACGCCATTGGCAGCGTCTCTGGGCGTGCCGGCCCGGCCGAGCGCTATCCCGCCTTCCATCGCGGCCATCAGCTGCGCGTTGACACCGACTTTGATCTCCCGGTCCTCAATGGAGATCGTGCTGTCACCGCCGGCGACAGCTTCGGTTAGTCGCGTCTTGATAACGCCGAACGCCAGGCTGTTGACGGTCACGTTGTACCGTCCCCACTCCTTGGCCAGGGTCTTGGTCAGGCCGATAATGCCGGCCTTGCCCGAGGCGTAGCCGGACTGACCAGCGTTGCCGCCCAGTCCAGCGATAGAGGAGATATTGACGACCTTGCGGGTTACCCGGTTCCCGCTGGCAAGCTCGGCCTTCGCGGCGTCGCGGAGGTACGGGGCCGCCGCCCGCAGAATCCGGAACGGCGCGGTCAGATGAACGTCGATCATGGCGTACCACTGCTCGTCGGTCATCTTTTGTACAACGCTGTCCCATGTATACCCGGCGTTGTTGACGATGATGTCGATGCGCCCGTACTCGTCCAGGGCGGCTTGTACGAATCGGTCGCCAAACGCGGGGTCCGTTACGCTACCGATGACCGGCAGGGCCGCACTGCCCGCCCGCCGCACGACCCGACAGGTCTCTTCAGCCGGCTCGATGTCGAGATCGTTGATGACGAGCCGTGCTCCCTCCTCGGCCAGCTTGGTCGCGATGGCCTGCCCGATGCCGCGCCCGGCTCCGGAGACAAGCGCGATCTTTCCGTCCAGTTTTGCCATCTCGCCTTCACCTTCCGCCGTATCGATGTACGGACCTCGCATACGCGGATCCCGCTTCGCCAACATAGCTTCTGCGTAGGATAGTACGCAAGTGCTGAGGAGAGTTAGCGAGAGGCCGCGCGGAGTCGCTCATACAGGGCGAGGAGCAGTTTCCGGTCGGCCTCGGTGAGCTCCGGGTCGAGCTGGATCGCGGCGGCTGTCGGAAGCGGGGCGTCAACTCGCTCGTCGTCGATCGACTCCATGCCAGCGTGCTCGAGCAGCACGGTCGTCGGCACATCGAGCGCCTGGGCCAGTGAGTGCAGAACGCGCAATGACGGCTGATGAATGCCGCGCTCGATCTGGCTGAGGTAGGCGTTGGAGACGCTGGTCATGCTGGCCAGCTGGCGCAAAGACAAGGCCGCAAGCCGTCGCTGGGTCCGAATGAACGAGCCCAGCGTTTGTCCCCGTTCGGCTCTCCCCTCGACTGCCACTCGGTCAGTGTGCCATCGGCAGCACAACATCGTGTCCCGCCAGGGGTCTTTGCCTGGATGGCGGATCCGGCCGATGGGTCCCAAAGGCCGAGAAGGAGGCACCGGCTCGAACGGTGGGCCGCGCTCGCCAATCTCCGGGCTGGTCGGTTGCGTCAGGCACGTCTCCTGGGCGATTCATCGCTGGACAGGAATTCGTCGATCAGTACTGCGGCGGTCTTCGCATGTTCCAGCAGCCACAGATGTCCGCCGTCGGCAACGATGGACAAGCGAGCGCCCGGAATGCGACTGGCGAGCAAGCGCGCGTTTTCCACTGGTACAAGTGGATCGTCGGCCCCGCTGACAACCAATGTCGGCGCCGTAATCCGGGCCAGCCACGGCAGACTCGTCCATCCGCTGATCGCGTACATCTGTTGCGCATATCCCCACCGACTGGGCAGGTGATCCCACGGCGCCGGCCCCCCGCGTAGCGCGGCGCTACCCATACGCCCCAGATCACCGCCAAATATGACGGGTGCGATATGTGAGAAATACGTGCCGGACACGAGCTGCAACGGCACGCCCATCAGCGCCAACATCGGCAGCACCGGTGTCTTGCCGCCACGCCCGGGCGACGTCGCGACCAGGACCAGTCGGCGTACTCGATTCGGGGCGTCCCTCGCCAGCTGCTGGGCGACGGCACCACCCCATGAGTAGCCGAGCACGTCGACTCGGGCGTCGCTCAGTTGATCGAGCAAATCCACGGCGAGGCGGGCCATTCCCGGCATGCGCAATGGAGCACGCAACGGTCCGGATCCGCCGGTGCCGGGCACGTCGAACAGGATGAGTCGACGGTTGACGCATAACCGTCGGGCCAGCGGGCGCCAGGTCTCGAGGCTCGCGCCGATCCCGTTGATCAGGAGTAGCGGCGGCCCCGAGCCAACCTCGGCCACTTTCACCCGGCCCGCCGGCAGGACTATCGACCGGACGCGGGGCCGGTAGGCGTCGGTCGCGGCGCCGCCCGGTGGCACGCCATCGTCCTCGACCACCCCGGACACCCTTTCGCGCGGATCGGCGACTAACAAGATAGGCGGTACAGTAACGCGACCGGCGTGGAGGTGGGACCGATGTCGATGTCGGCTGGCGCTCCCGATCCAGCGGACGAACTGGCTGTGTGCCGCACCCTCTACCGGTTCGCCGCCGCGATTGACCGGCGCGACTGGGACGCCTATCGCTCGGTATTCACCGACGAGATCGACCTCGACTACAGCTCTTACCGCGCGGGAACCGTCGGACGCGTGCGCGCTGACGACTGGGTGGATCGGGCCAAGGCACTGTTTCCGGGACTCGACGCCAGTCAGCACTGCCTCTACAACCCGCTGGTCACGGTCACCGGCGACACCGCGGATATCTCGATTTACGTGCAGGCGGAACACTTCCTGACCAACGCCGATGGCGACAACTGGTTCACGCTGGGCGGCTACTACTCCGACCGCCTTGTGCGAGACGGCTCAGACTGGCGGATCAGTGGGAAGAAGCTGGTCGTCACCTGGAACCGCGGCAACCGAAGCGTGCTGACGCTCGCGGCCGACCGCGTGCGCCAGAAGCTCCACGCGTCTTCGGACGCATAAGCGCTAGGGCTACTCGGCACGGACTGTCAATAACCAGATCAATAGGACCATTGACGGATGCGGTTGTTAACCGAGCTTGGGTTGTCGGTGCCGATCGTGGCTGCGCCGATGGCTGGCGGCCCAACTACTCCGGACCTCGTTGTGGCGGCAGATCGAGCCGGCGGCATCGGGTTTCTCGCCGCCGGGTACCAATCGGCCGAGGCGGTCAAGACGAAGATCGACACGGTTCGCGGGGAGACACCACACTTCGGGGTGAACCTGTTCGCTCCCAATCCAGTTCCGGTCGACCGCCCGGCCTATCAGGCTTATCGCGAGACGCTGCGAGCCGATGCCGACCGGCTGGGTGTCGCCCTGCCGGATGATCCGGTCGAGGACGACGATGCGTGGCGGGACAAGATCGATCTGCTCATCGATGCACGGGTGCCGGTTGTCTCGTTCACCTTCGGCGTTCCCGAGCGGGCCGTTGTCGATGCGCTCCGCGCCGTAGACAGCCTGCTGGTACAGACCGTCACGTCCGCCGACGAAGCCCGCCTGGCTGCGGCGGCCGGGGTAGATGCGCTGGCCGTACAGTCATCGGCGGCCGGTGGCCACTGGGGCACACTCACCCCTCGGCGTCCTCCATTACCGCAAGCTCGGCTCGAGGAGCTTGTCGCCCAGGTCCGCTTGGCGTCCGAGCTGCCGATCATCGCTGCCGGCGGGATTGCCGATCCCACGACCGTTCGTGCCGCCCTCGTGGCCGGGGCTGCGGTGGTGGCGGTCGGCACTGTGTTGATGCTCTCGCCGGAGGCCGGCACTTCCGCCACCCATCGTGCGGCGCTGGCCACAGGCGACCGGCCAACCGTGGTGACGAAGGCCTTCACGGGGCGGCCGGCCAGAGGACTCCGCAATGCGTTCATCGACCGTTACGACGACCTCGCGCCGTTCGGCTATCCGGCGTTGCACCATTTGACGAGCCCAATACGCCGGGCCGCCGCAGCGGCCGGAGATCCCGAGTTGCTTCACCTCTGGGCCGGGACCGGCTACCGGGCGGCGACAACCGATCCCGCCGAGGTCATCATGCGCCAGCTAACGGCCCAACTGTGACGCGGTCAGACCGGGCCCCGATTACCAAGTGACGCAACGGGCGGCGATCAGGCTGCGGATGAGCCCGGGTCGGTCAGCAAAGCATCCTTCGTCTCGGGCAGAGCCAGCAGGCACCCAACTGTAAGAAGCATCATCACGGCAAGGTAGATCCCGATCGCCAGCGTTCCGGCGCCAGAGCCAGCCAGCAGCGGAGCGACCACCAGGGCCACGCCACCACCGGCGACCCCGCCCAGGTTGTAGGTCAGCCCAGTGCCGGTGTAGCGGTACGCCGTAGGGAACGCTTCGGGCAGGTACGCCGCGACCGGCCCGTAGGCGAGCCCGATCAGGGCCATGAGGACGACGAGTCCGGTCCCGAAGGCTGCGAGCGATCCACTCCCCATCAAGGGAAACATCACCAGGGACCAGCCGACCAGGGCCACTGAAGCGCCGAGGATGATCCGCCGCCGGCCGAATCGGTCCGACCAACGGGCCGAGAGGACCGTGGTCAGCCCGGTTGCCAATCCGGCGACGACGTTCATGACCAACGCCGTCGGCTCACTCAGGCCCAGGCCGCCCGCGCTGGTGGCGTAACTGGTGAGGTACACGGACCCGATCGAGATGCACGCGAAGATCCCCGTCATCACGCCTACGGTCAGCAGCACGGTCCGGGGCTGGCGGCGCCAGACATCCGCGAAGGGAATCGCGGATCGACGCTGAGTGCGGGTGGCTGCAGCGAAGACCGGCGTCTCAGTCGTGCGCAACCGCACCCACAGCCCAACTGCGATCAGCACACCACTAAGGAGAAACGGCACCCGCCAGCCCCACTCCAGGAACACTCCGTCAGCCTTACCGACGATCGAATAGATGATCAGGAACGTGAGGCTCGCTAGGACGAACGCCACGGTCGTGCCGAGCTGGGGGAACGCGCCGAACCGCCCGCGCCGGTGCGCGGGAGCACTCTCCGCGGCGAACAGCGCCGCGCCGGCCCACTCGCCGCCCACCGCCAAACCCTGGAACGCCCGCAAAAGCACCAGCAGGATCGGGGCGGCCACGCCAATGGTGGCGGCACTGGGCAGGAGCCCGACCGCCACGGTGCTGAGTCCCATCAGCAGCAATGTGATGATCAACGTGCTCTTGCGGCCCAACCGATCACCGATGTGACCGAACAACACCGAGCCGATCGGCCGAAAGATGAAGGCGACCGCGAGCGACGCCAGGGCGGCGAGGGCGCCGGTCGCTCCGCCGAGCTGCGGAAAGAAGACCTGACCGAAAACGAGTGCGGCCGCGGTGCCGAAGATGAGGTAGTCGTAGTACTCGATCGTGGTACCGATCATGCTGGCCAGCGCAATCCGGCGCGTGGACCGCGACGTCTCATCCGCGGCGGGTAGCGCACGCGTGACGCCGCTCGCTGCGCGACCGGAGCGGACGCGCGCCTGGAGCGCGGCCGCCGCAAATGTCACGGTAGACATCGGGGCTCCTCCGAAGACTTGTCGTGTGTCGGATCCCTACCGACACCTGTCCCAAGCCTGTCCGGGTGGTCAGCCCCGCAATGAGATCCGACTGGGCCCTTCGCCAGGTGAACGCGACGTCGACCAATCGGTGGACAGAACATGTTCGCGATCTTGACGCCGATCGCGGGCCGGTTTAATCGTCGATGCCGAGGCCTCGTCTGCCGACGGCATTCAGGTCATCGAGCTGAAAACGGTTGGGCCACGAGCGCTCATAGTCCTCGTCCGGGAAGTCCGAGGGACTAGAACCAGTGATGAACGCCTTCCGGACGGACGCGGCATAGGCCTCGTTGCGCGGGCACCACGGAGCGGCGGGGATATACATGACGTTGCCCCACCCCTTCTGGTCCCGCACCGGAGCGACGGAGTGGATCATGTCGCAGTGCCACCAGACCGAATCGCCGGCCTTGACGTCCGGGATACCGGTGAGGGCCTCGAGCAGCACCGGGTGCCATTGCCGGCTCGCGGGGAAGACTCGGTTGACTGTAACGCCGCACATGTCGTCGGCAGCGACGTCCGAGAGCAGCGGGCGCAGCATCAGGTACCCCATGGCTTCGGGGATCGGCACGGTGTGCAGCACGCCTTGGTCGTGGTCCATGTCCGACAGCGCGGTCCAGCCTTGGAAGGTGCGGAAGGCTGAGCACATCGTGGATCCGGGGTACTGCGGGCCGGCGGTGCGGTGGCTAGCGTCCCACGGGTCGTACTGCTCGACGGTGCCGTCGAACAGATGCCGGAATGCCTGCTGGTAGGCCTGGGTCATCCAAAGGTCGAGTGTTCCGGGGTCGAGATGGGTGCCCAGACCGTTCGAGTTCGCTCCTTCGGGACGGCGGCGGATCCGGTCCGGGTAGAGCGAGTCGCGGTCCGGGTCGAACCACTGCACCCCGTCGGACTCGTGGCGCCACTGGTGGTTGAGGAACCCTTGGACAGTCGCCATGCGGTCGCTCTGCCGGGCCTGCATCTGCGCCTGGGACCAGTAGATCGGGTAGATCTCGGGTTTGGATCCGACACTGCCGAAGAAGTCGTCGCCCGGGCCCCGGTAGTTCTCGAAGAACCGGTTGGACTCCACGTAATCGACGATGTCGCGGTCCCACGCCGCGGCCGTGTCGCGGTCGAAGTGCCCGCGGACAACCAGGCAACCGCGCCGATGCAGATATGCCAGCTGCTCGGCGCTGACGGTGCCGGCGGCGATATCGGCGTAGTCGATGACCGGCCAGACGGTCTCCCCGCGCGCCTTTGCCGCGGCGATGTCCGCTACCTCTGCGCGCACTCGTGCCTCAATGACCGCAAATACCTCCTCGACGGTCCGTCCGGAGGCTGCGATACGCCCTTGCAGAGCGTGCTTGATCGTGCGAATCGCCGCGGGAAGGTCGTCCGGAATCGTTTCCCAATGCGGAAGGGACGGCAGCGCCATCGAGTCGGCGGCCGAGGTACGAGTCATGTTCGCTCCTTCAGTGAAGTCTCTTTACTGAAGCGACTGTAAGCACGGCCTGGCCTTCAGTCAAGCCTCCTTACTGATCGTTTAGGATCGCCCTGTGACCATCGTGAAGCCGTCGCCGGCGTTGCTACGTTCGCTGTCCGACGAGGCGGTGCTCCGCGCGCTCATGGATGCACCACGCCTGACCCGGGCCGAGCTGGCGTTGGCGACCGGCTTGTCCAAGCCGACCGCCGCGGAGGCGATCCGGCGGCTCGAGGAGACAGGCCTGGTGCGTGACACCGGCGAGCGAACCAGCGGGCGAGGGGGTGTGGGTACGTACTATGCGCTGTCCGACAAGGTCGGTGTCGCGCTGGCCGTCGATGTCGCTCCGGACGCCATCACCGCCGAGACCGTCAATCCGTCCGGAGCCGTGCGTCACCGGGTCGTAGAGCCGCTGCATCGCCCGGCAACGCCGCAGTCCGTCGCCCGCCGACTCAAGAAGGCCGCGGAGGCAGCGTTGCCGGGGCTCGATGCCGAGTCGGTGCGCGTCGCGGTGGTCTCGGCCGCGGACCCAGTCGATCGGGCCACCGGCGCCCTCGTGCACTTGCCCGACGCACCGTTCCTCCTTGGCGCCATGTCGCCGGCAGCTGTGTTGCGGCCCATCGTGAGCGGTCCGGTGCTCGTCGACAACGACGTCAACTGGGCCGCTCGGGCCGAACGCGAAGTGCGACAGCAGCAAAGTGGCACCGAGCTGAACGACTTCGTCTATCTGCACCTCGGCGAAGGCCTGGGCTGCGCGGTCATCACCGACGCGGAAGTCCGCCGTGGCCATCGAGGACTCGCCGGCGAGATCGCCCATATTCTCGTGCCCGGCTTTTCGGGGCGGGCAGTCCCCTTCATCACCGTGTTCGCGCAACTGGGACTGCGCCACGCTGGATCGACCGCGATCGACGTCACGACACTGCGCGACAAACTCACGTCGCCCGGCGGACGTGAACTGGCACGTACGCTGGCGGCCGCTGTATGCGGCGTACTGACCGCCACTACCGCACTGTGCGATCCCCAGCTCATCGTGATCGGCGGGACGTGGGGCACCACACAACGCATGATCGAGGCTATCCAGCGCGCATTTGCCCAACAGCCACGGACGGTTCCGATACAACCTGCGCTCGCCGCCGATGAACCGTCGCTCACCGGCGCTCGGACCAGCGCGATCTCCAAACTCAGATCGGAAATCATCTCCCGAATCGCCAGCTGACCCGCTCTGGTAGTCAAACGCCGGTATCAATTGGGGAACGCCTGTATCTCCATGGTCGTGATCTTGGACTTAATGCTCTGGGGCGCCGATAAGTCCAAGATCGTCGAGAGGTTACGACCGTTCGATACAGGTCCTCGTGGCAGCAATCAGTCTTGCCCATCGCGGGTCGCCCTGAGCGCCGATGTCCCGCAGCCGACTGCAGATGTAGCCAAAGCCGACGTGGTAGTCGGGGTCGGCGATGCCGAGACGACCTCCCGCGCCCGTGTGGCCGAACGAGCTAGGCCCGAATCCGGGCATGCTCGGCGAGGCGAGCTGGTAGCCGACGCCGAAGCGAATGTCCGGTCCGGCGGTCCCGCTCTCGATCAGCGTCTCGAGATCGTCGGTTCGCGGGCGGGATACGGCCATGCGAGTTTGGTCGGTGATAAGGCGCACCCCGCCAATCGGCCCGAGCAGCGCGGCATACATGGTGGCCAACGCGCGGGCGTTCGTGATCGCTCCCACCGCCGGCCGCTCGGCCATATAGTGCGCGCGGACATCGTCCGGGTCTGAGAAGTCCGGATCCATCGGAGGGTTCTCCCGCAGGAACCGCTGTCGCAGCGCCGCGTAGCTGCCCGGCTCCGGGTCCACTTCCGCGGGTTCCATGGGACTGCTCTCCTCCCACTGGCCGGGAACCACGCGAGGAATTACCCCCTCGGGGGCGCCGATCCACATGTCCACTCCGAGCGGCTCGGCGATCAACCTCCGGACGTGCGAGCCGATGCTCGCACCGGTCGCTCGACGCACGATCTCGTCCAGCAGCGTGCCGTAGGTGACGGGGTGGTACGCCATAGCCGTTCCCGGTTTCCACAACGGATGTGCGGCGGCCAACGCGCGGGTCACGGCCTCGCCACGGTGCAAGTCCAGACCACGCAGCCCGGTGCCCAGGGGCGGGTATGGCAGACCGGCCGTGTGAGAAGAAACCATCGCCACGGTGACCTGGCCCTTCCCGCCGGCGGCGAACTCCGGCCAGTACGCCGTGACCCGGTCCTCCGGGTCGAGCTCGCCGCGCTCGACCAGCACAGCGAGGACCGTGGCGGCGATTCCCTTGCTGCAGGACGCGACCATCATCAGACCGTCGTCTGGCATCGTCCGCTGGTGCAGCACGTCTGTGCCGCCCCACAGGTCCACAACTTTCACACCTCGGTGGAACACCGCGACCGCGGCCGCGTCTTCACCCGGGTCCTCGAAGTTTCGGTGGAACGCATCGGCCACCGCCCCAAAGCCCTCCGCGACGACGGCGGCCTGCTCGCTCATGCCGTCGAGCATCGCACTCGTCGACTCGCCCAGCCTGGGCGTTAGTCGGCTTCGTCCAGGGTTTTGGCGATCCAACCGGTCAAGTCAGCTTCGAACGACGGATGCACCAGCTCGAGCCACAATCCCCCACCGAACCGGTGGTAGCTGTACCGCAGAGGGCGGCCGTCGGCCGTGTCGGCGCTAACCCGGACTGTGACGCCCGACGCATCGAGCGCTCGCACGGCGGCGCTGACGTCCTCCGCCCAGAACCCGACGTGAGTCAAAGCGAGACCGTCAGCTCCCCACACCGCCCCGTGTCGTTCCTCGATCAGCTCGAGATAGGGCGGCCCTTGCACTGAGTAGGTCACGGCGATCTGCGCGTGGCGCTGCTCGCCATCGACAACGACCGCGTGGGTCGATTCCCTGACTGTCGCCCATCCGAACCCGAACGCGTCCGAGTACTGCTCCATGGCCGCGTGAAGATCAGGAACAGTCAATCCGATGTGATAGAGGTCCAGTCCCTTACCAGGGGCACCGAAGAGAAACGTCACGACCAGTCATCTTGGCCGACGGCTGGCCCGGTTGCTAGCTCACGTCACGACACCGAGGCCCGACGGCACAGTCCGCGTAGCTGATCCGAGAGTGTCTTTACAGTCGTGCCACTTCGATGTTGCGAAGTAATGATCTTGGATCCAAGGCTCTCCGGCGACGATAGTTCAAGATCATTGGGACCAGGACCTTCGGTAGCGCGTTCTCGACATAACTAGACACGGCCTGCAAAAATCATGCGGAAGTCCAGACCCCCGCAACCGTTGAGAGGGCTCATGGGGCATTGGCGCTTGGAGCGACGTGATCGGATCGCGGTGGCGACGTTCTCCGCACCGCCGCGTAACTTCATGACCTTCGCCGACATGACCGAACTCGAGGGGCTGGTCGAGGAGGTCGCGCTAGACGACGCGATTACGGTCCTGGTGCTGGCGAGCGACGTGGCCGGCTGGTTCGTCGCTCATGGAGACCTCGAGGATCTGCTCAAGCTTGGACGCGGTGAGGAGTTCGACGGTGACGCGCTGAGCTGGCCGCGAACTCTGGCCCGGTTCGGCAGCATGCCGCAGATCGTGGTCGCCGCGATCAATGGACAGGCCGGCGGCGGTGGGTTGGAGATGACGCTCGCCTGCACGCTGCGGGTGGTTGGCCCCCGAGCCCGCCTCACCTTCGTCGAGGTCGCGATCGGCCTGATCCCGGGCGGCGGAGGCACCCAGCGCCTGCCGAGGCTCATCGGTCCCGGTCGAGCGGCGGAGCTAATACTCTCCGGCCGCGCGATCGGCGCCGAAGAAGCGGCGCGGCTGGGCATCGCGGAACGGTTCGTGCCCGACGAGCCGTTCCGCGACGGTGTGCTGCGCTGGCTCGAGCCCATCGCGGCTCGGCCGGCTGCGTCGTTGATCGCCGCCAAGCGGGCGATCCTCGACGGACTCGCCTTGCCGCTCGACGAAGGACTGGCCTTGGAGGCTTCGCTCGTCGCGCCCCTACTTGCCGCTCCAATCGCGTTAGAGCTGCAAGAAGAGGCGATCGCGCACTATCGCGAGACTCCGCCCGACGAAGTCGTCGATTTGTGAGTGCGGCCGGCCGACAACTCGATCCCATGAGGTGAATGCGCGTGCCGCTCATTCGGTATCCAATCTTGCAGCACGCCTATGTCGTCAACGACATCGACTCCGCGATGCGGGAATGGACGGAGACGACCGGTGCCGGCCCGTTCTGGCTCAGCCGCAATCACTACGGCCGGCAACACACCTACCGCGGCCAACCATGGAACGAGCCGTTGCACTACGCCTTCGGCGGCACCGGGCCGACGCACGTGCAGTTGATCCAGCAGGACAGCAGCACTCCCTCGATCTACCGCGACATATATGGCCCGGGCGAGGAAGGATTCCACCACGTCGCCGTGCTCGTTCCAGAAGCCGAACACGCAGCGGAGGTCAAACGGTTCCAGGACGCCGGATTCGAGGTTGCCTCGACGCTGTGGTCGTACGTCGACGTCGCCTACCTTGATTGCCGCGACGCGATCGGCTGCTTCGTCGAGCTGCATGGTGCCAATCAGACGATCTACGACCTCTTCGATCTGTTCCGCCGTTCCCACGAAGAATGGGATGGCGTGACTGATCCAGTCCGAGTCCGGTCCACCACCTCGTCCGCCTAGCGCGAGACGACGGATCGCGCACCAGAGCCACCTGGAGCAGGCTCTACGCCTTGCGGCCCGACAGCTGGCCGGTCAGCCCGGTCATGACCCGCTGCGGCTCAACCAGGACCTCGGGCATTCGCGTCACCAGCGCACTCTCGACAAGCGTGGCAAGCGGGTCCGGAAAGACAACCGTCTGCTCCGCCTCTAGCCCATCGAGTGACGCATCAGCGACCGATCGGGGTGACGCCTTTGGGTAGGGCACGTCGGCAGCCATGTCGGTGTCGATGAATCCGGGATGTGACGTCGTGACCACGACCCCCGACCCGCGCAGGTGCTCTCGCAGGCCGAGTATGAGCATCCGGGCTGCGGCCTTGCTTGCCCCGTACACCGGCGAGCTGCGCGAGACGACAAGCCCCGTGACCGAGTTGATGAATAGCAGGCCGCCCCGGTTGCGCGTCAAAGCCGGGGCGAATGCGCGGACGAGCGCCATCGGCCCGAAGACGTTCACGTCGAAGACCTCTCGCATCAGCGCATCGCTCGTCTCCAGAACCGGCCCGGCCGGCGCCAGGCCGGCATTGCTGACGAGCACCTCGACGTCGGAACACATGTCGGCTGCGGCGTCGATATCGGACGGCTTGGTCACGTCGAGCTGGATCGGCACCAGCCGGGAGCCGTGCTGGGATACCGCGCCGTCGAGCGACGACACGTCACGTGCGCCGGCGTATACCTTCCTGGCGGCTCGCTCCATCAACGCGTCCACGAGCGCCGCGCCGACCCCGCGGTTCGCACCCGTCACGAGGGCGATTCGTCCTGACAGCTGCATATCAGCATCCCACCAGGCGCCCGCGGTAGCCGGCGGTCGGGTCGTCTGCCCGGCTTCCGACTGCGCCGAGGATGCCGACGTTGTTGACGACGCAGTCGAGGCGGCCGAAACGTTCGACGGCGAGATCTATGGCCGCCGCGACGTCGTCTTCCACGGCAACCTCGGTGTGGGTATCCGCCGTCATCTTGGGACCCAACTCGCGAGCGAATTCGAGTCCGGGTTCGTCCTGGACGTCGACGACCGCACAGCACCCCCCTTCGGCAACGAAGCGACGCGCGATCCCTTTCCCTATCCCGCTGGCCGCACCAGCGACGAGCGTGACCTGGCCATCGAGCCGCTCGCTCATACGCTCTCCGTTTCTGGGCCCGCCGAAATAGAGGCTGAATGCGGTAACTGTAGGCTCGACCGCAGGACGACTCGACGTCGAGGACATTCCGGCATGAACAAGCTGACCGCATTAGACCGCGCGTACGCCATGGCCAGGCCAGTCGTATTCACGGCGACGCCGGACACCTACGACCGCCCGACCCCATGCACCGCGTGGGACGTCCGGACGTTGCTTAATCACCTGATCCGGGTGATCGATCAGTTTCCGGTCGTGCTGGCCGGCGGCAAGGCGGACTGGGCCGGAGTGGCGTTTACCGACGACCCAGGCCAGGCCTTCCGCTCCGCAGTGGCCGCGAATCTCGCGGCTTGGCGGAAGCCAGGCGCGTTGGAGACGCCGGGCCGGCTCCCCGGGACGTACTGGGTGGACATAAACCTGACCGACACGGTGATGCACACCTGGGATCTCGCCCAGGCGATCGGCCATGACCTCGTCGTCGACGAAGAGCTCGCTGCCTTCGTGCTGGCGACATGCACGGATGCCGCGTTCCTTCGTGACCGCGGACGCGCGTTCGCATCGGCGGTCGCTGTCAGTGCAGACGCCGCGACAATCGCCCGCCTGGCCGGGCTTCTCGGCCGGCAGCCGGTGTGGGGATCGGCGGCCTAGCTAGTACCGTGCAGTCACCGCTGGATTGCCCTCTGTCCAGAATGTTTCCAGCCGACGCTGGGCGATTTGCCAGCCGTCCGGGGTCCGGACGAAACGATCGAGATAGCGGCCGGCGATGATGAACGTGTCACCCCCATCGGTGCCCGGCCTGACGTGTTGCGCCTGCAGATAGCAGACCGAGTCCGCCTCGTCTCCGGCGAGCGCGACGAGAACATTGCCGATAAGGTGCTGGGTCGACGAAAGGGGTGCCAGCGCGCTGCGGATCCTCGTCTCGATCGCCGGATATCCGTGCGTCGCGTTCAGATCCCGGTAGTAGGCCGTTGCATCGGCAGTGAAGCAGGTCCGCAGAGCCGTCCAGTCGCGTGCATCGAGCGCGAAGGCGTAGCGATAGCAGACCGCAGCAATTGCTTGCTTGTCTCGCAAAGCATCGAATTCAGTCACCAGTGGTTGCGTCCGCAGATCGCGCCGAGAGTTCGTCAATTCGCTCGACGAGCTGCTTCAGGAATCGAAGATGCACCGCCGTGCCGATGGCCAGGAGGTTCGGCGCGGTGCTCACGCCGTCCCGGAACAAGCGCAGCGCGGACAAGTTCGCGCACGCACCCTTGAACAGGTTGAACGCCTCCCACCGACCCCAGGTCTCGTCGTCATAGCTGACCCCGGCCTGCGCCGCGAACTTGGCGCGCCAACCCCGCGCATCGGTGATCTTGCGCGCGCGAATCGCGCCGAAGTAAGTCCAGTCCTCGGCGGCATCGCCGTAATGCGCGAACTCCCAGTCCGTGAACGCGGTGATTTCGGCCCCGTCGTGCAGAAAATTGCCGGGCCCGGGGTCGCCGTGGACGATGCAGACCGGACCGGTCGGGCGGAGATTACGGTGCAACCAGTCGGCCGCCTCTTCCAGTAGCGGAATCGGCGCCACCGCGCTTCGGCGATAGACGTCCCGCCAGTGGTCGATCGCGTCTGACACACCGTCCTGCGGTGCGGCCGGCACTGGCCCTAGCCCGTCGGCCACCACGCTGGGATTCAACTCGTGGAGTTCGTGCAGCTTCCGGATGTACGCATCGAGCGTCGTGTGGTCGACGGCCGGCGAGCCAGGCACCCGGTCCATGACGAAGAACGGCTGCCCGAGCACGGACGAGTCAGCTTCGATCCAGCGCACCGGTGGGGCCGGGAAGTCGATCTCGGACAACGCTCGCATCACTCGGGCCTCGGGTTCGCCCTCGGTCCCGAACATGCCGCCCTGCTCGATCCGTACGACGAGATCCTGACGGACGCCAGCTGTGGTGACAGAGACACTGAGCATGCGTCGGGAGTGACCTCCCACCATGACGGCGACGTCGAGTTCCTCGATCTCGCGACCGAGGGCGTGAGCAAGCCACCTGCCCAGGTCGGCAGCCTCCGGAGCCGCCACGACGTCGGGTTCCTCAGCGGCCGGATCGTGTCCGGAGAAGGTCTCGAGAAGGGGCGCCGCCTCTTCGAAATCCTCCGTCAGGTAACGGAGCAACCGCGCCCGCAGGACGGGCGCGTCACCAGACACCAGCGCCTTCGACGCCACCTCGAGCGCCTGGGGCAGCTCGGTCTCCGCCGGAAGATCAAGCAGGCCGGCGAGCTCCCGAGCCCGCTCGGTGCCGCGGTTGGGCGGTCGGGATAAGGCATAGCGCGCCACTCCGGTGAGCTGGCGGGCGGAGTCGCGTTCGAAGCCGGGCCGCAACCCAGGCAGGATGACGGTCTGCAGGGTGTCCGAGACGCATCGCCACAACGCATCGTCGGTCGGCCGGTCGACTCGGCTCGGCTCCGAGTTCATCGGCTGGCATCCAGGTGCTGCGCCACCTCGGCTTCATAAGCCAGGTCGAACCCCTTACCCCAAAGCGGATCGTCCAGGTTCACCTGCGCATCGGCCAATGGCGAGCTCAGGAACCACTCATACGTCTCCTGGTGTCCCTGGCGGAACGGACGCTCGGTCGGTAGCCCAAGCAGCGATCCGGCCTTGGCCGTATCGATCAGGCTGTGGTGGCGCGCTTTGAACAAGCGGCAGAACGCGGGCCGGTCCAGCTTCTCAGCCACGTCATCGGGAACCATGCGAATGTCGGGCGCGGCCCCGACGATCTCGGCCAACGTCTGCACGTATTGCCCCGCGGTCACACCGACGCCGCTGATGTTGAAGATCTCGCCGGGCGCATTCGGATGAACGGCCATCACCAGCAACGCAGCCGCCAAGTCGTCCACGTGACCAAACGAGTTCACCACGAGCCCCTGATGCGGCAGCAAGATCGGTAGCCCCCGGCGCAGCCGAAGGAACATCGCCGATTCCATGTCGTAGATGTTGTTCTCCGGGCCGTAGATCGCCGCGGGTCGAGCAACCGTCGCGCCGAAGCCACTCGCGGCGAATCGTTCGAGCATTGCCTGCTCCGCGAAAGCCTTGAACCCTCCGTAGGTTGTCGGTGGGTCGGACGTACTCGGCGCCGTCTCCCGCCACGGAAAGTAACCAGAGGGGGCGTACGCCATCACCGACGAGACGAAGACGTACCGCCCGGCTCGACCGTCCAGTAGATCCAACAAGACCAGGAAATTCTCTGCGTCCGTGGCCATGATGTACCCAGATACGTCAAAGACGGCGTCCCAGTAATCGCGCGAGAGGGCCGCGCGAACGGTCGCCGGATCGCGTCGGTCGGCAATCAGCTGGGTCACCCCGGGACGTGGGGAGCTGGTTCGGCCGCGGTTGAGGACCGCCGTGTCGTGGCCCTCGGCCAGCAGGCGGTCGACGAGGCGTCCTCCGACGAAACTCGAGCCGCCCAAGACCAAACAACGCACGATGCCTCGCTTCTTTCTGGGTACGGCCTATAGTTTCGAGTGTCGCCATCATGTCTGCGCCGGAACGCAGCCGCAAGGGCATGCAGCGCGATGGTCGCTTGAGGGGATTGGGGACACCGGCGGTGACAGGCCCGGATCACATTGCCCAGGTGTACGCGTTGTTTGGCGCCTGGTCCAGCGGCGACCCAGACGCCCCACAACGGCACCTGCACGCGGATGCCGTTCTGGACGACGTCATCGGAGGCGTCTACCACGGCTGGCCGGCCATTCGGGCCTACTTTCAGCGCGGCTTGGAGCGCTATCCGGATCTGACCCTCGTTCCCACTGGGGATTTCTGGAGGCGCGCGGACGGAGTTGCCCTTACTTGGGTGATGTCGGCGACCGTGCGGGACGAGTCGTTCGGCGCCGAGGCGATAGGTCTGCGCTGGCAGGCGAGCGGGATGAGCTATCTGGTATTCGACGGTGATCTGGTCGTGCGCGAGGTCGACTACCACGACGGTGGATCCCGCGCCCGGTCGATCGAAGCCGTGCTGGCCAGACGCTGATGCCGCACTTAGGACCCCCCAACCGGGCGCCGGGCGACCCGACGCTAGCCGATTGGAAATCCGGTCGAAACGCGGCTGAGATTCCACAATTCATCGCGGAATCGCCTCGGGCCGAGGGTGCGGTAGGGCTCGTCGAGCGCGAGCCGGGCCCGGACCGCGGTCTCATATACGACGATCATCGCCACGCCGTTGACATGCGATTCCGCAGCCGGCCGGTCAGGCGCCAGTCGGCGAATCGCGGCCGTGGCCGACTTGATCACCCCATTACGGGCATCTCGACGGATTCGGTCGACAAGAAGCGGCGCGGTCGCCGAACTCAGGAAGAAGATCTTCGCGGACTGCTCGTGCTGCTCAACTTCGTCGAGCAGCGCAATGGGGACGTACGACAATGCATCCGCAGTGTCTGCCTCGGCGAGCAGTCGATCGATCATCGCGACCCATTCGTCCGCGAAACCCGCGACGATTTCTTCGAGAAGTTGTTCTCGCGACGAAAAGTGATAGTAAAACGCTGCCGGCGTCATTCCGGCCCGTTCGACAATGTCGGCGACCGTGACGAAGTCCCACGGCTGCAGCGAAAACAGCTCGACTGCCGCTTCGATAAGATCTTGGCGACGCGACGGGCGGTTGGCGGGCTTGCGGAGGGCACTATCAGCCACCATGGGCAGATGCTAGACGCACAAACCGCCGTTAGGTTACCGAAATGACGGCTCAGGGCCTGAAACGCGCTGCGCATCGGCCGTCACGCCGGCGCGAGATTATCGACGCAGCGACCGTAGTCTTTGCGCGCGAGGGCTACGCCGAGGCGAATGTCGAGGACATCGCGCAAGCGGCGGGCGTGGCCCCTACCGCGATCTACTACCACTTCGGCGGCAAGGAGGAGCTGTTCGCACAGGCCCTGCGCGCGGCATTAAACGGTTTCAGTGACCGGATCTTCGAGGTTCGCCCGGACACCAAGGCGGGCTCGATCGACAGCCTGCGCACCGTGGTGCGCGCGGGGTGGGACTTTTGGTATGCCAATCCGGACGCGGCCCGGCTGGTGGGGCGTTACTCCGAAGGGAGCACGGCGCACGCCTTGCAACTGCGTCGTGAATGGGAGCTGCGCCATCTCGAACGCGCTTACGACTACGTCCCCGAAGCGCGCGCGTCTCGCAGTACCCGAAGGGCGCGCGAGCAACATGCCGCACATACCCTGGCGATCGGTGTGCTGCTCGATACCGTCCTGGTGAGTCAGGCGGCTGCCCTTGACGGCGCGTTCGGGCGTTTGCCCCGAAGCCCCCTGGTGGGTGCGGTGGAAGAGATGTGCGTCGCGCTTATCCTGTCGCTGCGCTGATCGGGCATTACCGGGCAGCGGTCGTCGCGGCGTGCGCCGCGGCAAGTCGCGCACCCGGCACCCGCGACGGCGAGCAGGAGACGTAGTCGAGACCAAACCGCTCGCACATCTCGATCGAAGCCGGATCACCGCCGTGTTCCCCGCAGATCCCCAGCTTTATGCCTGGATTGACCTCTCGGGCGTTCCGAATCGCGATCTCGACGAGCGCTCCAACGCCGTCGGGGTCCAGGCTGGCGAACGGGCTCACCGGAAGTAGCTGCCGTTCGACGTACGCCGTGAGCAGCTGCGCCTCGACGTCGTCTCGCGAGAAACCGTACGTCAGCTGCGTCAAGTCGTTCGTGCCGAAGGAGAGGAATTGGGCGAGGCCGGCCAACTGGCCGGCGATCAAGGCTGCGCGCGGCGTCTCCACCATGGTGCCGACGGTGTAGGGGACGCGCACCCCGGTGCTTTCCTCGATCTCGTCGGCGGCTCGGTGGATGCTCTCGATGGCGGCCGCCAGCTCGCCGGCCAGGGCCACCAACGGCACCATGACTTCCAGCCGGGGCTGGATACCGTCGGCAGCCAGATCGACCCAGGCACTGAAGAGCGCCCTAGCCTGCGCCGGGTAGAGCTCGGTACGAGTAAGCGCCAGCCGGACGCCGCGCAGCCCGAGCATCGGGTTCACCTCGTGCGCTGACTCGCCGAGAAACTCGTGCAACGGCGCATCGAGCAACCGCACGGTTACCGGGAGATTCCCGGTGACCGTCAGCAGATCGAGGAAGTCCTCCTTCTGCGCTGCCGCCAGCTCGGTCAGCGCGAGTGCTTCCTCGTCCGGATCCGTGGCGAGCAGGTAACGGCGGACCAACGGCAGTCGCTCGCCGAGGAACTGGTGCTCGGTGCGACACAGCCCGACGCCCTCGGCGCCGTATTGCAGCGCGACCGCCGCATCTCGACCGTTGTCGGCGTTCGCGCGAACGCCAAGGCGGCGCAGGCCGTCTGCGCGCCGTAGCAGCGCCTCCAGATCGCCCCCCGGGCGAGGTGGCACAACGTGGACCGCGCCCGTGTACAACATCCCGCTGCTGCCATCGACGGAGATCAACTCGCCCTCGGCGACAGTCTGGCCGTCGAACGTGATCGTCCGGTTCACCAAGTCGATGCGCAGCGCCGTGGCGCCGCACACGGCCGGGCGACCCAGGCCGCGGGCAACGACCGCCGCGTGGGCGGCCAAGCCGCCCCGCGACGTGACGATGGCCTTCGCGGCGAGCATGCCCGGCAGGTCGCCGGGCGAGGTCTCTTCCGCGACCAGCACGACCGATTCGCCACTCTCGGTCAGCTCCACCGCTCGGTCGCTGCTCAGCGCGACGCGCCCGACGGCGGCACCCACGGATGCCGGAAGACCACGGCCGAACTCAGTCTCCCGACCAGTGAGCTGTAGCTGGGGGTGCAACAGACTCTCCAGATCCGACGCGCGGATCGACTGCACTGCGGTGGCGTCGTCCACGGCGCCAGCCTCCGCGAGTTCGACGGCCAGCCGAACGGCCGTCCGCGGAGCGGGCCGTTCCACCTTGCGAGCGGACAGCAGCGACATCTCACCATCGCGGATCTCGAACTCGACCTGCGCTGCGCCCCGAAAGTGCAGCTCCAACGTGCGGAGGGCGGACATGAGGACGTCTCGGCCACCTGGCAGCGTGTCCAGCGACTCACCCGGGCGGTCGTCCGTCGTGCTTCGGCGCACCCCCCGGCGGAACGTGCCAATGGCCGCGAATGCGCCCGTAACCGGGTCACGGCTCTGCGCAACCCCGTGTCCGGATGCCTCGAGCGGTCCGACCCGGACGGCTTGGACATGGAACGCCAACGGAAGGTCCTCCGGCAGGCCCTGTCCTCGGCGCGAGCGGCGGGCTCGGGGCGATACCCAACGCCTGCGCATTGCCGTTGCAGCGCGGGCCAGCTGCTCCGCCGGGTCGTCCGGGAACGGGAACCCCTCGGCGCTGCTGAGTTCCAGGTAGGCCTTCACCCGTTCCGGGAGCGTCGAAGCGGTGTATTCGGCGTCGGCGAAGTCATCGCCGGGTATGCCGCCGCCATGCTCACCGACATAGCGGATGACGGCTGCGAACACGTCGTAGATCGCGCCGTCGCTGCCGACCATCTCGTCGAGAGCGGCGACCGTGTTCGCGGTGACGCCGAGCCCCGGAATGTCAACCGGTGCACCCGCTGAACCGCCGGCAGAGGTGCTCGCGAGCAACCTGATCAGAACCGGGTGGGTGAGATCGCCGATGTGACGACCCACCAGCTGTTGCAGGAGATCGACCGCGACGCGGGCCACCTCGACCTCGCCCAGCGACGCTGCGTGCGCTATCGGAACGGTCAGGCCGGGAACGACCGGCAATCCGAGCGCTACGAGCCGGTCCACCTCGACCCCGTGATTGCCGAGCTCGTCCTGGTCCAGGCCCCGCGCGCGACCCTGTCCGTACGGAACGAATATCGCCGAGACCGCGTCGGTGCCGGTCATCCGGCGATCGTTCTCTCGTCGTGCCAGTACGGCGCGCGCATCGCCTTCTTGTCGAGCTTGCCCATGGCGTTGCGTACCAGGTCATCGCGAAACTCGTACGCGCGCGGCACCTTGTACGGCGCGAGCCGTTCGCGGGCGTATGCCTCGAGCTCAGCCGGGTCCGGCGGCTCGCCCACCGGGACGATCAGCGCCAGCAGCGCCTCACCCAGGTCCGGATGCGGTACCCCAATCACGGCGACCTGAGCCACCGCGGGGTGAGTACCGAGCACTTTCTCGCTCTCGGCCGGGTAAAGGTTCACACCACCGGAGACGACCATGTCGGCGATCCGGTCGGTGATGTATACATAGCCGTCTTCATCGACATAACCCACGTCACCGAGCGTGAACACGCCGGGCGCGACAAAGGCCTTCTCGGTCTTCTCCCGGTCGGCGTGGAAGCGCGGGCCGCGCCCCTCCGGTGCCCGAAAGCCGAGCACCCCCACCTGACCAGCCGGCAACGGCTCGTTGTTCTCGTCGAGTACCACCACCTCGAACGGCGGGCGGGGACGGCCGACCGATCCTCGATGAGTCAGCCATTCGGTGGAATCGATGCGGCACAGCGTCCCGCTCTCCGTTCCGCCATACGACTCAACGAATATCGGGCCGAACCAATTGATCATCGCGAGCTTCACGTCCGCCGGGCAGGCCGATCCAGTCTGGCTCACCAACTTCAGGCTGGAAACGTCGTACTGTGCGCGGACGTCGGGTGGCAACGCAAGCAGCCGCTGCAGATGCGTCGGCACCATCACCGACGACGTGACGTGATGCTGCTCGATCAGCCCCAGGATCGCCTCGGCGTCGAACTTGCCGACGATGATCACCGGCTGCCCAGCCAACAGGTGCCGGACCGAGGTCAACGGCGCGTTGTGTTGCAGCGGCCCGACCACCAGGTGGGGGCCAGGCGGAAACGCCGACTCTGCGGTGATCGCGTCGACGTAGTCGCGAGCAGTCTCCGGCAGAGTGACGGTCCACCGGACCTCGGCGCCGCGCGCCCGTCCGGTGGTTCCGGATGTGTATACGAGCAACGGCCGGGGCGGACGCGACTCGGCACCGGACGGCACCGGCGGCGCCGACTCCAGCCAGTCTGCCCACGAAACGGCGCCATCCGGCGCAGTCTCGTCCGGCCCGGCACCGTGGACGACGAGCGATTCAACGCCCGCGATTCTTGCCGCCGCGGCCACCTCCGCGAAGGCAGCGGTTCCGGTGATCGCGCACACGACACCGGCGTCCGCGTACTGGTCGGCGAGCTCGTTCGCACGCAGTTGCCGGGAGGTCGCGACGGTGCCGACCCCGACGGTGAGCCCCGCGGCATGGGCCTCCAAGGTCGGAATCGCATTGTCGCCCAGGACCGAGATCCGGTACGCCGGATCCGACGCGACCGCCAGCATCGCCCCCGCGGCGCGTTCGAGATCGGCTGCGACCTGCGCCCAGGTACGGGACCCGGAGTCGTCGCCGAGGGCGAGCTCGTCGGGCGTTGTCGCCGCCCTGGCGCGAATCGCAGCCGTCACAGGCATTCCTCCGAACAGGCATCACCCGAACGTGGGTATCGTCCTAACAACTGTTCTCGGAGTCAAGAAAGATGGATACCGCAGACATCGTTTTGATCAATCAGCTCCTCGCCCAGTACGGCCACGTCGTCGATGCCGAGGAGTGGCGCCGGTTCGACGAGCTGTTCGTCGACGATGCCGTGCTCGACTACCGCGGTGTCAACGTCCCTGGGGTGCTGCGCGGGCTGGAGGCGATCACGTCGTTCTTCCAAGGCGCGAACCATCCATCAGCGCACCACTGCACGAACGTGTACGTCTATCGGGACGACAACGGACTCACCCGGGTGAAGAGCAAGTTCGTGGCGCCCTACACCAGAGCCCGGCATGAACCACGCCGGTGGTACGGCGGCGACTACGACGACGTCGTTATCCGCTCGAATGAAGGCTGGCGATTCCAGTCCCGTACCTGTACCGCCCGGTGGCAGTTCACGACCGACCTGGGCCCTGTGCCGGAACACCGACGTACCTGGTAGGGGCGCGGCACTCTAGGGTCGGGTTACTGCAACCCGTCTCCACTGGCCCCGAGGGAGGCCGGCGTGCTGCTCGGCATCGACGAGTATCCGTTCCATCAGATCGCGCAGCCATTTGCGGCCGCCGCCACCAGCGATGCCCAATGGAACGACGGGCACTACATCTGCGTAAGCGACGCCGAGGGCAAGGTCTGCTTCGCCGCCACGCTGCGGCTGTACCACAACAACGACGTCCTCGACGGATTCGTGTGCCTCCGTCACCAAGATCGGCAGCACAACATCCGGCTGTCCCGTCGGCTCCGCCCGGAGATCGGACAGCTCGTTGTCGGGCCGCTTCGACTAGAGATCGTCGAGCCGCTCCAAGTGGTCCGGCTCGTCCTGGAGCCGAACGACTTCGGCATTGAGCTGGACGTGACCGCTCGGAGCACCACGCTGCCCTATCTGGATCCGGTCGAAACCACGCGCGTCGACGGCCGCCTCGTAAGCGAACGGGTGACCTATGAGGTGACCGGCCGCTGCTCCGGTTGGGTGGGCGTGGACGGCGAGCGGATCGTCCTCGACCCCGATCGAGATCGCTTCTTTCGCAACCACTCGTGGGGAGTTCACCCGGGACGCGGAGGCCCGCGTCTGTATACGGCGGCTACACCGCGGCGTCGCACCCCCGGAGTGCGGCAATGGGTGCTGTTCAGCATGGAAACGCACGGCGGCTTCTTCTTCCAGGACCCGAGCGGCCGCAGCGCGGCGGGCAAAGGGGCCATCATTTATCGGGATCGCAGCGTCCCAGTGCAGTCAGTCGAGCATGATCTCACCTTTTACGACGGTGGCCGCCGGCTGCGTGGCGGGTGGTTCCGTCTCACCGATGCGGACGGCGTGGAGCGCACGTACGCCATCGAGGATCTCGGCTGGGTCTACTGCCAGGGCGGCGGATACTTCGGCGGTTTCAACGATCATCTCGGACAGGGCGTATATCGGGGCGACTTCCACGTCGAAGGCGAGGTGTGGGACGTCCGTCATCCCACCCGAGTGGTCGACGAGGAGGGCCGGTCGACCGAGTTCGAACATGCGTGGGCGGAGAGCTTCACCCGGCTCTCGTGCGGGAGCGAACACGGTCTTGCGCATTACGAATGCGTCGTGATCGAACCCCCGATCGACGCGGCGCGCTGACCGCGCCGCCATGTCTGGCTGGGTCAGACCACCTTCGCGGACTGGAAGTCCTCGCTCCTGGCAATGAAGTAGCGGTGGAGGGACCGGTCCATGCGGGCGTAGGGGGCAATCGCGGCGCGGAAGTCGGCGATGTGTGGCGTGCGGAAATGCTCGGCCAGATCCTGCTCGGACTGCCAGCGCTCGAAGATGATGATCCGGCCGGCCGCATGTGGATCGGCGGATACCAGGTAGTCCAGACACCCGGGCTCGGCCCGACTGTGCTGAGCAACCGTGGCAAAGTGCTCGAGCACGTTGTCGCGATTGTCGCCGTAGTCCATCCAGCCCGCGATGATGAATTCTTCAGCCATGGACGCTCCTGTTAGCAGTCAGGCTCTCAAGTTAGCAAGGCCGGATTCAAGGCAAGTGGCTCGGCCGGAGTCGATCCCAGTCGGCCGGATCGTGGCTGATCCAGATGTCGGCTCGATGCTCGTCCGCGACGGCCTTGATCCGCCGGATCGATCTGATTGTCTCAGCCGGGTCATGATCGCCGGGAAACGGCGTCTCAGAGGCAAGTGCCTCGCGCGCGTGGAGCGCATCCCCGGTGAGGAGATAAACCCGGTCCGGCAGGCGCACGAGCACGCTCAGATGACCCGGTGTATGGCCCGGGGTGCGCAGCGCGACCACGGAGCCGTCGCCGAAGAGATCACCGTCCGCTACGAGCTCGACTACGGTGCCAGCCGCCACGCGGGACACGTCGACGGACCGGGCGTATTTGTCGGCGCCTGAACGCGCGTGGGCCAGCTCGCCATCGCCGAGGACCACCTGCGCGGACGGGAACGCGTGCGCGCAGCCAGCATGGTCGAAATGCAAGTGAGACAGCACGACGTAGGTGACGTCGGACAGCCGGTAGCCGGCGGCGAGCACCTGCCGGTCGACTTGCTGATCCGCCGTGAAGTGCAGCTGCAGGCGCTCGGCCCGCTCGCCGTACGCGCCGCGCGGATCGGCCACTGCCTCCGGGGCCAAGCCGGCATCGAACAGCACGAGGCCGTCCCGGTGCTCGATGAGGAAGGCCGGCGCCGGGATGCGGATCTCGCTCGCATCGGCCGAACCGAGGACGAGGCTCGAGCGCCGTACGACGAGCGTCGGCGCGTCCAAGGCCCGGAGGCGTAGCGCGGTCGACAACTGGATTCCCCTTTCGAGCAGCTCTAGCTTCCCGTTGTCTCACTCGAGGCAGCTCAAGCGTGATCTTGGACTTATAGCCCTGGAGGCCGAGGGTAAGCCGAAGATCATCACCTGCAGGGCCGACTTAGAACGTCCGACGATGCGGCGGTGTGTCCGGCTGATCTGCGCTGAACTGCCAGCGGCCGGACACGGTCCGCCGGCGGATTCGCCAACCGGCCGATGTGCGGATCAGCACGTCCTCGTAGTCGCCGCCGTACCACCGGTGCGGGTCATGTTGTGGACGCGTGTACGGAACGAAGAACTTCGTCCGAGCGCAGACCGCTCCATCCTGCTCGTACACAAACACGTTGGAGATATGGTGCGCCGATGACGCATTGGCGTCTGACAGGAACGTGACGATGTCGTCGAGGCCGGTAAGCCGGCGGGTGACGCCGCCGCTGCTGTAGTCGGCCTCCGCGTCGTCGGCGAACACCTCGCCGAGGCGGCCGAACTCGCGGTTGTCCAGTAAGTGGGTGTATAGCGCCATGAGCTGGTGAATGTCCACGATGTCGGCGGGACCCACTCGCAGCCGCCCGGGCTCGCTAGGCATCGCCCGGATCCCACCGGGGTGGCAGCACCTGCCCGCTCCCGGCGGTGACTCCGCCGTCGACGGGCAACGCGACGCCGGTGACGAAGGATGCCAGAGGGCTGAGCAGAAACGCGACCACGTAGGCAACTTCGGCCGCGCTCCCCCACCGCTGTAGCGGGACAGCCCGGCGCAAGGCCTCGAAGCGCGCCGGGTCGGCGTCCTCGATTCGGCGGGTCATACCCGTCCGGATCGGACCCGGACAGACGGCGTTGACCCGGATACCGGCCGAGGCGAAGTCGATGGCCGCCGACCGGACGAGGTTAAGGGCGGCGGCCTTGGCGGCCGCATACGGCCAGCGCCCGGGCTCGCCGCCGAGGGCGGTCACGGAGGCATTGACGACGACCGCGCGCCGCCGCGCTGACGAAGGGCGGGAACCACTGCACGCAGTCCGAGGACGACGGCCCGCAGATTGACATTCAGACACTCGTCGAAGCGGGCCAGATCGAGCGTCTCCAGGGGGCCCGACACGCTGAGGCCGGCGTTCAGGAAGGCCGCGTCGAGGCCGCCGAACCGCTCCTGCGCTGCGGCAACCGCGGCGGCGTTCGTGGCCTCCTCCGTGACATCTCCCGCGACCGCACACGTGCTCCGCTTGTCCAGCCAGTCCATCGAGTCTGCGGAACGGTCGACGGCTACGACCCGCCCACCGATGCGGGTGAGGTGCTCCACAGTCGCCCGCCCGATACCCGACGCTGCGCCGGTGACGACAGTTACCGTCTCCGCTGGCATGAGCTCACCTCACCGGTGTCCGCACGGTCTAGTGTCCCGCGAGGGCTTGCTCGGATGCTAAAGAAGAACCGAGCCACGGCCGAACTCGGGCCGGACGCCATCAGCTGGCCGCGCGCACGGCGCTGCCTGGTAGCAGCGCCGCAACTCCCAACCGAAGTTGCTCGGACTGACGCCGCGGCGTCCAGTCAGCGGGGTCGAAGACGGCCTGGGTGGCAATGCCTTGAACCAGGGTGAGAAGCGACCGGGCGACCAGGCGGAGCTCCGGATCGCCAGACGCGGCATTCGTCAGCTCGGCCACCACGTGCTCGATCCGGCCGCGGGCACTGCGCACACGGTCGCGCTGCTCGACGGCCAGTTCGTTGTCGCTCGCCGCAGTGCCCCAGAAGGCGACGAATACCCGCCAATCGCGGCGCGAGTCGTCGTCGAGAGGAAGGAGTGCCTCCAGACAACTGACGACGCTGCGCCGATCGGCCGTCGCCGCGGATTCGAACCGCGATGTCGATCGGTTCGCCGCCGCGCGAAACGTCGATCGGAGCAGGTCCCGCTTGTCGAGGAAGTAATGGCTGACCACGGCCGTGCTGAAGCCGGTGGCGGCCGCCACGGCCCGCACGGTAAGCGCCTCGACGCCCCGTGCGGCCACGATCTCCGCCGCCACCTCAGTCACGAGGAGGCGGCGGGCGTGGTGATCGACATACTTCGGCATTTCATGAACTCTAGCAGCATCGTATGACGTTCGTTGGAAAAAAAGCTCCTGCACCATCTAGATAATCAGCTAATGATACTGATATTGTAACGTTAGTTATATATACATCAGCCAGCGAGGAGTCTCATGGAGACGTTCGACGTTGTCGTGCTGGGCACCGGGGCGGCGGCTCTCGCCGCAGCCATACGGGCCTCTGACGGAGGCGCGAATGTCGGCTTGTTCGAAAAGGCCGACACAGTGGGTGGCACGAGCGCGTGGTCCGGCGGGATGGTGTGGATCCCCGTCAATCCGCACATGGCCGAGCTCGGCATCGAGGACAGCCGGGAAGAGGCCCTCACATATCTGAACTCGCTCTCGCACGGACTCATCGATACCGACCTCGCCGCAGCGTTGATCGATGCTGGACCAGAGATGGTGACGTGGTTCGAGGCGAACACCCCGGTCAGGTTCCAGATCATCAAGGACTTCCCGGACTACCACCCCGAGCACCCGGGTGCGAAGCCGGGCGGCGGCCGGTCGCTCGAATGCCCGCTGTACCCCTTCGCCGATCTCGGAGCCTGGCAGGACCGGGTGACGGTCGGACCGCAGCTGTCGGGCAACATCACGATGAGCGAGACGAGCCTTGGCCGAGGCGCGCCGAGTGGGGTCGCGCCCGAAGAACTGGCGCGGCGGCGCATCCGCGATGAACGCGGCGCCGGGCAAGGACTAATCGGGCCACTGCTCCGAGCCTGCTTGGACCGTCAGATCGAACCGCGTACCGGCATGCGCGCCGTTGAGCTGATCGTCGACGATGGCCGAGTGGTGGGCGTCCGCTTCGAGACCAGCGACGGTTCAGTCGATATCGGAGCGCGCCGCGGCGTGATCATTGCGACTGGTGGATTCGAATGGGATCCCGAGCTGGTGCGGGCGTTCGCCCGAGGACCGCTCGCGCGCTCAGCCTCGGTCCCGACCAATACTGGTGACGGTCTGAAGATGGCTATGCGCATCGGCGCTGGGCTGGCCAATATGCGCGAGGCCTGGTGGGTTCCCACGATCGACGTGCCAGTTGGCGACCGGATAGCGGCCTGGCAGGTCAACGGCGAGCGGACCCGGCCGCACTGCATCATGGTGAACAAGCGGGGCCAGCGGTTCACCAACGAGGCGGCGAATTACAACGCACTCGGCGCTGCGTTCCACGTGATCGACGTAAGCAGCTTCGACTACATCAATCATCCCGCCTGGATGGTCTTCGACCGGCACTACTTGACGCGGTACGGACTCGCCGGCTTCCGGGGGGACGGTCCCACTCCGGAATGGATCATCGAGGCGCCGTCTATAGCCGAGCTCGCCGCGGCAATCGATGTCCCCGTACCGGCCCTCGAGGGAACCGTTGCGCGGTGGAACGAGCTGTCCGCGCGTGGGGAGGATGCCGACTTCGGCCGCGGTAGGAGCGCACACGACCGGTGGTGGGGCGACCCAAGCCTCGGCGACGGGCCGCAGGCAACTCTCGGCCCGCTCGACACTGCGCCGTTCTACGCGGTACAGGTCTATTCCGGTGTCTTGGGCACGAAGGGAGGCCCGCGGACTGATGGCAACGGCCAGGTGCTTGACGTGGACGGCCGTCTCATCGCTGGGTTGTATGCCGCGGGGAACGCGATGGGGTCGGTCATGGGCATGACCTATGGCGGCGCTGGCGGCACCCTCGGACCCGCACTCGTCTTCGGGTATCTTGCCGGCCGCCACGCTGCCGAGGCGACGTCATGAACGAGGACTTCACCGGCAAGGTCGCCCTGGTTACGGGCGCGGCGGGCGGGATGGGCCGGGCGACGGCTCAGGCGTTTGCCGCCGCCGGCGCCAAGGTGGTCGCTGCGGACATCGCCGTAGACGAAGGCGAGCAGACCGCGAAGCTGATCCGCGGCAACGGCGGCGAAGCGGTGTTCGTACGCACTGACGTGTCCGACGCGGCCGATGTCGAAGCGGCGGTGGCTTCGGCGGTGAACGAGTACGGGGGTCTCGACTGCGCCGCCAACATGGCCGCCATCGAGACGGAGACGACGCTCCTGGCCGACTGTGAGGAGGCGACGTTCGACCGATTGGTCGCCGTAAACCTCCGCTCGATCTTCTTGTGCCTCAAGTACGAGATCCGGGCGATGCTGCAACGGGGCGGCGGCTCGATTGTCAACATCGCCTCGACGAACTCCTTCCGTCCATTGCCCAAACAGGCGGCATACACCGCCACGAAGCACGGCGTGATCGGTCTCACCAAGACGGCGGCCATCGAGTACGCGGGAAAGGGCATCCGGGTCAACGCAGTCGCGCCGGGTGCGATCGATACCCCCATGTTGCGCGGGGCGATAGCGGCACGTGGCTCGGACGAAGCGGAGGTGATCAGCCGGCTGAGCCTGGTCGGCCGCTTCGGTGACCCGGCCGAGATCGCGAATGCCGTGTTATGGCTGTGTTCGGACCGGTCGACATACACCGTCGGGCACACGCTCGCGGTCGACGGTGGCTACCTGGTCCGCTGATCGGGCCCTGGTCCGCGGGTCGACGACCTCGACATCGTCAGCCCCAGTTATTAGAGTGAATGCCCATAAAGTAAGCCGATGCGATCGACCGCGTGTGCCGGAACAGCTCCTGGGCGTCGGGCCCGCCGGCCGTCCGATTTCCGGCACGGCGGTGGAGAATAGGGAGCCATGACGACCTCGGAGCGCGTAGAGGATCGGGCCAAACGGACGACTCTGTGGTACGACCTAGTACTCGACGATGAGCGTCCGCTACCTGAATATCTGCGGGAGCGGGTTCCGTACCACGCGAAGAGCCAACAGGTCCCGGTGCATCGCTATACGAGCCGGGAGTGGCACCTGCTCGAGCGCGAACACCTGTGGCGCAAGGTCTGGCAAATGGCCTGCCGGGAAGAGCACATTCCAGAAGTCGGCAGTTATGTTCTCTACGACATCGCCGGAGATTCCTACATCATCGTGCGCACCCGGGAGGGCATCAAGGCGTACGTCAACGCCTGCTTGCACCGAGGGCGCGCGTTGAAGGATTACGACGGACGCTGCAGTGAGTTCCGCTGCAGCTTCCACGGCTTCACCTGGCGCCTGGACGGCACGCTGCGTCACACACCGGCACCGGCCGAGTTCCCCGAGGTCGAGGCCGACCGCGACGCGTGGCACCTTCCGGAAGCCAAGGTCGGCGTGTGGGGCGGGTTCGTGTTCATCAACCCCGATCCGGACGCGGAATCGCTCGAGGACTTCCTCGGCACGATGCCGGAGCACTTCGCCCGGTGGGACTTCGAGCATCGCTACCTGCAGGCGCACGTCGCCAAGAAGATCCGTTGCAATTGGAAGATCGCCCAGGAAGCGTTCGACGAGGGCCTGCACCTCGGCGCCACCCATCCCCAGTCGGCTCCCTACGTCGGCGACGCCAATGCCGCCGTTGACGTCTACGGAAACTACGCGCGGCAGATCAGCCCGTCCGGCACGCCGATCGAGGACTTGCCGGTCGACGCGACGGAAACCGACATCCTGAAGCGCATGCTCGACGTCCGCGAGGGAGAGGACCTGCCGATTCCGTTCTCACAGCGCAGCACCGCGCGCGACGCGATGGCCCGGGCCGGCCGTGAGCGTTGGCGACAGGCGCTCGGTGAGGAGGCGGACGACATCTCCGACGCCGAACTCGTCGATCACTGGAACTACATCGTTTTCCCGAATTTCCATCCGTGGGGTGGTTACAACCGCATCATCTATCGATTCCGGCCGAATGGCGATCGGCACGACGAATCGATCTTCGAGGTCATGTTCCTGACGCCGTATCGGGGCGAAAAGCCGCCAACCGCTGAGATCACGCACTTGGACTTCGAGGATTCGTGGACGAAGGCACCTGAGCTGCAAACCCTCGGCTTGGTCATGGAACAGGACACCTTCAACATGGAGGCAGTGCAGCGCGGCCTGGAAACGACCCGCCGGCCTTACGTGATCGCGTCTACGGCGCAAGAGGGGATCCTGACCTGGCGCCACGATCTGTTGAGCAGCTGGGTTGCCGATCAGTCGGGCGGGATGTTGTCATGACTGCGCCCGTCGGCGCGATCAGACACCCGCTCAACCCGAATGCGTACTACGTCGGCGACGAAGACGGCACCGTGCGGGTGATCATGGGCACTCGTTGGGGGCGGTTCGACCAGAGCGGGAAATATCTGGAAGGCACCTTGTTCGAGGCCGATCCAGAGCTTTGCGTGTGGGTGTCCGCGCCTCGCCCGTCGGCGCACCACCGCATCAGTCGCGTCCTCGACATGCCCGCCGAGCGGTGACGGCCGGGGCCGAAGAGGCCATTCGCCAGGCGGTGTTGCGGTATTGCCGCGGCGTCGACCGGCTGGATGCCGAGCTGATGTTCAGCGCATATCACGAAGACGCGACCGACGATCACGGTGTCTACGTCGGGTCCGCGCGAGGCTTGTGCGATCGGGTGGTCGCGTCACATCGGCGCTACGACGCGACGATGCACTGTGTTCTCAATCATGCCATCGAGGTCGTCGACGAACGGCACGCCACCGGCGAGGTCTACAACGTGACGTACCTGCGCCGTACGGCCGAGGATGGCACGGCCTACTTGGACACGTGGTGGGGGCGTTACCTCGACGAGTACGAGTGCCGCGACGGCCGGTGGGCGATCAGCCACCGCGTGTGCGTGCACGAATGGACGCGCAGCGAACCCGTCGGGGAGCCGATGCCGATCGACGCGCAACGCTTCCGGCAAGGCGCCGCTGACCGCGGTTAGGGCGTTTCCAATCCCACGCCTGCGGGAAACGCCCTGATGTTGTTGCCGCTGCGGGCTGCCTGCTACGTTCCTTTCTACACATCTCCTGTTGTTACTGGCGACGCCGGGCCGAATGTCGGTGGTGACCGTGGCGAGGGAGCGACGATGCGGAAGATCGAACATGCGCTGAGTGGCGCGGTGTACGAGTGGGCCGAAGACGACCTCGGGCCGGTGCTGGTCACCGATCGGAAGGGCCGGCAGGGGCGCTTTGATCGGGACGGTCGATGGGTGACCGGTGAGGTGCGCCGGGCCGATCCCGAGCTGTGTCGGTGGATCGTCAGCGGCGGGCGAACCGCGGGCGGCGCCGCGTCCCGCAGTCGCCGCTTCGAGGTCGAGGAGACGTTCTCCTGACCGCCGAGACACGGCCGCGGACCGGATTCCTCGGCAGCGGGCCGTCATACCAAGACCTGCTGGACATCGACAGCAAGCCCGTACCTGCGTCCATGCGACGCAACCAGCCGGGCTATTTCGGCGAGGCCGACATCCCGGTCGAGCGCTATCTGGCCCGGGAGTTCCACGAGCTCGAGAAGGAGCGGCTCTGGTCGCGCGTGTGGCAGTTCGCCTGCCGCGAGGAGGTCCTGGCGGAAGTCGGCGACACCGAGGTGTATGACATCTGCGATACGTCGATCTTGCTGGTTCGCGCCGCACCCGGTCGTGACGGCATCAAGGCGTACATCAACGCCTGCTTGCATCGCGGCCGCGCCCTGCGTGACGGCCGAGGCCGGGTCAGCGAGCTGGAGTGCGCGTTCCACGGTTTTTGCTGGTCTCTTTCCGGAAAGCTCAAGCGCGTGCCGAGTGCGTGGGACTTCCCGCAGGTCAAGCCGAACGCGTTCCGGCTACCGGAGGTTCGGGTCGGCACCTGGGGTGGCTTCGTCTTCGTGAATCCCGATCCGAACTGCGAACCGCTCGAGGACTACCTCGGTGAACTACCGACGTTTTTCGAGCGCTGGCCGCTCGAGAACCGTTACACCCGCGTACACATCTCCAAGATTCTGCGGGTGAACTGGAAGGTCGCGCAGGAAGCCTTCATGGAGTCCCTCCACGTCATCACAACGCATCCGCAGCTGCTGGCTGGATTCGGCGATGCCAACTCTCAGTACGACGTGTTCGGCAACGTGTCGCGCGCGATCTCCGCGCGCGGCGTGCCGAGCCCTTACCTGTCCTGGGATCCGAGCGAGCAGCAGCGGCTCAACAGCCAGATCGACCAGCGCATCGACGATCCGCCGATGTTGGAGGTGTCAGAGGGCAGCACCGCTCGCAAGACGCTGGCCGAGGCGGCCCGCCGATCGCTGCGGTCACTACTTGGCGACCAGGTGCAGCAGCTGACGGACGCCGAACTCGTCGACAGCTACTACCTGACGGTGTTCCCGAACATGCACCCGTGGGGCGGCTACAACCAGATCACCTACCGCTTCCGGCCCAACGGCGACGATCATCGCAGTTGCATCATGGACGTCTTCCTCCTCTCCCCGTTCGCCGGCGAACGACCGGCCCCAGTTCCGGAGATCCGGCTCAGCGCCGACGAGCCATGGCGAACTGCGGTGGAATCGCTCGGCTCACTCGCCCGCGTCTTCGACCAAGACGAGTTCAACCTCGAGGCGGTGCAGAAGGGTCTGCGTACTACTCGCAAAGCGGGCGTGACGTTCGCCGTGTACCAGGAAAGCAAGATCCGGCATTTCCACCACCTGCTCGATCAGTGGCTGGAGAAGGCCCCTGACGTCGATCCTTGATCTGTTCCGGCTCGATGGTCGCGCGGCGGTAGTCACCGGCTCGGGTCGAGGCATCGGTGCGGCGATCGCCGTGGCGCTCGCCGAGGCGGGAGCGGACGTCGTGGTCACGGCGCGCCGCGCGGCCGACGTCGCGAACGTGGCCGAGCGAGTGCGAGCGCGGGGGCACCGCGCCATCGAGCTGCCGGGCGATCTGCGCGAGAACATCACCGAGCAGCTCGCGCAAGCGGCACTCGACAGTTTTGGCCGCCTCGACATCTGGGTGAACAACGCCGGCGGCACCGACGAACGCGGGGTGCGTCCCCTCGCTAACACAACGGACGCACAACTGCGCGACATGCTCGAGCTGAATCTGGTCGCGGCCTTTGCGGGCGCTCGGGCCGCCGCACACCGGATGGACCGCGGTGGGGCGATCGTCAACATCGCTTCCGGTGCCGGAATGCGAGCCGCACCCAACACGGGTGCCTACGCGGCGGCGAAGGCGGCCCTGATCAACCTCACGTACACGATGGCGGCCGAGCTGGCCCCACGAGGCATCCGGGTGAACTCGGTCTCTCCGGGCATGGTGCCGACCGACTCGTTCTACGACGTCCTCGAGTTCTCGCCCGACGACCTGCCGAAGCTCATCGACACGGTGCCGCTTGGACGCATGGGTACGCCGCAGGATATGGCCGCGGCGGTGCTCTACCTAGCATCGCCGGCCGCGTCGTGGGTGACCGGGCAGAACCTGCTCGTCGGCGGCGGCCGCGAAGGCGGCCGGTCGGTCGAGCACCGGTCGTAGCGCAGTTCGGGAACTCAGGCGCCCGCATCGAGCAACGGCGCGAGCGTCTGCGGAACCGCAGTCCATCGCTCGGGCGTGTCGAGCTCCGGATCGAAGTTGGTATCGACGATTACCGTCGCTACGCCGGCATCGCGGGACTTCGCCACATCGGCGCACAGCTCGTCCACCGTCGCCACCCGCAGGTTCGCAACCTGCACTGGCGGTGTCGTGAACAACCGGCGGTACAGCTCGACCGGAGGCAACCCAGCCGGTCGCATATCGGCAATCGTGGCCAGCATCTCCAGATGCTGCTCAAGCGTGCCGGACGCCGGGTTCCAGATGTCGAACTTCTCGGCGGTGCGGCGCAGCCCCGCCGGCGAGCGCATGCCCGAGAGCAGCCGAGGTCGCGGCTGCACCGGCTTCGGTCTCACGTCCGACGTCGGGATCGTGAAAAACCGGCCCGAGAACTCGACTGGATCGGGACCCCAGCACGCGAGCAGCGCGTCGATCAGCTCGTCGCACCGCGCACCCCGGGTGCGGGGGTCCACGTCCATGACCTGATGCTCCTCGTCCGACCAGCCGACGCTGAAGCCCGCGACGAGCCGGCCCGCGGAGAGTAGATCGATGGTGGCCAGCTGCTGGGCCAGGGCCACGGGTCGATGAAGTCCAGCGACCAGAATGCTTGTGCCGACAACCGGCTGCGTCGTCCAGGCGGCCGCCGCCGTCAGCGTCTCCAGCGCACCCAGCACGCTGCGATACGCCTCGGGCACCGCGAGACCCGGACGAGCCGAGTATCCGGAGACCGGGTGGTGTGGGTAGAACAGATGCTCCTGTACCCACAGGCTGCCGTAGCCAAGCTCCTCGGCCTGTTCGCAGAATCCCCGCAATCCGTCGCGAGTGACGTGGCCACCGAGCTGAGGCAGCGTCAGACCGATGTCCACCGTTGCCTCCATCGGATCGACCTGAGAACCCATTAGTTTACGAAATCGACCTGTAGATACTTTCACGTCGCCTTGGTTGGATCGAAACGGTCGTAACTGGCGGTGTTCTCCGGTAACTTCACTTGTGCTCCGCACATGCTGGGAGGTTGCCGTGGAGGTCCGCAAAGAGCTCTATATCGGTGGGCGCTGGACGGCCCCTCAGTCGAGCGGCGATATCGCGGTCGTCGACAGCCGC
This sequence comes from uncultured Actinomycetota bacterium, assembly GCA_963809815.1. Taxonomy (GTDB): domain Bacteria; phylum Actinomycetota; class Actinomycetes; order Mycobacteriales; family Jatrophihabitantaceae; genus CAVVJA01. The sequence goes on from CAWELM010000017.1 coordinate 398,900, forward strand.
ACCGAAGAGCCGATGGGCAGCGTGCCCCGAGGCGCCGCCGCTGAGGTCGAAAAAGCAGTCACCGCCGCCCGGACGGCGTTTCCGGCCTGGGCCGCGAGTTCGGTTGCCGACCGGGTGGCGACGTTGCGGGCGATCGCCGACGGCCTGGCCGCCCGCGAAGAACAGCTCGCCGACCTGATGAGCCGCGAAGTAGGGACGCCGATCGCCACGTCGCGCCGCGTCCAGGTCGGCTTGTCGGTCGACGTGTTCCGGTCGATCGCCGACATCCTCGAGGAGTTCCCCCTCGAAGAGCGGATAGGAACCTCCCTACTGATCCGGCAGCCGGCCGGGGTCGTCGCGGCGATTACCCCGTGGAACTACCCGCTGTACCAACTTGCCGCGAAGTTGGCGCCCGCGCTGGCCGCTGGTTGCACGACGATCCTCAAGCCGGCTGGTGCGGCCCCGCTTGCGGCTTTCGACTTGGCCGAGATCATCGACGAGCTCGGCTTGCCGCCAGGCACCGTCAACGTCGTCAGTGGGCCCGGACGGGAGATCGGCGACCTGCTCGCCGGGCATCCCCAGGTCGACATGGTCAGCATCACTGGGTCGACGCAGGCCGGGATCAGCGTTGCCGAGAAGGCCGCTCGCACCGTCAAGCGGGTCACGCTGGAACTCGGCGGCAAATCCGCGTTCGTGTTGTTGGACGACAGCGACCTCGCAGCCGCCCTGCCGGTGGCCGTGCGCAGCTGGCTCGTCAACAACGGTCAATCTTGTTCGGCGTTGACCCGGCTTATTGTCCCGCGCGGGCAGATCGACGCGGTGGAGGACGGCCTCGCCGACCTCGTCGGCGCGATGCAAGTCGGTGATCCGCTGGACGCGACGTCCGACGTCGGTCCGGTGGTCACCGCCGGGCAGCGCGACAGCATCCGGGGGTACATCGCGCAAGGCGTCGCCGAGGGCGCGACCGTGGTTGCCGGCGGGCCCGATGCCCCCGACGGCCTCGAACGCGGGTTCTACGTGCGCCCGACGGTGTTCTCCCGGGTGAGTCCCGACATGGTGATCGCACGGGAGGAGATCTTCGGACCGGTGCTCGTCGTGCTACCGGCCGACGACGACGACCATGCGGTGCAGATCGCGAACGATTCCGATTACGGATTGTCCGGCGGTGTCTGGTCCAGCGACGAGGAACGAGCCATCGCAGTCGCCCGGCGCATGCGAACCGGGCAAGTTGCGGTCAATGGCGGCCGCTTCAATGTCCGCGCCCCCTTCGGCGGCTACCGCCTTTCCGGTGTCGGGCGGGAACTCGGCGAGCACGGTCTGGCCGAGTACTTCGAGCTCACGGCCCTGCAGTTGCCTGCGTCGGCCTCGCCGAGCTAGTGACGAGATGAACGCCACCACGTCGCTCGATCCCGCCGACGAGCTGGCAATCCGAAACCTGCTCGCGCGCTACGGCGACGCGGTATGCCGCCGCGACGCCGCGGCCTGGATCGCTACTTGGGCGGCGGAGTGCACGTGGGATCTCGGCGGTGGGCGGATAACTCACGGTCGGGACCAGACATTCGCGCTCTGGCAGAAGTCGATCGCCAAGTACCCGTGGGTCGCCCAGCTGCCCGCGTCGGGCACCGTCGGGTTGGTCGATGGAGCGGTGCGTGGAAGCTGGTACGTCCTGGAACTGAACCATCTGCCCGATGGTTCCGGCGTGATGCATCTCGGCCACTACGACGACACGTACGTTCGCGACGAGGGAGAGTGGCGCTTCGGTGCCCGCCGCTTCCACCTGGTCTACCGGGGCGCAATGGACCCCGGGACGGTGAACCCCCTACCGGAAGGGTGATCGTGGCCGACAAAGACTACGAAGACGTCACGGTGTATGGGCTCGGCGACGCGGCCGAAGCCGAGCTCCTCGACCAGCAGACGGAGTGCACGTTCATCTGGAGCAACAGCGAGGGCCATCCGCTCGGGGTGATCATGAACTTCGTCTTCCGCGACGGCCGCTTCTGGCTTACGGCGAGCAGCCAACGGGCCCGCGTGCCAGCGGTGCGGCGCGATCCACGGGTAAGCATCGCCGTGAGCTCCCATGGCGCCGGCATCTCGACCCGCCAGTCTCTGACCTACAAGGGCCGATGCATCATCCACGACGACAATGAAACGAAGGCGTGGTTCTATCCGGCTCTTGCTGCCGCCGTACGACCGGGTGATCCGGATGCTGCCGCCGCCTTCGTACGGCACCTCAACTCACCGCGCCGAGTGGTGCTCGAGGTCGTCCCCGAGGGCCGGATCGGGTTCGACAGCAGCCAAATGTGGCGCGATACCCCGGATGCCGCCCGACGCGACGATGAATCCTGAGCGCCGCTCTCAGAACCTGGTCTGAGGCTCTAAGATTCGAGCACGGCCGGATTGCCGGCGGTCCACATGATGTCGAGGTGCCGTTCCTGCATTCGCCAGCCCTCATCGGTGCGCACGAACCGATCGCGATAGCGCCCCGCGATCGTGAAATTGTCGCCACCTGGCGTGCCGGTCTTCACGTGTTGTGCCTGTAGGTAGCTGACGCACTCGGCCGCGTCACCATTGAGCGTGACGGTGACATTCCCGATCAGATGCTGGCTGGCGGTCAGTGGTGTCAAGGTGGCGCGGCAGGTGTCCTCGATAGCGTGATAGCCAACGGCCGGCGGCAGGCCCGTATAGAAGGCCCCGGCGTCAGGCGTGAAGCAGGTTGCCAGTGTCGCCCAGTCACGGCTGTCGAGCGCGATTCCGTAGCGGTAGCAGGTCTCGATTATCGCCTGCTTGTCGAGCAGCTCCGCCAGATCAGACACGAATGGACACCTTCCTTCGCGAGGCCGGAGGTCGCAGCGCATTCGGCGCGGTACCCCGGGGAATATGTCTCGCCGGGGTACCGCGCCGGATGGTCAATCGATCAGCCGCTCATCTGCCACAGCTTCAGGTACTGGTCCTTGTAGTCCGGGACGCCAAGGTAGTAGCCATCAGTGTCGATCGGGGCCGAGCTCACATTGTCCTGCGTGATCAGTTGGGTCGGCAGCAAGGAGTTGTTGTTGGGGTCGAGGCTTTCGCCGTTGAACACGCGTGCCGCCGCGTCAATACGCCGCCAGCCGTGGATCTTCGCGGCGAACCCGGTCCAAACGTCCTCGTCCTTCTTCTTCAAAGCGGTGATGTTCGCGATGCTCGCGCTCTCGCCACCGATCTTGACCTTAGTTCCTTGACCGGCACCGCGCAGGGCAGCCTTCAGACCGGTGGCCATATCTCCGAGGCACAGGACAACCCAGTCGATGTCGGGGTTGCGCTGGATCGCGCTGACGATCGAGCTCGGGATCTTGCCGCCGATGAGGTCACTGATCTGGGTGTCTTGCAGCGTGGTCTTCGTGCTCGGGCTGACAGCCTTCAACTCGCTGACAACGTTCGTGGAGAAGGCATGCAGGATCGGGTAGACGGACAGGTCCACGACGAGCGTGTGCTTGCTGCCGCCCCCTGCGCTCGCGATGTAGTCCGCGATCATCTTGCCCCAAGCACCGGTCTGCTGGAAGCTGTCCAACGACAGCACGTAGATGCTCCCGTCCTTCGCGACGGGCTCGCCGCTGTCGGACTGGAACACCGGGATATTCGCAGCCTTCGCTCGGTCGACCTGGGCCCGCATTGTGTCGAGGGTTTGGCCGGACATGAAGATCGCATCCGGGTGCTGGTCGATGCATTGACCCAACGCCTTCGCGGGGTCCTCCGGGCCGGTGCCCTCCTGAACAATGCTGACGGTCCAGCCGACTGCCGCCGCCGCGTCGGCGAAGCCCTTGTTGGTCTCTAGGGTGACCGGCTCAGAGCTTTGCGAGAGGCAGATTTTCTTGCCGGTAGGCGGCTTCTTCGTCAGCGGTTGCGTGATGTTGATGCTGGTCGGTGGCTTCAGTAGCGCCTCGATATTGGCCTGGGCTTGGGCGCTGCCGCCGCCGCCACCCGCGCTGGCGCTGCCACCACCGCCGCCACCGCTACTGCTGCTCTTCTTGCTGCTGCTGCAGGCCGCCGCACCCCCGACCGTCAGCGTCAGGGCCACGAAGACCCCGATGATTGCCTTTCGGCTCAACATCCCTGCAACTCCTTCGTTCGAATGGGGCTGCGCCCCATGGTTAGCGTGCCCCCCTAGGCGGGGAACATGGCAGGCCGGACATGGCCGGTCCCGCCGCTGACATACACGGCTACGTTGGCGAGCAACCTAACCGGGCACGCGGTGGGTTCACAACGGTTAGACCCAAGTTTCTTGACACTGGGTGCAGGATCGTTATACGCGTACATCAGTCTCGGTCCTCCTGCTCAGGACTCACACCGGATCCGCATCGATGTGCCCCACCTCTAGCGGACTCGCGGGACGGGGGCCTACAGTCTGGGTTACTGCGTGCGCAGTAACGTAACTGGCACTCGTGAGCTCTGAAGGAGTCAGATGCCGGAGACGCCAGCCCTGCAGATTCGCGGGCTTTCCAAGACCTTCACCGGTCAGCGAGCGCTGATCGACCTCGACCTGGAATTGGAACCGGGCGAGATCCGGGCGCTGGTCGGCCAGAACGGCTGCGGCAAGTCGACGATGATCAAAGTGATTGCCGGGTACCACGACCCGGACCCTGGTGCCGAGGTGTTCGTTGATGGAAAGCCACTCGCGCTCGGGGTGGCCGGCGCCGGTGACCACGCTGGTCTGCGCTTCGTGCATCAAGACCTCGGACTGGTGCCGACGCTGGACGCTCTCGACAACCTCGCCATGGGGCATGGCTATGAGCGCAACCGCTTGGGTCTCATCAGTTGGCGGCGCGAGGCACGGCTTACCCGCAAGACACTGAGGGATCTCGGCTACGACATCGACGTCCGCCAACCGACCGGTCATCTGGTCATCAGCGAACGCACAGCGATCGCATTGGCTCGTGCTCTCTCCCCCCGCTCGACTCCGCCCCGAGTCCTGGTCTTGGACGAGCCCACTGCCAACCTCCCAGCCGCGGAGATCGAGCGTTTGTTCGGCGTCGTACGCAGCGTCCGTGACCGCGGCGTAGCCGTACTCTTTGTGTCGCACCACATCGACGAGGTTTTCACCCTGTGCGACAACGTCACTGTCCTGCGTGACGGCCGGCACATCATCACCCGGCCCGTCGAGGGACTGGACGAGGATGCGCTCATCGCGCTGATGATCGGGCGCAAGCTCGAGCAGTTCGACATGCCGGAGTCGGCTTCGGAGACTCACGGGGAGACGGTGCTCCAGGTTCGCGGCCTCCGGACGGGCGTGCTACAGGGAGTCGACCTCGACCTGCGGGCCGGAGAGGTGATCGGCATCGCGGGTATCACCGGCTCGGGACGCGAGGAGATTGCCCTCGCGCTTTTCGGCGGGTTGCCGCGTCAGGGTGAGGTGCGCGTTGCCGGAAAGCTGGTGCAGCCGAATCGCCCGGACAAGGCGGTCAGCGCGGGTCTCGGGCTCGTCCCGGCCGAGCGGCACGCCAACGCGGCCTTCCTGGAGTCCACCCTGCGCGAAAACATCTCTATCGTCAGCCCACAGGATTTTCTCCGCCGCGGTCTGCTGAACCGGCGCCGAGAGACGTCCGTCGTCCGCTCGTGGTTGGAGAAGTTGAGAGTCAAACCACCCGAGCCGGAACGGCTTCTCGCCACCTTGTCCGGTGGGAACCAGCAAAAGGTGATGCTCGCCCGATGGATGCGGCAGAAACCCGCCGTGCTCGTCCTGGACGAACCCACTCAGGGGGTTGACGTGGGGGCTAAGGCAGATATTCACACTCTCGTCGAGGAGGCGGTCGCCGAGGGTGCGGCGGTCCTGGTCGTTTCGACCGACCACGGCGAGCTGACCCGGCTCGCCGAGCGGGTGCTCGTCTTACGCGGTGGCCGCTTCGCCGACGAATTGCGGCGCCCACACATTGACCCTGACCGAATCACGGCCGCGACCATCGGCGCCGGGCAAGGAGCGGCAGCATGAACGCAGATCGGGACAGCAGCCGAGCAGAGCGGCGCGAGGAAAGCGCAGGCATTGCCGGCGACGCGATCATGACCTCGTCGCCGGACCTGGAATCGCAGCCGTCCGCGGCCGAGGCAGCTAACCCGGTCGTCGAGGCGGATCGGGGCGTCAGCGGGCTCGAGCCGCACGCAGGGGAAGGCCGTAAGCGGCGCCGGATCAACCTCGGCATGGACCGCTTCAGCGGCCTCTATGTGTGGGCCGCGCTGATCATCCTGTTCAGCTTCTGGGTTCCGGATACGTTCCCGACGAGCGACAACGCGAAGATTATCGCCGGCGACCAGGCGATTACGGCGATGCTCGCGCTCGGCATCATCATCCCGCTTGCGGCCGGCGTCTTCGACCTGTCCTTCGCCGGGGTCCTCGGGGTCTCAGTTGCCATCGTGGGCTACCTGCAGAGCAACGGTTGGAATGTCTGGCTGTCGGCGGCCGCCGCCATCGCGGCGGGAGCGTTCATCGGGGCCGCGAACGGGTTTATCGTTGTCCAACTACGCGTCAACTCCTTCATCGCCACGTTGGGTATGAGTAGCCTGCTTGTCGCGGCGGAGTTCTGGATCACCGACGGCAAGCAGATCACGGACTTCAACTCCACCTTCCTCGATCTCGGCACGAAGCCGATCTTGGGCATTCCGCTGCCGTTCTACGTGATGATCGTCCTCGCGATCATCATTTACATCGTCATCGAATATCTGCCGATCGGCCGCTACTTGTACGCATCCGGTGGCAACGCCCAGGCCGCCCGGCTCGCGGGTGTTCGGGTGAACAACGTCGTCTTCGGGTCGCTGGTTGCTTCCGCGTTCACTGCGGGGATTACCGGTGTTGTCCTGGCTGCTCGCATCGGTACCGCCTCACCTGAGATCGGCCCGTCGTACCTGCTGCCCGCGTTCTCCGCCGTGTTCCTGGGTTCGACCCAGATCAAGCCGGGCCGGGTGAACGTGATCGGCACGCTCGTGGCCGTCTACCTGCTGGCCACCGGCGTCAAGGGCCTGCAGCTCGCTGGCGCGCCGTCATATATCAACGACCTCTTCAACGGGGCCGCACTGATCATCGCCGTCGCCCTGGCGGCTCGCAGCGCCCGTAGGGCCTAGCGCCGCTGACCAGCGGCCGAACGCCGAAACGCCCGAACGGTATGCATATTCCGTGGCCAGAGCCACGGGATATGCATACGGTCGCTGGTGAGTGTTGCGGCCCGGCCTACTGGGCTACGTAGCCGCCATCGATCGGCACGGTGTGGCCGGTGATCCAGCGTGCCTCGTCTGACGAAAGGAACGCCACGACCGCGGCGACATCCTCCGCGGTCGGTATGCCGGGCATCGGGTTGTAGTTCTCCATTACCGCGCGCATTGCTTCCGGGTCCGGCGCCGACTCAGCGAAGCGCTGAACTAGCGGCGTCCACACGACGGTCGGTGCGATCGCATTGACCCGGATGTTCTGTTTGGCGTACTCGATCGCGGCTGAGCGAGTCAGTCCGACGATCCCGGCTTTCGCAAACGTGTAAGCCGAAATGTTCAGCTGACCGGTCAGCCCAGCCGTCGACGAAGTATTGACGATGCTCCCGCCGCCGGACCGTAACATCGCCTCGATCGTGTACTTCATGACATAGAAAATGCCGTCGCCATTGACCGCCCGCACCCGGTCCCAGTCCTCGACCTCCAGCTCGTGCAGGATCTGTTGGGCGCCGGTGATGCCCGCGTTGTTGAAGACGACGTCGAGCCGCCCGTAGTGCTCGACCGCGTCGGCCACGGCGCGAGCAACGGACCGGGCGTCCGAGGTGTCCAGCTGTACGGCATATCCGTCCCGCAAGCTCGCGGCCACCTTTTCAGCGCCAGCGGCGTCGATGTCAGCCACCGCGACCTGAGCGCCCTCATCGGAGAAGCGCTGAGCCGCGGCAGCGCCGAGGCCGGAGGCGCCACCGGTGACAAACGCGACCTTGCCCTCGAACCGTCCGCTCATTCCCCACCTACCGTCACTGTGCCAGCCGTGCCGTCGACGATCAGTTGCATGCCATCGCGGAGTCGCAGGGTGGCGTCATCGAGAGACAGCACGCACGGAATGCCGAGTTCTCGCGATACAACCACCGCGTGACTGTTCAACGCACCCACGTCGACCACGACCGCACCGACGACGAGGAAGAGCGGCGTCCAGGCGGCATCGGTGAGAGGCGCGACCATCACCTCTCCGGGTTCGAGGGTCATCGCCGACTCCAGGTCGAGCACGACCCGAGCGGTGCCCTGATACTGACCGGCGCTACCGCCAATGCCGCGCAAGACGTCGCCTGGTCGGGCCGCCGGGGGCCGCGGCCGGGAACGGCGTGGCCAGGCCGGTAACGGCTCCGGATCCGCGTCGATGATGAATGGCGGTTCGATCTCGAACAGGGCGCGATACTGCCTCAACCGTTCGGCAATGATCGGGACGAACAGTTCAGGATTGGTCACGTAGCTGTCGAGCTCGGATTCGAGCAGCATCGTCACATCTTCCGACGCCGCGAATCGGCCGGCGGAAACACCACGCCGGCCGAGCTCACGCATCGCCATCCGCACCTCGTTGATCGTGGTGACGGCGACGAGTTTCGTCTGCTCTCGTAACGGGATCATGCGGGCCGCGGACAACAACCCGACGTCGAAGGTCTGCTGCCGGGCCTCGTCGCCGGCAAGCGCGTTTCGAATGCGCAGTGCTGTCGCCGCCCGATTGGCCGCGAGCTTGTCATGACGAGCGTCAGGCGAGTTCTCGTCCGGCATCTGCCGCATACTGTCGACGAGGGCGAGCGCTTGCTCCGGGCCGGCCTCCCACGAGATCGCCCGGATGTCCCACTCATTCGGACCACGCTGGCCATAGTCGGCGAGGAATTCATCGAACTGGTTCCGGAAGGCGGCAATCGTCTCGTCGCCGCCCTGCAGCGCCTCCAGCACCGCGGACGGCCCGCGATCGAACAGCGCCGTCACCTGGCTAGACGCGTTAGCCGCACGCGACAACTGCCACAGGCCCCAGGACGGTGAGGCCGACGGCACCTCGCCGAGACCAGAGATCAGATCGAGCAACGCCTCGGGCTCCCCCGCGGCAGCGCACAACTCGGCCACCATCGCCGGCCCGACCGCAGAGCCGAGCGTCGAGAAGTCATGACGGGCGAAAGCGTTGTCCAGCTCCGGCAAGAAACTCCGGGCGTAAGCGACCAGCTCCGCGTCGGACCGGGCCGAGAGATCGGGGCGATCGCGCCGCTTGCCCAGCACTCGAGCCAGGTCCTCGTCGATCTCCGGGAACGAGGAAGCACCCAGAATCTGGCCGATAGTCGCAGCGACCTTCGCCGAGCAGGCCTCGTCGACATCGTCGGGGTGCGGCTTGTAGGGCGGGGCTACCTCGGCGCTACCCAGCAACGCCGCGTCGAATGCCTCGACCGTCATCCCCATCCGGATCGCCATGACCCGGCAGTGGGACAGGTTGATGTAGAAGTAGCCGCCGAACAGCCCGGCGACCGGCGGGCGGTCCATCGGGAGTTCGCCGTCCCGATATATGCCGAAGTCGACCAAGCCCCGCAACCAGCCGGGCAGCAGGCCTTCCTCGAACACCAGCGTCCAGCCGAGCGGGCTGGCCGGGTCGGGCAGCACCTCCCCTGCGTTCGCACGGGTGTAGAACGGCATGCGGTCGCTGCGGTCCCAGTCGGTGAGCCAGCGTTCCGGCAGGTCGGTTGCCGGGTTCACCATTGCGAGGTGCCGCCGTCGACGTTGATCAAGGCGCCGGTGATACCACCGCCGACCTCACTCGCCAGCAGCGCCGCCATCGCCGCGACCTCTTCGACGGTGTTGAGCCGCTTGATCGCCGCTTCTTGCGCATAGTTGTCCAGGAACTGCTCGTAGGTGATGCCGGCCTGCGCCGCGACGGTCGGCCCCGCCTCCATCATCAGGTCCGTCTCGACCGCGCCTGGGCAGATCGCGTTGCACGTGATGCCCCGAGGCCCGTACTCGTGCGCAACCGCCTTGGTGAATCCGTTGATCGCGTGCTTGTTCGTGATGTAGTGGCTCACGGCCGGCTTGTTGGCTTGCTTGCCTTCCACCGACGAGATGTTGATGATGCGGCCCCACCCACGGTCGAGCATGTACTTCAGCGCCCGGCGGGTGCCCCAGAAAACAGCGTTCAGATTCAGGTCAAGGGCGTTCTGCCACGCCTCATCGGACAACTCGTGCACCAACGCCCACCGGTCGCTACCTCCGGCATTGTTGACGAGAATGTCAGCCGACCCGTAGCGTTTCGCGGCCTCGTCGACCAAGCTGTTGACGTCTTCTTCCCGCCGGACGTCACATTGCAGGAACGTCGCGCGGTCGCCGACCCCCATCTCCTCGATCGCCCGCAGGCCCTTGTCCTGGGACTTACCGCCGATGACGACGGCTGCGCCCTCGGCCAGGAACTTCTCGGCGATGCCACGCCCGATCCCTCGCGAACCGCCCGTGATCACCGCCACCCGCTTATCCAAAAGCGGTGCTGCCGCAACACCCGACGGCATCACAGCCTCGTCGATGTCCGTCGTTCCGCCACCGCTCACGGGACCATCTCCTTCAAAACTCGGTGAAAATGCTGTACGCCCGGCTCGTTCCGGCCGAACACGAACTCCTCGTCGGCGAATGCCGCCAGACCCCGCTGGACCCCGTAGCCGCAGGAGTAGTCCTCGTCCATGACCACGTCGTGGAACCAGTCACGGGTGTGGGCCGCCGCCTTTCGCTCGTCGTCGTCCTGCGGCTCGTGGCGCAGAGTCATGATCTGCTGGGTATGCGACGAATCCCAACTCGTACCCGGCAGCACCAAGGACACCACAACCTGGGATCGCCAGCCACCGGCGACAGCCAGCCCGGGGAACAACCAGAAGATGGCCCCGACGCACAGCGCCGGATCCCATTGTTCGCGCGGCAGGTCAACCGCGTTTGCGATCGGGCGTAACGCGAACGCGTTGCGCTGGTGCGTTCCCCAACTGTCGAACGCGGCCATGTTGGAGAAGTTCGTCCGGTAGACCGTCGTACGGTGCAGCGACGCGAAATGATAGCCCTCGAGGTAGCCGTCGATCACGACCTTCCAGTTCGGTCCGTCGAGGGTGCGGGTCGAGTAGTGGTAGCACCGATCCAACGCCATGGCCTCGAGCAACATGATCAGATCCGGGCCGAGCCACTCGTCCAGATCGATGGTTGCGTTGCGGTCGAGTGAGACGAAGACCAGCCCGGCGCGCTCCGCAGTGGGCAGCGCACGCAGGCTCATGTTGTCCTTGTCCACTCCGCCGAACGTGTCCTCGCCGTAGACACCGAGCAGGCAACCCTTCAGGTCATAGCTCCACGCGTGATACGGGCAGGTCAGCCGATGTGCCTTGCCGGTGCCCTCGCTGATGATCTCGGATCCGCGATGTCGACAGACATTGATCATCGCGTGCACCTCGCCGGCCGAGTCCCGAGTGATCAGCACAGGGGTGCCGGCGACGTCAATGGCCTTGTACGTGCCCGGGTCGGGGAGCTCGCACGACAGCGCGAGTGGCAGCGGCACCTTTCCGTGCACCAATGCCATCTCCCGCTCCCACAGCGCTGGGTCCCGGTACGCCTGCACTGGCTCGTGCCATTGCTCCGGTGCCTGATCGGTCGACTTGTTGCGGTAGTGCTCGATCAGGCGCCCCATTACGTCAAAGGCGTCCTGGCGCACTGCCGGGTTGAAGTCGATTCCTGCGACGTAATGGGGGGCAGCCATGGTGATCCCGTCTCAGTCGGCGTCGAGCATGTCTTGCACGACTTGGTGGAAATGGGTGATCTTGCACTCGCGGTTGTTGAAGATGTTGCGCGTGTAGGCCGTCGATTTGCTTGCTGCCGCCCACTCCTGGTAGATGTCCACGTCTTCTTGAACGACGCCTTTCAGCCGCTCCCAGTGCGCGCCTGTCCTCTCCAGATACTCGTCATCGCCGTCCTTGTACCAGAGCTCCCACACCTCGAACCGCGTGCGGTCGACCGCCAACGGCACAGAGCGGAAGAGCTGGAGGTGGCTGGGATTGTTGTTGAACACAGAGGTGGGGAAAATCGTGTAGTGGCAGATCGCCAGGCTCTGGTGGTCGGCGGTCTGCATCAGTTCGGGTAGCACGCCTTTGTACGGCACGACCATCATCCCATTTCGCCCGAAAACGAAATAAGTGCTAAATCGTCCATCCTTGACGTCCTGCGGCGAGATCGTGTGCAGATGGGCCGCGTGATAGTTCTCGTTGAAGCCGTCGATGACGACCTTCCAGTTGGCCGGCAACTCCCACACGAGCTTGTCGTGCAGCTCCATGTCCTGCATGCGGTAGGCACCGAGATCTCCGGTAATCTCCGGGCCGATCCAATCCGGCAACGGCGGTGCGACACCGGGACCGGCCAGCACGGCCCAGACCCAACCGCCCCACTCCGCGCACTCGACCGGAGGCGCACACAACCCCTCGAGAGCCTTCTCGTCGAAGTCCTCCCGGTCCGGGACACCGACGACGGTGCCCTCGAGGTCGTAGCTCCAGCTGTGCCAGCGGCAGGTGAATCGACGGGCGGCCTTCCCCGACTCAGGGACGATGCGAGCGCCGCGGTGCTGGCAAACGTTATGGAAGCCGCTGACTCCGCCGTCTCGACGCCGGCTGATGACGATCGTCTCGCCCTGCCCCTCCCAGACGACGTGATCGCCGGTATTCGGAATATTTTCGGATCGGCAGATGATCTGCCAGCTGCGGTTGAGGACCTTGCGCCGCTCCTGTTCGAACCGAGCGGGGTCGGTGTAGACCGATGAGTCGAGCTGAGCCGGTCCGATGTCAGGGATGAGCGGCACACCTGGACCGATCCGCGCCGGCAGGTCACCGCGATGTGGGATATAGACCATTGCGCGTCTCCTAGATAGAGAACTCCGTGTTGTGAAACTACGTCACCTGACCGGATTATCGCCGTGGCCTCGGGCGGGGGGCAACAGTTCTGGACCGAAGACACAAGGCGCATTTAGTTCACGCAGGTGCCATACGATCAGCCGCTATGCAGCCGCACCCGCTTCCGGCCTCGCCCTCGACCCCTTCACCGCCCCGCAGGCCGCCGGCCGCACCCCCCTCGCCCACCTCGCTGGATCGCCCGTTCCTCACCAATCAGCCCGGCGTCGTCACGCTCTCGTTCGTTCGCCACGGCAAGCAGGAGATCCCCAGCGGGTCCTTCACGCCTGCCCTCTGGACGGATCCGCCGCTCTCGGACATCGGTAAGCGACAGGCCGCCGCCGTCGGTGCAGCCTTCGCCGACGCGCCGGTCGACGCCGTGCTCTGCAGCCATCTGGTTCGGGCGCTAGAGACGGCCCGTCTCATCGCTGCCCCGCATGGATTGGAGCCCGTCGTCTATCCCGAGTTGCGGGAGGTGGAGACCTACCGCGACGTCCCGGACGGCGTCCGGCTCGAGGACATCTTGCCGCCCGTGATGTGGCACGGCGTGGAGGAACGCTTCGTGCAAGAGCGACGTTGGGACGTCTCACCCTTCTCTGAAGGCAGCGACGAGTTCCGCCACCGGGTAGTGACCGTGGTCGAGGGAATACTGGCGCTTCACCCCGGGGTGCACCTGGCGATCGTGTGTCACGGAGGTGTCATCAATGCCTACCTCGGCCACATCCTGGGCCTGAACGAGGACATGTTCTTCCGGCCGGCGCATGCTTCGGTCAGCCAGGTCCGGGCTCGAGACGAACGCCGGGTGATCCACACACTCAACGAGTTTCATCACCTCGCCGCCGTCGATCCCGCATTGGTCACTTTCTAGAGAAAGCCAGCAGTTGCCCGTGGACATGATCGAGCGTCTCGAACGCTTCCTCGCCGACGCCGAGCCGGGCCGCGGCGCGCGCGTGCTCTCGTATCAGCCGATCAGCGGCGGCTACAGCCGGATAAGTGCCCGCGCCAGCGTTCGATGGGCCGACGGTCGCGAAGAGACGCTCATCCTGCGCGGTGACCCGCCCGCGGGCAGCGGCGTATTCGTGAGCGACCGGGACGCGGAGTGGGAGCTGCTCTGCGCGCTGCCCAATCTCAACTCGGTCGCCACGGCACCCACTCGGTGGTACGACTCGTCCGGTGACTATCTGGGCGCCAAGTGCATCGTGATGCAGAGCGTCGATGCCACGTCATTGCAGGCAGTCCTGGCCGACGCCGACGACATCGGGCCCTTGTCCGACCTGTTCGTGGACACCTTCGCGGCGATTCACAGCAGCCGGCTCGACCCCCTGCCGGAGCGCATGACCCGGCCCTCGGATTGGATGTCATACCTCGATGGCGTGCTGGCAACATACGACCAGGTGGCTGAATCGCATCCGTCCGTCGCACCAGTAGTCCGTTACGTAACGCGGTGGGCGGCCGGGCACCGCCCGCCTGCGGTCCCATTGGCGCTCGTTCACGGCGATTGTCAGCCCTCGAACGTCCTGGTCAGCGAAGCTCAGCCGCCGATCGTCATCGATTGGGAGTTCGCGCACATTGGCGACCCTCGTGAAGACCTGGGCTACTACCACCAGATCCCCCTCTTGCCGAACGTGTACTGGTCCGATTCAGAGCGCTTCCTCGCTCGCTATCGCGCCGCAACCGGCATGACCGAGGACCAGATCAATCCCGACGTCGTCGACTACTTCCTGATCATCGGCATGGCCACCCTCTACGCGCAGCTGGTCGATGCCGCCGACGCGGTTGCGAACAATCAGCATCCCGGCATTCTCGCGAGCTACTTGATCAACGCGATATCGCACCAGCACGACATGTTTCTGTCCATTTGCGACCGCCAGAATTAGCGAGGAGTTGACTCGTGATCTCCCGACCCATGACCGATCAGCTCATCGCCGATGTGTGCCAAGACCTTGTCGACGCCGTGTTACCTGCCTTGACCGACGAGACACTGCAGGTTCGCGTCGCGATGGCCGAGACCGTATTGCGCAACGCAGCAGCGCGCGCAGCCCATGAAATCGCGTGGATGACCGACGAGACAGCCACCCTGATCGAGTACGCGAACATAGTGAACGCACGAATTCCCAACGTTGAGCTCACGGCCGCGTTGGCCGCCTTCGACGAGGCGCCCCAGTCCAGCCTGCATCTCGCGGACGTCGTCGAGACGTATGAGCGAGCGAGCCAGGCGTTCGCCGCAGCACTTGCCGGGGCGCAGCGCGAAGGGACGGCGGAGCTCGTCGACGCCGCGCGGGAGCTGCTGCATGACCGAGTCAGCACCGAGAAGGCGGTGATGGCCACCTACGCAGTCGTCGGTCGGTAGCGTCCTGCACTGCGGCTCACGGCACGCGAGAGTAGGTCGTCGGCCGCACGAGCTCCAGCGCTTCGTCCTGCACCGACTCAGCGAAGGCGTCATGCCATCGGCGAGCATCCGGATGCCCTCGCACCACGTCCAGAGCGCTCAACACACCGTCCGGCGACGGCACCCGCCACACGTGGTACACGGCGCCGAGCCGGCCGATGGCGGGAGATAGGGCAACAACCAGACGCCAGCCGTTCTCCTCGAGTACGGTCGCCATCTCCGCCATTGCCGTGGCGAACAGGGTGTACTTCCCGCGCACAAGCTGGATCTTCACGTGCAGGTAGACCGCTGGTTCGTCGGTCATGACCTCTCCTCCGACATCGGCTCGGCGAGTGTTTGTGGACTAGCATGCTAGTAACTCGACAAAAGGTGGGCGCTGCGCAATGACCGTAGCCGGAGGGGCGCGTTTCGAGGGAAAGGTTCTCTTCGCGACCGGCGGCGCGTCCGGACTGGCGCGCGCCGTTGCTCAGCGATTCACGGCAGAGGGCGGCCGAGTCGCCGTCGCCGACCTTGACATGGGCCGGGCCCAGGCGACAGCCGCGGAGCTCGACGGCGCCGTCGCGCTGGAGCTCGACGTATCGGACGAGGCCGCCGTGAAGATCGCAGTTAACGCCGCGCGGGAACAACTCGGATCGATAGATTGCCTTTTCAACGCGGCGGGGCATGCCGAATTCGCGCCGATCGGCGACTGGACGTTCGCTCAGTGGCAACGAATGATGACGGTCCACGCCGGTGGAACGTTCCTGGTCTGCCGGGAAATCGTGCCGGTGATGCGCGCACAAGGCGCCGGGTCCATCGTCAATGTCGCCTCTGTGGCAGCGCTCGTCGCCCAGGCCAACAATGTGCCGTACGGCGCGGCCAAGGGAGCGATCACCGCGTTCTCGCGACAGCTGGCCCGCGAGGTCGCGCCGGACATCCGAGTGAACACCGTCGCGCCGGGCCGAGTTCGCACTGGGATGACCGAGCCAATCATGATCGAGCGGGCGGGCAGCATCGAGAAAGGATCCGCAGCATTCGGCCAGGGCAACCTGCAAAAGCGCGTGGCCGAGCCGGACGAGATTGCGGCTCCGGTGTGCTTCCTGCTCTCTGACGACGCCAGCTTCATCACGGGCATACTTCTGGTCGCCGACGGCGGCGAGACCGCAATATGACCTCTGGTGAGCTCGTGCTGAGTCATTACAGCATGCGCCACGCCTCGTTCCGCGATCGCGTCCAGGCCGCGGCGTCGGCCGGATTTTCCGGGATCGGTCTCAAGATCGCCGAGTACGAGCGGTTGTCGGCCCAGGGAATCAGCGACGCCCAGCTGAGTGATGTCCTGGCCGAGGATGATCAGCGCGTTGTCGAATACGAGGCCGTGCGTGGTTGGGCATCGACCGGTGCCGCCCACGAGGAGTATCGGCAGAGCCTCGACACGATCGACCGCATGGTCGAGGCGTTCGGGCCGCCTCACCACGTGCAGGTAATCGGACCCTACGAAGGCGATCTGGATGACGCCGCCGAAGGGTTCGCAAACGTCTGCCGCTGGCTTGATGACCGCGGCAGCCGGGCGGCCATCGAGTACCTACCGGAGATGAGCAATATTCCCGATGCAGTCAGCGCGTGGGACATCGTGCGCGCAGCGGCCGCGGATAACGGTGGGCTATGCGTCGACGCGTGGCACCACTTCCGTGGCACGGACGACTTCGATGAGTTGGCGAGTGTGCCCGGCGAGCGAGTCATCGATGTGCAGCTCAACGACGGTCCGCTCACCCGGCAGGATCCGGACTACTACAACGATTGCACCAGTTACCGGGTCGTGCCCGGGCAGGGTGATTTCGACCTGGTCGGATTCATCCGCACCCTGGACGGCATGGGCGTCGATGTGCCCATCTCGATCGAGGTGATCTCGCTGGAGCTGGACCAACTCCCGCCAGTCGAGGCGGCCCGGCGCATCGCCGACGGTGCGCGGTCCGTACTTGCTCAAGCGCGCGAGCGATAAGCCGGACGGATAAGGGCTCCCGCACTCCCGATGCCGATGTGTCGGCAAGCTCGTGTCCCGCTGCGCTCAGCGACGCGGCCGAACCATTCCGCTAGCCGTCCAGGAATGCCGCCTGCATCTCGTTCCTGGTCGTTCGTGGGTCATCCAGTAGCCGCTGGTACTTCTCACCCACGGCGTCGCGTACAACTTCGGCGAAGCGGTCTGGCCATACCGTGTTCTGGCCGGCGGACCAGCCGTCAAGGGAGCGCTCAGCAACCTGCGTCGGGCTGGCCTTGGGCAGGTCGAAGCCGGCCGCCATGGCGGTGTCCATAAAACCGGGAAGGACGATCGTGACGTGGGCCCCGGTGCCGCGGAGCTCTTCGCGCACGGCGAGCGCCAGCATGAGGCACGCGGCCTTGCTAGCGCTATACATCGGCGCGCTGCGTGACAGGGCCACCGCCGCGGCGGACAGCACGAAGATGACCCCGGTCCCCGGCCGGTCGCGTGTCCCGGCGAACGCGCGAACGAGCCGCAGCGGGCCGAACAGGTTGACGTCGACCGCCACCCGGAACGTCTCCTCGTCCTGATCCCCGAAGACGGGCCCATAGCAGGGGACGCCGGCGTTCGAGATCAGCAGATCGACGCCCGTCGCCTGCTTCGCCGCGGCGGCCATCGCCTCCTGGTCAGTGACATCGAGAGCCACCGGGACGACTCTCGCGGGATCGGAAAACGGCGGAAGTGATCGCGGGTTACGCGCCGCGGCGTAAACGGTGTCTGCGTGACGGGCCAGCGCTGCCTCTACAAAGGCAGCACCCAGGCCCCGATTCGCGCCGGTGATCAAGACCTTGTGACCCGCCAAGTCTTCCATGAACGCCTCTAAGTCGCTGGTGCCGATGTTCTGTCGGTGCGTTGAGTCGCAGTCGTCAAGCATCATGGCAGGCGGCTGCGGAGCCTCGGCCGCAGGTCGAGCCAGCACTGGTCAGTGCGATATGTCGCCGAGTAGGTTGGCGGCGCCAGGTGAGCCTGACACCACAGAGCGCGGTCACCAACCAGGTCGGAAAGGTGGTCCACCATGACCGACGAGCGGCTGACCGCAGATGGAGATGTCGTGACCAAGCTCAGCGCTCAGTCGGTACGCGATGCGGCGGCCAAGCTCAGCGCCATGATCAGCGCGAAAGGGATGAAGCTGTTCGCCGTCATCGACCAAGCCGCTGAGGCCCGCGAGGTCGGGCTCACGCTGCGGGAAACCACGTTGGTCATCTTCGGCAGCCCGAAGGCGGGTACGCCGGTGATGGCCGCCTCACCTCTGTTCGCGCTTGACCTGCCGCTCAAGGTGCTGATCTGGGACGACGGCGACCAGACCAAAGTCTCTTACTACGCTCCCGCCGCGCTAGCTGCCAAGCATCATCTCAGCGCCGACCTGGCCGCCACCCTGTCCGGCATCAACGCGCTGACCGATGCGCTCGCGGCTTCCTAGCGCCAAATTCTCACTACCGTCAGGGCTCGCCCGAGCGTAGGGGCCTTGTGATCAGCGGGTCGCGGACCGGACGCGCTCCTCGGAGAGCAAGGCGTCGACAATCTGGTAGGCCCGGATCGCCGCCGCGTCCGCGGCCGCGCTGACGCCACTGCCGATGGAATCTGGCGCCGTGGCCTGGATCGTCTCCAACAGCGGCTGATCTTCGACCATCGTGCCCTCATACACCTCGCGCAACCGTTCCGTCACCGACTCGTCGTGGAGCGCGTAGTTGCGGGCGGCTCGCCAAATGATCATCGTGTGTGCCGGATCGATTGGCGTGAAGGCGCGAACGAACATGCCGCGGAAGACCCGCGAATCCCCTTCGGGACCGAGAATGTCCATCTCGTCGACGTGCAGTGCCGGTGACACAAAGGTGCCCGTCTCCCGCTGGGTATACGTGAGATCTGCGGCCAACCCGGTCGCGTCGTGCTGCCAATCGGCCAACGGAGCCGGGCTGAAGGTGCGGGTATAGGACACCGTCGTCTCGGCGACCTCGATCCGAAGCGGCGGCGGGTCCTCGACGTAGCCACGATGGATCCGGTGCGGGTGGACATACGGAAAATGAGTGCGGTCCAACGCGTTGTCGTGCAGCAGCATGTAGTTGGCGGCCATCTGCAGCGATCCGCCCAGCGTGGTCCAGCCCGACTCTCGGAGCTCCGGTACGTCAGGCGGCTCGACGCTCCGGCTCCGGGCGACGTTCCCCAACCACACCCAGACGAACGGCGGCCGCTCCCGAACCGGGTAGCTGCGCACCCGGGCGCCGTACGGGACATGGGTCTGGGACGGCACCTGCACGCAAGCGCCGGTCGACGCATAGGTGAAGCCGTGATAGGCGCACACGACCTGGTCGTCGACGAGGGAACCCATGGAGAGCGGTACCGCGCGGTGCGCGCACCGGTCGTCGAGGGCGGCGATCTCACCGGTGGACTGTCGGAACAGGACCACCCGCCGATCGAGCAGCTGTCTCGCAAGAAGGGACGCATCCACCTCGTCGCTGGTCGCCGCGACATACCAACAGTTGAGCGGGTAGTTCTCCCGTCCGAGCGAGGCCTTCACCGCACACCGTTTCCCGAGCCGTTCACAGGTCGAGCTCCAATCGATCAGACAGTGCCCGGCCCACGCAGATCATCATGTACTCGTTGGCGTCTCGCTCCTCCTGGGTGAGCAGCGAGTCACGATGGTCGGGCGTTCCGGACAGCACCGCAGTCTCGCAGGTGCCGCAGACGCCTTCGAGACACGACGAGAGCACGCTCACGCCGTTCTCCTCGAGCACCTCGATGATCGACTTGCCGGGCGGGACCGTGACCGTAACGCCCGAGCGCTGACACGACACCTCGAATGCGGAGTCACCCCCGGCCGCCACCTCGGGCTGGGGCTTGGCGGCGAAGCGCTCCACGTGAAGCGCGCCGGCGGGCCACGCCGCACACTGCCGCTCGGTGGCGGTGAGCAATGGTTCCGGCCCACAGCAGTAGATCAGCACGCCTTCCGACGGGGATGCCAGGATCTCGTCCAAC
The DNA here is from genome assembly GCA_963809815.1 of uncultured Actinomycetota bacterium. Classification (GTDB taxonomy): domain Bacteria; phylum Actinomycetota; class Actinomycetes; order Mycobacteriales; family Jatrophihabitantaceae; genus CAVVJA01. The sequence continues at coordinate 419,145 of CAWELM010000017.1, forward strand.
GGCAGCAGGCCGCGCGTGTCCTCAGGCCACGGCGTCACCCGGTCGCCGTATTGCGCAAGCTCTCCGACGAACGCCATCGACTCTCGGCTGCGGCCGCCGTAAAACAGCTGCCAGTCAGCCCCGGCATCCGTCGCCGCCTCGAGCATCGGCAGGATCGGGGTGATGCCGATCCCACCGGCAATGAAAATGTAACGATCAGCGCCGAGAAGCGGAAAGTGGTTGCGCGGGCCACGGACAGCAACAGCGTCGCCGACATTCACCGTCTCGTGGACCCGCCGAGAGCCGCCCCGCCCGCGGGCATCGAGCAGCACACCGATCCGCCAGCTGTGTTGATCACCCGGCGAACCGCATAGCGAGTACTGGCGCACTACGGTGTCGTCCAGCAGCACGTCGATATGCGCGCCAGGTGTCCAGGCCGGCAGCTTGGCTCCGGTCGGATCGGCGAGCGTCAGCGAGATAACGCCTTCCGCTCGCATGTTGCGGGCGGTCACGACGAGATCGGCTCGGCGTTCGGAGAACACCGTCGACATAGCGGTGGTAGGCGCGTCGCCTGACGTCATTGTCTGCTCCCCCGCCGGCTGCTCAGGGCACGACCACGGCGCGACCGGACAGCTGGCCTTTCTCCATCAGCTGATACGCGTGCACCCCCTGGTCGAGTGGAAATCGTTCGATGTGTGGCGTGATCAGCCCGCGCTGGGCCAACGCGATGACCTCGTACAGCTCCGGGAGCGTGCCCCAGAAAGACGTCGTCAAGTTCACCTCGTACGGCAGCGCGTAGAAATTCCACGTGTAGTTACCGGCCGCGGCACCGATGATGATCAAGTCGCCCGCCGGACGGATCACCGCGGCGCCCAGGCTGATCGTCGGCGCGGCTCCGACGAAGTCAAGTACGACATCGGCCTTGCCACCGGCCGCATCGACCACGGCCGATGTGGCCTCGTCCCCTGCGGCCACGGCGGCCTCCGCGCCGACCTCCATCGCCAGGTCGAGCGCCGACTCACGCGCGTCCACGGCGACGACCTTTGCAACAGAGAGGGCTTCGAGGATCTGGATCGCGATATGCCCGAGACCGCCGACGCCGATCACGACCACCGATGAGTCCGGGGTCAGCTTCGGCAGCACTCGCTTTACGGCACGGTACGGGGTGAGACCGGCATCGGTGAGCGGCGCTGCGACCGCCGGATCCAGGTCACCGATCGGTACGAGCCGCCGCGGATCGTGCACGAGCAGGTACTCGGCCAACCCACCGTCGAGACCGAACCCGATGCCAGGCGGGCCCTCCAGGCCGTGGATGCAGAAGTTCTCGGCGCCGGCGGCACACGGTTTGCATCGGCCGCAGCCGTACAGGCCGTAGACGGCGACCGGCAGACCTTCCTCGACGCCGCGCACACCGGGGCCGATCGAGTGAACCCAGCCGGCATTCTCGTGACCCATCACGAATGGTGGCCCCCACGGCGCCATGCCCTCCTGGAACTCGTGCATGACATGCAGGTCGGAGTGGCACAGCCCAGCACCACCGACCTTGATGACCACCTGGCCTGGGCCGGGCTCGGGGTCGGGCAGGTCGAGCAGCTCCGGATCGGACTGGAATCGCTTGAGCTGCAGTGCACGCACGGGTTCCTCCTCGTAGTCCGGGCGGGCAGATCAGGCCAGCAGAGACAGCGGATTCTGCAGTTGGTCGACGACGGCGCGAAGATAGTCGGCGGCGGGTGCCCCGTCCACGGCGCGGTGGTCGAACGTCAGACTGAGCGTCAACACCTGCGTGCGTGCCGGCGTGGCACCGTCCCAGCGAACGGAGTCGCGCAGCCGGCCGACACCGAGGATGGCGACCTGTCCCGGCGTGATCACCGGAGTGAAGAAGTCGATGCCGAAGCTGCCGAGTGTGCTCACCGTGAACGTGCCGCCCTCGAGGTCGGGCAACGCCAGCTTCCCGGTGCGAGAACCGGCGGCCAGCCGCTTTGTCTCGGCCGCGATGCTCGACAGCGGCAGCTGGTCGGCGTTCTTCACAACTGGGACGATCAGGCCGTCGTCGAGCGCAACCGCTATCCCGACGTTGATGTCGGACTGGACGAGGATGCTCTGCTCCTGCACCGACGCGTTCAACCGCGGATGCCGGACCAGGGCCAAGGCCGCCGCCCGCACGATGAAGTCGGTGATCGTGGGTACCGCGATACCGGCCGCTGACCACTGTTCTTTGAGCCGGGCCCGCAGGTCGACGGCGGCGTCCATCGTGGCGTCCGTTCCCAGCGTGAGCTGGGCCATCTCTTGCAGGCTCGCGAGCATCCGCGACGCGATGACGCCCCGCATGCCGGTCAGCGGGATCACCTGCGCCGGCAAGCCGGGCTCCACGGCGCCCTGTCTCGCGGCCGCAGCGGTTACGTCGGCACGACGGATCTTGCCGCCCGGGCCGGCCGGCACCGCGCCGAGATCTACACCGGCGGCGACGGCGTCCCGGCGTACCAGCGGCGAGACAACACCGGGCCCCTGAGCCTGAGCAGCTGATGCGGCAACGGCCGGTAGTTCGAGAGCGTCGATAACGTCCGCGGTGATGACGCGGCCGCTCGGCCCCGTGCCACGTAATTGCGTCACGTCGACGCCGCGCTCCCGAGCCACTCTCCGGGCGTTGGGGGACACGAACTGGCGGCCCGTTTGCATTGGCGGCGTCAGCGCGCCGGGCTCAGCGGCGACCACCGGTTCGGGAGCCTGCGCTGCTGCCGTTGGCGCCGCCGGGGCGGCGGCCGATGTCGCGGGTACTGCCTCACCCTCCGCCAGCAGCCAGCCGACCAACGCACCGGGCGGAAGCTCCGAACCCTGCGCCACCGCGGGATGGAACAGGCCCGCAGCCTCGGCTTCCACGTCGACTTCGACCTTGTCGGTGGCCAGCCGCATCAACGGCTCGCCGGGCTGGACCAGGGTGCCGGCAGTCACGAGCCACTCTTCGATCAGCCCGGTCTCCATCGTCAACCCGAGCTTCGGGAGGAGCACCTCGATCGCCACGTCAGGCCCCCGAGCGTTCGAGCAGGCGACGAACTCCATCCGCTATCCGGTTGCTGTCCGGGATGTACGCCCGCTCGAGGACCGGGCTGAACGGGACTGGCGAGAAGGGCGCGCCGATGCGCAGCACCGGTGCGTCGAGGAAGTCGAATGCCTCTTCCTGGATTTGGGAAGAGATCTCGGCCCCGATCCCGCCGAAGGTGACCGCCTCGTGGACCACCAGCGCCCGATTCGTTCGGCGCACCGAGTCGAGGATGGTCGCACTGTCGAGCGGCTGGACGGTCCGCACGTCGATTACCTCGACCTCGATGCCGGCCTCCGCGAGCGACGCCGCCGCGGTCATCGCCTCCCGGGCCATGCGGCCGACGGCGATGATCGTCGCATCGGTGCCGGACCGCATCACGTTGGCGTGGCCGAACGGGATCTCGTAGATCTCCTCGGGGACGGGTCCTTTCGTGCCCAGCATGCGCTTGTTCAGGATCACCACCGTCGGGTTGTCGTCTCGGACCGCCCCGACCATGAGGCCCTTCACGTCGTGCGGCGACGACGGCAGCGCGACCTTGAGGCCGGGCACGTGGGCGAGCCAGGCCTCGAGGCTCTGGCTGTGTTGCGGTCCGGCCGACAGTCCCGCACCGCCGGCCGTGGTGAGCGTCAGTGGGACCGAGACGTCCCCGCCGAACATGTACTTCAGCTTCGCCGCCTGGTTGTACAGCTGGTCAAGGCAGACGCCGATGAAGTCGAAGAACATCAGATCGCAAACCGGCCGCAGCCCGCGGGCGGCAGCCCCGACGCCCATCCCGATGAACCCCATCTCGGAGATCGGCGTGTCGATAACCCGCCGCTCCCCGTAGGTTTTCCACAGGCCGTCGAAGGCGTGGAAGACGCCGCCGTAGTGCGCGACGTCCTCCCCGATCACGACGACGTCCTCGTCCTCGGCCATCAACTGCATCAGTGACTCGGTGAACGCCTTGACATAGGTGATCTCGCGCATGACGTCCTCAGACCGTGTAGACGTTGTCGAGTAGGCCGACGGGATCCGGATCTGGACTGTCTTCCCCAAAGGTGATCGCTGCTGCGATCTCCTCACGAGTGTCCGTCCACACCTGCTCCAGCTCGTCCGCCGGAATCACGTCAGCGGCAACGAGGCGCTGCTCGAGCGCGGTGATCGCATCCCGCTCCAGCCAGGTGTCGATCTCTTCCTGCGTCCGGTACGGGATGCGCAGACCCTTGACCCCTTGATGGTCGTAATAGCGATATGTCTTCGCCTCGAGGAACGACGGTCCCTCACCGGCTCGAGCACGCTCCACGAGGCGGCCAGCGGCCTCGTAGACCGCAACGACGTCCATGCCGTCGACGATGTCACTGGGCATCCCGTAGGCCGCTGCCCGATCGGCGACATCCTTCAGCAACATGTGCCGCTCCTGGGGCGTGAACTCGGCGTAGCCGTTGTTCTCACACACGAAGACAACCGGCAATCGCAGCACGGCGGCCAGATTGGCGGATTCGTGGAACGCGCCAATGTTCGTCGCACCGTCTCCGAAGAACGGCACCGCCACCGAGTCGCGGCCCTTGTAAACCGACGCGAACGCTGCGCCGACCGCGTGTGGGATTCCGCCGCCGACAATGCCGTTGGCACCCAGCATGCCGATGCTCAGATCGTTGATGTGCATGCTGCCGCCGCGACCCTTGCAGTAGCCGGTCGTCTTTCCGAACAACTCGGCGTACATGAAGCGCAGGTCAGCGCCCTTCGCCACGGCATGGCCGTGCCCGCGGTGCGTCGAGGTGATCACATCATCTGGACGCAGCGTCGCCATGACACCGGCCGCGACCGCCTCCTGCCCCACATATAAGTGAAGAAAGCCCGGCATCCGGCCGCCCTCCATGAGCTTGCCGGCTTCCTCCTCGAACAGCCGGATCCGCACCATCCGCCTGTGCAGGTCGCGCAGCACCTCGGGCGGCAGGCCGGTCACCGGATCATCTTTGACGGGCGTTTTCGTCATCACTGCTCCGCATCCGCAGGCGTGGAGTTCCGCGTCAGATACCGTACTTGGCAATGGGAGGTAAGACTAGGCTGCCTCCACAAACTATCGAAGCCTCCACGAGCTCATCGGCGGCCTGGACACCCCCGCGAGGAAGGTGCGTGAAGCGCACGGCGGTCATGACCGAGACGGCGCCCGTTGCCCGTCTGGCAATATCCGCGCGCCCGATCGCGGGCGACCGCTGTGGCTGCATCGCATGATGGGCGACGGCCGGCCGTTCCGACTACTCGCCGTGACCGGCGGGCATCGGGTCGACCTCGACGCCTTCAACACGATGCTGGCCGCAATCTGCGGCGAGCGATCGTGGGCGTTCGCGCACGCTGTTCAGCCAGCTGCGCAACAGTGGTTCGGGCCGGAGCACCGCGGCAGGTTCGACGCGATCTTGTGCCATGACCTGCCTGGCCTCTTTCTGCAGCGAGGCACCGCACCTCGTCCGGTCGGGCCGGACCCGAGAGTGGCGGAGCGGCTGCACGACCTGCTCGAAGCCGGCCAGGGAATCGTGTTCTTGCATCACGCCCTCGCCGGCTGGCCTGGGTGGCCGGCCTGGGCTGAGGTGCTCGGCGGCCGCTATCACTACGCTCCCGCCGAGCTGCGGGGCCAGTGCTGGCCCGACTCCGGGTTCCGATACGCCGAGTACATCGCCCGGGTCGCCGATGCCGACCATCCGGTGTGCGTCGGCGTCGAAGACTTCGCCTTGGCCGACGAGCTGTACTGCTGCCCGGTCTTCGAGGCGGATGTTGTCCCGCTGATGCGCGTCGACGCACCGGTCGGTCCGTTCCGCGAGACGTTCCATGAGGTACTCGGAACGCCGCGCACCGGCCCGCCCTGGACGCATCCCCCGGCCAGCGACCTGATCGCCTGGGCCACGTCGGCCGGGCGGAGTCCAGTCGTCTACGTCCAACCAGGCGACGGCGCACCGACATTCGCCGACCCGACCTTCCGCCGGCTCCTGGGCAACGCCCTCGAGTGGGTAAGCGGAGCCGACGCTCGCGCGTGGGCGGTTGACCGGGCGGCACCAGCCCCGAACCCATAATTCCGAGAGAGGACCTACGAATGGATCTGCAACTGACCGGCCGCAAGGCACTGGTGACCGGCGCGAGCCGCGGAATCGGGCGGGCCATCGCTCTGCAATTGGCGGCAGAGGGATGCGATCTCGCATTGTGCGCGCGGGGAGTCGAGTCCCTTCAAGCGCTCGCCGACGATTTGCGCGCGAGCGGTCGCAAAGTGGTCACCGCCGCGGTGGACGTTTCCGATGAGAAGGCGGTTGCCGATTTCGTCGATAGTGCGGCCCGCGAACTCTCCGGACTCGACGTGGTGATCTCCAACGTCTCCGCTGGCGCACTGAAGGGTCCTGACCAGTGGCAAACGAGCTTCCAGGCCGACCTGCTGGCCTTCGTACGGCTTGTCGAGGCTGCGCTGCCGCACCTCGAACAGTCCGATGCGGCGGCAATCGTTGCGCTCGGAACTACGTCAGCGTTCGACACCTTGCCACCCACGTCTGCCAATTCCTACGCCGCGTTCAAGGCAGCCGTCCTGCAACACGCGTCCGGCCTCGGGCATTCACTCGCGTCCAAGGGGATTCGCGTCAACACCGTCTCACCTGGTCCGATCGACTTCCCGGACGGCGCCTGGGACAAGTTGCACGGGAGCCGACCGGAGTTCTATGAATCCATTCGGGCCCGCATCCCGATCGGTCGGCTCGGGCGGGCGGAGGAGGTCGCTCGCGCGGTGACGTTCTTGGCCAGCCCGGCGGCGAGTTTCTGCACCGCGGTCAACCTCGTCGTCGACGGGGGCTTTGTGAGCCGGGTGCAGTTCTAGTGCTCAGGGGGAACCTAGTGTCCCGCGAGGGATACTAGGTGGCCGGGCCCGCCGGGCGGCTGGATGCCGTATTGGTGTGCGGCGGTCAGTGGCACGACTTCGACTACGCCCGGCTCCAGCTGCTCGATGAGCTTGCGCAATGGGAGCAAGTGCGTACCCGGGTCTTCGAGAATTACGCCGCGCTCGATGCTCTGGAGCGCGCCGACCTACTCGTCACCTACACGAACAACATCCGTCCGGTCGCAACGCAACAGGACGCGCTGGTGAACTTCGTCGAGCGCGGCGGTCGCTGGCTCGCTCTGCATGGCACCAACGGCGCCATTGACCCGCCGGATGCGTCGTCTCCCGTCTACCGGACGCCTCGAGCCTTCGGTCGCGTCGCGACTGTCCTCGGCAGCCAGTTCCTGGCCCACCCCCCGATCGCGCCGTACACCGTCGAGATCACCGCGCCCGATCATCCGCTCGTGGCCGGGATCCAACCATTCGAGACACGTGACGAGTTGTACGTCTCCGAACTGCACCCGCCGTTGGAAGTATTGCTGCACACGCGGTTCACCGGCGAATCGCGTGGTTTCGCCGAAGGCTCGACAACCGACGACGAACCCCGGCCCGTGCTCTACCTGCGGCGATCTGGCGCAGGCACGGTCTGCTATTTCACCCTTGGTCATTGCCGCGGCCGCTTCGACGTGCAGGACCTCGGCCGGGAGGATCTCGGCCGGCGCGACTTCGGCAGTTGGGCGGTTCCGGCCTTTCGGACCGTACTCGAGCGATGCCTGCACTGGGCGGTCACCGGCGAGTTCCCGCAGGACTGAGGAGCGCGGCCAAGAGCCTGACGACATCGCCGGTCGGCGCCTGAGCCCGGCGGTTCCGGTTGGCGCAGGCTCTCAGTAACTAGTGGATGCGTTCACTTACTCCTTCCGTTGGTGAACGGCGGCAGTATAGGGTCGGGCCAGGTCTCCAGGAGGTGCGCGCGTGCCCGTCGAGCCGATCCCGTCGACCACTCGGATCGTGACGCTCGCCGCGCGCGCGAGCGGGCGGCCCACACGGGCGAACTTCCAGCTCGAGGAGCAGCCCGTCGCCGAGCCAGCGCCGGGCCAACTGCTGGTTCGCAACATCTACATGAGTGTCGATCCGGCGATGCGCGGGCGCATGGAGCCGACGGAAAAGCACTACACCACTAACTTCACCGTCGGCGGTCCGCTCGACGGCTCCGCCGTTGGCCGGGTTGTTGCCAGCCGGGCCGATGGCATCGAGCCGGGTGGCTACGTTCGGCACCGGCTCGGCTGGCGCGACTGGGCGATCGTCGACGCAGCAGCAGCCACCGCCGTGGATCCGGGCCTCGCCCCGTTGTCGACCTGGCTCGGCGTGCTCGGCCAGACCGGCTTCACCGCCTACGCGGGGCTGCGGCGGGCCGGTGAACTGCGCACCGGCGATGTCGTGTTCGTCTCCGCAGCGGCCGGCGCCGTTGGCAGCTCGGCGGGGCAGTTCGCCCGTCTGCTCGGCGCATCGCGCGTGATCGGCAGCGCCGGCGGACCGGACAAGGCCAGGCTCTTGGTGGACGAACTCGGCTTCGATGAAGGCATCGACTATCGCGCCGACCTGGTCGGGGGGTTGGCCGCGGCGGCGCCGGAAGGAATCGACCTCTACTTCGACAACGTCGGCGGTGATCAATTGGTCGCAGCCTTGTACGCGTTGAACGTGCAGGGCCGGGTTGCGCTCTGCGGCATGATCTCGACGATGGAAGACGCATCAGGCGCGCCTGGTGTGAACCATCTCATCCAGGCGGTGCTCAAGCGGCTGACACTGCGCGGCTTCATCGTGCGGGACCACGAAGATCTGCGGCCGGAGTTCGAGAAGCAAGTCGCCAACTGGCTGCGGACCGGCGAGCTCATCTCGAAGCAAACCATCGTCGACGACCTGGACCACGCCGTCGACGCATTCCTCGGCCTGCTGTCGGGCTCGAATGTCGGCAAGATGCTCGTCCGTCTGTCCGACGACGAGCCACAAACCGCCTGAACCTGAATGGGGAGCACTGCATGGACAACTCCGTGCCTCCGGAGGTCGAGGAGCTAGCCGCCCGGACGAGAGAGTTCATCCGCGACGTCGTTATCCCGGTGGAGCAGCAGGTGGCCGGCGTCATGCATGACGCACCGGACGATCTGCGCCGATCGCTGCAGAAGCAGGCCAGCGACGCCGGACTGCTTGCGCCGCACGTGCCGAAGGAGTGGGGCGGCTGCGGACTGGATGTTCGCGGTCAGGCCGTCGTCTTCGAGGCGGCCGGCTACTCGCTGCTCGGGCCGTTGGCCCTGAACTGCTCCGCTCCGGACGAGGGCAACATGCACCTGCTCGAGGTGGTCGCCAGCGAGGAGCAGAAGCAGAAGTACCTTCGGCCGCTTGCGACGGGCGAGATCAGGTCGTGCTTCGCGATGACTGAGCCAGCGCCGGGCGCCGGTTCCGACCCGGCGATGCTGTCGACGGCCGCGGCCAAGGATGGCGACGGCTGGCGCATCGACGGCCGCAAGTGGTTCATCAGCGGCGCACACGGGGCTGGGTTCAGCATCTGTATGGCCCGCACCAGCGGATCAGCTGGCGACCGGGGCGGCGCGACGATGTTTCTCGTCGACGCCGACAACCCAGGTATGCGGGTCAAGCGCGACATCGGAACGCTCGATCAGGGCTTGTTCGGCGGGCATAGCGAGGTCATATTCGACGGCTGTCGAGTGGGCCCAGAGGCAATCCTCGGCGAGGTCGACCGTGGCTTCGAATACGCCCAGGTACGGCTGGCCCCGGCCCGGCTGACGCACTGCATGCGGTGGCTCGGGCTGGCCCGGCGCGCCCAAGACATCGCCATCGACTGGGCGGCGACCCGCAAGTCCTTCGGCGGTCTGCTCGGTGACCTCGGGATGGTCCAGCAAATGGTGGCCGATTCGGAGATCGACATCGCGGCCAGCCGGGCCCTCATCCGGGACACGGCCGCGGTACTCGACAGCGGCGCGAGAGGCGGGAACGAGTCGTCGATCGCCAAGACCTTCGTCGCGGAGGCGGTCAACCGAGTGGTCGACCGCGCGGTGCAGATTTGCGGCGCGCTCGGTATCTCTGACGACGTGCTCCTTTCGCGCTATCTCCGCGAGGTTCGTCCGTTCCGCATCTACGACGGGCCGTCGGAAGTGCACCGGTGGGCGATCGCCCGGCGGGCCATTGGTCGACGACGTCGCGAGATCGAGGCCGGCGACCAGCCGCGGTTCAGTCAACCGAGGACGGCAGAGGTATGACGCCTACCACCGTGGACGACACGCTGTTTGCCTCTGTGGATCCGCCCCGTCTCGCCGGATCAAAGTGCGGCAACTGCGGAACCGTCACGTTTCCGGTGCAGTCCAGCTGCGCGAAATGCACTGGGTCCGACATGACGACGGTCGAGCTACCTGATCGCGGCACACTTTGGACCTGGACCGTGCAGGCCTTCGAACCGAAGGCGCCTTATCGCGTTCCCGCGTCCGGCTTCACGCCGTACGGCGTTGGGTACGTGGATCTCGGTGAGGTGATCGTCGAGTCGCGTCTCGCCGGCGAGCCGAGCGGGCTCGAAATCGGGCTGCCTATGCGCCTCGTCCTGCTTCCGGTCTGGCCGGACAGCAGTGGGGGCGACGTGGTGACCTATGCCTTCGAGCCGGCAGGGGGCGACACATGACCGGAGTCAGCATCGTCGGCGTGGGCATGCACCCGTTCGGTCGGCACGCCCCGGACTTCACTGGCATGGCCATGGGCGTAGCGGCTGTCCGGCTCGCGCTCAAGGATGCCGGAGTCGGGTGGGCCGACATCGGATACGCCGTCGGCGGCAGCAATGTTTCCGGCAAGCCGGACACGATGGTTAGCCTCCTCGGCCTCACCGGCATCCCGTTCGTCAACGTCCGCAACGGCTGCGCGACCGGGGGTGTCGCGCTCGCTACGGCCGCCAACGCGATCCGGGCCGGGGAGACGGATCTCGCGCTGGTGGTCGGATTCGACAAGCACGGGCGGGGTGCCTTCGCCGCGAGGCCGGCTGACTACGGCCACGCGGACTGGTATGCCGAGACCGGTCTGATGATCACGACCCAGTTCTTCTCCATGAAGGACCGCCGCTACCTGCACACCCACGGGCTCAAGGACCGCCTGCTCGCACAAGTGGCGGCCAAAGCGTTCCGCTGCGGCGAACTCAACCCGACCGCATGGCGGCGTACGGCGCTCACCGAGGAGGAGATCCTGTCGGCCCGGGTCATCAACCCGCCGTTGACGCAGTACATGCTGTGCTCCCCGGCCGAGGGCGCCGCTGCGGTCGTGCTCGCGCGAAGCGATCGGGCCGCGGACATGTGCGATCGTCCGGTCAACCTTGCGGCGGTAGCCAAGCGGACTCGGCGGTTCGGCTCGTTCGAGGTGTTCGCGCCCTGGTTACCTCCGGACGCCGGCCATAGCCCGAGTGTCGACGCGGCGCAGGCCGTGTTCTCCGCATCCGGCATCTCCCCGACGGACGTACAGGTCGCCCAGCTGCAGGACACGGATTCCGGGGCCGAGATCTACCACATGGCCGAGACCGGCTTGTGCGAACACGGCGCCCAGCAGAAGCTGCTCGACCTCGGTGAGACCGCGCCCACCGGTCGGCTGCCGATCAACACCGACGGCGGCTGCCTGGCCAACGGCGAGCCGGTCGGCGCGTCCGGACTGCGGCAGGTGCACGAGGTCGTCCTGCAGCTGCAGGGGCGCGCGGGAGCGCGGCAGGTGGCGGGACCACCTCAGATCGGCTTCACCCACGTGTACGGCGCGCCGGGCATCAGCGCGTGCACGGTACTGACGGCGGGACACTAGGAGGCGACGGATGGCCGAGCCGGACATCGAGCAGTGGCGCGCCGAGGCACGCGACTGGTTGGCGTCGGTGCTGCCCAAACGATCGGACCGCAGCGAAACGGCGCCGGACTACGCAGTCTTCGCGAACATCTCCGAAGAGGCGGAGCACGCGATGCTGGACCGGGTCCGCGCCTATCGACGACAACGTTTCGATGCCGGCTACGGCGCGATCGCGTTACCGGCCGAGCTGGGTGGCGCCGGCCTGTCGCCCCGTTACGTCGTCGGCTTCACCGCCGAGGAGCAAGGGTTCGAGGCGCCGACCTCGACCGAACTGATCAGCGTCACAACCGGTCTCGTCGGCCCGACGATCGCGACCTTCGGCACCGACGCGCAGCGCGAGAAGTTCGCCCGGGCCTTCTTGCGCTCGGATCTGCTGTGCTGTCAGTTGTTCAGCGAGCCGGGAGCCGGTTCCGACCTGGCCGCGGTCGCAACGACGGCGGTGCGGGACGACGACGGATGGCGCATCGACGGCCAGAAGGTGTGGTCGTCCGGCGCCCGGTTCGCCGACTACGGACTGCTTCTCGCCCGGACCGATCCGGACGTCGTCAAACAGGCCGGGCTGACGATGTTCCTGATCCCGATGGACGCACCCGGCGTCGAAATCCGGCCGATCCGGCAGATGAGCGGAGCGTCGTCGTTCAACGAGGTCTTCCTGTCCGATGTCCGAGTGGGCGACGACATGCGGGTCGGTCCGATCGGCGAGGGCTGGAAGGTTGCGAACGCGACGCTAGGGTTCGAGCGCACGGCCAGCGGTCAGGGTCAACGGCGCAAGGGCGGCACGTTCGAGGACCTGCTCGGACTAGCCCGCCGGCTCGGCAAGACCGGCGATCCGGTTGTGCGCCAGCAGCTGGCCGACATCTACGTGCGAACGCAACTGCGGACGGCTACGACCGACCGGGTCGCCCGCGCGGCCGCGGCCGGCGCCCCACCCGGACCGGCGGCGTCGATCGGCAAGATCGTGGCCTCGCAGAACCTGACCCGCATCGGAGATGTCGCGGCTTCGCTGCTCGGAGCGCGGATCGCGGCCGATACCGGCGAGCCGGATGCGTTCGCGTGGACGGAGCATGTTCTGGGCGCGCCCGGCTACCGGCTCGCGGGCGGCACGGACGAGGTCCAGCGCAACATCATCGGCGAACGTGTGCTCGGCTTGCCCCGCGAGCCGCGCGTCGACAAAGGGGTCCCCTACTCGAAACTGCCCCGCAGCACCTAGCCGCCCTCGCGGGACACTAACCCGGCGCCGATCACGGTCACCAGCCGAGCAGCGTGGCCAAGCGTTCGCGATGTACCGACGCATCGCCGAAGAGCACCTCGTCGGCTCGCGACCGACGGAAGAACAGGTGAGCGTCGTGTTCCCAGGTGAACCCCGTTCCACCGTTGATGTGGACGTTCTCCGCGGCGGCCTGCACGAACGCGTCACTGCACCAGATCTTGGCCACCGCACCGGCCTCGGCCAGCCGCTGTGGGTCGTGCTCGGCTAGCAGGGCGCGGTCAACGGACGAGCGACCCATCTCGACCTGGAGGAGCAGGTCGGCCAGCTTGTGCTTGATCGCCTGGAAGCTGCCGATCGGCCGGCTGAACTGGTGGCGCATCTTGGCGTAGTCGACGGCCATGTCGAGGCTCGCCGCAGCACCGCCGACCTGTTCGGCCGCCAGCACGACCAGCACCACGTCCAATGCGGCGCCTACCACGTCCGCGCCGCCACCGGCGCTCGTCAACGCGGTCGCACTCGCTGCGTCGAAGCTGACCTCAGCTTGGCCGCGGGTCGGGTCCAATGTCTCCAAGGCCCGGCGCTTCACGTTCGGGTCGTCTCCGGCGACAAGGAACAGGTCGCATCCGTCGGGCGTCGTCGCCGCGACCACGAGCTGGTGAGCGGTCGCTCCATCGAGAACGAACTCGGCTGTGCCGGACAGCCGCCATGCCCCAGCGCCGTTCTCGGCCCGAACCGCCAGGCGATCGGGCCGCCACCGGCCCTCACCGTCTACCCCGGCGAACGAGGCTCGCACCTCCCCGCCGGCCAGCTGGCCGAGCAGGTCCGCCGCGTCCGGGCAACGCGCGAGGATCTGGCCCGCGACGACCGTCGACGAGAGGAACGGAACGGGTAGCAGCGCCCGGCCGAGCTCCTCCCCCACGACCGTCAGTTCGGCCAGCCCACCGCCGGCACCGCCGGCGTTCTCCGGAACGCCGAGGGCGGCCATGCCCATGTCCCGGCCGAGCAGGAGCCACGCCTGCTCGTCGTACCCGGTCCCCGAGTCGAGTTGACGGCGCGCCGGTGCTAGGCCGCCGCAGCCCTCCACAAGATCCTGGATCGCTTCGCGGAGCGCGCGGAGTTCGGCCTCCCGTTCCGTACTTTCTCGGGCCGCAGTCATCTGGGCTCACCCCACGCCCGGTGTGCTGGGGCGCTGACCGGCCAGCGGTGCTCGTTCACCCGGCCCGCTCCTGGACGAGCCGCTCTTCGCGCGCCTCGTCCTCGGCCCGCGTGAGGCCAAGCATCAAGATCAATTCTTGATGCATGTGCATCCACACCGTGTGATATGAGTCCATCAGCGGCGAGGCCAGCCACGAATCTTCGCCGTCTTCGAACTTGTCCAGCGCGGCCTGCAGGCGGGGACGGTAGCCCGCAAGATGCGGGGAAGCGCCCCCCAGGCGGCGAAGGATCGGGCCGATGGAGGAGTGCACCTCATCGAGCCGCTCGCGGATGCCGTCGTCGTAGATGGCATCGCTGTGGTCGTTGGGCGTTCCGTCGGGGCGCGTCTGCCAGGCCGAGCAGACGTCACGCAGCCTTCGGTTGATCGGTAGGAATCCGTCGAACAGCTTGTCGATCTCTTGCTCCTTCTCGCTGCCGGGCGGAACGCGCAAGAGTTTTCCGGCTTCGGCCGTGCCTTGCGGCGTGGCCATCGTGATCGGGCCCTTGGTTATCGCGAAGCCCTGCTCAACAAGTTGTTTCGTCGCATCATCCGGGGCACCGCGCACCATTCCGCGGATGACGAGGCTGATGAGCGCATCGTGCGCTGCGTCCGGCTGTCCAGTCGAGTCAGGAGCTTCGGTCACCGCGACGCACCTCCGGTTCGATGGGCTGGGTAGCGATTCCGGCAATCCTCGGCCGAACTGTGGTTGACGTCAAGAAACTGTGGCAAGTGATTCGTAGCCGAGCAGAATCCGGACAGGTACGCTGCTCACCCGCCCGCTCGGCTTCGATCGGCTGCAGCGGCCCCGGACATCCGTGGCATCGCCCGTCGGACCATCGAAGGAGACGCAATGGCAACCTACGAGACGCTCCTAGTGGATCGGCCGCAGGCCGGGATCACGGTAGCCACGCTCAATCGACCGGATCGGCTCAATGCGCTCAGCTTCCAGGCGTTCAAGGACTTGTTCCAGCTCAGCCAGGAGATCGCCGCCGACGAAGCGACCCGGGTCCTGGTACTTACTGGAGCCGGCCGCGGGTTTTGCGCGGGCTTGGATCTGGAGGACGCCAGCACGCTGCCCGACATGACCGCCACGCAATTGTTGCGTGAACAAGAATCGTGGGCAGAATCGATCACCTCATTCCAACGACTCGCCAAGCCGGTTATCGCCGCCGTAAACGGGGCCGCCGCCGGGGCCGGCTTTTCCCTGGCGTTGGCGGCCGACATCCGGATCGCGGCACCCGCTGCGCGGTTCAACGCCGCCTTCATCAAGGTCGGGCTCACCGGTGGGGACTGCGGGAGCTCCTGGATGCTGCCCCGTGTCGTGGGCCTGGGCCATGCCTACGAGATCCTTTTGACCGGTCGATTCGTCGACTCCGGCGAAGCCGCTCGCATCGGCCTCGTGAACCGGGTGGTGCCAGCGGAGGAACTGCTCAACGAGGCGCTCCGGGTGGCCGAAATGATCACCGAGAACAGCCCGCTGGGCGTGGCGCTGACCAAGCGCGTCGTCCAAGTCAACGTCGATGCGCCGTCGCTCGAGGCGGCCGTCGAGCTGGAGAACCGCAACCAGACCTTGGCCGGCGGCACGCACGACATGTCCGAGGCGTTGCGCGCCTTCCGCGAGAAACGGCCACCGGTGTACACCGGGCGGTGACGCTGGACCAATCCTGGCCGCTGACTTTCGCAACCGGAATGTCCGAGATCACGGGCCATTCGGCAGCGCGGGCACAGACTTCCTCTAAACTAGAGGGAGACTAGTTAAACTAGTGTCCCGCGACCTCCCTCGCGGGACAGTAGATCGAGCCAAGGAGGCGGCCGTGACGTCGAGCGAGGGAGCTGCGTCAGCTCGGGATAAAAGTCGGGCCCGCCGGGCGACGTCGGCCCGCCGGGCTGCCGCCCAGTTGACGGAGGCGCCTGCCCCTTCCGAGCCGGAAGACCCCACGACCAAGGTCGCGGCCGACGCGATCGCAGGAACCGACCCGGTCGGAATGCCGGTGCTCGGGGAAGCTGTGAGCGATCTCGGCCAGGCCTTCGCCCAGATGGGGACCGTGAGTGGCAAGGGCCGGAAGCTGACCGGCCAGCTTGCCCGCATTCTCGTCGGATCGTCGGACGTCGCGCCCGATCCGAAGGACTGGCGGTTCAAGGACCCAGCGTGGTCCGAACACCCGATCTACCGTCGGATTGGTCAGAGCTACCTGGCCGGCTGCGAATTCGCCGACGAGGTGCTCGACAATCTGGGCCGCAACGGTCGTCAGACGACGGCCGCCCGGTTCGTCCTGGGCATGTTGGAGAGCGCCGCGGCGCCAACAAACTACCTGCTCGGCAACCCCGCCGCCGTTAAGCGCGCGTTCGAGACGGGTGGCCTGAGCCTGGTTCGCGGGACGAAGAACTGGCTCGGCGATGTGGTCCACAACAGCGGCATGCCGTCAACGGTCGACCGCGAGGCGTACCAAGTCGGCCGGGATCTGGCGGTCACTCCTGGCGCGGTGGTTGATCGAGACGCGCACGCCGAGATCATCCAGTACCAGCCGACGACCGAAACCGTGCAAGCGCGCCCAGTGCTCGTCGTGCCACCGCCGATCGGGCGGTACTACTTCCTTGATCTGCGGCCCGGACGCAGTTTCGTCGAATACGCGGTCAACCGCGGATTGCCGACGTTTGTGCTCAGCTGGCGCAACCCGACGAAGAACGAAGGCGACTGGGACCTCGACGACTACGCCGCGCGCGTTCTCTCGGCCATCGACACGGTCCGGGAGATCACCGGCTCGCCGGACGTAGACCTCGTCGGCTTCTGCGCCGGAGGCATTCTGCAGACCTTGGTGCTCAACCACCTGGCTGCCCTAGGGGACGAGCGCGTGCACACGGCCAGCTTCGCCGTCACCCTGCTGGACTTCGGTCAGGCGGCACCGATTCGCGCGTTCTCCTCGCCGAGGCTGCTCGCGCTGGCGCGGTGGAATTCCCAGCGCGCCGGCGTGATCAGCGCGCGGAACATGGGCAACGTCTTCACCTGGATGCGGCCGAACGAGCTGGTCTGGAACTACTGGGTGAACAACTACCTGATGGGAAACAAGCCGCCAGCGTTCGACATCCTCGCGTGGAACGCGGACGGCACCAACCTGCCGGCCAGGCTGCACGGCCAGTTCCTGGACATCTTCGAGCGCAACGTGCTGTGTCGGCCGGGCGAAATGACGGTGCTCGGAACGCCGGTAGACCTCGCGACCATCACGACTCCGACCTTCGTCACCGGCGGAACGACCGACCACCTGACGCCGTGGACCGGTTGCTATCGGACGACGCAGCTGTTCAGCGGTCCGAGCACGTTCGTCCTCAGCAATGCGGGGCACATCCAGAGCCTGGTCAACCCGCCCGGCAACCCGAAAGCGACCTTCTACGCCGGCGGCGAGCCGGTCGACGATCCGCAGACCTGGCTGAACGCCGCTGACAAGCACCCCGGCACCTGGTGGGAACACTGGGCGGATTGGGTGATTGAGCGCTCGGACGGGACGGTCCCGGCACCCGACCGTCTCGGCAGTGCTGATCATCCGGCCCGCGAGGAGGCCCCGGGTCTATACGTTCGGGATCTGGCGCCAGCTGGACGCTGACCGATGAGGCCACTGATTCTGGTCACCAACGATGACGGCCTACACTCACCGGGCCTCCTCGCTGCCGCCGAATCAGTCAGCGATCTGGGCGACCTGCTGATCGCTGCCCCCGCGACCCAGCAGACGTCGATGAGTCGCGCTTTCGTGACCGGAGACGACATCGGCGCGATTGCGCGTCACGACCTGCGCGTCGCCGGGCGCACTGTGGCGGCCTACTCGGTCGTCGGGTCGCCGGTCGTTGCGGTAACCCACGCGTTGCTGGAACTGGCGGACCGGACCCCGGATCTATGCATCAGCGGCATCAACTACGGCGAGAACGTCGGCGGCGCGCTCGGGGTTAGCGGCACGGTCTCGGCGGCGCTCGAGGCGGAGGCCCACGGTGTCCCTGGAATCGCGGCATCGGTTCAGGTCGACGTTGCCTCTTGGCGAAAATTCGATGACCTCGATTGGAGGGCAGCGAGGCACTTCACCCGAGCGCTCGCTCGCCAAGTGCTCGCCGACGGCCTGCCTTCGGACGTCGCCGTACTGAACGTGAATATCCCGCGTGACGCGACTCCGAACACCGAGATTCGCCGGACGGTCCAGAGTCGCCAGCCGTACTACGTGCATAGCCTGCCGGAGGGAACACGCGTACCCACCGATCCGCTGCGACTGCAAATCGCCGCCACGGTGGACGCCGATCAGCTCGAGGTCAATAGCGACATCCGAGCCATCGTCTGCGACGGCGTCGTCTCGGTCACCCCGCTGAGTTGGTCGATGACGGCGCACACCGATTGGCAGCCTCGCGCAGAGTACCTGGACGACGGGGCCCCTCGCTCAACGCGATAGCTACCAAAGACGCGGCCTTCGGTAGCGTCGACAATGGCTTGACGTGCAGTTGATGGACGGGAGCGGTCAGGTGGTCGGTACGCACTTTCCCGAGGATCGGGACGTCTTCGAATCCGCATTGCAGCGAATGCGCGAAGCGTTTGACGGGCTGCAGAACGGCCAACTGAGTCCCGGAGCGGCGCAGGACCAGTTCCTCCTCGGATACGACACGGTGCGGGATATGGCGACCGAGTTCTTCCTGGCGCGACAGACGCGGCCCATTCCGCGTCCCGAAGAAGACCGCTGACACGTCCCGAAGACGAGCTCAACAGCGGGAGTCCACCCCGTCGATGATCTTGGCGTTAACTCGGCCAAGGGCCGACACGTCCTGGACCACGACTGCTATTCGAGTGCGGTAGCGATC
The DNA here is from genome assembly GCA_963809815.1 of uncultured Actinomycetota bacterium. Taxonomy (GTDB): domain Bacteria; phylum Actinomycetota; class Actinomycetes; order Mycobacteriales; family Jatrophihabitantaceae; genus CAVVJA01. Next base: position 438,106 of record CAWELM010000017.1, read on the forward strand.
AGTTCCCGAACCTTGCCGCCGGCAAGCTGCGCCGCTTCGACGGCAGGCATCGCCTCTAGGGTCGGGGAAATCACTTCCGGCCCGACCCAGCGCAACGCATCGATCTGGGCCAACGCGCGGACCGCACGGGTCAGGTCCAGGTCGCCGTCTCCGGGGAGGAGCCGGTTGTTGGTGTCGTCTCGCAGTGACGCGCGTGGTTCGGCGGCCGCATCGTCGATCTGAACGCAATAGATCCGGTCACCCGGGACCGTTGCCAACAGCTCGAAGTCCGGATCTCCGCGGAAGAAATGCCAAGTGTCGAAGACAATGCCGCCGTTGGGGCGATCGGCGTCACGCACGATCGTCCACGCTTCGCGCAGGGTGGCCACGCACGAGATGGGCATGAACTCCAGATGGACTCGGGCACCGACATCAGCCGCTCGGTCACATAATTCGGCGAACGGCCCGGCCATCGCCTCGACCGGTACGTCGGCCGCGTCCATCGCGACCGCGGTCAGCGTGGCGGCCTCGAGCGCCTCGACCCAACGTAAAGACTGCTCGGCCGAGAACTCCGCGAATCGCGACGCCGATGTCCCGGAAAATGGATGCCAGTTCATGACCGGGTCCACGATGATCCGCAACCCTTGATCGCGGATCATCCGGCCGATCTCCTTCGCCGATGTACCCCCTTGCTCGGCCCGGTGAATGTCCGGCGGACTCACCGAGACGCTGGTGAAATCGGCCGCGATGGCCGCCTCGACTCGTTCCGGAATCGGCCGCTCGAGCCCCACGGTGCCGGACCAGAGAATCCAGTCGATGTCGGCGAATCTGCTCGTCATAGCTCTCCTCATCTGCCGCCGGGCACTCATCCGACGGAAAGATACTGGGGATCGTCACCTGTTAGTATCTGACGACGCCAGCGCAGGATGACACCTAACTAGTGCGTGCGCGACCCGCTCGCAAACCGGCGCTGGCACGGAGAGGAATTCCGTGATGCAGCGCCCATTCCGTTTCTCAGTGCAGGCGTTCGAGGCGACATCCGCCAAACAGTGGACCGAGTTGGCGCGTCAAGCAGAGGACCTCGGCTACTCGACGTTGTTCACAACCGATCACTACTTCGGGCCGGGTGAGATCTCGGCGACGTCAGGCCATCGCCCGGTAGACGTCGCTCCGCTCAGCGCCATGATGTCAGCGGCGGCGGTCACCGAGCGCCTACGGGTGGGATGCCGGGTTTCGTGCGTGGACTACCACAACCCGGTCGTGCTCGCGAAAGAACTGGCGACAGTCGATCTCCTGTCCGAGGGCCGCCTCGAAGCCGGTCTCGGCGCGGGGTGGGTCGCGGCTGAGTACGACGGGATCGGGATACCGATGGACAGCGCCGGTGTCCGTATCGAACGCCTGGCCGAGGTGGTCGGTTTGCTCAAGGCGCACTGGAGCGGCGACGACATCAACATCGACGGCAAGTACGTGCACGCCCACGGCTTCGCCGGCCGACCGATTCCCGTGCAGAAACCGCATCCACCGATCTTCATTGGCGGCGGATCTCCGCGGATCCTTCGCCTGGCCGGTCGACTAGCTGACATCGTCAGTCTCAACTTCAACAACGCGACCGGACGGCTAGGGGCGGCGAGCGTTACCAGTGCCACGTTGTCGGCGACCCGCGAGAAGCTCGATTGGGTGCGGGCCGGCGCCGGTGACCGCTTTGACGACATCGAACTCGAAGTCGCGGCGTATTTCGTGGCCATTGCCGACGATCCGTCGGAGGCGGTGCAAGCCATGGCCGCTCGCTTCGGCGTCACCCCTCTGGAGTTGACTGAACACCCGCACGCGCTCCTGGGCAGCGTGGACGACGTGTGTGACCGACTGCAGCAGCGCCGCGAAGAGCTCGGTATCAGCTACGTCAACGTTGCCCAACGCAGCATGACGAGCTTCGCTCCAATCGTCGCCCGCCTAGCGGGGAATTAACGCGCGTAGCCACAGGTCCTCCACCCCGTTTGGCTATTCGGCTATTCGACCGTCGGTGACCTTCGTTAACATCTGAGCACAGACTGATCGGCCCGCACGCCGGCCTCGGTAGCGGTCCCTGGCGCCTCAGGAGTAGCCGTGGCTGAACGTACCGTCCCGTCTGACCATCCCATGGGCATGCAGTCCGACGACCCGAAGCGCTGGCGCGCACTGGGCGTGATTGCGGTCGCGCAGCTCATGATCGTCCTGGATGCGACGATCGTGAATGTTGCGTTGCCCACGGCGCAGCGTGATCTCGGCATCTCAACGGCGGATCGGCAGTGGGTGGTAACTGCGTACACCCTGACCTTCGGCGGCCTGCTGCTGCTCGGCGGGCGCATAGCGGACTACACCGGGCGGAAGCGCACGTTCATAATGGGTCTGATCGGGTTTGCCCTGGCCTCCGCGCTCGGCGGTCTCGCTCCTACCGCCGCCTGGTTGTTCGCCGCCCGCGCCCTGCAGGGCGCCTTCGCCGCGGTGCTCGCTCCGGCGGCACTGTCGCTCATCACGGTGACGTTCGTGGCTCCGAAGGAGCGGGCCCGCGCGTTCGGCGTGTTCGGCGCGATCTCCGGCGGGGGCGCGGCAATCGGGCTGGTCGTCGGCGGAGTCCTGACCGAGTACGCCTCGTGGCGCTGGTGCCTGGGCGTCAACACCCCCATCGCGCTCATCACCGCCGCGTTCGCGGTCTATGAGGTGCACGAGAGCAAGGCCGCGGGCGACACTCGCTATGACATCCCCGGCGCCGTGCTATCGACGCTTGGCCTGGTTTCCCTGGTTTACGGCTTCACCGAAGCGGCTAAACCCAAGCACCCGGCGAACCCGAACGACACCGCCGTACGGGGCTGGCTGGCACCATCCACGATCACCTTCCTGATCGTCGCCGTAATCCTGCTGGTGGCGTTCGTGCTCTGGGAGCAACGGACAACGAATCCGTTGCTACCCCTGCGGATCGTGCTCGATCGCAACCGCGGCGGCTCATACCTGATGTTCCTGCTCGTCGGTGCAGGGCTGTTCGCGATGTTCCTGTTCCTGACGTACTACTTCCAGATCAACCTCGGATACAGCCCAGTCCAGGCCGGACTTGCCTTCCTGCCGTTCAGCGGCGGCATCATCGTCGCGGCCGGCGTAGTGGCCCAGCTGCTGCCGAGGGTCGGCCCACGACCCTTGATCATCCCTGGCCTCGTCCTGTCGATCGTCGGGATGCTGCTGCTCGTCCGGATCGGTGACAACACGCCCTACGTGACGTATGTCCTACCGGCCGAGCTGCTGATGAGCGTCGGCCTGGCCGCGGTGTTCATCCCGGCCGCCAGCACCGCGCTCATCGGCGTGGGGCCCCACGACGCCGGTGTCGCCAGCGCCGTATTGAACAGCTCGCAGCAGGTTGGCGGCTCCCTGGGCACGGCCCTGCTCAATACCGTGTTCGCGGCCAGCGTGACCGCCTACCTCGCGGCGAACGCCCACACACCGCAAGAAATCGCTCACCTGACGCCGACCGCACTGATCCACGGTTACCACGTAGCGTTCCTCTGGGGTGCCGCGCTCTTCACTGCCGCGCTCCTCTGCGCTGTCTTCCTCATCAACGCGAAGAAGGAGGACGTGCCGGCCGAGGCCGGCATGCCGGCCGGCTAGTCGAAGCCCCCTGACGAATCGTGTCGCGCCGGGCTCGCGTCGTCGCAAACGACGACCGCCGCGGCCGCTGGTATGGGGTTAGCGGGCCCGGTCTCGTTGTGCTGGGGGTGGGATGACGGTCGACGGCAAGATCCAGCTGTCGATGGTGCTGCGGTCATTCGCACCGCAGGATCCCGGCAGCTGGGCTCACGTCATTCGCCAGGCCGAGACGTTCGACCGGGCCGGCGTCGACCGGCTGGCCGTTTCGGACCACGTGGTGTTCGGCGAGGACCTGGACGCCTATGGGCGCCCCGAAATCGGCGGTCAGGCCGGTGGGAGCCAACCCACCGGCCCGGACGGCCACTGGCTCGAGCCCATCACGCTGCTGTCCCTGCTGGCCGGCCGGACCTCCCGGATCCGGCTCGCGACCAATGTCCTGATCGCGGCACTACGGCGACCGGTCGTGCTAGCCAAGACCGCAGCCACTCTCGACGTGTTGTCGGGCGGGCGCCTAGATCTCGGCGTCGGGGTGGGATGGCAGCGAGAGGAATACGAGGCCGCGGGGGTCGAGTTCGACCGCCGGGGCGAAGCGCTGGATGACACGTTGGCGATCTGCCACGCATTGTGGTCACAAACGCGCGCGGAGTTCACCTCACCGAGGCTGCGCTTCGAACGGATACACATGATGCCGAAACCGCTCCAGGCCGGTGGCGTACCCATCTGGGTGAGCGGCAGCGTCAACCCGCGGGTGGCGCGGCGCCTCGCCCGCTACGGAGCTCGGTGGATCCCGTGGTTGGGGCCGGCGGCAGACCTCGGGGTTGAGGTCGCCCGCATGCGAGACGCGCTCGATCGGGCCGGGGGTGAGCCGGCGCGCCTCCAAGTGGTGGGCATGTTGCCGCCACTGTCGAAGGAGGGCGGGAGGTTGGATATCGCCGGCACAGTCGCCGGCGTGCCGGCGCTTGTTGCTTCGGGCGCAACCGACGTTCGGCTGACTCTGCGCGTGCCTGACGATCCGGTGCAGCATTTCGAGCAGGTGTCTGCGGTCGTCGCCGAATTTCGCGCCGTCGCTGGTTGACGATCTTCCGGAGCAGCTACTCCCCAGCCGGCCGCCACCGCCTGACTGTCACTGATCACCGCGTCTCGTTCATAGTGGGGCAAACCGGACCCGTCGATCGACGTACGACCGCCGGGTGAGTCAAGACGCACCTGACGATCGCTGAGTTGTGCAGCGTCGGTCAGCGTTTCAGGCGGCCACCGCGGATAAGGTCAGCAGCGGGCGCGCGGGCAACCCACGGGCCGGGAAGGAGTGGCCGGTGAGCCTGAACCAGCTTCTGACCGACCAGCCCCGACCGCAGATTGCTGACTCAGCCACGCTCATGGGCGACGTACACGTCGGCGCCGGGGCAATCCTCGCGCAAGGCTTGGTCGTTCGGTCGCACGGTGGAAACGTCAGCGTCGGGAACTACTCGGCCGTACTGGAAAACGGCGTCATCATCGGGACACCAGAACACCCGGTCCGGGTCGGGCAGCGCACGGTGTTCGGACACCGCGCCACCATCGTCGGCGCCACCATTGGGGACTTATGCGAGATCGGCAACGGCGCAATCCTCATGCCCGGCTCCCGTCTCGGAAACGGCTGCATTCTGGGCGAGGGCACCCTGGTTCCGCCGGATTCGGTGATCCCGACTGATTCGGTGCTCGTCGGGCGGCCACCTCATGTCATCCGGTCCGCGACGGACGCAGACCGGGAGCGCCTCGCGGTGCTACGTCAGCACCAGACCGACCTGACCGACTACCCCGGCACTGTGGTGAGCGGGCCGATAAGCGCAGGAGAAGGCATGGGGACGCTATACGCCTACCGCGACAAGGTGCCCATTATTGGCGATGGCGCCGTCCTGTTCGACTCGGCCGAAGTGACCGGTGACGTAGTCATCGGCTCGCAGTCGTTGATCGGTGCCGGCGTGAAGATCATCGGCGATTCGCACGGTCCGGTTCGCGTCGGATCCCGGGTACAGATCCTGGAAAACACGGTGTTGCATCTGTTGCCGGACAACGAGCTGATCATCGATGACGACGTGATCATTGGTCCCGGCGCGATGATCCACGGCTGCCGAATTGGCCGGGGCAGCGTCATCGAACCGGCGGCAATCGTCTGCGACTGGAGTGTTGTCGGCGCCGAGTCCGTCGTCCGGGCCGGCGCGTGCGTCAAGCAACGGGATCAGTTCGGCGAACGCTCGATCCTCGACGGGTTCCCGGCCAAACAGGTCGGCACGCTAGCCGCGTCGCCGCCTGTGCCGACCTGGGCCCTCCCTCCCGATGCCGTCGCAACCCTGCGCAAGGTGCAGCACTGACGGTTTCGGCGTCCCACTCGGTCTCGGCGAAGCGTCAATCGTGGGAGGCAAGGGACTCGCGTAACGGCGCTTTGAGAATCTTGCCGACGGCGTTGTGCGGAAGAGAATCGATGACCCGAATCTCCTTGGGTACTTTGAATTTCGCCAGGACGCCCCGTGCGTGTTCAAACAGCTCGGCAATGTCCAATTGTGCGCCCTGATTGACAACGACAAATGCAATTGGCTCTTCGCCCATAACCGGATCCGGTTTGGCAACAACCGCCGCCTCGAGCACTCCGGCATGCGACGTAAGGACGGCCTCGACCTCGCTCGGCGATATGTTTTCGCCCCCGCGGATGATGAGATCCTTCTTGCGGTCTACCAGAACCAGGTAGCCATCGTCGTCGAAGTGACCGATGTCGCCGGTATGTAACCAGCCGCCCTTGAGCGCGGAGGTGGTTTCGTCCGGCCGGCCTAGATAGCCGCGCATAATCGTTCCGCCACGGGCCACGACCTCACCGTCCTCCCCGGAAGCAAGCAATTCGCCGCTGTCGCTCATGATCGCAACCTCGACGCCGGGGAGCGGCAATCCCACGGTGCCGGCCTTACGCGGGCCCTCAATCGGATTGACAGTGAGTGCAACGGTCGACTCCGATAGGCCGTACCCCTCCACGAGGGGCACCCCGTAGCGAGCTTCGAAGTCCGCGATCGCCGACGCCGGCATCGGTGCCGCTCCGCAGATAACGAAGCGGAGGGATGAGGTGTCCGGCTTCACGTCTTCGGGAAGTGCATTAAGGAGAAGATAAATGGCCGGGACCGCGGAAAAGAATGTCGGACGCTCTGTCTCGACGGATTTCCAGAACGTTCGGTGGTCAAACTTGGGCAGCAGCATGGAGGAAGCGCCCACGGCCAACGGCGCTACGACGCTGATCATGATTGCGTTCACATGGAACAACGGGAGCACTAGCAGCGCCCGATCCGAGCTGGTCAAGCCTAGCGCGGCGGTCAGCGCGTCTGTCATCGCTGCGACATTCGCGTGATCCAACCTCACGCCTTTAGGACGCCCCGTCGTTCCACTGGTGTAAATCAATAGCGCGAGATCGTCAGGCTGCGGGCTCGGGATCGACTCCGACGAGGTCACCGTCGCCGAGTCGCGAGCCAAGATGTCGGAGACATCCAACACTTTGATGTCCTTGACCCGCTCGCGCGTTCCCGCATCGACGACTGCCAGCCGCGCACCCGCATCAGCGAGCTGGTAGGACACCTCGTCTTCTGTAAGGGCGGGATTCACCGGCGTGAGCGCCGCGCCCAGCAACCACGTGGCATATAGCGTGATGACGAGTTCCACCCGGTTCGGCAACACGACCGCAACCACATCGCCCCGGCCAATCCCGAGCGCCCCCAGTCGGCGCGCCGTGGCCCCAACCGCGGTTCGAAAGCCGGCATGGTCCAGCCGCACTTCGAGGTCTGCGACCGCATCTCCGGTCAGCCGCGCGTCATAGGTCGGACGAAGGTGGGCGAGGGTCATAGTGGGGTAACTCCTAGGCCGTGGCGCTTCTCGACGAGCGCGAAGGGGCGTCCGATGCGCTGATCGGCGTATCAATTGTGGTAATCGAGTCCGGAACCCGGCCGCTAGGTGCCCGGCACACAAGATTCCGCTCCGGATTTGTATCAGCCCGTTGGGTGCCAGCACCAAACACGGCGAAATCTTCGTACCGCGCAGACGGTGGCGAGGCGCGGCGCACCTCTTACGTTTCGGTCAACGGAGCGTCGAGGACGGAGCGCCATGACGAGGCTCATCAACATCGACAACGGTGGCACCCTCACGGACATATGCGTCGTAGATGGCACCGATGTGCGTTACACGAAGACCCTGACGACACCCTTCGATCTGAGCCGGTGCCTGTTCGACGGATTGTCCAAGGCATCCGCGCTTTTCTACGTCGAAGAGAAGCTCGCAGCCCTGCTGCAATCCACCGACTACATCCGCTACTCGACCACCCAGGGCACGAATGCCCTGGTCCAGCGCAAGGGGCCCAGGCTGGGGCTTCTGACGACCGACCCGACGCTGTGCGAGGCGCTCGCCCCGACCGCAGAGGAAGAGGATCTACTGGCCGCACTCGTCGGCGATCGGTACGCCGTCATCGACGTGGCGGTCGATGATGCGGAGCTGGCGGCGATCCTGGTCGAGCACGTCAACCGGTTGGCCGCGCGTGGCGCGAGTCGGTTGGTCATTTCGATCGGCGGTGACAACGGAGCAGAACAGGAGAAACGGGTCAAGAACCATTTGTTGCGGCTCTACCCGAGACATCTGCTCGGCGCTATCCCACTGCTGTTTTCCTGGGAGTTGGTGGCCGACCGGGACAACGCCCGGCGTACGTGGTCTGCCCTGCTCAACGCGTTCCTTCATCCGGCGATGGAACGCTTCCTGTTCAACGCCGAGAGCCGGTTGCGGGAGAGCCGGACCCGCCGGCCCTTGCTGATCTTCCGGAATGACGGCGGCTCATCACGGGTCGCGAAGTCGTCGGCGATCAAGACCTACAGTTCCGGTCCCCGCGGCGGGTTGGAGGGAACTCGTGCGCTGGCCCGTGGCTATGGATTCCGACATCTGCTCATGGTCGACGTCGGCGGCACGACCACAGACCTCGGCGTGGTCACGGATGGCGCGGTGCAAGTGGAGCATCGCGGCAAGGTCGCGATGGTGCCGACCTCGTTCGAGCTGGCGGCCATCACCAGCCACGGGGTCGGCGGAAGTTCCGTGATCCGGGTTAGTGACGGGGAGTTGACTGTCGGCCCCGACAGCGTGGGCGCCGCTCCGGGCCCGGCGTGTTTCGGCCTGGGTGGTGCCGATGCCACGATCACTGATGTCTATTTGTGCATGGGACTGCTGGATCCGCGCACGTATCTCGACGGGACGATGACCCTCGATGTCGAGCGCAGCCGCAAAGCGGTGCAGGCGACTGTCGCCGACCCGCTCGGTCTAGGCCTGGACGAGGCTCTGGCCCGCATGGAGACGGCTTATCTGGAGCGGGTCGCACAGGCGTTGCGCACCGAAGCGTTGAACCCGGACACCGTGATCGCCGCCTTTGGCGGTGCCGGCCCGATGACGGTATGCGGCGCGGCGGAACGGGCTGGGGTGCGGCAGGTAATCATCCCGCGCACCGCGGCGATATTCAGCGCATTCGGGATCGGATTCTCCGACATTTCGCAGCACTACGAGGCGCCATTGGCCAGCACTGATCCGGAGACGGTCGCGCAGGTCGTCGGCGAGTTGCGACAACGGGCCCGGCGCGACATGTTCGCCGAGGGCGTCGACCTCGACTCTTGCGTGGAGAGCTTCCGGCTGGCGATAACCCGAGGCGAGGAAGACGAGCTGGTCGCGCTGACGGACCCGCTCGCACTTGGCGACCAGCTTCGCGACGGCGACCTCGCATCGCTCGAGCTCTCGCTGGTGTCACCGCTCCCACACGTCGCTGTCACAGGCGCGACCGAGGTCGGCCGATCCGATGCAGTCACGAGTGGCAAGCGAGTCGTTGAAGGCGCCGAGCTACCGACTTACGAGCTGCTCCGCCAATCTCCGGGTTCCACGGCGATTGGACCGGCCGTCATCGAGGGCCCGTTCTTCACCATGCGACTGCCCGCAGGCTGGCGCTTCCGCACCACCGCGGCCGGTGACCTCCTACTGATCAACGAGCGGAGCACGTGATGCGGATTCCGATGACCGAATATCTGGAGATCGATCTCGACTCCGAGCGATGGCATTGCCGCCGCTGCGAACGAAACCTCGGCTCGGCGCGCGGCAACTACAAGGAAGGAACGCTGGTCTACGACCGTGATCCTCGGGATATCCACCGCCCGCTCATTGATCCTGAGCGCTACGAATTCACGTTTGCACCCGATCCCAGGTGGTGCCGGATCCTGGAGTTCTACTGTCCGGGCTGCGGAACGCTGATCGAGGCTGAGTACCTGCCGCCCGGACATCCTCCGGTCTTCGACATGGAAATCGACGTGGACGCGCTGAAGGCGCAGTGGGCGGCTCGTCCCGCCGGCACCGCGATCTCGCTCGGCCGCGACGTCCACACCGACGTGCGCTGACAAGGAACGTGACATGAAGCGGATCTCGGTCGACATCGGCGGCACCTTCACCGATTGCTTCTTCGCTTGGGAAGGCCAGTACATCCAGGCGAAGGCACTGACGACGCACCACAACCTCGCCCAGGGATTCAATGAGGCGCTCGACCACGCATGTGGCCAACTCGGACTGGATCGCGAGGCGGTGTTGGCCGGAGTGGATTCGGTGCGGTACGCGACAACGCTCGGCACAAACGCGCTAATTGAGCGGAAGGGCCCGCAGGTCGGCGCGATCGTTACCGCGGGCTTCGAGGCGACCATTCCGCTGGCCCGAGGCCGCGGATACGGCGAGGGGCTTGACGAACTCGCCAAGAATGATCTGTCCAGCGCTACCCGGCCGGATCCGCTCGTTCCGCAACGGCTGATCCGGTCGGTCCGCGAGCGGATCGACTATGCCGGACGCGTCTTACTTGCGATCGACGAGGATGACGTCCGCCATCAACTACGCGAACTAGTTGACGCAGGTGCCCAAGCGCTGGTGGTTTGTCTCACTAACGCGGTCGAGAACCCGACCCACGAACTCAGGGTTCAGGAAATCTTCCTCGAGGAGTACCCAGCGCATCAACTCGGTGCCCTGCCCATGCTGCTCTCGCATCAGCTGTCCGGACGCAAGGGCGAATACGTGCGCGCGACCTCCGGCATCATTGACGGCTTCTTGCACTCGACCATGTATCACGCACTGTCCGAGCTGGAGCAGAACCTCCGTGAGCACGGCTATCAGCAGCCGATGTTGGTGAATCACAACTCCGGCGGCATGGCGCAGCTGAATTCCACCGACGCCTTGCAAACAATTCACTCGGGGCCGGTCTCGGGTGTATCGGCCAGCGAGCATCTCGCGAAACAGGCCGGCCTGGGCAACGTCGTCGCGACCGACATGGGAGGCACCAGCTTCGATATCGGCCTCGTCCCGGGCGACGGCGTCAAGCATTACGACTTCATGCCGGTAATCGACCGATGGCTCGTCAGCGTGCCCATGATCCACCTGGTGACGCTAGGGGCCGGGGGCGGGTCGATCGCGAGCTTCAACCGCCTCTATCAATCGATCTCAGTCGGTCCGCAGAGCGCAGGGTCGGACCCGGGTCCGGCCTGCTATGACCGTGGCGGGATGCGGCCGACGGTGACTGACGCCGATGTGCTACTCGGCTACCTCGATCCTGAGCAGTACGCCGGCGGGCGGATTCCGCTCAATGTGAAGCGCGCGGCGTTCGCAATCGACGAGGAGTTCGGCGACCACCTCGACCTGGACCCCGTCGACGTCGCCAAGCTGATCAAAGCCGAGGTCGACGAGCAAATGGCCAACGGCATGGCCAAGGAACTGCGGGTTCGGGGTTACCTTCCGGAAGAGTTCACCATGCTCGCGTATGGCGGAAACGGGCCGTTGCACTGCTGCGGCATTGCCAACCACCTGGGTATCGACCGGGTGCTCGCACCGCCATTCAGCTCCGTCTTCTCTGCTCTCGGCGCAGGCAACACCCCGCAGTTGCACATCCACGAGCGGACCACGCCGGTCCTTTTGTTCGACGCGACCAGCCGCCGGCTGTTCGAGGACTTCAACATGTTCAACGGGATCGTCGAGGAGCTGGAGGCAAGGGGTCGAGCTGACCTGCAGCGCCAGGGCCTGCCCGCCGAGTCGGTGCAGCACCGGCTGGAACTCGACATGCGCTACGGCAACCAGCTGGTGACGATGGCCGTCGTTTCCGACCGCACCCGCTTGCGGAACGTTCGGGACGTCATCGCTCTGATCGACCTGTTCGGCCAGGACTACGGTCACCGCTTCGGCCACGGCAGCCAGTCTCCCGAGGCCGGCATCCGGATCACGACTATTCGGGTCGCATCCTTTGTGCTGGGAGACACGGTCGAGTTCGATGGCGCCGTCCCCGCAGGCTCTTCGGCGGCCGTGCCCGTAGGTGAGCGGCGCTGTCACTTCGTGGGCGTCGATGGAGAGGTTATCGCCCCCGTTTACGACGAGCGTGCGCTTCAACCAGGGACCGTCGTTTCCGGCCCAGCTGTTCTCACTACGCCGACGACGACCTATCTGGTCGAGCCGGAATGGCGGCTCTCTACCGGAGGGCACGGCGCCATTTGGTTCCTCAAGACCATGGAGGCGACGCGATGACCGACCTCGCCCGGCAGCGGTTCTCGATGGAAGACCAGGAGTGGGTCGATCGCTTCCTGGCCCAGACAACGCTATTCCTCGGGCCGGATCCGGAGATCATGACCGACCACCGCATGGCGCCGCGGACCGCCGAGGAGGAGCACTTGCTCGCCGGCCCGATCGACACCAACGCCTTGGACCGCGTCCGGAAACGCATCATCGCCGGACTGGACGAGGCGTTCGAGATGATGGAGCAGACCGGTGCGGCGCCCGGCGCGAAGTGGGGCGATCTCACCAGCGCTGTCTATTCTGCGTCCGGCGATTTGATCCACATCAGTACAGGTGGGGTGTTGGCCTTCGCGTCGGTGCTCCACTACCCCGTTCGCTTCATCAACAAATACTGGATACCGGATCCGACCGTCGGAGTGCACGACGGTGACGCGTTTATCCACAACGACGCTCGTTACGGCAACATCCACAACACCGATCAGAGCATGATCTTGCCGGTGTTCTATGAAGGCGAACTGATCGCGTGGGTCGCAACGATCATTCACGAGGGCGAGAACGGGGCCAAGGAACCGGGGGGAATGCCCTCTAGCTCGGAATCCGCGTACGACGACGGTATCCGGATGAGCCCATTCAAGATTGTCGAGAAGGGTGAGATCCGGCGGGACCTATTGACCTTCCTGCAGAATTCGGTCCGCGAGCCGAAGCTGCAGTATCAGGATCTCAAGGTGAAGCTGTACTCGGCGTTGCGGATCAAAGAGCGTCTCCTCGCTCTAGTCGACGAAGTCGGCCGCGACGCCTTTATCGTCTCCCTGCGCAAGTCTCTCGAGGATGTCGAAGCCGAGGCGCGACGCCGGATCCGTGAGTTGCCGGACGGAACTTATCGGGTCAACTTGTTCTCGGACTCCACGCTGCGCGAGAACGTGCTGCTCAAATATCCCTGCGCGATCACCGTGAAGGGAGACGAGCTCATCGTCGATTGGCGCGGCGCAGCGCCGCAGATCATGAACCGTGCCTTCAATGCGACCCTTGGCACCGCGAAGTGTGGTCTCAACCAGGCCTTCCTGGGCTTCTTCTGGCCCGACCTGCCGCGCGGTATCAGCATGATGAACCCGATCGAGGTGATAACGGACGAGGGCAGCTGCATCGATCCGGGACTGGATGCGCCGCTTGGGCAGAGCCTGCAGGGCGCATTCAAGACATTCGGCGTGACTCAAGCACTGTTCGCCAAGATGCAATATTCAGCGCCGGAGAAGTACGGCTCGGTAATTTCGTCGTGGTTCAACCAAATCAACACGTTCCTGTTCGGCGGCATAACGCAGCACGGCGAATTCGTCGGCAATGTCTGTGCCGATCTGAATGGCATGGGCGGCGGCGCGCGAGCCTACCGGGACGGCGAGAACTCCATGGCACCGATCTTTGCGGCTATGGCTGATCTCGGCGAGCAGGAGATCATCGAGGAGGATGTTCCGTTTCTCCAGCTCACGTCGAAGAAGATCAAGCGTGACAATCAGGGCTTCGGAAAACACCGCGGTGGCATGGGATACGAGATTGCCGTCACGGCCAAGGGCACGCAGCTGTGGGGCTTCGCCACCGTATCCAGCGGCTCGAAGTTCCCGGCCGTGCCCGGACTGTTCGGCGGGTATGGCTGTCCAACGTATCCCCTCGCCAAGATCAAGGGCGTGAACGTCTTCGACTACTTACGCGACGATCCGGGCCGGTGGGCGTTCGACTTCGAGACATTGATGAACGATCGGCCGTTCCCAGATGCTCGGTACTCGACGCATCACATGGGAATGGGTTTCGAACTCGTCGACGAAGGCGAGGTCTACATGATCTGCCAGGGTGCCGGAGGCGGGTACGGCGACGTCCTGGAGCGTGATCCGAACGCCGTCGTCGCTGATGTCGAGGCAGGCTACATCTCGCACCAAACCGCGCGGGACATCTACTTTGTCGGATACGACGAGGAAAACCTCGCCGTGGATGTTGCCGCGACCGAGCAGGCCCGAGCCGACGAGCGCGCCGCTCGGAAGGCGCGAGGTGTGCCGTACCGGGAATTCGTCGAGAACTGGGTGACGGCCGAGCCGCCCGCTCACCTGCCCTACTACGGCTCGTGGGGTCCGGACAGCAACGTCGTCCATGCGACAGCCTGGACGACGCACGGACCAGTCCGGGTATCCGGGCCGATCAGCCAGTTGCCGCAGATCTTCCTGCCCGACCCGAACGTGCTGACGATCCTCGGCCTGCAGGCCAGGATCGCCGAACTCGAAGCGGATCATGCCTGACCTGCTCGGCAGTCTCAGCGCCGCGCCGTCCGGGCGGGCGACGCCCGTCTGGTTCGACTCGCTCGCTTACTGCCGGGAGAAGTTGCTGGCCGGCGAACCGGTTCCGTGGGGCTCGCCCGGAGAGTTGGCTGCATTCGCCGGTAAGGCGCAGGGGATGTTCCGGTCGGACGCCCAGCTCGTCGACCTCGCTGATTTGTATGCGTGGCAGACGTCGGTCGACGACGGGCTGCGCACGAGTATGGGAGCCCGCAGCCGGGTGGGGTACGCGTTGCGTACTCTGCTCGCCGACGAGAACCCGCGGACAGTCGCGGTGGACGCGGTCAGCGCCGTGAGCGGGGTCGGTAGCGGCTCACCGGTCGTGCTGACAATGCCCTCGCCGTCCCGCTGGCTCGCGATCAGCGCCGAACAAGCCGGGAAACCGATCGCTCCGCCCGATCCGGACAGCGCCGATACCGCAGCCATGTACCTCGCCGACTTCCTAAGGATCTTCGCTACCGCACCCGTCGACGGTCTCTTGCTCGACGAAGGTCCGACCTCGGCATCCGACCTGACAGCAGCGGACGCCTATCGGCCAGTGCTGAACGTGGCCGAGCACTACAAATGGCCGGTGCTGATGTGCAGCGAGACCGACGCATGGCCCCACGGACCTATCTCCGGCGTCGGCGGCTGGGTCGGGTCCGCACCTCCGGACCAGGCGGCCGGAACGTGGGGGCTGCGGGCGAGTGACGACTTTTGGTCCGGTGGCGACCCGGTCGGCGCGCCTGACCTCGTTCTCGCCGTCGTCCCCGCCCGCGCCGACCCGGAGGCGGTCATGGCGCGGGTCCGCGCGCTCCGCTGAACGAGAGCCCGTCAACGGCGACGACGGAAAGGCGACTGCCCCTTCCCGGCCGCTAGTGGCTACTGCAGCGGATACGCGGGCGGCGCGAGATCGGCCGGGCGCAGGCGATACACCTGCAGGCGCAGGCTGTGGTACTTGTCGGTTTCGCCGACCCACTCCATGCCCAGGCGGCGGACCATCGCAATGGCCCGCGTGTTAGCTGGCCGTACGACCGCAATGACCTGCTCGATGCCTTGCTCGAATGCCCACCGCGCCAGCTCCCGGCCGATCTCGGTCGCGTAGCCGTGGCCCCACGCATGTGGACGAAGCTGCCAGCCGACCTCGTACTCGTCGTCGGGTGGCAGCGGCAAGAGGGTCGCTCCGCCGATCAGGCTGCGGTCCTCGCGCAGCTCGACGGCCCACCGCCCGGCCGGCGGTGTCGTACGGGCATCCTCGGCGATCCACTGTTGCAATACCAGTCGCATCGCGGCCTCGTCGGGAACCCGGTCCATGGCCGGAACCAGCCAGCGCGCGACCTGCTGGTCGCCGTACGAGCCGAGGGCGGCAGTGGCGTCGTCAGTGGTCCATGGCCGCAACAGCAGACGCTCGGTCACAAGTTCCTTGGCCATCGGCTCACCATAGCCAGGACGACGGAACGACCAGCTGATCCACCCTCCCGCCGAGCCCACCCTGCACGTCGATGATCTTGGACTCGATGCCGAATTAAGTCGACAAGTCCAAGATCATCGACTGGGAATGCGTCGACCACGTCGGCGAGCGTGTCGTTGCATCAGCGCCATGGTGGCCGCACCGACAGCCACCGCCAGCACATGCCCGGTTGAGGTCATGCCCGGCGCGATCAGAAACGGAACCAGCACGCAGACGCCGACTGCGAGCACACCCACCAGCCGGGCCCGACCAACCAGCAACAGCACGCTGGCGGCCAGCACGGCATACATCACATACGACACACCGACGTCCGGACGATCGACCGAAGACGCCGCCAGCAGGTGCGATCGGGCACCCAGGTCAGCGCCGTACTCGGTGAGCAACGTCGCAACCACTTGCCCCGTCAGCGCGATGACCGCGGTCCGGAGTGCCCCCACCGCCCGCTCGAGCACGGCGAAGCTGATCGCGACGACGAGCAGTTCCGGCAGCAGGGGGCCGGTTACCACGAACATGCTGACCAGCAGGGCCGCCACCGGGTGGTGGGCGAGGTTGTGCAGGTTGGTCGAGGCCCAGGCCACCACGGTGCCGACGTCGCCGGGATGCGTGCGCAGCAGGAGTGCGGTTGTCAGCAGGAGCACGACCATCGCGGTCGCCAGCGGAGTAACCGTCGGCCAGGGCAGCAGCTGAGCCGCATTTCGCGCGAACGCTGACCGGTTCCATCTCGAGCGTGTCCGGCGATGGCCGCGGCGCGCTCCGCGCTGCGGCGGCGCAGTGATTGCGCTCATCGCCACAGCTCCAGTAAAGATCACTCGCCTGCGGACATGCTATGCCTGACCTGTTCACGGGCTGTGCGTAGCCGTTCCTAAGCCTCCCGTGTGAGGTGACGCGGCGCCGAACTCCTGGCCTTGTCACCGTGTGGTATACCGAGTATATATACCGGGTATATCGAGGGCCGGAGGGGCGAATGAGCGTTCGGCACGCACTGCTCGCACTGTTGAGCGAGGGACCTAAGTACGGGCTGCAGCTTCGGCACGAGTTCGAGGAGCGAACCGGCGAGGTGTGGCCGCTGAATGTCGGGCAGGTCTACACGACGCTGCAACGGCTGGAAAGGGACGGCCTGGTCGAGTCGGACAACGAAGCCGAGGCCAGCGCGCAGAAATCATTTCGGCTAACCGGTGCCGGAGCGGCAGAGCTCCACAGTTGGCTGCGCACCCCGCCGGACCTGAGCTCACCTCCGCGGGACGAGCTGGTGATCAAGGTCCTGGTCGCGACTCGCGTGCCGGGTGTCGACGTGCACGACGTGATCCAGACGCATCGCCGGCACGTCGTCCAGCTGATGCAGGAATGGACGCGGATCAAACGGGACGCGCCAGCCCAGGACGTCAACTTGGCTTTGGTGGTCGACGCGGAGCTGTATCGGCTCGACTCGGTCGTTCGCTGGCTGGACGCCGCCCAGAGCCGGTTACGCCGTTCGGCGGTCGATGGGGAGGTGGCGGTCCCGAGCGACGGGCCGGCACGGACTACGAGGACGTCACCCGCTACGTCGGCATCGACATCACCGACAGGGGCGAGGCGATGAGCGCACTGCAACTTAGCCGGGTGAGCAAGGTCTACGGCAGCGGCGCCAGCGAAGTGCATGCCCTGATCGACGTCGACCTGAGCGTCGATCCGGGCGAGCTGGTAGCGGTCATGGGCCCGAGCGGGTCCGGCAAGAGCACATTGCTGACGATCGCCGGCAGTCTCGAAGAGCCGTCCGGCGGCGAGGTCACTGTTGGCGATGTGCCACTGTCGCGGCTGTCGCGCAACGAGCGGGCCGCGCTGCGTCGCCGCGTGATCGGATACGTCTTCCAGGACTTCAACTTGCTGGCCGGGTTGACAGCGGCAGAGAACGTGTCGCTGCCTCTCGAGTTGGACGGCACATCTGGGAAAGCGGCGCGGGCCGCCGCGCTCGAGGCGCTGGATCAGCTCGGTCTGCCGGACCAAGCCGACCGATTCCCGGACGAACTGTCCGGCGGGGAGCGGCAGCGGGTGGCGATCGCCCGCGCGGTGGTGGGTCAGCGACGCCTGCTGTTGGCTGACGAGCCGTCCGGCGCATTGGACTCGGCCAACGGCGAGTCGGTGATGCGACTGGTCCGGGCGAGCTGTCAGGGCGGCGTCGCCGGAGTGGTCGTCACCCACGACGCGCAGCTCGCCGCCTGGGCCGACCGGGTGGTGTTCCTGCGCGATGGGCGGATTGTGGACCAAACCGCCGAGCAGGACGGTCCGGAGTCGCTGTTGGAAGCCGGCCCGGCGCGATGACCAGCACCCTGGCGCCGCCACCCCCGCCCGCCTTCGTCACGCCGCCGGCTCCAGGCGGGCGTCGCGCGGGACGCCGGGCCATATCGCGGTGGGCCTGGCGGCTGCTTCGCCGCGAGTGGCGCCAGCAATTCCTCGTACTCGCCCTGCTCGCCGTAGCGGTCGCATCGACCATCGTCGGGCTTGGGCTGGTCGTGAACGTGCAGACCTCCCAACAAGCACTCGCCGGGACGGCCAACACCCGGATCGACATCGCCAATCCGGGCCAGCAAGCGAGCGCTGACATCGCCGCGGCCAAACAGGCGTTTGGCGCCGTCGAAGCGATCGAGCATGCGAACATCCCGGTGCCCGGCTCGGTCAATCCTGTCGATCTGCGCGCCCAGGATCCGCACGGCGAGTACGGCGCGCCCATGCTCCACCTGGTGTCGGGCAGTTACCCCAGTGGTGCCGGCCAGGTCGCGATGACGTCGGCGGTCGCGGCCACATTTCGCCTCGCGATCGGCGACAGCTGGCCGGTCAACGGGCGGACCCTACGGGTCGTCGGCATCGTCGAGAACCCGAAGAACCTGCAGGATGCCTTCGCCCTGATGGCTCCGGGGCAGATCAGCTCACCGTCCAGCCTGACCCTGCTCATGGACTCCAGTGGATCAGCGGCGGGCCGCTTTCATCCGCCGAGCGGCACCGCTGTGGGGATAATGACGACGGGCGCAACCGCGGCGCAACAACAGCGGAACGAGGCGCTGGCCGTGCTGCTGCTTGCCACCATCGGGCTCACGTTCATCGGCTTGCTGGCGGTCGCCGGCTTCACGGTAATGGCGCAGCGGCGGCTCCGGGCGCTGGGCATGATCGGGGCGATCGGGGCGACGGATCGCCAGGTTCGTCGAGTGATGCTGGCCAACGGGGCGGCCGTCGGCGCGGTGGGCGCTACGGCCGGTGCGGTGGCTGGGCTGGCCGTGTGGTTCGCGCTTCGTCCGGCGTTCGAGCATCTCGTCGGCCATCGCATCGATCCGCTCAAGATTCCCTGGTGGGCCGTCGTCGCTGGAGCCGCCCTGGCGATTGCGACCGCGCTGGCCGCGTCCTGGTGGCCGGCCCGGTCCGCTGCCCGGATGCCGATCGTGGCGGCGTTGTCCGGGCGACCGGCTCCACCCAAACCGGCGCACCGGTTTGCGCTGCTGGGCGCGGTGCTCGCCGCGGGTGGCTTCGTGCTGCTCGTCCTGGCGCACGCCCAGCACCCGGTGCTGATCGTCACCGGGATCCTCGCGATCACGGCCGGCATGCTGCTGCTTGCCCCGCTCGGTATCCGCGGCCTCGCCGCTACTGCCCGCCGCGCACCGGTTGCGGCGCGGTTGGCGCTGCGCGATCTCGCTCGGTATCAGGCGCGCTCCGGGGCAGCCCTCGCCGCAACCAGTCTGGCGGTGGGCATCGCCGCGACAATCGCGATCAGCGCGGCAGCCGAGCAGGCGTCTGATCACAGCCTCAGCGGCGGGAACCTGCCTACGAATCAGCTCATCGTCTGGGTGAACGGCAACCCGATCGACGGTGGCGGCCCGGGCGCAGTCGTCGCCGCCGGGACCGGTAGTGGCGCGGCGTCCGGGCCGAGCCCGGCGGCGATCGCCACTGCACGCAGCACCGCGAACTCGATCGGGCAGTCGTTGAATGCGCAGCACGTCCTCGAACTCGACACCGCGTCCAACCCGCACAGCGACGCGCCCGCGGGTGCACCGCCGGACGCCCGCTGGGCCAACCTCGCACAGCCGGTCACCGAGAACGGCCACAAGGGATTCACGCTGGTCGCCACACCGTTCGTGGCAACCCCGGCGATCCTCGACTTGTATCGCATCCCCGTGAGCGCCATCGAGCCGAGTGCGGACGTCCTCACCGCACGCACAGACCTGTCGGGCACCCGGGTCAACGCCGGCCTCGATACGTCCTTCCAGCCAGCAAAGATCCAGGTGACGAAGCTGCTGCCGAACTACACCTCAGCGCCCAACACACTCTTGACCGAAAGGACGGTGACCGCGCTCGGGCTGACACTGCAGCCGGTCGGGTGGTTGGTGCAGACGAATCAGCCGCTGACCGCGGGACAGATCACCGACGCTCAGCACCGAGCCGCCATTGCTGGGATCACCATCGAGACGCGCACCACGAGTGACAACTCCGCTCAGCAGCTACGCGACTACTCAACAATCGCCGGCATGCTGCTCGCGTTGGCCGTGCTAGCTATGACAGTCGGGCTGATCCGCAGCGAGACCGCTGGGGATCTACGCACCCTGACCGCGACCGGCGCCAGCAGTGGCACGCGTCGCACCCTGACCGCAGCCACCGCTGCGGCGCTGGCACTGCTCGGCGGGATCCTCGGCACGGCCGGGGCCTATCTGGCGCTCATCGCCTGGCACTGGCACGACCTCGGCTATCTCAGTCACCCGCCCTATCTCAACCTTGCCGCGCTCGTGTTTGGGCTACCCGTCGTGGCACTGATCGGTGGCTGGCTGTTCGGCCGCAGCCCCACGACCATCTCCCGCCGCTCCCTCGAATAACCGCTCGCAGACTCACGGTCTATCCTCCGACACTGCCGGACGCATCGGCCAGGTGTTCGTAGGGTGACCGCATGCGTGCCGCGGTAATCACCACCCTCGCCGGCCCGGCTGGGGTCGAAGTCCGCGAGATGCCGGAGCCGAGCACATCAAGCGGTGACGTGCTGATCGATGTCGCCTACGCCGGCGTCAGTTTCCCTGACCTACTGCAGACGCGCGGCCAGTATCAACAGCGTCCGAATCTGCCCTACATCCCGGGCTGGGAGGTCGCCGGCATCGTGCGCGCAGATGTCGGCCGGTTTCGCGCCGGGGATCGGGTCGCCGCCATGCCGATGCTGGGCGGCCTCGCCGAAACCGTCACGGTCCGCGAAGACCGCGTCTTCCCGCTTCCGGCCAATGTTTCGTTGGACAAGGGTGCGGCGCTACCGCTGAACTACCTGACCGCGCACTTCGCGTTGATGCGCCGGGCTCGGCTGACGGGCGGTGAACGCGTCCTGGTGCACGGAGCGGCCGGGGGTGTTGGGACCGCGGCGTGTCAGCTCGCTAGGGCATACGGAGCGGTAGTCATCGCGGTGGTGTCCAGCGCGGAGAAGGGACGAATCGCGGAGCTCGCCGGGGCTCACGAGATTGTGTTCGTCGAAGGATTCCGCGACGCGGTTCGGCATCTCACCCGGGGCGCCGGCGTGGACGTCATTGTCGACCCGGTCGGCGGAGAGAGGTTCCTCGATTCGCTCCGTTCGTTGGCCAGTGAAGGCCGACTGCTCGTGCTCGGCTTCACCAGCGGCACGATCCCCACCGTCAAGGTGAACCGGTTACTGCTCGGCAATACTGCGGTGATCGGTGTCGGCTCGGCCGAGCTATGGCGACGGGAGCCTGGCTACCTGCGCCAGCAGTGGGACGAGCTGATTCCGTTCCTGGAATCGCGAGCCATCGACCCGTTGATCGGCCACGTGTTCACGCTCGACGACGTCGCAGCGGCGATTCGCGAGCTGGACGAGCGTCGAGCCATCGGCAAGATGCTGATCCGACTTCGCTAGACGGAGTCCCCGCGCGCGATTGTTGACGGCTTGGGCCGGCGCTTGAAAGGTTTGAGACGCCGGGGCTGTCTGCGCGAGAGGGGTGCCCGTGTCGGGTGATCGCGAGAAGGCGCCATGGCTGCCACCGCGGTGGTTCGTCCGCTTCGCCTGGTACGCGCACCGCGCCGTCTATCAGATGAGCGGTGGCCGCTTGGGACTGTGGCGACCGAAGGGCACCCGCTGGGGCACGATGCGGTTGACCACCACCGGCCGACGCACCGGCCGCGCGCGCAGCGTGATCCTCGGCTACTTCGAGGACGGCCCGAACCTTGTCACCCTCGCGATGAACGGCTGGGCCGACGGCGAGCCGGCCTGGTGGCTGAACCTGCAGGACCGCCCGGACGCGACGGTCGACCTCCCCGGCGGCCCGCGCGACGTCACCGGGCGGGCGGCCGAGGGCGACGAACGGGCACGGCTGTGGGCCCGGTGGCGTGAGTTCGATCAGAAGCTGGACGGGTTCGCAACTCGGCGCTCGTCGGAAACCGCGGTTGTCGTCCTGCAGCCCCGTTCCGGTCCGCAGGCGTAGCGACCTCCGAACGGCGCACGGCAACCGCCGTCATCGGTCTCAGTACTCGTAGTGAGTTTCGACCGTGAAAACGCTTGTCGTGATGTCACGTTGTGACGTACTTCCCGGAACGTATTCTCGTCGCAGCGACCGTCTTCAGAACGTCTGCGCCTAGAACTGCACGCCCCGCGACAGCGCTCCGTCGACGAGGATGTTCGCGCCGCTCGTACGGCTTGACGCCGGGCTCGACACGAACACGATCGTGCGTGCGATCTCCTCCGGCGTGCCCATGCGGCCAGACGGGTTCAATGCCATCGCGGAGGAAAACAGGTCGGGCAGGTTCTGCTCGATATTCGACCACACGCCGCCGTCAAAGTAGGTGTTACCCGGCGACACTGCGTTGGCGCGGATCCCTTTGTCGGCCAGTTGATGCGCCAGGCCTTGCATGTAGTGGATCAGCGCCGCCTTGAACGTCCCGTAGGGACCGGCGGCGAAGTCGATCTCTCGGCCCGACACGCTGGACACCGCGACGATGGACGGCGCCGGGCTCGCCTCGAGATAGGGCATTGCCGCGTTCACCATGCGCACAGTGGCCATCAGGTCGATCTCGAACGACGCCGTCCAGTTCTCGGGCTTGTCCTCGATCGCGAGGGCGCTGACGTTCGAGACGATGATGTCGATGCCACCGAGCAACTCGGCGCTGCCGGTTACCCAGTCCGTGAGGGCATCGGCGTCCGCGACATCGAGCGGGGTGCCCAGCACGGCCCCACCGACGACCGACAGCGCGTCCTGCGTGGCCTTGACCGCGTCGGCATGCCGGGCGCAGAACGCGACGGAGGCACCCTCGGTCACAAAGGCCTCGACCGTCGCCCGGCCGATGCCCCGGGTGCCGCCGGTGACCAGCGCATGCAGCCCGGACAGTTGGAGGTCCATGAGAGGAGTCCTTTCGAGTCAGCCGATTCGAGCGGCACGTTCCCGAAGATCGCGATGCAATCCACCAAACGCGTCGACGGCAGGTAGCAGTGACTTGCGCGCCTTGGCGATGACGCTGTAGTTGGCGTCCACGACGTTCGCGATCGGTACCTCGGAGATCTGCGACAGCAGTTGGTAGCCGTCCATCTTGTCCAGCCCGTACAGCTCGCCCAGCCAGGTGACCATCTCGACCTGCGAGACCCGCCATGCGTCCTCCAGCGGGCGGCTGGAGCCGACCGTCATCAGACAGTCGTCGTCCTCGAGGCGTGGCCACCCGGGCGCGGCCCTCTTGACCAGATCCACGATCAGCGTCGTGGTCATGGCGCCCTCGACTGCGGTCCCGCATGACTCGCCCTCGCCCTGTCGGTAGTGGCCGTCGCCGATCGAGAACAGAGCGCCCTCGACGTTCACGCCGAGGAAGCAGGTCGTGCCGGCGCGCATCTGCGGGGTGTCCATGTTGCCGCCGAATCGGTCCGGGACGAGCGAGCTGCGGACCTCGTGACCGGCCGGGGCCACGCCGACCGTTCCGAGCATCGGGGCGAGTGGGAGGTCGAGGGCGAACTCGCCGTACCGGGCCTCGAATCGCAGCGTGCCCCGCGCACGGTCGAGCTGGTAGATCCACGTCGTGTCCGGCAGCGGATCCTGCAGCGTTGCCGTGCGGTCAGTGCTTGTCAGCCCGCCGAAGAACGGGATGGTGGCTGACGCAGCCCAGTCGCGGGCCGGCTCCACGCTGACGAAGTGCAACGCCAGCGCGTCGCCTGGCTCTGCACCGTCGACGTAGAACGGTCCGGTCTGCGGGTTCACGAAGCGCAGGTCGATCTTCTCGCTGGACAGATCGGTCACGCTGCGCAGGACGCCGCCGAAGGCGTCCTCCGACCACAGCCGAAGCACGCTGCCCGGCGTGATGCGCCGGATGGGTGCCACGCCACCGAACGTGTACGCGAGTTGATCAGGGGTCGGTATGAAGTCGATGAGGTCCAGAGTGTCGGCCATCGTGGGTCCAGTCTCTTGGGGCCGGTCAGGGCAGTTTTACGTGCTGTGGTCCGAGTTCGTCGATGCTGCGCGCCCCGAGCAATTGCATGGTGCGGCGGACCTCGGCGGAAAGGATCTCGGCGGCCCGGTCTACCCCGCGTTCGCCGCCCGCCATCAGACCGTAGAGGTACGCGCGCCCTACGAGCGCGATGCGCGCGCCGAGAGCGATTGCCGCGACGACGTCGGCGCCGGTCATGATCCCGGTGTCGACCCACACCTCGGCTTGCGAGCCGACCGCCTCGACCACGTCCGGAAGCACCCGCAGCGGGATCGGGGCGCGGTCGAGTTGCCGACCGCCGTGAATGGACACGACGACGCCGTCGGCGCCGGCGGCGACCACCCGCCGGGCGTCCTCGACATTCTGGATTCCTTTGACGACGAGCGGACCGTCCCACGATGACCTCAGCCATTCGAGGTCGTCGATCGTCATCGTCGGGTCGAACAGCAGGTCAATAAGCTCGGCGATAGTTGCGCTCCACGAGCTGAGCGAAGCGAACCTGAGCGGCTCGGTGGTGAGCAGGTTGAACCACCATTCCGGATGAACGACCGCGTTCAGTGCCGTCTTCGCCTTCAGCTTCGGCGGAATCGAGAAACCGTTGCGGGCATCGCGCAGCCGTGGCCCGGCGACCGGGACGTCGACCGTCAGAATCAACGCCTCGTAGCCCGCCTGCTGCGCGCGAGCAACAAGATCAGCGCCGGCCGACCGGTCGCGCCAGATATAGAGCTGGAACCACTTACGTGCCTTCGGCGCGGCGGCGGCGACCTCCTCGATGGAGGTCGTCCCCATGGTCGACAGCGCGTACGGGATCCCGTGCCGTTGCGCCGCGCGCGCCACAGCGCACTCGCCCTCATGGTTCATCAACCTGGTGAATCCAGTGGGCGCGAACGCGAAGGGTTGCGCGGACCGGGATCCGAGGACAGAGGTCGTCGGGTCGACGTCCGATACGTCACGCAGAACCGATGGGTTGAACTCCAGGTCGGCGTACAGCTGCCGGGCCCGGCGCAGGCTGATCTCGTCCGACGCGGCGCCGTCGACGTAGTCGAACACCGCCGTCGGGCAGCGACGTCGTGCGATCGTGCGGAGGTCGCCTATGTCGACAGCGTTGGCGAGTCGCCGGCGAGTCGGGCTGAGCTCAGGTCGACGCACCGAAATGAGCGGCGAGACGTCCGACCACCGGGGTATGTGCCGCGGGGGCGTGCTCGATGTCCTCACATGGCCACTCTCGTCTACCCGGTGGGGTCCTGGCCAGACGCCGTTGGCGCCTGCCATCAGCCGATCGGCCGAGCAGCGGTCACTCGCAAGGTCAACCGGTCACCCGCTCCCGGCGAGTAGGTGCAGACGGGCTGCCTTGCGGAAGCGGCTGACGAAAAGCCGCCCGTGACAAGTGTTCTCGCGTCCGGCTACGACTCGCTCGACGTTGCGAACGTCTTCGTCGGCGCCGTGCTCGGCGCTCCATCGAAGCCGTCCCTCTACCGGCGCCGCGACGAACGCGCATCGATCAAATACCAGTCACGCGTAGCTAGCGGACACAAGACCACATCCGCAAGATCACGCGACAGCCGAGGTTAGTGATCAACGCCTCACTTTTCAGCTGCCTCAGCGGGGCAACGGTCTTCTCCAATGAGTAGACACCTTCGCGCAACCGGCTGATCAACCCCATGAGCGGCCTGCCCCCGATCTGGCTCATCCGATCGGGGGCAGCGCCTGCGGGAGGCACTAGCCGGTGAATGAGGCCGTATCTAGTTGCAATACGGCAATAGTGGAACGTTGCCACGTTGAAGTCAGCCGACGATGCGCCCCATCGGCAACGGTCCCACCAGGGTGAGGCGCGTCGCGATGGCGACCTTGGTGAGACCTTGCGTCATGAGGTCCAGCACATCGCGCTCCCGCTCGGACAGCCTATCGAGACGTCCGCCATTGACCGGTTCGATAAGGCTGGATACGACCTTCGGGTCCAGCGCGGATCCCAAGCGTCGCCGTATGTGTGGTCTCGACATGCTGGGAGAGCACGCGTACGCCGCAGACCGGCAACGGCACTGCTGACGCACGACGATGCGGGCGTTACCGTAAGGCCTACTGTCCTTCGACGCGAAGGCTAGGTGCCATGAACGGAACTGACGAGGCCTGGGCAGCGGCCCAAGATGCGGCCGCGGCTCTGGGACCGGAGTCGAACGTCTTCGCGCGGCTCGATCCGGTGGGATTCGGGTCGGCCACGCTTTCCGCGATGGCGGACGCCGCCGCCCGGCCGGGGGACGTGATGGTTGCGGCGATGCGGATGGGGTTGGACCTGGCCCGGGTCGGCCCGGCTACCTTGGCCCGCTTCGCGCAACTTGCGGTCGAGCCTCCGCTTCCCATCGACGCCAAGGACAAGCGCTTTGTGGATCCGGCCTGGCGAGACAATCCAGCGTTCTTCGCGTTGTTGCAGGGCTTCCTGGCCACCAGACGGTTCGCCAACGAGCTGATCGGATTGTCCCGGAACGAGGCGGATCGGAAGAAGGCCGAGCTGGCCGTGTCACTCGCCTTCGATGCGTTGGCGCCGACGAACTTCCTCTTCACGAATCCGACTGCGCTCAAGCGGGCGGCGGATACCGGCGGGGTAAGTGTCGCGCGCGGCCTGGGCAACTTCGTTACGGATGTGCTGACCAACAAGGGCCGGCCGCGGCAAGTCGACACGAGGCCGTTCGAGCTAGGCCGCAACCTCGCCGCGACGCCAGGAAAGATCGTCTATCGAAGCGATCTGATGGAACTGATCCAGTACCTGCCGCAGACCGATCAGGTGCATGCGGTTCCGTTGCTGGCGAGTCCGCCGTGGATCAATAAGTACTACGTGATGGACCTCGCGCCCGGGCGCAGCTTTCTCGAATGGGCCGTACAGCACGGCCGGACGGTATTTGCGATCAGCTATCGCAATCCAGACGCGAGCATGCGTGATACGGGCATGGATGACTACCTTGTCCAAGGGCCACGTGCGGCGCTGGACGTCGTCGAGGACATCACCGGCAGTTCGGTGATCGACGTCGTCGGGCTGTGCCTTGGCGGAGCGCTGACTGCGATCACCGCGGCCTATCTGGCGCGGATGGGTGATTCCCGGGTCGGATCCCTGACGCTCCTGAACACGCTGCTTGATTACAACGAGCCGGGCCAACTCGGCTTGTTCACCGACGCGAGGACCATTGCCACCGTCGAGCAGAAGATGGCCCGGACCGGCGTCCTGCCCGGCGACGAAATGGCCGGCACGTTCGATGTGCTACGGGCGAACGAGCTGATCTTCAACTATGTCGTGTCAAACTGGCTACTGGGCGAGACCCCGCCAGCATTCGACATTCTCGCCTGGAACGCCGACAACACCCGGATGCCGGCCAAAATGCACTCCTTCTATCTGCGGTCCTTCTACCAGCAGAACCAGCTCGCGCGCGGCGAACTGGAAGTCCTGGGGGAACGGCTTGCGCTGTCTGACATCAAGAACTCGACATACATCGTCGGCGCCATCAACGACCACATCGTGCCTTGGCCAAGCTCCTACAAATCAGTCCACCTGCTGGGCGGTGACGTCCGGTTCATTCTCTCCAGCGGTGGCCACATCGCCGGCATTGTCAATCCGCCGACGCCAAAGGCGTGGTACGAGACCAACTCGAGCCAGCCGTTGACGCCGCAAGCCTGGCGCGCCGACGCCTCGCGCAGCGGCGGTTCCTGGTGGGAGGACTGGACGGATTGGTCCATGGCCCGCGCCGGGGCCATGGTCGACCCGCCCGCGGTCGGAAGTAGTCGCTATCCCCCCCTCGGTGACGCGCCGGGGGAATACGTCCGCGGGTAAGTCCCTAGCGCCAAGGGACGCCATGACTGGCTATGATCTTGGCGTCACATGTACTGGCCCCCGTTGACCGAATAGATCTGTCCGGTGATGAAGCCGGCGTCCGGATCGGCGAGGAACTCGACGACGCGGGCGACCTCGTCAGGTTCGCCGAGGCGGCCGACCGGAATCTTGGTGACCACCTTGTCCATGGCCTCTTTGGGGACGGCGGCGACCATCTCGGTCGAGATATAACCGGGCGCGACCGAGTTGACGGTGATGCCCTTACGGGCGGTTTCTTGCGCCAGGCTCATCGTGAGCCCGAACAGCCCAGCCTTGGCAGCGGCGTAGTTGGCCTGGCCGATATTGCCGGACTCGCCGATGATCGAACTGATGTTGATGATCCGCCCGGACCCGCGGTCGAGCATGTGCTGCAGGATGGCCCGGGACAGGTAGAACGCGCCGGACAGATTGACCTGCACGACCCGGTCCCATTCTTGGGGCGTCATCTTGCGCACCGTCCGGTCGGCGGTGATCCCGGCATTGTTGACCAAGATGTCCAGCCGCCCGTGGGTGTCGAGCACCTCCTGGATGACCCTTTCGCAGTCGTCCACCGAGCCGATGTTGCCCTGGTGCACGGATGACCCGGGATGCCTTTCGCGGAATCGTTCGGCGGCCTCCTTGTCGCGCGAATACCCCGCAGCCACCTCCACGCCGCGAGCGGCGAGACGGTCGCTAATCGCGAAGCCGATGCCCCGCACGCCGCCGGTTACCAGCGCAACCTGTCCGGTCATGTCTGCCATTGCGGTGACTCCTTTCAGGCCGAAACGCGGAAGACAAGGGCCTCCCCTTGGCCGCCGCCACCACACAGCCCGGCGGCACCGATGCCGCCGCCGCGGCGGCCCAGTTCGAGGATAAGGTGCAGGGCGATGCGGGCGCCCGACGCCCCCGCCGGATGGCCTATCGCGATGGCCCCGCCGTTGACATTCACCTTGGCCGGACCAACGCCGAGGTCACGCATTGATTGGATGGCCACGACGGCGAAAGCCTCGTTGATTTCGAACAGATCGACGTCATCGGGCGTGCGGCCTTCCCGTCCGAGCGCCTTGCGGATGGCGTTCGACGGCTGCGACAACAATGACGGATCCGGACCGGCCACGGTGCCGTGCGCCCCAATCTCCGCCAAGATCGGCGCGCCAACCTGTTCCGCCTTCGCTCGGCTCATGACAACGACCGCTGTCGCGCCGTCCGCTATTTGGCTGGCCGAGCCGGCGGTGATGGTGCCATCGGGCCTGAATGCCGGCTTGAGTTTAGCCAGGGCCTCTACGGTCGTACCCGGCCGGACACCCTCATCGTCAGTGACGAGCAAGGGCTCGCCCCTGCGCTGCGGAATCGGCACCGGAACGATCTCGTCGTCGAACAGCCCGTTCTTGCGCGCGCGGGTGGCCCGCTCGTGGCTCATCGCCGCGTACTCATCCTGCTCGGCACGAGTGATCCTCTTGTCTTTGCTGTAGAACTCGGTGGCGGTGCCCATCGACAGTTGGTCGAACGCGCAGAAAAGCGCGTCCTGCGATGTGGCGTCGACGATCGTGGCGTCGCCGTAGCGGTATCCGGCCCGCACCCCAGGCAGCAGGTACGGGCCTTGAGTCATGGACTCCATGCCTCCGGCGACCACGACGTCGAACTCGCCGTAGCCGATGAGCTGATCGGCCAAGGCGATCGCGTTCAACCCGGCCAGGCAGACTTTGTTGACGGTTACGGCCGGGACGGTCATGGGGATGCCACCCTTGACTGCGGCTTGCCGGGCGGTGATCTGACCGGTACCGGCCTGGATGACTTGGCCCATGATCACGTATTCGACCTGGTCACCCGTGATCCCGGCCTTCTGCAGAGCAGCCGAGATGGCAATTCCGCCGAGGTCGACGGCCGGAATGTCCTTGAGGGAACCAGACAACTTGCCGATTGGCGTTCGGGCGCCGCCGACGATGACTGATCCGGGCATCGTCCGCCTCCTACTTTCGTTTCGGCTGGTAAAGATCCGTGATCGCGCCGTCGAATGCCTCGGCCGCCATGCCTATGGTCTCCGACAATGTCGGATGCGGGTGCACATCGTTCCGCATCAGGTCCCCTCGCAGGTCACGGGCCGCGGTGGCAGGTCGTCAGCGCCGACATCCCAATCATCGCGTCATTGGCAAGTGCCGGACCGCCGCCGCCAGGATTGCCCTCGATGTCGAACGCGGATGTTGGTCATCGCCAGTGCGCCGAGGGGGCCCACCAGGCAGCCGATCGCCCACCTCGGTCTCCGTGGGTCAGGTCTGCGGCAAAGCTGCCTCCGCCATCGATGCTCGGATCCGATGGTCGCGCGGCGTGACCGGCAGCACGGCTGTGGCAGCCGGGTGTAACCGAGTCAACCAGGCGAGGACAATGAGATCCGGTCAAGCCGAGCGTCGGTGGTCCACTCGATGATCTTCGAACGGCGCCTTGGCTCGCGTCGGGCGGTGGAGTCGCTGCCGCGCACTTTTCCTACCACAATGCGCGTAGTATCATTCGCATTGATCAAAGTTTAGTTTACTGGAAGGGTCTGATCATGGATCTCCAAGAAAACATGCGCGCCGCGAATCAGCGGACCCTCGAGTGGGTGACGTCGATGCACGAGAGCATCCTCGACGCAACTAAGTCTTATGTTGCCTCGTTTGCAAAGAGTGCGCCGGAGCCGCCGACGTGGACCGGGCCGCAGGTCGCAAGCGCGCCCGACCTCAAGCAGCTTATCGAGGACTCCTACGACTTCCAGGCGCGAATGCTTGACGAGAACAAGAAGTTCTCGCTGGCATTGGCAGACGCCTGGGCGGCTGCGGCACCGAGCAAGAACGCCGAGCAACAGCCGGAACAGTAACCCTCTTGTTCGAAGCGCGGCGGGCGACACAGGTCGTCCGCCGCCGAACCTGGCCTGGCCTGGTTGGTGGGCTCGGCGGACGCATCAAGGACTTCGCGTGCGAGACGGTAGCAAGTGACCGACACGATCGACCCATTCTGGCAGGAGCATCTGCGGCAGCTGGGTGAGTTCATCAAGGCGCAGCGCGCGCTCAACCAGCTGTCGCAACGGGAACTTGCGCGGTTGGCGGACCTGTCGGATACGTACCTCAGCCAGCTTGAGCGCGGTCGGCACGAGCCAAGTCTGAGCGTGTTACGCGCATTGGCCGACAGTCTGGGAATCCGCCCAGACGAGTTGATCCTTTACGCAGCGGGCGTCCCGATGCGAAACGATCCGGTGACCACCGAAGATGCCATCAGCGGCGACACCCGCCTAACCCAGGCTCAACGAAACGCACTGTTAGGCGTGCTCCGCAGCTACCTGGACGTCAACCGCAATGGGGCTACCAGGTGAGAAACGTGCGCAGGCGGTGCCAGGTACCCGCTCGGCGACGTCAGGGGTGAGGCACCGTTGGGCTAGTGTCGTGCGCCGGGAGTTCAGAGGATAATTCCGCCCAATTCCCGGCGCGGGACACTAGAGATTCTTGGCGAGCGATTTGATCGGCATCTTCAGCTCCTTGAGCATCGTGAGGTCTTCCACGGCAGGCCGGCCGAGGGTCGTTAGGTAGTTTCCGACGATCATCGCGTTGATGCCGCCGCGGACGCCTCGCTCGGCCAGATCGCCGAGGGTGATCTCCCGTCCGCCGGCGAAACGCAAGATCGTTCGAGGCATCACGAGCCGAAATGTGGCGACTGCGCGCAACGCGTCGACGGCCGACATCGGCGTACAGTCGCCGAACGGCGTCCCTGGCCGCGGATTCAAGAAATTCAAGGGCACTTCGTCGGGTTCCAACGCGGCGAGTTCGATGGCGAATTCCGCTCGCTGCTCGAGCGATTCCCCCATTCCTACGATTCCACCACAGCACAGCTCCATACCGGCGTTGCTGACCACGTGGCAGGTGTCGAGACGTTCGTCATAGGAATGTGTAGTTACCACGTGTGAAAAAAAAGACCGTGCCGTTTCCAGGTTGTGGTTGTAGCGGTGAACGCCAAGCTCGACAAGTTCGTCGACTTGTTCCTGAGTGAGGATGCCGAGCGAGCACGCGATATTGATCTCGACTTCATCCAAGATCGCTCTAACGCCATCTCGGATCTGGGCCATGAGCCGATCATCAGGGCCGCGAACCGCGGCCACGATGCAGAACTCAGACGCGCCCACGGCGGCAGTCTCTTTCGCCGCCTTGACGAGGGCGGGAATATCCAGCCAGGCCGATCGGACCGGCGAATCGAAAACGCCCGACTGCGAACAGAAGTGGCAATCCTCTGGGCAACCGCCCGTCTTCACCGAGACGATGCCCTCGACCTCAACCTCGTCCCCGCACCACGCGAGGCGCACTTCGTGCGCCAGGTCGAGCAATTCGTCGACCCGCTCGTCAGGCAGCCGGAGGCACTCGACTGCCTGCTCCTTGGTCAAGCCGACGCCATCCTCGAGTACTTGGATGCGCGCGATCTCCAGAATCACGAGTCAGCTCCCTCATCTCGTGCGCGCCCGGCTGGCGAGGTCTCGACGGAACTTGATCCCAGCGCGCCGGTTAGAGCCCGGTGTGCTAGCTCGAGATCGGCACTGGTCAGGTTGGCCCGTGCGGTCAGACGCAGACACGACCGGCCGTGCGGGACGGAAGGCGGTCGGAAGCACCCCACCCGAACGCCGCTCGCCAACACCGCCGCTGCCATCCTGACGGCCCGACGCGGCTCCCCCACGACGGCCGGTACGACAGCCGCGTCCGGCTCCACCGTCTCGACGCCCACGCGGCGAACGATGGCGGCAAGTTGTTGGGCGTTTGACCGGGCGGCTGACGCCAGCCCCGGTTCGTTTCTCACTATTCGCAGGGCGGCCAATGCTGCACCGACCGACGCTGGTGCCAGGCCGGTGTCAAAGATAAAAGGCCTGGCCACGTTGATCATCAGCTCGATGACATCAGGCGCTGCCACGACCGCACCACCCTGCGCTCCCAGCGACTTGGACAAGGTGACCGTGCGGACGATGTCTTCCTCACCAGCCAAGTCGGCCGCGGCGACAGCACCTCGTCCCCGGTTGCCGACAACACCTAGAGCGTGGGCCTCGTCGACAACGAGCAATGCCCGGTGCCGTCGAGTAATCGTGTGGATCTCGCGCAACGGAGCAAGATCACCGTCCACGGAGAAGACCGCATCGGTAACCACGACGGCATAGCTCGTGGTGCGAGCAGCCAACGCTGCGTCGAACTTGTCTACATCTCGATGCGGAACCACAACTATCGTCGACCTGGACAACCGGCAAGCATCGATTATGGATGCGTGATTTCCGGCGTCGGAGACGATCGTGACCTCTTCGCCACCGAGCGCCGTCAGCGCGCCGAGATTAGCCAAGTAGCCGGAGGAAAACACCAATGCGGCCGGGCCGCCCGTGAAATCGGCCAACTCCGCCTCGAGCTCTTGGTGCAATGCGGTAGTTCCGGTCACCAGACGCGAGCCGGTGCTGCCCGCACCCCATATTCGAGCGGCGTTGGCCGCCGCTTCCGTCACGCGGGGATCGTGGGCAAGGCCGAGATAGTCGTTGCCGGCCAGATCGAGGGTCGCCTCGCTCCGCAGTCGAGGACGCAGGGTTCGCCGCAGGCCGGCCTCGTCGCGCGCAGCGACGGCCCGGCGAACTCGCTCCAGGCTCACCCGGCGCTCCCCTCGCTCGCATGTCCCGGACCTCGTTACCGCGTCGTCAGAGATCGGATGCCGAACGCGATGAGCCCTTCGACGGCCGAACCTACCCCGCTGAAGCCCTCCCCCGTTGTCTGTCCGCGCAGATACCGGAAATGGATGCCCTCCAGCACGGTCGCCAGCTTGTAGCTCGCCAGGCCGACATAGAATCCCATGTGATCGAGCGTCCGTCCGCTGGCGATCGAATACGCTTCGAGAAGCTCGGATCCGGTGAGGAAGCCTGGGGCGGCACACGCGTTGCCGATCGTGCCGTCGAGGCTTGCGAGGTGCTCATAAGCCAGGATCAGGCCAACGTCGGTGAGGGGATCACCCAGCGTCGCCATCTCCCAGTCCACAACAGCGGCGACTTGGTCGGCGTCATCGAATAGCAAGTTGTCGAGCCGGTAGTCGCCATGGACGATCGCTGCGGGTGCGTCGGTCGTTGGCACGCTCTGCGCAAGCTTCTCGTACAGCTCATCGGCTCCCGCGAGGGGACGGCTGTACGACGCATCGAGCTGTTTCTTCCACCGGCGAACCTGTCGGGCAAGGAATCCCTCCGGTCGGCCGAGGTCACCCAGGCCAACGTCTCTCGCCACGACGGCGTGGATCGACACCAGGGCCTCGACGAAGCGTCGTCCGACTGTCGCCGTTCGCACGGGGCCAAGACGCAGAAGATCGTCCGCTGACCGGTATACCTGCCCGTCGACGAAGTCCATGACGTAGAAGGGCGCACCGATAATCGACGGGTCCTCGCAGAGGTGGCGGACGCGAGGTACGGGCACGGCCGAGCCGTTCAGTGCAGCGAGGATCCGATACTCGCGGGCCATGTCGTGTGCGGTCGGCAGGACATGCCCGAGCGGAGGGCGACGCACCACAAGTCTGTGCTCGCCATCGGACACGACATAGGTCAGGTTCGACAAACCGCCCTGGATGACAGCACCGTCGATCGGTCCGCCCGGAAAGGGGCGAAGAACCCCATCCAGATAGGCAGAAAGCCGATCGAGATCAAGGCCGGGGAGCTGCTTCATGCCCGCGCCTCGTCGATGCGATGCGGTCGAGTGTGCGACCGCTCAACCAACGATCCGGATCGGGCGCACCCTGATCGATCAGCCGTTGCGGCGCTGGCAAGCCCAGCGGATCGCCGATCGCTGGAACCATGACGTGCGCACTCCGCCGGGTTGTAGCTGATACTCAACAATCTAGTGTCGGGCTGCTGCTCGACGGCCACCGGGGCAGACTAGTCGCGGCACGTCTTCGTCGACTGGGTTGGCCAATACTCTCGCGCCATAACTGAGGTCCCGGTCGGGTCATCACATGTCACCTGACAGCTCGCCGTGCTCAACGCAACGGGCGGTCCAGCCGCCGGGCGTTACCTGCACGACCATCCGCCGGCGGCATCGCGCACAGTACCGAGGTGGCTCCAGAGCTCGCGCTGCGACGCACGCCTCATGGACGCCCGGCTTCCCACACCGATCGCAATAGCTCACCGCGTGCGGTACCAACCTCTCAAAGGTGCCGCCGAACCAGGGCGCGAGGCTGGCTCGGGCCCGATCAGCGAAGTCTCGCATTCGCGGCAGACCTTCCGGCAAGGCACCCGATAGCGCGACACCGGCCACTGTTTCCAGGTCCGCGACGTTGCATCGCTCGGCTAGACCCGGGACAGCGGGCCAGGACCCGATGATTAGTCCGGCCAGTTCGATGCCACGGTTTGCCATCGCCTCGAGCGTCAACGCTGTCGCGTTCAGGGTTCCCAATGTCGCCGAGCTGACCACGACCGCGGGCGCGCCCAACTTGCCGGCCAGGTCGGCAATCGTCCAGCCGTCGTCGGCGTATCGGACAAGCAGGCCGCCGGCGCCTTCGATGAGAACCAGCTCACGGTCCAGCGCGAGAATTCGCTGCACCGCATCGTCCAGCGCAAGGGCCGGAAGCCCAGAGCGAGCGGCGGCGCGCTCGGGTGAGAGCGGATCGGGGTAGCGCGCGAATTCATGCAGATCGTGAATCCCGGACAAGCGACTGATCTCAGCGAGGTCACCGTCTTCTCCTGGCCGGACTCCGGTCTGTACCGGCTTGACCACCGCGACCTCGCCTGCGGCGCAGGCCGCCAATGCGGCCGTGACTACGGTCTTGCCGACGCCGGTTCCGGTGCCGGTGACGATCAGCCGCATGACATCGCCATCGGCGCCAACCGATCGAGGTGGTGACAGCAGCGGCCCACAGGTGCCTCAGGTGTCGGATGGCCTGGTGCCGGCGTCGACGGCCGCCGCAACGCCCATGCAGATTCGAGCGATGTCCTCATCGGGGCAGATATACGGCGGCATCGTGTACACAAGGTCTCGGAAAGGCCGGAGCCACACCCCTTTTCCTACTGCGGCAGCGGTAGCCCGGGCAATGTCCACCGAGCGGTCCAGCTGAACGACTCCGATCGCGCCGAGCACGCGTACGT
The DNA here is from genome assembly GCA_963809815.1 of uncultured Actinomycetota bacterium. Taxonomy (GTDB): domain Bacteria; phylum Actinomycetota; class Actinomycetes; order Mycobacteriales; family Jatrophihabitantaceae; genus CAVVJA01. Next base: position 474,378 of record CAWELM010000017.1, read on the forward strand.
CGGCGACGCCCGGTTGGCCGGCCAGGCCGACGAGGCCTTCGCGTAGCCCGGTCTCGATCCGTTTGACCTCACCCTGCCAGTTATGGCCGAGTAGGAGGCCGATGCTGGCGCACGCGACTGCTGCCGCCGCCGCGTTGCCCATGAAGGTCGGCCCGTGCATTAGCGCGCCGCCCGGGCCGTTGCTGATCGCGTCCGCGATTCGGGGGGTACACAGCGTCGCGGCCATCGGAAGATAGCCACCGGTCAGCGCCTTGCCGACGCACAGCAGGTCCGGTTGAACATCGGCAAGATCAGCGGCAAACAGGCTGCCGGTACGACCGAAACCGGTGGCGATCTCGTCGAGCAGCAGCAGTACGTCGTGGCGCTGGCACAGGTCGTGAAGGACCTTGACGTAACTCGGGTTGTAGATGTGCATGCCGCCGGCCCCTTGCACTACGGGCTCAACGATCAATGCGGCCAGCTCGTCGGCGTGTTGTTTCACCAGCAGCTCGGTGTCCGCGACCCAAGCCTCGTCAACTGGCCTGTCGACACCTGGCGGAGGGCGGTGCGCGAACACCTGCTGCGGAAGGACCCCGCTGAACAAGTGGTGCATTCCGCCGACCGGATCGCAGACGGACATCGCCATGAACGTGTCACCGTGGTAGCCGCCGCGCACAGCGAGCAGCCGGCTCTTCGCTGGCCGACCAACGGCCTGCCAGTATTGGACGGCCATCTTGACAGCAACCTCGACCGCCACCGATCCGGAGTCGCAGAAGAAGACGTGCTCCAGACCGGCCGGCGTAATGGCGACCAGCCGCTCAGCGAGGCGAACCGCCGGCTCGTGGGTCAGACCCCCGAGCATGACGTGGGCCATCCGGCCAAGCTGGTCAGCCAAGGCAGTATCGAGCACCGGATGCCGATAGCCGTGTATGGCAGCCCACCAGCTCGACATGCCATCCACCAGCTGTCGGCCGTCCGCCAGCTGCAGTCGCGTACCGCGCGCACTGTCCACCAGATACGGTGGCGAACCTGGCGGCGTCGGCGCGTACGGATGCCACACATGCCGGGCATCCAGCCGTTGCAGCTCCTCGATGCGATCGGTCACGGTCGCATCCTCCTTTGGTGACCCAGCCACGTGCTCACGCAGCTATGGCCGGGCGGTGTCGGATTCGCTCACCAGCACCTCAAGTAAGCCAGTGCCCAGGTCGTAGCGGCATCCGACAACGGGAAACTCAGCTGGCAGATATGGCGAGCTACGAACGCGCTGCACGTCTCGCGTCAGGACCGCGTATTGGTCTTCGACGATCCTGAACTCGATGCTCCGCGTGTCCAGGCCAGAGCTCGCCAGTATGGCCGCGTGCAGCTTTTCTTCAGTCTGCATTGCCATTCGGCAATCGGTATGTGCGACGATCATGATCCGCTCGACGCCCAGCAAGTGGACGGCAAGGACCAGCGTCCGTAACACATCGTCCGTAACCCGCGCCCCCGCATTGCGGAGAATCTTGGCGTCTCCGGGTTGTAGGCCAACCATCGCGAGCGGATCGATGCGCGAGTCCATACAAGTCACGATGGCCAGGCCACGGGCGGCGCGTCCCGGCAGGTGCGGATCGGCATAGCTGGATGCAAAAACCTGGTTAGCCTGCAAGACGTCGTCGAATGGAGAAGCCATGGGTTGGATTCCTCACCGGCCTCCCGCGTCAACTGTCGACAATCCGTCGGGCGGAACCGCCTGACCCGCCTATACCATGGCGCCGCGCATCCGCGGCATCGCCAAGATACTCGCAAGACTGGACTGATCGTCGCGCCGCCAAGGGAGCCATCCCACGCGCTAGCGCATGCCGTGGTCGCGTAACCACGCTGCGGCTCGGCTGGGCGACGCTCGGGCAAGCCAGGCGTCTTGAACATGCTCGGCCAATTCGGCCCGGGATAGCTCATGGATCCGGGTGGCGCGAATCAGTATGGAGGCGTGTCCATCGAAGTGGGCCGTTGTGAAGAAGGGCGTGGATCGATCTTGTACCAACGCCTGCTTGTCGGCTTCCGAAGCGACCCAGAAAACGATGACATCGGGGTATCGCTCACCCGTGTGCGGGTCGATCGCATCCGGCCGAGGCGTTCGAAAGAAGATGAATGACTTGCTCCCGACTTGGTAGATCGGGTTCTCCTGCGATCCGTGGATGACCGTGGCGTGGGGCATCGCCATCGCGAGAGCGTGGATGTCCTCGACCCGAGCGCGGCCCGCCACCGGATCAGCGTATGCGGCTGCTAGCAGTCTCAATCGGGAGGTTCGGCGGCGGCTCGGTGAGATCGATGTCGGTGATCTCGACCGCTCGGATGCTGCGGCTGGGTGTCGGATCCGGTTCAGGCTCGCCGACCGCCGTCAGCCGGGCCGGCCTGCTGGTCATCGGCTCCCGCTACCGGCTCTGAGACCGCCGACTGATCGCTCGACGACTACTACCCGGGACGCGGTTAGGTCCGCATGATTGGCGTTCGTGAACGTCGATAGTCACCCGGCTCGATCCGGGATAAGGCAGTTTGCCGGAGGCGACCCGCGTCACGGCCCGCTGCCCCCACTATTGCTGGTACTCACGGTGGTGACCGGCTTGGTAGATGCGGTGAGCATCCTGCAATTGGGCCGCGTCTTCGTGGCCAACATGACGGGCAACGTCGTGTTCACCGGATTTGCGATCGCGGGCGCGCCGGGATTTTCGCTGAGCGCCTCCCTGTTCGCCCTGTTCGGGTTCCTGGTCGGCGCGATGATCGGCGGGTCGCTGATCGGGCGGCTCGGGCACGATCGGGCGCTGCTGCTCGGCGGCGGCGCCGGGCTCGAGCTTGTCCTCGTCATCGCCGCCTGCGTCATCACGGCCTTGGGTCGCACACCGTTCACCGACACCGTCCGCAATGTCACCGCCGCGCTGCTGGCGATCGGGATGGGAATTCAGAATGCCGTCGCCCGCCGACTCGCCGTACCGGACCTGACAACCACGGTCCTGACCATGACACTCACCGGCATCGCCGCCGACGTCCGCTCCGGCACCAATCTCACGGTGCTGCTGCGGCGGCTCGCGGCGGTAGCCGCGATGCTCGGCGGTGGCGTGCTCGGGGCCGAGCTCGTTCTGCACACCAGTGCGGCAGTCACGTTAGGAGTATCGGCGGGCCTGATCCTGATCGTCGCCGGCGGAGCCGGGCTGGCGATGCGCCGACCTGGGGCCTGGCGCAAACCTACGACCTGACCCACCGTCGACTGGTTTCGCTCGTGGCGGCGAGCCGTGACACCACGGCAGCCGGCCACCACAGGCGCTCGAGGACGTACGTCGCTCGAGGTTCGGTATCCGGACGTCGATATGCGTGGAATAGACCGTCCAGACCCGATTACGGATTCGGCTCCAAGCCGCATCCAAGCCGCTGCGAGCGTGTTCCAAACCCCTCGTGTTGGGCTCCGTTCGACCGACAGACAGGCGGCGCTCGGGAGGCGACATGTCCAGGGTTCGTGCTGACAGCACCACAACGAGAGCCGCCCGCACCCCACGACGAGCGAAACGGAGCACGAAGATGACCAAGCGACTCGCATCGACACTCACCCTGGCAGCGGCGCTCGCTGTCGCCGCAGTCGCGGTACCGGCGGCCACCGCGTCCGCGGACGTCTCGCAGACACCGGTGGCGACGGGCTGCCCAACCGGGAGTCCGCCCCTTAGCCTTGCCTTCCTGGCAAGTCAGGGACCGTATCAGTTGCCGTTCCGGCTCGACGCCGGCGGCAACAACAACGGCTTCGTCTGCGGGCTTGCGGTCCCCGAGGCGGCGCGGCTCGCGCTGTGCGGCCCCGACTGCCCGGTGCCGGTCCTCTATTTGTTCACGGAGGATGACAACCCCGCCCATCTCCACGCCCAGCTAGGCGGGTAACGATCACGTGCTCCGAATTACGCCACGACTACAAATCGCAGCCAATAGTGATGGTGGCCTGCCGGACGAGTGTCGTCAGTACCGCACGTTGCTCCGGCGTCAGATTGAGTAGCGCGGTGAACTCTTCACTCGACATGGACAGGCTGATGCCGGGCCCGCTCGAACTCGCTTGGACAGTCGTGCCAGCGCTCGGTTCGCGGCGGGGCCGGGATGGCTTGGCGAGGCGCGCCGGTGAGCCAAACCGCTGCTCGACGAGTGCGTCAATCTCCACCGCCGTGCGAGGGTCGTCCGGGCCCCAGCTCGTGATCATGGCGACAACGTCATAAGGAATGCGCAGGAACGAGGCGACCTGCGCCTCGAGACGGCCGACATCTGGCAAGGCCCGGCGCTCCTCGACCGAGGTGAGCCGGTAGCCCGCGTCGAGTTGCTCGTGCGCGGCCAGGACCAACTCGGTGCTGGACGTCCGCACCAGTGTCTGTATCACCGCGTCGACGTCGCCCTGCCGAAGGGCCACCCACACCGCGGCCGGAAGTCGATCCGCGTCCTCGACACCCTCCGTGATCGATGCCGCGAACGCCTCCTCGAGTCGTTCGTCGAGGGCCCGGTCCTCTCGAACCTTCGCGAACAACACCAGCACCTCAACCGGTGACCGTGCATCGGTGAGCGCCGCCTCGTACTCGCGCAGACGCTCGCGCCGCTGTTCGTCCCGCTTCGTCTGGATCACGCCCGACAGTGTGCCCCTCGCCGTCCAAAATCGCTGGTATTCCAGGCCATGACACCGATCCTCTTGCGGTCGAGATATCGACTGGAGGCTATGCTCAGCCGCCAGACGTGCGACGGATCCTTGCGATGCCGGGCCCGCGAGTGAGGGCCATCGCGAGTCCTTACAGCTCAAGGGGATGGCATGACGACCGAACGATCATCACTACCGCAATCGGGCCGGCCGGTTCTGCGAGGACTACTGGATCTTCGGCCAAGCATTGGCGCCGAACCCTCAATCGCGCCCGGCGACGACGCCGTGGCTCAAGGTCTGGCGGTCGCGAAGGTCTATGCGTTCGCAAGCGTCGACTTCCCGGGCGCGGCGGAGTCTCTGGTCTTCGACAGTGACGGCACGACGGCGGTGGGCGGGTTCACAGTCGATCCCGGCAGCAACACGCCCCTGACCGCCTTCACTTTCACCAGCGGCACCTACGAGATTCTCCCGGTTCCGAGCTCGACCTTGAGCCTCGCGACGGGCATCAATGCGTCTGGTCTGATCGTCGGGGCTTACCAGGACCTGGCAAGTGTGCTCCACGGCTTTGCGAACACTGGCGGCGCGTTCAGCAATGTCGACTTCCCAGGCGCCAGCGGGACTGAAGTGATCGGCGTCAACGACGCGGGTCAGGTCGTCGGTCTCTATCTCGACGCCGCTAATGACGAGCATGGATTCGTCAGCAGCGGCGGCGCCTTTACCGCCATCGACTTTCCCGGGGCCACCACGACCGCGGCCGCTGGGATCAACACCGCCGGCGACGTCGTGGGAACGTGGTCAGACGCGACCGGATCGCATGGATTCCTGCTCCACGCCGGCGCGTTCACGCCTATCAACTTTCCGCTCGCAACCAGCACGAGCGCTTTCGGCATCAACGACGCCGGGGAGATCGCTGGCTTCTACAGCGACGCGGCCGGCAACGCTCACGGGTTCATCTACGCCGACGGAGCCTTCAGCACCGTCGACGTAGCAGGAGCCCACGGCACCCAACTGATACGCATCAAGAATGGCGGGCAGGTGACGGGCATTTACACCGACGCGCTAAGCGAGGTACACGGCCTGACTGGTCAATGAGCGGGCTCCAAGGTCGCCCTTCCGCTCGTACAGCTCTGACGAAAGGACCGTCATGGCGACGATTCCTGACTCGCACCGCGACCTTCTCGACGCTCAGGTGGCCACGCTGGCAACAGTCGGCAAGGACGGGCGGCCGCAGCTGTCCGCGCTCTGGTTCCTGGCGGAAGATGACATCGTTCGTATCTCGCTCAATACGACCAGACAAAAGGTGAGGAATCTGCAGCGCCAGCCGGCGTGCAGCCTGCTCATCCTTGATCTTGCGAATCCGTACCGGTACCTAGAGATACGTGCGGATGCTGAGATCGAACCCGATGCGGACTACTCCTTCGCCGACAGACTCGGCCAGAAATACGACACAAATCTGCGGGCCATGGACGGCGCCGGTCAATCACGTGTGGTCGTCACACTGCGGCCGCGCCGTATTCGCACCTGGGGCTAGTGCTCCAACCACCACCGGGTTATGGGCACTCACGGTGCCCGTCTCCGGTCAACCTCGGAAATCGGGCCACCTCGCCACGTGGGCATCGCCCGGTGGCCGATCGCAACGTCGAACGCCGCGCCCGCGAGGAGCCGGGTGGAGTCAAGGGTTGGCAGAGGTGAAGCCTCGGGAGTCACTAGCAGCGGGATCTCGGTGCACACCAGCGCGACCGCGTCACATTCCCGGTCTGCGAATTGCGCGATGATTCGTAAGTACTCTCTTCGCGAGTTTGCGGTGAATACGCCGTTGACGAGTTCCTCAAAGATGATCTCGTTCATGATCCGGCGGTCGTCATCCCCTGGTAGTTCGACCACGATGTCGTGCTCGGCGAGAACCCGCGGGTAGAGCGGCGCCTCCATGAGGTACTTGGTGCCTAGCACGCCCACCCGTCTGCGCCCGTCGCGAGCAGCCTGATCGGCGACCACCTCGGCGATGTGCAGGCCGGCGAGGGCAAGCTCGGATCCTGGTTGTTCGAGCGCGATGTGCGCGGTGTTGTCCGGACAGACGAAGAAGTCCGCGCCAGCAGCAGCGAGCCGCTGCACGCTCAGCGCCAAAATGGCACGAATCGAGGGGTAGTCCCTGGCCTCCCAGGCCGGCATGCTGCGAGCCAACGCTATGCAGTCCAGGGATACGTCAGGGTGCTCGTTGGGCGCCAGTTCAGCAAATCCCTCCTGGCAGAAGGCACGAAAGCACAACGCCGCACCCTCCGTGCTATGCGCGAGAATCCCGAGATGTCTCATGGTGGACAGCATGACGGGCTGGAGTAAGTCGCGCTCGCTCGCATGACGGCACGACTGGGCGAGGTGGCCGTCCGCCGGCCGCGTTGCTACCAAATCGGGTACCCGCGGACAATGGGGCGACCCACAGCAGCCGACGAGCAGGAGCAGTCAATGAGCGAAGTCGACCGACTGGAGGCCGCGATCAGCGAGTGCCGCGAGATGATTCGTGAGGCCCACGCCGCCACGAAAGATCTGCGGACTGCGGTACGCGAGGCAAAGAAGGAGCTTCGAGAGCTGGCCAAGGACGAGGTTGCCGGTCAGGTTCACAGTGAGGTGACGCGGCAGCTGGACGAGTTACGAGAACGAACGAGTGAGGCTGTCAGCGCGGCCACGCAGAAGGTGATCGCCGAGTTCGATCGGTTTGGGGAATCGCTGCTGGGGAAGGAGACGTACTGGAAAACGGCGAGTGGTCGACGCTCGGCTAGGCGTCCCGAGACCGACGTGGTGGAACTCGAGGTCGCCAAGGACGGGGACCCCGGCTAGTGTCCCGCGTTAGTTTCATCGGTATGCCGAATGACTTCGGGTTCAAGATGATGAACACCGTTCATCGCGGACTGCTGAAGATCAGCGGCGGCCGCGTCGGGTGGGAAGCACTTCACATGCCCGTGCTCGAACTCACCACAGTCGGACGCAGAAGTGGTCGGCGCCACTCGGTGCTGCTCACCTCGCCCGTGCAGGACGGAGCGACCCTGGTCGTGGTGGCATCCCGCGGGGGTGACGACCGGTCGCCGGCGTGGTTCCTGAATCTGCAGGACAACCCGGAGGTGGAGGTCACACTGAAGGGAGCAGCCAGGCAGCGCATGCGAGCGCGTATCGCCACGTCGGAGGAGCGGGTTCGGTTGTGGCCTCTGGTCGTCGCCAATCACCAGAACTACGCGGCCTACCAGGCTCATACCAGCCGGCAAATCCCGTTGGTTCTGCTCGAGCCGCCGGCCTGACCATCCGCCAGCTGGTCGCGCGCCCAAGGTTCGGGCGGCTTATCAGCCACCCACAGAGCTTCGGTCGAGGTTCAGTCCGCTCAGCGGGTTCAACCAGGTGGCTTGACCCCAGAACTGCTCGTCGGTCCGCCCGCCGATGGCTGGGCTGTAACTGGCTGCGGAGGTGGTTGCGCCTCCCGGCGGGTCGACTGGTGCGGGTCCGGCTGATGCGTGGCCGGGCACGACGAATGCGGCGGCGGCGACCGCGGCGGCGAGCAGTGGGCGCAGCGTGATCACGGACTTACTGATGCGATGGATACTGGTCATGACGTACTCCTTTGGGCTGGTGCCCGTCGAATCCCGGGCGACGGGCCGCGTCTGCGGTGACCAGATCCGACAGCGAACCGGTCGGAAAAAGCTCGGCGCGAGCTTGGAACCACCGCTTGGAGAACGCTTGGTTGCGGTATGGCGACCGACCGCTTACCGAACGCGCATTCGGCTGCGCCTATGAGCACTAGTGTCCTGGGCGACGCTCTGTCCGAAGCATCCAATGTGATGCGCTCGACCTCAGGCAGTCACCAGCTCTTGTGTAGACACTGAACCCTGAGCGCGCCAGCGGATCACCAACGATAAGGAGAGGCCATGCCCGAGATCGTCTACGAGACCGTGCTGGACAACGCCACCGCGTTGCCGCCCGGTGGTCGAGTGCAGAGCAATGTCGTTGACGTCAACGGCGCCCGCGCAGTCAACGTCATGTTCGGCATCCCGGGTATCGATCCCAACGTGCAATGGAGTGTGCACTTCGGCCCGACGACGAATAACGCATTCGCCCAGACCCACGGCGGGGCATTCGACCTCGACAACACTGTGGCCCTGTCCGTGCCCGTCTTCGGACCTGGGCTCCTTCTCGTCATCGAGAACCAAGGCATCCAGGACGAGACTGTCGACGGCAAGATTTACTTCATCCGCGATCTGCCCTAGCCATCGAGAAACGGCTGCCGGCCATCGTCGCCGGCCGACGACGAACGCCACCCCGCATCCTGCGCCACCAGGGGTGCCCGAAATTATGCGAGAAAAGCTTTCGATCTCACACTAACTCGCGCATTTCGGTCAGCACCAAGCCGATCGCAGCCGCGTCTGCGGTGTTCCTGTCCCGCATTTCCGAGACGAGTCGGCTCGATCGCTTGAGGGCGGTCGCGTTCCGAGTGAGCCATTGCTGGACGCGCGAGTCGCCGTTAGCACCATCCGGTTCGGCGAGCACTGCCTTGGCGACCTCACGGTGAAGCCGGTCGAGGCCGTCCCGCAACGAAATCCTTGCGAGCAACTCCATCAACGTCGAGTCTGGAAGCTCCAGCACCCGTTTCTGCAGCCAATCGAGCTGGAGAGCGCTGCGCACGTCGAAGTAGAGCGAGATGGCCGATCCTAGAGACTCGCCACTGGCAAACGTGATGTCGGCGATGTCCAGGGGAGCGGAGACGAGGTCACAAAGCGCTAGCCGGCACGCCACGGCCTCCGGCACACCCGACGCTGTCATCTGTCGGGTGTCTTCCGCGTACCACTCACGGTCCGAATCGGCGAGTACGTCCGGAAGGGTGGCGAATATCGCGTTCAGCGGAGCCCGGAAACGCTCGACCATGCTGCCGGGCTCGGGCGAACGCGTTGGATGCCGCAACAACCACCTAGTCGCCGCCTCGATATGGTTGTTCTGCCGGCGTAGCAGGACGAACCGCTCCGGCTCGGCGAGCGTTCCGTCGAGCACATCGAGCGCCGCCCAGCACGAGCGGGCATCCAACAGATCGACCGACGCGATGTAGGCGCAGACAATGTCGGGAATCGACGCTTCGGTTTCGTCCTGCAGCCTGAACAGGAATGACACTTCCTGACGGTTTACGAGCTCATTGATAATGGACGTCGCGATGATCTCCCGCCGCAACGGATGTCCCGATATCGCGCCTGCGAATCGAGCACGGAGCTTGGACGGGAAGTACTCATCGAGGCGCGCCTCGATGTATGGGTCGTCGGGCACGGTCGAAGCGACTAGGTCGTCATAACCGACCATCTTGGTGTGGGCAAAAATCACGGCGAGCTCGGGCCGGCAAAGTCCTTGCCTGGCGATGAGACGCTCGGCGAACTGCTTGTCGGTTGGCAGGCTTTCCAGGGATCGGTTGATGTGCCCATTGCTCTCGAGGCTTTGGATGTAGCGCAGATGAACTTGCCCGTATTCGGCGGCTATTGCCGCGTTACGCGCGAGCGCCAGCGCCTGCTGATAGTTGTCCCTCAGTACTAGACCGGTGACATCGTCAGCCATCTCGGCAAGGAGTGCATCTCGCTCGGCTCGGCTCAGCTCACCGGCCGACTCCAGCCCGCTCAGCAGGATCTTGATGTTCACCTCGTGGTCCGAGCAGTCGACACCAGCTGAGTTGTCGATAGCGTCGGTGTTGATCAAGCCGCCGTGAACGGCATACTCCACTCGGCCCCGTTGGGTTATACCGAGATTTCCGCCTTCGACGACAACTCGGCACCTCAGTTGGTCGGCGGAAACCCTGGTCGCGTCGTTGGTCTTGTCGCCGACGTCGATGTTCGATTCCTCCGAGGACCGCACGTAGGTGCCGATGCCTCCGTTGTAAAGCAGGTCTACGGGGGCGGCCAGGATAGCCCGCACGATGTCGTCAGGAGTGAAGTCGTCTCCGACGAGCGCAAGCATCTGGCGGGTCTCCGGAGACAGGCGAATTGCTTTGAGATGACGACTGTAGATGCCACCGCCGGCCGACAGAGCGTCGGTCGCGTAATCGGCCCAACTGGATCGCTCCAGCCGGGACAGGCGAAGTCGCTCCTGGTAGGACGTGTCCGGGTCCGGATCCGGGTCGATGAAGACATGACGGTGATCGAAGGCGGCCACCAGCCTCAGTTGGTGCGATAGCAACAGCCCGTTCCCGAACACATCCCCGGACATATCGCCGATGCCAACCACCGTGATTGGAGCGCTGGTCGCATCCGATGCCATCTGCCGGAAGTGCCGTTTGGTCGATTCCCAGGCCCCTCGCGCGGTGATACCGAGCTTCTTGTGGTCGTATCCGTTGGAGCCACCAGCCGCGAAGGCATCTGACAGCCAGAATCCGTATTCCGCGCTGATCGTATTTCCGAGGTCAGCGAAGGTTGCGGTGCCCTTGTCGGCTGCAACGACCAGGTATGGGTCGTCGCCGTCGTACCTGACCACATCGGGCGGCGGTACGACGGCGCCGTTTACCACATTGTCCGTGATGTCGAGGATCGCCTCGATGAAAGCGCGATAGCAGGCCCGGCCCTCGGCGTTTCGCTCGGCCGCGTCACTGGGGGGCCGCCGAACGATGAAACCGCCCTTCGCCCCCACCGGCACGATGACCGCGTTTTTCACCATCTGGGCCTTCATCAGTCCGAGGATTTCTGCCCGGAAGTCGTCGAGCCGATCCGACCACCTGATCCCGCCGCGCGCGACCCGGCCGCCCCGCAAGTGAACACCTTCAACCCGGGGCGAGTACACGAACACCTCGAACATTGGTCGCGGCAGCGGCAGATTCGCGACCAGGGCCGGGTCGAGCTTGAAACTCACCGTCGGCTTCGGTCCATCTCCCGCTGCCTGGAAGAAGTTCGTGCGAACCGTCGCATGGATGAGATTCAAAATGCTTCGAAGGATGCGATCTTCGTCCAGACTCGTCACAGCATCGATATCCGTACGCAGCTCGGCCTCTATCGCGGCCGCCTCGGCGTCAGATGACTGGCGGCGGACCGGATCGAACCGGCACCTAAACATCGAGATCAAGGCCGCCGCGATCGTCGGGTGCGCGGCGAGTGTCCGTTGAATGTGTTCCTGGCTGAACGCGTTTCCGATCAGCCTCAGGTAGCGGGCGTAAGCGCGCAAGATAGTCACGTCGCGCTTGCTTACGCCAGCACCCAAAACGAGCTGGTTGAATCGGTCGTTCTCGACGACGCCATCCCAGACTGCGACGAACAGATCCTCGAAGCGCTGGTACGTCTCTCGATCCGCAGTCGCGGCTGCCGAATCGACGCAGGTGAGCCGTAGGTCGTGTAGCCACACCGGCTCGGCATCCGCCAAGCGCACCCGATAGGGGTGCTCGTCAAGCACCCGTAGGCCGGCGTTGTCCAGGATCGGCAGGACGTCGGCCAATGCGATGTCGGTGGCGTCGACGATCTTGAGCCGCAGGAATCCGTCCGCGCCTTCGTCGGATCGGTCCAGGCGGGCCCCGATCCGGCCGCCCCGATTCTCGATGAGCTGGATGTCGGCGATCGCAGCCTCGGCACTGCGCGTCAACCAGTATTCGGGTGGAAAGGCGCTGGCGTAGCGGCTCATCAGGGACTGTGTCGTAGGCTGGCCTGACCACGCCCACGAGCCCCTCACGGAGCGAAGTTGCCCACGCATCACTTCGGATGGACAGTTCGTAACTGTCTCCCAGTACGGCTGGTGGCGCCTCTCTAACCGTCGAAGTCAGCTGGCCTACTTCGGCGATCGCCATGGACACGACGTCATCGAACGATGTGAGCATCCCGTCGGCCCAGGCGGCATGTACCCGATCAGTCGTGCTCTCGGCCACCCTCGCGACCAGTGAGTCCACGGCGGACTTGCGAATCACCGGAACCGGCAGGCCCATCTCGTCTCGTCGTCGGGCCGCGGCCGCCATCAGTATGGCCGCGTGTTCCAATTGACCGCGTCGCGACGCATTGAGCGCGAGCCTTTCCAGTTGATCGGTCATGCCGAGCTGGTCGCCAACCTGCTCCCGCAGCAGGAGTACTTCGCGGTGAAGCGTCTCAGCGGTGGCGTCGTCGCCGCGTGCCGAAGCAAGGGCCGCCCGAATGGACTTGATCGTAGCCAACGTCTTAGCCGTACGATCCGCCTGGATGGCTTCCTCTTCGGTGAGCCACATGCCTGCACGTACCAGGTCGCCCGAAGCGAGTGACACGGCGGCCAGGCCGGCAACGGCCAGGCAAGCGCTTGTGGGCTCTTCGAGTTCCCGGGCGAGATCTAAAGCCTGACGATATTTCTCCTCCGCCGCAACCTGATCAGCATTGACATAGAACGCCTCGGCCGCGCCGAGCAGGGCAAGCAACACGCCTTGCTCGTACCTGATCTCGCGCGCGTGTTCGCGGGCCTCGTCGAGCTCCGAGATCGCTTCGGGGAAGCGGCCCTCCCAGGTCGCGAGAGCGCCGGACCGATAAAGCGCCCACGCCAATCCCCACCCATCGGCCTTTGATCGGCGAAGACGGACGCTCTCGTCGTACTGTTGCCGGGCTCGTCTTGTCTCGCCGAGAGCAAGTAGCGCATTGCCGTGGTTGGCGACGATGAAGCCCATCAAGGATTGGTCAGGAACATCGGCGCAAACGTCAATAGCCTCGGCATGCAAGCGTTCGGCCTTCTCTCGGTCTCCATGCGCAAGCTCGACGATGCCCAGGAGTGTCAACGCATACGCCTTGGAACCGCGAATGTCGTGCACGTTCGCCAACGTCAGGGCCTCGGCGGCCGCCTGCCCACCGCGTTCAGTGTCACCACCGAAGCACGCAAGCGCGGCCCGCTCGCACAGCGCCTTGGCTCGCAACGGATCCTTATGGTCGCGATAGCGCTCTAGGGCCTCGTCTAGGATGGCACTACCTTCCGTCAGTTGCCCTCGGATGACCCAGTAATGCCCTAGGGCTGCGGCGATCCGCAGGTCGTCTCGCGCATGACCCGTACGGCCCATTTCCATTGCCGCGAGCAGGTTCTCTCGCTCCGTCTCCAGTACCTGCATCCATCGGTCGCAGTCAGGGCCGTACAGTTCGGCCTCCGCTCGCTCGGCGATGTCGCGGTAGTACGCCAGATGGTTGTCCCGGATCAGTTCGCCGACATCCGCTGCGGTGAGTTGATCCTCGGCGTATCGGCGGGTCGTCTCCAACATTCGACAGCGGGAACCGGTTCCACCCACTTCGGTCTCGACCAGCGATTTCTCGACGAGAGCAGTCAGCAGACCGGCAACCTCGAACCGCTCAAGCCCGGCTCCTCCGCACACGACGCGACACGCATTCAGGTCGAAACCGTTCGCGAACACTGCCAATCTCGGAAAGAGCATCCTCTCGCGATCGGACAGCAGGTTGTAGCTCCACTCGATCGCGGAGTGCAGCGTCGAATGCAGATTCTCTGAGGACGTGCGCCTACCCGCGGCCGGCGGCAGCTTCTCGTCGAGCATTTCCGCGATCTGGTCGATTCCCAGATCCTTGGTCCGTGCCGCTGCGATTTCGATCGCGAGCGGGATTCCATCCATCCGCTGACATATGTCCACAGCGCTATGCAGCGTTGCATCGTCGAAGGCGAGGTCCGTGCGATGCATGACGGCGCGGTTCAGGAACAACGCAACCGCATCAGCATCGCGCAACGACCCCTGAGTCTCCCACCGATTCGGCAGCCGCAACGGTTCGAGCCGATAGACGGCTTCGCCGAGAAGGCGAAGCGACTCGCGGCTGGTCACAAGTATTCGCAATGTCGCGCAGTTGCGAAGCAGGTCGCGAACCAGCTCAGCCGCTGCCTCCAAGACATGCTCGCAGTTGTTGAGTACCAGCAATGAATCGGCATCGGCGAGGTGCGTAATCAAGTTTGCCAAGACGGTTCGGGGCTCGGCCCGATCGGGTGAGGCGACCGTTCCGGCGCCACTTTCGAAGACGGCGAGCGCGTCGGCGACAGTCCTCGGGACTTGCGCCGGATTGGCCTCGGCGGCGAGGTCAGCCAGCCAGACTCCGTCGGGAAATCGGTCCAACATCCGCGCGCCGACCTGCATTGCCAGTCGGGTCTTTCCGACGCCGGCAGGACCGGTGATTGTGCAGAGCCGACTACTCCGCAAGGTGTTTACTACGTCTGCGATGTCGTTCTGCCGTCCGACAAAGTCAGTAACCTGCTCAGGCAAATTGTTCGGTCGGTTATCCAGAACCCGTAATGGGGGGAAGTCGTGTGGCAGATCGGGATGCGCCAGTTGGTACAACCTATAAGGTCGAGCCAGGCTCGCTAGCCGATGTTCGCCAAGATCCTCGAGGTCTGCGTCGGATGGCAGATCGGATGCGAATCCGGCCTCCATTGCGGCCTCTGAAACCAGCACTTGCCCACCGTTGGCAGCGAGGCATACGGCCAACGTCGTCTGACGAATGGCTGGGATGAACCGAGATTCCCATTCCTCGCTGACCTGCGCGTCGATACCGATTCGAATGAGCGGCACCGGTCGTGGATCGCGCGCAAGGGACGGGTTGGCCGCCACCATGGCGAGCGCGAGATCAAACGCCGCTGACGCGGTCGGTAAGGCCATCACCGCGGAATCGTCGATGATACCGAGCACCGTCCCGCCATGATTACCGCAGACTTCAGCGGCCAGGTCCTGGTAGCGGTCGATCAAGTCGGCGTAGCGTTCAGCCGATTGATTCTTGATCCGGCTGGAACCCTCGATGTTGGTGCTAACCAGCCACGTCACGAAGGACGCAACGCTCGCCGAAGATGCAATTTCCGATTGCCCAGGCGACTCGGTCGACGTGAGTGGTCTCTCCTCCTCAGCCCAGATGCCCGTATCGACCAGCTGTCGGCCAAGCTCGCGAAGCGTGATAGTCGTCCAATGGCCAATGTGTATCCGGTCGCCATCCACTAAAGGCACCCGGGCGTGCGGCGCCACCTTGACCGGACTGTCGTTGATCGTCGTCCCGTTAGTCGAACCGGCGTCGACGAGAGCGTAACCGCCCTCGGCCTGACGCTCGAGCCACACATGGCGATGCGAGATGCCCATGTCTTCCTGTGGTCCGGACAGGTCGATTTGTGGCGCGATACCACGGCTGCTGCTATGCCGTCCGATCAGCACTTCACCTTCGGCGAGGGCGTAGTTGCGGCTCTTGTAATGGACGGGGAAGAGGGCGTTGGCCGGTGCGACGGCATCGAAGTAAGCACGGTCGGCCGAGGCGATGGCAATCCACGTCCGCGAGGACGGACTCACCGACGGCTGCGGTCGGGCGACCTCGCTGCGTGTCTTGATGCGTCGACCGCATCGATCGCAGTATTCCGGGTCACGCGAAGCGTGACCGCGAGGGCAAACCGATGTCATAGCTCAACTCCCTTCTGGGGACCGTCCGTATCGGCCGACCGCATCGTGTCAGCGTCGTCGGCTCCAACGTGCCGATCGTCGCCGGCCTGTTCGGTCACGCTGCTGTGCACGAGACCGGTGTAGAGCCAGGAAAGCTGGAGGCGTCTGGTCTCGTCTCCGAAGTCGTCGGCGAGGCGTTGGGCGACGATGAGCGCGGCGGCCCGATCGGTGTCGTTGTACTTGGCGGCCTCGACTCCAGCCTGGATGGCACTGCACAATTCCGCTTGGCCGCTATGCACCGCCACTTGGGGGTCAATCAGAACCGAGAGCAGATCATCGTCGGTCCACTCCACGACGACGCTAGCGCCGGCAAGAACGTCGCTCGTCCCGTGATGAACGAGTTCCATCCGCGTGGCGCGGATCTCGCAGCCGATCTCGTCGGGTTCAATCTCGATATCGAGCAGACATGCGATCGGCTCCGACCGAAAGCCGGCGAGCGGATATACCCCAACCTGTTCGCTTACCGTGGCTCGCTCTCCAGTCAGATCATGCCTGACCGGTTCGACTTGTCTAACGGAGAGCACGGACGCGCCGAGCGGGGTCCACAGCCGAAGATCGAGTTGCAACTGCTCATCCTGCGCACGGTGATCCGACCCACGCCTGACCTGTAGCAGAGTCGAAACCGCCGAGGCGCCCGGCGGCAGGAACCGGTTGTATGACAGCGTCGTCTCGATTTCAGCCATGGCGGCCCCCGTGTGCATTGTCGATGTCGATGATCGCGACCGTGATGTTGTCATGCCCGCCGGCGGCCAAGGCGATATTTGTGAGAGACCGGCAGGCCGCGAGTGCCGTCGGCTTTGGCCTTATGCCGCCGACCGTTGCGACCAGATCAGACACCGCCGGCATATAACGCCAGAGTCCGTCGGAACACACGAGCAATCGGCCGCTCGAGGCCGGATTGAAGGTCATCACGTGTGGCGGCTGTTGCGGAGCATCTGCACCGAGCCAACCGGTAATGGCGCGCGAACGCGGATGGGCGGCAATCTCGGCGGCGCTCAGCCGGCCGGTCCGTTGCTGCACGGTCGCCCAGTTGTCATCCGTAGTCAGTAGCTTCGGGTCGTCGGGGCCTAACCAGTAGGCCCGGCTATCGCCCACCCATCCAATCGCGATCTCCTTCCCGCACTGCGCTACGGAGACAAACGTGGCCGCCGGCGGTCTAGCCTTCGCGCCCGGCGACGGCGTTATGGCGGCCACCGCTTCGGACGCGGTACCCATCGCTCGTGTCATTGCCGGGCCCAGTCGATGCTCGAAACGCTGCATCGCAGCGCTGAGCTCGCGACCAGCGGCATCTACCGCGACCTGTGCCGCGATATCGCTGTTGACCGTTGAGCCGACTCCGTCACAGAGGACGATCACGGCAGCGTCAGGTCCCGGAGCAGCAACATAGAGTGCGTCCTCGTTCCGAGTTCGCACGCGACCTCGGTCGGATATCCCGGCGGCTCGCTGCCAGTCGTACTCCAGGTGGTCGCGGGACGACCTCGCGGTGCTCCTCGCGCAGGAACCGCAGAACTCGTCGTCCGAGACTGCAGCTCCGCACCACGTGCACAGGCTCGCGACGCTCATATCCAACTCCGAGCACGAACGCTGTTTGCGCGGTCAACGAATACGATTCGTTCGCTTCGCCTTGCGGAGTAGCGCGCGAGTGTTCGGTACGCAGACTCGATGCCATGCCTCACGTCGCGTTCGGTGAGCGGCGAGGAAACCAGGTTCGTGACTCCAGCGGGAGGTGCATCACCAGATTCCAGTCGGGCCAGGACCTCGCCGAGCAGCTGACTTTCCAGCTCCGCGCGCTGAGGTGGCTCGAGTTCGATTCCATCGAGTACCTCACTCGCGGCGACCAGATCAGACCATGTGGGCGAATGGGTGTCCGTTCGCTGGATGAGAACTCGTACGGTCTCGACTCCGGCTTTGACCCACGACCGTGCACCGTGGGGTACCCGACGGTATGCGTCGAGGGTGCGCTGCCGCTCACCCAAACCGATCGCGCACCGGGCCAGTCCGAAGGCGGCTGACGTCGTAGCCGGCGACGTCCGAGACACCGTGTCATACAGTCGGGCGGCACAGCCGATATCACTTTCCGATTCGGCCGCGAACGCCAACGCGAGCTTTGGACCCGTCTCGCCCGGAATGCGTGCGTAAACCCGCTCGAAACATTTTCGGGCGGCCGAGATCTCACCCCGGCGAAGGGCACCGACTCCGCGCAGCCACGTCGCCCGCCACTCATCCGGATCGGCCGCCTCGATGCTTGCGCATACAGCGTCGGCCTCCTCTATGCGTCCGGCGTCAAGCAGGGACTGAGCCGCGCGGATGCTTGCTTCGAGCGGGAGCGGCACATCGTCCCCCGACCGATCCAGCAGTTTCGGCAGGGCGTTGGGGTCGACGCCTGCTACGGCCGGGTGCCGCTCGGGCGTGAATATCGTGCTACGCGGCGCCTCGACGTCACCTCTTAGCGTGGCAACGATTTCGTATTGGATCAGCAGGAGTTGGGCCCGCATCTCGGCCGCCGACGCGAACCGCTCAGCCGGCCTGAACGCGGTGGCGCGTAACAGGAAGCGATACAGCGAATCGAACTCGTCGAAGAGGGGAATCTCGGCCGGACCGGGCAGGGTGTACTCGTGCTTGGTTGTGCGCTCCTCGAAGTCAGCGCACAGAATCGCGAGCGTACGGCCGACCGTATACAGGTCGGATGCGACGGAGGGTCCCGATTCGGCCACCTCAGGGGCCTGATAGCCCTTTGTGCCGAAGTGCACCGTCGACATGCCTATTTGATAAACCGCGCCAAGATCGATCAGCTTTACCGCATTTACCGTGTTGATCACATTGTCCGGCTTGAAGTCACAGTAGAGCAGACCCAGATCATGTAGGTATTCGAAAGCAGGCAGTATCGCGAGGATGAACTCGATCGCGCTGTCCACCGGAAGGATCCGGTGTCCGTCGACCCGCTGCCGAAGCTCCCGGATCGTCTTGCCGGGTAGATACTCCATGACGATGTATCCCGCACCGTCTTGCTCCACAAAGTTACGGATCTGGACGATGTTGGGATGCTTGACCTCGATCAAGAAGCGGCGTTCCGCAATCGCGGCGTCGGCGGCATCGGTGTCGTCTTCGTTGAGCAGGCCTTTCAAGACCACCCAACTGTCGTCCAGGTTGCGATCACGAGCGAGATAGATCCAGCCGAGGCCGCCGTGGGCGATGCATCCCTCGACCTGGTACTGGCCGCTCACCACATCGCCTTTGCCCAATCGCGGCGCATACGAGAACGTCCGACCGCACTGGCAGACGCCTCCGGTGGGCGGTGGCGACCCATCTCGGCCGGCTGGTCGACCACAACGACACGTCCGCTTACTGATCGGTACCACCGGATTAGTCATGAGCGCCCGGCGCGGGTCGTCCTGCTCCACGATTGGAAGCGACACCAGTCCGGTCGCGGTGGTTGCGCGCCAC
The DNA here is from genome assembly GCA_963809815.1 of uncultured Actinomycetota bacterium. Lineage (GTDB taxonomy): Bacteria > Actinomycetota > Actinomycetes > Mycobacteriales > Jatrophihabitantaceae > CAVVJA01. Next base: position 493,832 of record CAWELM010000017.1, read on the forward strand.
GTCATGCGCGTTCCGATTCTGGCACTCAGCGCCGACTCGCCGGTGCTTCTCTGATCGGAGTCAGACTTATGCCCACACCGATCGCAGAACCCATCCACGTCGAGCGCGCCGCCGCACACCGTGCCTGACGTAATGCGAACGCACCGCAGATTCCCTGTCATGGCGCCACGCACCCGTCTTCCTTATAGCAGGCGCGCGGCTGGACAGGCGCCTTGGCTGAAGACCCACCTATTTGGACCTTGCTGAACCACTTCCTCCAGATATTGGTCCATCGACCATCGGTGTGCATCTGTTCCAGCACGGCATTGACAAACCGCACGAACTCCGGATGGTCCTTGGCAATGGCCAGGCCGTATGGCTCGTCGGTGATGTTGCCGGGGAGCAGCTTCGTATGCGGATCCTGCGCCAGGAATCCGTAGAGGATCGCATCATCAGTCAGAATGGCGTCGACATCAGCCTGTTGTAGCGCCACAAGACAGTCTGTGCGGGCACTGACCGGGTACGGTCGGACGCCGGGCAGCATCGTCTCTATAGCTGTGGACCCAGTTGTCGCGCAGACTTTCTTGCCTCGAAGATCGCTAAGAGCCTGCGCCTGCGAAGCCGAGCGGACAAGTACGCGCTGGTGGGCCATGAAGTAGACGTTCGAGAACGAAACCAACCTCGTGCGGGCGCAGTTGATCGTGACGGCGTCGGCCACAATGTCCACCTGTTTGTTCCGGACAGCGTCGGTACGCTGAGTCGTCAGGAGCGCGCGGTAGCGGATCCTTTCGCGCAAATCAGGACCAAATATAGCCTTAGCGATCTCCCGCGCGATGTCAATGTCAAACCCTTCAAACTGTTTGGTGTTCGGATTGTAGTAACCCAGAAGCTTTGTGTTCTGATCGACACCGACGATAAGGTAGCCTTGCCTCCAGATCGCACCCATGAACGAATCCGGTGACATGTTGTTCGGTGCCGGAAGCGGCCGATCGGGGCGAAGGCTGGCCTTATAGTCCTTTCTACATGCGGCGCTCGAGCTCGACGACGATGACTGGGTCGGTGCGGGAGTTAGGTCGATCTGCTCGACGGACGACTCCAGCCGATCATCTTTTGTTGTACTACATGCAGTCAAAAGTACTAGGCTACAGACCAAGATCACCAACATAGATTGTCGACTCTTCATCGGTATTCCCGAAGGCGTGGATAGATCCCGGCGCCGATAGACGCACAGATCAAGATTGCACCCAGGGCGACGACAGAATATAGGACTGGCGCATCGAACGATCCACGCCTTATTGAGGCCGTAAACCGCTCCTGACTTGCGTCGATCTCCTTGTCGAGTACTTCGACCGCAGCAACGAGATGCGGAGCTTCGCGCTTCGATGTGTTTTCGATGGCGCCGGGAAAGTCTCCCTTATCTTGGAGATTTAATATGGTCTGGTGCTGTTGGAAGAATAGCGACAATTCCGCATCGAGCTGATTGGCAGTTCCGGCACGCCCAAGGCTTCGCAATGTGCGCTGAACCTGTTCGGCGAGCCCTGGGTGATTGCCACCGCCCAAGCGTGCTGCGACTTCGTCGAAGTCCTGGGAAAAAGTCGCACCACTACCGCGCGCAATGAGCGAGAGGCTTTCGTCCGCCTGCGCTCTGACCGCCAGAATGCGCGCGGATGACAACTGAGCAGCTGGGTCTGATCCGCGCTGTTGCGCCGCTCTCAAATGGTGCGAATTGGAGGCGATCACCGTGCCTACTAGGACTGCGACGGCGACGATGGTGATGGTCGCTACGAGCCAGCCAAGGTTGAGTATTCGGTGGGTTCGACCCGCTAGCCAGAGTTGCACGCCGACCGTGAGGCAGAACAAGACGGCTCCGATGACAAGCAGGAACAACGGTCCGGTTTGGGAAGCACCGGCGTCATAGGCGCTACCGAGCTTGCTCGCTTCCTCGCGATAGATCGAAAGCACGGCGGGTAAGATGCGAATTCGCATCGTTTCAGAGGCCCGGCGTAGGTAAGCGGCGCCGACTGGGAAGCCCTGCCGGTTGTTACTCCGCGCGTTCTCGACCAGGCCGGTATAGGTGGGTAGCCAGGAGTTGATGGTGAAGATGTTGCTTTGGACGGCAGCTGTCGCGCCAGCGGTCCGCGAAATCGACGTTAGCTCACTCGTCGCGATGCTCAAATCGGATATATAGCGACTTCGTCCGTATGTGAGGTCGAGGTCACCGGTCAGAAACGCTACCGACGCCGTCGCGTCGGCGTCAGAAAACCTGGCATATGCGTTCGACGCAAGGACCAAGGAAGGCTGGGCGACTGATGCGAGCGACTGGGTCGCGTCGTGCCGAGTATGCAATACCGCAATGGCCGCGACGCTGACGACGATCGTCATCAGTGCCGTGGTAGCTGAGGCAAACCTCATCTGCCCCGGTGTCGTCCGTAGTCGCCGGGCTAGCACGCTCAGGCTCTCCTTGATCGGTAATCCCCCTCCCGCACTGCAGGACGCCTGCGATGCGATGCCTCGTTACAGCAGCCAACCATCGGCTGGGGGACTGGGCCCAGGTATACCGGAAAGGGATTCGTGAGGACCAGCCTGGACATTGCGCACCTCGACGCCTTCGAAACGCCTGCCGAGAATACTGCTCGCTGCAGGTCCCGGTCGCTATTCCTGGCCGGCGATGACTCGCTCTCCGGGCAGTAAGGACAATGTGGCCGAGGGGTAAGTGCGTCGCCGCCAGGTACGAACGCTGTCAGCCTCGTCCGACGCGAAGGGCGAGCGCGACCGCTGCGCTCAATGAGATGGCCTGTCCGGTCATCGCAGCATCGCGCACTTTGGGGTCGTGGGACTCGTCGATCTGTCGGCGAACCGGCGCGAGTCTGTCTGTCGTGCGCGGGGGCGCGGGGAGCCCGGTGCGCCCGCGTAATGTGTCCGCCACTGCGAGCAGTGCAGCGGCCGTTGGCAGATCGTCGAACTGACCAGCGTGCCTGGCGACTTCCTCGAGCTGTTCGATTGCGGCAGGGATGTCGCCGATGTGGTGATATAGCAGCAGCGCCCCGCGCCGACGGGCGGCGGCCTCGGCCTCGTATCGGTGAAGTTCTGCTACGACCGAGCGGCTGCGAAGCAACGAGGCTCGAGCCTGCAAGCTCATTCGGGACCCAGTTTCTGCCTGGGCCGTCATCCACCCCGCCGCCTCGTTCTCGTGCTGGCCTTCGGCGGCAAGCTGCGTCAGACCCCCGAGCGCAAAACTCTCACTGGCCTCGTCTTCGACGATGCGAGCCAACCCGCGTGCATCAAGATATGCCTCGGTCGCACTCGTGACGTCCCCCTGCAGATAGGAGGCATCCGCGATTCCGAGTTTGGCGAGCAGGATGCCCTGGGTGTACTCAATCGTGCCTGCTGCTTGCAGCGCCTGGTTCAGAAGCTCGCTCGATGCGGCGAACTCGCCCTGAGCGGACTGGAGTACGCCGAGCCGGAACGCGGTCCAGGCGATCCAAATGAAGTCCTGGTGCTGCTCACGAATGGCCAGTGCTTCGCCATAACACAACCGGGCCGAAGCCACATCACCCGCGAGGAAATAGGCATTGCCGAGGCTGGTCTGCGCGTGAGCGAACAACCAGTGGTCGCCGATCTCGCGCGCGATCGTGGCCGCGTCGGCGACTCGTTTGGTTCCCGTAGTCACGCGGCCGAGGATCATCTCGGCCAGCCCGAGCAACCAGGTGGCCGTGCCTTGCAACTGCCGATCGGCTAACGATGCGCCAGCTGCCCACGCCCGTCGACCCGAGACCAATGCGCGCTCGCCGTCGCCGGCAAATGCGCTCAAGATGCCGACCGCAAGATGTCCGCGGCCCGGCACGAGGTCAGACGCGTCGGCCGCTTCGAGCGCGCGGTCGATGATTGCCACACCTTCGCCTATCCGGCCGCGCATCAGCCAGAAAAGGCAGAGCCGCGAGGCAATTTCTACCCCGACCGGTGGATCGAGCCAGCCCGCCCGCTCGATCGCTATGCGCAGGTTGTCGTATTCACGGTCGATTGCAGCCAACCAGGGCACTTGCCCACCGGCCCTGAGATTGCTTTCGGCCTGCCGACTCTGCTGGTCGTACCATCTGAGATGAGCGGCGTTCGCAACCTCGGCCACACCCGACTGAAGTAGCCGCTTCTCCGCAAAGCGCCTCGTCACCTCCAGCAATCGATACCAATCGCCGGAGGACCCGGATTCGTACTCGATCAGTGACTTATCTACTAGCGAGGCAACGCATAGCGGAACGTTGACCGTATTGCCTTTCGCCCCGTCGCACACGACCTCGGCGGCGTCGAGGCTAAAGCCACCTATAAAGGTTGAAAGCTTGCACAGCACGGATGCTTCGGACTCAGACAAGGTTTCGAAGGTCCACTCGAGGACGTTCGACTGCGAACTGCGTCCAAAAACCGAGCTGGCTCGCGCATCGTCGCCCGAGGCGAGGGTTGTGGCAAGTCCCTCGAGCGACTGGTATCTCAAGCTTGCAGCTGCGAACTCGATGCCCAGCGGCAGCCCATCGACCGCGCGACATATTGCCCCGATGGTGGCGATAGCCTCGTCGTCCAGCGTCAGATCGGGCCGCTTGGGAAGAGCCCGATCGATGAAGAGCCGCACGGCTGATCGTCGCCGCGCTTCGTCTGCGGGCTCGCCTGGTGCGGGGACTTCAAGCGGCCGCACCCGGGTGACCGCTTCGCCCTCGACTCCTAGCGCCTCGCGACTGGTCGCCAGAATCCCTACCCCTGGGCATCTATGAGACACCGACTCGGCCAACGCCGTCGCCATGCTGATACAGGTGTCGAGATTGTCGAGCACAAGGAGCACCTGCTGGTCTTGCAAATGATCGACCAGGCGGGCGACGGCCGGACGCGTGGGGTCGGACCGTCCGCCGGCGAACGTACCTGATCCACTGTCGCGGACCCCCATCGCGGCGAGGAGGGAGGAGGACAGATCATCCGACGGGCCGATGTTGGATGCGTCGACGAGGAATACGCCATCCGTGAATACGCTCAGAACTTGAGCAGCGGCCTGAAGCGCGAGCCGAGACTTACCGACACCGGGCGGTCCTGTGAGTACGCAGATCCGATGATGATCGGCCAGCCGATCGGACAATGCCCGGAGCTCGCTACGCCGGCCGACAAAGCGGTTTAGATGGGCCGGAAGGTTGTGCGGACGACCGTCGAGCGATTGCGGGCGTGGGAAGCCCTCAGCCGTCGACGCATCGGCGAGCTGGTAAACCGGTTGGGCATGACCGAGGTCGGACAGCCGGTGTGTTCCGAGGTTCACCAACGTGACGCCCGGAGGGAGTTCGCTGGCCAATAACTCGGCGGCGGACTCGGACACCAAGATCTGGCCAGGATTGGCTGCTCGGCAGACCACCAAGCTCGAGTGCGTCGTGACGGGTGATTCTAGTTCGGAGCCGCGCAATCCGGATTCGACATGGATAGCCATCCGGGCCTGGATCTCGCCGACCGGATCGGGAGCGTCGCCGAAGATCTCTCGGGCCCATAATCCCGCTCGAATAGTCTCGTTGGGCTTCGCGAACAGCAGGATCGCGATGTCCTGATCGACACTGAGGACTCGTCCACCGAATCGGGTGGACGCCTGCGCAAGGACACTTCGATATCTGTCAGTTACTCGGCGATGCTCCTCACCGGTCAGGGCGTCGGGGGCATCCAGCTGGCACGACAGCATCCAGACCGATCGAGGTTCCTGCGCTGCCGCCGGGCTTTCCAGCAGTCCGATTCGCTGATTAGCTTCGGAGGCGAGGCCGAATAGCTTTCCGTCTTCGCCGGGTCGAGCATTGGGTATCTCGACCAATATGCTGCCGCTCGGCATTCGCCCTCGGGCAAGATCGGCCGTGGTCTGGGACATTACCGTCGCTCGCGGCGGCACCCGTGGGGCTGTCCGCCAGGCCCGCGCCACGGTCGGACCGTAGTAGTCGCCCCGGTTGCGCAACGGCGCTGGCCCACTGTCGATGGCGACGCCCATCGTTATCCGGATGCCTTCAGGCCACCGATCCCTCTCGACTTCGGCATGCAGGCGCAACGCAGCACTGACAGCATCCGCGGCTTCTTGGAAGACGGACCACCGAATTGAATCGTGGGACATGGAAGGCAACGTTCGGCCGCGGTGTGCATCGACGACGGTGGCCAGGGTGTCGTCGAGCCGATCGAGGAACTCCGGCATCGCCGCCGCGTGGTGCTCCGAGAGGTCCGCGAAGTCGTTTATTACCGCGACCAGGAAGCTGAGAACGCCGGTCCACGGCGTTCGGCTTCCAGGTTGGAGTTCATGTGCGAGTTCCCCCGCAGACGCCTGGCGATTCGCGGGATCACTGGACAACGCTCGTCGTAGCGCACGAGTGAGCGGACCCACCTCACCGGGATCAACGCCCTCGAATAGCGGCCGACCTGGATCCGGCGCGCGGCCGGTGATGAGGGCCACGGTGGTCGCGGCCAGGCTGTACACATCGGCCGCTGGGCTGATGGCTCCTCCCCCACCGACCTCGGGCGCAACGAATCCGTGCGTTCCGGCGTGCGTCACATCTCCGGCCAGACGAGCCACACCGAAATCGACCAGTACTACCGAACCATCAGGACGCAGCATCACGTTGGCCGGTTTGACATCGCCATGGATCACTGGGGGGTCGTGGGAGTGGAGATGATCCAGAGCGGCCGCCACCTGTCTCACGTAGTTCAGGGCCTCGGGTACTGGGAGCCCGGGGTCGCCTCGCTCAGCCAGCACGCTGTCCAGGTCGGTCCCGTCGATCCAGTCCATGACGATCACGTATCGGTTGCCCGCAAAGAAGTCATAGCGAGCGGTGGCCAATCCCCGATGGGGCGTCAGACTGAGCAGAACTCGTGCCTCGCCGACTAGCTGGTCCCGGGTCATCGTCTGGTCCGAGGAGACGACCTTGAGCGCAACGAGGCGCTCATGATCTCGATCCCACGCCTTGACCAACTGGACCCGGCGACTCATCGAGACCGTGTCGAGAATGTTGTAGCGATCGTTCCACGCGTCCACGACGCCACCGCCGACCGTTAGCGCGAGATCGGTTGAAGATCCGCCAACGTTATAGCGCCTCGGCTGAGCGCGGCGTTCGCCAGCCGAGCACGGCGCATTTCGCTGTCGACATCGTCGATAGCGAACTTTGCGTAGAGCCGGGCCAGATGTTGCTTGACTGCGGCGGGCGTGACGACCAGTCCGGCAGCTATCTCGCGCACGCTGGCGGGGGCCGTAAAGGCATTGCCAAGCAGCAACGGGCGACATAGCCACACGAGTACTTCGTGCTCCCGTGCAGTCAGAGTCGGCGGCGGTTGCAACCTTTCGGTCGTTGGTCCGGAACGGCGACCTGGATCGCGAAAGATGAGGCGGGTGCGACCTATGAGGACTTCATCCCCGTCTCGCAGGGTCCGCTCGGCCAGCAATCGGGTCGAGTTAACAAACGTCCCATTGCGTGAACCGACATCTCTGACTGTCCACACATCACCGACGTGCTCGAACAACACGTGGACCCGAGACACCGACGGGTCTGAGGACAGGGTGAGATCCGACGCATCGCCGCTGCCGATAGACAGTCGGGATCCTTCCAAGGGCAGCACGTCGTGAGTCTGTGGCCCACGAATCTCAAGTCTCGTCACGGTTCACCCCGGAGATGTGGGGAAGAGCTTATCCCGTCCCGACCCGGGCTAGGTCCATGATTCCGGTCGCCGACTTGGCCTAGATCCGGCCGAGTCACAACGTTTGATCGCATTCGCTCTCCCCGGAGTCGGGCTGCGTCGCCGCCCCCCGGCCTTGCGTCAGCTCGAATCTCAACCGGAGCGTGGTCGGAGGCTGAACCGCTCGCATCCAGCTCGGCGAGATCTCGCCAGTAGGTTTGCGGCCCGACCACTAATGTGATATCAATTAGCTATCACATTAGTGGCGCGTTCGAGCGGCATGGAGGAACGATGACCGCACCAGTAGAAATCTCTGAACAACCTAGCGTGACCGCGGTCGGCCATCAGGGCGCTCGCGTGGAGATTCAAGAGCGTCCGGCCCGCGCTACGAGCGGTTGGCTCGGAGTCCTCGTCGTCCTCGTATGCATCGGCGCGGTGATCGGTCTCGCGTACACGCCGGTCCGGGGTCTCGTCGCCATCCCGATCCTGATCGGACTGATAGTGGGGGCCTCGCTGGCGATCGTGCAGCCCGGGCAGACCCGCGTTGTTCAATTCTTCGGACGCTACGTCGGCACGGTCCGTACGCCCGGTCTGTCGTGGGTGCTGCCGCTGACCGTGCGGCGCAACGTGAGTGTTCGAGTCCGAAACTTCGAAACGAATCGGCTCAAGGTCAACGACGCCGACGGCAACCCGGTGGAGATCGCCGCGATCGTCGTGTGGCAGGTCGCCGACACCGCTCGGGCCTCATACGCGGTGGAGGACTACCTGAACTTCGTGCGGGTACAAGCCGAGTCCGCGCTGCGGCATGTCGCCACGACCCACCCCTATGACGACGCGACGGTGGATGGCACCTCCCTTCGGGGCTCAACCGATTTGGTCGCCGCCGAGCTCGCGGAGGAGGTCGCGCAGCGTGTCGTCATCGCTGGCGTCGAGATCATCGAGGTACGGATCAGCCACCTCGCCTATGCCTCCGAGATCGCTCAGGCCATGCTGCGCCGGCAGCAAGCGAACGCGGTCGTCGCTGCGCGCTCCCGCATCGTCGAAGGCGCGGTCGGCATGGTGGAACAAGCGCTTACCCGGCTCAGTGAAGGCGGCATCGTCGAGCTCGACGAAGAACGCAAAGCCGCGATGGTCAGCAACCTCATGGTCGTCTTGTGCGGCGACCAGCCCGCCTCGCCCATCGTCAACACCGGCTCGCTGTACACGTGACCACGGGCCGCAAGCCGGTCCTGATCCGGCTCGACCCCTCCGTTCATGACGCCCTCGCCCGGTGGGCAAACGACGAGTTCCGCAGCCTCAACGCGCACATCGATATGCTGCTCCGCCGTGCCCTCACCGAGGCCGGCCGAATGCCGAGGGGCGCGGCACCGATACCTAAACGTGGACGCCCGCCGATGTCTCAGGAAGATGATGACCACGACTCGGTAACGCCGTCGCCCTAAGCCGCGCGGGCTATGCAAGACACGCGCAGCTACACGCGTCGGGCGAGGTCCGGGTACGCGTGGACGAAGCCATCCACGTCGAACTGGATCTGGGTCGCGAAGTCTGACGCCTGAAACCCGATTCTTCCGCCACCGTACGGGTGATACCGCTGTTCCGACACGTGGACCTGCAAGGACGGCACGTCTACCCACCGCATGCGATACGTGCGTTCCGGACCGGCCTCCAGGAGCCCATCACGCAGCACCGGCAACGAATTGAATAGCGGAGACAACGCCAGATCGAAGAAATCAGCATCACCGAGATCGATCGTCCGGGGCGCCTCGCCGAGCAGCTGGACGGTCAGCCGGCCGGGCTCGAGGCGATACCAGAGACCATAGCTGGCACCTACCTGCATGCCTTCTCCGACAAGCTCCGTGCCGCGCCGCTCGACCCGAGCCACCTCCATGCGCAATGCGCCCTCTCCTACCCATCCGACCACCAGCAGATCTGTCGACATCCGCCATCGATATCACGGGGCGCTGACGACCTGGGCCGATCGTGCCGGCAGCCGTTCACGCGGCAGCGCCGTTTCGTGGCGCTACCGGCCGAGCGCGCGCATGACATCAACGTTGGCGACCGGTTCTGTTCTGGCAGTCGGCCAGCCGATATGGCCGTCGCCCTCCCATCGGGGGACCAAATGGACATGCAGGTGCGGGATCCGCTGCCCGCTGGCCGCGCCGTTGTTCTGCCGGACCGTGAGCCCATCTGGCCGCAGCCGCTCGCGGAGCAGCCTCGCAACCGACTTGACCGTCACCATCAGCGCGGCGGCGGTGTCGTCGTCGAGGTCCCAGATGCTCTCGACGTGAGTCCTGGTGATAACGAGGGTATGGCCCGGCGACGCAGGGCTAACGTTTAGAACCGCCACTGACGCCGAATCGTTCATGACGACGTGCGAGTGGCTCAAGTCCTGCAGCAAGTCACAGAAGATGCACGGCTGAATCAGGTCGCGGACCTTCTCTCTTGAGACTCAGTAGAACTCGAAGCCCAGGTTCCCATTGTCGGATGCGACGACCTATTCCTCGAGTCGGAAACCGACCTTCATGCTGATTGCCAATCGGCGATCTGTCCTACCTGCAGGTGGCAGTCCGTGCGGCGGTGCGTTGGCTTCAGCTCTGGAGGCATGATTTCGTCCTCGCGCAGCAGGTCGTCTGGCCGTCAGCCGAGCTTGAACGGGTCGCGGGTAGCACCGGTCAGCTCGACCCAGACGGATTTCACCTCGGTGTACTCATTGAGCGCGTCGATGCCGTTTTCGCGGCCCAAGCCGCTCGCGCCAAAGCCGCCGAACGGCGCGTTCGGCGCCAGCACCCGGTAGGCGTTCACCCAGACGGTGCCGGCCCGCAGCTTGGCGGCGACACGATGGGCGCGGTGCACGTCTTTCGTCCAGACCGCTCCGGCCAGCCCGTATGGGGTGTCGTTGGCCAGTTTGAGCGCTTCCTCCTCGGTGCTGAAGGTCAACGCAGCCACGACTGGGCCGAAGACTTCCTCGCGTACGACCGTATGCGACGGATCGACATTCGTGAGCAGTGTGGGCTTGACAAAGAGCCCGCCGAACTCTTCCGCGGCCCCGCCGCCGCACGCTACCGACGCACCCTCTGACCTGGCCGTGCTGAGGTAGCCCAGAACCTTCTCGTACTGCTGCTTGTTGGCGACCGGGCCCATTTCGGTTTCCGGATCATTGGGATCACCCAGCTTGATCGCGTTCGCCCGCTCGGACACGAGCTTGACCAGCTCGTCATGGACACTCTGGTGCACCACAATTCGCGAGCCCGCCATGCAGCTTTGACCGGTCGCGGCGAACACGCCAGCCACGATCCCGTTCGCGGCCGCGGCCAGGTCGGCGTCCTCGAAGACTATCTGTGGTGACTTGCCGCCCAGCTCAAGCGTGACCCGATTGAGATTCTCAGCGGCGGCGTGAGCGACGGCTCGTCCCGTCGCCGTCGAACCCGTGAAGGCCACTTTGTCGATGCCCCGGTGGCCGGCGAGCGCGGCCCCAAGGTCTCGGCTGGATCCGGCGACTGCGTTGAAGGCTCCGTCTGGGAAGCCGGCTTGGGCGAACACTTGGGCGAACGCCAAGGTGGACGCCGGCGAATGCTCGGACGGCTTAACCACGAACGCGTTGCCTGCCGCGAGCGCCGGCGCGAGCTTGAACGTCATAAGAAGTAGCGGGGAGTTCCACGGCGTGATGGCCCCGACTACGCCCACCGGCTCTCGCCGCGTATACAGCAGGTAATTCGGCTTGTCGGAAGGGATAAGCCGGCCCTCGATCTTGTCGGCCAGACCGGAGAAGTAGTAGTACCACTGCGGCAGGTACTCCAACTGCCCGATCATCTCCCGATACAGCTTGCCGTTGTCGCGTACCTCGACGCGGGCCAGCCGCTCGGCGTTCTCCCCAATTAGATCCGCGAGGCGTCGGATGCAGGCCGCCCGCTGAAATCCGGTCATCCGCCCCCAGTCTCCGTCGAAGGCGCCGCGGGCCGCGGCGACGGCGTGATCGATGTCCTCGACGCTGCCCTCGGGGATGCTGGCCCAGGGCTCGCCGGCGTACGGGTCGAGGGAATCGAATGTCCGTTCATCCGACGCGTCGACGAACGAACCACCGATGTAGTTCTGGAACTTCTCGAGCCCCTCGGTCATGATCTCCTCGTTTCTGTCTGCGGTTGAGATGCGGATGCGTCAGAGCGCGCCGCCGGCTCGGTCGATTAGCTCCCGGACAAGTGCCCTGACCTGGTTGGTGTGCTCGTTTATCACCTGCCTGGCCCGGCCGACATCGCCTGCGCGGCAAGCCTGGCTCAGCTCGGCATGGTGCTCGATGTCGCCCTTATTCCACCAGTCCTTGTCGACGATGGCCTGGCGCCACAGCGACGATATGCCAAGACGCTTGTACATCTCGGTGAGTTGGCTGCTCCGGCCGAGACCAACGAAGTACGTGTGATAGCTATCGCTTACGTCCAGGAACTCGGAAAGATCCGGCGACTCCTCGGCGACGATCTTGGCCAACCGTGCTGCGTAGTCGTCCAGCACCGCCAGTTGCGCAGGCGGGATATGCCCCACGCACGAGTCCGCTATACCGAGTTGGATGACCCGCCGCGCCAAGAACAGGTCGTCGGCAAGCTCGACAGTCAGCGGTGTGGTGACGTATCGGCCGTCGCTGGTCCGGCTGACCAGGTTCTCTCCGGCCAGTTTCATCAGCGCGTACGCCACATTCGCCGGCTCGAGTTCGGTGTGTTCGGCGACCATCGTGAGCTCCAATGGCTGGTCGAGCGGGAACTGCCGGGTCAGCACCAAGTCGCGGACGGTGCGGTAGGCCGTGTCGTCCTGGGCACCTTCGAGGCGACCGAACCGGCCGCGGTAGTACGTCAGGGGGGTTCCCTCGTGCCCGGTGGCGACGGCGACGCGGCCCATGAACACGGTGTGCGTGCCGCCGGTGACTGTCTCCTCAATACGACACTCGAGGTGGGCCAACGTTCCGCGCAGCACGGGCACGCCGGCGAGCCCCTCGTCGCAGGCGACGTCGGCGAACTTGTCGCCTTTCTTGGCGAACTGGTAGGCAATGTCCTGTTGCGCTTCCGCCAGGATGTTGACGCAGAACGCCCCTGCCTCCAGGACGGCGGACTGCGTCTCGCTCGACTTGTTCAAGCAGACCAGAACCATTGGCGGATCGAGGGATAACGACGTCACCGCACTCGCGGTGGCTCCATAGCGCGCTCCGTTCACCGCGGTGGTGATTACGGTGACGCCGCTGGCGAATCGGCCGATAACGTCACGGAAGATCTGCTGCTCGACGAGGGCCTGGGCAGGCCGGGTCGGGTCTCCGGTGTCGGCCACTGCGCCTCCTCTCAGCTCGGGACCTCAGGTTAGATTGCACCTTCCTTCCATACACGGTCGATTTCCTCGACGTCCAAGCGGAGCATGTCCAAGAACACGGCATCGGTGTGGGCGCCGAGCGCGGGCCCCGGCCAGAGGATGGACGGCCTCGTCTGACCGAACTGGCGCGCCGTTCCGCCAAAACAAGGCCCTTCTTGGCCTTGATCGTCGTGATGCTTGAAGCGGTCGCGGTATCTGCCATCTGCCGCCCTCGCACAGTGTCGAACGGCTCTGACGGGTCGGCTAGCCGCGATGGGCAATTGTCTAGCCGCAGAGTGCGCCATTCCCTGCGAGATCCCTCGACCCGGCGCCAAGATGGCCGTGATCCTGGACTTATTGACGGCAGAGAACAGTAAGTCCAAGATCGCACGATCGGGTTCAAGCGCTGGGGAGCAAACCTGACAAGATCGCATGCAATCCATCGATTTCCCACCCTCTCGAGGACACCGCTCATGACCACTCCGGGTACCGCCCTGTCCGACAGCGCCGCCACGGCGGACGCAGCTCTGGCTCGTCTGGACGACGTACTGGCGCGCATCAGCGACGGAGACCTGCACCTCGCGACGCCCGGAGGCGGTTGGACCGTCGCCCAGGTGATCGCGCACATCACCGTCAGCACGCTGGTCTGGCTTGGCGACATGGAACGGCTCCGGCAAGACCCGTTGCTCACGTTCTTCTTCCGCGAGGAGATCGGCCACGACGCGTTGGGCTACCCACCGCCCACTGTTGCTATCGCCCGAGGCCGCCTCGCGAGTACCCGCCGCACCATCGCCACCTGCTTGCCGGCAACCGACCCGGCGATCCTCAACCGGCGCGTCGAAATTCCAGATCTCGGCACCAAGACGGTACTGGACTGGATTCCCATCATCGTCGGCCACCTCACCGGGCACGTCGAGCAGGCTCTCGATGTGCTGCGCAGCCGGAATGCCCTTCCGCAGGAGGCGTGACGTGCGCGCCGTGGTGCTTACCGGCGTCGGTCAGGTCGAGCTGGAAGATCGTCCGGAGCCCGTCGCCCGGCCGGGGTGGGTTGTCGTGCGCGTCGAGTCGGTGTCGCTGTGCGGCACCGACGCCCACCAGTACGAGGGACGGGTCGACACGCCGTTTCCGAGGGTCCCGGGCCACGACTTCGCTGGACGAGTGGAGAGCGTCGGCGAGGGCGTGGACGCGTCGCTCGTGGGGTCCGCGGTGGCGGTCAAGCCGTCCCTACCGTGCGGCGTCTGCGCTGCGTGTTCGGCCGGGCGCCTCGCCGACTGCGCAACGAAGAAGCTCATGGGCCTGTGGTCGGACGGCTGTATGACCGAACTGGTCGAGGTGCCCGAGATCAACCTCGTTCCGCAGCCCGACGGTGTCGAGGCCTGGCAGGCATCCCTGCTCGAGCCGTTGGCCGTCGGTTTGAACACCGTCGACCGGCTGCACATTCAGCTCGGAGAGACCGTGCTCGTTCTCGGTCAGGGACCGATTGGGTTGGCATTGACGCGCTTGTGCGCGCTGTCCGGAGCGGGACGGCTTGTCGTCACGGATGCCCGCGATGCACCGTTCTCGGTGGCGCGGCAGTACGGGGCAACGGACTGCATCAACGTCACCACGACCGACGTCAAGGCGGCCGTCGCCGAGCTCACTGGTGGTGGGGCGGACGTCGTGATCGAGACGTCCGGCTTCCCCGCGTCCTCGGCTATCGTCCTGGACGTCGTGCGGAAGGAGGGCAAGGTCGCGCACATCGGCTGGGCCAACGACCTGCCGCCGCTCCCCGTAATTCCGATCATGGCCAAGACGCTGACAATCTTCGGCGTCGGCGGCAACGGCGGGCGCGGACAGTACGAGCGCAGCCTTGAACTCGTCCGCTCGGGGCGGGTGGACCTGACCCCGCTGGTGACCCACACCTTCGACATGGAGCAGGCGGCTGAGGCATTCGAGACGGCGTCGTCCAAGAGCGGCGGCGCGATCAAGGTGCTGCTCAAGCCGTAGCGGTGCGCGTCACCCGGACGCGCGTTTGTACGGATCGGGCGGGAACCAACCGCGGTCGACGATCTGCTGCGACCATGAGTTGAGAGAGCTGGTCAGCGACTCGAGGTCATCGCCTATCGCGTCGATGACCGGCTGCATGAGCCGGTCGGTCGTCGCCTCGATCTCGTCGCGCAATTGCTGGCCGGCCGGGGTTGGGGAGTCGTTCGCAGCCAGCCCCCGGCTCGTGAGCGCGGCCGTGCCGGCTTGCATGGCCTCAATGGACCAGCCCCGCGACGCCGTGTAGGCAAGCGGTTCCCAACCGACGATGAGCTCGGTGAGCAGATTGGCCTCGAGGCCGGTTAAGCCGGCGGCCACGTAGGCATCGACGTGCCCGTCGCCGCGATGCTCGCGGAGGATGGTGCAGGCATGCCACAGCTGGCCAAGGGCGCTGGTCGGCCAATTCATGGACATGAGACCGGCGTGCATGGGACGACCCGAGCTGTCGGCCGCGGCGACGCCTCGCCGCAACACCGCCACGGCATCCGCCAAGCCATCCGGGTCGCCGAGGACCTGGCGTAGCGCCTCGACCGCGCCCGCCTCCTTCGTGGCGCGCATGGCGGCCGGTGAACACTTCGACCGGCCGGCGTCATAGAGGCCCTCGACGACACTCGGCTCGAATACGCCGAACGCCGATGCGACCACTGTCCCGGCCGGTTCGCCGAGGACGCATGCCCGTCCCCAGACGTAGCCCTCGAGGAAGTCCAGCCCCAGGTCCGCGTATCGGTCGAATGCCGGCTCAGCCCAGAAGCAGATCGTCGCGATCGGCTCGATAGCGTCGCGGAGCGCGCGAGCCGATGTCCGCCATACGGTTGTTCCCGGCTCGGGCGCATCGACGGATCGAGATTGGAAGAACGCGACGCGCGCCTCGGCGTAGTCCATGCCGCGGATCGTCCACCAACGGCCAACGGACACACAAGAACATCCCATGAATCTGGTTCGAGCAATTGAGCAGCTAGGCCCGGAACTGGCAATGTCCACCGGTCCGAGGAAATGGATGTGAAGGCACGAGCCGATGAAAGTGGCAGCCGTTCTGGCCTGGATAGCGGGCTTGGATGCTTTGGGCTGTCCTGCATCTACGCGATCTGGTACTTCGCCGATCACTACGGGCGCGCGGAAGTACGCGAGGTCGTCAAGCCGGTAGGTGCGCGGCGACTTCGTAATGCGAGACGAATTCTCCGCGTTCGATCAGGTACCGGTCGTCCTCCGGATAGTAGACAGCGACCTCGGGTCGGTCCCCCGCGAACGCCTTGACCGCGTCCATCGAATCCCACAGCGTGAACATC
Organism: uncultured Actinomycetota bacterium; assembly: GCA_963809815.1. Taxonomy (GTDB): domain Bacteria; phylum Actinomycetota; class Actinomycetes; order Mycobacteriales; family Jatrophihabitantaceae; genus CAVVJA01. The sequence goes on from CAWELM010000017.1 coordinate 510,106, forward strand.
ACGAACTCGGTCTGATCGTCGATGTCGCGGCGGAGCATCCAGACACCGCGATTTCCTTCGGTACTCGCGTACCCAGCGATTCCGGTGTGGTGCATGTACTGCGCGTACGTGTCGCCATCTGACTGTGCGACCGTGCCATGCCAGATACGAGCGATCATCACTCTCCTTCCCACCGAGGTACCTCACCGTAATGCGAAGAGCAGGCTTTCTGCGGCGGCCAGATCGATGCGTTGCGGGACAGCGGTGAAGTCGTACTCCGCCTGCACGTGATACATCGCGCGCAGCGTCGTCGACTCGATAACCGTGTCTATGCGGTCGTGCCGCACCTGTTCGCTGTCCCTCGCTGCGGCCAAGCCCTCCTCGAGCTCAGCCGGGTCACTCCGACGAAGCCGATCGAGATCACTTCCCGTGGATCCTCCAGGCTGACCGCATTGAAGACGCGTGTCGGCACGCCGAACCCGACGTCTGCTTCCCACGCACGCAGAAAGTCTGCGAGGCTGCAGCCTTCCCTCAGCCGGCGAACAAAAACGCTGACGATCATCGCTGCCTCCACACGGTCGAGGCTCAGGGGCGAATTGGCTGCCTGGACGAGGCAATCCACCTATGCCCGCGACTGCGTGGTACTAGTGTCGAGAACCTCGTGCAGTTTGCGCGCGAAAGCTTCGGGTTGGCCCGCATATCCGAACTCGCCGCCGAGGAAGCCGCCGTGATGGCTCGGGAATACGGTCGCCTGCTGCCCGAGGAGCTTTGCGGTGGCCACTGCTGTGCGTCCGGTGAATAGGCCTTCGGACTCCTCCCCCACAGCGATCACGATGCGCGTCGGCGCTGCCACGAGTGCGTCGACGTAGGACGATAGCTGCTGACCGCCCAGGACCGGTCGGACAGCAACGGGTCGTCTCGGGAACCATCGTCCTCGGCCGGCATTCCGAACTGGGCGGGATCTGGCGCGGGCTGGCCGAAGTAGTCGGCTGTGAACTCGCCTTGCCACATCGTCATGGCGATGAATGCGGCCAGGCCAGCGCCGGATCCCTTGGCCTCATACGCATCCCGAACGCCGGCGCGAGCACGCTCGGCGGCCGCGGCATCGGGCAGCACCGCGATGAGCGGCGGCTCGTGTGCCACCAGCGTGGTCACGTCGTTGGGGTAAGCCGACACGAGGGCGAGCGCGGTCACTGCGCCGCCACTGCTCCCGAACATCTCGACCGGGCCGACCCCGAGAGCCTCGATTACGGCGTGCACGTCGTCCGCCTGGACCATGGGCGCACTGTCGACCCGGCCATCTTTGCGGGTGCTGCGGCCCAGACCGCGCGGGTCATAGGTCACCACGGTGCGGTCAGGAAAGTGCGACGCCAACGTAGTGAAGCCGCTGGCAGCCATCGGCTGGCCGATCATGAACAGCAGCGGGCGTCCGTCGGCGGTGGGCAGCGGTCCGTTGACGTCATAAGCAAGATCGACGTCGGCCGTTTCAAGGATGTGTGTCGTCGTCATGACGAGTTGACGTCTCCCAGGTCGAGAACTCATCGGACCTTACGCGCCGCCAATGCCTCTTCTGGCCGAACGCCGGGACGCAGGGTGAGGATCGGTTCTTGATTGATTCCAGAAAATGGGTAAGACTGCGCAGGTGCCGACAACCTCGGATTTCGAGCGGTTGTTACGCAGCGCGGCTTTGCGTGTGACGCGTCCTCGGGTGGCGGTGCTGGCCGCCGTGCATGATCATCCCCACGCCGAAACGGATTCCATCATCGGTGTCGTACGTGAGGATGTCGGAGAGGTGTCGCACCAGGCTGTCTACGACGTGTTGCGAGCACTGACCGCAGCCGGCCTGGTACGGCGCATCCAGCCGATGGGCTCCGTCGCGCGTTACGAGGCCAGAGTCGGCGACAACCACCACCACGTGGTCTGCCGGTCGTGCGGAGCCATCGCCGACGTCGACTGCGCGGTCGGCTACACCCCCTGCCTCACGGCTGTCGACGACTCGGGCTACGAGATCGGCGAAGCCGAGGTGATCTATTGGGGTCGATGTCCCGATTGTGTCGCGGCAACGTCCGTCGCGTCCGGCGGCTAATCGCCTCCAGGCAGGGCTAGATACCGGCAGAGCAACTAGAGCCTTTGTCCACAGTAACCAGCAGGACGAGAGAGCGAGACAGGAGAAGGACGACGTGTCTGACCGTGGTAGCGAAAGCGAAAGCCCAGTAATCCCCTCCCCGACTCCAGTACCGGGCCGGCCCAGGACGAACCAGGACTGGTGGCCGAATCAACTGAACCTGCAGGTACTCCGCCAACACTCGGTCCGGTCTAGCCCGATGGGCGCCGATTTCAACTACGCAGAACAGTTCAAGACCGTCGACCTCGATGCACTCAAACAAGACATGTTCGCGCTGATGACGTCGTCGCAGGACTGGTGGCCGGCCGACTACGGCCACTACGGGCCGCTGTTCATCCGCATGAGTTGGCACGCCGCCGGCACGTACCGCATCGAGGATGGCCGCGGCGGTGGCGGCGCCGGCGCTCAGCGCTTTGCTCCACTCAATAGTTGGCCGGACAACGCGAGCCTTGACAAGGCTCGCCGGTTGCTCTGGCCGATCAAGCAGAAGTATGGCCGGAAGGTGTCCTGGGCCGATCTGCTGATCTTCGCCGGCAACTGTGCCTATGAGTCGATGGGTTTCAAGACGTTCGGATTCGGCTTCGGGCGAGAAGACATCTGGGAACCCGACGAGATTTTCTGGGGCTCTGAGGACACGTGGCTCGGAGACGAGCGATACAGCGGCGAGCGGGAACTCGCGAAACCGTTCGCCGCCGTGCAAATGGGCCTGATTTATGTGAATCCGGAGGGGCCCAACGGCACCCCGGATCCGGTCGCCGCCGCCCGGGACATTCGCGAGACCTTCGCTCGGATGGCCATGAACGACGAGGAGACGGTTGCGCTCATCGTCGGCGGCCACACGGTCGGCAAGACCCATGGTGCGGCCTCCGCTGAGTACATCGGGCCGGAACCCGAAGCGGCGCCCCTCGAGCAGCAGGGCCTCGGCTGGAGGAACACTTTCGGCAGCGGGAAAGGCGACGACACCACCACCAGCGGGCTCGAAGGGGCCTGGACACCTACTCCGATCACCTGGGACAACAGCTTCCTGGAGACCCTTTACGGCTACGAGTGGGAGCTGACGAAAAGCCCCGCCGGTGCGTGGCAGTGGAAGCCGAGGGACGGTGCTGGTGCGGGCACCGTGCCCGACCCGCACGACCCGTCGAAGCGGCACGCTCCGACAATGCTGACGACCGACCTCTCGTTGCGGATGGATCCGATCTACGGGCCGATCACGCGGCGCTTCCTGGAAAACCCGAACCAGCTCGCCGAAGAGTTCGCCAAGGCGTGGTACAAGCTGTTGCACCGCGACATGGGACCCATCTCGCGCTACCTCGGCCCGTGGGTTCCGCAACCTCAGCTGTGGCAAGACCCGGTCCCCGAAGTCGATCATGACCTGGTCACGGACGCGGACGTCGCCGCGCTCAAGCGCAAGATCCTCGAGTCGGGACTGTCCATCTCCCAGTTGGTCTCCACCGCGTGGGCGTCCGCCGCAAGCTTCCGCGGCACCGACAAGCGGGGCGGCGCCAACGGGGCGCGGATTCGCCTCGAGCCGCAGCGGACCTGGGAGGTCAACAACCCGGCCGAACTGACCCCCGTACTGGAAACCCTCGGACAGATCCAGCAAGACTTCAACGCCTCCCAGTCCGGCGGAAAGAGGGTTTCGCTCGCCGACCTGATCGTCCTGGGCGGGTGCGCGGCCGTTGAGCAAGCGGCGAAGAACGCCGGGCACGAGGTCACGGTCCCGTTCGTGCCGGGACGCACGGACGCCTCACAGGAGCAAACCGACGTCGAGACGTTCGCCGTGCTCGAACCCACCGCAGACGGATTCCGCAACTACCTCCGAGCCGGCGAGAAGTTGCCACCGGAGCAACGGCTGTTGGACCGGGCCAACCTGTTGACACTGACCGCTCCCGAGATGACTGTGTTGATCGGCGGCCTGCGGGCGCTGAATGCCAACTTCGGGCAATCACAACACGGCGTCTTCACCCACCGGCCCGAGACCTTGACCAACGACTTCTTCGTGAACCTGATCGATATGGGCACGGAGTGGAAGGCCTCCGCCTCGGCCGAGAACGAATTCGAGGGTCGGGATCGCCGCACGGGTGAGGTCAAGTGGACCGCTACGGCCGTCGATCTCGTCTTCGGTTCGAACTCCGAGCTGCGAGCCATCTCGGAGATCTACGCGTGCAACGACGGGCCGGAGAAGTTCGTGCGTGACTTCGTGGCCGCCTGGGACAAGGTCATGACCCTCGATCGGTTCGATATCGCCTGATCCCGAGGTCCAGGTCGGCCGCTCATTGGCCGACCTGGACATCGACCGTCGGATCAGCCGGCATGCGTACTTACGGCGCGGTACTCAGCCGTACAGCGCCTGGCGGATTGCTGACTAGCAGGGCCCGCAGGTTCCGGCCTGGTAGTCATAGCAGCCGCATTCAAAGTGGTGAGGTGAGGTCTCGGTGCAGTGCACCTCGACCTGACCGTCCGACGACGTCGTCGGTTCGTCATGCCTGGCCGACTGATCGGTGGCGACGGTCACTGGGCGCAACATGACCTTGGTGCGCTCGGAAATCTCCATGCCCAGATTTCTCGCGACGATCAATGACATCTCCCGGAGGCGGCCTTGAACCTCCTCATACAACCGGGCCATCCGCTGCTTGTCGCCGTCTGGCAGCTGGACGAAGCCGCCGGGTCCTCCGTACGGTCCGTGCGGTGCAGTGGTCAAGGCTTGTCTCCCATCATGACGCTAGTGTCACGCGAGGGATGCGTCTGCCAGACGCGGTGATCCAGGCTTCCCGCGCGGGACACCAGAGGGTCCGGCAGTGCGTGGCTCGCGATGACACGTCCGTGCTGGGACGATATCAACCGCGCTCACTCCAGGAACGGTTCAGGAAGGACATCTCTTGGATCTCGGTTTGCGAGGCAAGCGAGTAGTGGTTACTGGCGCGGGCCGCGGCATCGGACTTGCCGTGGTGCGCGGCTTCGTCGCTGAAGGTGCGTATGTCACCGCCGGCTCGTTGAGAGTCAGCCCGGAGCTTGACGAATTGGCGCGCGGCGGCTCGGTAACGCCCGTCGAGGTCGATCTCGCCGATCCTTCGGGCCCGGGCCGTCTCGTCGACGCAGCGGGCGATCGCATCCACGTACTGGTCAACAACGTTGGCATCGCGCCGCCGAGACCAATGGGTTTCCTCACCGTGACCGACGAGATGTGGGAAACCACCTGGAATCTGAACGTGATGGCCGCGGTCCGCACGACCCGGGCCGCGCTGCCGGTCATGCTCGAAACCGGTGCGGGTGCCGTCGTCAATACCGGCTCGGTGAACTCGCGGCTGGCCGACCCGCTCGTTATCGACTACTCGGCAGCTAAGGCCGCACTCGCGAACTTCGCCAAGTCGCTGTCGAAGGAATTCGGCCCGCGCGGTATCCGCGTCAATACGGTCGCACCCGGACCCGTCGCGACCGACTTGTGGCTGGGGCCGGACGGTGTAGCCGCCACAGTCAGCGCCGCCGGCAACATCGCGCCCGACGACGTCGCGGCCGGCGCAGCCCGGCAGATGGTGACTGGGCGATTCACCCGGCCGGAGGAAGTGGCCGACATCGTGTTGCTGCTGGCCAGCGATCGAACGGCCAACGTCACCGGCGCGGAATTCACTATCGACGGTGGGTTGCTGACCACGCTGTGACCCACCGGCCGGTCAGAGCTTTCCCAGTCACAGCGATCCGATCCGATCCCCGAGGTCGAGTTCGAGCGGGCCCCGGGTCTGCAGCCCCTGCGCGAACAAAGTTGCCGCGCGAGCCTGGACCGTGTCCGAGCGGACGAGTTGCTGGAACCTCCGGGCGTCGGCGCGGATCGCGTCCGCGCCGGGCAAGGTCAGTTCGTTGAGCACCCGCTTGGTGGATCTCACCGCTTCGGCCGGGAAGGACGCGATACGTCGTGCGAGTCGCGCCACGAACGCGTCGAGTTCGCCATCGGGCAAAGCCCGGTTGATCCAGCCGTACCGTTCAGCTTCGTCCGCGTCCAAGTCGTCCGCACCGAGAATCACCTCCATCGCTCGACCCCGCCCGAGCAGCCGGCCTAGGTGTTGCACCCCGCCGGCTCCCGGGGACGCACCGAAACCGATCTCCGGCTGACCCATTACCGCGTTCTCCCGCGCGGCGAAGCGCATATCACACGCCAGCGCCAGTTCGCTGCCCGCACCGCGGGCCCGGCCGCGTATCTTCGCGATCGTTACGACCGGCAGCTCGCTGAGCTTGTGCCAGAGCATGCCCAGCGACGCGTCGTCCGGCCCGCCGGCCCTAGCCGCTTCGGCGGTGTACTCCGCGACCTTGGTCAGGTCGACGTGCGGCACGAAATACTCCGGGTCGGCGCTCTCCAACACCATGACCCGAACGCCCTCATCGGCAGTCAGTTCGCTCAGCAGGGCCACGAAGTCCCGCACCAGTTCCGGTCCGATGAGGTTCATCGGTGGCGCGTCGATCACGATACGAACAACGCCCTCGTCGGTCTGGGCCACGCGCAGCGTGCGGTACGTATCGGTCATCGCCGACTCCTCCGCTCGACGGCTCTCGGTTCACGATCGCTGGTTCTGACCGCTACGTTGTTATATCGCTGATTACCGAGGCCCGCGCCGAGAAACTGCGTGACCCAAGAAAGTGGCCGGGGCTGCTCCCCGCCGTGCCAGCCCCGCAGCCGTCTCGATCAGCGGACGGAACCCGCACAGGAGGCAGTCATGACCCCCCCAAACGCCCGGTCAACCTTCCGCGAACCGCAGTTGCTCGGCCAGACTGTTCTTCTGATCGGCGGGAGTGCCGGCATCGGTCTCGAAACCGCTCGACGCGCCCGCAGCGAGGGCGCCAACCTCGTCCTTGTCGGGCGCGATCCTGACCGTCTCGAACGTGCGGCCGCGGACGTCGACGCACGTAGCACCGCCGCCTTCGACGCTACCGATTCGGCCCGCCTCGACTCGTTCTTCACTGAGCTGCCGGAGCCGGTCCACCACGTGCTGGTCACGGCCGGTACCAATTACTACGCGCGACTGGCCGACCTGGACTTCACGCGAGCACGTGGTCTGATCGAAGATCATCTCTTGCTACCGCTGCGCGTCGCCCGAGCCTCGGTCGGCAAGGTGGAACCGGCGGGAACCCTGCTGTTCATGGGCGGCTCCGACCCGCGTCCCGGCCTCGGCTCGGTGCTTCCGGGCGCCATCAGCGCGGCACTGCCCGTGCTCATCGCCAACCTCGCGCTCGAGCTCGCACCGGTCCGGGTCAACCTCATCGCCGCCGGCTTCGTCGACACCTCTTTGTCCGCCCGGCTGCTCGGCGACGACCTCGACCAGCGCCGCCACGAGCTGCGCGCGACGCTCCCGATCAGGCGCGTCGTCGGACCTGAGGATGTCGCCGCGCTGGCCGTCCACATCATGACGAACACCGCCGTGACCGGCGCGACGTACGACATTGACGGTGGTCAGCGCCTCAGCTAAGCCTCTCCGTGGCCCAACCGGAAGAATCCTCAGTTGTGTAGGGGGTCGTGATGCCGTGGTTTCCAGAATTCGCCAGTGCTGCGGAGATGGTGCGCCGCCAGACTCGGATCGAAGGTCGGACCGATCCGGTCCGGCAGTACCTCACCGCGCTGAACCGAGGCGATTCCGGCGCTCTGGAAGAGGTGTGGCCGGGCCACGTGGTGGTCAACGACCCGCACGCCGGCGAGGTTCGAGGCCACCGGCAGCTACGGCAGTTCGTTCGGCGGAGTCAGGCCGCCCTGGCCGAGCGCCACGCACGGGTCGAGACGATGGCCTCCTGGGTTGTCGGGGACCGGGCCGTCGTCGAATTGCTGGCGCACCTGGCCGATGACGCCGGGCAGCAGATTGCCTGGCCGGTGGCGGTCGTCGCCGAGTCGTCCGACGATCGGTCGATCGTGTTCCGCTCTTACTTCAGCCGGCGGTCGATGGACGGACAGCGCCACGTCCGGTCCCCCATCCTCGAGCGTGGTCCCGGGCACCCCAGTGATGTCATCGGCCGCTACGAGGCCGCGCTGGCGGCGGGGGACGCCGAGGCGCTGCTACGCACCTTTGCGCCGGATGGGTACTACCGCGAGCCGGCCGGTGCGCACTACACCCACCGGGGCCGGGCTGAGCTCCGTTCGTTCTTCCGCCTGTGCTTCAGCGCCGGCGGCGGCATCGTCCTGGAGAACTGCGCCGTGACCGACGACAGCATGCATTGCGCGGTGGAATACAACTGCCTCCGCTGGGGCAGTCACGACTTGCCACCTCAGGCCGGGATCGCGATCTACGAGCGAGGCCCGGACGGACTGCTGGCTGCGGCCCGCGTTTATGACGACGTCGATCCACCGATCGGACACGACTGAGGCGAAAAGACCTCGACCGCCCGGGTCTTCACCGAGCGGTCGAGATCCGTGATGTGCGATGTAGCTGCTAGTGGCCCGCTCCATCCGTCGCATCGAACTGGCTCGGTGGCGCCCAGTAGCCGGCGGGCTGTGGGGCCGGAGCGGCGAAGGGCTGCTGCTGTGGGAAGGCCGTCTGACCGGCAAACCCGACCGGCTGGGATGGCATTGGCGACCAACCAGCTCCCTCCGAGACGAGGTCGTTGGATGGCATATCCGTGGGTATTGCGGCCTGTTCACGGACCCGGGAGCGACGTCGCCGGATCATGATCAGAGTCGCGGCTGCGACCACGATGACAAGTGCGCCGGCTGCGCCAAGGATCAGATACACCGTCGGGAAGCCATCCGGCGTCCGGTCTCGTCCTGCGCTGATGGCGACCTGACTGTCGCTGATGAAATGACCCGCGTATGGGTGGCCTGGGTAGAGATTCTGCGCCTGCTGGAATCCCGTCAATGCGGCCTTGTAGTGCTGGCGATCGAAGTCGTCAACGGCAGCGTTGTAGCGCTGGCTGGTCAGACTCATCGCCGGCTTGACGTTGTGCTCGTTGAGGATGCTTTGGATGACGCTTGCGGCGATGAAGAAGTTCTGGCCTTGAGCTTGGGTGCCACTGTTGGCGTCGACGGCGGCCGCGGACACGAGCCCGACGACTACGCCATTGGAGCTCAGCGCCGGCCCGCCGGAATTGCCCGGAGTGATCGGAGCCTGCGACTGAAGAATGGCCGTGCCCTGGTCCGTTGTCTTGATCGCAGTGACCTGCCCCGACGTGGTTGTCGGCTGCAGCTGCGAGTCCTGCGACGTTGCCGCGAAGAACGTCGACGCGGCCGGGTAACCGTCGACGTAAATGGTGTCGCCCTGGTGAATGTCGGCGTCTGTGCCAATTGGAATTGTCGGGTAATTGGTCGTGTTGCCACCCAGTTTCACGATCGCGACGTCCCGACCCGGGTAGGCGGCGCCCTGACCGATCACGGTGACCGGAACGCCCTTGGCCGTCTTGTCGAAGCCGGCCACGGCCACACCGAGCTGAGCAAATCGGGTGATCTGCTGGTCCGTTAGTGACATGCGCTTGGCCTGCCAGCCCAGGATCGCTTCGGTGAATTCCTTCGCCTGATCACCGGTCAGCTGATCGAATAGGGCACGGTTGGATGCGGCCACCTTGCGCGCCTCTTGCTCAAGCCCGAACTCGGCGAACTGCTCCCGAACCTCGGCCGGATCCGGAGACGTCACGTGAGCCGCCGTCACGACGTAACCATCCGGCGTCACGATGAACCCAGTGCCATACGAGGACAGCTTGGACGTGAACTGATCCACTGCGCCGGCCGAGAGGTACCGGTCTGGGTTCTTCTCGATCAGCCTCAGCAGCTCGGAGGTGATACTTGTCGTATCCGTTCCGATCTGCCCGGTGGCCGCCTCCCGGACCGCAATGCCCGTGAGTTCCTGAATGGCGGACTGAGAAAGCTGCGGCTGTGGCACCTGAATTGTTGCCGTGAGGTCTGTCCCGACCAGGACCACCGCGGGATCGGTCTTCGCTGACAACGCGCCAGTCGACCCGGGTTGCGGCGCAGCGTCGGCCGTATCAGCGGAGATCCCCACAATTGCTGCAGATACCGCCGCGACGACTGCCACCCCTAGCACGCCAGTGTGTTTTCGATTTCTCTTGCGTTCCCTTCGCGCTCGACGCCGCCGACTCAGGCGGACACGGCAGAAAAGAGCCGGCCATGGCACGCGAGATACGCCCACGGGTAGTAGGTGAGGGGCATCACAGGCATAGGTCCTACGGAATTAGATGCGGCTGGACGCCGCGTCTTCGCCGGCGAGACGCAGCGCGAGCCAGACCGGGAGCACGGCGGCGATGATCAGCACGGCTGCAACGACGTTCACCACCGGGGCCTGATTGGGCCGGAAAAGATTGCCGAAGATCCAGATCGGAAGCGTTTGCACATCAGGACTGGACGTGAACGTCGTGACGACTATCTCGTCGAAGCTCAACCCGAAGGCCAGGAGGGCGCCGGCGAACAGTGCGCTGCGTAGGTTCGGCAGGGTGACCATCCGGAACGTTTGCCAGCCGGTGGCACCGAGGTCGGCGGATGCCTCCTCGAGTGAGCCACTCATGCGTCGGAGCCGCGCCTGCACGTTGTTGAAGACGAGCACGATACAGAAGGTGGCATGCCCGATGATCACCGTGGTGAGCCCGAAACCGATGCCGAGCGGATCGAGCACCGTGCGAAACGCGGCATTGAGCGCGATTCCGGTGACGATTCCCGGCAAGGCGATCGGCAGGATCACCAGCAAGCTGATGGTCGATCGACCGAAGAAGTGATACCGCTGGACCGCGAAGGCCGCCATTGTGCCAAGGACCAGAGCGATTGCCGTTGCCCCGATAGCAGCCCGGACCGACGTGCCCAGCGCGCTCCGCGCGCCCTCGCTATGCCACGCGGCCCGCCACCAATCCAGCGTCAGACCGGTCGGGGGAAACCCGAATGTGCGTGACTTGTTGAAGGCGTTGAGCAGCACGAGCAGCAGCGGTAAGTAAAGAAAGGCCAGGCCGATCCAGGCCAGGACCCGGAGTGTCCATCGCAGCCCTGAGGGGAGTTCCATTAGACGTTCTCCAGCGCACCGGTACGTCGCATCAGCAACAAATAAAGGACGATCGCGATGAGCGGTATCGTCGCAAGCGCCGCCGCCAGCGGCTGATTGTTGGCGGTCACCAGTTGCCCGTAGATCACATTGGCGAGCATCTGGGTCTTGCCGCCGACGATACCGACGGCGATGTAGTCACCGAGCGTCAACGAGAAAGTGAAGATCGACCCGGCCGCGATCGCGGGAAACACCATCGGCAGGATGACGGATCGGATGGTCCGGTACGGGGAAGCGCCGAGATCGGAGCTGGCCTCCAACAGCGACCTGGGCACTCGCTCAAATCCGGCATAGATGGGAATCACCATGTACGGCAGCCAAAGGTAAGTCAGCGTGATGACTGTCGCGGCAAGCCCATAGCCCGGCGTGTAGCCGCCGGCCACCCAGCTCAGCGGGCCGTGGGGTGCCAGCAGGCTGCGCCATGCGTATGCCTTCACCAGATAGCTTGCCCACAAGGGCGTCAGCACGGCGACGACCAGGAGCTGCCGGATACCCGGGCGGGCCACTTTGCTCATATAGAACGCCATCGGGAATGCGATCAGCGCGTCCAGCACCGTGACCAGCAACGCGACCGAGATCGTCCGCACGGCCACGGTCCGGTAGAGCGACTGCGTGTAGACCTCGCGCACGTTGTCGAGTGAGTAGTTGTGCACGACGGCGCCGGTGAAGGAATCCGTCGTCCAAAAGGCGGACGCGAAGAGCACGCCGAGCGAACCGAGGTAGGCGACCACCAGCCAGAGCATCGGCGCACCCAACAGAAGAGCCAGCCGAGTCTTGCGCTTAGGCGCCAGGAAGGCCGAGATCTTGCCGCGCCGGTCGGACGCTGCACGTCCGACCGGCGCTTCGAGGGCTACCCCTTGATCTGCTGCCACTTGGTAACCCACTGGGCGTAGTCCGTGCAGTCGCTGCCGCCGCCGTTAACGCATTGCTTCTGCGGTGTCGTCCAGTAGTGGAGTTGATTCGAGTAGGACTGGTCCAGAGCGTGGTAGGTCTGGCAGAAGGTCTTGTCGGAGGTGTGCTGGCAGGCGAGCGTCTGGGCTGGCGCCTCACCGAAGTACTCGGCCACCTGTGCGTTTACGGACGGCGACACGATGTAGTCCATCCACTTGTACATACAGTTCGGGTGCTTGGCCTTGGACGAGATCATCCAGGTGTCCGACCACCCGGTTGAGCCCTCCTTGGGAAGCACCGTCTTCACCTTGGTCTTGGCGCCGCCGTTGATCGTGTTGGCGATCACTTGCCAGGTCGTCCCGATCACCGACGTCCCGGACTCGAAGGCTTGTACCTCCTTGGTGTAATCCGCCCAGTACTCACTGATGTTCGCCTTCTGCTTTTCCAGCAGGGCAACCGCTGCGTCCAGCTGCGCCGAGGTGAGGGAATAAGGATCCTTGATGCCAAGATTCGGCTGCGTAGCCATGAGGTAGAGCGCGGCATCTGCGATATAGATCGGCGAGTCATATGCCGTGACTTTCCCCTTGTACTGGCCGCTCTTGTCGAACACCGCGGCCCAGGAGTCCTGGGTGCCAGTCACTGAGCTCGGATTCCACATCAGCAGGTTGGCGCCCCAGCCGTGCGGAATCCCGTACATCTGTCCGTTGACGGAGTTCCACTTGCCGTTCTTGAGGAACGCGGAGATCGTCTTGTAGTTGGGCACCAAATCGGTGTTCACCGGCGCGACGTCGCCCGCGTATATCAGCCGCAAGGTGGCGTCGCCCGACGCGGACACACCGTCGTACTGGCCGGTGCGCATGAGCTGAACCATCTCGTCGGACGTGTTGCCGATCTTGACGTTGACCTTGCACCCGGTTTGCTGCTCGAACGGATGAACCCAATCGACCTTCGGATCGTTCTGCCCACTCTCCGCATAGCCAGCCCAGGCGATGATATTGAGTGCGCCTTCGCCAGCGCCGACTGACGTGGCCATGGGAACGGAGGGGGGGTTCTGCCCAGATGCAGCCTGCCCGCCGCTGCTGCTTTTGCTCGAACTGCTACAGGCCACCACGACGACGGCCACTGCGGCGGCGGCGAGCGCCGTTCCGACGCGGCCAAGCGCGACTCTCATCTGTCTGCTCCTTGGGGTTGATGCCCGGTGTAGCGGGGCGGGGGAGGATTAGGACTCATGCGTTAATGGTTCGGGCAGCGGCTCGATCCCAGGCAAGTACCACACTGTCGCCGCGCTGCCATCCGGAACTGATCTGTGCGCTGTTCAGCTGCACCGCGGTCATAGACGGGCCGACGTCGGTATCGACCACAATGCGGGTTTGCGCGCCTGCATAGACGATTTCTCGTATTCGTCCGGCAACTGTGACATCGCCGGGTTCACTCAGCGCATCAGTCTCAGGGTGAACCCGAACCTTCTCCGGACGAACGACGAATGCGCCGGACTCGTGATAGATCGCTTCCGCAGCCGCACCGCTGGCTATGTTCGAGGTACCCACGAAGCCGGCGACAAACGCCGTCGCCGGAGACTCGTAAACCTCGGCGGCCGGCCCTACCTGCTCGACCCGGCCCGCGTTGAACACCGCAAGTCGATCGCACAGCGTCAGCGCCTCGTCCTGGTCGTGCGTCACGAAGACAAACGTGATGCCGACATCGCGCTGAATCGCCTTGAGTTCCAGCTGCATCTGTTCGCGCAACTTGAGGTCGAGAGCACCGAGCGGTTCGTCCAGTAGCAACACGCGCGGACGATTCACGAGCGCCCTGGCCAAGGCGACGCGCTGCCGCTGGCCGCCGGATAGCTCCGACGGCCTTCGCGTCTCGTAGCCCGCGAGGCGCACCATGTCCAGTGCGGCGCCAACCCGCCGGGTTCGCTCGCCCCGAGCAATTCGCCTGACCCGTAAGGGGTAGCTCACGTTCTCCGCCACCGTCATATGCGGGAACAGGGCGTAGTCCTGGAACACCGTGTTCACATTTCGACGGAATGGCGGCACCTTCGTCGTGTCGACTCCTGCGAGCTCGATCCTGCCTGCCGTCGGCGCCTCGAATCCGGCGATGAGCCGCAGCACGGTCGTCTTGCCGGAGCCCGACGGGCCCAGGAGTGCGAAGAACTCGCCTCGCGCAATGTCGAGGTCGAGGTTGTCCACGGCGACGACCGAACCGAACGTCTTGCGGACAGCCCGCAGCGTGATATCGGGCGGAGACGCTACCGACGCGGCGGCCTCCAACACATTCTGCTCCTGGCTACCGAAGGTCATAGATCTCCGTCTCTGCAACAGGCATGTCACTCTCCGAGGAGCCTGCTGCGGGGCTCGCCGTGCGCAGAATATAGACCCATACTCGGCACGCTCCTGGGCGTCGAATCTGCGACGTCCCCGTCATGGGTGAAATGCACCGTTCCGCGTAGCCGGAAGCTAGCAGCTCCGCCGCCCCGGTAGCCCACCTGGCGATGCCGACGCTGACCAACGAGCGAACGTCAACCGTCCGCGACCGACGGGTCGCGCCAAACGACGGCTGTGCCCTCGAGGACCACGACGCCGTCCTGATTGGTGATCACCGTCGAGAGATTGGTGACCGGCTTGTCATCTCGTACCGCGGTGACCTCCACCTCGGCGGTGATCTCGTCACCAGGCCGGACCGGCGCCCGGAAGCTCCAGTCGACGTGAAGGAACACACTGCCGGGCCCGGGCAGGTCCTCGGCTACCACCGCGTTGAGCAGGCCGCTGGTCACCCCGCCCTGCACGACGATCCCCCCAAAGCGAGACCGGCCGGCCAGCAGCGAGTCGTAGTGCAACGGGTTGCGGTCGCCGGTGAGCTCGGTGAACAGCTCAATGTCGCGTGTCGTTATCTTCCGAGTCCGGCGCGCTGTGTCGCCTACCTGCATGTCGAACCCCCTCGGTCGCCAGCCCGATGGTATGCAGCATCCGTGGTCCTGACGACGGAAAATGCATACGAATGGATTGGAAGGGGTGACCGAATGCAAAAGGAGGCAGTCGACGGGTGGCTGGAGGCGTACGTCTCGGCCTGGAAGAGCTATGACCCTGGCGAAATCGAGGCACTCTTCGCGGCAAACGTCACGTACCGATACCACCCGTACGACGATCCGATTGAGGGTCGCGACGCGGTGATGGCAAGCTGGCTGGGCGACGATGGCTCGCCCGACGCGTCCGGCCGTGACCAGCCAGGCACCTACGATGGGAGCTACCGCGCGGTCGCCGTCGATGCTGCCGTGGCCGTCGCGACCGGCAGCACCCGTTACCGCGAGGAGCCCGGCGGCCCGATCACGCGGACGTTCGATAACTGTTTCGTGATCCGCTTCGACGACGACGGGCGCTGCGTGGACTTCGTCGAGTGGTTCATCGAGCGGCCCACGACCAGCCGTTGATGGGAAGCTTCCGTCGTCCAGGCAACGGAAATGCATACGAATCGGCGCAAGGAGGTGACGCGATGGGAGAAGCGCAGCTGCTCTTGGCGCCAATGTCTGGTGGCGGCGGGCTCTCGGCGGAACAGGCATCGCTGACCGAGGCCGGCTTTGAGGCGCTGGGCCTGGCCGTTCCCGACGACTTCGGTCGGCCCGGAGCCGGCGTCCAGCTTCTGCTCAGCGCCGATAACTCCTTTGCCCTGGTGACCATCGCGGCCGTTCTCTCAGGCAGTGCGGCGTCTATAGCCCTGGCCAATCCAGACCGGCTTCGGTCTGGTACGTCTGTTCCGTTCACGGTTCAAGCAACCACGAATATATTCGCCGCAGGCCAGCTCGAAGAGAAAACGGCGCAGTCAGGAAGCGTTGCGGTCATCGCGCCGCACGGCGGCGGCATAGAGCGCCAGACCGACTCCCAGGTCGAGATTGTCGCCGGCGACACCCGCCTCCAGGTCGACACCTGGGTCTGCCGAGGTAAGGGGACGCAGCAGTTCCGTCGTCTTCACATCACGAGTGATGACCTCAGCGAGCAGTCGTTTCCTGGATTTCGCGCACTGTTGGATCGATCGCATCGACTCGCCGTGTCCTTTCATGGCTTTGACGCAGCCACGTCACCTAGAAACGACAGAGCCTTGGACGTGATCGTCGGCGGGCAGCTCGACCTCGGCCGACGGTACGACGTGGCAGAACTGATCAGGCGTAGGTTGCCGCCCGGCCCCGCGCTCGAAGTCTTTGTCGCGACCGCGTGCAGCGACCCCCATGCCGGACTCTCGCCAAAGAATGCCGTCAACCGGCTGAGCCAATACGGCGGACTTCAGATCGAACAATCACTCCGGCTGCGCGAGCATCCAGAGGCGCCCAGCCTGGTGGCCGAGGCTGTCATCGAGGCGTTGATCGGCTGAGGCCGCAAGTTCACTGGATCGGAGCAGGTGTCATCGTAGGAGCCGTGACGGACTATGGACGTCCTGTGCAGTTCGGTGTCTTCCCGACCCCAGAGGCCGATGCGCTGGCGGAGATCCTCACCGTTGCCCAGGTGGTCGATGACGCGGGCCTCGATCTGATAGGCATCCAGGATCACCCATACCAGCGGCGGTTTCTCGACACGTGGATGCTCATGGCGACCGTCCTTGCGAAGACGCAACGGGTTCGTGTGTTCCCGGACGTGGCGAATTTGCCATTGCGCCCGCCCGCAGTGATGGCGAAGGCGGCAGCGAGCCTTGATGTGCTGTCTGGAGGACGGTTTGAGCTCGGGCTCGGCGCCGGCGGTTTCTGGACGGCAATCGCGGCGATGGGTGGGCCCTCACGCACACCGGGCGAGGCGGTGGATGCCCTGGAGGAGGCGATCAAGGTCATCCGGTTGATGTGGTCGGATGAGCGGTCGGTCCGGTTCGAGGGTCGGAACTACCGCCTAGCCGGTGTGAAGCCAGGCCCACGGCCGGTCCACGACATGGGGATATGGCTCGGCGTCGGCGGCAAACGCACCCTCGGCCTAGTCGGCCGAGCGGCCGACGGATGGGTGCCGTCGAGTGGGTGGGCGACGCCGGACAAGCTCGCCGACATGCAGGCCCGGATCGACGAGGCCGCAGTCACAGCGGGACGGGACCCCGCGCAGATTCGTCGCGTCTACAACGTGTGGGGATTGATCGACGGGCCCGGTGGATTCCTCAATGGGTCGGCCGGGCAATGGGTGGATGAGCTCACTGAGCTCGCCGTCTACCGCGGGATGGATACCTTTGTGTTCGGTCCCTCCGCTGATCCGGTGCCGCAATCACAACGCTTCGCGAATGAGATCGCTCCCGTGGTACGCGAGCAGGTCGCTAAACAGCGAGGCGGCTAGCGTCGGGCCGACCAGTCAGTCGGTCTACCTCGGCGAGCAGATGTAAGACTTGACCGGTCACGCTGAAGCGGCTCCGAGCATATTGGGCCGCGGCGGCGCCCCGTGTGCGTTTCCAGTCCGCACGTATGGCTTGATCGACCGCGTCGGCCAGCGATGTTGCGAGAGCGGTCCGGTCGTCGGTCTCCGGAACCAGGGTGCCGACCTCGGAGGTGACGAAGTCGCGTGGGCCACCCGAGTCGGCGCCGATCACTGGAGTGCCGCAGGCCATGCACTCGATAAAGACCAGGCCGAATGGTTCGCGATAGGACGGGAAGCAGCCGACATCGGCGCACCCGAAGAGTAGGGCGAGCTCGTCCTGTGGCCGCGGCCCGAGGAAGTAGGTCCGGCGCAATCCGAGTTGTGCAGACAGTTCATGCATCGCACGCTGCGCCTGCGGTGGGCCAGAACCGATCACGAGGGTGAGGATGCGGCACTCGTACTGCTCATAGATCGCCGCCGCGCGTAGTAGCGCGTCCAGGCGCTTCCAATCCGCGAACTTGCCGCAGAAGGCCACGACCGCGTCGAATCCGTCCGGCGGCGCGACCGGTTCGGGCGCTTGGTCGCTGCCGTCGAGCGGCTGAGTGAGGAATCGGGCCAGTAGCGCCGCCCGGTCGGTGCCGTCCGGTAGCGGACCGAACACGTCCTGGTTATAGCCGTTGGGTGAGAGCACCACCCGTTCGCGAGGAAATTCAGGGAACACGTCGAGCAACGCGGTCACTTGCTCGATCGAAATAGCCGCGGCGACGTCGACACCGTGCTGCGGGTCGGCGTAGTCGAAAATCTTCTCCCGCTGCATGAACGGCAAGAACCGGAGCGGAAACTCCTCCGGCTGATCGCCGCGCCGCTCGTTATCGAACATCTTCAGTTCGGTGCCGTGCGCGAAGCACAGCAGCGGCATTCGGACTCGCCCTGCGGCCACCCGGCGCCGAATTACGTCGCGCAGCACTACGGTGTTCATGAACGCGTGGTGCGCGATCGCCAGTGTGAATTCGTCGCCGGTGCGCGTCTCGACTTCGTCGATCCAGTCGGCCACCGCGTCCGTCAGCCGCTGCCGGTAGGCCGCCACCTCGGCCTCGCTCATCGCGTGCCAGCGATAGCTGCTGACGGGCGACACAGACTCGCATATCGGAATGTCGTGCTCGAGCGGGAAGACCCGGACGTCCTCATCGCGGTAACGCTGCCGCCGGGACGGATACATGGAATAGCACCGAACGCCCGGCAACGCGTTGTACGCATGGTGATGAGCCTCGTGCAGGATGCCCGAGCCGGGAGCGAACTCGCCATCACGCTGCCAGTTGTTGGTGCCAAGCTGGAAGATCAACCGGTCGGACATCGCCTCAGCCTACGGGTGACGAGACCCTGACCGCGCGCGACGGCGCATGCGCTCATCGGTGATCGGCTGCCGAATATGGGGCCACGCGTGATCGGACGGATCGGCGCACCACGCTTGATACGCGTAGCCTTGGGCCGCATGGCGGGGACCTCCAGCTGGCGGGTTCGCTCGCAACCCTGCACTGGCTGCGGCGGAAAAGTCGTAGTGGTCGAGGACCGCTTCAGCGGGCTGGGTGGGCTCTTGCATTTCGCAGGGCCGCAACGGATACAGCACGCCGACTTTGAGCCGGCGGTCAATCGGGCCGATCAGGTCGATGATGACTGCCCACGTGTTGAGCGGGCTCGAGCCTGAGCCCCGACACGAGCCACGAGTGCACGACTAGCGGCGCCGTGTCATTGGACCTCGCCGCGCGACCGCGCGTCACGCACCGGCATCCAATCAGCTGGCAAGGTAGGCAGAATGCGCGCGGTATGGGCCAGCGGCGATGCGTATGAGCCGTACGTCGGCCGATGGAGTCGGGCCGTTGCCGCCGAGTTCCTCACTGGGCTCGGTGTGGGGCCGGGTAGGCGGTGGCTCGACATCGGATGCGGCACCGGCGCGCTGAGTGGCGCGATTCTCATGGACTGCGCGCCGGCTGAGGTCGTGGGTATCGATCCGTCAGAGGGATACGTCGCATGGGCAGCGGCGCACGTCAACGACCCGCGGGCCCAATTCGAGGTCACAGACGCGACCCACCTGCCCGACGGTCCGTTCGACGCCGTGGTATCTGGGCTGGTCCTGAACTTCGTCCCAGACCCGGCGGCGGCGGTGCAGGCAATGTGCGAGGCGGCCCCATCAGGCGTCGTCGGCGCATATGTATGGGACTACGCCGACCGAATGGAGTTAATGCGGTACTTCTGGGACGCCGCCGTCGCGCTGGATCCAGCAGCGGCCGAGCTCGACGAAGGGGTGCGGTTTCCGATCTGCCGTCCGGAACGCCTGGAAGCGTTGTGGCGCGAGGCAGGTATGACCGAGATCTCGTCACGCCCGATCGATGTACCCACGATCTTTCGAGACTTTGAGGACTACTGGAGTCCGTTCCTGGGTGGGCAAGCCCCGGCGCCGGGCTACGCCATGTCGCTGGACGAGGGACGCCGGGCCACACTGCGCGAGCGGATCCGTTCGATACTGCCGATCGAGCAAGACGGTTCGATCAGGTTGATAGCGAGAGCGTGGGCGGTACGGGGGCGGGCCGCGGAACACTAGTAGCCACGGGCCTCAGCTTGGCCCTCGTCCAGTCCCCCAACGTCAGGACGCAGCCACTCAATGCCGGCTGCCGAAGGTCGGTGGACAGAGCCGTGTAAGGGCTCGAACACAATCACCTGGCGGGTGTCGCTTCGCTGCAGGTAGGTGTCGTAGGCCGGCCAGATGGACAGCAGCTCCTGCATCGTACGATCAGTCTCCTCTGCGGTAGCCGGCCGGGCGCGATAACTGGCGACCGTGGACCCGATCTGAATCGTGACGCGCGGGTCCGCGCGCAGATTGCCCGGCCAACTGCCGCCCCCCGCCGACTCGAAGTTCTCGTAGGTAGCCACGAGGTTGTGCCCATCCCGCAGGTAGAAGACCGGCACGGTTCGGGGTTCGCCGGTCTGGCGATCCCGTGTGGTCAATAGCATGATCGGCAAGCTCGGCCCGGACAAGGTGATCCGACCGCGACTGGCCCGGTATAGAACTCGGTCGAGTTTGGACCCGGCATATGTCACTACCACCGTGAATGACCGAGCCTGACCGACCCGCTGCACCGCACGGGTGAACGGGCCATAACGACGACGGTCCGTAACGGGCAGGTCAGGCGCTTGTACCTTCGACATGATCCCTTCCTTAGCTGAGATTTGCGAATACTGCCAAGGACGTTGAGTCCGTGAGGGGCGGCTAAGTCAGGGCCGGCACCGCGAATTTTGGCGTGGTCACGGCGAACTCACTCGCGAACCGGCGGACGATATCGGTCGTAAAGGGCTCGTGGAAGCGCAGGACGAGCTCTTGAACGCCTGCGTCTGCATAGGCTGCGATGCGTTCGCGAATCGTCTCCGGCGTACCGATCAGCCCGTATGAGCCGATGTCTCCTGGAAAAACTACCCGTGCCCAGGCTGGTATTGCCGCCCGCGCTTCTTCGTCGCTGTCGCCGATGATGCAGTACGACATGGAGGTACGCGTGATCGAGTTGTAGTCGCGGCCGACGTGCGCACAGTGCTCCTTCAGGAGGCCGTACTTGCGGGCGAGTTCGCTCGGTGATGCCACGACGTTGCACGCGTCGCCATACTCGGCGACCAGTCTCAAGGTGCCTTTTTCGCCGCCGCCGCCGATCAACAACGGCACGTGGGGCTTCTGGACCCCTTTAGGATCGTTGAGCGCATGGCGGACCTGATAGAAGTCGCCTTGAAACGTTGTCTCGGTGTTTGTCCACATCGACAGAATGATCTGCAGCGCTTCGTGTAGCTCATGCACCCGCTGAGCGCCATCGGGGAATTCGTATCCGTAATCTCGATATTCGTCTTCGTAGTTTCCGGCACCAATGCCGAACCGAAAGCGGCCGTGTGACAACACGTCGAGAGTCGAGGCCATCTTCGCTTGAAGCGCTGGATTGCGGTAGCCATTGCCGGTGACCATCTGCCCGATACGTACTCGGTTCGTGTCGCGGGCCAACGCGGCTAGCGTCGTCCAGCTTTCGAAGACAAAGTCCGGTGTAGCCGGGTACGGCTCGAAATGATCGGCCGTCCACACCGTGTCAAATGAGGTGTCGTCAGCAGCGTAGGCCAGTTCGGCGAGCGCCTCGTACGCCTGGACCGGATCGGCGTAGCCGGAAAAGTCATGGAGCACGCCCGTTGGTAGCCAGATACTGAATTTCATCGAGGTATCTCCCTTCACGAGTCAGCAGGCTCGTTCGTTTTGAGGTGGCAACTCTGCTGGCCGAACCGGCCGCTCATCCGTTGCGTGCAAGGCTTCGCCGACCATGGGCCTTCGATTGCGGCGCTGCTCGACCGCTGATCGCAGCACTCGGCAAACCAGCTGGTCGAGCCCCGGGCTGCCGACGTGAGTGGCCCGCACCGCCAGAATGACCGCGTCTAACGGAGGCTCACGGCTCGTGTCCATTGCCGTTCGAGCTTCGCGGAACATGCGGCTGATCGCCTGGCTCAGCTCCGCGGATGGCTTAGGTAGGTCTAGCTCGGCTCGCCATGGCGCACCGGCGAGGGCGTCAGTCCGGACCGCCTCGAGTTGCTCCGGCGCGAATGCGAGCGCGTCGGCCACCGCCTCGGCCCAGCAGCTGAGAATGGTTAGTTCGCTGGTGTCCAGCATGGGTGGGGCGACCGACCCGGTGCGCTGGTAAGCCAGCCCGGAACCGGTTTTCGCGGCCCGGACCTGGTAGACGCTGATGTCGAACAATTCGCTGCCGTTGTCGACGGGCCAACGCCCGTCCGCCGTGCGCCTCATCGCCCGATCTGTGCTTGCTGAAAGCAGAACGCCTTGAGCGCCGGTCTCGAGACTGATCTCCCGGATCCCCTTGCCCGGGTTCTTCCACAGCGCCACCACTGCCGAGGAGTTCCGTCCGGGCGGACGCGAGCGCTGCACCATTCCGTACGACGTCAACGTCAACACACCCGAGCCGGGATCATCGGCCAACACGCTGGCGTACCGTGCTGACCAGCGCGCGCTCAGCTGCGGCCCATCCAGCAGAGGCGTGACGACGATGGTCGGACCAACCGAACGGATCATTTCGGCGACGTGGTCGATCTGGGCTAGGTCCTCGCATACGAGTGAGATCACTGTCGCGCCTTCACCAACCTCGATGAGCTGAAGTGATCGCTGCGGCACCTCCATCGCTTCCCACCAGCGGACGTGAGGGTGCAGGGCTCCGCCCAAGTGGTATTGGTGGATTTGCGATTCGTCGAGCGACCAGCGGTGATGCTTGCTCTGCTTGATGTGAACCCACTGCTCCCCCGTCCACAGGCCGAGATGCACCCAGTTGCCAGGGAACTGGCCGGGCCGGGCCGGGCGCGCGCGAACCCCGGTGACAAGCCCGACCACGCCGTGCCGAGCCAGCAGCGCTTCGAGATCATCAATCTCGTCGCGGTCTACGGCACTCTCGGGCAGCACCACAACGCTGACAAAGGGGACCTCGTCCAAGGCGGCGACAAGCATCCGATCCACAAGGTCAAGATCAAGCCCCTCCGACGGCACGAACTCGAAGTAGCCGAACGTCTCTCTTGCGAGCCGCTGCACCGACTCCGGCCGGGGACGAAAGTCTGATTCCCGAACCCGTAAGGGCCAGGGCAGGAGCAGATAGTTGAGCCCTTTGTCGTACAACGGTGTGCCCGGGCGACGACTAGGCACCTTGTGCCATCGCAGCTCGACGCCGGGACTGTGCACCGACGCGTAGCGAGAGAGGGCGCGCAGGGAGCTCCCACCGTCGGCGGTGCGGATCTTGGGTAGCACCCGGAGACGGTGCGGCGGAATGCGAGCCAGCGACCCGGTCCGGGCCAGCAGTTCCCGACCATGGACCCGATATCTGAGACCGTCTCCATGGGAGGCGTCGAGGGCAACACCCAATCCGGCGCAGGCCTCATCGGCAATCGCATGCAGCGTTAGTAGCGCTGAGCACAGGCGCCAGTCACGAGCCTGACTGAGATCCGTGAGTGGGCTGTCAATCGCATCGCGGAGGATCTTCCACTCCCGAGCTAACAGGTCGGGGAGCGGCCCGTCCCGATCTTCGGCCCACCTGCTCCACTGGCGGCCGGTATCCACTACCGCGTCCGGCCACCCGGGGACTTCAGATGGAGGCCACTCCGCTTCGTCCGGGGGCGACAGCGCGAAGCGATACGCTTCCGAACGCTCAAGGAGCGTGTCCGTCAGTGCAAAAACGTCCGGCGGCCACTCAAGCAGATGATCGTCGATCGTGGTTCCCGCCACGGACTGCCAAACAGACGCTGCCGTTGGCTCGTCCGGGACACTCCCAATCGCTCTCATATCACTCTCCCGCCTCTTCGCGAAGCGGCAGCAACGACGTCGTAGTCACCCAGCCACCGGTCAGAAGAAATGAAAAAAACAAGGTCGCGCCGTGCGCCGGTCAATGACCAAACCGTCTGTACCTGCACTCGTGTGATCACGCTATGGCTGCTTCTCCTGGCTTGCATCGCCACGGTTGCTAGTCGTGACGCGGTAATTGATAGTCACGCGCAACGCCCGCTCCTCGAGAACCGCACATTGTCGTGGCGTTTCCGATTCATCTGTCACCTCTTGTGAAGTCATGCAGCGATGTACGCCTTCAATCGTGAAGCCGTACCCCGTCGCGTCGCGCCCGTGATGTCCCTGGGTCAATCGCGGGGCTTGGACCGGACCCGGCGGTCTCGTTCCCACGAGGTCGCGGCTGCCGGCCGACCTAAGCGCTTCCAGCGCCTCCCGGCCGAACCGATGCGTGGAATGCGCGGACCTGCCGCCCCCGGTCAGCCCGGCGCGCGGCTGCCACCGGCCCGGCAGACACAAAAGCTAAGCCCACTGTGGCGGCCAGCGCAGCTAGGCCTTGTGCGTGAGCTGCAGCGTCTTATCGTGTTCGGCGGGAAGTACGCCGACGAGCTGGGCACGCGAGCTGATGCCCAGCTTCGTGAAAACCTTCCGTAGGTGGTAGGCAACGGTGGCCGGGCTAATGAACAGTTGGGCGGCGATCTCCGAATTCGACGCACCGCCACTGGCCAGGCGCGCGACCATGCCCTCTTGAGCGGACAGAAGTTCACCAGTGTCGACTGTGCGTTTGTGCGCGTACCCGCCCGTCGCCCGCAGTTCCGTCCGCGCCCGTTCGGCGAAGGCATTCGCGCCTATTGAGTCGAAGATCTCGTATGCACGGCCGAGCTGCTCGCGGCCGTCACGGCGACGGCGTTGGCGGCGCAGCCACTCGCCGTAGACCAGAAGAGAACGCCCCAACTCGACGCGCAGCGGAGTACGAGCGAATAGATCGATACTTCGCCGGTAAAGGCCTTCGGCAACATGACCGTCGCTAAGCAGCGCTCGGGAACGAGCCTCGACGCCAAGGGCCCAGTCCGTTGCGCTGGCGCGCGTCCGCTCCGACAATCGCTGCAGCGCACCGTTGGCGGCCTCCGGAATACGGCTCCGAGCGGCCGCCTCGATGAGCTCGGCTAATGCCCAGGTGGAGAACCACTGCACATGCGAGTCCTCGCTCGCCTGCCGCGCCGCGGCCAGCGCCTCGCTATACCGGCCGAGGCTGTTGCACAGTACTGCTTTGGCCCATAGAGCGAAGGTCAGACCTTCGCCTTCGCCGCGGGCCTCCACGTCCTTCGTCGCGACCTCGATCAGCTCGAACGCCTCGGTCTCCCGACCGCGCAACACAGCTAGGGTCACAGCTCCGTAGGGCGCGATGTTGCTCGCCGTCTCCTGCATAACCGACTGAACCTCAACGACGAGCGCGGCGGCTGTAGCGAAGTCTCCGGCGAATAGGTGCAGTCCAGCGCGGGTGCTGTAGGCGATCACCAGGCCGATGAGCGAGCCGGCGTCGCGGGAGCAGGTCGCCTGGCGGGCGGACAACACGTCCCAGCTCTCGTAGTCCCACACGAGCCCAGCGGCGTGGCACGCCAGCCACAGCCAACGGATGCCCTCCCCGACGGAAAGATCCGTGCCACGGAAGGCGTCAATGGCGTGCTTAAGTATCGGCGCCCCGACGAGGTGGCCGTCCGTGATCAATGCGGCGAGCCCGTCGAGCAACAAATCGGGCGCTCGTGCCGGTTGCGGCGGAAGAGGGGCCGCGCGTGCAGCTTCAGCTACGTCCAACACACTGCCACCAGCAGAGGCCAGGCGTCCGGCGAATAACGCCGCGGAGAGCGCATCCAGATACGTATCACGCGCCATCCGCGGATCGAGCGGCGCGAGCCGCTGGGCTGCTTTCAACAACAGTGGGGGTGCGGCACTCCCCCGGCTGGACGAGAACGCTATCTGGCCGCGCAACCGATCCACCTGCGCGCGTTGGAACTCATCTATCGGTCCTGACTCAACTGTCGCGAGCAACCGCAGCGCCGCATCGAAGCCACCGGCCTGATACTTGCTGTTCGCGGCCTCGAGTGCCCGCCGGGCGCGGTTCCTCGGGTCGACGGTCAGCGCCGCCGACCGCTCCAGGAATACCGCCGCCGCCGCACACCCGCCGCGTGCCTGGGCCCGGTCCGCCGACCGCTCCAGCTCGATGGCGACGTCCTCATCGGGTGTGACCGTCGCCTGGGCCCGGTGCCAGACCCGTCGATCAGGGTCGGATTGTTGGTCGGTGGCGTCGGCGAGTGCCCGGTGCACGACCCGCCGTTGTTCGGGCGACGCAGTGCGGTAGACCGCCGAGCGCACCAGCGGATGTCGAAAGTTGACCCGCTCACCGATTGCCAGCAATCCGGCGGTCTCTGCCGGCTCGGCCGCGTCCGGAGCGAGCCCAAGCCGCTCGGCGGCACGCCACAGCAGCGTCGGCGCGCCGGTCGGCTCGGCTGCAGCGATCAGCAGCAACCGTTGGGTGCCGGGTGGGAGGTCCTCGATTCGCCGCCGGAAGCCACCCTCGATACGGCCAGACAGCCCCGGCATGTCCGGCACACCGAATCCGCCGGCAAGTTCGGCGGGGGTCAGGCCCCGTGGCAGCTCGAGTAACGCCAGCGGGTTGCCGCGCGTCTCCGCGACGATCCGCTCTCGCACCTGGGCGTCCAGCGGGCCCCTGATTACTGAGGCGAGGAGCTCGCGGGCATCACCATCGCGGAGCCCCCTGACATCGATCTCAGGCAGCCTCGCGAATTCGTCGATCGGCCCACGGGTTCCCAGCAACACGACAACTGGTTCCGCCAGTAGCCGGCGGGCGACAAACCCGATCGCGGCCGCAGACGCATGGTCCAGCCACTGCGCATCGTCGATGACGCAAAGAAGCGGCCGCTCCTCAGCGACCTCAGACATCAGGCTCAGCGCGGCGAGGCCTACTAGGAGGCGATCCGGCGAATCTCCGGCCCGGAGTCCGAACGCGACGCCGAGGGCATCGCGCTGGGGGCTTGGCAAATGATCCACATGATCGAGCATCGGCGCACAGAGCTGCTGCAGGGCCGCGTAAGCAAGCTCCATCTCGGACTCGACGCCGACCGCCCGCACCACTTGAAACCCAGATGCCGACTCAATCGCATAGTCCAACAGCGCAGTCTTGCCGATCCCGGCCTCGCCACGTACGACAAGCGTGCTGCTCTGCCGGGCGCGTGCCGCGCTGAGCAGCTGATCCAGCGCTGCGCGTTCCGCGAGACGATCAAGCATCATCACAGCCCCCACGGGACACCTGCCGGCGGGGATCGGGAACCACGCTACAAGCCCAGCAACTCATGTCGCTAGCTTGCGGGCTAGACCGTTGACGCGTGGCAGTTGCGCAACTGGGCCCCGATTGCCGTGGCTTGCCTGGTTGCTGGGGGCGGCACGCCCGCTGGATTGACGACGTCGCGGCCGCCGTGCGGAGACCGTTTCCCGGTGAGCGCCGCCACGGCTATCACCGCGGCCACGACAACAAGTGCGGGTCCGCTGAATCCGAGGATGACGACCGTGACGGCGCACGCCGCACCGCCGGCCACGCGGACCGGGCCGCGCAGAATGCGCGCGGCCGATGCCGTGCAGAAGAGGTAGACGGTGAGGAAGAAGGCGGTCGGTACCGCGACCAGCTGCGTGAGCGAAACCCAGCCCGCGCCGATCGCAGCGAGGATGGCCATCCCGGACACAGCGACTGCGAGCTGAAGGATCTTCGGCCGGCTGTTGGGCAGCAGCTGCTCGGCGAGCGCGGCCGCGCCGGTCAGGTAGGCGTTGACGGCCGTGAGGACCAGCGCGACCGCGACCACTGCGGCGACGACCGCGCCAGCCGGTCCGATCGCGACCCGCAGCAGATCGGCCAGCGGAGCAGCACCGTCGGCGGCCGGTCCAAGGACGCCAATTGTCATGACGGCCAACGCGACATACACGGCCGACGTGACGATGAACGCGATGAGTATTACGCGCGGGAGCTGGCGGTCCGGATCGCGGAGTCTGCTGGTCATGGGTGCGATCGCTTCCCAACCGACAAAGGACAGCATCAGCACCGTTGCCGCCGGCCCGACCGACGCGGGTCCATGGGGCGCGAACGGCATCCAGTTGTGCAGCCGCAGGTGGCCGGCTCCGCCAAGGACCGCTACCGCAACGAGTGCGATGAGCACAATGACGAGTCCGAGCTGCGCCGCACTCGACGCCCGGGCGCCGGCGAGGGTCACGGCGAGCACAGCGAGCAGCAGAACGGCGGCGAGCGCACTTCCGGCGCCGCGTCCTAAGTCGAACAGTTCGGCCAAGTAATCGGCGCCGGCCTGGCAGACGACTGGGGCGCCGACCACGACGCCGGCGAGAAAAGACCACCCGACCGCCGCACCGGCACGGTCGCCGAGCCCGGCCCGGGCATACGCGGCGATCCCGCCGCCATCGCGCACGCGGCGGCCGAGCGCGGTGAACACCCAGGCGAGTAGACCCGACAACACCAGCAGGGCGACCCAGTCAATGATCGAGGCGGGGCCCGCGATGGCGGCGGCCAGGCCCGGCACGATGAGCACGCTTGGACCGAGTAGAGCGCCGATATATAGCGCAGCAGCGCGGCTTGTGGTCATGCCGTGAGCATGCCTCAAGAAGCGCAGCACGCGATTGCAAATTCGTGCAAGGACTGGCCTTGATACGCAATAGCGTGCGGTGATATGCCTGATAGCCTGAGCGCTGTGCCGGAAGATAACTTTGACGCGATCGATCGTGCCATCGTCGCTCGGCTGCAGCAGGACGGGCGGATCGCCAACGTCGATCTGGCGGATGCGGTATCTCTGTCTCCGTCCGCTTGCCTGCGGCGCACCAAGGCACTCGAAGCCGCCGGCGTGATCGCCGGCTACCGCGCCGAGGTGAGTCGTGATGCCCTCGGGCAGGGCCTGACCGTCTTCATCGCGCTGCGGGTCGATCAGCACTCGCGAGAGACCTCACGCCTCATCGAGGACTCGGTCGCTGAGATTCCCGGCATAGTCGAGTGCCATGTCATCTCGGGCGAGGCGGATTTCCTCCTCGAAGCCGTCGTGCCCGACCTCACGGCGTACGAACAACTGCTACTGGACCGGGTTCTGGCCATCGGTCCGGTGCGTGATGCCCGGAGCACCTTCGTCATCCGGACATCGCGCAGCCGAGGACCCATACCCGTCGATCGACTCGGCCGGACCTAGTGTCGCGGGTCCGATGCTCTCGCCGATCGGAAAGTGGTTTGCGTAGCGGCAGGCCTTACGCCGCCGTCATCGCCGGCTCGCGCAGGGGCGCGAGCGCGCTGCTCCAAGCGACAACCTGGTCGAGGAGGGTATTCAGCGCGGCGACGTGATAGGCGCTGGGCTTGAACACGCTGTAGTTCTCGAAGTCGGTGAGCAGCGACAGCGCAACCTGCTGGCGCACGTCGGCCATCTGTAGCTCGCCTGAGATCAGGCGCAGCTGCTCGGCCGCCCGGGCGCCTCCGACTGCGCCGTACGAGACAAAGCCGACGGCCTTGTTGTTCCACTCGGCGTACAGATAGTCGATGGCGTTCTTCAGCACGCCCGAGGTGCTGTGGTTGTACTCGGGGGTGACGATGACGAACCCGTCGAAGGAGGCGATCTTGTCGGACCACTGCTTGGTGTGGTCGTTCTGGTACTGGCCCATCGAGGGCGGCAGCGGCTCGTCCAGGTGCGGTAGCGGGTAGTCGCGCAGGTCGACGAGCTCGAAGTCCGCATCGCTGCGGAGTGCGGCGGTTTCGTACACCCACTTGGCGACCTGCTCGCCATTGCGGTTGGGCCGGGTGCTGCCCAGGATGATGCCGATCCGGGTCATGGGAGTTCCTCCTGCATGCGTGGTTGCGATTCCCAGCGTAAACGGACTTTACCCCGGTTAGTATTCCGGCCGTAGAGTAACCCGGTGGGTCAGCCCGTGGTGTCGTGGGGAGCCTCGCCCGACGAGCGCGCCGATGCCGCGCGCAACCGCCGGCACCTCCTGGCCACGGCCCGGGAAATGCTCGCCGAGCAGGGCCCGGACAAGCTGACCATGGACGGACTGGCCGAGCGTGCGTGTCTCGGTAAGGGAACGGTGTTCCGCAGGTTCGGCACCCGGGCGGGGATCTTCGCCGCCCTACTCGACGATGACGAGAGGGCGTTCCAGCAAGAGGTCCTAGCGGGTCCCCCGCCGCTCGGCCCGGGCGCGCTGCCACTGGACCGCCTGATCGCCTACGGTCGGGCCCGAATCGGATTCCTTGTCACGCACTGCGAGATCGCCCGCGCCGCGTTGGCGCCGATACGAGCCGGATCACAGACGCCCATGTCCCAGATGCATATCCGGATGCTGCTCGGGCAAATGGATCTTGGCGACGTCAACCGCGACATGCTTGCCGTCCAACTGACCGCCGCCCTGGACGGCCCCCTGCTGCTCTATCTATCCGCGTCTGACCTCATCGACGCCGCCCCCGATATCACGGAACGGATCGCCCAAAGCTGGCAGGACCTGGTGCAGCGCGTATGCCGGCGTTGATCCCGCTCCAGCAGCGGGTGGCGTGACCTCGCCTGCCGACGTCAGGCCAGTGCCCGAACAGCTGTCTTGCGCCATTTCAGGCGGTGGCCTGAATGACGAGATTCGACGCCGCGGCGATGGCCGCCCCCGGTCGTGGGTGACAGCTGGTTGTCGAGACCTGGGAACCCTCTCCGGGCGACGCGGCCTAGTCGGGGAGCAGCCGGAGACGTTCGGCGTGGCGTGGGCGGATGGCGCTGAAGTGGTGGTGGTCAAGGCTGGCCAGCTCGGTCAGTCTGAGGCGCTCGCACACCGCCACGACGGTCGCATCGGTCGTTCCCAGCGGCAAGTTCTCGTAGACGAGAACCAACTCCCCGGCCCGGCGGTAGTCATCGGGCGTGAGGTCAACCGGTCGCAGCGTTCCATCCGCCAACGAGGTCAGAAACTGAGACTCGACTCGCGGGCCGCCCTCCCGGGCCAGTAGATAACCGACCTCGGCCGCCACGGTGCCGGGCACCAGAAGGGCGCGCCCGGTTCGGTGCAGCCCGGTGAACAGATCAACACACTCGAGGTGACGGGCATCGTCGTTGATGGCGGCGGCGACCAGCGGGCCCGTGTCACAAACGATCACGGCTCAGCGGCCGAAACCGTCGGCCAGCAGCTCGTCCACCCGTGCCGACGTGTCCATCCGGCCGGAGGTGAGCGCGCCGAACCACGGTGGCGGCCACGCCGACGCCGCGCCTCGTTCGGCCAGCCGCCGCACCTCAGCCAGCGCCGCCGGCACCTGCTCCTCCGGTAGCCCGTCCACCAGCCGACGAAGTTCGTCCCGGGCAGCGGTCACGCCCCAGATGCTACCGACCACCCCGCCGTCGACGATCATGTGCACGCCGTTGCATAGCGCTGCGCCGGTTGCATAAGTAATGGTCTGTGACTCCCGGCGGGTGGAGGACGAAATCTATCCGCGGTCCGATGCGGCAGCGGGTTGCCCTGCGAATGATCGCGGTATGACAAGTTCTCTGATCGTCACCGTCCGCGGGCTCAGCAAGTCCTACGGCGAACGGGTCGTTGTTGACTCGCTCGACCTTGACGTGCGCTCCGGCGAGATCGTCGGCCTGATCGGTGCCAACGGTGCGGGCAAGACGACTACCGTCGAATGCATCCAAGGGTTGCGCCGACCGGATGCCGGCGTGCTGCGCGTACTGGGCTGCGACCCGACGCGCGACGCCGGGCGACTGCGCCCGATGCTCGGCAGTCAGTTGCAGGACTCGGCCCTGCCCGACCGGCTGCGTGTCCACGAAGCGGTTGCGTTGTTCGCCACCGAGCGGGCACGTGACGCAGCTGACCTGCTGGAGCGCTTCGGCCTGTCCGCGCGACGAAACTCCGCTTTCGCCGGACTATCAGGCGGCGAGCGGCAGCGCCTGTTCCTCGTGCTCGCGCTACTCAATCGACCGCAGCTGGTGATCCTCGACGAGCTGACGCAGGGGCTCGACCCAGCCGCGCGCCATGGCGTGTGGCGGGCCGTTGCACAGCTGCGCGAGGAAGGCGCCACGGTCCTGCTCGTGACCCACGAACTCGACGAGGCAGAGGCACTGTGCGATCGAGTGATCGCGATGCGGGACGGTCACATCCTCGACCAGGGGACGCCCGCCGACCTCATCGACCGCAACGCCAGGTGGGCTACCACTCGGTTCAGCTGGGACGGGCCGCACAACTTCCGGGCGCTGCCCGGTGTTCGTGACGTCGTTGTCGAGCCCGGCCGACTCACCGTCCACGGCAACCGCCAGTCGATCGCCCACGTGAGTGCCGAACTCGTCCGCTCCGGGCAGATCCCACCCGACCTCGCCGTCGAGATGCCCAACCTCGAAGCCGCTCTGCTGCACCTGCTGGAGGGCACCGATGACCGAGAGATGGTGACCATCTGATGTCCGCCCTGACCGTCCCGAAAGTCGTCGACTCGACCCTGCTGCGGCTCGTCCGCACCGAATTGAAGCTGGTCCGGCGCGACCCGCTCGTGCTCACGTTCGTCCTCGTGTTCCCGATCGTGACGATGCTGATCATCGGCGGTGCGTTCGGCACCGATCCGGACCCGGCGTTTGCCGGCCAGAACCCGTCGCACTGGTACGTCGCGTCGTACTTCACCGTCGTGATCGCCTCGACCGGCCTGGTCATGCTGCCGGTGCACCTGGCCGCTTATCGGGAGCGCGGCGTGATACGCCGGTTCGCGGCTGCCGGCTTCCCGCGCTGGTCGTTCGCGTTGGCCGAAATGGTCATCGGATTGGCCACGATAGCTGTGGCCGGCGCCGTCCTTCTCGTCGTTGCCGCGCCGGTCTACGGCATCCCGTCGGTGCACCACGCGGGGCGGGTGATCGCCGGACTCGGGTTTGGTTCGATCGGCTTCGTAAGCATCGGTGTGCTGCTCGGTTCGCTCCTACCGAGCGCGCGGGCGGCCCAAGCAGTCGGCTTGATGCTCTTCTTCCCGTCGTTCCTGCTCGGTGCCGGCGGTCCGCCGCCGCATGTGATGGGGTCGGCGTTGCGTCATGTCGCCGACGTTCTGCCATTGACCTGGGTCACCAAATCGATTCGCGAGCCCTGGCTCGGTATCGGTACCGCGACACCGGCGCTGATCGCGGTAGCTGTGCTCGCCGTCGTGGCGACATATGTCGCGGTGCGGCGCACGGCCCTGTAAATGTAGGCATTGACTTGTGACTGACCTGACGCGCATGCCGGAGCCGCTCCCTCGCACTGCGAGGTGGGCGGTCTTCGGCGTGTTCGCGCTCCTGGTCGTTGTCGGAGTAGTCCGGCGCGCGGGCGATCGCCCCATCCTTGCCCTCGTGTTCGGCCTGGCCGGGCTCGTTCTCGGCGCGGCGGCGTTCTTCGCGTCCCGCACTTGGATGCTGCCGGCCGCGGCCGGGGCTGTCGCTGCGGTCGCCGTCGTGTGCAACGGCGTGCCGTCCAATGTCGGCTGGTTCGCCGTGATCGTGCTGGTCGGTTGGGCGGCGCTCGCGGCGCCCATGCTCGTCACGGCCGTCCTCGCGGTTGGGACTGTTCTCCTCTTGCTGGGCGAGTTTCTCTTCACCGTGCAGGACCCGGGTTGGTTCGGCTGGATTGGCGGCACGGTCTTTGCCTTCGTCGGCTGCACGTTCGCGCGACGGCAGCGCGACCTGCTCGTGCAGCTGCGTGAGGCGCAGGCCGGTCTGGCGCAGCGCGCGCAGGCCGAGGAGCGCAACCGTATTGCCCGCGAGATGCACGACGTGATCGCGCACAGCCTCACGGTGTCGCTGTTGCACGTGTCATCGGCCCGGCTCGCGCTTGCCGACGACCCGGATGAGGCGGCGCGGGCGTTGGCCGAGGCCGAGCGACTCGGCCGCGAGAGTCTCGAGGAGGTGCGCCACGCGGTCGGCCTGATGCGGGGACCGACCGATCGGATGAGGCCGTTGCCGGGCGGTAGCGACATCATCGGCCTGGTCGAGCAATTCCGCGGCGCCGGCGTCGACGTGCGCCTGCACCTGGACGGCGACATCGGTGCGATGCCGGCCACCGTCGGGTTGGCCGCCTACCGGATCGTGCAAGAGAGCCTGACCAACGCCGCGAAGCATGCACCGCAGGCCGCCTGCACGGTATATGTCGCCGTCACCGACTCGACCGTGCAAGTGACGGTCGACAGTTCCGGTCCGCCCACCGCGGGGACCGGCCTCGGGCTGCTCGGCATGCGCGAACGCGCCGAGGCGCTGGGCGGACAGTGCGAGGCCGGTCCGGGCGGCAGCGGCTGGCTGGTGCACGCCGCCTTACCCCTGCACGCGACGCACGGAGCGGCGAAATGATCCGCGTCCTCATCGTCGACGACCAGGAACTCGTCCGGGCCGGCCTCCGTGGCATCCTGCGCGAGCGGTACGGCTTCGACATCGTCGGCGAATGTGCTGACGGGTCCGGCGTCGCCGCCGCCGTGGTTCGCCTGCAACCGGACGTCGTGCTGATGGACGTCCGCATGCCGGTCGTCGATGGCGTGGCCGCGACCAAGGCGATCGGCCGGGTCGCCGACCCACCACCGGTGCTGGTACTCACCACGTTCGACGACGACGAGATCCTCGCGGCCGCGCTTCGGGCCGGCGCATCGGGCTTCCTCCTCAAGGGTGTGCCGGCCGAGGACCTACAGCGCGCGGTGCGCACAGTTGCTGAGGGCGGGGCCTGGCTGGATCCCGCGGTGACCGGGCGGGTCCTGACCGCCTATCGCGCGGCGCCGAATGTCTCTTCCCCCGCCGAGAGCCTCGATGTCCTCACCGCGCGTGAGCGCGAGGTGCTCGCGCTCATCGGGCAGGGCATGTCCAACGCCGAGATTGCCGCCCATCTCGTGCTCGGCGAGGGAACGGTGAAGACCCACGTCAATCACGTCTTCACCAAGCTCGACCTGCGTGATC
Organism: uncultured Actinomycetota bacterium; assembly: GCA_963809815.1. GTDB lineage: Bacteria > Actinomycetota > Actinomycetes > Mycobacteriales > Jatrophihabitantaceae > CAVVJA01. The sequence continues at coordinate 544,749 of CAWELM010000017.1, forward strand.
GGGCGGCGGCGATAGTCTTCGCGTTCGACTGCGGCCTGGTAAGCCCACGCCCGAAGCCGACCGAGTGACGCCGAGTGAGGCGGGTTCAGACCTTCTGGACAACAACGCCCGGGCGGACCTCGGCCATGACGTCGATCGCGACGCTGCCGGCCACAGGAACCGCTACGGCCGCGGCCGAGACGGCAGCGGCATCGGCGAGCAGCTCACGCCACGGGTCGTGACGGGCAAGCCCGCGGGCGAGCGCGCCGGCGAGCGCATCACCCGCGCCGGTTTGGTTGCCGCGTATCCGCCGTGGCAGCCGAACGTCAAATACGGCCGAGGGGGTGACGGCGACGAAACCCTCGGCGCCGAGCGACACGATCCCGGCCTCGGCCCCGCTGTCGCACAGCAGCTGGGCGGCGTCGCGTGCGTCCTGGCGCGTGGTGACGGGACTCCCGAACAGGTGGGCGACCTCGGCCGCATTGGGTTTCGCCACGTCGGGTCGCGCGCGGAGTGCGTGCCGCAACTGCTCGCCTTCAGCGTCAAGTACTACCGCCGCGCCGTTCGCGCGGGCGATTGCCACGAGTTCGGCATAGGCGGTGTCCGGGCACCCGGGTGGCACGCTGCCGGACATGACGACAACGAGCCCTGTCTTGGCAATCTCGCCAAACGCGGTGGTGAACGCGGTCCATTCGGCAGCGCTCACCGGCGGCCCCGGTTCGTTGAACACCGTCGCATCTCTGGCGTCGACGACCGTCACCGTCCGGCGTGATTGCCCCGAGATCGGCGTGAACGCGGCGCGCAATCCACTGCGCTGTAGGTCCGCCGCGATTTCCGCGCCAGTCGTGCCACCGCACAGGCCTGCGACGGTTACCGGCTCGTCTAGTTGATGCAGCACACGGGCGACGTTGACGCCCTTGCCGCCGGCGCGCGCGTGCACCTCGAGCACCCGGTGCGACCGACCGACCGATAACTCCAGCACTCGATACGTGACGTCGATCGCGGGGTTCAGGCATACCGTGACAATCACGCCGCCAGCGCCCACGTCGAGAAATCAGTTCGCCCGGCCGCCTGCCAGGCAAGAATCGCGGCTCCGAGTTGCCCGGCCCGTGATCCACACGTTGAGAGAACGACCGCAGGCGCGGGCCGCCACGCCAGCCGCCCGGTCAGTTCCTCCCGCACCGGATCGAGCAGCGCACCGCCGGCGGCTGCGAGGCCGCCGCCGAGGACGAACAGCTCTGGATCCAACAGCATGGTGGCGGATGCCAGGGCGATCCCGAGTGCCGTCATGGCCTCCCGCCAGACCGCATCGGCCACTGGGTCGGTATCGCGCGCGGCCGCGATGTCCGGCGCACCCAACGCCGCAGCGCCGCCCCGTCGGGCTCGATAGCGCCGGGCAATCGCTGCGCCCGAGGCGTACGTCTCGAGGCAGCCGCGCTGGCCGCACGCGCACATCTCGCCGTCCGGGTAGACCGGGACATGGCCGATCTCGCCGGCTAGCGAAGTGGCGCCCCGGACCGGCACACCATGAGACACGATCACGCCGGCGATTCCGGTGCCGATCACGACCACGAGGCAGTCCGAAACGCCGCGCGCCCGGCCCAGCAGGCACTCAGCCAGCCCAGCCGCCCGTACGTCGTGCTCGAGCACGACCGGCACGCCGAGATCGGCGGCGAGCAAATCGCGGAGCGGGACGTCGCGCCAGCCGATGTTCGCCGCGTACAGCGCGGTTCCGGTCTCGACGTCGACCGAGCCGGGTACGACCACGCCGCCCGCGACGACATCCGGCCCAGTGAGCTCACGGGCGATCGCGCGCACCCGCTCGACAACGGTGCCGGGCCCGTCGGCCACCGGTGTGGGGCGCTCGATCTGCCGCAGCACGCGGCCGGCGGCGTTGAGTACGGCCGCCTTGATACCAGTGCCGCCGACGTCGATGGCTACTACGCCAAGCTCTGGTGCGTGATTCACTCAGAACCACCGGGACCATGCGACCCACGCGACCTACACCTGCACCCGCTCCTTGGCGTTGCCAGCCCGCGATGCTCGCTCATTGGTCGGCAAGGATGATCGAGCGGGTGAGGTGGCGCGGCGAGTCCGGGTCAAGCCCCTTGCGCTCGGCGAGGGCTACGGCCAGACGCTGGGCGTTGACCAGGTCCGCCATCGGGTCGATGTCGGCTTGGACAACGAGTGCACCGGTCGCAGTGATCTCGTCGACCAGTCCGGCCGGAGCCGGGCCGAATAGCCACACCGCCGAGCGCTCGTCCACAACGCTTATCGGCCCGTGCCGGAACTCCATCGCCGGATAGGCCTCGGTCCACGACCGGGAGGCCTCCCGTAACTTCAGTGCCGCCTCGTTGGCCAGGCCGACGGTCCAGCCGGTGCCGAGAAACGTGAACTGGTCGCACCCGACGAGCCGGTCCGGGAGGTCGCGCCCTAGCTGGCGGCGCGCGTCCTCGACCACCGCATCGAGGTTCTCCCCCAGATGCGCCCGCCATAGCGCGAGGGCAGTCGTAGCGAAGCGGGTCTGTACAACCGACTGCTCGTCGGCGAAATCCAACACGATCGTCGCGCCCGCAAGTTGCGCGGCGGGCCGCGTTGCCGCCGTTGTGAGCACTGTCGAGTCCTGGTTCGGCAATGTTTCCAGCAGCCGGATGACCTCGGTGGTTGTCCCGGATCGCGTCAGCGCGACGACATGGTCGTACCGGCGCGAGTGCGGAAACTCTGATGCGGGGAAAGCGTCCGTCTCGCCGAGGCCGGCATTCTCGCGCAGCACCGCGCACGACTGTGCCATGTACAGCGACGTGCCGCACCCGACGATCGCGACTCGGGCATCCGGGGGCGGGAGAGCGTTTGCCACCTCGGGGGTGTGCGCAAGCTTTGCCGCCCGGAGCCAGCTGTCGGGCTGTGACTCGATCTCGGCCGCGACGAACGACATGCGTTGGAGTCCTTCCGATGCGGCTTCGGGCTACTTGATGGAGCCCGCGGTAAGGCCGCCGACAACCTTTCCCTCGATAAAGGCGAACAGGATGATCACGGGAATGGTCGCGATCACCGAGCCCGCGAACAAGTGGCCCCAATCCACCGAGTACTGGCCGACATAGTTGTTGATCGCGACCGTGAGCGGGAATTCATCCGGAGAAGTCGCCAGCGTCAGCGCGACGATGAACTCGTTCCATGCCGCTATGAACGTGAAGATCAGCGCGGTGACGATGCCCGGCATGGCGAGCGGCAGGGTGATTCGGCCGAGCGCCCCGAGCCGGCCGGCTCCATCCACCATCGCCGCCTCCTCGAGCTCGACCGGGACCGACGAGAAGTAGGCGTTGAGGATCCAGACAGCGAACGCCAGATTGAACCCGGCGTTGACGAGTATGAGAGAGAGGACTGCGCTTGGCAGGTCGAAATTAAGGAACTCCCGCTGAATGCCGACCAGCATCGCGGCCGGTTGGAGCATCTGGGTCACCAGCACCAACAGCAGGAAAAACCCTCGGCCGGGGAAGTGGCGGCGCGCGGTGTAGTAGGCGGCTGGAAGCGCTACGAGCAGCACAAGCGCAGTGGCGCCACCGGCGACCTCCAGGCTGATCTTCAAGTTCGTGCCGAAGCCGCTCGCCCAGATGCTGGTGAAGTTGGAAAAGGTCCAGTGCCGGGGGACGTAATCGCGATCCAGCAGCTCGGCGTTCGGCCGCAGCGCGGTGATCACCATTTCCGCGTACGGCAGCAAAAAGATGATCGCGATGATGTACGCGAGACCGGCAAAGATCAGCTTTTTGCCCCGCGGCACGCGGCGGACTCGCCGCACCCGTCGTCCGGGGGCGCCGGTGAGTGGCTGTTCGGTGACGACGTCGGTCATGGCTAGGTCACCTGCTCCCGCCAGCGGGTCGCCCATAGGAACACCAGCACGACAATGATGACCAGCCCGAAGTTGATCACTGACATCGCCGCTGATTCGCCGATGTAGGCCTCCTTGAGCTGGAACATGAACACCGTGGTGGTAGCGGTCTCGTGGCCCGGCCCGCCCCGAGTCATCGCCCAGATGATCGGGAACGAGTTGAACACGTTGATCACATTGATGAGTGCGGCGACGAGGAACGCCGGTCGCAACAGCGGAAGCGTGATCGAGCGATACGTCCGCCACGTAGATGCACCGTCGACCCGCGCTGCCTCGTACAGCTCGGTCGGGATGGTTTGCAAGCCGGCCAGCAATGCGTAGGTGGTGAACGGCAGCGACACGAAGATGGCCACCACCATCATCCAGACGAACGCTGCCTGGGGCCGGCCCAGCCAGTCGGCCTGGTTGCTGCCGAACGATTTGAGCACCCCGATGTCTTTCAAGAACAGGTTGATCACGCCGCTGTTCGGGTCAAGCGCCCACCGGAATATCAGTGTCGTCATCAACACCGACGCCGCCCACGGAGCGATCAACGCCCACCGGGTCACCCGCCGTCCCGGGAATACCTGGTTGAACAGCTGGGCCAACCCCAGGGAGAGAACCATCGTGACGGTCACCACCACGACGACCCAGACTGCCGTTCGCTCCAGGATGCCCGGGAGGTCAGGCTCGTCGAACAGGTTCTTGAAGTTTTTCCATCCCGCCGGGCCGAGCAAGAAACCGTTTGGACTGAAGTGCTGAACCGAGGTCCGGAACATGACCACGACCGGCCACAGCACCACCACGGCGATCAGTGCGATGGCCGGCCCAATCCACAGCAGCGGGGTCGCCGCCCGGCCGAGCCGCTGTCTGAACGGACGTCGTCGTTGGCCCACTCGCGCAGACTCTCGCGTCACCTCGCTGGCTGAAGCCGTGTCTACCATCTAGCGCCTCGCAGTGACGATCGCCCCGGCGCGCGCACTAGCGAGTAGGCGGCGCCGGGACGATTCCGGTTCAGAGGGTCAGCTGCCCTTCGTCGCGGTCTGCTGAATGGAATCCAGAACCTTCTTCGGATCCTGGGTCAGCGAGGTGGCGATGGTCTGTTGGATCTGCGTCTTCACCTGCGTCCACACCGGATCGTTGGGGTACTGAACGGAGTTAGGCAACGCCTTGAGGAACGGGCCGAACGTGGGATCCGAGGACAGTGCCTTGATCCCCGAGTTCGTCGCTGGAAGCAAGAAGTATTCCTTGACGAACTGGGTTTGGTATTTGTCCTGGTAGAAGAAGTCCACGAACTTGGTGATCGCTGCCTGCTTGCTGCCGTTCGTCTTGAACACCGAGACGTTGTCACAGACACCGAGGGTCTTGTCCAGCGGGCCCGACTTGCCGGCGATCGGCACCGAGGCCCAGTCGGAGTCCGTCAGCTTGCCGCCCGCCTGGATGATCGGGATCAGAGCCGGCGATCCGTTGATCATCCCGATATCGCCCTGTGCGAACTGCTTCCATAGGTCGGTGCGGTTCTTGGTGCCCGGGTTGGGCTCGGTCACACCGGACTTCACAAAGTCGGTCAGGAAATGCTGAGTGTCGACGTTCGCCGAGCTGTTGATCACCCACTTGCCGCTGTCGTCCTGGTAGGCGCCGCCGTTGCCGAGGAACCACAGCAACGACTCAGCCTGAGCCTCCTCCGGGCCCAGCGGAAGCCCGAATCCCACCTTGCCCAGAGCCTTGATCTTCGTCGCGTCGGTCTGGATGTCCGCCCACGTCTGCGGCGGGGAGCTGATACCGGCCTGCTGGAACAGCTTCTTGTTGTAGAACAGCGTCCGCGCGCTGGTGGTGAACGGCATGCCGTACTGCGTGCCGTTGTAGGTATTCAGCTTGGCGAAGACCGGCAGCAGATTGCTGAACGTGCTCGGCGAGGTGACGTCCTTGGCCGGGTAGAGCAGGCCGGACTGAGCGTAATCCGGGAAGAAGTCGCCTTCGAGAATGTCCGGGTACTGCTTGTTTTGGACCTGGGTCTTGACCTGGTTGTCGAAGTCGTTCCAGTTGATGGTCTGCACGTTGACCGTGATATTCGGGTTCGCCGCGTGGAAATCGCTGGCGATCCCCTCCCAGTACTTCTGGCTGGTATTGCTCGGCCCGGTCCCGTAGTCGGCCGCGACCAGCTTCAACGTCGTATTACCGCCGGCGCCCCCACCACTGCCACCACTGCTGCTGCTGTTCTTCGAGCTACTGCATGCGCTCAGGACAACCGCCAGCCCGGCACTGAGCGCCACGGCCGCCACCAAGCCTCGTCTCATCTTTTCGCCCTCTTCCTGGTCACACGCCGTGGCGTGTTTCGACTATTGGCGCTTCTAACCACCGAACTACCGGTCCTGCCCGTCGAGACGCTACCCTCATCCACGCCGGTGGTCTAGACCAGCTGGCCTCATCCTCTATACCATTTTGGTCAAGGTCACCGGACGCCGCGGCGGGCTGCGATCCGTGATTGGTGCGCGGGTCGGCGCACGGCCGCCTGCCGTCCACCGGGCGTCGTGGCGGAGGACGGCTGGCCGGATGGCCGGGGTGCACGAACGGCGTTGCTCCGGGACTATCGAGGCGACCGTGCGAGCCGTGGGACGGAGCGACGATGACGACAGCAGCAGCGGGCGCTCTGATGGCGACCGAGATCGCCGAGCAGCCAGCCGTGCTCGCTGGGCTCCTGGCTCAGGGGGGCGACGCTATCGCGGATGCGGCCAGGCGTATCGCCAAGCGGCGACCACGCTTCGTCCTTATCGCGGCACGCGGTACCAGTGACCACGCTGCTCTCTATGCGAAGTATCTCGTCGAGGTGCGACTTGGCCTGCCCGCCGGCCTCGTCTCGCCTTCGACTATGACGGTGTACGGCGCGCGTCCGGAGCTCTCCGACGTGCTCTTCATCGCGGTGAGCCAGTCCGGCGGATCACCCGACCTCCTTGACTCGCTGACCGTTGCTCGTGACTGCGGCGCCCTCACCGTGGCCGTGACCAACAATGCTGGCTCGCCGTTGGCCGTCGCGGCCGACATCCATCTCGATGTCCGGGCCGGGACAGAACGTGCGGTAGCTGCGACGAAGACTTATACCGCAGAGCTGTTGGCCTTATATCTGCTCGTGGTGGGTGCGGCGTCAGGTGATGTAGCGGGCGCGGATGCGATACCCGACGCGGCCGCGGCTACGCTGAGTTTCCAGGCCGCGACTACTACGGCGGCGCAGCGATATCGCTATGCCGACCGGCTCGTGACAACGGCTCGTGGGTACTCCTATCCCACGGCGCGTGAGGCGGCCCTCAAGCTGATGGAGACCAGCTACCTTGCCGCGCAAGCCTTTTCAGGCGCGGATTTGCTGCACGGTCCGATGGCGATGGTCGACTCCCGCGTGCCCGTGATCGCCGTGATGTCGCCTGGCCGTGGGCGGGCCGCGATGGCGCCCGTCGTCGAACGGCTCCAGGCCTCCGGGGCCGACGTGCTGACGGTCGGCACTGAGGACGGTCTGCCACTGGCGAGCGCGGGCATCGCGGAGGAGCTCCTGCCGATATTGGAGATTCTCCCGCTCCAGCAGCTGGCTTGGCGCCTGGCATTGGACCGCGGCGGAGACCCCGATCATCCGCGCGGGCTGTCCAAAATTACGGAGACATGGTAGGTCGTGACGCAGAACAGGATCGACCCCCTGGACACGCTCGACAGCGCCGGCGTCGTCGAGCGACTGCTCGACGCCGAGAACAGTGTCGTGCCCGCGGTGCGCGCGGCGCTGCCACAGATCGCCGCGGCCGCCGACCTGATCGCCCAACAGGTGCGCCGTGGCGGCCGCATCGCCTTCGTCGGTGCCGGAACGTCAGGTCGGCTCGCGCTGTGCGAGGCGGCCGAGTTACCAGGCACCTTCGGTCTCGACCCGTCGACAGTTCTCATTCGTATTGCCGGAGCGGGCGGGCAGGCGCCGGTCGGCACCGACTGGGATGAGGACGACGTCGCGGTCGCCTCAGCCGACTTCGCCGAAATGGCGCTGCGTTCGCACGACGTCATGGTTGCGGTCGCCGCCAGCGGCCGGACGCCGTACACCCTGGCCATGGCACGCTCCGCGGCCCAAGCCGGAATAGCGCTCGTGGCTGTGGTAAACACCCTTGATTCGCCGCTGGCCGCGCTCGCGACAGCCGCCATCGAGGTGCCGGTCGGGCCCGAGCGGTTGCAGAATTCCACGCGGCTCACAGCCGGCACCGCCCAGAAGCTCATCTTGAACGCGCTGACGACTGCCGCGATGGTCGCGCTGGGCCACGTCCACGGTGATCTGATGATCGACGTCGTACCGGCGAACGCCAAGCTACGCGCTCGGGTGATCGGCATCGTGGCCGAGATCGCCGAACAGCCGGTCGACGTTGCCCACGCCGCGCTCGAGCGGTGCGACTGGAATGCCCGGGCCGCGGTACTCCATCTCACCGCAGGGCTGAGCCCGGATCAGGCCGCCGAGCACGCCGCGCGTCATTCGACCTTGCGAGCGGCAATGGACGAGTGCTCGACCAGATGAGTTGCCCTCGCCTCAGCGATTCATCTTCTTAGCCTGCCTTTTCTCAGTCTCGGCTCGAAGAGTCTTGTGGTGCGCGCTGAAAAGGTGTAGACCAGATTTCGACCAAAAGGTGTAGACCAGATTCAATATTTGTATAGACCAGCGTCGGCAGCCGCGGGTAGCGGCGATTGTCCGCTGCCCGTGGCGGAAAGGTCCGCCAATGTCGCTCAGCCTCCTCGGGACTGGCCGCTCTCGCGTAGCCAGGTCAATCGGCGCCATGGCGCTCATCGTGGGCGGTGCAACGGGCGCTGTCGCGCTCGGCGCTGGAAGCGCAGCAGCCGCGCCGCCATCGGCCGCGCCGCAGGTGGTGCCCAAGCCCGTATCAACTACCGTCGGCGTTGGCCAATTCTCGCTCACGTCCAAATCCCGCGTCGTGGTCGGTTCGGCTGACGCGACCGCGGTCGGAGCCGACCTCGCTGCCTATCTGCGTCCCGCGACGGGCTACCAGCTGCCGATCGTGAGCGGCGGCGCGCACGCCGGCGACATCACGCTGCAACTGGGAAAACCCGCCGCCCTGCAGCCGGATACGACCGGCGAGGGATATGTCCTTGACGCAAGCCCATCGCGGGTGACGGTCACGGCGACCACGGCGCATGGACTCTATGACGCCGTGCAGACAATCCGTCAGCTGCTCCCCGTATGGATCGACAGCCCCACGCTCGAACCAGGGCCATGGACAATTCCGTCGGTCCACATAGTCGACTATCCCCGCTACGCCTATCGCGGCGTAATGCTCGACATCGCGCGCCACTTCCAGACGCCTGCAGCAGTCATGAGCCTGATCGACCAGGCATCGGCGTACAAGGTGAACACGCTGCATCTGCACGTCAGTGACGATCAGGGCTTCCGCATCGTCATCAACGGATTCCCCAACCTGACCGACATCGGCTCGATTGGCTCGGTCGGCACGGACGGCCGGACGATGGACCCCGGCGGCTTCTGGACCCAGGCTGACTACAAGGCCGTTGTCGCCCATGCGGCCGCGCACTTCATGACGGTCGTGCCCGAGGTGGATTCCCCCGGCCACAACAACGCGATCATCATGTCCGAGTACAACGACACGACGAACCCGCTGCTGAACGGGCACCCACAGGACATCAACTGCAGCACCAACAACCCGCCCCAGTGGAACTTCACCGGCGACGTGGGGTACAGCGCGATGTGTCCCGACAGTGAGAACAGCTTCACGATCTACAACGCGATCATTACCCAGCTCGCCGCGATGTCGACCAGCCCGTATTACCACGTAGGTGGCGACGAGGTGCCGTCCACGCTGCTCACTCAGGACCAGTACGCGTCATTCATCAACCAGGAGGTCCCGCTCGTCAACGCCCAGGGCAAGGCTGCGATGGGTTGGGCCGAACTGGCCGGGCCCGGCACGAACCCCGGCCCGGGGTCGGTTGCCGAGTACTGGAACCCGGCCTCCGGCTCCAGCCCGGACACCGTCACCGCCCACGAAGCCGTGGCCAAGAACATGAAGATTGTCATGGCGCCGGCGAATCACGCATACCTTGATCAAAAGTACGCGTTCGGCCCCAATGTCAACGTGCCGCCGACTCTCGGTCTGCACTGGGCCTGCAACACCGGCTGTGACGTCGACCAGTTCTACAACTGGGATCCAGGCACGTACGTCACCGGCGTGACCGACCAGAACGTGATGGGTGTCGAAGGTGCGATGTGGGGCGAGACCGTCGTCAACTTGAGCAACGTCGACTACATGGTCTTCCCGCGGCTGATCGCACTCGCGGAAGTCGGCTGGACCCCGCAGGCCGAGCGCACCAACGGCTACTCGGACTTCCTGACCCGGCTGGCTCCGCAAGGCGCGAGGTTGACCCTCGCCGGCACCAACTTCTACCCGACGCCTGAGGTGGCCTGGCAGCTTGACGTCGCGGCCGCCGCGCAAATCCCGGTGGTCAACGGCCAGGTCTCTGGTGCGGTCGCATCCCTCTCCGCACCAGGCATCGCCGCGAGCAACATCACCGCCAGCATCAACTGGGGCGACGGAAACACCAGCGCCGGCACGGTAGACGGCACCGCCGCCACCTCCGCCACAGTCAACGGGCTCTACACGATCAACGGGGCCCACACCTACGGGCATCCCGGCGCGTTCCACGTAACGATCACCGTGAGCGCAACCGGAACACCGTCTGCCACCACAACCACCACGTTGAAGTGGCACCGGTAGTGACACACGCGGACGGCTGATCCGGCCTGACCCCGATAGCGGCATTGCTGCTGCCGGGGTCAGGTGCTGTCGCGGAGGGTTACAGAACGGCGGCGGCCCGGTCCGTGTCGCACCAGACTCCGGCGGCCACGATCCGCGCGATGCGGAGGTCATCGTCCAGGACGACGAAGTCCGCATCGTGCCCGGCGACGATCGCACCGCACGAGTCACCGATGCCAAGGACTCGAGCCGGATTTGCGGACGCGGCGGCCGAGGCGACCTCGATCGGCAGCCCGCAGTCCAAGACGGCGCGCCGCACCGCGTCGTCCATGGTCAGTGTGCTACCCGCCAGCGCGCCGGTAGAGGTCAGCCGAGCCTCACCGCCGCGAACCTGCACCGGCTGGCCCCCGAGGGCGAACTCACCGTCGCCGACGCCGGTCGCCGCGATCGCGTCAGTGATAAGGACGAGACGCTTGGGTGTCCCTGCGACGAGCGTCGTGATCGCGGGATGCACGTGGATGCCGTCGTTGATGACCTCGCACGCGAGGTCGGACGCGAGTGCCGCCCCGATCACGCCTGGCTCGCGGTGGTGCAGTGCTCGCATCCCATTGAACAGGTGCGTCGCGAGGCGCGCGCCGGCTTCGATGGCTGCTTGGGCGTCTGGGTACGTGCCGTCAGTGTGGCCAATCGCTGCGACCGCACCGGCGCCGACGATGTCGACGATCAGGTCGAGGGCGCCGGGCAGTTCAGGTGCGATAGTCACGCTGCGCAAACACCCCCGCGCGGCTGCGAGCAGTCCGGAGAACGCGCCGCGGTCGGGCAATTGCAGGAATTGCGGATTCTGGGCTCCAGCGCGAATTGGAGAAAGGAACGGTCCCTCGAGATGGGCCCCCACCACATGCCCGTCCGGCGTAGGGCCCATGGCGACGCGGTCGGCGACCCAGCCGAGCTGCTCGGCGAGCGCATCCAGTGGCGCGGTCATCAGCGAAACGAGTGTCCGCGTCGTGCCGTGTGATCGGTGGAACGCCACGGCCGCCGCCAGGTCGGCCGGCGATGCGCTCGCGTCATGCCCGCCGCCGCCATGGACGTGCAGGTCGATGTAACCAGGCAGCAACCAGGCGCCGCCGAGGTCGACCGTGCCGCCGCCTGGCGGAAGGCCCGAGCCGACTGCGGTGATGACCCCCGCCTCGACCTGCACCCAGCCGCCAGCTAGCACACCGGTTGGTGTGACGACGCGGGCGCCGGACAGAACGCTCACCGGGCGACCGCCAGGCCGGCTGCCGTTCGCCAGGCCAGCACTGCCGCAACCGCATTCGTCATCGACGTGGCGCGGTCAAGTTGGCAACGAACGTGACACGATCGCCCCGATACCAGCTCGACACCCACTCCACGACCTGCCCCGACGCGTCGAACGATTGCCGGCCGAGCACGAGCATCGGCGCTCCGGTGTCGGTGTGCAGCAGGGCGGCTTCGCGGGGCGATGCCGGCGCCGTCGCGATGGATTCCTCCGCATTGACCGGCACGACGCCGTATACAGAGGCCAGAACGGCGTACAGCGACTGGGCGCGACGAATGTGCCGCGTGAGCTGGGGGAATCTTGCAGCGGACAGATGGGCTGTCTCCACCGCCATCGGCCGGTCGTCGGCGAGACGCAGCCGTTCGATGCTGAACACCGGCGCTCCAATGACAAGCGCGAGCCGCTTGGCGACATCCTCATCGGCCCGGGTCCGCTCGGCGGAGATGAGCTGGGTGGATGCGGTGAACCCATTCGCGGCCGCCTGCTCGGTAAAGCTCGTCAGATGCAGCGGCCACGTCATCTTCGGTTCCGCGACGTACGTGCCCGAGCCCTGGCGGCGGACCAGCCGTCCCTCCGCCACCAGCTCGAGCAGCGCCTGCCGGACCGTGGTGCGCGAAGTGCCAAGCTCTGCGGCCAGAACGCGCTCGGTCGGTACGGCGCTGTCCGGTTCAAGGGACTCGATGATCGCGAGAAGGTGCCGCTTGACGGTGTAGTACTTCGGCTCGCGGGGCGGCTGCAAGGCGGCACTGGACACCGGCGGTCTCCTAGTAGAGGTCGATCAGATGCCTATACCATTGGTACGAACTAGTGAATCATGCACGATCCGAGTGGTCTAGTCCATTGTGTGACGCCAAGTCGGGCCGCTAATGACAAATCGGCTTCTCCGGCACTGGCGGATCGGCGGTTCCGACGTCGGCTACCAGTGCAGGGCTGGGTCCTGCGCTAAGTGCACCAGCGCCTGCGAATCGGGCTGATCCGAAGCCGCGCCGACGCAGCCGATGACGACCGTCCAGCCCGTGTTCGTCACCACGCTCACGCTGGTAATAACGGCCGTTCCGTCGCGTCCGGAGGCAACACTGGAAAACGGTGTTCGCTGGCGCACGGTGTTGTCGCCCTCCGGCGCGACGATGTCGAAAACGAGCACGGACCCTGCCGCGTCCTGGCCGCGAAGTTCGATCGCGCACATGCCCAGGTACTGATCGAGCGTGCGGGCCACGTCACGCACCGTCAACGTGGGAAGAACACGGCGCGCCGCCGCGGCGATCTCGAGTTGTGCCGAATGACCGGGCTCGACGACGGGACAGGCACCGGCCGTAGAGGCAGGGCGGATGATGTCGACCAGCGGTTCGGTCTGTCGCGCCTGCGTCTCGATCATCGCCAACGTGGCGGCATGCGATGACTCGTTCACGCTCGCTATTCGCGAATCCGAGTGCGACGAAGGGTCGCTCAGGGACGAGCGGATCACCGTGTACGCGACGAGGCCGACGACCACAGCTGTGGCGGCGGCGGCCAGTCGAGGCCAGCGACGCCGCCATTGTGCGACTGAGCGTCTCCACGGCTTGGCGCCTGACCTGCGCCCGAGCTCGAGGACGTCGTCGTCCTCGGCCGGCGAGTTTGGCGCCTCGGCCCATTCGACACCATCTCGCACCAGACAAGCGTTCCCCGGGCATGTCGAGTCCGCAAGCCTTGTGCAATCCACCCAGGCAGCAGCGCGCGGACTTTCGCTAGTCAGCCGACCGGAAAGTGACCTCGAGAATGGGAAGGACGGGAAGGGAATAGCGCACCTGGCGCGGTAGCCGCCGAACGGCGCCGAGGACACAAGGCGCAACGCCGAGGGCGAGAGGCGGGGTTAGATCATGAACGGTCGCGACCCCACGGATCCTGCTGATCGCCGCTCGTTCTTCGGGGTTGAACCCCCACGACCACAGCATGCTCGCCTGGCTGCTCTCCCGGCCAGGCCAACGCCGCACCATTTCGCGCAGCTTCTCCGGCACGACGTCGAAGATCAACGAGGCGGCGGGCAGACGCCGAGCCATGGCGGCGATGAGCTCATGCACCTGTTCGCGTCGGAAATACATGAACAGGCCTTGCGCAGTCACGAGCACCGGCGTCGCCGGGACCAGCTGGTCGAGCCAGTCGATATCGAGCGCTGATCCAGCGTGGCTGCCTTGCCGTGGTCCTTCTGGAAGCAGCTTGCGCCGTAACTCCAGCGCCTCTGGCAGATCGACCGATATCCATCGCATACGGCCGTTGTCCACCCGCCAGAACTGGGTCTCCAGACCCTCGCCGAGCGCGACTACCGGGCCGGACGGATGCCGAGCCAGAAAGCGGCGAATCGCGGCATCAAACGTGGCTACCCGGACCGCATGCCACCCAGCGCCGCGAGATGCGTCGCCGAAGTCGTAGTCGAGCCGATCGACGATCTCGACCGCGCGCGGATCCTTGAGCAACGGCCTACGGGCACGCGCGGCCGCGGCCCGTCGACCGAGATTCCAGAGCAGCGTCTCCGGTGTCCCGGATAGATCGACGGCGATGCGGTCCACCCCGGAATGGTAGATCTCGCTTCGGATGCAAGCCGTGCGTAGGCTATGCACATAAGTGTGCATAGATCTGGAGGCAGTTGTGGGCCGGGCGAACGTTTACCTTCCGGATGAGCTGGAACGCAGGGTGAAGGCCGCTGCCATTCCGATCTCCGAGGTGTGCCAGCGGGCCCTGCTCGCGGCGGTGGAAGAGGCCGAGAACCGGGGCCGCCGTTTCAGCGAGGCGACCCGCACGCAGCTGCTACTGGGTCGGGAGGCGGCCGAATCGTGGGTCGCGTCCGCGTCGCCGGAGCAGCTGTTCGCGCTGGTGCGCAACCCGCACCTCGAGCAGATCCCGGCCGAGGCGCTCCCCGATGATCTGTACTCGCTGACCGGCGAGCAGAGCCTGGCCTGGGAGGCTGGTTTCAGCGCCGCGGCCCGCGCGGCCGCCGCGGCGGCCGCCTCGGCGGTGTCGGCCGATCGTGGCGTCGGCCCGCCCGCGCAGGACGCGGACCTGGGTGGAGCTGAAGCCGACCCGACCAGTCAGGAGCGGCCGGCCGACGAGGACGCCCAACCCGAACCCGAGCCGGGGCTCGGCGATGACGCTGGGTGTCGGATCGGCTCGACCGTCGACGGCGCGGCGGTGTCCTTCGACCCGCATGCCGCGGTGCGGTCGGGGAAGAGCCCGCTGTTCGCGATCTTGGGCCAGGGTGATCTGCGCGCTCGGTTGACGTTGAGCGTGGCGCAAGACGCCGCGTCGCGGGGCGCCGCGGTGGTGCTCCTCGACGTGTCCGGTCAGCTGTGCACGCGGGCCCGCGGTCTGGGCAAGAACGTACGCGTTGTCCGGCCGCAGATGCCGACGGTGCCTGGGTTCGAGGAGCTCACCCGCGGTGCGGTCGGATTGGGCGGGCTGTGGGAGATGCTGTCCGGGTTGTCGGCCGGCGGTGGGCCGGGTGGCCTGTTCGGTGCCGGAACGGCAACACTCCCACCGCCCGGGCACGTCACCGTCCTGGACGTCGCCGCCGACGGAGGGCTGGCCAGCGCGCTGGCTGCGGCGCAGGCCGCGCACCTGCTCAGCCAGTTCGCCGCCCGAGCCGACCACCCGCGACTAGTGCACATCGACCTACCGAGCACCATCAACGTGCCCGCGCCGCTGGTCGCCCAGCTGCATCGGGTGACCCGCGCCGCCCGAGACCGCAACACCGCCCTAGGCCTATCGGCCGACAGTGCCCAGGTCGTCACCGACCTCAGCGGCATCGGCTCGCTGCTGTCCACCGTCTTCGCGTTCGCGACTAGTAATCCGGTCGAAGCCGATCGGCTCCGTGATCTGCTCGGCGCTGCGGCGCCGATCTTGGTCAACCCACCGGGCACCGTCGCCAGCGCCGACGAACAGACCTGGGTCGTCATGCGCGACCTCGACGGACGCCTCGGCCAGGTCCGCTTGGACGCCTGGTAGCCGTCGCCCGCCCACAATCTCGCCCATCAACCGGTGATCACGGCGCGCGGCCGGCGCCGATTCCGTCAGCCGGCATCTTGGACTTATCGTCACCGGAGGGCTACAAGTCCAAGTTCACGACCAGGCGCTCTGGAATACGACGATGGACTAACATTATGTTGCTTGCTTACGCAAAGAGATGCCTTTCAGAGCTGCGCCGCTTCAGGCAGGAGGATTCGTGCCGGACGCTCGACCCGACGTAGAACGTGCCGGGTCCTTCTCCCTTGGTCCGTGGCAAGTGAACCGGATCGGATACGGGGCCATGCAGCTAGCCGGCGACGGAGTATTCGGCCCCCCGCGAGATCGTGACGAAGCGCTCCGCGTGCTCCGAGCAGCAATCGATGGCGGGGTCAATCACATCGATACCGCGCAGTACTACGGCCCGGGCGTCGTAAACGAGCTGATCCATGAGGCGCTGTACCCGTATCCAGCCGGGTTGGCGCTGGTAAGCAAGGTCGCGGTGCGCCGTGATGACGCCGGCGCCGTCTTGCCGTACGACCGGCCGGATCAGCTCCGCTTGGGCATTGAGGAGAATCTCGTAACGCTCGGCATGGATCGGCTGGCAGCGGTGAACCTGCGCCTCGTAGACGAGTCCATGCCTGAGGAGCGATTCGACTCGCAGCTGGCCGCGCTGATCCGAGCCCGCGAGGAAGGCTTGATCGACGGCATCGGCCTCAGCAACATCTCGAAGCATCATCTGGTGAGAGCCGCCAACCAAACAGAGATTGTCTGCGTGCAGAACCTGTTCAATCTGGCCGATCGGCGGTCACTCGGCATCCTCGAGGAGTGCAGCCAGCGAAACATCGCATTCGTTCCGTTCTGCCCGCTGGGATGGCCAGGCAACGTACGAAAGCAAATTCTCACGAGCCCAATCCTGGCCGCCTTGGCCGCCAGGTTGGGAGCGACAGCGGTTCAGATCGCGCTGGCCTGGCTGCTTGATTTGGCCCCGAACCTTCTGCTGATACCTGGCACTCGAACCCGCAAGCACCTGGCCGAGAACCTCGGAGTCGCGAACGTCCATCTCGACGACGCTGCCCGGGCGGAGCTGCGGCGCTTCCCCGCCGTTCGATGACCAGTACCTGAAGGATGCTTTTGGAAGCAAGTTAGTATCGGCGCGTGCCTAAGAATGAGCCGCTGACGGCCTCAGAAGAGACGCTGTGGCGGGCACTTATGCGCATCGTCGTTGTGCTACCGCGCCTATTGGACCGTGACATGCTGCGGACGACGGGGCTGACCGCGAATGAATACACGACCCTGATGAACTTGTCCGAGGCCCCGAAGCGCGAACTGCGAATGGCGGACCTGGCTAATGTGGCGGGATTGTCGGCCAGCCGGATGACGCGCCTGGTCGATGACTTGCAATCGCGCGATCTCGTGGCGAAGCGGCCCAGCGCCATCGACGGGCGAGGTAACGTCGCGAAGCTCACCCCGCAGGGCCTCGCCAAGCTGAGGTCAGCCTGGCCGGCACACCTGGCCAGCGTGCGCCGTCGCATGTTCGATCACATCGATGCCCCGGCGATCAAACGAACGGCTCAGGTCCTGTCCCAGGTCGCCGCGCAAATGGACAACAAGGCACCGTCACAACAGGGCTGAACGTGGCGGGCCACGGTGCCGTCCGCGATCGCCCAGCGCGCAGCGGCCGCCCGGTGAATGGCATGTCCCGCGGACCCGGTGCTTTACGTCAGATGCCGTAAATCGATGCGCGCCGTCGCGGTTCCCCCGAAATTACGTGTTCACCGGTAAAGGGTCGTTTTGTCACGCTGCGTGTTCTAATGTATCGAGCCAACGATGAGACGGCGGGAGTAGCCGAGTAGTCGTTCGAGTCACCGTGGGGGGACTGGTGGCGGAGCTGAACGGGTATCGCGGGGCTGTCCGAGAGCGTCTTCGGACGGCCAGGAGAACGCGGCCACAGCCGACGCGCCCGGTCGAGTTGTGTGCGGACCACGCGCCCGTGGCAAACCTGCCAGCCACGATTTCGATGATCGCGGCCGCGATGACCGTGGCACTGTCCGAACCGCCGGCGGCCCGGCTTGGCGCCCGCATTCTATTGCTCCCCGAGGAGATCTGATGTCGATATTTCGACGTGGTCTGACCATCCGTGGGATCGCGGTAGCTGCGGGCGCAATGGTCGTGATGAGCGTGGCAATGCCGGTATCCGCGGCCGTGGCGCCGACCGGGCGTGCGTCCACGGCAGCTGCGGGGCCGCAGGCGAGCAAACCCGACAAGCCGAAGCCAACTAAACCACCGAAGCCCCCCAAGCCACCGAAGCCACCGAACCCGAAGCCACCGAAGGGCGCCGCGCCGGCGCCGGTCGACATTTCTTCGACCATGCCGAAGACGATGCGCGACGACCTCACCGGGGACTTTTTGGGCCGCGGCTACGACCAACGCATGCGCGCGGAGAACACCAGCCTCAACATTTACGACTCGGCGTCACTCGGCGCGAAGCTGCTTCACTCGACGCCGATGGACCTGGAGCTCTCCGGCGGCGCTGCGTCCGGCGGCGTGGACTACCCCTGCAACGACCTCTTTGGCTGCAAAGCCGGCATGTGGGCGGCGTACTCGCACGAAAGCGACCAATCCTGCTCCGGCTGCTTCGACTTTCTATCAGCTGCCTACGAGCTGAATACGATCTATTTGGCCCGCGCTGGCAATTTCCTTTTCATGACCGGATCGCAAGGAAACGGCTTCGACGAGGAGGGGCTGGATTCTGGGTTTACCGCCTACCGAAACTGGCTGTACGTGCTGCCGGCCGACGGGTCGTGCGCAAGCATGAGCTGTGCCTACTCCCACACGAGGTTGCCGGACGCCTTCAACCTCTGCGCTAACTGCGCGGGGGTGCCGCGGGCGATCGGGGTGACGTCGCTTGCCGCCGGGTACTCCGGTGGGAATCTGTATGTGGCGGTGGGGCTGAGCGACGGCGGTGTGCAGATCTATAACGTCAACAACCCGAATTCGCCGCAGCTCACGGACACCTTCGGCGGCATGGCGACCCCGGACGGGTCGCAGACCCCGCCGACGGCGTTGGCGTGGGACCCTTCCGGGTCCGGACTGCTGGCCATCGGAGTGATCAGCTGGGCCGACGAGGGCTTCTTCGTGAACATCAACAGCAACGGCAAAGTGCAGGGGAGTTGGCTGGCCTGGAACCAGCACGGCGGTGACGCGTTGGTACCTGCCCCGCTCTCCGTGGCGTTCGGCCAGGGAGGTGTGGACGGCAAGGTCGTCGCGTTCGGCATGCGGGAGGGCGACGGGTCAGGCACGCTGCGGCTGGTCGACCCGACGGTGAGCGGCGCGGAGACCGGCCAGGTGGCCGGAACCACCGCCCCCGGCCCGAACGGTGCGATCATCGCGGTCAACCCGATACCCCGGTTCGACGGCACGGGCAGCGGGTCGGACTTCGCGGTGTCGTATCAGACCGGGACGAACGTCGGTACCGGCACCGGGGCGTTGCTGCGCTGGGATGGGAGCTCGACCGGGTTGACCGCGTTACCGGTGATCGCCGGTTCCCCGAACACGATGACGCCGGACTGGGACACGTTCCGTAAGTGGTATCCGGGCATCAAGGAGGGACGGTTCCAGGTCAGCAACACATCGGCCGAGCCGATCACGGTCGGGCTGAAGGCCTCGCCCCTTGCCGGGGAAGGCTGCTGGTACGCACCGAGCTGGGCCGATGCTTCGGCATTCCCCGCGGGAGGGGTCACGGTAGCGGCCGGGCAGACTTCGGCGATCTACCCGATGGGTGCCTACAACGCCGGAACCAAACTCACTTCCGGAACCGACGGCGGATGCGCCGTCGACCCCACCACCGACCCGACCGGTACCTGGCGCGGCTACCTGATCATCACCCCGGTCAACCATCCCGCCGACGCCCGGCTGGTCGGCGTGCGGCTCAACCGGGACCTGCAGATGTCCGTGGACGTGACCGATCAGGCCGGTGGTTTGGCACCAGGCGATCCGACGCTGACCCAGGGCACAACCACCGTGTCTATTGCCTACACAGGCAACCACCTGGCCGCATACGGGCTGTGGAACATCACGGTCGATACCCCGGCCGCACCCACCCCGGCCGGATCCCCGACGGTGACCGCCGCCCGGGTGACGCCGGCCGACTTCACCGACGGCCCGGCCGTGTACCGGTTCGACGTCACCGGCGCCACCTACCAACTCCCCACCCCCTACCCGAACCAGCTCGTCGTGCCACCACTGCAGGTGCAGGGCTCGACCAACGACACCACCTGGACCACCCTCGGCACTCTCATCCCCCGCACCGAACCCACCATCAGCCCCGGTCCGCCCGCTCAGCTGACCCTCGGGCCGGCCACGTTCTGGTGGGAAAACCCGGCCGGCCAACCGGCCTACCAGCAGATCCGGGTCGCCCTCGGACCGAACGGGGCAGCCACCCGCGTCACCCTGTCGAGCCTGCCGGCCCCATCCGATCCGACTAACGTCAGCGGCCCGCAGATCGCCGCGGCCACCCCCAGCAACGGAAACGCCGCACCGGTCGATTCCGGCGTGGATCAGGCCCCACTATCCGTCCAGGTCCTCAACACCAACAGCCAACCGTTACCACCGACCGACCCGAGCTACCAGCGCATCTACTACCGCCACAGCGCTACCAATACCCTGATCACCAACCTGCTACTCACCGGCGCGGACCCGAACACCTTCCTCGGGGTCAGCCCCTACGCCGGCGCCTACCCCAACAACGGGTCGGTCACCAGCAGCGGACCCGCAACGTTCGACGGATTCCACTACCTGTACACCACCAGCACCACCAGCCAGTCCGTCACCGGCTACATCGCCGGCGCGACAGCGCCGAGTCAGCCGATCGCGGTGCTCGCGCCGCAGATCTCCGTCGGGGTCACCCAAGGCTCCTCCGCCGCCAGCGGCATCGCCCTCACATGCGTGGCGCAGTCCGGCGCCGCCAGCCCGTGCCCGCTCTACCCGATCAGCCTGACCCAACCCGCCCTATACCTGGACACCAGAAACGGCGTGCAAATCGGGCTACTCACCGCCGCAGTCGCCACCACCAGTGTGGGCAGCCTGCCCCTCCAACAAACCTCCGGAACACCGGAGCATTTACTGGCCTCAGCACCACTGACCGTAATAACAACCGCAGCAACGGTGTCCCCGGATGTTGACAACCCCAACCTGCTGTCCAGCGACCACGTCGACACCACCCTCGTCACCCATGGGGTGATCACCGCCCCCACGACCATCATCAACATTCCGGTCGGAAGCTGAGGGAACCCCGTGAACAACGGGCCGCAGTCGGTGCATCGAAGGAACCCGCGGAGCGGGAGACCTTGCGCAGCCGCGAGGACCAACCACAGCTGGCACGCTCGATGGCCGCGGCCTCGATGACCGCTACGCCGACTCCCGATCCGCGCGCCAGCGCTTGAGCGTCACCAGGGGGATTTGATGTCGATGTTTCGGGGTGGTCTGACCGTCCGTGGGGTCGCTAACCGTGACAGCCACCGCAGCGAGCCTGACCGACACCTCCGCCTTCCTACCTACCGACCACGTCGACACCACCCTGGTCACCACGGCCAACTCGTTCCCGTCATCAACGTCCCCGTCGCAACAAACTGAGGTGATCGTCATGAGAAACCGCCCGGCGCTGATCATCGGAGCAACCTCCGCGCTGGTGGCGGCGGTGCTGGTTGCACCCGTCTCGGCTCCGCGCGCGCTTTCTCGTGCTTCGGCTGCGGGTCCGGTGTCGGGGGCGGTTGGTTTGGGTGGTGGGTTGTCGGGGTCGGTGGATGAGCGGACGGGGTTGTTTTCGGTGTCGGTGCCGGTGGTGTCGGTGGGGGGGCCGGGGTCGGCGGGGGTGTCGTGGTCGTTGGTGTGGGATCAGGGCCGGGCGGGGGCGCCGCCGGCGGCGGCGGATCGGTCGGGGTTTGGGCCGGGTTGGTCGTTGGGGGTGTCGTTTGTCAACGCGGAGACGCCGCTGACGGTGTATCCGGCGAATGGTGGGGCGTATGTGGCGGGTGGTTCGTTCCCGTCGGGCTTGCAGGATTATCCGCAGCAGGATCTGGTTTTCAAGCAGACACCGGCGACGCCGGCGACGCCGTTCACGTTGTCGTATGACGACGGCCGGGTTGATTCGTTCAATAGTGACGGCAATTTGGTTTCTCGCACGGATCGGTTCGGTAATCGCACGCAGCTGACGTGGGAGCATCCGCCTTGGGATGGTTCGGGGTGGGCGCCGACGTCGATCGTGGATGGGTATGGGCAGACCACGACATTCACCTATAGCGCGTCGGGTAGCGCGTCGTCGGTGGTGGTGTCGGCTCCGCCGCGGTCGGATGGGGTGGTCGCTAAGACCACAATCGGGTTGGACGGAGATCATCGGGTGACGTCGGTGACCGATTCGACTGGGGCGGTGTCCTCGTTCGCGTATTCGACGGTGTCGGGGTCGTCGGTGCCGCTGCTGACGTCGGTGGTGTCCCCGTCGCAGGCGCACACGTTGATCACGTATCAGGAGATCGGGTACGAGTCGGGGCTGACGGCGGTGCACTCGGTGGTGACGGTCGACCAGTCGGAGAAGGTGTTGGGGCCGGCGCGGTTGTTTTTGATGAATCCGCTGGGCGATCAGCACAATTACACCGGTTACCCGACGTATAACGGGGGGACGACGGACCGGTTGTTCGCCTCCGGTGACCGGTTCTATTTCTATACGACCTCGATTGCCAGCTGCGTGGTGACGCAGCCTGAGGTGCCGGCGAGTTGTCCGGGTGCACCGTCGTCGACACAGTCGACGTATGACTCGCAGCATCGGCTGGTGACCCGGAAGGTGTTGGGTCTTGGTGCGGTGCCGATACAGACCCAGTCCGCGACCTACCTGCCGGTGACCGGTTTGGGCAGCGTGGCGCCGAATTATGCGCGGCCGATGAGGTCGACGGTGACATATTCGGCGGCCACGAGTGTCGCCGGCACGACCGCCGCGGGTGGCCGCACGGTGTCGACGAACCGGGTGTATGACAGCCACGGCCGGGTCACCCAGTCCACCGATGAGGCGGGCACGACGACGGCGACCACGTATGACGGCATGTTCGGGTTGATCACGGGTGTGACGATCACCGGGGCGGACGGGGCCCGCAGCCAGACCACGAATGTGCTCTCGGCTGACCATAAGACGATCAGCAGCGCGACGACGGCGTACGCCGCGCCGGGGCAGCCGCTGACGGCCCGGTCAACGACCAGCTATCTGTATGACACATCGGGGCAGCCGACGCAGCGGACGATGACGTGGGCGCCGGGCGCGAAACCGGCCGGGGACAGCGGCGGCCCGGACACGGTGACGACCACGTTCGCGTCCTCGGTGGACACGGCCGCGCATACCCGCACGATCACCACCACGACCGCGGCCGGCACGTCAGCGGCGTCGGCCACTACCACGGTGCTGGATCTGGTCACCCTGCAGCCGGTGCGCACTACCGACCCGCTCGGGCGGGTCACCAGCTACCGCTACGACGCCGGGGGCCGGCAGACCAGCAAAACCACCCCGGACGGGTTGACCACCACGACCTCCTATACGGCGGCGGCCGCGGCGACCTCGACGTCACCGGCAACGCCGGCCACCCGGACCGATTCCACCTCGGACGGCCGGATTGTGTTGACCACCTACGACGCGTTGGGCCGCACGGCGCGGGTCACCGACAATGTCGCCAACGAGGCGTTCACCGTTTCCCCGACGACCCGGCAGTTGTCGGCCTACAGCTACAGCCTGAATGGCGCGACCACCACCGCGACCGATCAGCAGGACCGCACCGTCACCACCACGCTGGACGTGTTCGGCCGGCAGGTGCAGGAGGTCGACCCGACCGGTATCACCCACGCCACCGCTTACAACGACGTGGCGCACACCGTCACCCAGGCGGTCGACCCGGCCGGCTCGGCCAGCCCGGTCGCGACCCGCACCACCAGCTACGACAACGGCAACCAGCCGGTGACAGTGGCCCGCCAATACAGCGACGGCACCACCGACCCCACCCAGTTGGCCGGCTACGACGGGCTGGGCCGGGTCACCTCGCAGACCTCGAACGACCTCACCCTGGGTTATACCTACCTCGGCGCCGGCGGGGCATCCCTCGCGCAAACCGCGACCCCGCAAAACAGCGCCTTTCCCGGCACCGCGTTGAACCTGTCCGACACCGTCGCGCTCGGCGGTCAGCAGACCAGCAGCGCCCGGGCGCAATCAGCCCAGACCGCCAGCCAAGGCACCCGACTGACCTACGACGCAGCCGGGCGGACAGCGACCGCCACCGACCCGGACGGGCGCACTACCGGCTACACCTATTACGCCGACGGGACGGTCGCGACCCGCACCACCCCGTCCGGCACCGTCGTGACCGACTCCTACAACGCCACCACCGGCCGGCTAACCAGCGTGACCGCAAAGCCCACCAGCGGGCCCGCGGTCACCACCAGCTACAGCTACGTGCCGGCCGGGCAACCCGGCGCCGGGCACGTGCACACCATCAGCGACGGCACCACCACCATGACCTTCGGTTACGACGCGGACGCCCACGTGATATCCCGCGGCTACTCCGACGGCACGACCACCTCCGCGCATTACACCGACACCGGGCTGTTGGCCACCACCACCGACGTGACCGGAGCGGTCACCACCTACCACTACGACACCGCCGGGCGGATCACCTCGGCCACCCAAACCCGCGGCACCACGGTGCTCGCCTCGGAGACATATAGCTACGACGCGATGTCCCGCGTGGCGACCATCACCCGCGGCAACGGCGTCACCACGACCAATACCTGGACCGGACACAACCAGCTCAACACCCAACGCACCACCACCGCTTCAGGGACATTGGTCGAGGCGCACGCCTACACCTACGACACCCACGGCAACCTCGCCACTCGCACCGACACCGACCCGGCCGTATCGACCACTCCCTCCTCGGCCGGCACCTGGACCACCGCCTACCGCTACGACGCCTACAACCGGCTGCTCAGCTCAGCCACCTACTCCGGCCCCAACACCGCCGGGCAGCCCGCCACCGCCACCGGCTACACCATCAACACCGCCGGCGACGTCACCGGCACCACCATCACCACCCGCCCCCAAAACGGCGCGCAGCAGCAACCGCCGGCCAAGACCCAGAAGCCGAAGAAACCGAAGAAAAACCCGCGGCCCGGCGCCACCCCGCCGCCGTTCACAACCACCACCAGCAACACCATCGACCCGGCCGGGCAATTGACCGCCCAAACCAGCAACGGCACCACCACGACCCAAACCTTCGACACCGAGGGACGGATCACCCACACCCTCACCGGCACGGCCATCACCTACGACCCGTTCGACCGGATGCTCACCGCCACCCACGCCGGAACCACCGCCACCTACGCCTACTGGCCTGACGGCACCCCCCGCTCCACCACCACTAGCGGTAGCGGCGCCGCCAGCACTCAAACCTTCCACTACGGCACCGACGGCACCCTGGTCAACGACACCACCGCCGACGCCACCACCGGCGCCGCCGCTACCACCGCGTCCTACCTGCTCACCGCCGGCCGGGAAGCCCGCACCTTGCAACCCGGCACCACCACCACCGGCGCCCTTCCCACCAGCGGTGCGTCAACACCGGTCACCACCGGCACCGGCGCCGGATACCTGCTGCGCGACCGGCACTCCTCTGTCACCGCGCTGATCGACACCACCGGAGCAGTCACCGACACTTACCACTACAGCGACTACGGCGCCCCCACCCAACCCAACGGACAATCCGCGCCCAGCTCGAGCGCCGCGCTAGGCGGACAGGCCAATCCATTCCAATACACCGGAGCCACGCCGGTTAGCTCCATGACCGACCCCACCACCGGCCTGCTCCTGCTCCCCGCCCGCAGCTACGACCCCACCCAAGGCCGCTTCACCAGCCGCGACACCGCCAACGTGTTCAACCACTACCAAGCCTTCTCCACCAACCCCATCACCGTCACTGACACCACTGGCCACTTCTCCCTCACCGACCTGCTCATCGACATCGGTGCCGCTATCCTCTTCGCCGTCGTCGCAGTCGCCACCGCAGGCGCCGCTCTCGCCGCCCTGCCCGCCGTCATCGGAGCCGAAGCCGCGACCGCCACCGCCAGCGAGCTCGCCTTCACCGTCGCCACCGCCGTCGGCGCGGTCGCCAGCGCCACCGGAGCCGTCACTTCCACCGTCAAAGCCGTCGACGACATCGACAACGCCGTCAGCGGCAAACACTTCCTCACCAACGACCAACGCTCCGCTCTCAGCACCGTCCAACTCGTTGCCGGCGCGGTCGCCTTTGTCTCCGGCCTCGGCGCGAGCGCAGCCGCCGGGGAAGTGATCGGCGAAGCCGCCGAAGCCACCCAAGACGCCTCCGACTTCCTCGCCGACCCGAACGACGAAACCGACCCCGCCAACATCGCGTACAAACGCAATGCCCTCGTCGAGGGAGAAGAAGACGACATCCTCAATCCCGCTGGCCTCAGGTCCGGACAGAAGATCTCCGATTACATGACTGACACCAGTACGGGCGAGTCACCACGCGTCATGTCCTCAATCACCGAAAGCGAGGTCAACAACGCGACGGCCAGCTCCGACAAGATCTTCGACGGCGCGACCGGGAACGTGGCCAAGCAGTCGCCGGTGATACCGAAAGTGAGTGATCCGATCCCCATCCAGCAGTACGTGGTACGAAGTGTCGTCGGCGGTAACGAGCTCAATGCGACCGACTCGGCCGTCATTAGTGACGACGAAGGGCTGACCACCTCCCTCAAGGCCGACGATGCGGCATCGGATTCCGAAGAGGAGGGCGCCGACGTCGCGCGCTCAACCGTCGGCTCGCCGGTCGAAACCGCGATCAACGGCAACTGGGCCGCGCAGCCCGGCTCGTTCGGCACCGGCGACGAGTCAGATCCCGTCGCCGCCATGCTCAACCGCGACGACAACTGGACTTTTGCGATGTTCCCGCCGCTCCAGTAGCTGAACGTCCCATGACCCCAGGACTGTCGACCAGCCACGAGCATGCCGGTCGATGATTGTCCGCTGTCAAAGCGATAGCCCGAGTAGTAACGCGGGGGCCGATGAGGCTGGACCAGGACCCCGACGTGACGATCGTCGATGATGCGGCAGACGGCGCGGCTGAGTCGCCCGGTCGGCACCCCGCGCGATAGGACTACGCCCAACAAGCCAGGCAAGCCAGCCTTTGCCCTCGACCGCTGGAGCTATTGACGCAATCAGTTGGTTGCAATAATGTAGCAATCGATCGATTGCTACTTGATGGAGGACGGGATGGGTTTTCCTGATCAGATCGAGCGAACAGTGGAGATCGCCCACCCGCCGAGCGAGGTATGGGCAGCGCTCACCACGGCCGAAGGACTCGCCGCTTGGTTCGGCAACGAGGCGTCGATCGACCTGCGCCCGGGAGGATCGGCCTGGATGAGCTGGACCAACGGGCACACGGTCGACATGCGCGTGGAACGGGTTGAGGAGCCGACCGTGTTCGGGTTCACATGGCAGATCTACGGGCTGCCCAAGGACGATCCGCGCCGGACCTACGTTGAGTTCACGCTCGAACCGGTCGGTGCGGGCACGCGGCTGACGGTCGTCGAGAGCGGCTTCGCCCAGTTGCCCACGGACGCCCACCGGACGGCGTACGACGGCAACACCAAGGGATGGGCGACCGAGCTGGGCGAACTGGTCAGCTACCTCGATGCCGGCTGACGTCGAGGCAATCGCCGAGCAGGTCTTCACCACCCTGGCCGACCCGACCCGTCGCGCCATCCTGGCCGCACTGGCCGCCGGCGGCCCGGCGACGGCCACGGACTTGGCCGATCGGCTGCCAGTCACGCGGCAGGCGATCGCCAAGCACCTGGCCCTGATGGCTGAGGCCGGCCTGGTAACGGCCGAACACGGCGAGCGGCGCCGGGTGCGGTATCGGCTCCGTTCGGCGCCGATGCAGGTAGCGCAGCAGTTCTTGGCGGCGCTGGCCCGCGACTGGGACCGCTCGCTCGAGGCGTTGACAGAGCACCTCGACCAGTCCGTTCGCAAGCCCACAACAACCCCGCTCCAGAAAGCCAGAAAGCATGTCTGATTACCGATTCACCTCCGCTTTCGCCGTCGACCGGAACCCGACGAAGGCCATCGACCCCAGTCCCGCCACGACGAGGGTTGGCATCGCCGCACTGATCGCGACGCTCGGGCTCGCCGCCGCGTCATGGGTGGTCGCGATCTGGCAGATGAACGGAATGGACATGGGCGCTGCCACCGAACTCGGTTCGTTCGGGTACTTCGCCGCGCTGTGGCTTGCGATGATGGCGGCAATGATGCTGCCGAGCGCGGCCCCGGCGATCATGAGACACGTTCGTGCCGGTCGTCGCGTGCTCGCCCTACCCCTGTTCGTCGGCTCCTACTTTGCCGTCTGGGCATTCGTCGGTGCCGCGGTGTATGCGCTGTATCGTCCGCACGGGTCCGTCGTCGCCGCCGCGGTTGTGATCGCGGTCGGTGGCTACGAATTGACGCCGCTCAAGCGGCACTTCCGCCGGCGCTGCCGCGAGAGCATTCGCTCCGGATTCGAGTTCGGGCTCTGCTGCGTCGGGTCGAGCATCGGACTGATGCTGATGCTGGTGGTGCTGGGCGTTATGAGTGTCACCTGGATGGCCGTAATCACCGTCGTCGTGCTCGCCCAGAAGATCCTGCCCGCAAAGGCCGTTCTCGACGTGCCGTTGGCGCTCGCAATCGTCGGGCTCGGTATCTGGATCGCCGTCGCGCCCGCATCAGTGCCCGGACTCATCCCCACGATGTGAAGGAGAGAAAGAATGACCAGTCATACGACGGGATCTCGTGACGAATGGCTTGCGGCCCGGATGGATCTGCTCGGAGCCGAGAAGGAGCTGACCCGGCGCAGCGACGAAGTCGCCCGGCAGCGGCAGGAGCTCCCGTGGGTTCGCGTCGATAAGGATTACGTCTTCGATACCGATGAGGGCACTGCGTCACTCGCCGATTTGTTCCGAGGACGCTCGCAATTGCTGATCTACCACTTCATGTTCGGACCCGAGTACGAGGGCGGCTGCGCGTCCTGCTCGGCAATCGCCGACGGCTTCAACGGCTCCGTCGTCCACCTCGCCAATCACGACGTCACCCTCTACGCGGTGTCACGCGCGCCGTTGGCGAAACTGCAGGCCTACAAGCAGCGGATGGGCTGGAGCTTTCCCTGGGCGTCCTCGAGAGATAGCGACTTCAACTACGACTTCCACGTGACCCATACAAATGAGGAATGGCAGTCTGGAGCCGTCGAGTACAACTTCCGCACCGTCGACCTCCGGCTGCAGGAGGCCGACGAGAATCCCTTCGTCGCTGCGATCACGGCCAGCGTCGGAACGGACTGGCCGACGTACCGTAAAGAAGGGCCCGGCCTGAGCGCCTTCGCGGCGGCGGACGGTGCCATCTACCACACCTACTCGGCCTACGAGCGCGGCGTGGATGCCATTTGGGGCATGTATCCGTGGCTCGACCGCGCGCCACTAGGCCGCAACGAGAACGGTATGTGGTGGCGCCGCCACGATGAATACGACGCCTGACGAGTCCACGCACCGAGCGATACAGCGTCGATTACGGGCCACTGCAACTCGTGGGAAGACGGATCTGCTGGTTCGCACGGATCACGTTGCGGTTGGCGATGCCGTTCGTGTCGGCAACGATGTTCACAACCTGTTCGACCGAGAAGGAGCCGCTGACGTGGTTCTCCACGAGGACCGTGAGGGTGTCGCCGTTCTGCACGGTGACGGTTTGGGAGCCCGTGCAGCCGTGCGAGGTTTGAGTTTGATTGAAAATCACGTTGCCGTTCGGCTGCGACGATGTCCCGTCAGGATTACATGCCACCGTGAATAGCAGAACACCTGCGAGCAGAAAACCTGTGACCAGTCCACGTGACCACGTCATGCGACTCACCTCCCTCGGCTCTCGGTTGCGGCTGTGCAACCGGAACGCGGGATATCGCTACTGATCCAATTAAACCGCGTGATCCCTTGGCTGGCCAGGTTTGTTCTGATCCCGCTGTTAACCCCCCAGGCTCTATATGTCGATCTGGGAATGAATGCGGAGGACGTTGCCGTCGGGATCGCGAAACCAGGCCTCCTGGAAATCTCCGGTGGTTGCGATGCCGTCATCGGTCTTTAGCCCCGGGGCGTCATACTCCTCGAAGCGCACGCCGCGGTCGCGCAGTTCGTTGACGGCGGCCCGCACGTCGCTCACTGCCCATGAGGCAAGGGTGTGCTGCGCCTGACCTGCCGTGGGGCGCTCGTAAACCTCGAGAAGCGTGCCGCCGCCACATCGATAGAACACCTGCGGCCCAGGTGTCGATAGATTCGCGTCGGTGAGACCGAGCGTCTCGCCGTAGAACGCCTTAGCTCG
Source organism: uncultured Actinomycetota bacterium (assembly GCA_963809815.1). Taxonomy (GTDB): domain Bacteria; phylum Actinomycetota; class Actinomycetes; order Mycobacteriales; family Jatrophihabitantaceae; genus CAVVJA01. The sequence goes on from CAWELM010000017.1 coordinate 575,042, forward strand.
CGTAATGTCAGTGGTCGGCACGATGGCAAGGATCGGCGCGTTGGTGAGCATGGATTCTCCTTTGATCGCTGCCGAAAACCCTATCCCGGGTGGAGGCGTGGTCTCGACGTTGGTTGCTTGGCAGAGGTTGCCTACACAGAAATAGTCTGCTGTGCCTGTGGATTCTCAATTGACTGAGTTGGTTTCGTATTACAATAGAACTTGTGTTCGACAATCCGCAGTCACCGGTTAGGCTCGCGCTCAGCCATCTCGCCGCCGCGCGGGAACAGCTGCGTGATGTTGACTTGGCCACGCTGTCCGGCGATGAGCTGCTGGAGCTGATGGCCGCCCTGGAGATTGACGTTCGGCAGCGGGCCGCGGTCGGGTATGGGCTGGTGGCCGAGCTGGAGGCGCGGGGAATCGCAGGGGAATTAGGGTGTTCGTCGACGGCGGTGCTGCTGTCCGAGCGGTTGCGGATCGGCCGGCGGGAGGCCGCGGGACGGGTGCGGCTGGCCGCGGAGCTCGCGCCCCGACGGGCCCTGTCCGGGGAATCGTTGCCGGCCCGATACCCGCAGGTCGCCGCCGCGGTGGCGCAGGGAGTCATCTCCAATCGGCACGCCGCCCTGATCTGCCGCACCATCACCGACCTGCCCGACGCTGTTCTGGAGCAGGCCGGGGCGGTGGAGGCGACGCTGGTCGAGCACGCCCGCACCCTGAACCCGGACCAGCTGGCGGTACTGACCCGCACCGTGCGGGCCTGCCTGGACCCGGACGGGGTCCTCGCCTCCGAACGCGACCACGACCGGCACCGGCACGCCACCCTGACCGTGCTGCCGGACGGCTCCGGCCGGCTGCAGGCGCAGCTGACCGGTGAGGCGACCGCGGTGTGGCAGACCATCCTTTCCACCCTCGCCCGCCCAGTCCCCGACGTCGATACCGGGGAGCCGGATCGGCGCAGCGCCGGGCAACGCCGGCATGACGCGCTGCTGGATGCCGGGCAGCGGCTGCTGCGCGCCGGCACGCTGCCCGACGCCGGCGGCACCCCCGCCACCGTGCTCATCACGATGACCCTGGAGCAGGTGGAGGCCCGCACCGGTCTGGCCACCACCGCGCACGGCGGCGTCATCAGCGTGCCGCAGGCGCTGCGGATCGCCGCCGAGGCCGACATCGTGCCCGTCGTCCTCGGTGACGCCGGCGGGGTCCTCGGCTACGGGCTGACCCGCCGCACCGCCAGCCCCGGGCAACGCCGCGCCCTCGCCGCCCGCGACGGCGGCTGTAGTTTCCCGGGCTGTGACCGGCCCCCGGATTGGTGCGAAACCCACCACGTCACCCCGTGGGTCGACGGCGGCCGCACCGACCTGGACAATCTCACTTTGGTCTGCGGATTTCACCATCGCGAGCACCGCAAACGCGGCTGGACCTGCCACATCACCAACGGCGTACCCCACTGGCGACCACCAAGCTGGCTCGACCACACCCAAACCCCGCGCCGAAACATCACCCACCACATTCCCCTGAACTTCACCGCGTCCCCGACACCAGCGCCGACCTGACGATGTCTCGCCGGCGCGACCTTCCTCAGCTGGACCCAGCCCTACCCGGTGATCTGCAGCGGGACCGTGTTGGAGGGTCCGGCGGACGTATTGACAGTGACCGTCGCGGTGTCGCCAGGGTTGACGTGCCAGATGCCGCCCGGCCCGCTCGGGGTCGGGACGGTGAACGTGATCGCGGTGTCGCTCCAGCTGTCGATGTGGAAGGTGGCGCCGTCGAACGGAGCGCCCCAGCTGGTGCCGCCGTCGACGAAGAAAACGTAGTCCTGGTTCGGATCCGCCTGGGTAGCGCCGAAGTTTGTGCCGTGGATTGTGACCTGTTGGCCGGCCGCGGCGCTGGTGGGGTCAAGCGAGGAAATGACGGGTGGCAGGTTGGCCGGCGGGCCCTCGTGCGTGGTCACTTCGCCCGGTGCGCCGGATGCGGCGTTCGTGAAGTCCGCGGTCGCCGCTAGTGCCGCAGTCGCTTCCCCTGAGCCTGGAGGTGCCGTGACGGTCCAGGCTTGGGTCGCGGAATTGCCCGCAGCGATGGTGCCAGCTGGTTGCGGCGACGCCGGGGTAACTGTCCACCCGTCCGGTGCGGTCAGGCCGACCTGCGTCCCACTAATGCCGCCCGGTCCGGCGTTCGTCACGGTGGTGTGCACGGTGACCGATGCCCCGGCGGCCACGGTGATCGGTGTGGCCGGGTCGATGCTCAGGGCGACGGCGGCCGATTGCGGCCGGTCGACTGGGCGCCCGCCGGCCTGGGTGATGGTGTGGCCTGCGTTCGTCGGGAGCGGCTGCGTGCGGACATGAAGCGTTGTCGTCGCCGGGTCGTACCACCAACCGGGGGTGGTGCCGTTCGGGTTCGTCTGCGGCAACGGCCGGTCGTCGAGATTGACCTGGTGGGGCGCGGTCACGTCGACCAGATCCACGTTGTAGGAGCGGCTGGTGAGCTGCCCCGGGTACGCGCCGCGATCAGCGCCGATCTTGACCTGCGAGCTGCCCGCCTCGTGGTAGCTGATCGGGGTCAGCGCGAACTGGCCCTTGGCGTACCCGGTTCCCTCGCCCGCATCGCTGTAGAGAGTGAAGTCACCCGAGGCACCGGAGTAGACCTTGAGCGTCAGCGGGGCGGAGGGGTCGGCGTTTACATGCGATTGACCGGTTTGCTCAGGGACGATCCCGCCTGCTTTGACGAAGACGGGCATCCGGTTCAGCGGCACCTGCAGGTCGACGCTCGCTGGCCCGGTGTAGGTGGCACCGGTGTAGAAGTCCACCCACCGGCCGGGCGGGAACCAGACGTGCGCTGTAGCGATGTCACCCGGCGAGGTGACCGGTGCGACGAGCACGTTCGGTCCGTAGAGGTATTCGTCGGGCTGGTTGTATGCGGCATCCAGGTCGGGGTAGTCCAGGTACAGCGGCCGGGTGATTGGCAGTCCGGTGTCATGCGCCTGCCAGCCGAGCGTGTACGTGTAGGGCAACAGCGCTTCCCGCAGTCGCAGCGCGTCGGCGGCCGGGTCTTGTGCGGCACCGTACTGCCAGGGGAGCCGGTCACCGTGGTCGGAATGCAGCCGCAGGATCGGCGAGAACGTTCCGAGCTGCACCCACCGGGCGTAGAGATCGTCGGGGAGGTGCTTGCCCTTGAAGCTACCGATGTCGTTGCTGACGTAGGGCAGCCCGATGCTGGACTCCGCAGGGACGAGCCCGGCCGCATAGGCGAGTGCCGGCCAGGTCGGGTCGGTGTCGCCCGTGAACGCGACGGTGCTGCGGTGCTCGCCCCAGGGGCCGGACGCGGGGGCACCACGGTAATCCTCGAACGAAGAGCCAATCCGGGCCAGGTTGAACCCGCGTAGCCCCGACTTGGCGAGGTCCTGGGCGTACAGCTCATTGATCCAGCTGTCCGGGGTCAGGCCGGCCATGCTGACGATGCTGTCGGTGCAGCACCAGTCGAGCCACCATTGCCGAACGCCTTGCTGTTCGAAGGGTTGATGCAGGTCGAACCATGCCTTCGCTTGGGCTGGATCGCTCCAGTCGAATCGGTAGCACGTAGGAGAGAAGCATTGCGCCGCGCGCTGTAGGGCACCACCGGCGGTCTGCTGCGTGGCCGCGAACTTCGGGTCGCTCGCATCAATGCCGGCATGCACGTTAAGAGTCACGTTGAGGTGGTGCTGTTTGGCCCAGTCCAGGAATGACTGCGGGTCAGGGAACAGGTTCGGATTCCAGTTCCAGCCGTCCCACTGCTGTGGGGACTTCCAATCCGTGTCGACCACCAGGTAATCCAGCGGCACATTGTTCTGCTCGAACGCCGGAATCAACTGGTTCTCGTAGTCGCTGGCGGTGAACGGGTTGAATTCGGAGAACCACACCCCGAACGCTGCCTCCGGCAACATAGCCGCTGGACCGGTAATCGCTCGCAAATCTTGCAATGCCTGCTGATAGTCGTGGCCATACCCGAACAGGTAGCCGTCCTGGTAGGGACCGCGGTGGGTAGGCCGAGGGGTGGCCCAGCCGTCCGAGGTTCGCAACGCCGTGTACGTGTCATCCAGCAGCGACCAGCCCTGGCGGTTAAGAATGCCCGGATGCAGCTGGTAGGCGCCCACGTCCGTGCCGGCCTGATTGGTATACGCGTCCAATCCACGGGTCCAGCCGCCCAGCTGCCCCGGCTGATCAGCGGGCGGAGGAGTCGTGCCGGTCGTCGTCGGGTAGCTGGCGCCGCTCGCGGTGATCGCGACGCTATCCAGATTGACGTTGCAGCCGTCCCCGACCGCGCACGTGGTGCTGATTGTGTTCGTGCCTGCAGTTAGATGCACGGGCGTAGACGTGACGCCCCAGGTGTCCCAATTGGCAGTCGGCGGCAACGTGAGCGAGGTAGGCGCGATCCCACCCACCGTGGCGCTCAAGGTGCGGGTCTGCCCGCCGCCGTTCGCATAACGCACCTGCAGCGTGTAGTCACCGGTGGATGGCACGTCGGTGATCGTCCAGCTGTCGGAGGCGCTGACCTGACCGTAGTCGGCCGTGAAACCACGGCCGGTGAACCCGGTGTGGTCGTAGTTGACGCTCTCGCCACCGTTGAGCCTGCCGTCCTCTGCTTCGCATCTGGTCCCGAAGGAGCACTGGCCTGGAGCGGGCGGCCACGACGGATGGCCTGTCACCGTGGTACCCGACACGTTGACCGAGATCGAGGTGTTCGAGGAGTTGAACGGCCCGCTACCGTCCCGATAGCGCAGCGTCAGCTCATCAGTGTTGATGACCAGCCAGCCGTCGGTGTGGGTTGCACTGAACTTCGGTTTCGGCAGAGCCCGGTTGATCACATTGAACGTCGCCCCGTCCTCGAAGCTCCCGTCGGCCGCGTACTCCAGCCGGATCAAGGTCGGCGTCAGCACCTCGAATCGGGCCGCGCCGTCGCGAACCGTGTGCGACGGCGGCGCCTGCGACGCGGCGGGTGAGTGCCCCGCGGCCAGGATCGCTGTAATCAGAGCTGCGACAGACGCCCCAGCCAGCAGTTTCGATCGTGAGTTTCCTCTGTTCCGTCGCATTGTGCACTCCTACGACAGACCAGCGATCCTTCCGGCGAATCGCCGGCATTATGCAATCAACTTGGCATTCTGTACTGATCGTGTCAATGGCCGTGTATGAGCCCGTCTCGGGCTTGGCCTGCAGGTCTAGGAAGGCCTCAATCCTGCGCGGGTTGCTCTGTTGATCTTTCCTTGCCGGGAGGTTTCCGCGGCCGCAGCGACCGTCCGGGCCGGCCCGAGACCTCGCGCCTCCTCTCTGTCGGCTAAGCCCGGCCGCTGCCGCTGCTCAGCTACACCGGCGCTGTCGGAGCACGATGCAACGATCGCTGGATCAGCTGAAATCAATGGCAGAAGGTAGGTGACGTCATGGATGTTGCAGTTCATCACGAGCATCGCGGTAATCACGCCTGATCCGAGCGTCAGCCGAACGTTGTATCTCGACGGGCTCGGGTTACCGCTCATCGCGTCGGAAGGTGACGAGTACCGGCATAGTGAAGACATCGGCAGTAGCGAGTCCTTCGGCGTCTGGCCATTGACTCAGGCCGCGCAAGCCTGTTTCGGCACCCGTGACTGGCCAACTGATCGACCGGGTGCGCCCCGGCGAGCATCGCGCCCTCGTTGCACTCATAATGCGGCGAGGACGTGCGCCTGACGGCGGATCGTCTACGGCGCCGCGGTCGCTTGGCTCCGCAGCAGACCGACGTTTCGGGCTGCGACAGTGGGTAGCCGCTGAACCTCGCTACGACACAGAAAGGGCAATGTCATGGCACGACCAGTCGTGCACTTCGAGGTAATAGGCAAAGACCCGGATCGCTTGCGCCGCTACTACGGCGATCTGTTCGGCTGGACCTTTGCCACGCCATCACCGGTGGCGCGCGAGGTCTCCGATCCGGACAGTTACGGGTTCATCGAGTTGATTACTTCGGAAGATGGCGCTGGCATTCGCGGTGGCATCGGCGGCGGCGAAAGCTACGAGAGTCACGCGGTGTTCTACGTTGCCGTGCCAGACGTTGAAGCGGCGCTTCAGCGAGCAGTGAGCCTCGGCGGGAGGCGAGTTATGGGTCCAGCCAGGTCGCCCAGTGGCCTCGTTGTCGGCCACTTCACCGATCCAGAGGGCAGCCTGATCGGCGTCGCGGGAGTCGCCTGATCGCTGCGAGGGGGCCGCACTCATCCGCATCGATCGGCTGCCGGAGACCGACGAGAATCCCTTCGTCGCCGCGATCACGGCCAGCGTCGGAACGGACTGGCCGACCTACCGTAGAGAAGGGCACCGCCTGAGCGCCTTCGCGTAGAGGACGGTGTCATCTACCACACCTACTCCTCCTACGAGCGCGGCGTGGATGCCATTTCGGGCAGGTATCCGTGGCTCGAACGCGCGCCATTAGGCCGCAACCCGCCGCACCGCCAGTTCCTGACCGACGACCTGGTGGCACAGACCGTCACCTACCAGCGAGTGACGTTAGACGGGCGGGCACCACGCTGCGGCCGCTACTGCTGCGCTACTGCTGGGCGAGTGAACTTGACCTGATGGTCCGGCTGGCCGGTCTGCGGCTGCGGGAGCGCTACCAGGACTGGGACCGCGGCTCGTTCACCGGGGAGAGCCAGGACCACATCTCGGTCTACGAGGTCACCGCAGCGCCTGGCGGATGAACGTGGCCACGGCGACCGGCTTCGCGATGAACGCGGTGTGCGAGCCGTCAATGGTGTCGGTCGTGGCGCCCATCCGCTGCGCCATGAACCGTTCCGCGTCCGGCGAGATCGCGTTGTCGTGGTTGGAGACCAGGAACCAGGACGGCTTGCTCTTCCAGCCCGCGGCGGTGGCGTTCTCGTTGAGCGCCGCGGCCGAGAGCGGGCGCTGGGTCGCGAACATGACATCGGCCATGTCCACCGGCACGTCGGCGCAGAACGTCTCCCGGAACCCGTCCTTCTGGACGTACAGGTCGGGACCGCCCGCGGCGCCGGGCGCGTCGTAGGGGGTCGGGGCGGCCGTCTTGGCGAGCAGGGGCGGCGGGAACGGCTGCTGCACGGTCGCGCAGCTCTCGCCCACCTCCAGCCCGAACGCCGCGAGAAAGACCAGGCCGGTCACGTTCTCCAGGCCGGCCGACGCTTGGCCGATCACGGCGCCTCCGTAGGAATGCCCGACCAGCACGACCGGGCCGTCGATGGCCTTGACCACGTCGCTGACGACGCTGGCGTCGAAGGCGACGCCTCGCAACGGGTTCGGCGGGGCGAGCGCCGTGTGGCCGGCGCTCTCGAGCTCGCGGATCACTCCCGCGAACCCGGATGCGTCGGCGAAGGCGCCATGGACGAGGACGACGGTGGGACCAGGCACGGGGTTCTCCTTGGGGTTGGAGAGGTGGCCCAACGACGTTACGTCACCGGACCCGAGCGAGTCGGCCCAGGGCTGCGCCACCCGGCACGTAACCGGTTGTTCTGTGCCGCTCAACTACCATGCGACCACCACCTGCAAGCGGTACCGAGTCGGCCGGGAGGCCGCCTCCGGATCGGGTCAAGCGCTTGGCCCGCCACCTCCGACGAGATTGCCGATGGCGAATGTGCATGCTGATCGGCGCATACGCCCAGATGGCACGATCGTGCCCGCGCAGTTCACAATGTCGTTGTTTAGATAGGTTGCGAAGGGCCAGCCGTTGGGGCGTGTGAGTCCGGGGCGTACTGCTGTGATCGAGGGACGCGCTGGCCCGATGAGGACGGGCGTTCGGGTGTCGGCACGCCACTATGATGGCGGGCTCTTCGGCTGCCGCCTCAGAACCAGGCTGGTGATTCGGACGACCGAACCAGTGCGTGCGGGGACCGGTGCCTAGTCCTACGACATCGGCCCAGCGCTTGGATCACGGCAGGCGGGAAGTTGAGCACGCGGCCACATTCGCCATCGTTAACGAGGAATCGGCAGGTATAGGTGCGATGGCCGCTCACTCCAGGGGTGCAGTCGCACGGCGACCAGCCCACGAAATGGGTCAGTGGTCGCTGCATTCCCGGAACGGTTACTCGGCCTCCGCTCGTTCCGGGCGAGAACCCGGCTCTGCTGGAAGTGGGCAGTAGCCCCGTCTCCTCGCATGAAGGATGTTCAGCACGCCGATGGCGGCTCCGGCAGCGATGACCACGATCGGAGCCAGATTGAGAGCAAAGCCGAGTAGCACCAGCACGATTCCCAAGCCCACGCCCCACAAGACCGGATGAACCACGACCCAGTCACTGAACCGGCTCGGCAGGCTGCGCATCTGCTACCACATCCCTCGCTCGGACTGCCAACTACCGTATGGCCAACCTCCTCCCGATGATTAGAAGAAGTCCCCGTGAAGTCGCTGGGGATTCGCGTCACCGACACGGTCTACGCGACGATCAAGGCAGCGGCCGAGCGGGACAAGCGGTCGATGGCGAAGTGGATCGCCCTAGCGATCGATGAGAAGCTCACACGGTCGTCCGCAGGGGAGCAGGCCGACCGCGATCGCGGCGAGTGACACCCGGCCGAAGCAATGTCGGCAAGGACACCGCGGAACCGGTGAGCGACGACTACCCCGGAAGCTCGCCCTGGCCGTTCACCGGCGGCACGAGCGTCAGGGCGGCGGTCGACGTCAGCGGCACTCCGTTCGTCGACCTGGCCGAGGAAGCGAGAATGGCCTTCGCTCGCGACTAACCCAGCTACTCCGTAACTGCTGATTCCCGTTGCAGGTCTCCGCTCAACTGGCTCCGCTTTGGGTGTCGCGCAGGTGCTCGTGAACTAGATGGATGGCAATGGAGCCCTCGCCGACCGCCGAGGCGACGCGTTTCACCGATCCGTGCCGAACGTCGCCGACCGCGAAAACTCCGGGCCGGCTGGTTTCCAGGAACATCGGCAGGCGCCGCAACGGCCAGTCCTCGGGCGCATGCCGATCGTCAAGAAGGTCGGTACCGGTAAGGACGAATCCCGATTGATCACGTCGCAGGGCGTCCGCCAGCCATTCCGTACGCGGCTTGGCGCCGATCAGTACGAACAGGGCCATGGCCGGCACCGTTTCGGTCGCACCGGACTCTAAGTCGGTGAGGATCAGGCTCTCCAGCCGGCTCGCCCCGGAGCCGCCAGTTATGGCGACGCGGCAACGGACCGCGATGTTGCGCGCCGATTCAATCTCCCGGATGAGGTAGTCGGACATGCTGTCTGTCAGGGAGGGACCGCGCACGAGGACGGTGACTCGCGCGGCGTACCTGGCGAGGTGCACAGCAGCCTGCCCGGCCGAGTTGGCGCCACCGACCACGAACACATCGCGGTCCGTCATGGCCATTGCCTCGGATGCGGCGGCACCGTAGAACACGCCGGCCCCGGTCAGTGCGTCGAGCTCCGGGATGCCAAGACGTCGGTAGGTCATGCCGGTGGCGACGACCACCGCGCGACTGCGGACCTCGCTACCGTCAGCCGCGGTGACCACGAGCTCCGAGCCCTCGGGCCGCAACCCGGAGGCCGAGCTGTATACGTACTCCGCGCCGAAGGTCCAGGCCTGCGTATAGGCCCGAAGGGCCAAGTCCGCGCCGCTCACCCCGGCTGGGAAACCAAGGTAGTTGCGGATCATCGAGCTGGTGCCGGCCTGCCCGCCCATGGCCTCCGGCTCCATAGCCAGCGTCGACAAGCCCTCCGACGCGCCGTATACCGCCGCCGCCAGGCCGGCGGGCCCCCCACCAATCACAGTCAAGTCGTAGCGGCCGCGTGCCGGCCGCGTCGACACACCGAGAGCCCGGGCGACTTCGGCGTTGGACGGATTTGCTAAGACCCGGCCGTCGAACATCATCACCATGGGCAGGGGCGTCCCGACTGTGCCAGTCTCCTCGAGCAGGCGTCGTCCCTCCGGTCCATCGGCGGCATAGAAGCCAAACGGGACCGCGTTGCGCCCTAGCAGTTCCCGTAGCTCATGTGAGCGTGCAGCCCGCTCCTCCCCTACGACCCGAACCACCTCGACCCCGGAGAGGTTCGATCGACCCCATTCGCCCAGCTGCTCGGTGATCATTCGATGAAACCGCTCGTCTCGCGCCGCGCCAGGCTTGACGAGGTAAGTGTCGAGGTCACCGAGCACCGTGGCCCGCACCACTGCCTCGGTATTGGTCGGACCCCAGCTGATCAGTAGGGCCCTCCTGGCGGCTGGATGAAGCTGCCGGACCTGCGCCAGTAGCTCCGTCCCCGTCGCTCCCGGAAGCCACTGGTCGGCCAGCACGAGACAGACCTGACTCCCATTGTTTCGCAGCTCATCGAGGACCTCGAGCGCCTCTCTTGCCGACGCAGTGGCGATGACCCGGTAGTCAGCCTCATATCGCTTATGCAACTCCGCCTCAACGAGGGCACGCGTCCCTGAGCCGTCGGCCAGGAGCATCACCGGTTCCACCATCAGGCCCCCGTTTTCGGAAGTTCCAGCAACACTAGCTGCGACGGCCTCGTCCGGGGCCCGCTTGAAGCGATCCACCGAGGAGTAGCCATGTCCGTTCAGCTCAATCACCACATCGTCCGGGTCCGCGACAAGGAAGAAGCGGCGCGCTTCTTCGCCGAGATCCTCGGCCTGCCGCCGGCCACCCGCTACGGACCGTTCCTCGAGCTGAAGACGGCCAACGACGTAAGCCTGGACTTCGCCGACGACCACGGCGAGCCGGTTCCTGCGCATTACGCCTTCCTGGTCAGCGAAGCGGAGTTCGACGAGATCTTCGGCCGCATCAAGGAGCGCGGCCTGGGCTACTGGGCCGACCCAGGCCATCGCCGGCCGAACGCGATCAACACGAACGACGGGGGCCGAGGCGTGTACTGGGACGATCCGAACGGGAACACCCTGGAGATCATCACCCGGCCCTACGGCAGCGGCGGCTAGCCGCACGGCGAAGCTTCGTCAGCGATGGACAGGAGACCTGATGCCAGCATGGATATGCGTTACCTGCGGGGTGCAGTACCCCGACACCGACCGACATCCGGACGGCTGCCCCATCTGTGCGGACGAACGCCAATACGTCGGCTGGAACGGCCAACAGTGGACGACCATGGCCGAGATCGCCCGGGACCATGCGGTGGTCATGCGGAACGAGGAAGCGGACCTGGTCGGCATCGGCGTCGAGCCATCCTTCGCGATCGGCCAGCGGGCGCTTCTCGTGCGGACCCCGCACGGCAACGTCATGTGGGACTGCATTTCGCTGCTCGACGAGCGAGCCCGTCGGCAGATCGCCGACCTCGGCGGAATCGCCGCGATCTGCCTATCGCACCCGCATTTCTACGCCGCCAACGTCGAGTTCGCGGACGCCTTTGACGCGCGCATCTTGATCCCGCGAGCCGATCAGCACTGGATCCAGCGTCCGTCTCCGCGGATCGAGCTGTTCGACGATGACATTGAACCGGTGCCAGGGCTCCACCTGGCCCGGATCGGCGGGCATTTCGACGGCGCGGCCGTGCTGCACTGGCCGGCTGGTAACCAGCAGCGGGGCGCGTTGCTCACCGGAGACACCATCACCGTTGTGCAAGACCGCGAGTGGGTGAGTTTCATGTGGAGCTATCCCAACCTCATTCCTCTCGATCAGGCCACGGTCCTCGATATCGCCCGCCGAGTCGAACGATTCACCTTCGAGCGCGTCTACGGCGGCTGGTGGGGACGGATCGTCGTCGCGGACGGAGCCGGGGCAATCCGCCGCTCCGCCGACCGCTATGTCGCACGCCTCAACGGCCAACGGCCACCGCAGCAAGCGGCAGTCCCGGTGATCAAGCCCGCTTGGCCTCCAGCTCGACGATGACTGCTTCATTCGGCGCGAGCACCAACTCATGCGGATCGACGACCGTGCTCAGTTCGCGGCGATGGGTACTCAGGGTCAACCGGGCATCCGCCGCAGTCCGATCGCGGGCGACGGCCACCGGCCGGCGCGCGTCCGCGAAGTTGAGCAGCACCATTATCGTGCTATTTCCGCACGTGCGCCGGTACGCGTAGACATCGGGACCGGCTTCGACATCCTCGTAACTATCGCAGCGCAGGCACGGGTGTGCGTGTCGCAAGTGGAGCAGCCGTCGGTAGAGATTGAGCAGGGAGTCGGGATCGGCCCGCTGGCTGGCAACGTCGACTCCGTGGGCAGGAGTCGGGAGCCATGGACGGCCGTTGGAGAATCCGGCTGACACGAGTTTCATGTCCCACTGCATCGGTGTTCGCACCGGGTCCCGGCCATTGGGGTCGGTTGCCAACACTGGTGGCACGGCGACGTCCGTCATCCCGATCTCCTCGCCGTAGTAAAGGAACGTGGTGCCCGGCAGGGTCGTGAGCAGCACGGCGGCCACGCGGGCTCGAGCCATGGTGTCGATACCGACTCGTGTGTGTAGTGCATACCGGCTGGCGTGACGGGAAATGTCGTGGTTCGAGAGCGCGTGCGTCGGCCATCCGGAGGTGCTGGTGGCCTGCTCGAGCCCGCTGGCACGGAACGCCGGCGCATCCCACGGATTCGTCCAGAAGCCGAAGTCGAACGCCAGCTGCAATTCGTCTCCGGATCCGTAATAACGCAGCCGCCGCGCCCGGTGGTGGATCCCGACCTCGCCGACCAGCACCGTATCGGGGTAACTGTCGGTCACGGATCGCAGTTCGCGAAGGACGCGATGCACGAATGGGTCGTCCAGGTTGCGATGCCGGCGGTCATCGACTTGCGTCGCCACCCGTAGATCGACGACGTCGGGTGCGTTGTCCCGCAGCAAGGCATCCTTACCGAGGCGATGCGGGGCGTCCACCCGAAAGCCGTCCACGCCCCGATCCAGCCAGAACCGAAGAACGTCATGCATGGCATGGCGAACGTCGGGGTTGCGCCAGTTCAGATCCGGTTGCTGCGCGGTGTAGGAGTGCAAGTAGTACTGACCCGTCGTCGGGTCGAACGTCCACGCACCGCCGACCCGTTCGAACGCCGACAGCCAGTTGTTGGGCGGCCCGCCGTCTGGTGCCGGGTCCGCCCACACGTACCAGTCGCGGAACGGGTCGGCGCGCGACCGGCGCGAGCGTTGGAACCACTCATGCTCGTCGGAGGTGTGGTTGGGCACATAGTCGAGGAGGACGCGCAGACCGAGTCGATGCGCCGTGCGGATCAACGCCTCCGCGTCGTCGAGTGAGCCGAATCGGGGGTCTACAGCGCAATGATCGACGACGTCGTATCCGAAGTCGACGAATGGAGAGCGGTAGATCGGGGACAACCAGATGGCGTCGACGCCGAGGGAGTGCGACTCACCGGCCAAATGACCGAGACGGTCAATAATGCCGGGCAGGTCTCCGTAGCCGTCATCGTTCCCGTCGGCAAAGCTCAACGGATAGATCTGATAAATCGTGGCGTGCCGCCACCACTCCACGCCAGCCATCCACCCATCGAATCAAGGCGAGCCAGCGCTGGAACTTTGCCCGCCACCGCAGTAGTACCGGTCGTATGTCGACTGCGTCAGCGGCGCGCCGGCGTTCGGATTCCGTCCAGGACAAGGCTCAACAGTCGTGCGTTTCGTTCCAGGCTCGCATCGCGCGACATACACATGCCCGCTATCAGCTGCATGAGGTCAGCAGCGTCGATGTCGTCTCGGGCAACGCCTGCCTGTTGGGCGCGTTCCAGGACCTGGCCGGCTGCGACCCGAATCTTCTCCCGTGACTGGGGCGCGAGGTCGGGATTCTTCTCGAACGCCTCGTGCAGCTCGGTAAGGAAGACTCGCTTGGCCTGGGCGTAGCGGACGAAGCCGTCCAGCCACTCGACGAGCGCATCCCACGGCGTCGCATTGACCACGACCGAGTCGGCCAGCGTGACCAATGACTCAACGTCCTCGCGATAGACGGCTTCAACAAGGTCTATCCGCCGTGGGAAATGCCGATACAGCGTGCCAACGCCGACGTCCGCCCGCTTGGCGATCTCTTCCATCGATGCTTCGCTACCCCGCTCGGCCAGCACGCTGCGCGCCGCGCCGATCAGGCGTTCGTAGTTGCGCTGGGCGTCGGCGCGCATCGGTCGCCGACTGGCAGTGGCGGGGCCAGCCGGCGGTGCGCTCAGTGCGGCGCTACGGCGCATCACCCGATTATTCCCTTCAGGAGTGTGGTCTCCGAGACGAGAATTGTACTTGCAGAACCGGAGGGTGCCTCCGTATTGTAAACGGAGGTTACTTCCGCTTACTCCATCGTAACTCCGAGAGGCAGATCGCTGTATGTCCTCCGACACAGTCGCCACGATCACTCCGGCAGCGTCCGAACGATCGGGACTGTTTGGTTCATTCCGCAGCCGACGCCGCAATCCGGCCAGCGTGGTGCTGGCGGTGATCCTGACCAGTCAGCTGATGGTCGTGCTGGACGCGACCATCGTCAACGTCGCGCTGCCGGACATCAAGACCGCACTGGGCTTCTCCGACTCGCAACTGTCGTGGGTTCTCAACGCCTACACGCTCACCTTCGGCGGCCTGCTGCTCCTGGGTGCGCGGGCCGGCGACCTGCTCGGCCGGCGCCGGACGTTCCTCGCCGGCATCACGATCTTCACCTTCGCCTCCCTGGTCGGCGGGTTCGCCACTACGGGCTGGTTCCTGCTCGCGGCGCGGGCCCTGCAGGGTGTCGGTGGTGCTCTGGCCGCGCCGTCGTCGCTCGCTCTGCTCGCCACGATGTTTCCTGAAGGCCGCGAGCGGTTGCGGGCGATCGCGCTCTACACGGCCGTCTCGATCGGCGGCGGCGCGATAGGGCTGATTTCCGGCGGCATGCTCACCCAGTGGGCATCGTGGCGATGGGTCCTGTTCGTCAACGTCCCTATCGGGCTGGCGGTTCTAGCCGTCGGCGCCGCGGTGCTACCTGAGACGGGCCGCCGAAAGGGCCGGTTCGACCTCGCCGGCGCACTCACCTCAACAATCGGTGTGGGCGCACTTGTCTATGGATTCGTCCGGGCCGCCAGTAGTGGCTGGAGCGACACTGTCACGGTCTCTGCGTTCGTTCTCGGGGTGGTACTGCTCGTGGCCTTCGTGCGCACCGAGCTGCGCGCTGAACAACCGATCACGCCTTTGCGCCTGCTTACGAATGCCAGCCGAAGCGGGGCCAATGTCGCCCGCGGGCTGCTCTTCGCGGGCATGTTCGGAATGTTCTTCTTCCTCACCCAGTTCCTGCAGGACGTCCTTGGCTACAGTCCCCTTCAGGCCGGCTTCGCCTTCCTGCCTGTCCCGCTGACGGTGTTCGCCTCGTCCCAGCTTGCCAGCCGGGTATTGGTCAGCCGCTTCAGCAGCAAGGCCCTGACGCTCATCGGCATCAGCCTGTCGGCGATCGGTCTGCTGCTGGCGACCCAGCTCAGCGCTGGCTCGAGCTACCTGCAGATCCTTGCCAGCCTCGTGCTCTTCGGTGCCGGCAACGGGCTGTCGTTCGTGACGTTGACCACGGCCGCGCTCGCCGGTGTTGCTCCGCAGGATGCCGGAGCGGCGTCTGGTCTGGTAAACGTCACTCAGCAACTGGGCGGCACGCTCGGGGTCGCGGTGCTGGTGACGGTGTTCGGCTCGGCCAGCAAGTTCGCCGCCAGCCACCCTGTTCCTGGTGCAAACCCGTTGGCCCAGCTGAACCACGTGTTCGTCTACGGCGCTGATCACGCCTTCGTCGCGGCCACCCTGTTCCTGGTCGCCGCAATCGTCCTGGTCGCCGCCGTGGTCCGGTCACCCAAGCCGACTGCTGCCATCGCCGAATAGTCGCGTCGCCCGGTACGACCGTCCGACCGAGGCTACTAGGGTCTGTTCATGGCGCATGACACTGCAACGGTGATCGTCGATCGGCCCATCGGCGAGGTGTTTGCGTTCTTGGCCGATGGGATGAATGAGCCGGCTTGGCGGCCCGGGGTGACTGACGTCAGTCACGTCGCTGAGACCGGCACCGAAGTGGGCGCGACGTTCAAGCAGACCATGAAAGGCCCGGGTGGCCGGTCGATACCGGGGGACTACCGGATCACCCGCTACGACCAGCCGACCCGGCTCGACTTCGAAGTGATCGCGGGACCGGCCCGCCCGATCGGCCGATTCGATCTGCGCGAGACCGCAGGCAGCACGGAGGTGACCTTCACCCTCGATGTCAAGCCGCGCGGGCTGATGGTTCTCATGACGTCCATGATCAACAAGCAAGTGCACACCGAGGTCGGCAACATCGCCAATCTGCCGAAAGCGATGAGCTCCTAACCGCAGCCCTCGCGCGCCGGCTACCGTCTCCTGCACCCGCATGTCCAGCCGGTAGGGGGCCGCCAAATTCGCGTCGATCGCTCGGCGCGACGGTTCGTAGTGCGACCGGCGGGCCGGTCATCCGTAGGTGGCCGCGTGGGCGTACTCGGGCTGGATTAGGTATATGACGCGATCGGTGCGTAGCGGGTACGGCTGTCCGATGTACTTCTGCGAGAGGCGATCGATGATCGTCCAGCCACGGTCGCCGTCGACCCGTTCGGTAACCCGGCCGCGCACCGTCGCCATCACTAACGGCCGGTCATGATCGGTGATCGAGAGTGCGACCCGTGGATCACGTTCGAGGTTCCGTGCTTTACGGGAGTTCGGCGAGGTCATTACCGCGATACGGCCATTTTCCATACCGACCCACATCGGCACGCTGTGCGGCGCGCCGTTCGGCAGCAGGGTGGCCAGATGGGCGTAGTTTGCGCCGTCGATCAGGCGACGGACGGGCTCTGCGATGGTCGCCGGCCGGCCTCTGTCGTCGTTGGTCATCGGCTATCTCCTGACGTGGACATTGGCACCTAAACAGTTTGAACTTGATTTTCGAAGACTATGACTGTCAAGACCGGTGAAGTGGATGTGCGGAACTTCATGATCGATTCCGTCGAGGTGAACCTCCAGCGCGGCTTGGTTGGTCATCCCACCGCCGACCCGGTCCTCGAAGCGGTGACAAACGGATCGTCCAGATCACGCGGCAACACCAGCGAGCGATGCGTGAGGTAACCCGCGCGTTACGGTGCCGCGGCTGCGCCCTTCCGGCACCGGCCCATTCTCGCCGTAGCGTAACGCCGGTAGGCCTGCTCGACCCGATGCGCGGGCTTGCGGTATTGGCGCGCGACACGTGCATAAGACTGGAGGTGTCGACCGTGATCGAGATCGGCAAGTTCTATGTCACAGATTCCCCGCACCGCCGCCGATATTGGATAACGTCCTGTTTACCTGGCGCTGACATTGAATATCACGCGAATTTACCTGGGCGATGCTTTTGGAAAAAACGACTATCCATGGGCAGCGGTTGCTGAACAGGAGGGCTGAATGCCGGCTGAGGATTTGCGTGGCCGACTGCCACTCGACGGCGTCCGGGTTCTCGACCTGACCGACGGTGCCGGCGCGATGTCCGGGCGGCTACTCGCCGATCTGGGTGCCGACGTCGTTCTCGTTGAACCGCCGGGCGGTGCGAGGGCTCGATCCGCGCCGCCGCTTGTCGATGGCGTCAGCCTTCCGTTCCTCACCCAGAGCGCGAACAAGCGCAGTATGCAGATCGACTGGTCCACTGCGGCCGGTCGCGAGGAAGTCCTCGCGACCGCGCGTGCGGCCGACATCCTGCTCGAGAGCCAAACGCCCGGACGACTGACGGTGGCCGGTCTCGGGCCGGAAGTCCTGCACGCCGCCAACCCGCGACTGGTGATCACGTCCGTCACCGACTTCGGCCAGACCGGTCCCTATCGCGACTGGGTTGGCACCGACTGGGTGCATCTCGCGCTGTCCAGCGTGCTGTCGCGCTCGGGCAACCCGGGCCGGCCCCCACTCATGCCGCCGGGCCGACTCGCCGCCGAGCATGGCGCAGCGCAAGCCGCCTGGGCCACTCTCGTTGCCTACTGGTGGGCGCTCGAGACCGGGCAGGGCGAGCACGTCGACGTTTCGTTGTTCGAGGCGACGGTGCTGAGCCTCGACGCCGCGTGGGGCATGGGAGGTACGGCGACCGGCGGGATGCCAGCGAGCGACCTCCCGCCCGGTCGTCCGGATGTCAGCTACTTCTACCCGATCTTCCCGTGCGCGGACGGGTACGTGCGCATCTGCATGCTGGCCAAGCGGCAATGGCGAGCCATGTTCAGCTGGTTGGGCGAGCCGGCCGAGTTCGCGGATCCGAAGTACGACGCAATGGCCGCGCGATACCAGGATCGGGACCGGCTCTATCCCTTGATCGCGGCCCTGTTCGCCGACCGCGCGCATGTCGAGGTCGTCGACGACGGTCAGCAGAGAGGTATTCCGATCGAGGCGGTCAAGCTGGCCTCCGAGGTGCTGGTCGACGAGCACCTGAACGCGCGAGGCGCCTTCGTCGACATCCAACTGCCGTCCGGTCGCTCCGGTCGCATGCCGCACGGGCTCGTCGAGGTCGACGGCCGGCGGGTCGGCTACCGCGGGTCGCTCGACCAGACCGGCACCGGGCGCAGCTTCCGCCCCCGCGCGGCCACTTCCGCGGCGTCCGCCCGGGTTCCGCGCTCGGCGAACCCCGGCCCGCTGTCCGGGCTGCGGGTCCTCGATCTCGGGATCATCGTCGTCGGCGGGGAAACCGGCCGGCTGTTCGCCGATCTCGGCGCCGACGTGATCAAAGTGGAGTCCCGGGCTTTCCCAGACGGCGCCCGCGCGGCGTCGGCACCTGGAACGTTAACTCCCACCTTCGCGTGGGGTCACCGTAACAAGCGCAGCCTGGGTGTCGATCTGCGGAATCCGAAAGGTCGGGACGTACTGTTGCGCCTCGTCGCGGCCAGCGACGTCGTGTTCAGCAACTTCAAGCCGGGGACCATGGACTCCCTCGGGCTCGGGTTCGACGAGCTGCAGGCCGTCAACCCGGCCATCGTCGCCGTCGACTCCAGCGCCCTCGGCCGCACCGGCCCGGCGAGTCGGCGGATGGGGTACGGCCCGCTCGTGCGGGCCCGCTCCGGCGTGACCAACCTGTGGCGGTATCCGGACGATCCCGATGGCTTCTGCGACGCGATCACGATCTACCCCGACCACACCGCGGCCCGGGTCGGCGCGACAGCGGCCCTCGCGGCACTGATCGCAGCGCGGGCCACCGGCCGCGGCAGCGCGATCAGCATCGCGCAGGGCGAGGTGATGCTCACGCAGTTCGGGGCCGAGTTCTTGCGTGAGTCGCTTGAATCCGGCTCGCTCGTCGCGGTCGGCAATAGCGGCGAGTTCGACGCACCGTACGGCGTCTACGGGTGCGCGGGCGAGGACCAATGGTGCGTGATCTGCGTCCGGGACACGGACGATTGGCATCGGCTGTGCGCGACGATCGGTGCCGACGACCTCGCCGCTGATGTCGACCTCGGCACCGCGACGGGCCGGATCGAGCACCGCGAGCCGATCGACGAGCGCGTCCGGGCCTGGACCGCCGAGCACGCCCCTCGCGAGGTCATGGCCACGTTGCAGGCGGCCGGCGTTCCCGCTGCAGCGATGGCCCGCGTGCCCGAACTGCTGACCGATCCGCATCTGGTGGCCCGCGGCTTGTTCACCAGGATGCACCAGCCCCAGCTCGGCGAGCTGCCGAGCGAGGCGCGGCCCGCGACGTTCGACCACATCCGCATCTCGCCGCCCGCGCCGGCGCCGCTGCACGGTGAGCAGACTCGCGAGATCATGCGCGAGGTGCTCGGCGTGGCCGACGCCGAGATCCAGCAGCTCATCGACGACGGTGTCCTGGAGGAGTCCGATAGACCTTGAACAACGCCATGGTGTGAGGAGAGCTACCGTTCATGACGTACACCCTCGACGATCTAGACCCCCGCACGCCGGTGCTCGTCGGCGGCGGTCAGTCTGCCGAACAGCTGAATGCGCCGGACTACCGGGCTCTGTCACCGGTCGAGCTTGCCGCCGAAGCGGCCCAGCGCGCACTTGCTGACACCGGGGTCGACCCGGTCGCAGTAGCGGCGGCCGTCGATACCGTCGGCGGCGTCCGCCAGTTCGAGACGTCGACGCCGCAGGCGGTAGCCCCCCTAGGCCGAGCCGACAACTACCCGCGAGCCGTAGCCGCGCGCGTCGGCGCGAATCCGGCCCGGGCGATCCTCGAAGTGTCCGGCGGGCAGGCGCCACAGCACCTGATCACCGAGCTGTCCGGATCGATCGCGGCCGGCGACACCGAGGTCGCGCTCGTGTTCGGTTCGGAAGCAATCTCCACCGTGCGGCACTACGCCAAGGCCTCCGACAAGCCCGACTTCACCGAGACCGTCGGTGGGAGCCTCGAGGACCGCGGCTACGGGTTGGAGGACGTCGCATCGCCACATCTCGCCGTGCATAGCCTGATGGACGGCCCCGGCCAATACGCGTTGTTCGACAATGCCCGTCGCGCCCGGCTCAAGCTGAGCCGGGAGGAATACGCGGCCGAGATGGGCGCGCTGTTCGCTCCGTTCACTCGAGTCGCGGCCAACAATCCGTTCGCCGCTGCGCCGGTCGAACGCACCGCCGCCGAGCTGGTCACGCTGAACGAAGCGAACCGGATGATCGCCGAGCCCTACCCACGTCTGATCGTCTCCCGCGACCAGGTGAATCAGGGAGCTGCTGTCGTTCTCATGTCGATCGCAGCTGCCCGCAGGCTCGGCATCGCCGAAGAGCGCTGGGTGTTCCTGCTCGGTCACGCCGATCTGCACGAGCCTCCGCTGTTGCGGCGACCGGATCTGAGTCGGAGCCCGGCTGCCGTGCTCGCGAGTGAAGCCGCCCTGGAGATGGCCGGGTTGTCGATGTCGGAGGTGTCGACAATCGACCTGTACAGCTGCTTCCCGATTCCGGTCTTCAACATCGCGGACGCATTCGACTTGGCGCCGGACGATCCGCGCGGACTGACGCTATCGGGAGGGCTGCCCTTCTTCGGCGGAGCGGGCAACAACTACTCGATGCACGCGATCGTCGAAACGCTGGATCGCGCCCGCAGCGCGCCCGGCAGCTACGGCTTCATCGGGGCGAACGGCGGAACGCTCAGCAAGTACTCCGTCGGGATTTACTCGACCACGCCAGCTCCGTGGCGCCCGGACCGCAGCGGCGCGCTGCAGGCCGAGCTGGACGCGAAGCCGACCGTGGCGGTCGCGCACCACCCGGAGGGGCGGGCGATGATTGAGACCTACACCGTTCGGCATAGCCGCGATGGCGAACGCAGCGGCGTCGTTATCGGCCGCCTCGACGCCGACGGCCGGCGCTTCGTCGCCACCCTCGCGGCCGGCGCTGACGATGTGCTCGATCTGCTCAGCAATGGCGATCCGTTCAAAGCGCCGATCTACGTGCGGGCCCTGCCGGAAGGAAATCGGGTCGCATCCTCAAAGGCACAGATGGACCAGTTACTTCCGGTGCGTACGCCCGGTTTCCGCGACGACTACGAACACATACTGGTGCACCGCATCGGGCATCTGCTCGAGGTGACGATCAACCGGCCCAACGCGCTGAACGCGCTGCACCCGCCGGCAAACGCCGAACTCGCCGAGGTGTTCGACGCCTACTTCGCCGATCCGGAGTTGTGGGTGGCAATCCTGGTCGGCGCCGGCGATCGGGCGTTCTCCGCAGGCAACGACCTCGTCTGGTCCGCCAGTGGCAGGCCCGTCACTGTGCCCCTCAACGGGTTCGCCGGGCTCACCAACCGGCGCGACCTCCCCAAGCCGGTGATCGCGGCCGTCAACGGCTACGCGATGGGCGGCGGCTGCGAGATAGCCCTGGCCTGCCACCTCATCGTCGCCGATGAGAACGCGAAGTTCGCGCTCAGCGAGGTGCGAGTCGGCCTCGTTGCCGGCGCAGGCGGCTTGATCCGCCTGCCCCGAACCGTGCCGCCGAAGGTGGCCACCGAGATGATCCTGACCGGTCGCCGTATCGACGCCCATGAGGCCAGGGAGTGGGGAATGGTGAACCGGGTCGTCGCCCGCCGGTACGGCCCTGGAGGGCGCCCGCGAATTGGCCGCCGAGATCCTCGCCGGTTCCCCGACTTCAGTGCGTATCTCGCTGGAGATCATGCGCGAAACCGAAGGCATTGCCGACACGATCGAAGCCGTCAACCGCGACACCGACACCATCGACAACCTACTGGTCACCGAGGACGCGCAGGAGGGACCGGCCGCGTTCGCACAGAAGCGGCCGCCCGACTGGCGCAACCGCTAGCGAAAGCGTCGTACGAAAGGCCTATCAACCGGTCGGATCCACGGGAATGGTAAAGGCGCGTTTTCAATTCGCGTGATGCGCCGGCATCCGGAGGGCAGCTATCCGTCGGTCGAAGCGTTCGGTGGCCATCCAGGTATTTGGCGCTCGCGGCGGCGGACCAACAGCCGCCCAGGCACGTCGGCGAGGTACATCAGGAGGAATAGCAGCTCAGCGCGGCCAGGCGGGATCACCCACGCCAGGCCGGCGATTGCCACGATCAGCGTCGCCGTGGTGATGCGGCGGGCTCGAGTCATCAGCAGCTGGCGCTCGTCAGACACCGGTTCGGCGACGCCGGCTTGCTCCGCTGTCCGCGCCAGCCAGGCCAGGGTCAAACTGATCAGCAGCAGGTTGGCCGAAAACAGGGTGACCGCCAGCGGATTTTCAGTGGTCCGGCCCAGCAGAATCGTGGTGAACGGCAGCACGCTAATGCCGAACAGAAACCAGAAGTTCCGCATGGCAAGGGTGTCCTCGTGCCGGCTGATACGCCGAAACACCCGATGGTGCAGAAGCCAATACTGCGCGATCACCCAGAAGGCGATGAAGAATGCGACGAATCGCGATGACTGCTGGTTGAGCGTGTCCCAGAGCTCGCGGGCTGAGCTGCCGTGAACTTCTATGGAGGTCAGGTCGAGCACCAACAACGTCAGTGCGATGGCGATGACACCATCGCTGAGCGTGACCACGCGATCGGGCGGTGACTCGACCAGCGCGGGTGAGGAGTCGATGTCTGCGGCATCGATCCGGTCAGGGCGCGCAACATCCCCGCGCGGATCACTGCGCCGCGCACGAACCTTGCCTGGCCAACTCCATCGCACGCCGCCAGTATTTCAGGGCTGCCGGCGAATAGACGGTCATCGCGCTTCATCGGTCATGTCCCCGAAGTGGATCGGCATGCGACGATTGCAGGCATGCCGGCGCTCAAGCCGAAGGGAGTACTCGGGCTCGTCCTGCACCCGCATAGCGACCCGACGGCCGTCGTCGAGACGCTCACAACCTGGGCGCGGTCACACGGCAAGCGGGTGATCGTCGACGCCCGGGATGCGGCGCGATTGTCCGACGACGTCGCCGTAGAGCCGGTGAGCGCAACTGAGCTGGCCGACCAGGCCGACGCCCTGATCAGTCTCGGCGGTGACGGCACGATGCTCGGCGCGCTGCGACTCGTGGCGCAACGGCCCGTCCCCGTCCTCGGGGTGAACCTCGGAAACCTCGGCTTCTTGGTCGAGGTCGAACCGAACGAGCTTGACGCCGCGCTCGATCGGCTCGAGCGGGGGGACTACAGCATCGAGGAACACAGTGGGGCGGTGCTGACAGATGGACGCGACGAGTCGGTCGCGTTCAACGACATCGCGCTCGCTAGTGTGCCCGGCGAGGGATCCGTACAGGCTTTGCTAAGCGTCAACGGGCGGCCAAGCGGGCGATACCGGTGCGACGCGCTGGTCATCGCCACGCCGATAGGTTCGACCGCCTATTCGTACGCCGCCGGTGGGCCGCTCGTGTCACCGATGCTCGACGCCATGATCATCAGCCCGGTCGCGCCGATATCTGGTATCTCTCGACCGGCGGTGGTCTCGGCCGCCGAGCGGATCGGGTTGGCACTGATGGAAAGCAGCGGCCAACCGGCTCTCCAAGTGGACGGCACGATCGCACGACGGATGCGGCCCGGCGAGGCGCTCGAAGTTCGCCTCAGACGCCGGGCGGGCCTCCTGGTGCGGCTGGACCCCACGCGCTACCAGCGCCGCAGCGGGATCAAGCTCAGCCTGCTCGACCTACCCTTCCTACCCGAGGAGATGCGCGACCTGCTCCCAGCACGTCGTCCTTGACCACTTCGGCTGTGATAACTGACGCTAGCCGCGCGGGGCTAGGCGCTGTCACCACGCACCAAACACTTCCGCTCATATGAGCGCCATAGCGCACGATTTCACAGAAACCCCTTGACAAGATCGCCGGTCGGCGGGATGTTGACCTGGGTCACATCTGAGGGTGAATTCGCTCAGTTGAGCGGAAACGCTGCCAAGGAGATCTCATGATTCGTGGCGCGCCTAAGCGGATTCTGGCAATGCTGGCGGCGCTGACCGCGGCGTTAGGCCTGGCGGCCTGTGGTGGACTTGGTTGGGCTGGGGGCAGCGGCAACGCAGTGCGCGTGCTGATGGTCAACAACCCGCAGATGGTGGATCTGCAAAAACTCTCCGGCACGTTCACGCAGCAGACCGGCATCAAGGTCGATTTCACGGTGCTTCCGGAGAATGACCTGCGGGACAAGGCCAGTCTGGAATTCGCCAGTCAGGCCGGGCAGTACGACGTGGCCACGTTGTCGAACTTCGAGATTCCGTTTTATTCCAAGAACAACTGGCTCACCCCGATGGATGACTACATCGCCAAGGACCCCGCTTTTGACCAGGCCGACATACTCAAGCCCATTGCCCTGAGCCTGACCGGCCCGGATCGGAAGATTTACGGCGAGCCGTTCTACGGCGAGTCCTCGTTCCTGATGTACCGCAAGGACGTGTTCGCGGCCAAGGGTTTGACTGTGCCGGATCATCCGACGTGGGACCAGATCGCTGATCTGGCCGCCAAGGTCGACAACGCGCAGCCGGGGATGCGGGGCATCTGTTTGCGCGGGCAGCCCGGCTGGGGGCAGGTGCTCGCCCCGTTGACGACCGTGGTGAACACGTTCGGTGGTACCTGGTTCGACAAGGACTGGAACGCCCAGGTGAACGGCCCTGGCTTCACCGAGGCGACGAACTTCTACGTCAACCTGGTCCGCGCACACGGTGAGATCGGGGCCGCCCAGGCCGGCTTCACCGAGTGCCTCACCGATCTGGAGCAGGGCAAGGTCGCGATGTGGTACGACGCGACATCCGCGGCCGGGTCACTTGACGGAAAAGACTCGCCGGTCGCCGGCAAGATCGGCTACGTCCAGGCACCGGTCAAGCTGACCAAGAGTTCGGGCTGGTTGTACGCGTGGTCGTGGGCGATCGAGAAGGCCAGCAAGAACAAGGACGACGCGTGGAAGTTCGTCTCCTGGGCGTCGAGTAAGGGTTATGAGGACCTCGTTGGGACCAAGCTGGGCTGGGCTCGGGTGCCGGCCGGCAAACGGACCTCGACGTATACGAATCCCGATTACCTCAAGGTCGCCCGCTCGTTCGCCGGGCCGACGCTCACCGCTATCCAGAGCGCCAACCCGGTCTCACCGGGCGTTCAGCCCCGCCCGACGATCGGCATCCAGTTCGTGGACATTCCGGAGTTCACCGACTTCGGCACCGCCTCCTCGTTGGCGATCGGTTCGGCGATCGGCGGCAAGGAGTCGGTCCACAGCGCGCTGGAAACGAGCCAACGTTTGGCCGCGAACGCCGGCAAGCTCTACCAGAAGTAGCGGAGGACAAGCGATGGCAACACAGCTAACCGACGCCGAGGTACAACCGTCGCGTGGCCGCCGTCGAGCCGATCGCAGCGCGGCGCCGGGCGGGCCGCCGACCACCTCGCGCGAGCGGTGGGGGCGCCGCGCTCCGCTGCTGCCCGCGCTCGTGTTCCTGATCATCGTCACGCAGCTGCCGTTCGTGGTGACGTTGGTCATCTCGTTCCTGAGGTGGAACGCGCTCTCACCGCAGACCCGGGGCTGGGCGGGCCTGGACAATTACAAGAAGGTGTTCACCGATCCGGCGCTGCGCTCGTCGGTGATCTTCACCATTGTGCTCACCGCAACCGTGGTGATCGTCAGCTTGCTACTCGGCTTGGCTATCGCGCTGCTGCTCGACCGGGCGTTCCTCGGGCGAGGCGTCGTGCGCACCATGATGATCACGCCGTTCTTGATCGTCCCCGTCGCGGCCGCACTGCTGTTCAAGCACGGCATCTACAACGCCAGCTACGGTCTGATCAACGGCACGTTGACCTGGATCTGGGATCTATTCGGCGGCACCGCTCCCCAGCCGGACTGGCTCACCGAGTACCCCAAGATCATGATCGAGGTGCAGCTGATCTGGCAGTGGACCCCGTTCATGATGCTGATCCTGCTCGCCGGTCTGCAGTCACGCGACCCTGAGGTGATGGAGGCAGCACGCGTCGACGGCGCCTCGACGTGGCAGATGTTCACCTACATCACGCTGCCGCACATGCGCCAGTACCTGGAACTCGCCGGCCTACTGGGCACGATCTTCATCCTGCAGACCTTCGACGCGGTGTATGTGATCACCTCCGGCGGCTTGGGCACGGCGAACCTGCCGTACACGATCTACCAAACGTTCTTCAGCGCGCACGACTACGGCTTGGCCTCGGCGCAAGGCGTGGTGGTAGTGGTCGGCTCGTTGATCGTCGCGACGCTGGCGCTGCGCACCGTGTCGGGGCTGCTACGCGAGGAGAAAACCTGATGACCACCGCAGTAGCGCAGCGTCCCGCCGCGGTCACCGACACCCGGCCACGTCGCAAATGGCGGGCCGGCAACGCCCTGCTTGGTCTCCTCGCTTGGGTGATCGGCGTGATCTTCATCATCCCGGTGTTGTGGATGGTCCTGACGTCCTTTCACAGTGAGGCCGACGCCAGCACCAATCCGCCCAGTATCGCCGCGCCGCTAACCCTCCAGGGCTACCGACAGTTCTTCGGGCAGGGCACCGGCACCAGCCCGTGGCCGTACCTGGCGAATTCGGTCACCGCGAGCGTCACCTCGACGATCCTCGTGCTTCTTCTGGCGTTTCCCGCCGCGTACGCGCTGTCCATCCGGCCCGTGCGCAAGTGGTCGGACGTGCTGTTCTTCTTCCTATCGACGAAGATGCTGCCGCTGGTCGCCGGACTTCTGCCGATCTACCTGTTCGCGCAGAAGGCTCACATGCTCGACAACCTCTTCATACTGATCATCCTCTACACCACGATGAACCTACCGATCGCGGTCTGGATGATGCGGTCGTTCCTGGCGGAGGTACCGATCGCGATCATCGAGGCGGCAGCTATCGACGGTGCCGGCGTCCTCTACACGATGCGCAAAATCGTCGCGCCGATCGCGGTGCCGGGCATCGCGGCCACCGCGCTCATCTGCTTCATCTTCAGCTGGAACGAGCTGTTGTTCGCCCTGGTGCTAACCGGGGTGCAGGCACAAACGGCACCGGTGTTCCTGACCAGCTTCGTCACCAGCCAGGGCCTGTTCCTGGCCAAGGTGTGCGCGGCCGCCGTCGTGGTGTCCATACCCGTGGTGGTGGCCGGCTTCGCCGCGCAAGACAAGCTAGTGCAAGGTCTGTCCCTCGGAGCAGTGAAGTGAGAGCTGCCATCATCAAGTCCGCCGGCAACGTCTCCGTCGAGACCGTCGACGACCCCACGCCCGGCTCGGGCGAGGTGATAGTCGAGGTCGCGGCCTGCGGACTCTGCGGCACCGACCTGCACATCCTCGACGGCGAGTTCGCGCCGTCCCTACCGGTGATTCCTGGGCATGAGTTCGCCGGTCGGATCGTCGCGTTAGGCCCGGACGCGCTGGATGTGCGTGAGGGTGACCGGGTGGCCGTCGACCCGTCCCTGTATTGCAACAAGTGCCACTACTGCCGCATCGGCCACAACAACCTCTGCCTGCGCTGGGGAGCGATTGGAGTGACCGAGCCCGGCGGGGCGGCACAGTACGTGGCCGTGCCGGCGGCCAATTGTGCGCGGCTGCCCGATCACATCGAAACGGCCGATGCGACCTTGATCGAGCCGCTGTCCTGCGCGGTGCGCGGCTACGACGTGCTGCGCAGCCAACTCGGGTCGCATGTGCTGATATATGGCGCCGGCACCATGGGCCTGATGATGCTCGAGCTGGCCAAACGCGTTGGCGCCGTGAGCGTCGACATGGTGGACGTCAACCCCGACCGGCTGACGGTGGCCAGGCAGCTGGGCTGCTCGAACGCGGCGACCTCCGCCGACGTCCTGGAGCAACCGTACGGATGGGAGCTGGTCGTCGATGCCACCGGCAACGACAAAGCCATCCAAGACGGCCTCGGCCGCGTCGCGCCGGCTGGCACGTTCCTGCAGTTCGGGGTG